>NZ_CP155576.1:1390004-2780008 GCF_039693965.1 Moraxella sp. K1664
GTTGCTACACAGCGATGTGATGCTAATCTCAAAAAGCCAATCGTAGTCCGGATTGGAGTCTGCAACTCGACTCCATGAAGTCGGAATCGCTAGTAATCGCAGATCAGAATGCTGCGGTGAATACGTTCCCGGGCCTTGTACACACCGCCCGTCACACCATGGGAGTTGATCTCACCAGAAGTGGTTAGCCTAACGCAAGAGGGCGATCACCACGGTGGGGTCGATGACTGGGGTGAAGTCGTAACAAGGTAGCCGTAGGGGAACCTGCGGCTGGATCACCTCCTTAACGAGATTATCTGATTGGCAAGAATTCACAACAAGTTGTTCTTAGTAAAGTAAGTTAAATTGGGTCTATAGCTCAGTTGGTTAGAGCACCGCCTTGATAAGGCGGGGGTCATAAGTTCAAGTCTTATTAGACCCACCATTTATGGGGTTATAGCTCAGTTGGTAGAGCGCCTGCCTTGCACGCAGGAGGTCAGGAGTTCGACTCTCCTTAACTCCACCACTTACAATAAATTAGAACTAAGCAATCAAATTAAACACCAGTAAATTAGATTTCTTACTTCTACTTTATGTAGATAACTTACAATTAACTGATGAAGTTAATTACATTATTTAACAACGTAACTATGAGTCTGGGTTAATTATTTAATTCCAACAAATAATTAACCATTCCGATCATACTCCACATCAAGCATATAAAGTTAAAACTTTTAGTATTGATGATGATCGGATAAAGTAAAGAGAACTGAATCAAGCGTAAACATAGGTGAATCGTTACACATTACCCTTATGACACCAAGACTACTTGGGGTTGTATGGTCAAGTAATGAAGTGCACATGGTGGATGCCTTGGCAGTCAGAGGCGATGAAAGACGTGATAGCCTGCGATAAGCGTCGGTGAGGTGGCAATATCCTGTGACCCGGCGATTTCTGAATGGGGAAACCCAGCCAACATAAGTTGGCTATTACACAGTTTACTGTGTAAGGCAAACCGGGAGAAGTGAAACATCTCAGTATCCCGAGGAAAAGACATCAATTGAGATTCCCCAAGTAGCGGCGAGCGAACGGGGAGGAGCCGATCGAATTTACAGTAGCAAAATGGCGTGGGAAAGCCAACCATAGTAGGTGATAGTCCTGTATGCGAAACTGTTTATGAGACATATTAAGTAGGGCGAGACACGTGAAATCTTGTCTGAAGATGGGGGGGACCATCCTCCAAGGCTAAATACTCCTGACTGACCGATAGTGAACCAGTACCGTGAGGGAAAGGCGAAAAGAACCCCTGTTAGGGGAGTGAAATAGAACCTGAAACCGTGTGCATACAAGCAGTCGGAGCCCGACCACTTAATCGTTTTGAGGATAACAATGAATTTTTACTACGTCTATGTCATACAAAACGTGGATAATCATGATGAGTTTTATGTTGGTTTTACCACCAATTTAAAACAAAGAATTGATGACCATAACAATGGCACAACTTACTCAACCAGAGCAAGAACATGGCGTATTGTTTATTGTGAAGCCTACATTAACGAACAAGTAGCAAGAAAGCGAGAACGAACCATAAAAAATAATGGTCGTATGAGAACTTTCTTGATGAATCGTGTCAAATCACAATTTGACAATCAGAACGATTAAGTGGTCGGGTGACGGCGTACCTTTTGTATAATGGGTCAGCGACTTATATTCTGTAGCAAGGTTAACCGTTTAGGGGAGCCGTAGGGAAACCGAGTCTTAATAGGGCGAATTAGTTGCAGGGTATAGACCCGAAACCGAGTGATCTATCCATGAGCAGGTTGAAAGTGCCGTAACAGGCACCGGAGGACCGAACCCACTGTCGTTGAAAAGCCAGGGGATGACTTGTGGATAGGGGTGAAAGGCTAATCAAACTCGGTGATAGCTGGTTCTCCCCGAAAGCTATTTAGGTAGCGCCTCGGACGAATACCATTGGGGGTAGAGCACTGTTTCGGCTAGGGGGTCATCCCGACTTACCAAACCGATGCAAACTCCGAATACCGATGAGTAATATCCGGGAGACAGACGGCGGGTGCTAACGTCCGTCGTCAAGAGGGAAACAACCCAGACCGCCAGCTAAGGCCCCAAATTCCTAGTTAAGTGGGAAACGATGTGGGAAGGCACAGACAGCTAGGAGGTTGGCTTAGAAGCAGCCACCCTTTAAAGAAAGCGTAATAGCTCACTAGTCGAGTCGGCCTGCGCGGAAGATGTAACGGGGCTCAAACTAGGAGCCGAAGCTGCGGATTTAATTGTTTCAATTAAGTGGTAGGGGAGCGTTGTGTAAGCCTGTGAAGGTGTATCGTAAGGTATGCTGGAGGTATCACAAGAGCGAATGCTGACGTGAGTAACGACAAAACGGGTGAAAAGCCCGTTCGCCGGAAGACCAAGGGTTCCAGTCCAACGTTAATCGGGGCTGGGTGAGTCGACCCCTAAGGCGAGGCCGAAAGGCGTAGTCGATGGGAAATCGGTTAATATTCCGATACTTGTTTATGATGCGATGGAGGGACGGAGAAGGTTATGTCAGCCTGGCGTTGGTTGTCCAGGTGGAAGGATGTAGTTAGGTTTGGTAGGCAAATCCGCCAGACTATTAATGAGATCTGATAGCAAGCCAGTTTACTGGCGAAGTGGCAAATACCCTGCTTCCAGGAAAAGCTTCTAAGCGATAGTCATAAAGAAATCGTACCCGAAACCGACACAGGTGGTCAGGTAGAGAATACCAAGGCGCTTGAGAGAACTCTGCTGAAGGAACTAGGCAAAATGGTACCGTAACTTCGGGAGAAGGTACGCTGCCGATGGTGATGGAACTTGCTTCCTGAGCTGTTGGCAGTCGCAGATACCAGGCTGCTGCAACTGTTTATTAAAAACACAGCACTCTGCAAACACGAAAGTGGACGTATAGGGTGTGATGCCTGCCCGGTGCTGGAAGGTTAATTGATGGGGTTAGCGTAAGCGAAGCTCTTGATCGAAGCCCCAGTAAACGGCGGCCGTAACTATAACGGTCCTAAGGTAGCGAAATTCCTTGTCGGGTAAGTTCCGACCTGCACGAATGGCATAATGATGGCAGCGCTGTCTCCAGCAGAGACTCAGTGAAATCGAAATCGCAGTGAAGATGCTGTGTACCCGCGGCTAGACGGAAAGACCCCGTGAACCTTTACTACAGCTTTACATTGAACTTTGACCTAACTTGTGTAGGATAGGTGGGAGGCTTTGAAGTGGCGACGCCAGTTGCCATGGAGCCAACCTTGAAATACCACCCTGGTTATGTTGGGGTTCTAACTTAGATATAACAGTATCAAGGACAATGTATGGTGGGTAGTTTGACTGGGGCGGTCTCCTCCTAAAGAGTAACGGAGGAGTACGAAGGTGCGCTCAGAACGGTCGGAAATCGTTCAAAGAGTATAAAGGCAAAAGCGCGCTTAACTGCGAGACCCACAAGTCGAGCAGGTACGAAAGTAGGTCTTAGTGATCCGGTGGTTCTGTATGGAAGGGCCATCGCTCAACGGATAAAAGGTACTCTGGGGATAACAGGCTGATACCGCCCAAGAGTTCATATCGACGGCGGTGTTTGGCACCTCGATGTCGGCTCATCTCATCCTGGGGCTGAAGCAGGTCCCAAGGGTATGGCTGTTCGCCATTTAAAGAGGTACGCGAGCTGGGTTTAGAACGTCGTGAGACAGTTCGGTCCCTATCTACCGTGGGCGTTGGAAATTTGAGAGGATCTGCTCCTAGTACGAGAGGACCAGAGTGGACGAACCTCTGGTGTTCCGGTTGTTTCGCCAGAAGCATCGCCGGGTAGCTACGTTCGGATGGGATAACCGCTGAAAGCATCTAAGCGGGAAGCCCACCTCAAGATAAGATTTCCCTAAAGAGCCGTTGTAGACTACGACGTTGATAGGTTGGGTGTGGAAGCACAGCGATGTGTGTAGCTAACCAATACTAATTGCTCGTTTGGCTTGACCATACAACACCCAAGTGGTTTAAAACTACTTCATGTGCTGTATAAGTAAGTTTAAAGATTTTACCTAACAAGCTTGAATCAATCTTGAATAACTTAACTTAAAAAGTTAAAACTTTAAAAAATTAAAATTTAAAGTAAAAACAAAACAACAGACTCATAAACAGCGTTGTTAATCCTTTTACGCTGACGACAATAGCAAGATGGAACCACCTGATCCCTTCCCGAACTCAGAAGTGAAACGTCTTAGCGCCGATGGTAGTGTGGTTCGCCCATGTGAGAGTAGGTCATCGTCAGCACCTTATTTAAAGCCCCCCTACATTGGAAGATGTGGGGGGTTTTGGTTGAGTTGGGGTGGGTTCATAAATGATGATAGATGGATGGGTTTTTATGGAGTTGATGGTTATGGGTGGGCAAAGAGCATTTACGTTGATTGAATTGATGGTGGTGGTTATTGTGATGGGTGTGATTTGTATGATTGCTTATCCTAGTGTGATGCGGGCTTTACGGGGAATGGAAGCAAACAATGTTGCATCTGTCATTACCGATGCATTAAAAGAAGCCCGCAGTCAAAGTCACATCACCAAGCAAAATATCATCATGTGTCCTGCTGATGAATCAAATCGCTGTCATAGACAGGCAGGGGTAAAGATTATCGTGTTTAGGGATTTAGATGGTAATGCTCGCCTTGATGATGGTGAGCTGATTAAAGAGTATGATCTTAACTTAAAGCATGGCAGAATTGACATGAGAGTGTCGGCATCCAGACATCATGTTAAATACTTTGGTGCCAGTGCCAGTCCACGTGGGCATTTTGGGCACATTAAATATTGTTCGGTGTCTGATGAGTTGTCTTATAGAATTGTGCTAACGCACACGGGGGTGGTTAGAAGGCGTGTTGATGATGTGGGGTGTTAGGGGGTGTCAAAGATGAGCTGACAGTCTTGGTGGTACATTTGGGTTGCCTATGCTAGATACCGCCGTCCCATAAGCAAGCACTTCCACGCCACCGCCATCTACCGCCGACGTTTCGATCCTTATGCCGTAGACTTGATTATAACCATGCTCATAAGCCTGCCGTTTCATACGTACAATCGCTTCACGTCTGCCACGATCTAACAGACTTTCATAGACGGTTAGGTTTTTGCCAAATAGGCTTAAAAAATCTGCAAACACAAGTTTGAACCTATCTTGGGCGATAGAAACGCTTCCCATGACAAGCATGCCATCCGCTTGAACGGTTGGTGCAAAAAAGCGTTCACTTGAAATAATGATGTGTCCAAGCAAACGCTCATCATTATCAAGGGTGGCTAAGTGCTTGCGTTCATTGGCTGTGCCAAAATACCAGCCGACCCCAAACAAAATAATGGCGATGACTATTTGTGGGTTGTTCAAGATTAGCTTGATGATGTCCATGATTCTTACTCAAAAGAGATGGGGCTAACAAAAGCGGTAGGTGAGCTTGGTCTGTCTGACTTGGTGTTTTTTACTGCCTTGACGGCGGTACCATATACAAAAATCTCAGATGCACCCACCGCTACATTAGATGTGGAAAAACGTACGCCTACAACGGCATTCGCTCCCATGGCACGGGCTTTGTCTATCATGCGTTCCAAGGCTTCTTGGCGAGCTTCTTCTAGGAGCTCGGTGTAGGCGACTAATTCTCCGCCCACGATATTTTTGAGTCCCGCCAAAAAGTCCTTACCGACGTGCTTGGTGCGGACGGTGCTGCCATAGACCACGTCTAGGCGTTCGGTGATGGTGTGGTTGGGTAGGTGTTCTAGGTTTGACAGTTGCATGATATTTTCCGTTATTTTTAAAAATAGATAATGTGAGCATAAGTATAACAAATTTACAAGAATTGGTGTGATTTTTATTGAAAAATAAATGGTTTTGCGTTAAAATGACTTTTTTATTTTGTATTTTATCTCCCACTTAGGTTGGCTAATAAATGACTTTGTGGTGTATCATGTCAAAGTTGGTTGATGATGATATGGCTACAATCGGCTCATTTTATCCTTTGATATGTTGGATAGAATGTTAAACATGCCTTTTTGTTGGTGCTTAGGTTAATTGGATTTTTTATCATGCGTAAAGACATTCACCCAGAATACCGCGAAGTATTGTTCCACGACACCAATGCGGACGTTTATTTTTTAACTCGCTCTACTGTGGCGACCAAAACCACTCGTGAATACGAAGGTGCCCAGTACCCATATTTCCCACTTGATATTTCAAGTGCATCTCACCCATTCTACACCGGTGAGCAACGTCAAGCATCTAACGAAGGTCGTGTGGCAAGTTTCAACAAGCGTTTCGGTGCATTTGCCAACCGTGGCAAAAAATAATAGATTTTACACGCTTATCTATGCCATTAAAATACCCCAAATCTCTGGTTTGGGGTATTTTCTAAATGTATAAATTGTGTTAAAAAGGACGGACATACCCTATTTTTTAAAATAAACCCTTGACATGAGTTAAAGGAATTTTTATGCTTCACAGCACAGCACAGCACAGCACAGCACAGCACAGCACAGCACAGCACAGCACAGCACAGCACAGCACAGCACAGCACAGCACAGCACAGCACAGCACAGCACAGCACAGCACAGCACAGCACAGCACAGCACAGCACAGCACAGCACAGCACAGCACAGCACAGCACAGCACAGCACAGCACAGCACAGCACAGCACAGCACTAGTTTAGTACGCTCGTCAGCCCTACAAACGATTGGGGTTGATGTTGTGAGTGATTTACATCAAGAAAAAAGATTCTATTATGAACAGCAAGAATACCAAGAAAAAGCCGTCGCTAATATCGTGGGGATTTTTGATGATTTTCATAAAAGTGGCGACATAGTCAGCACGTTATCTACGCATTACACCAACAATAACTACCAATTTCCCATCAATGGCGACAGTAAAAATATCGATGTCATGATGGAAACTGGCACAGGCAAAACCTTTACCTTTATCAAGGCGATTTTTGAGCTAACTAAGCATTTTGGCTACAAAAAATTCATCATCTTAACTCCCACCGTACCCATTCGTGAAGGCACTAAAACCAATCTTGAAGACACCAAAGACTACTTTAAAGGTCTGTATAATGACGCTCACGGCAAGGAAATTAACGTCTTTGTCTATGAAAGTAGCAATGTCTCTGCCATCAATGATTTCATCAAATCTGGGGATTTGTCTGCCCTAGTCATGACGCCCAGCTCGTTTGACAAAGGTGGCAACATTCTTAATCGACCTTTGGAAAAAGACCTTTATACGCCCGATTTGTTTGTTGCTCATCAGGGCGTGCCAAAATCCTACCTAGAATGCCTAAAACGACTCAATCCGATTGTCATCATGGATGAACCACACCGTTTTGAAGGCAATGCATTTAAGAAATATTTTGAAGGTTTTGATAATTTTTTCTTGCGTTTTGGGGCGACTTTTCCAAAAAAAGCGGACAGCCTGCAACTGTCCAACGTGGCGTATGTGCTAGACAGCTTAACTGCGTTTCAGCAAAGTTTGGTCAAAAAGATAGTGGTCTACACCCAAGATGTCATCGAAAATACAGATACGCTGATTGGCACAGACCCCAAAGCCAAAAAGGCGATGGTCAATCGCCTTGAAAATGGCATGTTGATGAAGCAGACATTGGGTATTGGTGGGCTGTTCAACGGCAAATCCATCAAAAAAATCAACAAAGATGTGGTGGTTTTGGTGGATGGCACGCTAGAAAAGGTGGACTATGCCATCTCTGATGACTCCCTACGAGTCATGATACGTGACACCATCAAACTGCATTTTGACAAAGAACAGGCTTTGTTTGATAAAGGAATTAAAACGCTCAGTTTGTTTTTTATGGAAAATGACATTGGCTTGTTTCGTGGCGATTCACCAAAAATCAAAATCATGTTTGAAGAAGAATACCTAAAAATCCGCCAAGAGATTTTGACAAAACTTGATAAAGACAGTGCCTATTGCCAATATCTGCAAAAAGATTTTGACAAAGATGGGGAGCTGCAGGTTCATAAAGGTTATTTCTCAGGCGATAAAGGCAGTAGCGTCGATGAAAAAATCAAGGCTGGCGTGAATGAGATTTTAAAAGACAAAAAGCGGTTGTTGTCCTTTGAGAGCTCAACCCGCTTTATTTTTTCTATTTGGGCATTGCAAGAAGGTTGGGATAACCCAAACATCTTTACCATCTGCAAACTGTCCAATCAGGGCAGTGAAAACTCAAAATTACAACAAATAGGGCGTGGGCTACGCATTGCGGTCAATCAAGATTTGCAACGCCAAACACTCGCCTTTTTGGATAATGACCAAGAATTATTTTGGCAAATCAACAACTTAGATGTGGTGGTTTCCAGCAAAGAGCAGGGTTTTGTGGAGAGCATCCAAAAAGAGATTTTGGAAAATTCGTTTTTGTTGGCAAAGCGATTTACCGAGCAGGAGATTAGACAACGCCTTGTGGATGGCGGAGTTGATGAAAAAACCGCCAGAAGCATTTTTAAAGCCTTGGAAAAAAATGACTTGATTGTCTTTGAAGATACAGAAGATGGCTTGGATGTTTATGAGCTCTCTGATGATTTTGATGAGCAACTAAAAACACTGGCACTGCCTGCCGACCACAAACAAATGATTGCCAAGCTGTTTTCAAACGACATCAAAGAATATGTAAAAAACGCCAATAAGAATAACAAAGGCAAAGACAAAGTCATCATCAAACCCACTCATCTTAGGGCGTTTGAAGAGCTTTGGCATGCCATTTATAAAAACACCAATTTTTTGCTCGAAAAGATGAGTAAAGCAGAAGAGACTCAGCTTATTGACAACATTAAAGCTCAGATTGAGAGTTTGGACATCAGTCGGGTCATGCTAGAAACCACACGTTCTGAGCTACATGTTGAAAAAATGCAGTCCAATCAGGCGGTTAGCAAAAGCATCGTTGATGGTTCTGTCTATGTCAGCAAGGTGGATTATCTGTTGTTGGTTCGTCAGCTTGCCGTGGACAGCAAAACGCCCTTGTCTTTTGTGGTGCGGATATTTAATGTGTTAAGTCTTGAATTTAAACAAAAAATACTTGTCAATAACCCAAAACAAGCCCAAAAAGAAATGGCAGATATCATCAAGCAGAATTTGATGGGCTTATTAAAAACCAAAATCAGCTATGGCATGATACAGCATACGGTAAAAGCCAACGTGTTTAAAACCGATGATAAGGCGACCTATCTAGATATCGGCAGTACGGGCAAATTTCAAAAGCCCATGCCCCAAGATTTTTCGCTAAAAGCCAAATGGGTGTTTGAAAACGTGATTGAATATGACAGTGACTTTGAGTTGGAGATTATTGAGCAAGACCCTGATATTAGTGAAATTGAGATTTTTGCAAAACTGCCACGCCTAAAAATCAAAACGCCACTGGGTGAATACAATCCTGATTTTTGTTATGCCATCAAAGGTAAAAATGGCAATCAAGTCTTTTTGGTGGTGGAGAGTAAAGGTTATGAAAAATCTACCAACATACCGCCTGATGAAAAAACAAAAATTGACATCGCCAAAAAATATTTTGATGCACTCAATGAGTATTATCAAAAACAAGGCAAAGACGACATAAAAATCGTCTTTAAAGAACGCATCAACAAAACCCAACTATCTGCACTGATTAATACTGATTAATACTGATTAATACTAGGAGACAACAATGAAACAAGATTTTTTAGACGCTGGTTTTACCGTGATTGACGGTGGTTGTGCCAACCATCCATTGCTTGATTATCTAAAAGAGCATTATCCAATGGTGATTTGTGATAATGAATTAGATTTGATGCAGTTAAAGACCCTTTTGGGTTTGCCGATTGATGATAAAATCAATGGCTATGGGCTAAATTTTATTGGTCGTAACTTTGCCCGTGCCAAATACCAACAAGAAACGGATAAAGAGTTGGTGTTAAATACAGCGATGAGCAAAGATATTGATACAACAAAAAACCTTGTATTAAAAGGGGATAATTTAGACAGTTTAAAGATTTTAAAGCATTATTACAAAGGGAAAATCAAGTGTATTTATATTGACCCGCCATATAATACCAATGGCGATGAGTTTATTTATCCTGACAAATTTGATAAAGAAGAAACCGAAGTGTTGGGTTTGGCGAATTTGTCAGAAGATGATTTTGCTCGGTTGGATTTTAGTTTTAAGACCAAAAAAAGCCACAATGGCTGGTTATCATTCATGTACCCCCGCTTGCTATTGGCGCAGGAGTTATTAAGCGATGATGGGGTGATTTTTATTAGCATTGATGACAATGAACAGGCAAATTTAAAGCTGTTGTGTGATGATGTATTTGGGGAAGAGAATTTTCTTAGCAGTATTTCATTGAAAATGAAAAATGTTGCAGGTGCTTCGGGTGGTGGAGAAGATAAAAAGCTAAAAAAGAATATTGAATATTTATTAATTTATGTTAAAAATTATGAAAAATTTTCATCATTCAAACCTGCTTATAAATTGTTTGAAATAGGAAATTTAGTACAGCTTTATAAATTAGAGAATAAAAGTTGGAAATACACCAGTGTGATTGTAGATTATGGTACAAAAGAATACATAACATCCACATTAGATGGGTCGGGTGATGAAATAAGGATTTTTTTACGAAATAATTATGAAATTTTATCTGTATCGGAGTTGGCAAAAAGAGATAATATTGATGAAAGTGAAGTTTATATAAAGTATGCAAAAAGGATATTTCAGACTGCTATGCCACAAAGCTCAATAAGACCAAGAGTGATAGAAGCATTAAAAGGGATGGAGTTCGATACAGATTTATTTTCAATTGAGTACATTCCAAAAACTGGGAGAAATAAAGGTAAGGTGTACGAACAATTTTACAAAGGCGATAAATTTAGGTTGTTTTCATGGTTGCATGATGTATCCGAAGAAATCAATGGAAAGTTGTATAAAAAAGAAATGGAAGGTACTTTTTGGGATTTGACATCAAACATGAATAATTTATCAAAAGAAGGGAGTGTGCCTTTTGACAATGGCAAAAAGCCCATTTTTCTAATTAAAAGACAACTTGAAATGATGGATGATAAAAATGCAATAATCCTAGACTTTTTTGCAGGTTCGGGTACAACAGGTCATGCGGTCATACAATTAAATGCAGAAGATGGCGGTCATCGTAAATTTATACTTTGCCAAATAGATGAGCCAATAGACCCCATCAAAAAGAAAGATGAGTATAAATTCTGCTTGGACAATAATTTACCGCCTGTAATTTCAAGTATTACCATAGAACGCCTAAATCGTGCAGGAGAGAGCATTAAAGCTGATATTGAACAACATAATGCCAAAAAAGATGTGGTAGAAAGTGATAAAAAACAGTTGCCTGATATTGGGTATAAGGTTTTTGATACCACACCTGCCCCGATATTGACGCTGGATGAAGAGAATTTTCAAATTGCTTTTCCCAAAGAGCATACCAATGCGATAAGCCGTATTTATCACATGATATTTAAAGTGGGTGTTGATGAGCCAACACAGGTGCCGATTGCCATCATTGATGAGTGTATGTACAAACTTGGCAGTAATTACTACATTACCGACAGTCACAAAGTGAGTGAAGATGTGCTATTAGATGCTTTAAAAGATGGCAGGGTTTATATCGATGGCTGGACGGCTAGCCTTGATGTTAGTTTGCAGAGCCAAAAAGATAAAGTGCAGATTGTTTTTTGACAAAACTGCTGGGTGGGTTTGCCCCAAAAGTGCAAGCTGTTTGTCATAACCACACCCCAAAAGTTGGTTGTGCTACTTTTGGGGTATGGTTTATTGGTAGATGATGTGGCTTACGCCCCTGAAATGCTGGTGTGAGCCAAGACGTCATCGACGTTGGTGTTATTGATGATGATGTGCAAATCAGCGGTTCTGATGTGGACGTCATTGCCGATATGACGGGTGGCTTGGCTAAGCTCATGTGTGTCGGCAAAAACATTGTCAAAGACAACTTTGTCATGGTCGCCAATATAGCTGTTAAAGTCACGAATGATGTTCAAGCCAGCACTTTCTTGGTTGAACGCAAAAGTGTCATCGCCAATACCGCCAAACAGCATGTTATTGCCTTTGCCACCATACAGATAGTCGTTGCCTTCACCGCCATATAGATGATCATTGCCATCATTGCCAAACAGACGGTCATCGCCTGCCCCGCCATGCAACAGACCATTGACACCGTTTAGTGCGTATAGAACGTCATTACCTTCTCTGGCGAAGATGATGTCGCCTGTCAAGACATCGTCTGATTCACTGCCTTCAAGGTGGTCTTGATAGTCGATGTCTGTATTGCGACTTTTGATGAGATAGCGGTTGGAGATGAGACCTTCTGAGCTGATGTCATAAGGGCGAATCTGAGTGTAGGACTCATTGTCAAAGCCGATTTTTTCAACATTTTCAAGGTGTTTGATGCCCGTACCGTCTTTGGCGTTCATGAATACTGTGCCATCAGACAGTCGGTAGGCGTGCCAATCTTGACTTTTGTCTTGTAAGATAACAGTATCAACGCCTGCACCGCCATCCACGCGGTCTGTTCCTTGTGCCAGTACGATGCGGTCATTGCCGTCTTTGGCATCGATATAGTCGCCTTGGTTGCTACTTTGGATAAGGTTGTTGTGGTTTGAGCCGATGATAAAGCTACCAACTTTGTCCGCCTGATGGCTTTTGTCCTTGACCCACATGCTAAGACGTTCGACGGCATTTAGCTGATCGATGATGACACGGCTGTCTTTGTGAGTGAGTTCATAAAAAGATGAGTTGGTGATACGCTCCAAAGTATCTTGACCTAATGCACCTGTGTGTGCTGCCCAGCCTTGGGCGGTGTTGATGAGCGACATGACAAAGGGGTTATTGACATCCCATAATGCCGAAGCATACGCCCCTGTCACCAATACCACGTTGTCAATACTGCTGTCAAAATCCTTGTCTATGTTGGACAATACAGGACCGCCACCAGCGATGGCATCAGCAACATTGATGTGAGAGCCTGTGATGCGATAGACGGCATCATTTTCATAGCCCATATTCAAAATGACATCAGGATTGTCATAGATGACGGGGCTGGCATGACCGATGTATACCGCATCGTTAAAAAATCCATCAGCCAATGATTCACGATGTTTTGCCATGATGTTGGTGTAGCCACCACCCAAGCTATAACCTGTGACCAGTACATCTTCGCCCGATAGGTCGTGGGCGGTGGCGTAGTCTTTGATGGCTTGTAAAAGCGGTTGCATGTTGGGGGCAATCTTGCCTTCGTTAAGATGAAAATAATCCGCCACATCGAGCAAATCATTGGTGCCAGCCCAGCTGATGCCAAGACGAGTGGGCTTGCCAGCATCATCAAATTCGCCAACCAACAGAACCTGCGGCCCTGAGCCATTAATCGGGCGGTTGCCGGTGATGGTGCTGGCAAAAGTGTAGTAGCCATAGATATCCACGGCACTGTTTGGCAGATTGAGCTCGGCTGGGGTGAGTGAACGCCAGCCATCGGGCAGGGTTAGGGCGGCATTGATGTCTTTTAGTCCTTCAGGCACGAGTTTGGCGAAACTGGCGACATTGGCATGCTGAGCCAGCTTACTGGTGGTGTGCATGAGTTCGGCGGATTGGTCACTGTCAAAATGACGAAAGTCAAACATTCCCATGATAAATTCCCTGTTTGATTGGTGGATGAAAGTTAATCGCATTCTCAATATAACCAAAAAGATACAAAATAACAAGCGAAAAAAGACGTAATTTTGGATTTTGGCGATGAAAGTGTGTATCAGCGATTTATCATGGGTAAAATGCTGTCAATTTCACTCATAATGGGCTGTGGGTTGAGTGGGGATGGGCTGATGGGCTAGTTTTAACTTTTTAAAAATAAAATGCCTGTGATATAAATGAGTCATAAAAATACAGATTAGTAAAAATCCCTTATCAAGCGATAAGGGATTTTTGGGTTTAGCGTGGTTGATTGGTGGGTTTTTTAGTATTTTGTTGTTTGATGTCTTGCTTTTTGGCCGTTTGCTTTTTTATGCCTTGTTTTTTGGCTGTTTGTTTTTTGGCTGTTTGTTTTTTGGCGGACGGTTTCTTTTGGGTTTGTTCGGTTTTGGGTTTTTTGGGTGATTGAGTGGGCTGTGCCATGGCAGTCATGGTAAAGGCGGATAGGGTAAGGGCGGTTAGCAGTTGTTTGATGTTCATAAAAATTCTCAAAAAAAAATAAAATGTTAAAGTAAAAGTTAAGTCATGCTGTCTTAACTGGGTATATTACACCACAAAATTATCAATCAAAAATTGCAAATCAAACAGTTTTTTAGATGATTGATAAGCAAAGAACAGATGTTCTGTATTAGTCATTGCTAAAAGTTTGGTAATATTTCTGATAAATAACCAAATCGCATGATTGTAAGGTTTCAGTAATAATGATTTGCATTACTCTTTTGGCATGTCTATCCACACTTGCACGCTGTTAGGGTTATAGAGCTTGCCTGCCATGCGTTGTAGGTTGGCAAGCGTGATGTGCGCATCTAGGTGTTTGACTTGGTCAAGATACGCCAAATCATCGCCTTGTTTGTCGCTTAATGCCAGACGGTTTAGCCATGTATAAGGGTCGTTTTGGCGGGATTTTTCTTGACTTTTAAAGGTGCTTTTGGCTTTGTTAATGTCGTCTGTCGTGATGAGCGTGGGCAAATCTGCCAGCACCTGTTTGGCATGAGTTATCATCTCGTCCGCCTTGTCGGGACTGGTGGTAAATTTGAGATGACTTTCAATGCGGTGGGTGTTGGGGTTTAGCGTGCTGTCAAAACTTAGCCGATAAATGCCTAATTTTTCATCACGCAAGGTCAGTTTGAGCTTGTCGCTGGCGATGTTTTTGAGTAGGTTTACCGTCATGGCATCCACGCCTTGCCATGTGTGGGGCGTGGTCATCCAAAGCTGTACGTCCGCTCGTGGCTCACTGTGGTGGGCGAATTTGACCGTATCCGATGTGGCAAGGGGTGTGGCGATATGACGAAATGCCGTCAAGGGCGGATTGGGATTGGCAAATAAGGCGATAAATTGCCCGATGTCGGTAGGTTTAGCGTTACTCACGACATAAAAAGTCGTGGGCGTGCGGGTCATTCGCTCCCATGTGTGATTAAGCATATTTTTGTCTAGCTTGTGCAAGTCATCAAGGCTTGGCAAGTGGTTTGGTAGTTGTCTTAATTTGCCAATCTCATCTAATCTGTGGCGTTCGGCTTGTTTAACGCCTATCGGGGCAAGCTCGCTCATTAGGGCGGTTTTGGTGTCATCAAGCCCGTCCTTAATGGTGGTATGGTACAGTTGGGCGTGGTAGAGACTGATAAGATTGTTTAAATTGGTATTATCACTGCTCATCTCAATGATAAGCTCATGCGTGGTCTGTTTGGCGGACAGATTTAGGCGGTGCGTTTTTTTAAAATTATCCCAAGCGGTTTTGTCAAAATGATAAGGCGTATTTTGAAAAATCAGCCCTGTGGCAAGTTGCGACTGCCACGCACTCAGCCCGTCTGCCTGTGTGCCTGCCGTGCTTACCGCCCGAATGTAGGTTTTGTCTTTGGCACTGGGGTGGGTGAGCCAGAGTACCCTATCGCCTGTGGAAAGCGTGTAGGTATGAGTGTTGCCGTGCCGTGCGGTGTGCGTGATGTGGGCGGTGGTGATGACATGGCGGTTTTGTTGGAGCGTGTGCAACTTGGGCATTTGGTGGATAAACTGCATCACGAAGAAAACTGGACGCAAAAACTCTCGCTTGGCGAACAGCAACGCCTTGCCATGGCTCGGGTGCTACTACATCGCCCTAGCGTGGTGTTTTTGGATGAAGCGACCGCCAGTATGGATGAAGGGTTAGAAAATGCCATGTATGGACTGCTCATGAGCCTGCCAAATACCACACTTATCAGTGTGGGACATCGCTCAACCTTGCTCAAATACCACGATACCAAACTAGAAGTGATGGGCGATGGAGCATGGCAAGTGACAAAAATCTAAACCTAACAAGGGGCTTGCTGACTTGCCTGCCCAACCATCTGCCAGTCATAAGCCTTTGGCAAATCAAAAAATCATCCCCAAGCCCTTGACATTCGGGCAAAGAGCGGTTATTATGGGTGGCTGATTTATCCTTTCATATTTTTACCGCCCTTGTCAGTCCTTGACTTTTTTCTTGGCGGTGTTCATTGTATTTTCACTTCTACACATCTTATCTAGATCATCTCATGAATTTGACCGAACTAAAACGCAAGCCTGTCAGCGAGTTGCTATACATTGCTGAGCAAATGGGGCTTGAAAACATGGCTCGTAGCCGTAAACAAGACATCATTTTTGCCGTCCTAAAAACCCATGCCAAAAACGGCGAGCCGATTTATGGTGATGGCGTTTTAGAGATTTTGCCAGATGGTTTTGGCTTTTTACGGTCATCGGAAGGGTCATATTTGGCAGGGCCTGATGACATTTATGTCAGCCCAAGCCAAATCCGCCGTTTCAATCTACAAACAGGCGACTCCATCGCAGGGCAAATTAGACCGCCCAAAGATGGCGAGCGGTATTTTGCTCTATTAAAGGTCAGTGAGATTAACTTTGACACACCCGACCGCTCACGCCACAAACTCATCTTTGAGAACTTAACACCACTTTTCCCGACCCAGCAGTTGCGCCTAGAAGTGGGCAACGGCACGACCGAAGACTTGACAGGGCGTGTGATTGACCTCATTGCTCCCATTGGTAAGGGTCAGCGTTCTATCATCGTCGCCCCGCCCAAGGCAGGTAAGACGGTGCTACTACAAAACATCGCCCAAGCCATCTCAAAAAACCATCCCGAATGCTATCTCATCGTTCTACTCATTGATGAACGTCCCGAAGAAGTGACTGAAATGCAACGCACGGTGCGTGGCGAAGTAGTGGCATCGACCTTTGATGAACCACCTGCTCGCCACATCCAAGTGGCGGAGATGGTCATCGAAAAAGCCAAACGCCTTGTTGAACACAAACAAGATGTGGTTATCCTGTTAGACTCCATCACACGTCTTGCCCGTGCCTACAACACAGTCATTCCGTCAAGCGGTAAGGTGCTGACAGGGGGGGTGGATGCCAATGCGTTGGAGCGTCCAAAACGCTTTTTTGGGGCGGCTCGTAATGTTGAAGAAGGTGGCAGTTTGACCATTATCTCTACCGCCCTGACTGACACAGGCTCGAAGATGGATAGCGTGATTTTTGAAGAATTTAAAGGCACGGGTAACCAAGAGATTACCTTAGAGCGAGAACTTGCTGAACGCCGTATCTTCCCTGCCATTAACATCAAAAAATCATCCACTCGTCGTGAAGAACGTCTGATTGATGATGAAATGCTAAGAAAAGTGTGGGTTTTGCGTAAACTTTTGCAGCCCATGGATGACTATCAGGCGACCGAGTTTTTGCTTGACCGCCTAAAAGATGCCAAAACCAACGATGAGTTTTTTAATAACATGACCAAATAACACTCATTTATTATAAATATTAATAAATAAATGGGTGTTGGTAAGTTGCCATTATGACAGCGTGGTTAAAATTTTATCAGCAGTTGGCTTGCCAATTATTTTATTCGCCATATTTGTAAACGGTATTTTGAACATACCTTTTAATTTTATGGATGATTGATAGAAATTTACAATGCTAAGCCATTTTAGTGATAATGCCCAAGATGATGATCAGGTGATGGATTGGAGAAATATTTTGTTACATATTAATCCCATTTATTACTAAAAATCATTTGTTATTATCTACTAATGTTTATATAATAGTACGAGCAATATAGGGGTAACACTTTATTGTCTTTTTTTGTCATTTGAATTTATGATGATGGTTTAGATAATAAAATGCCATCCAACATCTATTGAATACCTATAATGAGAATGAGACAGCCTATCCTATATGGTTCTATATAGTTAGGCAGTCAAAAGCATCCACTTAATTTGGAGAATATAGCATGAAAAAATTAATCCTAGCCACTTTGGTTGGTTCATTGGCACTAACTGCCTGTTCAAAACCAGCGGAAGAAGCAACCGATGCTGCTGTTGCTGCCCAAGAAGCTGCAAATGAGGCACAAGTTGCTGCCGCTGCTGCTCCTGCTGATGCTACCGCACAACAGGCCGCTGATGTTGCACAAGCCGCTGCTGATACGGCTTCTAATGCTGCTGCTGAGGCACAAATTGCAGGTGATGGCACTGTTGCAAAACAAGCTGAGGCTACTGCTGAAAATGCACAAGATGCCGCCGAAGCTGCTGCTGATGCTGCCAATGCTGCCGCTGATGGCACTGTTGTTACAACTGTTCCTGTGCAAACAACCACTAATAACTAATCAAGATGTATTGCACAATATTATTGTGCAACCTTGTTTATTTGTCAAAAAGAGCCAGTTTTGGCTCTTTTTTATTCATCATTTGGTATGACTTGATTTGGTATGACTTGTAAAACCTAAAATTTACCTTATATTTACCTTATAAAACCATCAGTTAAGTACCTAAGTTTTTTATGAATCATGCTCATGCTGACCGTCTTATACAATTATTAAAAAATATTCCCAACCTACCAGGGGTTTATAAAATGCTTGGCAAGTCGGGTGAAATTTTGTACATTGGTAAAGCCAAATCTCTAAAAAATAGGGTTAATAGCTATTTTGCCAAGACTGTTGAACATCCAAAAACAGTGGCTTTGGTTGCTCGTATTTGTGATATTGAAATCATCATCACACGAGGTGAATCTGAGGCTCTACTCCTTGAACAAAATCTCATCAAACAGCACCGTCCACCTTATAACATTATCCTAAGGGACGACAAATCCTATCTGTATCTGTTCATCTCAAAGGACAAATTCCCACGCCTTGCGGTGGGACGGGGCAAGGGCAATCATGCCGAGGGTCGCTATTTTGGGCCTTATCCGTCCGCCACGAGTGCCAAAGAAGCGGTGCTACTTTTGCAAAAGCTCTTTATGCTAAGAAACTGTACCAATACGGTATTTGCCACCGCCAAACGCCCCTGCCTAGAACACCAAATCAAACGCTGTACCGCCCCGTGCGTGGGGCTGATTAGCCAGACTGATTATGATGATAATGTGGGGCAAGCGTTAGATTTTTTGAATGGTAAAACAGGCGAACTGCAAGCCATGCTCGCCCAAAAAATGCACGAATCTGCCGAGAATATGTACTTTGAGCAAGCCGTATTTTACCGAGACCGCCTTGCCATGCTCTCTGACATTACCGCCCGTCAAGCGGTGTATCGGGTGGGTGATGACAGCAGTGCCGATGTGTTTGCCATTGCCGACAAAAACGGGCTGACGGTCGTCCATGTGCTGACCGTGCGTGGTGGTAAGGTGCTGGGCGGTAAGAATTATTTTCCTGATGATGTGGGGGTGTTTGATACGCCTGCTGAGCGATTGGAGCGGTTTTTGTTGTCGTTTTATTTGGACGTGAGCGATGATTTGCCCAAAGAGATTATCATCAATGAGATGATAGATGACAAAGACACGGTCGCCGAACTTTTACATGATGAATTTGGCAAAAAATGCCTGATAAAAGACAAGGTACAAAAGCACCGCCGAGAGTGGCAGGAGCTGGCGATTTTGAATGCTCATAATGCCTTGACCGCCAAGTTGTCGGATTTTAATGAATTAAATGAGCGGTTTGTCGCCATGCAACAGGTGCTAGGAGCGGTGTCGGATAGGGCGATTAACCGCATTGAGTGCTTTGACATCAGTCATACCATGGGCGAGCTGGCGGTGGGGTCGTGCGTGGTGTTTGACAGTCGTGGGGCAAGAAAGCGGGATTATCGCCAGTACGCCATTCATGACGTGGTCGGGGGCGATGACTATGGGGCGATGAGACAGGTGCTGACAAGGCGGTATGCCAAACACCCCTTGCCTGATTTGCTATTGATAGACGGCGGTAAGGGGCAGTTAAACATTGCCAAAGACGTCTTAACCGAGCTTGGTAAATTGGACGAGACATTGCTCGTCAGCGTGGCAAAGGGCGAGGGGCGAAAGGCAGGGCTTGAAGTGCTACACTTTTTGGAGCATGAGCCGATAGATTTACCAATGAATTCTAAGGCGCTGCACCTTATCATGCACATACGAGACGAAGCTCACCGCTTTGCCATTACCGCTCACCGCAAAAAACGAGACAAGGCTCGTGGGGCAAGCGTGCTGGAAGTCATCCCCAACCTGGGGGCAAAACGCAGGCGAGACCTGTTGGCTCATTTTGGTGGTATTCAGCAACTCCTTGGTGCATCTGAAAGTGAGATTGCTCATGTTAAGGGCATTGGTAAGGTGTTGGCAGGGACGATTTATAAATCACTACATGGCTAAGAGAGGGTCTTTTGAATAATAAAATAAGGGTAAATTCAATTACCCTTATTTTTGTTTATTTGGACATAATTTTATCAATAATAATTAATAATACCCAAGCACTTTCCACCAAATCAGTCCGATGCCAATCCATACCACAAGATTGACCACACTCATGACCGCTCCAACTTTCCACCACTGTCCAAGCGAGACATAGCCTGCCCCAAAGATGACAGGAGCTGTGCCTGTGGCGTAGTGTGTGAGTGACATCATCAGACTGCTAGATGCTGCCAAAATCAAGGCATAGAGCATGGGCGGTGCCCCAAGAGCAAGTCCAACACCATAAAACGCCCCGAACATGGCTGTAATGTGAGCGGTTGTGCTGGCAAAAAAGTAATGAGCATACAGATATACAAGTGTTAAAATCACCACGGCCCCAACCCAGCCTACTCCCATGCCCCCAATGACAGTCTCAATCTGCCCTGAGAACCATGCGATAAGTCCCAGTTTATTCAGATATGTTGCCATCATAATCAGCACACCAAACCACACGAGTGTGTCCCAAGCGGATTTTTCTTTTAAAACATCATCCCATGTGAGTACACCCGTCAAAATCACCACTGACAAGCCCAAAAATGCCACGGCTGTTGCATTCACCGCCCACACATCGCCAAACAGCATGGCAGGTATGTTCGCCCACAGTAGGAGCATGCCACCAAATACACCAAGCATGATTTTCTCATCACGGCTTACTTTCCCAAGCTCAGCGAGTTTTTGGCTGGTAAATTCTTTGACATTGGGCGTTTTGGTAATCTCAGGTTTGGCAATGATATAGATGACAAGGGGCATAAGCAGGATACATGCAAGTCCAGGCAGTAGCATGGCGAGTGCCCATGTTGTCCACGACAGATGAATATTGTTGTCTGTGGCCTTAGCAACCAGTTCCACCACCAAAGGGTTTGGGGCGGTAGCGGTAATGAACATGGCGGAGGTGATGGGGTTGGATTGGTAGTTGACAAGTGACAAATATTCACCCATCTTTTTGGTTGTGCCATCATCAGGCTTTGAGCCAAAACTTTGGGCAATAGAACGAGTGATGGGATAGATAATCGCCCCACCCCGAGCGGTGTTGGACGGGGTAATGGGGGCAAGTAAGGTCTCAGCGATTGCCAATGAGTAGCCAATACCGAGCGTCTTTTTGCCAAAAAAGCCGATGACACTATAAGCAATCCTAGCTCCAAGTCCTGTTTTGACCAGCCCTCGTGAGATGATGACCGCTACGGCAATGAGCCAAATAAGCGGACTTGAAAAGCTGGATAACGCATCTTTCATCGCATCTTTGGGCGTGTCGGCGGTTACGCCTGTCAGGGCGACAAGGGTAATGGCGATGATGGAAATCGCCCCAATCGGTAACACTTTGCCAATGATGGCAACAATCGTCCCGACAAACAACGCAAGCAGATGCCATGCGTTCGGCTCAACGCCTTGTGGCACAGGAATACCAAACCAAATGATGAGAGTAACAAGCACGGCAATGACCGCAGGAATGGGCTTAAATGGCATACGTTCACCTTTTTATTATCATAAGATGTTAAAAATAAAACCTTGCCAATTTCCCTATCGGGTAAAATATCCTTATAAATTTTAAGGATTTAAAATGAAATAAAAAAATCATCATCTAATATTGATAAAATACAACAAATGCCAAACTTTTATCATTACTTATCAGCATGATTTCTTTATTTGATTATAACAGAATTGTTGGTATGAACCCATAAAATATGTGGGGTTATTTAAGGATTGTTTTGATAAATTCATCAGATAAAATGATAAAAATACCCCAAAAGTGGTAGAATTGCTCAATTTATGGCTAATTTTTCATGAATATATCAGTAAAATAGACTTCTTTCCAAACCCTGATTTTTATGGATTTTTAAAAACTTCAACCCCAATACTTATAAGGGTTTATTTTTAGTTTGGAAAGAGATTTAATCTATTATTTGGGGGTGATAATAAAACAGAAGTTGTGGTATGGGATACTGTGTTGTGATAAATGTTTTTTCCAAATTTAAAAACATCTTTTCCAAAAATCATTATTCTTTTATCAATTTTAAAATTTTATAATAATCCTACTTTCCAATTTTAGAGTATGTATTATGAAATCATCAATCAAATCCCTTGCCCTAGCATTAGCCCTAACCTTGCCCTTTGCCAGCGGTGTCGCCCACGCCAAAACACCAGCACAGCCTGCAAAAACGGCAGTTCAATCCAAATCCGTCATTACCCATATCCGCACCCAAGACGGCTTAAAATTGCACTTGCAAAAAGATATACCACACGCCAAACCCAAAGCCATTGTGGTGATTTCGCACGGCTTGGCGAGCCATTCGGGCGTGTTTGGCGATTTTGCCAAAACGATGAATGCAGACGGCATTGGCGTGTACCGCTTTGACCACCGTGGACACGGCAAATCGGATGGGCGAGACAGTATTCATATCAACAGCTATTTTGAAATGGTGGAAGATTTGCGTCTGGTCGTGCAAAAAGCCAAAGCCGAATACCCAAACACGCCCGTTTTTGTACTCGGACACAGCATGGGCGGACACATCTCGGCACTGTACGGCACCAAATACCCTGATGACGTAAACGGCTTTATCTTGGCGGCAGGCGTGCTTCGTTATCATCAGATGAATTTTGGCTATTTGCCACGCCCAGAGCCAAAAGACAGTTTTGTGAGCGGGGCGGTTTCTTTAACCACGCTCAATATCCCATTTGAAGGTGCTGGCTTGTCGCTTGACAATGACCCATTGATGCTTGAAAAATTCTCGGTCTCTTTCCCCAACAGCTTTAAAGAAGGGCTTGAATACCTAAAAGACCACGGTCGTCAATTTACCGCCCCTGTGATGCTGATTAGCGGTAATAAAGATGTGTTTGTCTCACCACAAGATGCCATTGATTTTTATAATGAAACTAAATCAGGCGATAAAAGTTTGGTGCTGTACCCCAATTTTGGGCATTTACTCATGCTTGAAAAAGGCGGACAAAAAATCAATGATGATGTGGCAGAATGGATTGGCGAGCGTGTGAGATAAGGGCAGAAATGATGAATATTGCGGTCATTGGTATCGGGCAAATTGGCGGTACAATCGCCCAAAAACTTGCTCAGGCAGGGTATAATGTCTCTGTCGCCAACTCAAAAGGCGTGGACGGTGTACGTGATTTTGCCGACAAAATTGGGGCAAAGGCGTGCGATTTGGACACGGTGGGCGTGGGGGCTGATGTACTGATTTTGTCCCTGCCAACGCCTGCTATTGCCGATTTGCCAAAATCGCTGTGGCAAGGTTTATCGCCTGATTGCGTGGTGGTGGACACCGCCAATTATTACCCTGAATTTCGGGATAAGCCGATTGATGAGATTGATAATGGCATGGCGGAGAGCGTGTGGGTGAGTTCTGTCGTGGGGCGAGATGTGGTCAAGGCCTTTAATATGCTACTTGCCCATTCGCTTGCCAATCTGGGTAAAAATCCTGATAGAAAAGACCGCCTGACCATGTGGGTGGCGAGCAATGATGAGCCTGCCAAAGGGCGGGTTATGACGCTGGTGGAGCAATGCGGATTTGCACCGCTTGACGGTGGCGATTTGGCAGGTTCGTGGCGACAACAGCCCAATTCGGCAGGGTATTGCTGTGATTATACCGCCCATGAATTACGCCAAAGCCGTGCCAATTCGACCCAAACGCCCACCAGCGTCCGCCAAAACCGTGCCTATGCCATCGCCGAGTTACCCAACATGACAGAGGGCGACTTTTCGCATGAGAATGTGATTCGGGCGAATCGGATTTTGAATGTTTAATTTGGTTGGGGTAGAGACGCCGTTTGAGTTTTCAAGCGGTGTTTTTTATTGAAATTTTGCAAAATTAAGCTTTCAGGCTGCCTGAAATCCCCCAATCTCCCCCGCCACATCTTTCATCACCTGCCGAAACCACATCTGCACAGGGTCATAATGGCTTTTGGCGTGCCATGCCATGACCTTTTGATAGCCGTCAATGGCAAAGGGCGGTTCTAGCACCGTCAAATCAGGGCATTGCTCTAAAAAATGAGCAGGGGCAACGGTTGCCAAATCGCTCATTTTAACAAATCGGGCAACAGCGAAAATGCCTGACTGAATGCGTCTCACAGCGTGTTTGCCGATAATTTTAATGCGGTGTGGGCGGTGGCGGAGCTGTTTTTGACAAATAGGTGCAATGGGTAAATTCCGTCCAAATCAAATGGGCGGTGTTTAATCTGTGCTATAATGTCCTTTTGATTTGGACAACACCATGAAAACCCACCTACACGCCCTAATCATCGGAGCGACAGGGGCGACAGGCACGCCCTTGACCGAGCAGTTATTAGCCGATGAGCGATTTGATAAAGTTACGGTATTTGTTAGGCGAGCGATTGAGCTGACCCACCCCAAACTGACCGTTCATATCGTTGATTTTGATACGTCCGACACATGGGCGGATAAGGTGCGTGGAGACGTGCTGTTTGGCTGTCTTGGCACGACCTTAAAGCAAGCAGGCAGTAAATCTAAGCAGTACAAAATCGACCATGATTATACCGTCAATGTCGCCAAAATCGCCCACCAAAATGGCGTGGGACAAATGATTGCCATTTCATCAGACGGAGCAAACCCAAACAGTCCGCTGTTTTATTATCGGTTAAAAGGCGACATGGAGCAGTCATTGTCCGCCATTGGTTTTGATAAGCTCATACTCATGCGACCACCGTTATTAAAACGGCAAAACAGCGACCGCATGGGCGAGCGATTGGGCGAAAAAGTGCTGGGCTTGGCAAACCGATTTGGGCTACTTATGTCCGTCAAACCCATGCCAACCGATACGTTGGCAAAGGCGATGGGACAGGCTGTGTTTGCTGATAAGGTGGGGGTTGTGGATAAGGGGGAGATTTGGGATTTGGCAAAATAGCAGGTTAAGTGATGGATTGTGCTCTGTTGCGACCTGTGTCAAGCAAAATACCGTCTTAGTCCTGCCAGCAGTAGCTCTGTTTCGATGTCAAGCTCGCCCCCAAACTGCACATTTATCATGTCCGCTCCGCCCCCTGTGAGCGTAATCTCAAAATCAGGGTAGTCTGCTCGCACCGCACGCACCGCCCCCACCACGCCAAACAGTACGCCATGATTGACCGCATCAAAAGTTGTTCGTCCAAGCTCGGTGCTATCAAATCGCCCAGCTTTCACCGCAATTTGTTGGGTGCCTGCATATAGGGCATGGCGTTGCATATAGACGTTGGGCAGGATATATCCGCCTAAATGTGTGCCATGTTCTATCAAATCAATCGTTAGGGCAGTGCCACAACCAACCACGCATTGTTTTTTGGTGCGATCAACCACGCCGAGCATTTGTAGCCATCTATCTACGCCAAGCTGATTAGGGTCATAATGGCTTGTCAAAAGGGGGTGGTTGGCGTTCACTTTGGCGAATTCAAACGGCACGTTAAAGCCTTGCAAGGTCTTATTTATGGCGGTGTTAATCTTATCGCCAAGCACGCTAGAAATCCCCACAAATTCAGGCTCAAAGCTCGCCAGCGTGCCAAGCAGTCCAAGCAATAATTCATTGGGGGCTTTTAGATGTTCTTTTGCGTCATGGGCGATAATCGTGTCGTTATCCACTATCCAATATTTTAGGCGGGTATTGCCCAAATCTAGCCAAAGTTTTTTCATGATTTTCCTTAATAAAATGGGTTTTGGTATTTATATAAATTAACCATGCCAAATAAAATCTAATTCACAATTTTTGCCATACCTGCAAATATCGGTTTTATATCGCCATGATCATTTAATAACAATTCGCCTTGATTGCCAATGCCAATGCAAGTGCCTTTGGCATAAATATCTGTCATATTATTTTGCATAAAAATATGAATGAGTTTGTCGGTTAAAAGATGATTGGCGTTAAATTTATCAATAAAATTTTGTAGATACATGGGTTCTTTACATTGATTGCAAATCTCTACCGCTTGAAAGATCGAATTTGTCATGGGAATATATAAATCTTGGGCGGTTGTTTTTGTATTGGATAATTCTTTTAAACACGTTGCTTGATAAAGACCGTCTTTTATCATAGGCGAATTATTGACATTTAGCCCCACGCCAATTACCACACCCACAAGCGTATTTTTATCCAATTTTTTAAAAACAGGTTCAATTAAAATGCCCGCCAGTTTTTTAAAAAATCCTGCTTTGTTATCATAAAAGCCCACGTCATTTGCCCATTTTACGCCAATGGGGGGTAAGTTTTTGGTTTTACGAGTTTGATTGATGTTTTGGATAATATCTAAATGAGATAATTCAAATCCAACCGCCAATGACAATAAGCCCGATAATTGATGTAGTTCAAATTGCCCCTGCCCAATTGGAACATATAAAGACAAAAACACATTGTCCGCACCGCTCACCCATGTCCGCCCATGCTGTCCACGCCCTGCCGTTTGGTGGCTTGCCGTGTATAGGTGGGGGGCGGTGTGGGGGTGCGTGCCGTCTGAAATGGCGTGGATTAGCTGGGTGTTACTGCTGTCTGTCGTGTCAAAATGAGTGTGGGGCGTGGCGGTCAAAAAATTTGGCATGGGGCGGTTTTTGGTCGTTTCAAATGAATAAAAATAAGCTATAATACCATAAATTTGGTAAATGTGAGAGTATGTAACATGATGTATCTGTGGTTTGTGGTCGCAGGAGCGTTTGCGGGCGTGTGTGCAGGGCTGTTTGGCGTGGGCGGTGGTCTTATCATCGTGCCAGCACTGGTGTGGATTTTGGGGGCGTATGGCTTTCCGAGCGAGTTTATCCCCCATGTGTCGGTGGGGACGGCGTTGGCGACTATCATCATCACGTCTATCAGCTCGCTGACCGCTCACAACAAAAAAGGCGGTGTGCGTTGGGATGTGTTCAAAAATTTGACTTATGGCTTGGTGGTCGGTTCGCTGTTTGGGGCGTGGGTGGCGACGCTTATTAAGGGGGATTATTTGCAAGTATTGATTGGTGTGTTTGCCATTGCCATGTCCATACAGATGTTTATGAAAAAGGCGGACGAGAACATCAAGCCCTTGCCCAAGCCGATGAGCCAAAGCGTGGCAGGCGGCGTGATTGGTATGGCTTCGGCGATTTTTGGGATTGGCGGTGGTAGCCTAAATGTGCCGTATCTGACCCACGCAGGTCTGCCCATGAAACAAGCGGTCGGAACTTCGGCAGCGTGCGGTCTGCCTATTGCCATTGCAGGGGCGTTGGGCTTTATGGTATTTGGACGAAGTCATGTGGCAAACATGAGTGAGCCTGTGGCAGGACTGCTTGGCTTTGTACATTTGCCTGCGTTTGTCGCCATTAGTGTGGCGAGCTTTATCACTGCCAAACTTGGGGCAAAAATCGCCCATAAACTGCCAGCAGGGACGCTCAAAAAAGCCTTTGCGTGTCTATTGATTGTGGTGGGTTGTCAATTGGTGTGGAGTGGGGTAGTGGGGTAGAATGTGCCTATTGAGCTTGATATTTGTCATAAGTATGTAGGGGCGTGCTGTGCACGCCTATAAAAAACGACAATATTAAAGAAAGTACTTAGCATGCCCTCATATATCATAATTATGACAGCTTTAAAGTTCTTTGGTTGTATTTTAGTAGGCAGGATCTGAGTAATAGGAGTCGTAATATTCATAATCGTCAGAATAGGGTCTTATATACTCATTTAACACAGACCAAGAAAATATACATGCACCAATAATGCATATAATTATAGTTAAATCTAATTCTGGATTTGGCTTGGATGGCAATCCATAATCATTTTTATTTTCATCGCCAGATTTAAAGATTAAGTATACTATGAATAAAAAATTAAGATAAGGAACTAGTACCCATAAAGTATGCCAGCCTGTTAGGTTGATATCGTGCAACCTTTTTCTTGTTTGCCATAATATTCTCCAGCATGGGTAGATGGCTGAAAGAATTAGATATCCACTTGCAGAATCATAAATGGAGCTTTCTGATAGTATGGCAATGATGATAAAAAAAGCTGTCAAAAGAAATATTAGCTGATTAGCCAATAGGCTTCTCAAATATCTTAGACGACCAATTCTATTGTCTGTATCAACATAATCTTCTTCGTGAGAAAGCTCATTAGATTGCGTTCTTTTTATTTGCTGACTTAAAGCATTTTCTATACCCATAGGGTCTTTTGGTGTGGTTTTTTCATTGTTATAAGAATATGGGTTGTAATCAAACTGAGGTAAAAATTTTAAATCATTCTTGTTTATGTTTTTCATATTTCAATCCTTAGGTTTTATTTTATATACCACTTGATCATTACTAATATTGATTTTATCTAGCTTTTCCATCTTGTGGAGTTCTTCTAAAAAAAATTCAACATAAAAATTTGTTAAAAAATCAAAATTTGATTTTTTGATTTGATCTACAGATATAATAGATTTGCTTTTTATATATAATAAAATATCATTTTTAACAGTGTTTATTATTTTTTTATTATTATATATTTCTTGGTGTATGTCTTCATAATATAATTCAAATTTTTGTCTATCCCCTACTATCTTTTTGTAGATAGTAGAGTCATTCTCAACTTGTCTGTAATGTATTAATTCATCATAGTCATAAAAATTATATATGGGAATGCCGATGCCTAAGGTATTTAAGCAATACTTTTGAAAATATTGACGTCTCTCATAAATAACTTCATTTTCTTTTATGAGAGATGTTATCTCGTTGATTTGATTTTCTGTAAGATTCATTTTTAATTTCCATGCTTGATGTCAGGACTGGTTATCGGAAAATTTAAAGGTTTATTTTTTAAAGATAGGTAATCGTCTCTAGTAATGTATTCTTGCCTTACCATTTTTTTGCTACTTATTTTTGTCATTTGATCAGATTCTCCTTGCCTGTCTTTAAAGTAAAAATCCCACTCAATAATAACATCTTTTGTGTGATTATCAATATAAATAATAATCTCTCCGCCAATCGAATTTAATTCTTTTTTGCTAACGGTGTCTATGATTTCTTTGTCTATATCAGGAGAGATATTGTCCAATATATATTCTATTGAGACGGGTTCTTTTTCCTTAAAAAATATCTCTTGAATGGCACCTAGTGCGATAGGTGTGGTCATAACCGCCATAACTTTCTTAAGCATTGTAACTCCTTAAAGGTGTAATTGTAACTCTTTAGCGACTTCATCGGTAATATCTACTGTATTGCCGGACTTTAATCTATTTCGGATGTGCTCAGGAACTTCGCTGTCATTAATACGCTTTGTTTCGACTGTTTCACTCCATGATTGGGTTACTTGATCGTACGAGTAATATTTAAAAGTTTTAATAATAGCTCTGTCCACGGCTTTTGCCAAAGAAACAACACCTTGCAAATTCTGTTGTACTTCTACAGGAAGTCTTTGAAAGCTTTCAATGAAAAAATTTCTAATTTCTTCCCAAAAAATAACCACAGCCGCACCAACAGCCGCACCTGCAGCCATCCAAAGTAGTAGGCTTACTGGATCAATCATATATCATTCCTTATTTTTAACTTGATTAAATGTTTTTTCGCCAAGTTGGGTTTTTACATATTCTTCACTAACTTGCTTGGTTGTTATTTGTGAAAATTGGTTTGCCTTTTGACTTGTCTTAATCTCATCAATTGCTTTTGTAAAATGAGAAAGAGAGACAGAATTATCGCCACTTCGTGAAGCAGACAGAGCTGACTTTAACACGCAGTTGCTAATATCACTGCCAGACAGCCCGTCTGAGTGTTCTGCCAAAATCTCAAAATTGACATCAGGGGCTAGGGGTAGGGCGGTGGGGATGTATTTTTGCCACAATTTTTGGCGATTGCCTAAGTCAGGTAATTCAAAAAGAATATGCGATAGGATTCTTCGCATAAAAGCAGGGTCATAATTTTCAATAAAATTGGTGGTAAAAATAATCAAGCCTTCGTGGTCGTTCATGAGTGTCAGCAGTACCGAGCGGGTTTGATTGACACTCACATCGGTGGCGTGCGACATATTGGTAACACGGCGACTTAAAATAGCGTCTGCTTCATCAAAAAAGATAATCGCATTTTGCTCTTTGGCGGTGTTAAAAAGGGCTGTGATGTTTTTGGAAGTTTCGCCAACGTATTTTGATTCTATCTCGGCATAATTGACGGCGATGAGTGGTTTGCCAAGTTCATGAGCAATGGCGTGTGATGCCATGGTTTTACCTGTACCAGGTAAGCCGTATAGGTTAATGGCGATTTGGCGTTGGTGGGCGTGTGTGGTGGCAAGACCCCATGTGTTAAAGATGTGTTCGGCGTGTTTTTGGTAGGATAAAAAGTCGTGAATGCTGTTTAGGGTGCTGTCTGGTAGGATTAAATCCTTGACAGTAAATTTTGGGGTTGTTAGACTAAACTGCTGACTGCTGACTGCTGACTGCTGACTGCTGACTGCTGACTGCTGACTGCTGACTGCTGACTGCTGACTGCTGACTGCTTGGGCGAACTATGGGCATAAGATGACTCTGATACAATAGGTTTGGATATTATAACAAATATACACAAATTTTCTAGGGGAATTTTTGATGATTTTTATTTTTTTAAAACAAGCCAAATCAATAAATTAAGTTTTTCATATCTATAAATTTTTGCTAAAATACACCCCTTTTCCATACCCAATCCCAATCATCATGCGTCTAAAATCCCTAAAACTATCAGGCTTTAAATCCTTTGCCAATCCCACGACTTTTACCTTTAAGCACGACGTTACCGCCATTGTCGGGCCAAACGGCTGTGGCAAGTCTAACGTGATTGATGCCATACGTTGGGTGCTGGGCGAAACGTCTGCCAAACAGCTTCGGGGTGGGGCGATGAGCGATGTCATCTTTGCAGGCGTGGAGGGGCGAGCGGGCAAGAGTTTGGCGAGCGTGGAGCTGACCTTTGAGCATACCCAAGATGAGAGTACAGGCATTCGCCATGCCCTAAACCTATACCACGAGCTGACCCTACGCCGTCAAGTGACCAAGGAGGGTAAGTCTGATTATTATATCAATGGGCAAAAGGTACGTCGCCGTGATGTGGTGGATGTATTTTTGGGAACGGGGCTTGGGGCGAGAAGTTATGCGGTGATTGAGCAGGGTATGATAGGGCGGATTGTTGATTCTAGCCCCATGCAACTGCGTGAGTTCATCGAAGAGGCGGCGGGTGTGTCACGCTATCAGGCACGCCGAGCCGAGACCGAAAAACAGCTCAATGAAACCAAGGACAATCTGGCACGTCTTAATGACTTACAAGGCGAGCTGAAAAAACAGCACAAAACACTCATTCGCCAAGCCGAATCCGCCAAAAAATACCAAGCCCTAAATGATGAGCTGTTTGAGCTGAATAAAAATGACTTATTAAAACGCATTTTTGAGGCGTGGCAATACCTAGAAACCAAAAAACAAGACAAAGACAAATCCGCCCAAATCCTGCACGAGCTAGAACAAGCGGTCAATAAAGCCAAAAAAGAGCTGGATGTCCACTCAGCCAAACTTGCCGAGGCAAACTGGCTCAAAGATGACGCACGCGACAACTACCATAACGCCCGCATGAAAGAGCAGACGGCAGAGCATAACTATTATAGCCTAAACCAAGAGATTGCCAGTTGTGAAGACAAAATCGCCCGCCTAACCGAACTCAAAGCCCAGTCGGAGGCGAGCATTGTGGAGAATCAAAAAAGCATTGATGAGATTGACAAAGAGCTTGGGCAAATCAGCCCTGATGTGACCGAGAGGGCGTTAAAGCTGACCGCCTTACAAGAGGAGCTGACCCAAGCCCAAGGGGCGTTTAACACCGCCAAACAGCAAGTGGGCGAGCTTACCCAAAAAAAGAGCGACCTAGAAAACACGCACAAACTGGCGACAGCACAAAAAAACCGCCTGCTCATGAGTCACGAGCGAGTCACCAAAAAATACCAAGAACTCATCAATAAGCATGAAAACAAAGAGCAAAACCACGACAAAGAACAGGACGAGATAAAGACGCTGACGAGCAACATCGCCACGCTAAACCTTGCCATTGATGAGTTATCTGATGATGACGGCAGACAAGTGTTTGATGAAAAAAGTCGGCAAGTCAAAGCATTACAAGATGAGCTGTCTGCACTAGAAAAACGCCATGCGTCCATGATGGGCGAGTATGATACCCTACACAAACTGGTACATAAACCCAAGCACGCCCCGTCCGCCCATGATGACAGTGCAGACAACAGTGGGGCTGATGGTGTGGTCGCTGACACCAAAAGTGGCGTGGATGGTATCGCCATGTCCCAACTGGACTCATTAAAAGACAGCATTAAGCTGACCCGTGATGGCGAAAAACATGCCGATGTGCTGGATAAATTTCTGGGCTTTTGGCTGGACGCTCGGGTGATGGGCGATGGGCGTGATTTTTCTTTGTTACCACTCATCAATCATCTGTCAACAGCCACGCACGATGGCAAGCACAGTCATGATGATAAAAAGGATAAGAAAAAAGACGGCAAAAAAGCCAAGCACAAAGGCGATACATCAGGGCTATCTGCCCATGAACGCTTGCCGAGTATGGTGCTGTATACCGCACCCAATTTTAGGCAAAGTAGCGACAAACTCATTCCGCTCACTGCCTTGATAAAATCGCCCACATTGGCACTGTGGCAGGGCGTGTATCTGTTAGATGTGGATACCCAAACGCTTGATGAGCAGGGCTTTGACGAGCTTGTTACCGCATGGGCGGATGAGCTTGCCCAAGGCGTGCTGATTTTGACAAAGACAGGATGGATTATCGGCTCTTTTGGGGTCATGCACGTCTCTGCTTTGGGGCAGGGCGGACAGGGTCAGGGCATGCTTGGCGAGCGAGCCGAACACGCCAAACGCCTAGATGAGCTAGAAGAGAGACTGGGGCAGATAGAGAGCGAGCTAGATGACAAACAGCGGTCGTTAAAGGCGATGATGAGTGAGTTAGATGTCCTAAGAGTGGCACAAGAAGAACGCCACGCCAAGCACAGCGAGCTGACCCACAGCCTACACGAGAGCAAGGCAAAACTGGTCAAACTAGAACATCAAATAAGCCAAGATAAGCTGATATGGGAGAATTTTAACAGCCAAAAGATAAGCCTTAGCGATGAACTCTCCGAGCTAGATGGCGAGCTTAGGCTCATGGATGATGAGATTGGACGTAGCATGACGGCACTAGATGAGCATTTGCCGATATTGCAGGTCGCCCAAAACACCCTAAATGTGCTGTCGGTAAGCGTGGATGAGCTGTCAGGCAAGGTCAGGCAGATGACCCAAGACAGACAGGAGCTGACACTCAAACAGACCACACTCACCCAAAACAAAGCCCACGCCACAAGGTTGTTGGAGTTGTCCCATGAGAACGTGGCAAAGGCGGATGCTGAGACCAAGAAGCTTATCGCTCAGAGCGTGGCGATGAGTGAGCGACTGCCTGTGTTAGAAGATGCCTTTAAGCAGGCAAAAGCTGAGACCGCCGAGCTAAAAGTGCAAAGCGAAGAGCATGAAGCGGTGGCAAAAACGCTGGTCATCATGCAAGGCAAGCTACAAGAGAATCTGACCGATGCCCATGCTAAGTTCGCTGCTGCACAGGCGAGCATTGCCAATGCTCATGCCGATGTGGCGGTGGGGGAGAGCCGTTTGGCGGATTTGGGCGAGCAGATGCTTGGCATGAATGAGCAGTTTAACCTGCCGTCCACGTTGGCGGACTTTCGGGCGAGTACGCCTGTATTTGCCGACAACAGCTCTCGCATTGAGCACATTAAGGCGGACATTGAGAAGCTAGGGGCGGTCAATCTGGCGGCGGCGGCAGAGCTTGCCGAGTTAGAAGAGCGCGTCTCGCCCCTAGATGAGCAGGTGGCAGACATCACAGACAGTATGAAAAAACTCCAAGACGCCATTCGTGCCATTGATGACAAGACCAAACAGCTGTTTTTGGGCATGTTAAAAGCGGTCAATGATGAGATGAATGCGTTATTTGCCAAAGTGTTTGGCGGTGGGCAGGCAAGCCTAACACTCATTGATGATGAGAGCTTGCCCAAGGCGGACAAATGGCGGGCAGGACTCGTGCTAATGGCACAGCCCAAAGGCAAAAAAAACTCACGCCTTGCCGTGCTGTCAGGGGGCGAGAAAACACTGACTGCCCTAAGTCTGATTTTTGCGATTTTCAAACAGCACCCTGCTCCGTTTTGTGTGCTTGATGAAGTCGATGCCCCCTTGGATGATGCGAACGTGGGGCGGTTTACGAGTCTGATTCATGAGTTGTCAGACAGCGTGCAGTTTATTTTTATCAGTCATAACAAACTTGCCATGCAAGCGGCACATGAGTTAAAGGGCATTACCATGCCTACGGCGGGTATTTCTAGTCTGGTGACGGTCAATTTAGAAGAAGCAGAGAAATATCTAGAACCCCGTGAATGATAAAAAGGGTGTTTGGATAAGTGCGGGGTGCTTGTTATTTCGGTGTGTATTTTGGGGATTTTTAAAATAAAAATGGTTGGCATTGCTTGTCTGTGTTTTTGTTTTCAATATTAATTATCTATCATTAAAAATATCCGCCAATTTTACAACTTTTATACAACCGCTAAATGAGTTGCAAAATTAGTTTGATAAGCTAACCCATCTTTTACCGCCCAAATCATGGAACTCATCATGCACACCAAACATCGCTCATCTGGACGTTTTTTATCCTTATCCACCCTTGCCCTATCTGTCATGGGCGTATCGCTTGTGGCATGTGCCAATGCCAAAGATTATAGCCAAGACGGCAGTGTCTATCAGTTCATGGAAGCCGAACGCCAAAAGTCCAACACTAATGCCATGTATCAGTATGAGCAGAGCATGCAAGGCTCGCTGTTTGCCATGTACCCGACCTATTGGCGACTTAACAACGACATCACCTATCATGACCCTAGCACCATTAACAGCTTTGTTCAGCAGTACCCCAACCACGTCATCAGCGAAAAACTCGTGGCAGACTATGCCGAAGAAAAGGCACGCCAAGGCGACTATCACAGCGTGCGTGCGGTCATTCCTAATATCCGCAATGCCGATGCGTCCGAAGCATGTGCCATCGCCCTAGGTTATAACGGGGCAAATGACGCCCGTGCCTTAGAGCAAAAAGAGAATGTCTGGCTAAACACCCAAATCAGGCAGTCTTTGTGCGACAAGCTCGCCCTAGAAATGGGTAATAACCGCCACATCAGTCGCACCGACCGCCACGAACGGCTGATTCGCATGATGAGAATCGACGCCCGTCAGCTGTCATCACGCAACCCGCCCCTTGATAAGAGTGCGGACATCATCAGCCTTGCCCGTCAGCTTAACCTAGCCATCGATTATGGCACGCTTGCCAGTATCCGCTCGAACCCCAACGGCTTTTTTAGTCGGTTTCACGCCATGCCGTTTAGCGAAACCAATCAATACCTATATGTCTATGCCATCAGCCAACTGGCTCATCGTTCATATTGGGAAGCCAGCACTCAGCTAAATTACGACATTAATCAAGACAACGCCCGCCCCCAAAAACTGCTCTCAGACATGGCACGTCGCTATGCGTGGCGGAGCATTGCCGTTAAGCGTATGAACATGAACACCGATGACGGCTTTAATGTCGAAGCGGTGCATTGGTTTAGAAACAGCCTAGGCGAGCCGTTTAACTTTGAAGAAGCCGAAGATTATGCCCAGGCAGGGATTTATTTTGGACAATGGACGGACGTGATTAACGCCATTGGGGCGATGAGTAAGACCAAGGCAGGCGAGAACATCTGGCAGTACTGGCTGGCTCGTGCCTATGAGCAGACGGGCAAGGGCGGACAGGCTCGTCAGATTTACCAAAATCTTACCAAAAATTTAGACTATTATGGTCTGCTTGCTCGTGATAGACTAAATATGCCCCTGACCGCCAATGACATCGGCGGTATCGGTATGCCAAACATCAGTGCTAGAGATACTGCTCGTATCATGCAAAACCCTGATTTTGCTCGTGCCTTTAAGCTTATGGAGAGTGGGGCGAGCATGGAGCACATTCAGCGTGAGTGGAACTGGGCGGTGCGTACTACCACGAACGCAGGCGACCATCAGCTCGTGCTTGCTGCCGCCAAAAAAGCTCATGATATGGGAATTTATAGCCGTAGCATTCACGCCATGGAAAACTCGCCCCTAAGAGCATCAGCGATTAGCCACCCCATGCCTTACCAAAACAGCTTTATGACCCATGCAGGCAGTGCAGGCATTGACCCTGCATGGGCATATGGTATCACTCGCCAAGAGAGCCGTTTTGCTGCCAATGCTCGCTCGGGCGTAGGGGCAGGCGGTCTTATGCAAATCATGCCAAACACCGCCAAGATGATTGCTCGTAAAATCGGCGGTAGTGGTAATTCAAGCGACCCTGACACCAACATCCGCTATGGCACATGGTATCTGTCGGATAAGACCCGTGATTTTAATGGGCAAATCGCCCCTGCCACCGCCGCTTATAACGCAGGCACAACGCCCGCCCGCAAATGGCTACCCAAGCATGGCACCATCAGTGCTGACCAGTATGTCGAAGCCATTCCCTATGGCGAGACCCGTGAGTATGTCAAGCATGTCATGGAAAACGCCACCATCTATGGCGTGATACTCGGCAGATATACCCCAATTAGCCAACGCATGGGAACAGTATCGCCATCTTGGTAATGGGTGTAAGATAAAAAACCGTCCAATAGGGCGGTTTTTTTGTGGATTAGGCGTTGGGCTGGCTTGCCAAAATATCATTTAAATTGACTTCTAGCCACTCCACCAAATCCGCCACTTTATCGCTTGCCTGTTTGCCCCAGTCGGTAAGCGTATATTCCACATGGGGCGGAACGGTGTCAAAGGACTTGCGAACAAGCATACCGTCCGCTTCTAGCTGTTTTAGGGTTTCAGACAGCATGCGCTCGGACACGCCTTCTATCTCGCGGCGTATCTCGCTAAATCGTTTTGTGCCTGATTGTAGCACAACCAGCACCAAAATCCCCCAACGGCTTGTTAGATGGTTTAAAATCGCTCGGCTGGGGGCAGGCTTTGGCAAGGACTTTGCCCCTATCGTCATCGTGGTGTTGCATGGGTTTGCCTTTTTTAAATTGGGTTTTAGTGGCGTGTAAATACACCATATATTCACTTAATTTTAAAAAAGTAATAAAATCAATTACTTAAAAACTTTTTTCAAATTATTTTCATACTAACAAAAGTGTAAGTACTTACATAAAATAAATGACTTGCCTATAATACACCTTATCAACCCAACATTCAATCGGAGTTTTTATGAAAAAATTTGCAGTTATCGGTGCTACTGGTCTTGTCGGCGGTGCGGTAGTTAAAGAGCTTGCCGAGCGTGGACATAGTGTTACCGCTTTTGCTCGTAACACAGATAAGGTCTATCAAGCCCACAACGTGCAAGCGGTGGCGGTGGACGTGAATAGTCCTGATTTTGCTGATAAATTGGTAGGCTTTGATGCGGTGGTCAATGCCTTTAATGCAGGGTGGGAAAACCCTAATATTATCAATGACTTACAAACAGGTCATGCCAATATCCTATCTGCCGTCAAGCGTGCAGATGTGCCTTATGTGCTGGTGGTGGGCGGTGCAGGTAGCCTAAATGTCGCCCCAAATCTGCAACTGGTGGACACGCCCGATTTTCCTGCCGATGTCTATCCTGCGGCGAATGTGGTGCGTGAGCTGCTCGGCGAGCTTCGTACTCGCACGGACGTTAACTGGGCGTTTTTGTCGCCTGCGGTGATGTTTGCTATCAACCCTGTTTCTTTTGAAAAAACAGGCACTTACCGTATCGGACAAGATGACGTGCTGACCAATGCGGACGGCTCACCTGCCGATATTAGCGTGGCGGATTTGGCGGTGGCGATTGCCGATGATATTGAGCAAAAAGCCCATTTACATCAGCGATTTACGGTGGCGAATTGATTTAATGATACTGTTTAAAATACCGTCTGGGCGTGGCTTGGGCGGTGTTTTTTCTAATTTAAATAGAGGCAATGCGATGATAACTATTTTACCCTTAGATGACACCCGTTTATCTCAATTTAAACAACAAATGCAACTTAGCTTTAAAGACACCTATGGCGACGAGTTGCCCGAGCGTCATATCAATGATTCAATGCAAAAGCAAGGGGCGATTGCTTATATGGCGGTGGAAAATGGCGAGATGATTGGCGGTGCAATTGTCGTTATCAATGGCGATAAAGGTGAGCTGGATTTTTTGTATGTCAAAAGTGGCATTCAAAGCAAGGGCGTGGGGCAGACAATCTGGCAATTTATAGAATCGCACCATAAAGCGGTTCGGCTATGGCATTTATTAACGCCTTATTCTGCGGTGCGAAATTTGCATTTTTATATCAATCGCTTGGGCTTTGTGGCAACCGAATTTTATTGTGACAAAAACCCCAATCCGCATTATCCTGAATATGCCCATGATTTGATGTTAAGTTTGCAAAAGCAGGTTTGAGTTAGCATTGACACACCGCCCAAAATTGACTGATGTTGGTTTTGGGTGGTTTTTTTATTGTCTATCACACCAATCTGGGCTAAAACAACCCAAACTTTTAAGACAACCCTAAGGCAAATATACAAGCCAAACAATGGTTTGCCAAAGCCTGTGAAAATGGCTTGGAAATCGCTTGTCAATACCGCTAGTCCACACAAGCCCGTCAATGTACGAGTTTTTTATGGTAAATTAACAAAAGCTAATTGGCGGTAATTTGCCCCAAAAAACCTTTGCCAATACCCCAAAAAATATGCTACACTAGGGCGATTTTGCAGTTTTTGAAATGGGTTTCAAAAGGCAAAATTAAGCAAAATTTTTTCCATTTTCAAATTTTATTTTAAGGATAAGTCATGAGCAAACAGCCTGTTCGTGTTGCGGTAACTGGTGCCGCAGGTCAGATTGGTTATAGCCTATTGTTCCGTATTGCCAGCGGTGAGATGCTTGGCAAAGACCAACCTGTGATTTTGCAACTTCTAGAAATCCCTAATGAAAAAGCCCAACAAGCCCTACAAGGCGTTATCATGGAACTTGATGACTGTGCTTTCCCGCTACTGCATGACGTGATTGGCACGGACGACCCAAATGTGGCGTTCAAAGACGCAGATTATGCCCTGCTTGTCGGTGCTCGTCCCCGTGGACCAGGCATGGAGCGTGCTGACCTACTTCAAGAAAACGCCAAAATCTTTACCGTACAAGGCAAAGCCCTAAATGACGTGGCAAGCCGTGATGTTAAAGTATTGGTAGTCGGCAACCCTGCCAACACCAACGCTTACATCGCCATGAAGTCTGCCCCAGACCTACCTGCCAAGAACTTCACCGCCATGCTACGCCTTGACCACAACCGTGCCTTGACCCAAGTCGCCAAAAAGACTGGCAAAGCCGTCAAAGACATCAAAAAGCTCACCGTATGGGGCAACCACAGCCCAACCATGTACGCTGACTACCGTTTTGCCACCATTAACGGCGAGAGCGTCAAAGACATGATTAACGACCAAGAGTGGAACGCTAATACTTTCCTACCAACAGTCGGTAAACGTGGTGCGGCAATCATCGAAGCTCGTGGCTCATCATCGGCCGCCTCTGCTGCCAATGCTGCCATTGACCACATGAGAGATTGGGCGTTAGGCTCAAATGGCGAGTGGGTAACCATGGGTATCCCGTCTGACGGCTCTTATGATATCCCAGAAGGCGTGATGTTTGGTTTCCCTGTAACCACCGAAAACGGTGAATACAAAATCGTTCAAGGTCTTGAAATCGATGAGTTCAGCCAAGAGCGTATCAACATTACCCTAAACGAGCTAACCGAAGAGCGTGATGCGATTGCACATTTGCTATAAATTGCCAAAGTCAATCATGCGTTGAATTGGGAATGTAGGGGCGAATTACATTCGCCCAACGCCTGATAAATATATAATTGATTGGTAATAGTGATATACCCCTGCCTTGTGGTGGGGGTATTTTTATCATTTAAAACGTCACTTTCGACTTAAAATGCAAACCATTGATTATCCCATCATTATTTTTGGAGTTGTAGGGGCAAATGGCAATTTGCCCTTTAAATCAATCGCTTGTATGAAGTTGAGAATAGGGCATTTAAAAAGGATTTGCGGGGACATACTTTGCACGCCCTAGGCATGACGTGTCATTTTGATACTCGCCCCATGCACCAATACCGCCAGCAACATCACACCTGCTCCGACATAGCCTATCATGGTCAGTCCTAGGGCTTGATGAGCGATGACCATGCCACCAAGCAACGCCCCGCCACCGATGCCGATGTTATAAATCCCCGAAAACAGACTCATGGCGACGTCCGTGGCGTGTGGGGCGAGTTTTAGGGTGCGAAGTTGTAGCACCAGACTGATGGCGGTCATGCTCACGCCCCACAGCACCGTCAATGCCGTCCACAGCATGACATGACCTGCCAATATCATCATCAGCATGAGACTGACAAGCACGCCAATCATCGCCAGCCACAAAAATCCCTGCTCAAAACGCTCATAATACCGCCCAAACAGCACACTCGCCACAATCCCTGCCAAGCCAAAGATGAGCAGTACTGCCGTGGCGTAGGTCGGGCTAAACGCATTGATGTGCAACACAAACGGCTCGATATAACTATAAGCGGTAAAATGTGCCGTGACGGCTAGGGCGATCATGAGATAAACAGCGATAAGGGGTTTGTTTTTGGCGATGAGTGTCAGGCTCGATAAGTCGCCCACGTTGCGACTGGGTAGTTTTGGCAAAATGTACCATAGCACCATCATGGCAATAAAAGCAATCGCCCCAATCGCCCCAAAAGTCGTCCGCCAGCCCAGATACTGTCCCAATATCCGCCCAAGCGGTAATCCCAACACAGTCGCCAATGCCGAACCTGTGGCGAGCATGCCTAGGGCGGTAGTTTGTTTGCCTTTGGGGGCGACACGGACAACAAGGCTTGCCGTGATAGACCAAAACACCGCATGAGCCAGTGCTACGCCTGCCCGAGCGATGAGTAGTACGGCAAAGCTACTGGCAAGTACGGTCATGATGTGACTGATGATAAAGATGATGAATAAGCCCATGAGCAGTTTTTTGCGTTCTATCTTGGCGGTTAGGAGCATGGCGGGTAAGGATAGGCACGCCACAATCCATGCATACACGGTCATCATCACGCCCACTTCATGAGCAGGCATGCCAAAACTTGCCCCAATGTCAGAGAGTAGGGCGACAGGGATAAACTCGGTGGTGTTAAAGATAAAGGCGGATAGGGCTAGGGCGACGACACGCAAGGTGCGAATGCGGTTGGCGTGGGCAGAGAAGTCGTGTTGGGGGATGTGGGTCATGGATAAAAAGGCGTATTTTAACATAAAATATTTCATTCTCAACTTAAAATGGTAACTTGTTGATTGTTTGATAACTATTTTTTTGGAGTTGTGGGGGTAAATTGAAATTTTATCTTGATAAATCAATCACTTATATAAATATGAGAATGGTATAAAATACTAAAATGTTGTATCAAAAATGGCATGGGTGTAAAATAGGCGTTTATGGTATTATCAAGGAAAAATCATGACCGACTTTCACAAAACCCCGTCCGATGTCCGCCATGCCCGAGTGCTTGCTGTGCGTGCGATGCTTGCCGAGCGTGGACTGTCCGCCCTTATCATACCGTCTGCTGACCCACACATGTCCGAGTATTTGCCTGTGTATTGGCAAGGTCGGGCGTGGTTGTCTGGCTTTACAGGGTCGGTTGGCACGCTGGTCATCACACAGGATTTTGCAGGGGTGTGGACGGACAGCCGTTATTGGGTGCAAGCCCCCATTGAGCTTGACGGCACAGGCATACAGCTACAAAAAATGGAGCAAGCTCATCCCACTTATGCCAAGTTTTTGGCGGACAACCTACCCCAAGGGGCAAAAGTGGCGATAGACGGGGCGGTGTTGTCTGTGGCGGAGTTTGACAGTCTAAGCCAAGCCTTTGCCGAGCGTGGCATGGAGCTTGTCATTGATACTGACATTTTGGGGCAGATTTGGCAAGACCGCCCAAGCCTACCCAACGCTCCGATTTATGTGCATGATGAGACGTTTGTGGATACGAGTGCCAAACAAAAACTTGCCAAAGTGCGTGAGGTTATGACCCAAAAGGGGGCGACTCATCATCTCATCAGTAGTCTTGATGACATTGCGTGGCTCACCAACTTGCGTGGGGCGGACGTGAATTTTAACCCTGTGTTTTTGTCGCACCTCTTTATCACGCCAGACACGGCAACTTTATTTGTCCATGATGATAAGCTCACAGATACCGCCAAGTCCGCCCTAAGCGTGGCAGGCATTGACGTGGCTCATTATGACAGCGTGGCGGAGCGTTTGGGTGATGTGGCAAGCCTACTGTTTGACCCTGCCAAAGTGGCGGTCGGTACGCTGACCCATTTGCCAAAAACTGCTACACTCATCAAGGCGGTCAATCCTACCACCGTGCTAAAAGCCATAAAATCCGACAATGACATTGATCATATCCGCGGGGCCATGCGTCAAGACGGCGTGGCGTTGTGTGAGTTTTTTGCCGAGCTAGAAGACAAACTTGCCCAAGGCGAGCGTGTGTCTGAGCTTGACATTGATGAGATGTTGGAGCGTGCCAGAAGTCGCCAGCCAAACCATGTTTCGGCAAGTTTTGATACGATTGCAGGATTTCGGGGTAATGGGGCGATTGTGCATTATCGGGCGACAGACGAGCGATTTGCGTATTTGGACGGGGACGGCTTGCTACTCATTGACTCAGGGGCTCAGTACAAAAACGGCACGACCGACATCACTCGCATGGCAGGCGTGGGGCAAATTAGCGATGATGAAAAGCGTGATGTTACCTATGTGTTAAAGGCTCATATCGCCCTAGCAACCGCCCATTTCCCCAAAGACATACCGTCCATGCAACTAGACGTATTGGCTCGTAACCAACTGTGGCAACAGGGGCTAGATTATGGGCATGGGACGGGGCATGGTGTGGGCTATTTTCTAAACGTCCACGAAGGCCCGCAGGTCATCTCACGCACCGCCCCTGTTACACCTGAGCGTATCATGAGTGAAGGCATGATAACCAGTAACGAGCCGGGGCTATACCGTGAAGGCAAATGGGGCATACGCCTTGAAAATCTGGTGGTGGCGGTCAAGGCACGCCAGAGCGAGTTTGGCGAGTTTTTAAAATTTGAAGATTTGACCTTATGCCCATTTGACACCCGTCTAATACTGCCACATCTTTTGACCGAACAAGAAAAACGCTGGCTCAACGACTATCACAAACGTGTCCATGATGAGCTTATCGGACGTGTGGACGGTCGGGCAAAAGCGTGGCTCGTTGAGCGGACGCAGGCGGTGTAAACTGTTTTATTCATTAAATACCAATTTTAAATTTTAATTTTAAATAACCTACAAGGAAAACTCATGCTAAACCAAAATGCCCTAAATCATAACCTATCTGTCGTCCAAGACCTTGCCCCGACCGAGCTGTGGCGGTGGTTTGCCCAGATTTGTAGCATTCCACACCCGTCTTATCACGAAGAAGCGATAGCAAGCCATATCGTCTCATGGGCAAGTTCTCGTGGACTCACCGTGTGGCGTGATGAGATTGGTAATGTCATCATCAAAAAGCCTGCCACAGTCGGCATGGAAAACCGCACGCCCATTGCCTTGCAAGCTCATCTAGACATGGTGCCCCAAGCCAATGCCAGTACGAGCCACGACTTTACCAAAGACCCTATCATCATGCGATTTAGCGATGACAAGGCGTGGATAAAGGCGACTGATACCACGCTAGGGGCGGATAACGGCATTGGCATGGCGAGCTGTTTGGCGGTGCTAAGCGATGAGACGGTGGCTCACCCTGACATCGAAGTGCTACTGACCATGACCGAAGAGACGGGCATGGTGGGGGCGATAGGTTTACAGGCGGGGACGCTGACCGCCCCAATCATGGTCAATACCGACACCGAAGAGATAGGCGAGATTTATGTGGGCTGTGCAGGGGGCGTGGACGCTGATTTGGCGTTGCCTGTGAGCCATGTGGATAACGGCTATGACAGTGCGATGAGTCTGACTGTCAAAGGCTTAAAGGGTGGGCATTCGGGCGTGGACATTCACAAAAACCGAGTAAATGCCATTAAACTGTTGGGGCGAGTGTTGGTGACTTTATCACAGACGTGCAACTTTAAAATCGCTGACATTAAAGGCGGTTCGCTAAGAAATGCCATTGCCCGAGAAAGTGTGGCAACTCTTGCGATAAATGGGGCGGACAAAGAGCAGTTTTTGGCGACTTTATCTAATATTATCAAAGACATAGAGAGCGAAATCGGCACGGCAGAACCCAAACTGTCTATCACGGCAGAAGACACCGAGCGACCCGATACCGTCATAGAAAACAGCCAAACCGTGATAAATCTCATCAATGTACTACCGTCTGACGTGGTGCGATACAGCGACAACATCGCTGACGTGGTGGAGACATCGCTGTCGTTTGGGGTACTGGGCGTGGCAAATGGCGAGCTTGTGGCGACCTTGCTTGTCCGCTCCTTGACCCAAGTCGGCAAACAAGGTGTAATCAGTACCTTGCAAAGCGTGGCGGATTTGGTGGGGGCAAAAGCGGTGTTTGACGGCGACTATGTGGGGTGGAATTATGACCCTAACTCTGCCATTACACCCATAACTGCACGCTTATATGCTGATATTTTGGGGCATGAACCGACCATCAAGGTCATTCATGCAGGGCTAGAATGTGGACTGATTAAGAAAAATTATCCCAACATGGACATCGTCTCTGTCGGTCCTACGATTATCAATGCCCATTCTCCTGATGAAGCGGTGGACGTGGCGAGCGTGGCGGTGTATTGGCAACTTTTGACGGATATTTTAAAAAATTCGCCTGTGAAAGTGTAAGCAAGGCGGTTAAGGTAAAAAATCGGGCAGGGTGTCCGATTTTTTGTGGGTTTGTTTTGCAAATCTGTTATGTTGTAAGACTGCAAATGCAAGGTGAGTTTACGTGGTAAGCTTACCGATTAGTTCGGGGCGTTTGGCAAGTAAGTCTAAAAGCACACGAGCTGAGCCACTGGGATTTCGCTGACCTTGCTCCCATGATTTTAGCGTATGGACGGATACGCCAAGTGCTTTGGCGAGTTGATGTTGAGATAAATTTGCCTTTTGACGCATTTGGGCGGATTGACTAATGATGGTTGTGCGAGCAAATTCACCGTATTTGAGTTGTGCCAGGGCAGTGTGTAGGCTGTCCTGATGATTGGCAAGGTCTGGTTCATCAGCGATAATTGCCCGCATGACTTCATCGATATTAAAATTGGGTAAATTCATATTTCCCCCTTGTTTTTATTTGAGATTTTTGAGCTGTTTTTGGCTAAGATTCTCACGTTCGTTTTTGGAATAAGTGGCAACAGCGGCAACTAAGCCGTCATTTGGCATATTGCAATAGATAATTCTGGCACCGCACGTTTGCCATGACCTTTTGCCAAATAACGCATTTTACGCAGTCCTTTCTTGAATCATACTTTGTATATAATACAAAGTATGACAAAAGCAAAAGTAATATTTACACCCAAGAAACTTTAAAATTACTACAAATACAATGATGTGTGGACGTAGGGGCGTGGTAAATATCAAGTTGGTTGGGAGTACGTCTCTTTGATGGCAACTTGTCGGTCGTTTGATGAGCTATAAAAACCCTAGTCCCCTATTTAATCACATCAAGCACAATCCCCCGAAGCCAACGATGAGCCATATCCTGTTCGGTGCGTTCGTGCCATGTCATCATCATGGTAAAGCCGTCAACGGCTATGGGTGGATTTTGCAGGCGGACGTTTGGCAGGGTCTGGGCAAGGTGCTTGGGCAGTACCGCCACCAAATCCGAATTGTTCAAAAGTTGTGGCAACAGCGAGATGTGGTCTACCGATACCATGACTTTGCGTTTTCGCCCCAATTTTTGTAGGGCAATGTCGGTCGCTCCGCTAAACTCACCGCCATTGTACGACAGCATGGCAAAGGGCAATTCACAAAACTCATCAAGCGTCAAAGCGGTGTTTGCCATGGGGTGCGTTTTGCTCATTGCACAGACGTAGTTTTCTTCATACAGCAGGGTTTGGGGCATATCGTCCGTGATGTGGTGTCGCCCAACCAGTGCCAAATCAATGGTGTTTTTGTCAAACAAGGTTTTGATGTTTTGCCCTTGCACGGGCAATAAGGCAACTTTCACGTTCGGGGCAAGCCGTCTTAACCGTAAAATAAGGGGCAAAGCGATAATCTGCTGAACATAATCCATCGCTCCAATGCGTAATGTCATGGACAAATTGGCAGGTTCTAGCTTGGGTGGGGCGAGCATGGAATTCACGTCTTGCAAGACACGCCGAGCGATATGCCCAAGCTCAATCGCCCTGTCGGTGGGTTGCATACCGTGCTGAACCCGTACAAATAAAGGGTCATTAAAGCTATCTCGCAGACGGTTCAAAATCCCGCTCATCGCAGGCTGGGTAATGGAAAGCCGTTGTGCCGAACGGCTGACATTGCATTCGTCTAGTAAGACCACAAAGGCTTTTAATAGGTTTAGGTCTAGGGTTCGGATATCGGTCATTTTTATATCCACTTATCACAATAATCAATTTGAAATAATAACACAAATTCCCTAGAATATCATCATCTTAAACACCGAGAAAACTCATGGCAAAATTCCGCAAAATCCTAACTCCTATCCATCTTAAAAATTTGGAACTCAAAAACCGCATTGTCATGCCCCCAATGTGCCAATATTCCGCCACAAACGGTGTATCAAATGACTGGCATTTGGTGCATTACACCAGCCGAGCGGTGGGCGGTGTGGGTCTGATTATTGTTGAGATGACCAACGTTGCCCCCAATGGTCGCATTACGCCTAGATGCTTGGGGCTATGGAACGATGAACAACAACAAGCATTTGCTAGACTTGTGGACAGCGTTCACGCACAAGGGGCAAAAATTGGCATTCAAATCGCCCACGCAGGACGTAAAGCCCAAGATGAGCCAAACGCCGTTGCACCGTCTGCCATTCACTATGGCGAGCTTGATTACGCTGGGCAAAACCTCATCACGCCAAAAGAGCTCACCACTGATGAAGTCAAAGAGTTGGTTGGGGCTTTTGCCAATTCAGTCAAAAGAGCGGTGGACGCAGGGTTTGACACGATTGAGATTCACGCCGCCCACGGTTATTTGATTCATCAATTCTACTCGCCCAAATCCAATCAGCGTACGGACGAATATGGTCAAGACAAAATGCTATTTGGCGAGCAGGTCATCAAATCTGCCCGTGCCGTCATGCCTGCCGATATGCCCCTAATCGTGCGAATTTCCGCCCAAGAATATGGCGAAAACGGTTTTGACAGCGATTATGGCGTACAAGTCGCCAAACGTTTCTCGGACGCAGGGGCGGACGTGTTTGACGTAAGCGGTGGTGGAGACGGCGTACTGTGTGCGGGCAAGCACCCTGAATTTTTTGCAGGCTATCAGGTGGAGCTGGCTCGTAAGGTTAAACACGCCACAGGCAAACCCGTGATTGCGGTGGGTATGCTTGATAATCCTGCCGTGGCTGACCATGTGCTTGGCGTGGGCGATGCCGACCTTGTGGCGGTGGGGCGTGGGCTACTTAGAGACCCATATTGGGTACTAAACGCCCAATATCAGCAAAACGGCTCGGACAGCGATGAGATGCAGTTTGTGCCAAGACAATATGAACGTGGGTTTGTGTAACTTATGATAAGAACACCGTTTATCGTGATGATAAGTGGTGTTTTTTTATAAAGATACTTCAAGATAAAAGTATTGCCCAATCAATCTAACTATTTTCTATATCAATAAGTTGATTGTTTTTTAATTTTAGAATACTATTATCTACTTTCACCAATAACCGCTTACCGCCTTTTGCTGTATCTTCTTCCATAAACTCCCATTTTGGATAGATGTCTTGAATAATTTTTGTCCAAGGAGTGTGTTTACCCACAAAATTACTTTCACTTCTTAACCCATTTAAAATATTAGGATTGATTTTTTGCATTTCTTGTATTAAAACAGACCAAATAATCCAACCGTCTTGGCGTTTATGCATTTGATAAATATCATCAAAATGCAAGTAGGCTATCAATCTATAATAATTTTGCCCATAATCTCTTAACATAGAAATCTGCCAATCTATTGCTTTAATAATATGTTCCTTTAATGCTTCTGAGCAGGGAATTAAGTGCTTGTCCTTAAACTCTTTGGCTCGCAGATAAAAATCTTTAAGACAATCCAGCAATTCATCATCTTGACTTGCGATGCTCTCAAAATGGTGAACGAATTGATTTCTATCAAAAACAATTTGTTTGAAATCTTTTTCAAATTCTGCCATATTAAAAAATGCAATTAAAGGTATATCATAAGATAGTGCAATTTGAATGCCATCAACATCTTGATTGTCTTTGTTTTTACTGCTCTCCTTGTCAGTTTGCTCCAACTGTGTTAGCAAACCGCCTAATGTTACTTTCTCCAAATTTGCCCTATTTGACCAAACATCAAGTACTGGTTGAGTAAAATCTTGGCTTTGTGTATTTTTTAATGATGTTGTTTGAATAGTTTGGCTAGAAGTTAAGATTAAGCGTTTCATTATTTGCTCAATTTCTTGGTATAGGCGTAAGTTCAATCCCATTTGAAAAGTGATTTCATCTTGAATATTTGAGTTAAATAAATTCATTTTAATCATTCAATATTTTGATTTGTAAAATAACAATTATTTTACAAATTATTTACCAGAAATCAAGTTCCAAAGCATATCAAATACCAAAAAAATTATATATCACCCCCACTTATATCTACCTATCAAAACTATCAATTATCCATAATAAATAAAATCTTTTATAATATGCCCGAATTTTCAAAATCCTTAATTTTGGAGCGATTTATGACCATTTTTAGCAAAGATGACCTAATTAAAGCCTTTCATTACCGTGCGTCCACTCGCTCGTATGACGGCAGTCGCAAAATCCCTGCGGACGATTTTAACTATATTTTGGAATTGGGTCGCTTGTCCCCAAGCTCGGTAGGCTCTGAGCCTTGGCAATTTTTGGTATTGCAAAATGCCGACTTACGCCAAAAATTAAAGCCCTACTGCTGGGGCATTCCGACCATGGAAACGTCCAGCCACATTGTTGCCATTTTAGCCAAGAAAAACGCCCGTTATGACACGCCTTATTTTGGCGAGATTATGGACAGACGTGGCTTAGCAGGCGATGACCGCAACAAAGCGTTAGAAGTGTACAAAAAATTCCAAGAGCAAGACATCGCCATTTTGGACACTGAACGCAGTCTATACGACTGGGCGAGCAAGCAAACCTACATCGCCCTTGCCAATATGATGACAGGTGCTGCCATGATTGGCGTGGACTCTTGCCCGATTGAAGGCTTTGCTTATAAAGAAGTGAACCAAATCTTGGCAGATGAAGGCTTGTTTGACCCGAACGAATGGGCAGTGTCGGTAATGTGTACCTTTGGTTATCGTGATAAAGAAATTAAACCAAAAGCACGCAAAACTTTTGAGCAAGTTGTCAAATTTGTAGAATAATCCTTAAACCACCGCTTGTATGGGCGGTGGTTTTATTTTGGAGAGTATATATGAAATCAAAAATTTTTGCCGTAGCACTAACTGGCATGATGAGCGTATCGGCATGGGCGGATGGCACGCACGCCAACACCGTCAAGACCATACCACTAAGCCAAAACGTCCATGTCATAGAAGGTCAAGGCGGTAACATTGCCGTGATTGAAGACAAAAGCGGTTTGACGGTGGTGGACACCCAATTTGCCAATATCTATCCCGACATCAAAAACGCCATTGGCAACATCAGCCCCAAGCCCGTTCGCTACATCATCAACACACACGGGCATAATGACCACACCAATGGCAATGCGTCTTTTGTGGCGGACTATCAGCCGACCATTATCGCTCATCACAACACCACCGAGCTGATGACGGCATATAATCAAACCAGCAAAACGCCAAATACCCTGCCACATCTGACCTTTGAAAAATCGCTAAATCTAACAGGCGATGAACCCATGCATTTGATGTATTTTGCCAATGCTCACACCAATGGCGATATTATTGTGCATTTGCCAAAATCTAACATCATTCATGTTGGCGATATTTTGTTTTTTGGGCGTTTTCCGTTTATTGATGTCAAAAATGGCGGAACGATTGACGGTATGATTCAGGGGTTAAATGGTGTTCTCGCCCTTGCTGATGACAATACCAAAATCATCGCAGGACACGGCAATGTCGCCACCAAAGCCGAAGTGGAGCGACACACCGCCATGCTCACCACCATTAAAGAGCGTGTTGCTAGGCTCAAAGGCGAAGGCAAAACCCTTGCCCAAATCCAAGCCACTCGCCCCGCCAAAGAATGGGAGAGTAGCCATGATTGGGACTTTATCAATCATACCAAATTGGTAGAGAGTGTTTATCAAAGTTTGAAATAATGGCTTAAAAACACCGTTTTTTTGATGATAAAAACGGTGTTTTTTATTTGAATCAATTATTTTTAGGCAGCCTGAAAAGTATTTTTAAATGATTTATTTTAAAGAGGAGAATAATAATTTCCCCCCCCCAATCCATTTCATCTTATTTTTATATGATTGTTGATTTAAAATGACTTTTATCATTGGATTATTGGCAGGTGTGTGCATTGCCTGTCAGCCGTCAATGCCCGACTGCGTTGGCATTTGGGCTTTGCGTTTTTGACTTCGTTTGTTTCATTTTTGGTGGGGCTGATTTTTCTTGTGGGCTTATCGCTTGGGTTTGGCAGTCCGCTTTGGTTTGATAAGGTGACTTTGTCGGCTGTGCCTTGGTGGGCATGGCTTGGCGGTGTGCTTGGGACGGTGGGGCTGACCGCCAATGTGCTGATTTCCCCCAAATTGGGTGGTGTGCAAACGGCGGTAATGCCGATTTTGGGGCAGGTGCTGATGGGACTTTTGATTGACAGTTTTGGCTTGCTTCGTTCGGTGCAAATCCCTTTTTGGGCAGCCAAATTGTGGGGGTTTTGCTGGTTTTGGCAGGCGTATTTGTGGCGATTGTCCTGCCCCAACGCGGGCAACTTGCCAAAACGGACGATAAGGCGTGGCTTTGGCGGGGCGGTGGCGTGCTTGGGACGTTGTTTATTTTGTCTGGGGTGTATCTTGTGCCAAAAATTGGGACAGGACAGGTGGTAATGCTTGTGCTGTCTGGCTTGATTTGTGGCAGTTTGTTGGTGGATAAATTTGGCTTATTTGGCGTGGCAAAAAAGGCGGTATTGCCTGTGCAAATCTTGGGAGTGGTGTTATTGCTCGTGGGCGTGGGGTGTATTCGTTTGGTGTGAGTTTTAATGTTTTTGAATGGGAGAAAACCCGTTTTGATGAAAGTGGTATTTTTACCACTTTTAAAGCATTTAAAATGTATTTTTGTGTAGATAAATGTTATAATAAAAAATAACTATTTATTTAAAAATTTATTAAAATAAATAAGTTATATGTAAAATTTTATAATTTAAAATAGGAATTTCAGATGAGCTTTAATCCGTCTTATTTATTCACGCCAAATAGCTCGGAAATTACACCGCCTATTGAAACCAATGCAAATTTACTACCTATTGAACAATTAAGATGGGAGGATTTTGAGAAGCTTTGCTTAAGATTAGCACAGGCGATACATGGAAAAAATAACTGTGAAATTTATGGTGTAGCTGGTCAAAAACAAGATGGCATTGATATTTTTGCCTACAAAAATTCAAAATACTCATCATACCAATGCAAAAGATATAAAGCTGTATCCAAAAATGATTTAAAGACAGCTGTTGAAACTTTTAGGTCGGGAAAGTGGCATCAAGAAAGTAATGAATTTATTTTCTGTACTACTTTTGAACTTAATAAAACCCAACTTCAGGATAAATTCAATGAATTAAGAGAAGGATTAAAATCTGAAGGTATTGATTTTATCAAATGGGATAAAATTCAAATTTCTGCAATATTAAAGGACTATCCACAAATTGTATATGATTTCTTTGGTAAAGCGTGGGTAAAAGCCTTTAATGGAGAAGAAGCTTTTAAAAATATTACAGAACGAAGAAAATTGGATTCATTACAAGTTATTGAATACAGAAAAAAATTACTCAATGTGTATTCAGCAACTTTTCAAGCAAATGACATCGGTATTCCTGCTAGCCATTTTGATAATTACTTGGCAAAAATTCAAGATAGATTTATTTTGCCAGATTTTATTGAAAAACAGATTATCGACAATCATCAACAAGTTCAAGATGAAAAACAACAAGAGTTTAGACCTGACTTTCTTGACGGTGAAGAGATTTATAGCTATCAGGACACTCAACAACTCCGTAAAAATAAATACAATCATTCTGTTATTTTTCGTGAAAATGAAGTTAGATTAAATCCTGACAATTGTTTATCCAAAAACAATAAAGTAATGATTTTGGGAGAGCCTGGCTCTGGAAAAAGTACTTTGTTACGCTATTTGGTTTTGGATTTATTATCAGATGAACCTAAACTAATTAATACAACTAAAGAATGGGGAGATTTACTGCCTGTTTGGTTGCCTTTTGCCTTTATAACAAAAAAGTTACATGAAAATGAAAACTTAAATTTGTCAGAGATTTTATTATTATGGCTAAAAAGCATCGGTCAAGAATTATTGTTTGAATTAATTAATGATGCTTTGCAAGATGAAAGATTGTTATTGGTGATAGATGGTATTGATGAATGGACAAATAGTGGATTGGCAAAAATCGCCATTTCAAGAATAGATATACAAACTTCATTAAATAATACTAAAGTTATTTATTCTAGCAGACCCTATGGTTATAGATTACAGAAAGAAGAATTTTATGGAATAAAAACTTACACTATTGGTGAATTTTCAGTTAAGCAACAGGAAAAATTTATCAGCTACTGGTATGAACAATGGATGGAGTGTAAGGGGTTAACTGAAATTAATTTTGTTAAAAATTCAACCCAGCAATTTTTACTAGAATTAGAACAATCAGCTGACTTGTTGCGTTTATCAACCAACCCTTTACTACTAAGTATTTTGATTTCTCATAGATTTGGGCAGATTACTCTACCTAGAAATAAAGTTAAACTTTTGGATAATATTACTGAACATTTGATTGAAAAACACCCGATTAAAAGAAGAACGTCTGCCAATATTTCTGATGAAAGCGAATATGAATTTAATCTTTTTGATATTTTTAGTGTATTAGCTAAAGATATTCACGAAAATCATCATGATGGTATTATATTAAAAGAAGATGCTTGTACTATTATTGGTAAATACTTAATTGAAGAATTAGATTATGAAAATGCCAAAGCCAAGAAAGTCAGTAAAAATATTTTAGATATCGGTGCAAATAATATTGGTATTATTATTGAAAAATCACCCGATGAAGTTGCATTCCTTCATCGTCAATTTCAGGAGTTTATGACGGCAAAATACTTAATAAATTCTGATGAGGATATTATTCAAAATACATTAGAGAATTATGGGGAAAATCCTCAGTGGAGTCAGGTTATTTATTTTTTCTTTGGGTTGATTCCTGATAGAAATAGAAAAAAATTTATTAATTGCATTAATATCATAGGTAATGAAAGTAAAGTCAATCATTATACCAAATTTCTCAAGTATACATTAGCACTAATATTGAACAATGCCCCTATTGATAAATCGCAAATAGACCTCAATAATTTAATTTCAGAATTTGAATATGAAACACATCCAAAGAGAAAAGAAGTTCTATGGAATATATTATTAAAATCTCTATATAATCCTAAAATAAATGAAAAAGTACTTGATTACTTATTTAAGTATTTTCCAAATATTTATGCTTATAATGACAAGCGTCTAGAAGCTCTAATGTATTTATCCAAAGAAAATCTTACAGATACAATTAGACATTTTATCGTTACATCACTTATTAATGGCAATATTTACCAAAAACTTCAAGCATCAAAGGTGATACAAAAATTTATTGATGATGAGTGGATTTTTGAAAAAATTAATCATATTTTATCTGAATGTTATAATCCTGAAATTATTGCTTATTTAATTAATACATTAATTTCCGAAAAGGTAGAATCATCATTTCAAACAGAAATATTTGCTAAATATGTTTTATCAGAACATCCTAAAATTTATTTATTTGCAACCAAACTAAAAGTTTATCTCAATATGCAAACCAATCAAGATTTGGATGGGCTTGTTAATAAGATTGAGGGTATAAGTTATACACTTGATGATGAAATTGAACAGTTATTCATTGATGGTTGGGGAAATTCAAATGAATTATTTAAATATTTGATGAATAATCTAAATATGCATGTATCAGATGCAAAAATTAAGCACGAGATGATTTGGTCTATATTATTTAAATGTTACAACAGTAAGGATGAAGTTGTTGATAAAGTTATTAATGTACTTAAATCTCAAGATTATCGATTTTTGCATCTACACGGAGTACAGGTATGGCAGAAATTTTCGGAAGGATTTAGGGGTAACAAAAAGTTAATTCCTGTAATAGAAGAGTGGTTACAAAAAGATGATAATAAGCATAGAGATATTGAAACTGCTTATGCTTGTTTGATTGGAAGAACTGAGAATAATAAAGAATACTTGTTTGAGCAATTATTGGATAAATCAGGGTTTCCACATTGGCAACTTAGGGCTCTTACTTCTGGCTGGTCTGATGATAGAATCGTAATAAATAGATTAAAAGATTATTTTCGTAGTGATAATAATCGAAAAGGATTTGCATCTGGTTATATTAGCAAGGTCTTTTCAGATGAGCCTAAAGAAGGTATTAAAATTGCAGAAGAAATTTTGTTTAATAAAGACATGAAGGCTAGAAATAGAGCTTTATCACCTTTGATAGAATTGGATAAAAATTATTTTGAAATTAATTTACTTGATAGATTTTTGGAGCAAGAATTACCATTGCTTGATAAAAATTGGGGTGATTTTTATGAATCTATATATCTTTTGATACAGTACTTTCCAGAAAACCAAAGGGTAAAATCATTGGCAATACAAGAATTGGCACATTCTCCTGCGGCGGTTGTGCAATTTTTACCAGAATTAATGAATGAATTTGAACAAAGTTTAACAACCTCATTACCTATGGAAGAGAGTTTTAGGGTACATTTGGTTCAAGAGTTGCAACATAAATACTTTAGTGGCAACACTAAAGTCATTGAGCAGTTGAGTCATTTTTTGGATGAAAAAGACTCTGTGATTCAAATGGCTTCGGCGATTGCTTATTTTGAACATATGAAAGATAAAAATCCAGATGTTGTATTAGAAAGAAGTAATGAGCTTGTATTTGCTGTTGGTGATTGTTACGAGTCACAAAGACAGATTGCGTTTATTGGCTATTTAAAAATCAATCAACTAAATGAATACTTTTTGCTTGAAAACCCAGAAAAGTATTATGCTGATAAATCACGAGAGGAAAGACTTGCTAATCCTTATTTTCGACTTTTTGATAGTTATAGAACAAATGGCAACTTAGCTAATCAAATTTTGGTTGATAATTTTGATGTTATTTATAAAGCAACTAATGGAGATTTAAGCAAAATATCTCAATTTGGAAAAGATGAATTTAGTCAAGAGAATTGGGGATTTATTGCTAAAATTTCAAACAAAGACTCTCCAACCGTGCCTTATATCATGGATTATATGAATAATTTAGAAACTATCCATGATGGTAATTTGATGAATTTTTTAATCAAAAATACAACAGACAAAAATCAATTAAAAAAGATATTAATTGAATATGTTGATAGCAAAAATTCAGCAATTGCCATAACTTGCGGAAAGCTACTTGGTGATTTATTTAGTGATGATAAAGATATTTATCATCTCGTTAGCAATATAGAAGATGTATATCAACATGAAGGACGGCTTATGGCTCTATGTCAGGGCTGGGCTAATGATAAAAAGTTATTAGATATTTTTGATGAATTGGTTAAAAACCAACCAAGATTAAGTGAAAGTCTTGCATTTAATTTAATAATGATATGCGGAAAACCAGAAAATATTTTAGATTTTTTGGCTGATGTGTTGGGTAACTATCACGAGTTTGATTATTATCATAGATTTTTATACACTCCATTAATTAAGAGATTAAAAAATGATGATGAGTTGAGAAGATTAATCAAAACAACTTTGTTAAATACCCAATCTATTTCTGAAAAAATATCATTCTACGCATTGCTTGATGAAATAGGTGCTATTGACCAAGAGATTATTGACTGGAAGAATGCAATGATAAGTAATGTTGATTTGAATCAATTTGGTTATGATATTACTAAAAATAAGTTAGTATCCTTAGATGAAGTACTCATTGATTTGAATTATGAATCATTAACTTGTATCTAAAAATTTAAAACTCAAATGCGGCAAATAATATCGCCTAGAAATGGGCGGTATTTTACCATTAAACCCACTTATCACTCCAACTAATACCCACCTATCACAATTATCAATTAGCCAAAATATCTATAACGCCTTATAATATTTGCCATTTTTACAATTAGGTATCCTTTATGAACACCATTAAATCCCGTGCGGCGGTGGCATTTGCCCCCAACGAGCCCTTAAAAATCGTAGAAATTGACGTAGAACGCCCCAAAAAAGGCGAAGTTTTGGTCAAAATCACCCACACAGGCGTGTGCCACACAGACGCATTCACGCTGTCTGGGGCAGACCCCGAAGGGCTGTTCCCTGTCGTGCTCGGACACGAAGGGGCGGGCGTGGTGGTGGAAGTGGGCGAAGGCGTAGAGAGCGTTGCAGTGGGCGACCACGTCATTCCGCTTTATACGGCAGAATGTGGCGAATGTGAGTTTTGTCAGTCCAACAAAACCAATCTGTGCGTTGCCGTGCGAGCCACGCAGGGCAAAGGCGTGATGCCAGACGGCACAAGCCGTTTTTCATACGAAGGCAAGCCGATTTATCACTACATGGGCTGTTCCACGTTCAGCGAATACACGGTGGTTGCCGATGTGTCGCTTGCCAAAATCAGCCCCGATGCCAACCCCCAAGAAGTGTGCTTGCTCGGGTGCGGGGTAACGACAGGCATCGGTGCGGTACACAACACTGCCAAAGTGCAGGCAGGCGACTCTGTGGCGGTGTTTGGCTTGGGCGGTATCGGTTTGGCGGTGATTCAAGGGGCAAAACAAGCGAACGCTGGGCGAATTTTTGCCATTGACACCAACCCTGAAAAATTCGCTTTGGCAAAAGAGTTCGGGGCAACCGATTGCCTAAACCCCAAAGATTTTGACAAGCCAATCCAAGAAGTGCTGATTGAAATGACCAAATGGGGTATTGACCACACCTTTGAATGTATTGGTAATGTGGAAGTCATGCGGTCGGCGTTGGAGTCGGCTCATCGTGGCTGGGGGCAGTCGGTGATTATTGGTGTGGCAGGGGCAGGACAGGAAATTGCTACTCGTCCGTTCCAACTCGTTACGGGCAGAACATGGAAAGGCACGGCATTTGGCGGTGTCAAAGGTCGCACCCAGTTGCCCAAAATGGTGGAAGATGCCATGAGTGGCAAAATCCGCTTGTCGCCCTTTGTTACGCATACCATGCCATTAGACCAAATCAATGATGCGTTTGATTTGATGCACGAAGGTAAATCGATTCGTTCGGTGGTGCATTATTCTTGATGTTGTTTTAATATTGTTTTGATGTTAAAAAAGACTGTCTTAAATTGGGCGGTCTTTTTTTATCATAATGATACCAATTCTCAACCAAATTTTATTTTTTGGCTAAATTATGTTACAATCCTTTGAATATTAACAAATTTTGTGCAAATGTTGCTCAAAATTAACCCCATTGGTGCAATCAAATATGAATAGGATTGGTGTGTTTACCAATCGGTTTTAACCAAATTATTTAGGCGTTATCCATATTTTATTGCACTACCATTGACAATAAGGAGTGTAATATGAGTACGCCTGTACCCAAAAAACACAAACATGGGCTAAATCCGCCCGTGTTCTTGACATCGGCAGGGCTGATTGCCTTTATCAGTCTGTTTGCGGTGCTACTGCCTGAGCTGGCAGAAAAAACCTTTAACGCCATACAATCGGCAATTGTGGATAACGCTGGCTGGTACTATGTGCTGACGGTGGGGCTGATACTGCTGTTTAGTGTGTATTTGGGCTTATCCAAACTGGGTAACATCAAGCTTGGCCCTGACCATTCTCGCCCTGATTATAGTAATTTTTCGTGGTTTGCCATGCTGTTTTCGGCAGGCATGGGCATTGGGCTGATGTTCTTTGGCGTGGCAGAACCTGTCATGCACTTTTTGAGTCCGCCACATGGGGACGGTAGCACGGTGGACGCTGCTCGCCAAGCCATGCGACTGACCTTTTTCCATTGGGGCTTGCACGCTTGGGCGGTGTATGCGGTGGTGGCTCTGATTTTGGCGTTTTTTGCTTATCGGCATAATTTGCCACTTACCCTACGTTCGGCATTGTATCCGCTTATCGGCGATAAGATTTATGGTCCTATCGGTCATGCGGTGGACGTGTTTGCGGTGGTGGGGACGCTGTTTGGTTTGGCGACTTCCTTGGGCTATGGGTCGTTGCAGGTCAATACAGGGCTCAATCATCTGTTCTCGTTCATTCCTGTGGGGACAACGAGCCAAGTGGTGCTGATTGCGGTCATCTGTGCGTTGGCGACTGTGTCGGTGATGTCGGGGCTGGATAAGGGCGTAAAAATGCTCTCCGAGCTTAATTTGGGCTTGGCGGTGATTTTACTACTATTTGTGCTGTTTGCTGGCTCAACGGTGTTTTTGATGCAGGCTTATGTGCAAAATGTCGGCTCGTATATCTCAAACATTGTCGGCTTAACCTTTAACTTATATGCCTATGACAAGACCGATTGGCTTGGCGGTTGGACGATTTTTTATTGGGGTTGGTGGGTAAGCTGGGCTCCATTTGTCGGTTTGTTTATCGCTCGTGTGTCTCGTGGGCGTACCATTCGTGAGTTTGTGCTTGGGGTGCTGTTTGTCCCAGCCGGCTTTACATTCTTGTGGATGACGGTGTTTGGCAACTCTGCCATTGATATGATTTTAAATCAAGGCAACACCATGCTCGGCGAGATTATCAACAAAGACGTATCGCTGTCTTTATTTGCCTTTTTAGAACAACTGCCCATGTCGGGGCTGTTTAGCTATGTTGCCCTTGCCATGATTATCGTGTTTTTTATCACGTCTGCCGACTCTGGGGCTTTGGTTATGGATATGCTTTGCTCGCATGGTAAGGGCAGTCGTGGGGTGCGTTATCGCCTGTTTTGGTCAATCGGGGCAGGCGTGGTTGCCATTGCTCTGCTACTGGCAGGCGGTCTTGGGGCGTTGCAAACTATGGCAATCGCCAGTGCCTTGCCCTTTGTAACCGTGCTGATGATAGCCATGTATGGGCTGTTAAAGGCTCTAAATGTGGACGCTCAAAAGCAAGAAATCCTACAACAAAACCTAAGCGTACCCCTACCTGCCCAAGGCGGTGGCGTGTGGCGTGAAAGACTACACGTGATTATGAATTTTCCAAGTCGCTCTGCGGTGAGCCGTTTTATTGATACAACCGTTAAGCAGGCGTGTGAAGATGTGGCAGAAGAGCTACGGGGCTTGGGTGTGGACGCTAAGGTCTTAAATGAAAAATCAGGCAGTGTGGTACTGCTGACCAATCACGGCAATGAGATTGACTTTGTCTATAAGGTGCGTCTGTCAAGCCACGCCCAGCCTGATTTTGTCCATAGCGATGATGACACAAGCACCGCAAGCGATGACGACACCCAGACCTACTACCGTGCCGAAGTGCATTTGGGCGAAGGCGGGCAGGATTATGACATCATGGGGTGGAGTACCGAAGGGGTCATCAACGACATCGTGAGCCAATATCATCGCCATATGCACTTTTTGCATAGTTTGCGTTAAAAATATTGGTGTTTATGATAATAAAAAGGTGCGAAGTTTGAACCGCACCCCAAAAGTTAGACACACTAACCTTTGGGGTGCTTTTTATGGCAAAATACACAACCGACTTTAAACTGTCTGTGATTGGGTATTATCTTAATCATCATGGCTACAAACAAACCGCCAAACACTTTAATCTAAACCACACAACCGTAGAGCTATGGGTTAAACTCTATCAAGCACATGGCATTGATGGCATAAAAAGACGACACACAAAGGCTGTCTATGACACAGATTTTAAGCTTAATGCCGTTCAAGCCATACAACAGGGCAAATCGCTTACACAACTTGCCATAGAGCTTAATCTGCCACAACCTTCTTTACTGTCAACTTGGTTAAAGTCCTACCAAGCCTTTGGTATAATGGGACTAATACCCAAACCCAAAGGCAAAAAAGCAATGTCAAACAAACACAACGCTAATAAAACCAAATCAACTTGGAAAACCAAACAAGACCACGAAAAAAGTGTGGATGATTTGCTTGATGAACTTGCCTATCTTAGAGCAGAGAATGACTATCTAAAAAAGCTAGATGCCTTAATTCGTCAAAAGGAACAATCAGTACAAACAAAGAACAAGTCCTGATCATCCAAGAATTAAGGCATAAGCACAAACTTGCTGACTTATTGGCAGTGTCAAACTTGCCAAGAAGTGTGTTTTATTACCACATTCGTCAAAGTACAAAGCCTGACAAAGACCTTGACTTAAAAGAACACATTAACCACATCTACCACCAACACAAGGGCAGGTATGGTTATCGTAGAATCACATCAGAGCTTAACAATCAGCTTGCCCAAAAAGGCATGGTCATTAATCATAAACGAGTGCAACGACTGATGGCTAAACTTGGACTCAAAGCATTGGTTCGTCGTCAACGTAAGTTTAATACTTACAAAGGCACAATGGGCAAAGATACCATTCAGGACAATATACTCAAAAGAGACTTTAAAGCAGACAAACCCAATCAAAAGTGGGCAACAGACATCACAGAGTTTAAAGTACAAGACAAGGCAAATGATGGCAGTGTCATTCAAAGAAAACTCTACCTATCGCCCATCATCGACTTGTTTAATGGTGAGATTGTCAGTTATACGATGAAGGACAGACCAACGTATGAGTTGGACAAAGAGATGTTAAATGATGCCCTATCCAAGCTAAGCCAAGAAAAGATGGATGACAAACCCATCATTCATTCAGACCAAGGCTGGCACTATCAAATGCACCAGTATCAACAAACCCTAAAAGAACAAGGCTTAACCCAAAGCATGTCAAGAAAAGGCAATTGTTTGGATAATGCTGTGATAGAGAGCTTCTTTGGTACGCTAAAACAAGAGATATTTTATGAGACAACCACATTTACATCAACAGATGAACTTAAACAAGTGATTGATGAGTACATACACTACTACAATCATGATAGAATAAAGAGCAAATTAAAAGGACTAAGTCCTGTTAAGTACAGAAACTTAGTCCAATTAGGGTTAATACAACCACTTGCAACAACCTAACCTTTAATCTTATGTCTAAGATTTGGGGGTCGGTTCAGTTCGTACCTTTTTTCATGTTATATTCTCAAACATTCAATCACCGCACGCAAGGCAGGCGAGACTTTGCGGTGCGGATAATACAAATAAAGAGCAGGCAAGGACGGACAAAACGCTTGCAATACCGCAATCAGCTCCCCTGTCGCCAACTCATTTTTTACCAAACTCTCTGGCAGATACGCCAAGCCCAGCCCATGCAGGCAGGCGGTTTTTATGGCGTTGTCATCATCACAGACAATGTTGGCAGGCGGTGTGATTTTGACCGTTTCGCCATGCTCACTAAATTCCCATTCGTACAATTTGCCCGTACTCATCACATAGCCCACACTTGGAAAATGTCCCAATTCGCTAATGGCTTTGACAAATCCATGTTTTTCAAACAAGGCAGGTGAGCCGACCACGCACATTTTTAATGGCTCGCTGATTTTGGTGGCTATCATCATTTCATCAACATCATCACCCAACCGCACGCCAGCATCAAAGCCTTGTGTGATGATGTCCACAAACTGATTTTCGGCATGAAATTCAAGCACAATCTCAGGATATTGATGATTAAAATGAGCAAGGCGTGGGATGAAGATGTCGATGATGACTTGCAGTCCTGCTGTGATTTTGACCGTGCCTGTTGGGGTGTCTCGGTAATGGGCAAGGCGGTCAAGCTCGCTGTCAATGCTGGCAAAGCTCTTTTGGGCGGTGGCAAAAAGCTGTTCGCCTGCTTGGGTTAGGGCAACCGTGCGAGTGGTGCGGTTAAAAAGTTGCAGTCCCAAGCGATTTTCCAAAAGACGAATGGTTTTGGATAAAGCAGGAGCGGAAATGCCCAATTTGGCGGACGCTTTACTAAAATTTTTCTCACAAGCGACCATATAGAAGGCATATAAGTCGTTGTAGTTTTCTTTTTGGATTTTTTGACGCATAAAATTGGATTTATTAACTTCAAGTTCATAGTATATCAACTTTTTAGCGTATTATCATCGTATTTTTAACTTGATACAATGACTTATCTTTTAATTGATAGGCTTTTTATGAAAATCCGCACCGCTTTATTATTAACCACATTGTTAGGAGTAAATGCCATGGCAAATCCTGTCCCCACATCTGTCAGCGAAATTACCATACCCGCCCAAACCATAAAACTAACCCAAGATTGGGATAAAGTTTTTCCAAAATCGGACAAGGTGGAACATCGCAAAGTCGCCTTTAAAAACCGCTATGGAATTACCCTTGTGGGCGATTTATACATTCCTAAAAACGCCAAAGACAAACTGCCTGCCATTACCGTATCAGGACCTTTTGGGGCGGTCAAAGAACAGGTTTCAGGATTGTACGCCCAAACGCTTGCCGAGCGTGGTTTTGTTACGCTTGCCTTTGACGGTTCGTACACAGGCGAAAGCTCAGGACTACCCAGAAATGTGCCAAGCCCTGAGATTAACACCGAAGATTTTTCGGCAAGTGTGGCTTTTTTGGCAAATTTAGACATCGTAGATAGCAACAAAATTGGCGTGCTTGGCGTGTGTGGTTGGGGCGGATTTGCCTTAAATTCAGCGATTAGCGACACTCGCATTAAGGCGGTTGCCACCAGCACCATGTACGACATGACCCGTGTCATGGCAAACGGCTATAACGACAGCGTGGACAAAACCGCCCGCCATACGATGAGACAGGAGCTAAGCCACACTCGTACCCAGTCATCACAACAGGGCTATGCCGATTTGTTGCCAGCGAATAATCTAAGAGCCGAAGATTTTAAAGCAGATACGCCATTGTTTATCAAAGAGTATTCTGACTTTTATACCACCAAACGGGGCTTTCACCCACGAGCGGTCAATTCTAATCCCAACGGCTCATGGGCAAGTACAGGCAGTATCGCTTTTATCAATATGCCGATTTTGCAGTACGCCCAAGAAATGCAAACCCCAGCCCTTATCGTGCATGGCGAAAATGCCCACAGTCGCTATTTTAGCGAAGACGCTTTTAAAGCATTAGGCAGCACCAACAAAGAGCTGTATATCGTACCAAACGCCACGCATGTGGATTTGTATGACAATCAGGCAGGTAAAATTCCCTTTGATAAATTTGAGCAGTTTTTTAAAGCCAATTTAAAATAAACAAAATGCCGTCTGAATGCTGATGAGTTTTGGACGGCAGGTATTTTTGGAGAGATGATGAAACGATTATGGTTTTTGGCAAGTTTATGCTTAATGGCGTGTCATGCCCAAGCCCCAAACAGTCCGTCCACACAGGAGCAATCAATGAATGAACCTACCACCCCAAAGGCACAAACCGTCAAACTGACCATAAACAATCAAGCATTTGATGTGGCGTTAGAAGACAACCCAACCGCCCAAGCCTTTACTGAGTTATTTCCACTTCAATTATCCATGCAAGACCATTTGGGCAATGAAAAATTTGCCACCTTGCCAAAGGCATTGCCAAATAATGACAAGCTTGTGGGGCAAATTCATGTTGGCGATGTCATGCTGTATCAAGGCGATACGTTGGTGATTTTTTATGAAAGTTTTTATAGTGATTATCGCTATACTCGCATTGGCAAAGTTATCCAAACGGACGGATTAAATCAAGCATTGGGGCGTGATAGAGTTGATGTTCAAATCAACCACTAGCCAATCACTCCACCCAAAACACCCCAAAAGCCACTCTGCCCAAGCAGGCGACTTGACCTACTACGCCCCTTGGGGCAATTTAGCCATATTTACGGGCAATTTTGGCAGTGCATCAGGGTTGGTTTATTTTGGGAGAATTGATAAGGGTTTGGATGAATTTACCGCATTGCCTGATAACGCCATAGTAACCATTAAGGTTTGTGATGAGATGAATAGCGGGATAAATCATTTTTACTGATACCTGTATATAACAATTATCAATTTTTATAATAATATCAATCTTTGTATAATAGGCTTTTTATTTGCTTATGATGAATGATTATGAAATTATCCGCACTTAGCCTTGTGCCAGTCCGTCAAGGACAAACGCATAAACAAGCCATTGAGACCATGCTCCGTGAAGCTCGCCTTGCCGATGAGCTTGGGTTTGAGCGGTATTGGATTGCCGAACATCACAACATCAAAGCCTATGCCAGCACCGCCACGCAGATTTTGGTGGGGCAGATTTTGCACCATACCGACCGCATTAAGGCAGGGGCAGGCGGGGTAATGCTACCCAATCACGCCCCGCTACTTGTGGCAGAGCAATACGGCACGCTGGCAACCTTGTATCCTAACCGTGTGGAGATTGGGGTGGGGCGAGCAAGGGGAGCTGACCCCATGACCGCCCGAGCTTTACGCAGGCAGGCGACCAACCATGAGCAAGACGTTGCCGATTTGCAAGGCTATTTTGGGGCGGAACAGCCCCATGGGGTCAATGCCATACCTGCGATGAATACCCAAGTTCCACTTTATGTGTTGGGGTCAAGCACGACAAGTGCCTATTTTGCCGCCGAGCGTGGCTTGCCTTATGTGTTTGCGTCCCATTTTATGCCCATGGAGCAACAGCAGGCGATTGCCATTTATCGCCAAAATTTCAAGCCGTCTAAGCATTGCTCCAAGCCTTATGTGATTATCTGCTGGAACATTGCCGTTGCCGAGACGGACGAAGAAGCCCATTATAACAACAGCACGCTGATTCAACTGTTTTTAAATGAACAACGTGGCATTAACATTCCCATTCAGCCCCCTGTGGCACAGATTGACTATTATTCGGCAAGCGAAGAGCGTTCTATTGCCATGCAAACGGCAGGGATTTTTATTGGTAGCAAACAGACCGTTGCCAAACAATACACCAAGTTTCGCCAAGAATTTGCAGGCGTGGACGAAATCATGTGTACGGGCTATATTTGGGACGAAGACAAAATGCACCAGTCGTATCGTTTATTTAAAGAGATTGTTGATGAGTATGAATTGATAAATGGGTAATGCGGTATGGGTAAATGCAAGACAGGCAACATTATCAATCTGCCCTATATCCACATATCACAATTATCAATTTTCCAAAATAACCCAAACCCTTTATAATACCCATATTTTCAATCATCTAGGAAACATCATGACCTATCCCACCCAATCCTACGCCGCATTTAGCCCAACCACACCACTTGCCTCACACAGTTTTGAACGCCGTGAACTGCGTGCAGACGATGTGCTGATTGACATTATGTACTGTGGCGTGTGCCATAGCGATTTGCACACCGCCCGTAACGACTGGGGCTTTACCCACACTTATCCGATTGTGGTCGGACACGAAATCATCGGACGCATTGCCAAAGTCGGCGACAACGCCCATAAATTTAAAGTTGGTGATTTGGTGGGTGTGGGCTGTATGGTGGATTCTTGCCGTACCTGCTCGCCCTGTTCGCACGGTTTGGAGCAGTACTGCGAACACGGCAACACAGGCACTTACGGCAGTCTTGACCGCCATGACGGCACGCTGACCCAAGGCGGTTACAGCACGTCTATCGTGGTGAGCGAAGATTTTGTGTTAAAAGTATCCGAAAATCTGGACACCCAAGCGGTCGCCCCGCTACTGTGTGCAGGCATTACCACCTACTCGCCCCTGCGTTATTGGAAAGTTGGCAAAGGCACCAAAGTGGGCGTGGTCGGACTGGGTGGACTTGGGCATATGGCGGTCAAACTTGCCCATGCTATGGGGGCGGACGTTACGCTCTTTACCCGCTCGCTTGGCAAATCCGATGACGCTTACCACTTGGGGGCGAGCCGTGTGGTGCTATCCACCGATGAAAATCAGATGAAGGAAGTCGCCAGCACCTTTGATGTCATCATTGACACCGTGCCATACACCCACGATTTAAAGCCTTATGTACCGACACTTGCCTTGGACGGTACGCTGGTGCTGGTCGGTTTGGTGGGCGAGCTGGAACAAACCATTAATACCGTGCCGATGATTATGGGTCGCCGTAGCATTTCTGCGTCTGTGATTGGCGGAATTGCCGAGACCCAAGAAATGCTGGATTTTTGTGCCGAGCATAATATCGTGCCAGATGTGGAAATGATAAATATGCAGGACATTAACACCGCCTATGAGCGTATGCAAAAAAGCGATGTGAAATATCGCTTTGTGATTGATATGGGGAGTTTGAGGGGGTAAGGCTCTTTGGGAAATAAGGGAACACCGCTCAGCGAATCGTTGGGCGGTGTTTTTTTATGATTTAAAAATTTAAACCACTTCAATCCAATCACGGTCGGCTAATGCCCCCAGTGCGATTTGGTGGATAAGCTCACTCGGTGCGGTGCAAAGGCTTGATAAGACACGGATTTTATAGCCCTTGGCAAGGGGCGATAAGGCGGTGTGGGTTACGCAGTTTTGGGTCATGATACCGCATACGTCCACCTGCTCAATGCCGTGTTCTTTTAGAATATCAAGCAAACCCGTGTTTAAAAAACTGTCGGCGTGGGCTTTTTGTACAAGCGGTTTGTCCGCCAAAATGTCTGCTACCGATGAATGCAGTTCTGCTCCGTGCGAGCCTTTGGCAAATAGCGGATAATCTTCCGCCATGATGTGCTGAACGCCAATGACAAGCGTGCCGTTATCGGATACGCTTTGGGCGTGTTTGGCGATGTCGCTTGCGATAGCGTCTACGTTGAACTGGTCAAATTTACCATTTGCCGAGCCAAAATATTCGTTTTGTACGTCAATGACTAATAGGGCGGTTTTCATAAAATAGCCTTAAAATTAAATGGATTTGGTGATATTTTAGGATAAGTAATATGATTTGACTATGGGCAATATTGCCATTTATCGCAAGGATTTTGCCGTTTTTATGTTTTGAAATTGTTCCAATTTTAATGAGCAAATGTTATAATGCGGTTCTATTTTATCAATTCATGGGAGTTTAATATGGAAAATTTTGTATGTTATGATATTCAAGATGTGGTTAATGATTTCTGGGAGAAAAATAAGGATGAAAAACACCGTTATAGAAGTTTTGATTTTTGTTATTCGCATTTTTATTTTTCAAAAATCAATAATAAGATTGATATTGAGAAAAGTTGTTATGTATTATGGTCTTACCTAGCAAGTTGGGGGATGCTTCGTGGGTCAAGTTTTTTATTGCAAAAAAATCCATTTTATTTAAAAGATTTGGTTGAATATATTTACAGCCAAGATATATCGGTTTGGGAAATTGATGTTGATGGTTATAATGATAATATTGAAAGAATATTAAACCTTTATGAAAACGTTAAAGAGCGTGTTATTCTAAATGCAGAAAGAGAGTTAGTGTTGGTTACAAAGATATTGCTCGGTGTATTTGCTATTATACCTGCGTATGATACTTATTTTTGTGAAACTTTTAGACAATTTTCCGATTGTAAATTTAGAAAATTTAATAAGGCATCGCTAGAAGCTATCCATGAGTTTTATTTAGCAAATAAGGATGTTATTGATGAATTGCAAACACAAGAACAAGCAAAAGTCTGTAATTTTAACGGAGATGAAACTTCTTTAAAATACACCAAAGCCAAAATCATTGATATGTATGGTTTTGAAAAAAGTTTTTCGGTAGATAAATTAAAAATAAGTAAATAATGCACACCCCACCCAAACTCACCCTATACGCCCAAAACGGCTGTAACGATTTTGTCTTTAATTTGCCATTTTCGCTGTTTCAAGCTCAAGTGGACGGCAAGGCGTTGTTTGAATTTAGCGTATGTAGCGATAGCGGTCGTGCGATTATGACCGAATTTGGGGTAAAGATTGCCGTGCAGGGCAATTTATCGCTTATGGATAGTGCCGACATCATCGTGATTGCAGGGTGGGTGGGCGATATGCCAAGCAGGGTATTTGTGGAAAAACTGCAATCGGCTCACCAAAACGGCAAAAAAATCATCGGCTTATGCTATGGCACGTTTGGGCTAGGCTATGCGGGCATATTATCAGGTCGTACGGTGGTTACGCATTGGGCAGGCGAGTGGGCATTTCGTGAGCAGTTTGCCGACATTGCCCTAGATGGCAATCGCCTGTATGTGGATGACGGCAACATTTTGACGTCGGCAGGGGCATCAGCTGGGCTGGACTGCTGTTTGTATTTTATCCGTACGCTGTATGGCGTGAGTGTGGCGAACCATTTGGCACGGGTCTATGTGTCCGCTCCACACCGTGAAGGCGGTCAGGCTCAGTTTGTGCAAATGCCTGTAACGAGCCACACCAAAGATGATAAGATTAACGAGCTCCTTGATTTTTTGAGTAAAAATCTGGCTGATACGCACCGATTGGACGAGTTGGCGGATAGGGTGCATTTGTCCAAACGAAGTTTTAACCGTCATTTTAAAAACGCCACTAACATGACCTTATCGGAGTGGCTCACCGCCAAACGCCTAGCTTATGCCCAAGAATGCCTAGAAACAAGCAATGATAATATGGAGCGTATCGCCCAAAAGGCAGGTTTTGGTACGGCGAGTAATTTGCGTATGCAGTTTAAGGATAAATTTGGCGTGTCCCCGCAAGCGTGGCGGAGAAGTTTTGGGGGTGGGTAGTATGCATTAACCCACCCCAAGCACCCCAAGCGTATCCTTTTGCACTTTTAAAATATCGGCGTGTATCGCCAATCCCTTATGTGCCAATGCTTTTGGGATAATGGCATGGTGCGGATTAACCGTGATATAAAAAGCATTGGGGAGTTGATGAGTGAGTTGCCAAAACGGTTCTTGGATAAACATCGGGGTCATTCGCCCAACGCCAAGTTCCAAAAATACGATGTTTTGACCGCCAAACTCGTCCAAAAATTCACGGATTTTGCGGTATTCGTCTTGGTATTTTTTGCCTTCCAAAAACACGGGCGAACGCACCCACGGCTCCATTTCTCGTCCACATTTTGGGCATTTGGGGATATGCTCGTCTGCCAAGCACAGGTCATTATCGATGAGTTTGTCCAACTTGGGATAAATCTCGCTGGCATCATAAATCTCATCATGACACCGCCGACTGCACTGAATATACCGCCAGTCGCCCTGAATGGCACTGACCTTATCGGTGTCAAACACTTTTTCAAATTGAAAATCCTGATTGGTTGTCATCACATGAAAAGTCTTATTTTTCATGAGTTTGGCAATGTCGGTATACGTCTCACCCACATCAGCGTCCAAAATCATGCTAATCCAATGGGCAAAAAATCCCCACCGCTCACGGCTGTTTTGATAGCGATGATACAAGCCGTCAAAACCGCTCTGATAGCCGTATTTGTCCCGAAACGCACTCATCTGACGCACAAAATGCTCATCAGGCTCATAATAATGGCGAAAACCGCTCGCCGCCGACATTCCACTTGCTCCACCCACCAAAATGGCGTCCGCTTGTGTCAATTTATCGGCAAACAGGCGAATTTTGTCGTCATACGCCAAATCCACCCCAGCAGGTGCAATTTCTGAACCAAAACTAAACCCATATCTAGACATTTAATAGCCCCTTTAACTCGCTTACAGAATTTGGCACATCATCTTCGGTTGCAAGCACGAGCTGTTTACCAAATTCTGCCAATTGTTTACTTTCATTAATTCTTAAAAACTTCTTATCCAAAGCGTCCAAACCCAGCCGATAACGGTCTAGTGCGTCTGCGTCTTTAAATAAGCGATATAAAAATAGGGCGTTTTTATTATTATCAGACTGTTTGGGAATTTCATTCATGCCAATATCATCAGGCAGGTCATGATAATAACTTGCCCAATAACTTTCTATATAAAAAGGCAATTCATATTTTTGACAATAATCTTTATAATCATCTGCCCCACGTTTGCCATGACCGATATCATAACCGTCATCAAATCGTTCGCTGTCGTGAAATACGGCGGTATGACAAAGTATGGTTTTGCTTTTATCATCAAGCCCTAATTTATCTGCTAATATCAAGGCATATAACAGTACTCGCCCACAATGATTGATACCGTGTAAATGACTGTCAAAATGAAATGCTATTTTTTGGCATAACAATTCATACCAATGGTCAAAATCATTTTGCAGGTGCTGATAAATTGTTTGATTAAAAATATTGGCGTGTAAATATTGCTGTAATGTCATCTTGTTGCCCAATCGTGAATAACACTTGCCAAATCGCCATTAACCCCCACCGACCGATTTGCGATTTCATCGGGTATCCACAGCTCGCCTTTATTGATGCTGATATAAAAGGCATTGGGATTTTGGTAGGTGTATTGCATAAAAGGTTGTTTGATGAGCTGATTTCTTATGCTCACGCCCAATTCCAATAAAACCGTATTGCCATGTTTGCCCTGTGCCAATATGTCTTGATAGGCGTGTCTTTTTTGTTGCCATGTTTTATCAAAAACAAAATGCTCATCAAGCTGAACGTGGATTTTTAATTCACCACTGCATTCTTGGCATTTGGGAATGTCTGATGTGGCAATTGCCCCATTTTCGATTTGTGCCAACTGGGTCAAAATATCCGTGCCGTCAAATACGCTTTGGCAGGTTTGGCATTCTAAATCTTTGCCTACGCCTTCAATTTCAAACAAGCGATTTTCATCAAAACCTGCTAGGCGAAAATGGTTGTCAAAATTACTGGTAACAACAAAATAATTTTTATCTTGGACAAGCTGATACAAATCATTCATCACCATAGTAACGGGGCGTTTGATGTTCATATAATGATAAAGTCTGGCAAAATACGCCCAATAATTTTCAGGCTGCCTGAAAGGATAAAAACAGCCCCGAATGATGTTATTAAAGCCAAACTTTTGGGCAAAGTCGCCAAAATGGTCATAAAAATCTTGGTTTGAGCCAAAAATATGAATGCCTTCACTAATGGATAAGCCGTTACTTGCCCCGATGATGAGCGTGTCGGCAGAGTGGATTTTGTCTAAGGCGTGCTGTAATTCATTCATAACGCATTGCTTTTTGTGGATAGTTTGGTTATTATAATTCATATGATTTTTTTAACAAGTATGCACTTTTTTGGTAGATACTATCTTTTTGGATAGTTAAAAGGATAACGAGATGACCGATTTTGTTCCGCTTAGTTTTGATGATGAAACGCCTTATTTTAATTACACCTTGTCTATTATTAACGGCAAATGGAAATTGTTGATTATTTTTGTATTAGCAAAATATGAAGTGGTGCGATACAACGAATTACGGCGACTTTTGGGTGGTACGATTACCTTTAAAATGCTGTCAAACACCCTAAAAGAAATGGAAAATGACGGCTTGGTCAATCGCAAAGAATACCCGCAAATCCCGCCCAAAGTAGAATACAGCCTAACTGACAAGGGGTTGTCTTTAATGCCTGTGGTGCGTGCGATGTGTGATTGGGGTGGGAAGAATTGTTCGGAGCATGGCGATGTGGTAAATGTGAACGGCTAAATCCCAACATTCCCAACACCGCCAAAATCGGTTACAATACCCCTTTTTATTATCCATAAAAGCACAATGACCAACTACACCACCCAAAACCTAGAAGTCCTAGAAGGGCTAGAACCCGTCCGCCGCCGCCCTGGTATGTACACCGACACCACACGTCCCAACCACCTTGCCCAAGAGGTTATTGACAACTCGGTGGACGAGGCGTTGGCAGGACACGCCAAGCACATCACCGTAACCTTGCACGCTGACGGCTCGCTGTCGGTGCTTGATGACGGACGGGGTATGCCCACCGACATTCACCCTGAATTTAAGCAGTCGGGCGTGGAGCTCATCTTGACACGCCTACACGCAGGGGGCAAATTTAGCACGGATAATTATGCCATTAGTGGCGGTTTGCATGGCGTGGGCATTAGCGTGGTCAATGCTTTATCCAAGCGTGTGGACGTGGTTGTGTGGCGAGACGGCACGCAGTATCAGATGAGTTTTGAGCATGGCGTACCGACAACGCCCCTAATCCACGAGCCGTCCCCCACCAAGAAAAAACGTGGCACACAGGTGCGATTTTGGGTAGATGAGCAGTATTTTGACAATCCCAGATTTTCAATCAAATCGCTAAAACACAACCTAAAAGCCAAAGCCGTGCTATCGGCAGGGCTAAAAATTGACTTTATTAGTGAAATTGAACCAAGTGATAGCGAAAGCTGGCAATACACAGACGGCGTGGTGCAGTATTTGACCGAACAGCTTGGCGAGCTTGCCATTATCCCTGATACGCCATTTTATTTTAGCCAAGAGCCGACAGGGGGCGAACGTGGTGGGGCGACTTTTGCCATAGCGTGGCTACCCGAATCAGGTACGCCCATTTGCGAAAGCTATGTCAACCTAATCCCCACCGCACAAGGCGGTACGCACGTCAATGGGCTACGCACAGGCATTACGGACGCACTGCGTGAGTTTTGTGAAATTCATAGTCTGTTGCCCAGAAACGTCCGCCTAACCGCCGATGACGTGTGGGACGGGGTCAATTATATTTTGTCCTTAAAATTTGCCGAGCCACAGTTTAGCGGTCAAACCAAAGAACGCCTGTCAAGCCGTGAAGCGTCTCCGCTCGTGCAGACCCTTGCCAAAGACGCATTTAGTCTATGGCTAAACGCTCACCCCGACACCGCCAAAGCCATTGCCGAGCTTGCCATTAGTAAAGCAGGAAAACGGCTCAAATCCGCCCAAAAAGTTGCCCGCAAAAAAATCACCCAAGGACCTGCCTTACCGGGTAAACTAGCCGATTGTAAGGGCGAATTTAAAGACGGGGCGGAACTGTTTTTGGTGGAAGGCGACAGTGCAGGCGGTTCAGCCAAACAAGCCCGAGACCGCCATTTTCAGGCGATACTGCCTTTGCGTGGCAAAATCCTAAACACATGGGAAGTCTCACACGACACCGTACTATCTAGCCAAGAGATACACGACATTGCCATTGCCATAGGGGTAGACCCAGCGTCTGACGATTTGTCCGAATTACGCTATGAAAAAATCTGTATCCTAGCGGACGCAGACTCGGACGGCTTGCACATTGCCACGCTTATTTGTGCGTTGTTTGTCAAGCATTTTCGCTCGCTTGTGGAAGCAGGACATTTGTTTGTCGCCATGCCCCCACTGTATCGCATTGACATCGGCAAGGACGTGCATTATGCCTTGGACGATGATGAATTGAACGCCATTTTGAAAAAAACAAAATCCAAAGGCAAACCGCAAATTACCCGCTTTAAGGGCTTGGGCGAGATGAACCCCGACCATTTGCGTGAGACGACCATGAACCCCGATACCCGCCGTTTGGTACAGCTTGATATTGATGATTTTACTGCAACAAGTGGCGTTATGGATATGCTTTTGGCAAAGAAACGAGCGTCCGACCGCAAGGCGTGGCTAGAACGCAAGGGCGATTTGGCGGATTTGGCGGTATAAGATGACCGCTTGCCCCATTTTGTCCGCCTTGTCTGCCCTAAATGACGTGCCTTATCCTTTATATGTGGCGTGTAGTGGCGGGCGAGATTCGCTCGCTCTGGCGTATGGCTGTTATCTGTTGTATCAGCAGGGTAAATTGGACAGGCTGCCCACGCTCCTGCACGTTCATCACGGTATGCAACAGGCAAATGACGACTGGGCGAGACTGGTGGGAGCGTGGGCGGACGAGCATGGATTTGACTGGCAAATTCTGCCTTTAACACTGACCAAAAAAACCGAAACATCAGCACGCACCGCCCGTTATCAAGCACTCATGGGGGCGATGACAGATGATGGCGTGCTACTGGTGGCTCATCATGCCGATGACCAAGCCGAGACGGTGCTTATGCGACTGATTAATGGAGCAGGCGTGCAGGGCTTATCAGGCATGAGAGCATGGCGAGCCAAAACCGTACAAGGGCGGACGATGAGCCTACATCGCCCCTTGCTCGGTGTGTCTCGGCACGAGATTACCGCATTTGCCCACGCCCACGCCTTGCCCTATGTGGACGACCCGACCAATGAGATGACCGACAACGCTCGCAGTCTTATCCGTAATGACATCTTACCACGCCTAACCGCCCTAAACCCCAAGGTTCGCCAAAACATCGCTCGCACCGCACATCTCATGAATGACGCTTACGCACTCATCAGCGAAACGGTGTTTGAATTGGTTAAAAAATGCACCCTTGATACGACCCACACGCCTTTTGTGAGCTGTTTGGACATTCATGCATTACGCACGCTGTCGGCACATGAGCAGTCGGCGGTGGTGCGGTTTTTTGTGCAAGCGGATAACCCCCTACCGCCCAGCTATCAGACCGTCAGCGATACCCTAGCATTGACCGCTCGTGATGATGGCGACCATAGCACACAGATTTTTTGGCAAGGCGGTGATGATGGCGATGACGTGAATGGTAATGGCAGGGCGGTGGTGCTGTGCCGTTATAAAAATGCCCTGTATCGCTATCATCACGAGCTGTGGTTGTTATTACAAAATGAGATGAGTGATGATAAAATCGCCCTAAATTCATCTAAAATTATCCTAAAACAAAACGCCACATTTGCCATTTTTATGGATTTTCATGATGGTTTGCGTGAATTGTTGATGGATAAATCGGCTTATATTCGACCTGTTCGCCGTGATGAGCGGTTGCGGATTTATGAGCCGTATATGGATAAGGACGGTCAAACCCACATCGGCTTTACCAAATTAAGCGGTAAAAAACTCTACCAACGCCTAAGCATTCCCACATGGCACCGTGCTAATCTGTGGGGGCTGTATGTCCATGATGAGATGGTGCTTGTGATGAGCATGGATAAGTGGTGGCTGACTGACAGTGCTATGTTCCATGCCTTGCGTGGGGCGTTTGATGATGGACGGTGGGGGCGGACGTTGCTTGTGGTGGATAGAGTGTGAAAGTTTTGCACAATTGGGGCATTTCATGTAAAATGGCGGATTGGTTAGAATTTTAAAAGAGTGATAATAGGACAATACATGACGGACTTTCACGCATTACAAAATAAAACGGTGGTATTCATCGGTGGCGGTAACATGGCAGGGGCGATGATTGGGGGGTTATTGACCGCCAAACGTTGTCATGATTTGACCTTGACCGTTGGCGTGTCGGACAAAAATACCGATAAGAGAGAATGGTTCGCCAGTCAAGGCGTATTGACCGCCACACCTGACACCGCCCATGAACTCATCACAAAGGCGGACGTGGTGGTGCTTGCCGTTAAGCCCCAAGTGCTGATGGACGTTGCCCCAAGCCTTGCCCCATATTTGGCGGATAAGCTCGTCTTGTCAGTGTTGGCAGGCGTGCCATGTGCGACACTCCAACGAGCCTTAGGCTGTGGGCGTGTGGTGCGTGCCATGCCAAACCTACCGTCTGCGGTGGGAGCAGGGGCGACAGGGCTGTATGCCGATGAGACGGCAAGCCCGTCCGATAGGGACGTGTGCGAGGCAGTCATGACAAGCTGTGGCATGGCGGTGTGGGTGGACGATGAGACCAAACTGCACGCTGTTACGGCGGTGGCAGGCTCTGCTCCTGCGTACTTTTTTTATGTGCTAGAACACATGACCGCCCAAGCGGTGGCAATGGGGCTGACTGCCGATGATGCTCATCGTTTGGCGGTGCAAAGCATGATAGGGGCAGGACTGCTTACCAAAGATGGCGACCCACAGGCACTGCGTATGAGCGTAACATCAAAAGGCGGAACGACCGCACAGGCGTTGGCTTCGTTAGAGCGTGATGACGTCGGCGGTGCGTTTGGGCGGGCGATGGTGGCGTGCTATGACAGAAGTGTGGAGCTGGGTGGATTGTTTGATGATAAATAATTTAAATTTTACTTCATTCCCAACTTAAAATAGCAACTTATTAATTTTTTAATCATTATTTTGGATTGTAGGGGTAGTTTATTTGCCCTTGATAAATCAATTTAAAAGGTGCGTGGTACACACCTTACCATACTAAAATTTAATCACAATTTGCCAATATTATTTAACCCACATCATTTTAACAATGACTGATGATAGAAACTACCACTTATGAATGAACCGATTACCATTATTTTTAATGTCGTTGTCAATTTTGCCTTAATCATTTGTTTTTTAAGGTTTATGTTTCAGTTCGCTGAGATTGACCCCAAGCACCCTTATGCCAAAGTTACCTACATGCTCTCGGCAGTGGTTACGCTGTTTGGGCGGATTTTTCCTGACTTGGGTAAGGGGCGATTTAGCACATCGGCGGTGGTGCTGATGTTGCTTTTGACTTTTATCAAGATTGCAGGCATGGCGAGCATTTTGGGTAAGCCCATGACCCCGCTTGTACTGTTTTTTAGTGGCAGTTTGACAGCGATACTCTCGCTCATTGACATGTTCCAGTACATCGTGCTTGCGTCGGTCATTCTAAGCTGGGTCATCATGCTGTTTCAGGTCATGCACCCACTCATGGAGCTTATCATGCAGATGGCAGAGCCGATTGTCGCCCCATTTCGCAAAATCACGCCCAATCTGGGCATGCTTGACTTTTCGACATTGGTTGCCATTTTGGTGCTGGCACTTTTGGAGATGGGCATTCGCATTGTGGGCGGTAATATCTTGTCGGCATTGGTGTAGGCTCGCCTTTGATTTTTACATTTATATAAAAATCAGCACATAAAGTACACAATACCTTGCCCAAATTTTGTTAGAATAAAGCTAAGTTTAAGGACTTACCATTTATTTATTTACTTTGGACTATTTTTGGAGAATGCCATGTTAGACAATGCCGACCACACCATGAACGACCTATTTGCTCAGCTTGGTCTGCCAAATTCAGACAGTGAGATTGATGCTTTTATCAAGGCAAACCAACTGCCAGAAGGCGTAACCTTAAAAGAAGCTCCGTTTTTTGATGAACAGCAGCTCATGTTTATCCAAGAAGAGTGGAAATTGGATGCTGTGTGGGCGTTGGTGATTGATGAGCTAAACACTCGTTTACATGAAGACAATAAGCCTGCTTGATTTAACCACTTTATCTAAATGATGTTAAACACCGTTTTATGCGGTGTTTTTCGTTTTTGGAATAAGCAATGACTTATCGTGCATATCACTTTTTGGGTAAAGTTTGCGATAATTGCCCACGTTTTTATGATTTGGAATAAGGGCAGTTCATGCTATCACAGTTTGATAATAATGATTGGATTATCATTGTCTTTTTTGTGCTTGGGGCGTTGTTGCATGGGATTACCGGTTTTGGTTATCCCATTGTCGGCACGGCAATTATTGCCAGTTTTTATGAATTAAAAGTGGCGGTGGCGATGGTGGTTGTGCCGTGTATTGTCTTAAATCTCATCATGCTACGTACAGGCGGGACGATTATTGGCAATACCCTAAAATACGGCAAAGAGTATTTTTGGCTGTTTTTGACAAGTTTTATCGGTGGGATTATTGGTGTTAAGCTGTTATTGCTATTCCCAGAGAGTTATTTAAAAATTTTTTTGGGTGTTACACTGATTTTTTATGTCATTACCCAGTACACCAAATATCGCATTAAATTTAAAAAAGACAATCTTACGATGGCAATTTTTGGGTTTATTGCAGGGGTTATCGGCGGTGTTACCAATGCCATTGTGGCGTTTTTGATGGTTTATTTGTTGGGGACTGACCGCACCAAACATGAGATGGTGATTGTTAATAATATCAGCATTTTGATTACCAAGATTATTCAAATCGTCATGCTTGCCCCTGTGATTATTGGGTTTAGCAATAAGCAAATGTGGCTACTTGGCATTGTGATTTTTATTTCGCTATTTTTTGTGTATATCGGCTCATATATTAGAAATAAACTCTCCCAAGAGATTTTTAATCATGCCATTGCTGTGATGTTGCTGGCGTTGGGCGTTTATGCGTTGTGGCAGGGCATTCGGATTTTGTAAAAAGCTTGAAAACAAAAAAACGGTTCAATAGACTTCTTTCCAAACCCTGATTTTTATGGATTTTTGAAAACTTCAACCCCAATACTTATAAGGGTTTATTTTTAGTTTGGAAAGAGATTTAATGTTGAACCGTTTTTTATGCTTGTACGATGACTTAGAAACGACTGCTTAGGGTAAGCTGTACACGGTCGCCATCTGACTTTTCGCTTTTAAAGTAGTCATAATCTAGGCTGACTCGGTTTCTTGGGTCGATCTGATAGCTGGTGCCAACGCTGGCTTGGATTTTGTCTTTGCCAGTCCCCCATGCATCAAAAGCGACATCGGTGTTGGTGCCTGAGTAAGCACTGGTAACGGTGGCGTCTTGTTTAAAGACGTTGTCGTATTGTAGTCCTGCTTGGACTTGCCATTGGGGGCTGATTTGATACTGGGTATCTACACCAATGGTGCCTTGCCAACGGGTGGCATCGATGTCTTTAACTACCACAACACCGTCATCAAAGTGGGTATTGTCATGCTGATATTGATGATAGCTGACCCCGATGTATGGCTTGATGCTGGCGTTGGGGCTTAGAGCGTGTGATGTGCCAAGGTGGATACCGCCAGCATAGAGCTGACCGTCATATTTTTGTTTGGCACGGGTGTTGTTTTTGGCATCACTGCCCAACACACCTGCTTTTGCCCATAGGGTGCCTTTGATGTTGTTGCCTACATCGCCATTAACACCCACAGTTACGGCGGCGACGTCTGTTTTGATGTTGTGATTGGTGTTGCCGTTTTGCTCATCCAGTTCAAGGCGACCTAGGTCAAGCTGTAAACCTAAGCCAAAACGCTCGCCTGTTTTTGCCACGCCAATGCTTTGGTTGCGAACTTCACGCTCGCTTTGACTGCTTGGCAGGTCAAGCTCATATTCTTGATAGGTGCTTTGTAGCCACACGCCATTGGGGGTGTCTGCCATGTTTTTGGCAAAATTGGTCGCTTGGGTGCTACTTTGCTCGATGGCGTGGACGGCGTTGTTGGCATAAAAAGCAGGGTCAAGGGCAAATAAGGCTTCGTTATATCTGTCGCCAATCACGGCAGGCGTGCCAGATGTGTTAAGCAAGGATTTGTTGGTTGCCATTGACATTTTGTTGGCAAAACCTATGGCAAAGGCTTTCTCGTTGGTGGTAAGTGTGCCTGCATCATCTTTGGTATCTAGTTCGCTAAGCACTTTGTCTATGTTTTGCTCAACCATACGTCGCCCGATGCTGGCATTGCTACCACTGCCCATGTTGGTCAGTTTGTTGCGTTTGGCACTGACGACCACATCAGTTTTGGTGGTGGCATCAGGCGTGGTCTTGCCATCGGTGCCGACTGTGCCACTGTATTCGGTTTTGATGATGCTAAATAGGGCGTTGCTGGATGTGACGGTGTCAAAAGTACCGCTTAGCTCGCCTGCTCTTAGCACGGTGCTTTTTGAACCGGTCTCTTTGATGAGTCCATCTTGGATTTCATCATACAAGTCCAGCGTGCCGTCCAAAGTGGCTTTTTCGGTAACGGTCAAAAGATTACCAAATTTGGCTTTAAAGGTGCTGTTGCCATCCATGGTATAAGTGCCATGAATGCTTAGATTGCCTTCGTTATTGACCGTACCACTGGTTTGTCTGACGTTGCCCGTTGTGCCATAGCCTGTCAGCTCGCCACCTGTGACATTGATGACTGAGTTGCCGTTATTGCCGTTGATTTCAAGTACGCCTTGCTCAACGGTGGTGGCACCTTGATAGGTGTTATTGCCTGTTAGGACAAGTTTGCCATCACCAGCTTTGGTAAAGCCGTGCTCACCTTTGATGTCGTTAGAGAAAACAGACACGGTGTCTTTGCCTGTGACATCTAGTGCGACATTATCCCAATAAAAACCGCCATAGCCTTGTGTGGCAGCGATGGTGTCTAATAGCCCCCAGCCGCTTTCATGCGTGATGTTTTTACCACCGATGTTTTTGATGGTGCGACGTTCATGCCATGAAAGGTCTGCTTCCACATAATACTTGTCTTCATAGGTATAGTGGTCGATATCATTTGGCTTGGCATCAACTTGTTTGAGTCCTTTGTATGTTGGACTGCGTTCTTTGATGTCGTCAAAATCTTGGGCAGTGCTAAGCAGGGTCTGCACCAGATTTTCATTTTTCATCCAAGGATAAGCCCCCTTGACCAGTAGGGCGGTGCCTGTGACACGAGCGGTGGCAGGAGATGTGCCTTGATAGCTAATGAGCTTGCCCGTGTTGTCATGGCTGATACTGGTGGATGGTGCTGATAGGCACCACTCGGCAGCATCGCCACAGTGGTTGGCTTGGTGGAAGTCTTCACGGGGTGATGACACCGCCAAAAAGCCTTTTTTAAAGTCGGGGTTGAGCTCGGGAGCGAGTCTTTCGCCATAGGTTGTGTCTTTGCCTTCATTGCCTGTGGCATGGATGAGTAGGGCGTCTTTGTTGATGATGAGCTCATGAATGGCTCGAACCTGCGGATGTTCACTGTTTTTGGTGTCGCCAGTAGGGGTGTATGCCTTGGCGGTATTTAGCCATTGGTTGTCGCTTTCGTTGGCATCTGGCACATAGCCCCATGAGTTATTAAAAATCTGAACGCCTTGGGTTTCATTGAGTTTTAGCATGGCGGTAAATTCATCGCCTTCATTGCTTTTGTCGCCATCGGTATAGGCGTGAATGATCGCATTGGTCATGCCGTTATTGCCTGCGATGATGGCTGCCATGTTAGAGCCATGTCCATCGGTAGGCTTGTACTGCTCATAAGTTTGGTAGTTGACACAGTTATTGCTGACAAAGCAAGCCACAAGGTTGGTGCCACTCAGATTGGCTCCGACAAGGTCGGGGTTGTCAGGATTGACCCCTGTGTCTATCACGCCCACACCAAGCGACGTGGTGTCGATGGCGGTTTTTAGCTCATGGAGTTTGTTGGCGTATTGTTGTTGGTTGAGTCCATAAAAAATCTCTGTTTTGTTGCCAGCGGTTCTGTTCTTATTTTTAACCCACAAATCCATATCAGAGTAGCCAGTGATTGTCTCTGAATGGGCGATAGGCTGAGCGATGTTGGCGTGACGCTCATAAGTGGGCTGTTGTTTTTTGATGACATCATCATCCGTGGGGGCGACATAGGCACGAGCTTCGGTGATGGCGATTTGCTCGGCAACGGCTTCTGTCTGTGCTTTTATCGCTTTGGCACGGTTTAGTGCTTCTTCAGCAGTCGCCACAGCGGTTTTGGCGGCATTGATGGCATCATTATCAGAGCTGATGGCTTGGGCATCTGCAAGTGATTTTTTGGCATCCGTTAGGGCTTGTTCTGCTTGGGTCTTAGCCTGTACTGCTTGGGTTTGGGCGACTTCGGCATTTTTTAGGGCGTTTTTAGTGCTAATCAAGGCAGCTGCCTGCTCGGTGGCAGTGTCAGCGGTTTGTTTGGTACCATCTAGTTTGCCTGCGATGTCATTTGTCCGCTGATGAATGTCTTTGGCAGTGGCGATGATGGTGTTGATTTTGTTTGTGTTGTGGTTTTGTTGTTGGGTGTTGTGATTGTCAATGACGCCCTGTGCCTGTGTGATGACCTGCTCTGCTTGTTGTTTGGCTTGTTGGGCTTGTTCTAAGGTTGTGTTGGCATCGTTTAGAGCATGCTTAGCACGATTGATGGCATCTTGGTTGCCTATGGTGTTAGCAACTTGCAAAGCACTTTGGGCTTGGGTGATGGCACTTTGGGCTTGGCTGATGGCATGCTGGGCAGTGTTTAGAGCACTTTGGGCTTGGCTGATGGCATGCTGGGCAGTATCAGGGCTGTCTGCTTGGGTTTGGGCTTGTTTGGTTTGAGCATTTGCATTGCCCAGTGTGTTGGTCGCTGTCTTATTGGTGGCGATGGCAATGTCAATTTGGGTGTTGGTCTGTGCCAACTGTTTTGCTGCTTTTTGGGCACGTCTGGCGGCCTCTTCTTCGGCTTTTTTCTTAGCCTCTTCTTGTTCTTGGGCACGTTTGGCGGCCTCTTCTTCGGCTTTTTTCTTAGCCTCTTCTTGGGCTTTTGCTTGTTCAGCGTTTAGGTGATTTTCCTTAGCGATGCGTGCCTGTTCTAACAGTTCATTAGCCTGTACTTTGGCAGCTTCAAGTTCGGCAAATAACTGCTTGGCATGAGCCTGCTTTTGGGCTTCAAGTTTGGCAAGTTCCGCTTTTTTGGCATTATCGTTGTCAAGCCCTGCTTGATATTTTTGTTTGGCAAGTGATTGAGCTTCTTTTTCAATTTCTAGCCAAGCGTGGTATTTGTTATTGATGGTATTTTGCAGGTCGTTTGCTTGATTGGCAAGTTTGGCATCGGCGATTTGAGCGGTCTTTATCGCTTCTTTGGCATGTTTGATGGCATCGCCGTAGACGTTTTTTGCAAGTTCGGCACGCTTGTGTGCTTCTTTGGCACTGATGGCAAGTGGGTCGGCATGATTGATGATGAGATTGGCATGTCGTGTGGCATTCATGTCATCATCAATGGCACAGCCTGTGGCACTCATTGCCACAAAAACCGATACGGCAAGGGGTCTTAGGATAAAACGATGGTTGATGTTCATACAATTACCTATGTATACAAAATGAATGTTTACAGACCATTCCATTGTAACACTTTTTGGTCGCTTTTGTAAAAAAGATTAAGTCAATTTAAGTGCATTCTTTGTATAAAATGACTAAACATGGGCAAAATCCATCATGATACGCCATTTTTACGTTTATTTTCCAAAAATAGCATGTCCACCATCACAAGTCCCATACCGCCCATGATCGCCATGTCCGCCACATTAAACACAGGATAATGCCACATATTGGCATAATGAACATGAATAAAATCAATCACATGACCATATAAAAAGCGGTCAATGACATTGCCAATTGCCCCACCTAACACCAAAGCAAGCCCCCATGCCAAAATTTTGGCATTTTTGGGAATTTTGCGAAGGTAGACCATGATAAATGCTGATACCAAAAGCCCCAACACGGCAAAAAACCACTTTTGCCAACCGCCTTGATTGGCAAGAAAGCTAAACGCCGCCCCACGGTTGTAGGCAAGCGTCCAGTTTAAAATCGGCTCAATGACGCTTACGCTATTGCCTTCTACCACAAGCCATTTTTCAAAAAAAATCTTGGTCGCTTGGTCAAGGATAAGTACGACAAGCCCAATAAGATAATAAAGCGTGGCTTTATTGGCGTTGGGCTGTATCGGTGGGGTGGTGCTGTTTTGGGTATTTTCTGACATAATAAAAATTTCTTAAAGTTTTTGGGTGATAAGGTGTGTCATCAAGCATTTCTTTTTTGGCAATAAAATAAGTCATTATCCGTTTATTTTTTGCCTTGCTTTTTAATGGGGCGTAGGTGCATATTACGCACCTTACTATCATAAGGGCGAATTACAATTCGCCCCTTGTATTATAATACCTAAAACAAAACCCCATTATAAGCAACCATAATGGGGTTTGTGAGAAAGTAGCGTTGTTTCGCCCCTTGTGCTTAAAAGCACGCAGTGTAGATGTTAGCCTACTTTCTCATCCATCATCACCCCGAATGGTATCTTAGGCACGTTGTTGTAGCCTGTATTCACAAGGTTGGAGGTTTATATGGATGATCCATTATACTACATTGGTATTGATGTTGCCAAACATAAGTTTGATGTTGCTGTTAAACTGCCCAATGGCAAATACAAGCACAAGGTGTTTTGTAATCATCATCAAGGCTTTGATGAGTTTATCTGTTGGCTTAATGCCTTTGATGGTCGCTTTTGTGCTGTTATGGAAGCCACCAACATTTATCATGAAGCTTTGGCGGATTGTTTGGTGGCACAAAACATCATGGTCAGTATCATCAATCCTAAGTGCAGTGCCAGCTTTGCCAAAAGCGATAACCTACGGTCAAAGACAGATAAGATTGATGCTAAGCTCTTAGCAGACTATGCTTGTGAAAAAGGACATAAGCTTGTCTGTTATCAGCCCATGCTACCTGCCCAAAGACAACTGCTTCGTAAAAGCCGTCAGCTTGACCATTTAAAGGACAAGCTTGCTCAAGAAAAGGTACGTCTTAGCATGCTCATTGATGAAGATTGTATTGCTTATACCAAAGCGATGATAGACTTCATCAAAGGGCAAATCAAAGCCTTACAACAAAGCATTCGTCAGTGCGTTGCCAGTGATGACACTTTAAAGCAAAATGCCTCATTACTGCTTAGCATTCCTGCCATTGGCTTTGACAGTGCGGTTAAACTCATCTGCTACTTAGGTGACGGTAGTCGTTTTAAAAATGCAAAAGCAGCAGCAGCTTTTGCAGGGCTTGCATCCATGATTAGACTTCTTTCCAAACCCTGATTTTTATGGATTTTTAAAAACTTTAACCCCAATACTTATAAGGGTTTATTTTTAGTTTGGAAAGAGATTTATTAAATCATCGGGTAGTAGCTTACATCAAGTAATGGGCATTTCTAAAATCGGACAAGCAGACATTAGAAAAGCCTTATATTGCCCTGCCATGAACTTTGCCTTTGGTCGTTATAAAGACGGTGCTTATCGTTTGTTTGTAGATAGACTAAACAGCCAAGGCAAGGCAAAAAAGGTTGTGATTACCGCACTCATGCGTAAGCTTGTCAGTATTGCCCAAGCGGTACTACAAACACAAACCCCGTTTAAATTAGAGTTACATCGTTGAGATGGATTGGGGGTTGTGGTTTATGGTATCTACGACCCAAAAATAATTAAGCAAACTTCCGCACTTCCCCTGCCCCAAACGCATTTTCTACGCATCTTGGGCAGATGTCGCCATGCTCGGCAACCGTTCCCACGCTTGGCAGGACGTGCCAGCAACGCACGCATTTCTCGCCTGTCGCAGGGGCGACTTTGACACTAAGCTCATCGCCTTTGGTAAGGCTGATGTCGCTAGTGATAAAGACAAAACGTGCTTCATCACCCAATTTGGCAAGCGAATCATAAGCCTTGTCATCAGCGACAATGTCAAGGCTTGCCGACAGACTGCTGTTGATTGTCTTGTCGGTACGGGCGTTGTCCATTGCTTTATTTGCCACTTCTTTGACTGCCAAAATCGCTTGCCAATCTGTGTCCGTGATGTCATCAAGCACCACGCTTGGCAACTCATACCACTCTTGGGCAAAAATGTAGCCGTCCGTGCCTTTTAGCACTTGCCACGCTTCTTGGGCGGTAAATGACAAAATCGGTGTAATCCAACGCAAAAGGGTGTGAGCGATGTGGTAAATGGCGGTCTGTGCCGAGCGTCTGGGGTGTCCGTCCGCCTTGGTGGTGTACTGGCGGTCTTTGATGATGTCAAGGTAAAATCCGCCCAAATCCTGCCCACAAAAGTTGGTAACCAATTGACAAACTTGGTGAAAGTCCATGTTGGTATAAGCGGTGCGAATCTCGCTTTGGACTTGGTTTGCCTTGTGAATGATGTATTTGTCAAGGCTGATAAGGCTGTCTGCTGGCACCAAGTCTTTGCTCGGGTCAAAATCATCGGTATTGGCAAGCAAAAAACGCACCGTGTTGCGGATACGGCGATACATATCGCTCACACGGTCAAAGCCTTCTTTACTCACCGCCATTTCATAGCGATAATCGGACGAGCCAACCCACAAGCGGACAATGTCAATGCCGTATTTTTGGGCAAGTTCGGCAGGCTCAAAGCCTTTGGTATTGCCTTTGGATTTGGAGAGTTTATAACCCTTAGCGTCCACGGTAAATCCATGCGTTAGGACTTGTTTATAAGGGGGGCGACCGTACACGCTTTCGCTCACAAGTAGCGATGACTGGAACCAACCACGGTGCTGGTCAGAGCCTTCTAGGTACAAATCGGCAGGATTGGTGAGTTCATCACGGTTGGCAAGTACGCTAAAATTGGTAGAGCCTGAGTCAAACCACACGTCTAGGGTGTCGGTGGATTTGACGTAGTTTTGACTGTCGGTCTCGTCAAGAAAATCACTAATCGGAGCATCAAACCACGCTTCAATTCCGCCTTGTTCAATGACTTTGGCAACTTGTTCAATCAGCTCGGACGTGCGTGGGTGCAAATCGCCTGTGTCTTTGTGCATAAAGAAAGCAATCGGCACGCCCCAAGTGCGTTGGCGTGAAATACACCAATCAGGGCGACCGTTCATCATTGATTCAATGCGGTTTTGTCCCCATGACGGTGTCCACACCACGTCTGGAATGTCTTTTAGGGCTTGTTCACGCAGTCCTTTGGCCTCCATAGAGATGAACCATTGGGGCGTGGCACGGAAAATAATCGGCGTTTTGTGTCGCCAGCAATGCGGATAGCTGTGCGTGATTTTTTTGTGGTCAAGTAGGTGTCCGCTTGCTTGCAGGGCTTCGATGATTTTGGGCTGTGCCTTGTAGATATGCTCGCCCACAAAGACTTTTGCTTCGTCCAAATACACGCCATTACCACCCACAGGGTTTTCGGTGGGCAGGTTGTTGGCACGCCCCACATTGTAGTCGTCCACACCGTGAGCAGGGGCGGTATGTACAAGCCCTGTACCGCTATCGGCAGTAACGTGCTCGCCTGTGATGAATGGCACTTGGCGGTCGCTGATAAGGGGGTGTTGGGCTTTTAGGGCGGTTAATTCTGAGCCTTTAACCGTTGCGATAATTGCTACATTTTCTAAATTGATATTTTTGGCAAAATCTTCTACCAAGTCATGAGCTACGATAAAATGGGCGGTGCGGTTGATAGGGTTGGGATTGGTGGCGGTATAATACCACATTTTGCCAAAATCATTTTCCACGTCTTTTTGGTAAGTTGCTCCCAATTTTTCTACCGCTTTTTTGGAGCGTTCATTACCTTGATGTATTTGAAAATGAACGGTATTTTTATATTTAAATGCGTGGTTTAATAAGGCTTGTTTAATCTCGCCATTTGCCCCTTTACCCCAATATTTTGGCGTGATAAAGGTAAAGCCAATGCCGATGATGCCATCTTTGGCATTGTCATCATAAAAACGGGTTGTGCCAATGATATTGCCAGTTCGCTTATCAATAATGGCATAGGCTTTATCTTTCACTGCTTGTTCAAAAAACGGCTCAAACACTTCTGGCAAATGGCGTTTGGTCGGCATCAGCTCCCAAATGGCAGGGTCGGACGCACACGCTTGCAAGGCATCTTTGTCGGCTTTGGTTAGGGTTCTTAATGTAAAGTTTTCGCTGTCAATTTGGCTTGGCAGTACAAATTCAGATGTTTTTTTGCCTTTGATAACTGCATAATCAAAATCAGCATGGGCGGTAATCGCTTGGTTGGCAGGGAGTGTCCAAGGGGTCGTTGTCCAAATCACCGCTTGGAGCGTACCGTTTACATTGGCAAGGGCAGGCAGATTTTCACGATTGACAATGTCAAATCCCACATAAATGGCATCGGATTTTTTGTTGTCATATTCTACTTCGGCTTCGGCAAGGGCAGAGCCACAGTCCAAGCACCAGTTTACAGGCTTTAAGCCACGCACGATATGACCGTTGTCATAAATCCGCCCCAACGCTCGCACGATGTCCGCTTCGGTCTTAAAATTCATGGTAAGATACGGATTATCCCAATCGCCAAGCACGCCTAGGCGTTTAAAATCCGCCTTTTGTAGCTCAATTTGACTTTTGGCGTAGTCTCGGCACGCCTTTCTAAACTGGGTGGCGGTGATCGGCTCGCCATTTTTGTCGGCTTTGGGTGCGTGTCCGACCTTGCCAAACTGCTCTTCTACCTTTTGTTCAATCGGCAAGCCGTGGCAGTCCCAACCGGGGACATACGGGGCATCATAGCCGTCAAGGGTTTTGTATTTGACGATGATGTCTTTTAGCACCTTATTGACAACGTGTCCTAAATGGATTTGACCGTTGGCATAAGGGGGACCGTCATGCAGGACGTATTTTTCACGTCCCCCGCGTGCTTTGCGGATTTGTCCGTACACGTCATTTTGTTCCCACTCGGCAAGCCAAGCAGGTTCACGTTTTGCCAAATCCCCACGCATGGGAAAAGGCGTATCGGCAAGGTTTAGGGTATTTTTGTAGTCGGTGGCTTGGTCTGTCATGGCTTAGCTCAAAATTGTGAAAAACGGCTAATTATAGCCCAAAATCATGCGTTTATAAAGGCTTGACGGATAAAAATTGACTTTTTGGGGGTGGTTTGGTAGATTTAAGATAATATTTTTGGCAACTTGATAATCATGAAAAAATTAAGCAGAAAAACCACGTCAAAATTCACCATGTTATTTTGTGCGGTAATTTTGGGTTATGTTATCTTGATTAAAAAGGATTATGATAATCCTGCCATAGCTTTTATTGGGATTTTTATGTTATTGGAAGGTGTGTATTATTATTGGCAATTTTATAAAAAGAATGATACGATAAAATTTGATGATAAGTTTTAACCATTGACCATTATAAAAATAAGTCTCATTACCATTTATAAAATTCATTAAAAATTCATCTTTACAATTTTTTGCTTTAATTCCTTACAAAAATTCGGTATATTAGTAGGATAATTATCAGCCAACTTGCAAGGTTATCTTATGAAAAATCCCAGCAAAACCCTATCATTATTATTGGCAAGTGCCGTATTTTTGACCGCCTGTGGTGGCGACAAACCTGCCGAACCTGCCCCCAAAGCCGAACCTGCCCCAAAAGCCGAGCCTAGCACCCAAACTGCCCCTGCCGAGCCGACTGACACCGCCCCCAAAGCCGATGAAGTTGCACCAGAGACCACCGAGCCTGTCGCAGACGACACCAAAGCCGATGAAGTGGCAACCACCGACTCCGCCACATCTGATGAGACTGACAAAGGCACGACCGAGACCGCCCAAGTGGACAATGCCGAGCAAGCGAACACCGCTCCTGCCCCAGTACAGGCTCTCTCTATCGCCGAAGGTAAGGCACGCTATGAGAAAACTTGCAAAATCTGCCACGAACAAGGGCTGTTAGACGCCCCCAAACTCACCGCCAAAGCCGACTGGGCAAAACGCTTGGATAAGGGCATAGACACCCTACACAAGCACTCTGCCAAAGGCTTTGGTAAAATGCCAGCACAGGTTGCAGGGGACGTTACCGAAGCGGAAGTATATGCGGCGGTGGATTATATGGTGAGCCAAGTTCAGTAAACTGATATTTGTAAATCGATATTTGTTATAGGATAAATTGTGATTTACCTGATAAATTTAATAAAATATCGCTGATTGCAATATCAATAAATCATACTGGCAAATAAAAAACCCCAATTTTGTTATTGGGTTTTTTATTTGTTATTAATTCATTAGACTTCCTGCAAAACCCCAAATTAAAGAAAACCGTTCGTGGTGAGCTATGCCTGCCCATAACGGTTTTCCGCTACCCTTCGACAGGCTCAGGGCGAACGGAAAACTAGTTTTGCAGGAAGTTTATTAAGTCCCTAATGAATCCGCATCATTTTCCCTAATCATTCTTTTGGCTAGCGATTCTTTGTTGTCATTACCCATTAATACCGCATAATGTGCCGTATTGGGGTTGGCTTCTAGGATAATTTTAAATACCATGGTCAGTGGCACAGATAATAACATACCGACCACGCCCAATAACCAACCCCAAAATAATAATGACAAAAACACCATAAGCGTGGATAAGCCCAAATTTTGTCCCATGATTTTCGGCTCAACCAAATTACCAATAATAATATTAATCACCAAAAAGCCCACACCCACGCTCGCCCCCACCGAAAAGCCATTTAATAATAACGCCTGCAACACCACAGGCACTGCCGCCATGACCGAGCCGATGTTTGGCACAAAATTTAATAAAAAACTAAGTGTCGCCCAAAGAATGGCATATTGCACATCTAGCATGACCAATAATAGCCACACAAAAAATCCTGTAAATAAACTAATTAAGGCTTTTAAGCCCAAATAGCGAATCACGCTATTTAAAATTAGGCGGATTCTTATTTGGTCAATGTGATGATATTTTTCGCTTTTTCCCATGACATAAGATAATTTATGCTTAAAATCAGGGGCTTCAAAGAGCATAAATAAAATCATGAGTGCCAATATAAAAATATTGGTCGCAATGCTTGACATACCACCCATTAAACTGCCCATAAAGGACAATAGGGAGTTGGTATTAAAATACTCCATAATCATGGTGGTATTTAATTCAAGGGGCAAATCCCATTTTTGTGCCAATACCGTTAATTCTTGGACACGCAATAATGCCAAACGTTCATATTGGGGAATGGAGCGGGTAAATTCGATGATAGATGAATTAATTAAATTTGCCAAAAACACCAATGCCAGCGTAATGATTAAAAACAAAATACCGATAGCCATATAATGTGGTACTTTATGACGTGTCAAAAAATTAATGAGTGGCGAGCAGAGAATGACCACAAATAACGCAATCAAAAATGGCACAATCAAACTAGACGCCAATTTAATACCTGCCAGCACGATGACCAATGCCGCCGCACCGATTAAGATATTTAGGGGAGATTTTTTTGCTATCATGTCAATGCGGTTATTTTGTTTAAAAAAACATGAATTTTGTACCATGCTTGATTGTTTGTCAAGTGATGATGAGTAGGGCGTGCCTACCCTTTATAACACTATCTACAATTTAGAAATATTTTAGAAATAAATAAACTGTTTTTGCATGAAAAATGGCTATCCGACCACTTAATTTAAAAAGTTAAGTTAAAATCTTAAAATTTACCCAGTTAAGTGGTCGGATTGTGGCTCGAAGTCAAAAACTTGCTTGATAGAATAACTATCAACCTGCGTTTTTTCCTTGAAAAACGTGCGATTTTTCTCATTTTTCATTGCAAATACAAAAGGCAGGCACGCCCTAGTGTTTTTTGTTAATTTGCAAAAATAAATAATCGCTACTATAATAAATGTTAGCACATTCAATTTTCAAAAGGATTTTATCATGCTCGCCTATCTATTTGTCCCTGCCACGCACCCCAAGCGTATCATCAAAGCCCTAACCGACCCTGCCATAACCGCTCACGTCCACGCCGTCATCATCGACCTAGAAGATGCCGCCGCCGACCGCTCGCCTAATGATGTGCGTAATGAGTTTGATGATTTATTAGGCAATTTCATGCAGACAGAGACCACGCCAGAGCTGTGGGTGCGGATACATGGGGCGTCTCATGGCGAGTTTCGTTTGGATTGTGAATGGGTAAAGTCCCACGACAGCATCAGCACGGTGGTACTCCCCAAAGCCGAAAATGCCGAGCAGGTCAGTCTGGCTCATGAACTAACCGCTCGCCCTATCGTTGCCATGATTGAGAGCGGGCAAGGCGTGATAAATGTTGCTTCTATGGCAGGTGTGGCAGGGCTTATGGCGTTGAGCTATGGCTGTTTGGATTTATTGACATCGCTAGGGATTGGCAGGCACACATCAGCAGAGATGATAATGCTTGATAAGGTGCGGTGCGAGCTGGTGCTACACTCGCAGGCACATGGGCTGACCGCTCCGATTGAGACGATTTATCCTGATTTTGGCGATGATGACGGCTTTGCCAGATGGCTTATGCATGCTCGTGATTTTGGTTTTGGTGGCTGTCTTGTCATACACCCCAAGCAGTTGGGTGTGGTGGGGACACACAAGGAGTGTGATGGCGATGTCGCCTTTGCCAAAAAAGTGCTATCTTATCATCACGCCACAGGGCAGGCGGTGTTTGCCATTGATGGGCAGATGGTGGATTTGCCAGTGATTGCTTGGGCGAGAGAGCTGTTGGGCGATGACTGATTGGCATATAGAGCATTGGCGATTTTACTATACATGGGGCTTGTGGTAAACTAGCCCTATTTTATTTTGGAATGATATCATGAACATTTTACCCAGCGAAGAGATTCGCATTACAGACGGTAGCACCGTTTCGCTACATTTTGAAGTCAGTCTACCGAACGGCACGGTCATCGATAGCACCTTTGGGCGAGACGAGCCTGTAACCTTGACGATAGGCGATGAGAGCCTACTGGCAGGCTTTGAGCAGGTACTCATCAACCTAAAAGCAGGCGACACCCGCACCGCCCACCTACCGCCCGAACAAGCCTTTGGCGAGTGGAATGGCGAAAACGTCCAAGCCTTTCCCCGTACCAAGTTTAGCCTGTCCGAGCCAAATCCTGTGGTCGGCATGATGATGGAATTTGCCGACAAAGGGCAAAATACCTTGGCAGGCGTGATTTGTCATGTCGATGATGATGAAGTCAAAGTGGATTTTAATCACCCTTTGGCAGGGCAAGACGTGCTGTTTAAGGTGCAGATTTTTAAGGTTACGCCAAAAGGACAAATGGCGATTGAACTAAAATGAGCGACAACGCCCCAATCTCAAAAAAGCTCGGTTATGGCATTATTGTCATGCAGGTCATCATCTGTTTGTTGCTTGTGGACGACAGGACGATGACGCTTGGCATTGGTGCGATGATGGCAAGTTTGTTTTTTGCCCATGACAAATCCGACACCGTCAAATTTGGTATTTGGGGCGTGATTGGGCTGTTTGTTGTTTATTATTTTGGTTATGGTTTGTATGCTTATTCTCGCACACCTGCCAAAACGGTTTGTGGCACATTCAAAGAGTATTAGACTTCCTGCAAAACTCCAATTGAAGAAAACCGTTCGTGGTGAGCTATGCCTGCCCATGATGGTTTTCCGCCACCCGCAGGCATAGCTCAGATACCATGATACCCCACCTAAGTCAATGGTTTTTTAAGTATCTGGTATCTAGTATCTTACAAACTAACTTAAAGATACTTGTTGCTCAAAGGATGTTTGGGTTTTGATAACACCAAAACAGATATGTACCAATTTACGCATACAAGCACATAAGGCTTGCATTTTGGTTTTACCGTTTTGTTGTAATCGTTCATAAAATGCCTTAATGGTGCTATTATAACGAATGGCACTCATTGCAGACATATACAGCTTAGCACGCAAAGAGACTTGCCCTTGTTTGGACAGTTTGGTTGCTCCCTTAAAGACACCTGACTGTCTTTGTTTGGGTATTAAGCCTAAAAACGAAGCCATCTGTGAGGCTTTTTTAAATTGTTTGGTATGTATTAAGCATACCACTTCTTTGGCAATAACAGAACCAATACCGTCAATGGTTTCAAGTAAGGTTTTGTCTTGCTTTAAACTTGGGTGTTTGTCAACAAAGTCATCAATGTCTTTGGTGAGTTTGGCAATTTCCTCTTGAAGGACATTGATGACTGTTTGCATGGATGCTTTAACCAAATCGGGCAGATTGGGTGATAAGAGCAACTCTTGTCGGTTTTGCTCTCGTTGCAAATCTTCTTTGAGTGCTTCTAAGCGAGCCAATAGAGCTTTTAGCTGTTTGGCTTCAACACTGGGTGCTATCCAAATCTCAGGCTTGTGGCTATAACCATACCTTGATAAAATAATGCTGTCTTTTTTATCAGTTTTATGGATTACCCCCAAACTGTCTGCAAATTTGCGGACATAGTTAGGATTGACAATGCTTTGCTTGATATTATTATCATCAAGAAACTCACTTAGGTGTTCATGATAAACCCCTGTTGCTTCTAGGATGATGTGTAGCTCATCAAGATGATTGCTGACATTGGTTTTTAACCAAGCAAGCAGTAAATCAAAGCCTGCTTTGTTGTTGTTAAAAACCTTGGTTTTTACTTTATTTGTGCTTGGGTTTATAAATGCAACATCAAACTTTGCTTTGCTGATGTCTATGCCAATATAGTGTATCATCTGTCTCTTGCCTTGTTTATGCAGTGTCTGTTTTAATAAACGCACTTAGATACCATTCAGAGTTAAGATGACAAGCAAAGGACACCATCTGAGCACCAGTGTTAAGACACTAAGGGCGAACCCGTGTTCTCTTTGCTTGTATAACCCAACAACATTCTAGCAGATAATCTAGGTTTGGTGTTGGGTTGATACAAGGGCGAACGGAAAACTAGTTTTGCAGGAAGTTTATTATAAAAAGAAAGTGTTTAAAAGGTAGGATTTGATGTTGTCGATGTATGCCACCGATGAGCAAAAAGTTTATGACTTTATCCTTCGTTGCCGTAAAACCACCGACTTCAGGCGGTGGATATAAGGCAACTCCGTAGCTATGCTTACATACAGATGGTATTTAGTGCGGTGTATTCTGCTGTTCAATGTACTGGCGGATAATCTCAATTGGGGCACCGCCACAACTACCTGCAAAATAGCTAGGCGACCACAACGCATCACCCCATAACTGCTCTTTAATAGACGGATATTCTTTTTTACGCAATAACCGACTAGAAACACCTTTCAGACTATTAACTAGACTAGAAATAGCCACTTTAGGCGGATAAACCACCAATAAATGCACATGGTCGCTCTCACCGTCAAACTCAACTAATTGTGCCTCAAACTTTGAACAAACTTTCTCAAAGATAACTTGCATATCGTCTAAAATCTCTTTAGTGAATACTTTTCTGCGGTATTTAGCCACAAAGACCAAATGCACATGAATATTGTAAACAACGTGCCTACCACGTCTTAAATCATTTGACATTAAAATTAAACCAAATATATAATATACCTATCTCATTATACACAAACCCATGAAAACACTCAAGCTACGCATACGAGACAAACACACAGACCAACTTAACCGCCTAAGTGGTTCGGTCAATTTCGTATGGAACTACGTGAATGACTTGAGTTACAAGCAGCTACAAAAGACGGGCAAATTCTTTTCCGCCTATGACCTAAACGAATATACCAAAGGTAGCGGTGAGTTACTTGGCTTACACTCGCAAACTATCCAAGCCATTAACGAAACCCACGCCAAAAGCCGTAAGCAATTTAAAAAAGCCAAACTATCATGGCGAACCAACAACCCCAATGCCAAGCGTAAATCGCTTGGCTGGCTACCGTTTAAACAATCCGCCATTAAACACATCGCTACCCGCCAAACAGGCAAAAAAGGATTAAAATCAACCCTACAGCTTAGTTTAGCTAAAGGGCAAAAGCTCATCATTGACCTATGGGACAGCTACAACCTTAGCCTATACCAAATTAACACCTGCGAACTGGTGCAAGACAGCCGTAATCGTTGGTATGCGTGTATTACCGTCAAAGAATACCCAAAACAGCCTTGTGGCAAAGGTAGCGTTGGCATTGATTTGGGCTTAAAAGACAGTGCCACCGCCTCAAATGGCGACAAGCTACAAATCAAGCAAACGCTCAAATATGCCAAAGCATTAGCTACCGCTCAACGTGCCAAAAACAAACAGCGTGTCAAGGCAATCCATGCCAAAATTAAAAATACACGCCAAGACCTCATACACAAATTCACCACAGGGCTAGTTAAGAATAACGCCCTAATCGTGGTTGGTGATGTAAAAACCACCCAATTTAACAGTAAAAAAGGCAAACTAGCCAAGTCGGTTTACGATGCAGGTTGGTTTGAACTGAAACGACAACTGACCTATAAGTGCGAGAACGCAGGTTGTCGTTTTGAAATCGTGAATGAACGATACACTACCCAAACTTGCTCGTGCTGTGGCGATATGTCCAGTAGTCCGAAAGGTAGAGCAGGTTTGCGAATAAGAGAATGGACTTGTGCAAAGTGTGGCACACGGCATGATAGAGATATCAATGCCAGTCGGAACATTCTTGCGGTCGGGCTTGGCCGTCTGGGAGCAGGAATCCCCTCCCTTTAGGGAGGGGAGGAAGTCAAGCACATTCATCGCTATCACGAACACACCGACTTTTTTAAAAATCGTTATGATAAAAATGAGTCGATTTGCGTGGATTATATTCCCATGCCAGCATTTACCCTTTTTTCGTCCCACATATTAAAAGAAGTGCGAATTATGAACGATAATAAATAACATCAACCACAGCAAAAGGGATATTTGTCATGTCATTTTTCAACCCAGAACATCAGCCATTTGCTATCGCCCTTATCGTCTTAGCTGTTATCATCTCGATACTTGTTGGCGACGCATTTTTCATCATCTTGGCGATGGTGTTTTTGGGTGTGGCGACCGCACAAGGTAAACACCTAGTTATAAAGATAAGTATCGGGGCGTTGTTGGTTGCTGTTGTGCTTTATTATTTATTTTTTGGTTATTACTGGACAAGCCACGGCAGTATTCATCAAGTTTGTGGGCAACTTAACAAAATCGAACATCGCTCTTTGGGTAGGCAAAGTGTACTAAGCCTGTATCTTGATGACCCAATGAGCCAAAAATCGTATCGTTTTGACCGCCTTGACAACTGGCACGGGGATGATGTTTTTCGCCCGTACAAGGCAGGCGATGTGATTTGTGTCAAGTACACCAAATCGCCCATTTTGACCCGCACCTATCCCCATATTTTGACAGACATACAGCCCAAATGACAACCTAGGACAACCCATGAAAAAGCCACTCATCGCCTTATTCACCCTGCTCACGCTACCGCAAGCGTGGGCGTTATCCATAGAGCCTGCCGATTGGGGCGATTTTCGCTATGATGAAAACGTGGTTTGCTCAACATCCGCAGAAAACAGCGACATATTCGGTGTTGTCAAAAAACACGGTAAATACGGCATGGCGGACAGCACAGGCAAAGTACTATTACCGCTTGAATATGATGACGGAGCGTGCCTAAATGGTTATGTAACCTTATCAAAACAAGGTAAGTGGGGCTTGGTGGACGCTCATCAGCGTGTGGTAGCACCCTTTGTTTTTGGCAAACAGCCTTGGGACTTTAATGGCGTAGATAAAGTCATTATCACTGATGAGCGTGATGATGGTATATATTCGGCGGTGTATGGGGTAGATGGTAGGGTCTTGCTGGATTATCAGCGTGGTCGGTTACGTTTTGAAAATGATGTTTTGATACGCTTTGAAGATGATGAGAACGGGCAAAGTGGCTTTATGGACACGCAAGGCAATATCATCTTGGCAGGGCAGTATGGCTGGGTGAAACTGCTGGACGATAAAGCAGGCGATGAGCGGTTTATGGTGAGCATAGATAACCAAACCATGATGATAGACCGTAATAAAAACATACTCACACAAGGCTATGACGACATGGAGCCTTTTGATGAGCAAGGCATATCAAGGGTTCATCTGGATGTAAATGGTAAGCGTAAAATCGGCTTTGTAGATAGAAATGGGATACTCATTGTCAAGCTCTCATCACATCGCTACCCCATGTGGAACGATGTCTATGGGCATGAATGGCAACTACGCACGGACGGTGGGCAGTGTACACTATTTTTGCAAGACCGTGCAGGGCAAGCGGTCAACGACCTAGAGTTTCCTGATGAATCCTGTCGGCTACTTGCCACGCCCAACCAAACACCCAGTCAAGAACCCACAGCAAAGCGTGGGTTATGGGATAGGATTTGGGCGTGGGTTGTTAGTTTGATTCGCTAAATCAAGCCTTTAATACTCGTCTATGTAGCTCTGCCAGCCCGTCTTCCATGGCTTTTTGCAATATCTCGGTAAGCTCAGCACGGGTCTTATCTTCGGGCAAAATCGGTGCAAGGGGCAACACATACGCCTTGACCCCATCGCTGTCCGCCACTCGTCTTAGGCTCTCTGCCATCGTGCGTTTGTCATAATACGCACAGTCGTCCGACAGCGTACCGTCTGCATTGACATAAGCAATCACCACAGGGCAGATGGGCAAGCCTGTATCCATGCTCGCCTGCAAAAGTTTTCCGTGGATTTTTTTGATTTTTGTACCGTCTGTAGTGGTTGCTTCGGGAAAAAATACCACCGATGAACCGCCCCGCAAAAAATCGGCAATTTGGCGTGCCACACCGTCAGCGTCCCCCGAACCACGTTTGATAAAGAGTGTCCCACCTGCTTTGGCAAGTTTGCCAAAAATAAACCACTCGCCAATCTCCGCCTTTGACAAAAAGAACACGGGAGCGACCGACCCCACCACAGGAATATCCAGCCAAGAGATGTGATTGGACACCCAAAGTCCGTGTGTCTGTGGCACAGGCTCAACTTGCACGACTTCCACGCCAAAGGAATTGACCATTTTTCGGCAAAAGGTTTGGATGTATTTTGGCAAAACATCTCTGGGCGGTGCTTTAAATGCCCCAATGCGTCTGGCGGTAGTAAAGCCACCAACCAAGGTGTTACTCATGCCTGCGATGATTTTGGTGCGTTTTAGTTGTTTATTTAGAAAATTTGCCATAAGATTATCATTGTCAATTAAAAGGCGTATCCTATAAGACTTTGGGCAAAATTGCAAGTGTTTTTGGTAAACATTAATGCACAAAAAACTCTAATGAATTTCAAACAGTTTTCCTAACACCACAGTATTTTGAGCTTTATAAGCAAGCTATTTGTCTTGACATGACCCATCTGCCATCAATTCTGCTGTTATTAGCGATGGCTATTTTAAAAAATTGGTATATTCTCTTATCTGTTCATCGGTTTTAAAATCCTTTTTTGGCTCCATGCCGAGCATTTGTGCCAATCCATCTAAAATATCATCATTTTCTGATTGCACGGTAGTGTTTATGCTAACGGTGTACGCATTATTGATATAATGATAACTATCTATCATACACCCTTCTTGATGTAATAAATCATAACGGCATGGCTCAAAAACAAAAGTATAGCAAAAACGATTGGGAGCTAATTCAAAATCAGTATACATTTTTATATAAGATGAAAAATCATCAAATAAGGAAATAATAAACTCGTCTGTGTTTTGGGTAATTTGTGCAACCTTATCAAAATCATCCAAAATGGTATTGGCGTGAAATACCTGCACATCGTCATCATCATATTGTATCTTTTGATGACTAAGATTATCTAAATCAAAATTAAAACATAGATAGACATCTTTTTTGATATTAAGCATATTGCCTATGATTGATTTTAACAACGCTGATTTATCTGCATTGGTTACTAATTGATTTTCTGATTTCATGCAAGTCTCTTTTTTAAATTTATCTTTAATGATAAGTAATTTTATAGTTCACGTTAGTCAAGACTTTACCATGGCACTATACATGCTAAGATTTTTTAATACCTAACTTGCTATTATAATCATTTTTATAATGAAAAATATGTTCATATTTTATAAAAACACCGCCCAAAATCAAGGCGGTGCTTCTCATACCACTATCACGCACTCGGTAGTGGCGGTGGCAATTCGTCATTTTTAACGATATTGACCGTTGGCACTTCATGCTGATATTCTTTTGGCTCTCGTGGGGTTTCGCCATTCATGATTTGCAAGAACTGCTCACGGTCAATGGTCTCCCACTTCATGAGTGCTTCCACCATGGCGTGCATTTTGTCATGATTGTCATCAATGAGCTTATACGCCACATCGTATTGTTCTTCTAGGATACGGCGAACTTCTTCGTCCACTTTTTGTTGGGTGGCTTCACTGATAGTACGGCTCGCCCCACCAAAATATCCACCTTGCTCTTCGTCTTCATAGACCATCACGCCAAGTTTGTCGCTCATGCCGTATTTGGTTACCATGGCACGGGCAAGTTTGGTGGCACGTTCAAAGTCGTTGGACGCTCCTGTGGATTTGCGATTGATAAAAATCTCTTCGGCAATCCGCCCACCAAACAAGATAGAGATGTCGTTGAGCATTTTGTCGCTGTAACTGCTCACCGCATCTTGCTCGGGCAACTGCCACGTTACCCCCAATGCCCAGCCACGGGGCATGATGGTTACTTTGTGTACAGGGTCAGTAAAGGGAAGTAGTTGGGCGACTAGGGCATGACCTGCTTCATGATAGGCGGTGGCACGGCGTTCTTCTTCACGCAAGACCATGGATTTGCGTTCAGGCCCCATGTAGAGCTTGTCTTTGGCATCTTCAAAGTCATTCATGTCCACGCTCATCTTGTTGCGACGGGCGGCAAATAGGGCAGCTTCATTGACAAGGTTGGCAAGCTGAGCCCCGCTAAACCCAGGCGTACCACGAGCTAGGGCATTGACATCCACGCCAATGGTTTGGGGCAGTTTTTTCAGGTGTACATTTAGGATTTGCTCACGACCTTTGATGTCTGGCAAGCCAACCGACACTTGACGGTCAAAACGACCAGGGCGAAGCAGGGCTTTATCCAGCACGTCAACACGGTTGGTCGCTGCAATGACAATCACACCGTCATTACCTTCAAAACCGTCCATTTCTACCAAAAGTTGGTTAAGGGTTTGTTCACGTTCATCATGACCACCACCCATGCCCGAGCCACGATGACGACCCACCGCATCAATCTCATCAATAAAGATGATACATGGAGCGTTCTTTTTGGCTTGGTCAAACATATCACGGACACGGCTTGCACCCACCCCAACAAACATCTCCACAAAATCCGAACCCGAGATACTAAAAAACGGCACTTTGGCTTCGCCAGCAATGGCTTTGGCAAGGAGCGTCTTACCTGTACCAGGCGGGCCCACCATCAGCACGCCACGGGGAATGGTCGCCCCAAGTTTGGTGAATTTTTCTGGGTCTCTTAAAAAATCCACAATCTCAACAACTTCTTGCTTGGACTCTTCGCACCCTGCCACATCGGCAAAGGTGACTTTGATGTCGTCTTCGGAGAGCATTTTGGCTTTGGATTTGCCAAAGCTCATGGGGTTACGACCGCCCATGCCACCGCCGCCAGCACCGCCACTCATGCCACGCATGAATAGCCAAAACAGACCGATGATGAGCAAAATGGGAAATGCCGCGATGAGTAGCTGAGTGCCCACGCCTTGACGCTGTGGTGCTGCCCCTTCTACTTCTACATTATGCTTGCGAAGTAATGGCATTAACTCAGTATCATCTAGGGCGGGGCGGACGGTCTCAAACTCTGAGCCATTGACCTTTGTGCCGGTAATCTCTTCGCCGTCAATCTCAATCTTTTGGATTTGACCTTCGGCAACTGCCGTGACAAAGGCTGAGTACTTCATGTCATCAGCCTTGCCCGAACCACGGTCGAGATTACTAAATACCATGACTACCACGGTGATAATCACGAGCCATAATAGAATGTTTTTTGCCATGTCGTTCACAAAGGGTTTCCTGTTTTTGGCGTTTGATACAACTTTGATTGAAGATTTAAAAATTGAAAATGGGGCAAATCGTGCAATTGTTCACACAAAGAGACATTGCTTTTAATAAGGCTTATTATCAATAAATCAAGCCCTAAATTTAGATGATTATTTTATCGCCACCCAAAACATCTCTTTGGAGCGGGGACGGCTTGCCTTGGGTTTTATGCTTTTGATTTTGCTAAACTTTTTTTGCATGTCGGCACGAAGCTCGGGCGAGCCTTCGCCTTGGAACACTTTCATGATTAACGCACCGCCTTCGGGCAACACTTTTAGAGCAAAATCCACCGCCAGTTCGCACAGATACATCATGCGTGGCATGTCCACTGCTGACATCCCAGATGTGTTCGGAGCCATATCCGATAGCACCACGTCCACACGTCGTCCGCCCACTTCATCCATGATTTTGTTAAAGACTTCTTCTTCTCTAAAATCGCCTTGGATAAAGGTAACATTCTCCAAAGTATCCATGGGCAAAATATCAGATGCGATCAAAATCCCGTCATCGCCCACAAGCTGTCCTGCCACCTGCGACCAGCTGCCAGGGGCAGAACCTAAATCCACTACGGTCATGCCTTTTTTAATCAGACCTGTTTTTTCGTTAATCTCCAATAACTTATAGGCTGCTCTGGCACGATAGCCGTCTTTTTGGGCTTTTTGAACATAATAATCGTCAATATGTTCTTTCATCCACGCTTTTGATGATTTGGAGAATTTTTTGTTGGTAATGCGAGTTGCCATTGGTCGGTAGTGATGAATTAAAATAACTGCTTAGTTTAACATTTTTATGAGAAAATTTGGTATATTTTTGTTATAATGAACATTAATTTATTTAAAAACCTGTTTTGAGACACTTTATGGCAAAACCCAATTTTAAAAACCTATCTAACGACACCCTAAAAGAGCTACGGGGCATCGGTCATCGCCTAAATCCCATCATCATGGTGGGCGGTAATGGTTTGACACCCACGCTCATCGAAGAGACTGCCCGTGCCCTAAGCGACCACGAACTCATCAAAGTCAAAATTCCCGCAGGTAGTAGTGATGAACGCAAAGAATGTGCATCCGCCCTAGCTGACGCTACCGAGAGTCAAGTGGTGCATCACATCGGGCGTATGGTGCTGTTATTTCGTAAAAATGACGAACCCAACGAAAAACTGTCTAATTTGGCACGATTTGGCTTTTAGGAACTCAATAAAAAGGGAATGTCATGAATTTTTTTACCGCAAACCCCATTGATAAACTGTTTAGCCTGCTGTCGTTGTCGCACTTTACCGAGTTTTATTATGATGATAATTCGGTCATGCAAAGAGAGCAGTTGTTTGTCTTGCAAGACGTGCAAAATGCCCAAAAAAACAAGTCTGCCCCCAAGGTTCATGCCTACATCAGTGAAGACACGCATGGGGGTAAGCATGTGATTAACATGAGTTTTATGGTTGAAAAGGTGGATGGACTGCATTTTGCCAATTATCATGATGATAACATCAAGCCTACCGATGGGCTGTGGCAGGAGACCTGCCTAGAATGCTTTATCGGTCTGGCAGATGGCGGTTATATTGAGATGAACATCGCCCCTGATGGACGTTATGCTCTGTATCATTTTAGCGAGTATCGTACGCCTGCCACGCCCATACAGACCGATAAAGTGACTCTGTCGTGGCGTGCCGATGATAACGATAACGTGCTGGTGTATGAACGCCACGTCAGTCTTGATGTGTCAGCCGTGGCGGAGTTGTTGCCCGAGCAGACACTCATTAACCCATGTGCGATACTAAACATCAAAGGCGATTTGCACTACTTTGCTGTCAGTTCTGCCCCTGTGTCTGATTTTCATGATAAGGCATTTTGGCAAAAATGGTAAATGTATAAAATGTGAGTGTATTTTGATTGAAACTTAGGGCGGTAGCCCAAAACCGAACTTTTTGTTCAAACCAAAGCCACATTTAAAAAGCCCATGAATGATGTCATGGGCTTTTTGGTGAGCGAGCAAATAAATGATTATTTGATGGTAAACCAATCATTGGCACTGGTTTTGGCTTTTTCGATGTCGCTTGATGATAGGTTTAGGGCAAGCTGACCGATTTTGGCTTGGGCTTTGTCACGAATGCCGTTGTCAAGCATGCCGTCACGGCTAGATAGGTCATACCATTTGTAGGCATCCACATAGCGTTGCTGTTTTTCATCAATCATCGCCAACGCATAGCTGGCACGGTTGTCACCCAGATGAGCGGCACGTTCTAGCCATTTACGACCTTCACTCATGCTGGCTTTGACGCCTTCGCCACGCAGATACATGAGTCCTAGGTTTAGCTGGGCAGGGGCGATGTCTTTTTCGGCAGCTTGGGTGTACCAGTGCACGGCTTTGGCGGGGTCTTTGGCGACGCCTTCACCTTTTTGTAGGCGTTTGGCTAGGAAAAATTGGGCGTGATGGTTGCCACTGTTGGCTTGACTGGCAAGCGATGAGATGTCCATAATCTCAAAACGAGACACATCCAGTGGTACGTTTGAGATGAGTTCAGCGTTGGCAACACCTGCCAAAAGTAGGGTGGATAAAATGCTAAGTTTTAAACGTTTCATGAAATGACGACCTGTGGTTGAGAGTTTGTGTATGGACATTAAAATGCCAAATCAATCCTTTATCATACCATTAATGGATGATAAACTCAATTTTTTCATTGGCTAAACATGTCAAATTTTGTAACATCATTTATCAGTCGGTTCGGTGTTGTTAATTTGATGGGTCTAACCCCGCACGACCCGATACACCGCCACATCTGCCAAGAGATTGGGGGCGGTTTTGACGGCTTTATTGCGGATAAAGGCAGGGATTTTTGGATTGGGGTTGTCCCATAGGGCGACCGTGTCCAAAATACGAATGTTGTTGTCGTGGCACAGCCGTTCAAAATCCTTAAAGGTGCAAAGATGAATGTTGGGCGTGTTGTACCATTGGTGGGGCAGGGTCTCGCTCATCGGCATGATACCCTTAATGCCAAGGTAGATACGGTTTTGCCAATAGGCAAAGTTTGGAAAAGTAACAATGCCAAATTTGGCGACACGGAGCATATCGTTTAGCAAGGTTTCGGGATTTTTGACCGCTTGCAAGGCACGAGCCATTACCACAGTATCAAAACTGTTGTCAGCAAAGCGAGACAGACCATCATTTAGGTCTTGCTCGATGATGTTTAGCCCTTTGGCGATGCCTTCGTTGATTTTGTCGGGGTCAATCTCAAGCCCATAGCCAAACACGCCCAAATGCTCTTGTAAGTGTGCCAATAGTGTGCCGTCCCCACAGCCCAAATCTAGGACTTTTGAGTTGGGTTTTATCCATTTTTCAGTCAATTTGTGGTCGATGTTCATACGTTGCCTATCTTAGTGTCTTGCCAATTTTGAAATCTCGTGGGGCGTGATGGTGCTTTGTTTGGTGGTTCTTTTTGGGCTTGGGGCGGTCAAAAAGCTCCGAACGGCAGTCGTGTAGCGGGGAATGTCAAACAAAAACGAATCATGCCCATGCGGTGCGTCCACATTGATAAAGCTTACAGGCTTATTGTTTGCCATCAAAGCGTCCACAATCTCAACCGACCGCTCAGGGGTGAACCGCCAATCGGTGGTAAAGGAGACGATGAGAAATTGGCATTGGGTGCGGGCAAGCGTTTGTTTTAGGGCTTCTTTTTCGTCCAACTCATCTGCCGTGTAGTCCCGTGTTGGGTCAAAATAGTCCAGAGCTTTTGTCATGAGCAGATAAGTATTGGCATCAAAATTTTTGCTAAACCGTTCGCCTTGATAACGCAGGTAGCTTTCTACTTGAAATTCCACATCATAGCCGTACATGAATTTGCCAGATTTCAAGTCCCGTCCAAATTTGACCTTCATGGCATCTTCGGTGATGTAAGTGATGTGTCCGACCATGCGTGCCAAAATTAGTCCGTGGCGGGGGTAGGCATTTTTTTTGAGATACCAGCCATCATAAAAGTTGGGGTCGGATAGGATAGACTGGCGAGCGACTTCGTTAAAGGCGATGTTTTGGGCGGACAGCTTGGGCGTGCTGGCGATGATGACGGCACGTTCTAAGCGGTCGGGGTAATCCACCGACCATTGCAAGGCTTGCATGCCGCCCATGCTCCCACCGACAATGGCGTGCCATTTGGCAATTCCTAGACGGTCTGAGAGCATGACTTGGGTTTTTACCCAGTCTTTTATCGTGATGAGCGGAAAATCCGCCCCCCAAATCTCGCCTGTGGCAGGATTGATGGTGGTAGGACCTGTGGAGCCGTGGCAGGAGCCGATGTTGTTTAGACACACCACAAAAAATCGGCTCGTGTCTATCGCCTTGCCATTGCCTATCAAGTTATCCCACCAGCCGGCCTTGGTGTCGGATTCACTGTGATAACCTGCGGCGTGGTGTGAACCTGATAGGGCATGGCAGATTAAAATGGCGTTTGTTTTGTCTGTATTTAGCACGCCATAGGTCTCAATAACTAAGTCAAATGATGGTAAAACACGTTCACATTCTAATGTTAATGGTTTATCAAAATGCAAGACCTTTGGCGTTACGATGCCAACAGATTTTGGGTCTAAATATGGGGGGCTTATGTCCACGTTATCGCTCTTTTTAATTTAAAGTTGTATTTTAAGGGTAAAAGACAGGTTTGGCAACAGCATTAACAAGATGAGCATAAAAATAAGATGAACACAAAACAGACAGCAATAAAAAGCACTTTGATTTGACCAAAGTGCTTTTTGACGTTTAGATATTGGCAGAATCATTCATTTAATTTAATTATTTATAACCTGCTCGTTTCATTGTCATGATGGCTTTTTGTTGATTTTGACCTGCTACCGATACATTGATGACATCTTGTTTAAATCTGCCCCAATTAGCCACGGCAGGCGTTGGTGTTATCTGTGGATTGGCTGGGTATTCAAAGTTTCGGTCAGCATACAAACGCTGTGCTTCTTCGCTGGACATCCATTCAATGAATTTTTGGGCTTCGGCAGGGTTGTCTGAATGTTTTACCACGCCTGCACCTGAAACATTGACATGCGTGCCTTTGCCTGCTTGGTTGGCAAAAAATACTTTAACATTATTAGCAACATGAGGTTTGGAATTTAGCAAGCGTCCATAATAATAAGTATTGGCAATGCCCACATCACAACGACCTGAATCAATGGCTTCTAACAGTGCTGTATCATTTGCAAATGGTGCGGTTGCCAAATTTGCCACCCAGCCTTTGACCACTCTGTTGGTAGCAGCTTGTCCATGGTTTGCAATCATCGTTGCCACCAATGATTGGTTGTACACATTATTAGAGGTACGCAAGCATAATCTGTCTTTCCATTTTGGGTCTGCCAAATCGGCATAAGTTGAAAGTTCGCTTGGATTGACCTTATTTGGGTTATAAAAAATGGTACGAGCACGTACTGATAACCCAAACCAATGGTTTTTTGGGTCACGCAAATGCGATGGAATGTTGCTTTTTAATACAGAAGAATTGATGGGGCGTAAGACACCAGCTTGTGTTGCCTGCCAAAGATTACCACCATCAACCGTGATAAGCACATCAGCTTGGGTATTTTTGCCCTCAGCTTTTAGCCTTTCCATCAAAGGGCCTGCTTTATCGCTCACAACGGTCACCTGTGTGCCAGTTTTTTGTTGATAGGCTTCTGCGATGGGCTTTAATAGCTCGTCGGCACGTGCTGAATATACAACAATTTCATTGGCAAATGCTGGGGCGGTAATTGCCATCGCCAATGCGGTAATAACCAGTTTTTTCATCATAGATCCTTTTATAAGCAATGTTATGAAACAATAAATTAACACTAGTCTTGCTACTTAATCTGTCTTAAAACCACCGTGATTTATACAGAAAAAAGCACGCCAATTTGACATTTTAATCAACCTGCCAAATTTGTGCTATTATACAATACTTTCTAAATAGAAACAAGAAGAATTGTCATTCTCTATCAGTTTTGGTAAAATATGATACCGCCCTTTGATTTATCATAAATGCCCATGAATTCATCTTCCATTTTACCTCGCTTATGGCTTGGTCTGTGTGCCTTGTTGGTTTTGGTGCCATTATCCGTCATTGTCTTTGCACTTAACAGCTTTGATGCTGAAATTTGGCACTTTTTGCTGGATTATGAGTTGCCACTGTTGCTTAAAAATACCGCATTACTGGTACTGGGGGTGGGCATTGGGGTAACAGTACTTGGCACAACAACCGCTTGGCTGACTGCCATGACCGATTTTCCATTGAAACGCTTTTTTGGTTGGGCGATGATGTTGCCACTTGCCATGCCCGCTTATGTGCTTGCTTTTGTGCAGTTGGGTATTTTTGACTATACAGGTACCATTAGTACTTATTTAAGGCAAGCGTGGGGCTTTGAAAATGGTCTGCCAGATATTAGAAATGGCTTTGGCTTAACGGTGGTCATGAGCCTAACTTTGTATCCTTATGTTTATTTGTTGGCAAAAAATGCCTTTGGCAGCATGGGCAACCGAGCTCTTGAAGCGGGGGCATCATTGGGGCTGTCATCCGTGCAGTCATTTTTGAAGCTGGCATTGCCCATGGCAAGACCTTGGATTGCTGGCGGCAGCATATTAGCCTTGATGGAAGTATTGGCGGACTTTGGTGCGGTCAGCGTCTTTGGCTATGACACTTTTACAACGGCAATTTATCAAGCATGGTTTGGGTTTTATTCGCTTGATACCGCCAAACAGTTGGCAAGTTTATTAATTGGCCTTGTGTTTGTTTTTTTACTACTTGAACAGCTAAGCCGTGGTCGCCGCCGTTTTGAGACCACAGGTCGTGCCAATCATCACCGAAATATTGTCTTAACTGGCTATAAAAAATGGTTCGCCACTTTGTACTGTGGGCTGATTTTATGTTTGTCTTTTGTCATTCCAATCATTCAGCTGACTGCATGGGCGATGTCAAGTTGGCAACAAATTGTACTTAGTGAATTACTGATGCAAATTTGGCACTCTGTCAGCATCAGCCTAATGAGTGCTGTGGCGGTTGCTGTGGTTGCATTATTTATCGCCATTGCAGCTCGCTTGGATAAAAGTCGCTATGCTTTGATTGCTACCAAAATATCCACACTGGGCTATGCCATCCCTGGTACGGTATTGGCTGTTGGTGTCTTTGTGCCTGTTGCATGGCTTGATAATTGGCTCATTGCCAACATATCTGCATTTTCAGGCAGCGATGCAATTTTTAAGGGAACCATCTTTGCCATGCTCATCGCTTTATTGATTCGCTTTTTGGCTTTGGGTGTCCAATCGGTGGATGCTGGCATGAAACGCATTCGTAACACACACATAGAAGCAGCAGCTTCACTGGGAGCAACGCCTTTTGGTACGGTGTATCGTGTCTATTTGCCACTCATCAAAAGTGCCCTTGGCGTCAGCATGTTGATGGTCTTTGTGGACACCATGAAAGAGATGCCCATCACGCTCATGATGCGTCCGTTTAATTGGGATACATTGGCGGTGAGAATATTTGCCTTTACCAGTGAAGGCTTGTATGACAAGGCATCTTTTCCAGCACTTGCCATCATTTTAACTGGATTGATTCCTGTCATCTTATTTTCTAAAATGAATCAAAAATAATCACTCATCCATTTAACACTCTGAGAAAACCATGTTGCGTATTGACAATCTTTGTATCAGTTTTGACCACAAACCCATCTTAACTGACATCAGCCTTCATCTCAAATCAGGTCAAATCGCCTGCCTGCTGGGTGCCTCTGGCTGTGGTAAAACGACACTACTGCGGTGTATTGCTGGTTTTGAGACGCCAGATAGTGGTGAGATTTATATTCAAGACAAGCCACTGTATGCCAAAAATGTCCATCTCCCCGCCCATAAAAGACAAATTGGCATGGTATTTCAAGATTATGCTTTATTTCCACATTTGACCGTGGCGGATAATATTGCTTTTGGGCTCTCTGCCATGGACAAAACTGCCAAATCCGAGCGTGTGGCTGAAATGCTGGCACTCATTGGGATGAGTGAGTATGCCAATTACTATCCACATGAGCTGTCAGGGGGGCAGCAGCAACGGGTTGCACTGGTGCGTGCACTTGCCCCACGCCCGAGTTTGATTTTGCTTGATGAACCATTTTCAAATTTGGATGTTGAGCTTCGCACCAGCCTCTCCAAAGAAGTGCGTCGCCTGCTCATCTCCCAAAATGTCTCTGCCATTTTGGTAACGCACGACCAAGCAGAAGCCTTTGCAATGGCGGATGTGGTTGGGCTAATCACTCATGGCAGATTGCAACAATGGGGTACGCCAGATGCGTTATATCATCAGCCTGTCAATGAGTCGGTGGCGAGATTTATCGGTGAAGGGGTACTCATTGATGCCACAAAGGTAACAGAGTCAAATTTTGATACCTCATTTGGGTGTATCGCCGTTGGTTTGCCTTTGGGCAGTCAAAAAGCCTTGATTCGTCCCCATGATGTCAAGCCAAGCCAAGACCCTAATGCCATCGCTGTTACCGTGATTGATAGAGATTTTCGTGGCGGTTACTGGTTATATACCCTACAAACTCATGACGAACAAATACTGCTCATGCAAATCTCAATGGCAACAAGTCATCGCACCCATCATGTCGGTGATAAAATTGGCGTGATGATACATAGAGCGTTTGGTGTGTGATTTAAAGATTTGTTAAAGTACCTGCTAAGATATTTGGGTCAAAGTATTTGCTTTGTCATGTATTTGCTATGTCGCTCCAAATACCAGCCCAAAGACAATGCTGCCACCGCCAGCGAGATGACCAATGCCATCCAAAAACCATAGATGCCCATACCAACATAAAACGCCAACACAATCCCAGGCAGTAATCCACAGCCCCAAAAGGCAATGATATGAATAATCATGGGAGTTGTGGTTATCTTATAGCCACGCAGGGCATAGCTTGCCACGCATTGTATGGCATCAACAAGCTGAAAGGCGGCAGCATAGAGAATGATGGTGGTGGTGATGGCAATGACCGCCGTGTCTTTGGTGTAGAGTGTTGCCAGTTGTTCTCGTCCGATGACCAAAAAGGCGGCGGTCAAAAATGAGATGGCAGTCGCTCCTGATAACGCCACACCACTGCTATAACGGGCATGCTTAGGCTCACGCTGACCCATCGCCATGCCCACTCGTACCGTGCTGGCAATCCCTAGGCTTTGGGGTATCATAAAAATAAGTGATGTGATATTGATGGCGATTTGTTGGGCGGCGATATAATTTTCAGTATTACCATCTAATCTGGCAACCAAAAACATGATGCAGCTAAATAGACTCACTTCAATAAAAAAAGACAATCCGATGGGCATGCCAAGTTTGGTGATGTCGCCAAAGAGCTTGATGTCAGGCAGGCTAAATTTGTCCATCAAGCCAAATTCATGAAAATATCTGTCTTTGGTGATGTATATGCCAAGAATGATGGCGTTTAGCCAAAAGACGATGGCGGTTGCCAATCCGCAACCTGCACCGCCTAAGGCGGGCATGCCAAATTTGCCATAGACAAAGACGTAGTTTAGGGGGATGTTGGCAAAAAAGCACAGCCAACTGACAATCATGATAACTTTGGGTTTGTTAAGACTGGATGCATAAGCGTGCAAGGTGCGATGTATCATGGCGGCAGGCATGGCAAGCCCGATGAACCACAGATACTCTTTGGTAATGGCAAGGGTGTTAGTGCTTAGATGACCAAAATAATGCTCAAAGGGCAGTATCGCCGCCCAAATCAGCACCATGCCAATCACACCCATGAGTAGTCCATACCACAGCCCTTGTCGCCCCAGCTCGCCAATGTCGCCTGCCTTAGCATCGCCTTTATTGACCGCACCATACTGCTGGGCAATCAAAGGGTTTAGGGCGGTCATCACCCCAAGCAAGGTGATATAAATCGTCACAAACAGACTGTTGCCCAGTCCGACCGCAGACAAGTCTTCTTTGCTGACACTGCCTGCCATGACCGTATCCACAAAGCCTGTCCCAACTTGGGCGACTTGTGATAGGAGCATGGGTAGGGCGAGTGTGGCTAGGGCGATGAACTCTTTTTTATAATCAGAAAAGCTGTGGCGGTTTAGGTCAAGAAACATGGGTCATGCTGGGTAAAAATTTGGGAGTATTTTACCACAGTTGGGCGATGATATTGATTGTTTTATGCTTTTGGGTGCGAACAAGACCCATGCAACCCAATCCGCCAATCCCGCTCAAAGGTAGGGATGTTCTTTGAATGGGATTGGCATGCCATTAAGATGTATCAGGTGTTGGTGTGCGTTTGTTTATCAAAACACAAAGCGAACCCCAAGCGAACCACCCACGTCTGTATCACTGTCTTGGTGGGTGGCGTGAATCCCTGCATGAACGTTTGCCTTGCCAAGTTGCCCCTGTACGCCCAGATGAGCAGTGGTGGCGTGGGCTTTGTCGGTGCTGATGGTCGTGTTAAAGCCTTTGGTATATTCACGAATGGATGTCAGGGTGGCATTGATGGTGCGTTCATCATCGTTAAACTCATGAGCGTGAGCGATACCGCCTGTCAGAGTCAAAGCGGGGCTGACGGCATAATCCACGTCCACGCCAATCTCGCCTTGCAGGGACTTTTGTTCTTGTTCGCCAAAACGCATGGCGGTGGATAGGGTGGACTCACTCTCGGTCAAATCACGCACTTTGACTTTTTGGGCATGCACACCGATAAGCGGACGTACGGTGGCTTTGCCCATGTCTATGCCATAGCTGGCTTGTAGTCCTGCATGAAAACGTCTGGCGGTGGTGTCTGCCGTGTGCGAACGGCTCGCCCCTTCCCAGTCGATGTGGCGGTGCGTATCCACGCTTAGGCGGTCTATCCCTGCCACACCTTTTAGGCGAACATTGCCGATGTCATGGCGATGATATAGCCCCATGCCAATGGTTTTGACATCCGATGATAGGGTGCTATCCAGAGCATAATCTTGGTTTTGGTGAGTCAGATACGCCCCTGTGTGGCTTGATGAGCCTGCCACATCCAAGCCGATTTGGGTGGTGGGGTCGGTACGGTCGCTGGCATGGACGTTTGCCCAAAGGCTGTGCTGTGAGCCACTAAGCCTATCAAGCTGACGATAGACGTGACGGTCGTGAGCAGAGCCTGTCTTGATGAGTTCGCCTGAGAGTTCGCCCATATGAGTGGGTGCGTCCATGATGGAGCGGTAATACTGTGCCAAAATGCGGTGCGTGCGTCCTGATGGGTGGATTAGGTCAGCGAACATGTAGTTTTCGCCTGTCGCTCCTGCCATGAGTGAGTTTTTATCGCAAGCCAATGATGATGATGTTGGGTTGATGTTTGGCTTATTGTGGCATGCCACGCCATTGGCATTTTCAAAACCAAAAGCTTCTTTGTTTGCAACCGCTTCTTGAAGTAGGGCAAAGGTATTGGCAGGCACGACGTTGGCGGTAGTGCCATTTAGAGCATTAAATACGCCACTGTTATACATCTGAGTTAGAAGTTGCACCTGCCCTTTTTGGGCGGATAATGCAGGGTGATTTTGCACAAGGGGTGTGAGCGACAAATCAGGGATGTTTGGCACCAAGATGATTCTCGCCCCTGCTTGATTTAATGTTTCTATGTCAGTTGCGGTCGCTTGAACGGCATTGGCAACTTGTGAAGGGTTGGCATGCTCGATGGCATAGAACAAGTCATTCGCCCCAATCCATATCGCATACAGTGCATTGGGGTCGGTCTGACCGTTGGTATTTGCTAGGTAATGTTTGATTTGGTCGTTGGTGGTGGGAATGTTTACGCTGACTGTGCCACTTGTATCTGTCCATGTGGCGGTGCGTGCTGACTGAGAGCCACCCACGGTATAATTGGTGCCAGTGGGGTTATCGGGCGTGTTGGGGCTGGCGGTTTTGCCATAACTTTGGGCAAATAGACTTGTCCATACAGGGTCGGGATTGGTGGTAAAAGACGGCTGTAAGGCGTTGCCAAATGCACCATCTTGCTCGCTGACCAAGTCTTTTAGGCGACCTGTGTCGGACAGGCTGTCGCCAAAAAAGATGACTTGACTATAATCCTTGGCATGAGTGGTTTGCAGGCACATCCCAACCATTAGGGCAAGTGCTGAGTATTTGGTAAAATCGGATTTTTTCATTATTACTCCCTGAGTTGCTTTCAAAACAAAAACACTTGTAAAGTGTAACAAGATATAACAACAATTACAAGTGTTTTTAAAAAAATTTGCTGTCAAGGTAGAAAATGTCTAAATAATGCATCAAATGAAATCACATACACTCTACAAAATGAAAAAGTACCACGGTTTTTGTTTGTGGTGAGCTAAGAACCCGCTCACAATCTTTTCAACAACGCAATAAAAGCTAAATTCACAAACTGTAAGCTTGTATTTAAGTATCGCTCGAAGTTTTTCCAAAGCCTTCTATTTTGACCCATTTTTTTAAGACATTATCAAGAATGCTTTTACCATTGTCATCAAGTTCACGCCATTTTTGATGGTAGCAATGAACGGTTCGCCATTGTATAGGTCTATTGTCCTAGGCTTGGTCTTTTTTCTGGCACTTTGTAGCAATGGACGTATGTGTTTAAATTGTTCTTGTGTGATGTCACCTAGATAGGCTTTTCTCATGGTGAATGATTTGGTTGGTGATTTGGTTTATTGGGGCGTATTTTTTGATTGTGAATGGGTTCTAAGCCTAAGCTATGACTATGCAGGCAGTGAGCACACAGACAGCAGTCAAGTGAAACTTGGGCTTGTGAGTCGGTTTTAGGTATTGCCGTCATGATGTATGTCATGGCGGTATCGCTTGGTTATGCAATTTACAACCAAAAACCTTGTTAATCTTATATTAACAAGGTTTTAAAATCATGATATGCCCTTATAAAATGAATCTTGACACCAATTAATTTGACATACCGATGAACAGTACAAACGCACAAGTCGCCACTTTGTTGGAACGCTTGCACCAACCCCCCAAAAATAACGCATTTTATGAGCTGATAAAGACCATTAACTTTGATTATGGTGAAAATAGCATTGAGCAGATGGCTTATTTTTTGGATGAATTGGCAAAAAAATATGATTTGGATGCACTATTTACCAAAAAAACCTTTCGCCCACTTTGCTTGACATTTGCCGCATATTTGGGGGAATATTTGGCAAGATACACCCACGAGCCGATTCTTTGGCTTACTTATGATGAAGCACAGCAAGCCATTCGGGATAAAAATCAGTCCCATGGCACGGATTTTGCCTTGAAGAAGGTCTTTGAAAATTCATTGATTGCCCAAATCGGAGAGCATATCTTTTGTCAGCCACTGCTTGCCATCAAAGATCATTTGACGCATCAAAATCGTTTGGATGTTTTTGTCAAATCGATGACGGGGGCGATTTTTAAAAGCCAAGAGGTCAGTATTCACTTAGAACCGAACCGAGTGGCTTATTTATATTTGGCAAAACTAAAAAATCAAAAGCTCATCGATGATACATTTGCTTTTTTTGATGACATTAAGCACATCGATTTTGATTATTCTTTTGAAAGCATTGTTCGCTTGGATGGTGCTTTATCAACCATCAAAAAAACCCATCAACTAAATCAAGCAGTCTATCAACAATACGCAGAAAATCACGGATTTGAGAAATTGCTGTATTTGCTTAATTTCTACGTTGGTGCAACCTTTGCCAAACTTTTTAAAAGCACTTTGTCATGGCTTAACTACCAGCAACTCACCGAGCAGTCGCCATCAAAACTACCAAAGCGTATCGAATATCAATTTATTGCCAACTTTAATGACGACCATCATGCCATCATGATGACGATTAATACGATGTTGTTTGACTTGGATTCGGATTGTCCCAACAGTCTTGTGGCGTTTTATGAGCTGATAAAACCAACATCGAAAGTTGTGATTACCGAGCAAAGACAAAATAGCCATCATGAACTCATTCAAAAACTGCCAAAACCTTGGCAGTCTGCCTTTAAGGTGGCAGGTGCCATGCTGGCGAAGGGGTTGGTGAGTATTTATGAGAGCAAGCCTGTGGTGCCGTCCTGCTTTAAATACGAACTTCAATCCAAGCAAAGCAAGTTTGTAGATATCGATGATGATAACCCTTTGATAAAGTTAAATGAGTTGTTGCAAAATAACCCTGACAACTCGCCATGCATGGTCGGTGCTTGTGACGTGCTGGTATCAACAGACATGGGCAAGACAGACGCTTTGATGATTCATATCAAGTTGTATCATAAGCCTGTACTGGATTTGAAGTTGGTTATGCCTTATCGGACAAGGCGACATATTGGTGGTTTTTGCTTTTTTCCCATCAGCTTTTATGAGTTTGACTTACCAGAGGTGCTAAAAACTCAACCACATTTGGTGACCACCATCGCACTTTTGATTTATGAATCCTTAGAATTTGAATTAAATCAAAACATGGCTCATTTGTATGCATCTGGCTTTGTCAATGAAAACAATTTCTTTGCCAGCATACAAGAGGAGCAGTCGTTGGTTGTGTTGGCGGATAAAGTAGAGTTGTCGTTACTGCCTTTATACACCCCTGAGGAGATGGCAAAAAGGGAAGAAGAAAAGAGCTACATTGGTGCCTTTGATGTCATCAACAGATTGGCACCAAACCAAAGAGAATATCTGCAAGTCATCGCCCCAGATTGGTTGTTAAAGGACGTGCTTGGCAGTCAGCTTGCACACATGCCAACCTTGTATCGACGAGGTAGGATAGTGTGGGCATCCTTGATATGGGCGAATCATCAGATTTTTAGCCAAGGAGAAGAAAGTTGTGCCGGAGAGGTGATTTTTGACCCTAGGGGGCGGACATCGCTTGATGAGTTGCGTGCTTATGGCGAGATGTTATATGCTCTAAAAGGTTCCACGCCCAAAGAGCCTGACCAGTTGGTTTATGCCCGTCATCTGACACAGGAGAATTCTCGGGTGTTTGGCATGCCTTATCCAAAGAGCTTGGGTAATGTTGAGCTGTCGGTGAGTAGCGTATGGTTTTATAGACGACATCTACCAAATGGCATGCTGTCGGACACAGTATTTCCCATCATTATCAGTGAAGATACAAAGGGGCGAGTCATGGTGTTGCCATCAAGACTGTGGGAGGGTAAATTTTATCAGGCGTGGCTACAACGTGCCAAAAATAAGTTTGGGGAGACTCATGATTTGTTGCCCCAAATCGAAGAGCAGGAGCGGTATAGCTCTTACATACTAGGTCAGGGCAGAGAGGCACATATTTTCCCAAAATACCATGAAATTTTTGATGAATAAAAGGATGAGATGACAAAATGGCAAACCAAGTTGCCGTTTTTGTTATTTTTGGATGGGATTGTATCTTTTGTGCTTATTAAATGAGTGGTCAAACAAGCGAAACAGTGCCAATATCAGCCATGAGATGAGCAGATAGATGATACCTGCGGCAAAATAAATCTCTAAGGTCATGTACGTCTTGGCAATGATGATTTTGGAGGTGTACATCAAATCCACCACCGTAATGGTGCTTGCCAGTGCTGAGCCTTTGAGCATAAAAATCACTTCATTGCTGTATGCAGGTATCATAATCCCAAAGGCACGGGGCAGGGTAATGCGGGTAAACTTCTGTATGGGCGACATGCCCAAAGCGTCCGCTGCTTCTAGCTCGCCACGGGGAACTGCCTGTATCGCCCCACGCACAATCTCAGCGACATAAGCGGCGGTGTTTAGCGTAAAGGCGATGATGGCACACCAGTAGGCTTGACTAAGCACGGGCTTCCACAGCATGCTCTCTTGAATGGCTTTAAACTGCCCGAGACCATAATAAATCAGAAAAATCTGCACCAGCAGGGGCGTGCCACGAAAAAAGAAAATGTATAAAAAAGGAAAAACCTGCACCAAAGGGTTTTTGGAGAGTCTAAGCAGTGCCAAAACCACCCCAAAAATCAGCCCGATGATACTGGATAATGCCACAAGCTCCAAGGTGGTGATGGATGCTTTTAGAAGTTCGGGAAAATGCGTGATAATCGCTTGCCAGTTCCAGCTCATGCCTTTGCCCCCGTTGTTTTTTGTTTAAGCAGTTTTTTGGCGTAACGTTTGGCAGGATTGGCTCGCCATTCGCCAAAGCTGATGCAGGCAGTAACGACCGCTGTTAGGCACAGATAAACGAGAGCTGCCACAAGATAAAAGGTAAAAGGTTCTTGGGTGGACTGAGCGGCACGAGATGAATAATAAATCAAATCTTTAAGTCCGATGAGTGAGATAAGGGCGGTGTCTTTTAGTAGCACCAAAAATAAGTTACCCAAACCGGGTAAGGCAACGACCCACATCTGTGGCAGGATAATGCGAAAAAAGGTCTGGGCAGGTCTCATGCCCAGTGATTGGGCAGCTTCCCACTGTCCTTTGGGAATCTCTTGGATTGCCATGCGAAACACTTCGGTGGCGTACGCCCCAAACATGACCGATAGGGCGACCACACCCGGCCAAAAACTGCCAATATCAATACGTCCACGATAACCAAAGACTTCTTTGGCAAAAAACGACACGATGATGTCACCACCAAAATAGATGGCAAAGACTACTAAGAGTTCGGGAATGCCACGCACTACCGTTGTGTAGATGTTGGCAAGGCTTTTAAATAGCCAGATATTAGAGAGCTTGGCAGTTGCCCCCAATAGCCCGAAAATCAATCCAAAAATCAGGCTCGTTACGCCCAATTTGATGGTCAAAATCGTGCCTTGCCAAAGTAAATCGGTGTATCCGTGGAGTTCTAACATGGTGTGGCGGTCTTTGTGGTTATTGTATTGATGGCTGTTCAATAAAAATAGACAAGGCTTGCTTGTCTATTTTAAGTATTGCTTTGTTAAGGGGTAACCTTATCAAATGGGTAAAATAGAACAAAACGCTTATTTTACCAATTTTTCAAAAATTTTGCTTAACTATTTTTAGTACTCTCACTCACCGCGGTATTTTGTGTCTCGCTTGTATCCGCAGGCTCGCTTACAGGCTCGGCATCGCCAGCAGGGGCAGGCGTGTCAGCAGAAGTGGGAGCATTGTCAGGAACACTGGCAGACCCTGTGGTGGCAAAGTATTTTGCTACCAGCTCATCATATTTGCCACTGGCTTTTAGATTTGCCAAAGCAGTGTTAAACTCGCCTTTTAGGGCATCATCTTTACGCACGGCAATACCCACTTTATCATCAATATCAATCGGCTCGCCTTTAATCTCAAAGTTCGCCCCTGCATCGGTTTTTAGCCAATCAGACGCTGGCACGAAGTCGGCAAGCATATAATCAATACGTCCTGCACTTAGGTCAAGGTGTACATTGTCCTGCTTATCATAAGCCTTGACAGTAGCATTAGGCTGATGTTTGGCAAGATATTCGCCCGAGACAGTGGCTTGCTGTACGCCCACAGTTTTGCCCGCTAAGTCGTTAATGGTGATGCTGTCGCCTTTTTTGCCGACTAGGATAAGCGTGTTATCAAAATAGGCATCAGAGAAATCCACCACTTCTAGGCGTTCTGGCGTGATAGACATGCCTGCCATGATGGCGTCCGATTTGTTCGCTTGTAGGCTTGGGATTAGGCTGTCCCAATCCTGTGCCACGATGTCGCAGTCGGCTTTCATCTCGGTGCATAGGGCATTGGCAAGGTCAATCTCAAAACCGACCAGATTGCCGGTGGTGTCCAAATAACTAAATGGCTTAAAGCTTGACTCGGTGGCAATCAGCACTTTTTTGCCGTCATGGGTGCCAGCATTGGCGGTGTCTGCGGTGGTATTGGCAGGTTTGTCGCCCCCACAGGCAGTTAGGGCAAGGGCGGTTAGGGCGATAGCTAAGTATTTGATTTTCATGATAAAACCTTTTGGTTGGTGGGTGGTTTTAAATTATTCGCTTTTTGCAGGTTCGGTAGTAGCAGACTCTTGGACTTGGGCGGTGTTGTCAGTCTCGGCAACTACTGGCTCGGCAGTCTCGCTTGGCGTGGGCGTGGCAGTATCGCCAAAGTGCTGTTTTTCTAGCTCGGCAAGGGTGCCATTGGCTTTTAGGGTGGCGAGTGCTTTATCAAAGTCAGCTTTTAGGGTGTCGCCTTTACGCACGGCAATGCCTAGATTGTCGTTGTTGTCAATCTCATCGCCGACCAGTCCAAAGCCGTCATTGCCTTGTTTTAGCCAGTCCATTGCCGAGACTTTCTCTGCCATGACTGCATGGTTTCGCCCTGCTTTTAGGTCAAGATAAGAGTTGGTGTAGGTGTCATATAGTTGAACACGGTTGCCGTCTTTGCCGTCATATCGCTCGGTGATGTAGTCCGCCCCTGTGGTGGAACGCTGACTGCCTAGCACCAGATTTTTGATGTTGCTCGGGTCAAATGAGCCGTCCGTTTTGGAGAGCCACACGATAGTGTTACTAAAATACGGCTCGGAGAAATCTACCTGTGCTTGGCGTTCGGGCGTGATAGACATACCAGCGATGACCGCATCGTATTTGTTGGTCAAAAGACCCGGTAATAAGCCGTCCCAGTCCTGTGCCACGACATCACAGTTTGCCTGAATCTCAGCACAGACGGCATTGATGACGTCCACGTCAAAACCGACAATTTTGCCGTCAGCGTTTAGGTTGTTAAAGGGTGGGTAGTTGGCTTCGGTGGCGATGATTAGACTTCTGCCTTCGCCTGCTTGTGGGGCGGTGGTGTCTGCCTTTGGTGTATCGGCAGGTTTGTCGCCCCCACAGGCAACTAGGGTGCTGGCTGTGAGCAGGCTTAGGGAGAATTTGGTCAATGCGTTCATAACAATCCTTATGTTAGGTTGGGGTTAAATACTCATGGGTGGCGTTACTGATGAGACGCCATAAATTCTTTGACACGCTCGGATTTGGGGTTTTCAAACACTTCGGTTGGCGTGCCCATTTCTTCGATACGTCCTTGATGTAAAAAGACGACTTTGGTTGAGACTTCTTTGGCAAATCGCATCTCATGGGTAACGATAAGCATGGTACGCCCTTCACTGGCAAGCTCACGCATGACCGCCAGCACTTCGTTCACGAGCTCTGGGTCTAGGGCGGACGTGGGTTCATCAAACAGCAGAACTTTGGGTTTCATGGCAAGCGAGCGGGCGATTGCCACACGCTGACGCTGACCGCCCGATAGGTTGTCAGGGTAGGCGTCTTTTTTGTCCAATAACCCCACTTTGGCAAGCAGGCGTTCGCCTTCGGCAATGGCATCTGCCTTAGTTACGCCCAGCACATGAATGGGGGCTTCGGTGATGTTTTCTAAAATGGTCTTGTGTGGCCATAGGTTAAATGACTGAAACACAAAGCCAATCTCGGAGCGAAGTTTTTCAAGTTGTTTGGGGTTTTTGGCGACCAATTCGCCTTTTTTGGGGGTGAGTTGTAGCTCTTCATTGCCCACAAAAATCTTGCCAGCACTGGGCTTTTCTAATAAATTAATACAGCGAAGTAGGGTAGATTTGCCCGAACCTGATGACCCTAAGATACTGATGACATCGCCGTCATAAGCGGTCAAAGAGACGCCTTTTAAGACTTCAAGCGAGCCATAATTTTTGTGAATGTCTTGTAAATCAAGGGCAATGGGGCGGTCAGTCATGAATTTCTCGGTTGTTTTTTAAAATCAAAAGTTAATCGTATATTTTGAACAAATCTGATAAAAAAGGCAAATCATTTTTACCAAAATCGGCAAAATTTTAGGGTGTGTTGAATATTGGTATTTGCTATGAAAAATAGGGGAAATCGCCCGTTTTTCAAGGAAAAAACGCAGGCTGATAGTTATTCTATCAGACAAGTTTCAGACAAGTTTTTGACGAAGAAAAACAAGATTTAGCCATTTTTCATGCAAAAATTGATAAAAGCATTAAATTATACCACATTTTATAAAAATGTTATCAATGTTCAACACGCCCTAATTTTTTCATCAATTTGTTAAAATTGTCAAAATTATTGGGGTAAAAAGGGTAAAATGAGACAAATTTGTTTTAAAAATGAGCGAATTTGACAGATTTTTTACCAAGTCGGTCATTTTTGGCGGTTTATCAATTACTGACAATCGCCAAAAATATGCTATAATTAGCCATTTATTGTCCTACTCTCAATTTTAATCATTACAATTTTACTGCCATTGATATTGTTACGGTGAGCCATGCCAAACGCCCAAAAAGCCAATTCTCCAACCGCCAAAAATGCAGGATTTTTTAATCGTCTGTGGCAGGGTTTTTTGACGACCGTTGGCACGGAGCGATTTTTTAAGATTTTCTCGCCGTGGGTCAAGTGGCTTGCCCTAATTGCCTTTGTGCTCATAAGCATTGGCACGGTGTGGGGACTCATGTTCGCTCCGCCTGATTATTTGCAGGGTAATAGTTATCGCATTATTTTTATCCATGTGCCAACCGCCAGCCTTGCCATGAGTATTTATTTTGCCATGAGTGTGCTAGGGGTCATTTTTTTGGTGTGGAAAATCAAAACCGCCAACATTGTCGCCCAAGCGATCGCCCCGATTGGCTTTATCTGCTGTGTGCTAAGTCTCTTGACAGGCTCGATTTGGGCGAAACCAACATGGGGGACGTACTGGGTGTGGGACGCACGTTTGACCAGCATGCTGATTTTGGCGTTTTTGTATGCAGGGGTCATGGCACTGTTTAGTGCTTTTGAACATAGCCAAAATCGGGGCAAGGCAGCGGCGATTTTGTCCATTGTTGGGGCGGTCAATCTGCCGATTATCAAATACTCGGTAGAATGGTGGAATACCCTACACCAAGGGGCGACGTTTACCGTAACCAACGCCCCAAAAATGCCAGCGTCCATGTGGGTGCCACTGCTTATCATGATGCTTGGTATGTATTTTATGGTGGCGGGTCTCGCCATTTATCGCACCAATTCCTTGATTTTACAACGTGAACATAACAAAGCATGGGTAGCCAACTACCTAAATGCCAAAAAATAGCCAGCTCAAAAGGGGCAAGCAATGACACCGTATTTTCAAAATTTAGCAGACTTTATCCACATGAATGGTCATGGGGCTTATGTGTGGACGTGTTATGCCTTAGTGTTTGGGGCGATAGTGCTTATGATTTGGTATGCCAAAAGCGAACGCACCAAGACCATTGCCAAACTGTCCACACAGACCAAAAAACTCACCAACAAACAACGCCAAGCACTGGCAAAGGGTTAAATTATGAATAACGCACGCCAAAAAAAGCTCATGTGGGTCATCGCCATGCTGGTGGGTGTGGCGGTGGCAGTCGGACTGATTTTGTACGCCATTCGTCAGCAGACCGATTATTATTTTGATCCGACCGCCATTACTGCCGGCAAAGCCCCCGAAAACAAGCGTATCCGTGCAGGGGGCATGGTGGTGGCAGGCTCGGTTAAGCGAGACCCCAATGACCCGTTAAATATCCAGTTTGAAGTAACTGATTATAAAGCAGTCGTGCCGATGACATATCGGGGTGTATTGCCGGATTTGTTTGCCGAAAATTCAGGGGTGGTGGCAACCGGTGAGTTACAAGGTGGGACGTTTGTCGCCAGTGAAGTGCTTGCCAAGCATGATGAGAACTATATGCCCCCCGAAGTCGCCAAATCGCTAAAAGCCGAACACGCCGAACGGGGAACGGACGTGAATAACGGGCAATTTATCCCTGCCACAAGCATGGCGGAGATTGACCAAAGACAAGCCGAGCAAAGCCAAAATCAAGCCCAAGCCCAAGCCCAAAGCGACAGCCAAAATCCAAGCCCAACCCAAAATGAGAGCGATACACAGCAGTAGCGTATAAAAGCCGTTTTATTTTAAAAGTAAAAGAGTGTCTATCATGGACACTCTTTTTTTGTTAAATGATGATTATTTTGTCATGTTATAATATTTCAATTTATAATAGTTATGTTATAATGTTTCTATTTTAATTGTGATGTAAACAGGAGTAAGATTGTGTTAAAACAATCCAGTCATCATTTAACTAATCATCATTTAACTAATCATCAGACACCCAAACGCCCAAGCAAGACCCCCTTATGCCTTGCGGTGGCGGTCGCCCTTAGTGCTCAGCTTGCTTATGCTGATGAGACCCAGAGCGATGAGCCAACGGTGGTGCTTGCTGATGAGACCATTTATATTGAACGTCCGTCTATCGGCACGCAGATGACGGTGGGGCGTGATAAGCTCAAACATCGCTCGGCAACGCTGGGTAACGCCCTAGCAGGCGAGCTGGGTATTCACTCTAACCCCTTTGGCGGTGGGGCGAGTAAGCCTATCATTCGTGGACAGGACGGGGTGCGAGTGAAGATTTTACAAAACGGCACGGACGTTATTGATATGTCTGCTCTATCGCCTGACCATGTGGTCGCCGCCGACACCCTGCTAGCGAGCCGTGTGGAGCTGGTGCGTGGGGCAGGCACGCTCCTGTATGGCACAGCGTCGCAGGCAGGCGTGGTGAATGTCGTTGACGAGCGGATTCCTAGCCGTATGCCACAGGGTAACATCAAGGACAACATCGAAGGCGAGACGTTGTTACGCTATAACACAGGCAGTAATGAGAGAGTTGCCACAGCCAGTCTTAACATGGGCGTGGGGCAAAACGTGGCGGTGCGAGTCGAAGGGCTGACTCGCCGTGCCGATGATTATGATGTTCCAGAATTTCAGTCTGATGTCATGCTAGACTATCTGCCTGATAGCCATAACAAATCGACCGTTGGCACGGTGGGCGTGTCCTATATCGGCGATAAGGGTCATATTGGCGTGTCATACAGTCGCCGTCAGGATAAATATGGGATACCGGGGCATAATCATCATTATGACAGTTGCACTGCCCACTTTGTTAGTGCTATTGACAACCCCGAGCGGGCGGTGGCAGGGCGTTATTATTTGAATGCCTATCCGCATCTGATGGATGATGACGATATTGTTAATACGCCACATTTTGATAGCTGTAAAGTGGCAAGCAATGGCGAAGAGCATGGGCATAGCCATGATAATCCCTTTGGCTTTGACCACGACCACAACCACTCAGGTCCGTGGGTGGACATGAAAACTGACCGCTATGATTTGCGTGGTGAGCTAAATAACCCTGTGCGTGGCATGGATAAGGTGCGATTGTCGCTGACTTATGCCGATTATTTTCATGATGAAAAAGACCCTGGCAATCCCACTCGCACCACAGGCATTGAGGCAAATACAGATGATGAAATCAGAGAAAAAGCAATAGCTGATCGTGGACACCCATCAGCGATTTTTACCAATAAAGGTTTTAACTCACGCTTAGAAGGCTATCATTCGCCTGTATCTTTATTTGGCGGTACATTAAAGGGCATGGCAGGCGTGCAATACCAAACCCAAAAGGCAAGTGCTACCGTTCCTTACCTGCCTAGCTATGGTGATACATCAAAGGCAGACCCACGCTATTTGCTTGTGCCGCACACCAATAAGAATTTTAGCGTATTCGCCTTAGAGAGTTTTAATAAAGGCAATCTCACCCTAGAAGGGGCGGTGCGGTATGAACGCCAAAAAACACCCGTTCATTACGACCATGAACTGTTGGCAGAGAAATTGCAAAGGCATATAGCAAACTCATCTGCCACCAACAATAAAGAACCCCAACACCCAGACCTGTCGCCCTATACCCAAAGTGCGGTGTCTTATGCAGGTACGGCAAGTTGGGAGTTCGCCCCCAATTACCGTCTGTCTGCGACTTATTCGCATAATGAACGCTTGCCTGCCCCGATGGAGCTGTATTTTAGTGGCAAACATTTGGCGACCAACTCATTTGAGTACGGCAACAAAGACCTAACCAAAGAAAAATCGGACAACTACGAGTTAGCTCTTAGCCATACGGGTGATAAGGTCAGCTATAAGGGCAGTGCTTATTATAGTGATTTTGATAATTATATTTTTAATGAAAATGTCGCCAAAGCGGGCAATCTCTATATCCGCCGTTACAACCAAACCACCGCCAAATTCTACGGATTAGAAGGCGAGATGACTTTCCATGTCAACCCTAACCATGATATCACATTGTTTGGTGATATGGTGCGTGGTAAGATTGGTAGTCTAGCTCCTGTCAAGGGTAAATTATTACATTCGGGTAGAAAATGGGTGTATTTTGATGATGATATCAAAGAAATGCAAGTTACAGAAGATGGCTTCTATGATGAAGATGGCACAAGCAGTCTAACTTGTGCAGATAAAACACCCGAAGAGTGGGGTCAAATTGATCCTGACAATGAATGTAGTCGTACCATTAATGTCTATAAAAACGGTACGACCACGCCAAGTGAAGAAGATTATGACTGGCTAGAACGCCCTGCGACCAACGCCCCACGGGTGCCACCCATGCGGCTAGGTGTGCGTTGGCAAGGCTATTTTGGTGATAAATGGTCTGCCAATGCTGAATATAGCCATGTCTTTGAGCAGGATAAGATTTCAACATCAACCATCGCTATCAAACCAGATTATGGGAAAATGTCCTATAATAACTCTGAAAACCCACTTACCATGCAGGCACGCACCATTACTGAGAATGTTACTAAGGGTTATAACCTGCTCAATCTCGGCTTAGACTATCACAACCACTGGGGCAACCTAGACTACACCCTATCTTTGCGAGCTAATAACGTGCTTGATGAGAAGGTGTATATCCATAACTCATTTTTGCCCTTTGTGCCACAAATGGGACGTAATTTTAGCCTAAGTGCTACCGTTAAGTTCTAGCATGGTATAAAAAATCCCCATGATTGGGGATTTTTAGTGTTATTCAAAAGCCTGCTGACCAAACTTAGCTTGCTCGCTGTCTTTTTGTTCATCAACAGTTGGATAGCGAGTGCTAGGCTCTTGGGAAAATGAGCTTTGTTTGTTCATCGCTTTGTCGGCAGTGGCAGTCATGGCGTTACAACCAGTTAGGGCAACTGCCAATAGGGCAAGCAGGCTAAGATGTTTCATAAAGTACCTTTATTAAATACAAAAACTGTCAATTTATCCTAAATTTATGCAAGAATCATACCGATTTTTCGTACCGCACAAATTCAAACCCAATCCCACTCTTATCATCTATCTGCCTATCCGACCGCCACACTTCACAAAAATCGTCCGTAACGGTAGGATAATGCGTGTCGCCTTGCACGTCCAAATCCACCTCTGTGATTTCTAGCACGTCCGCCATGCTTAGGCTTTGGCGGTAAATCTCGCCCCCACCAATGATAAAAATCCTATCTTTGCCGAGTTGCACCGCATCAGCTTTGGCGTTATTGATAGCTGTTGCCAAATCATGAGCCACCGCCACACCGTCCGCCGTCCATGCCGTATCTCGTGTGATGACGTGGTGCGTGCGATTGGGTAGGGGGCGACCGAGCGACTCGAACGTTTTTCGTCCCATGACAATCACGCCCCCTGTGGTGATTTCCTTAAAATGCTTTAAATCAGCAGGGATATGCCAAGCCAAATCATTGTCCTTGCCGATACAGTTTTGGCGGTCTTTGGCGACCACATGGACGATTTTTATGGGGTGTGTGGCACAAAATAAGGGCATGACGACTTCCAAAAATTGTTTTTTTTATTATAATAAGTGTGTATCAAAAAAGCAATTTATAAGGCATCTTATGAAAGCAATTCTACTTATCGCAGGTATTTTGACATTAACCGCCTGCCAATCCACTGCCACCCTAAACACACAAATCAATGATGATTTTAGACGCATCACGCAGGGCAAAACACCCAACGAGCTTGCGGATTTATTATACACCCAAGCAACCGCCAAATATCACAACCAAATGATAGACCCCTGTACCAAAATGCAAATCACAAAATCAGGCAATCAAGTGATTTTTGACAATCTGTTATTAGATGACCAATGTGGTAATAAGGTGAGAAATAGCGACCCAACCCAAATTCAAGCTCATATCCAATCGGGCAAACGCTTTCGTATCAATGAAATCAAAAAGACCCCAACCGCAGTCGCCATAATCAATGGTGGCGTAGAGCAAGTTTATCGCTATTATCTCATGCCAGAGCGTAAATTGGTTGGGGAATTTAAGATTGGTAAAGATGACATTAAATAATTTGCCAATTAGTGTGTAAATGTCATCAATAAAAACCCAGTATGTTAAAATATTGGGTTTTTATTTATTCAGTCAAATCTATGTTTTCTAAATCCAAATCCCAAAATCCCCAAAAACAACCCCTGCCCGATAATAAATACCGCCAATGCCCAATTTTGGCAATGATATATAGAATGCCAAATCAAATAAAATACAGACCCACTTTCAATCCATTGTAATAATAACCACATCACGGCATAATATATCGATACCCATATACCATAGATGAATTTATTTTTTATCAATCCCAATATCAATGAGCCTATCACGCCAATCATTGCCAATAATTTAAAAATCACGTCATCGTCATTGCCCGAGCTTTGGATTTCATAAATATAAAATGGCACACCGTCAAAAGCAGTGCAAAGATTATTGGCATTGACAAAAAACAATGCCATTGATGATAATCCTAGCACCCATGCCGATAATGGGCGATATGGGCTTGTTGTCATGATTGGGATAATTACACCGCCACGTCCGCTTTAATGCGTGCGTGTGATTGATAATTTACGATGTTAATATCATCAAATTTAAAATCAAACAAGTTATCAATATTTGGATTTAATTGTAATTCACAAAGTGGCAACGGCTCACGGGTCAGTTGCAGTTTAGCTTGCTCAAAGTGGTTATGGTACAAATGCGTATCGCCCCCCGTCCACACAAAATCACCCACACCCAGCCCACACACTTGGGCGACCATGTGCGTGAGTAGGGCATAGCTTGCGATATTAAACGGCACGCCCAAAAACACGTCCGCACTACGCTGATAAAGCTGGCACGACAGCTTGCCATTTACCACATAAAACTGAAACAGCGTATGGCAAGGCGGTAGGGCGACTTGGCTCGCTTCGTGCGGATTCCAGCCTGAGACGATGAGACGGCGAGAGTCGGGGTTGGTTTTGATTTCGTTCACAAGCCACGCAAGCTGGTCAAAGCCGTCCGCCTGATATGAGCCGTCAGCGTTTTTGGTTGCCCCAAAGTTACGCCATTGATGACCGTACACCGCCCCCAAATCGCCCGCTTGTCTGCCAAATCGTGCCGTCTGTTCGGCAGTCGCCCACTCGTCCCAAATGGTTACGCCATTATCCTGCAAGTATTTGACGTGGGTGTCGCCCTTGATAAACCACAAAAGCTCGTGCGTTATTGATTTCATATGCACTTTTTTTGTGGTGAGCAGGGGAAAGCCGTCTGCCAAATTAAACCGCATTTGATAACCAAACACCGAGCGGGTGCCTGTGCCTGTGCGGTCGGATTTGTCCGTGCCGTGGTTTAGGATATGGGATAGGAGTTCTAGGTATTGTTTCATTTTTTTCGCTCTTTTTAAAATAGGGTAGGGGATAAATTAAATTTGAAAATTATTTAATTAAAAGACATTAGACTTCTTGCGATACTAGGTTTTCCGTTCGCTCTGAGCCTGTCGAAGGGTCGGAAAACCGTTATGGTTCGACAAGCTCACCACGAACGGTTTTCTTTAATTCAGGGTTTCGCAAGAAGTCTATTGTCAATTTAAAAATTTTTAAATGTCAGATAGGTAGGGGCGAATCACATTCGCCCAATATTGTTTTGCGTTATGCTTTTTGCCAATCATAAATCGGCTTTTTATAGGCAAGAGCCATTAACACCACCCCTGCGATAATCATCGGCAGACTGTATAATTGCCCCTTGCTCATCCACCCAAATATCAGCTCATAGCCCACGTCAGGTTGACGGAAAAACTCGGTAATAAAACGGCTACACCCATAACCGAGCAAAAACAGAGCGGACACGGCATAGCGGGGGCGTGGCTTGGTGCTAAACCACCATAGCATCACAAACAGCACCAATCCTTCGGTAAAGGCTTGATAAAGCTGGCTTGGGTGTCGTGGCAGTAAGAAGTAATCGCCCATTTGCACGGCAATCTCATGTAAACTCGGGTCAGCATTGATAAGCTCGTGGTCGGCATGAACCGCTTGGGGAAAGTACATGAGATGAGCATAATCGCCATGCGACACCCGCCCCCACAGCTCGCCACCCACAAAGTTACCAATCCGCCCAAACAGTAAGCCTAACGGCACACAAGGGGCGATAAAATCCAGTACGGTAAAGGCGTGTTTTTTGTATTTACGTCCAAAAAAGAACATGGCAACCAGCACACCGACAAATCCGCCATGAAAGCTCATGCCCCCTTCCCATACCTTGAAAAGATAGGCAGGATTTGCCAAAAATTCGCCAAAATTGTACAAAATCACATAGCCAATCCGACCGCCCAAAATCACGCCCATTGCCCCAAAAAATATCAAATCGGAGACGGCTTCGCTCGTAAAATCGCCCCGTTTTTTGCCACGATAAGTCGCCAATATGTAGGCAGACAAAAAGGCAAGCAAGTACATAAGTCCATACCAATGCACTTGGATAAAGCCCAAATCAAGGGCGACAGGGTCAAATTGGGGGTGTGTGATTGCCATAAAAAATCATCAGCTAAAAATTGGCTTATGATAGCAAATTTTTACTCATTTTAAAATCAAATTAAATTGAAGTCTCATGTAAAAGCAGGCTAAAAACAAAAGGCAAATACATGGGTATTTGCCTAATAAATTGGGTGTTAAACCCAATCATTCGCCATAAATCTTGACATTTTGAGCAAAGGCACAGCCTTTTTGGCGAGCGGCGACAATCATCGCATCATGCTCGCCATAGAGTTTGGCTAGGGTGTTGGTTTTGGCTTGTCTTGCTCCACTGCCAAGTCCTGCCCCCCACGCTAATGGACGGATAGATACCACCACGACCGCCAGCAAGACCAATGCCGATACCTGTGGCGGACAGTCCGATGTTTTGGTTTTCGGTGGCTTTGGCGGTTTGGCTAATGCGAGCCACTTCGCTTTGTAGGACGGTGCAATCATAGCCTTGATAATTGGCAGGATTGACGTGTTGGGGGGCGATGTTGGTGGTGGCACAGCCTGTGAGAGCGACAGTGACAACCGCCAATGAGATGAGTGCTTTTTTCATAAAGATACCTATGTTGGTAAGTGCGATAAAGTTGGAATTATTTATTTTGTCCGGCACAGTTGGGACTGTTTGGGGCGGATGATAGGCTCGCCCATTCATCAGGCGTGTAGGCGTGAATGGCAAGGGCATGTACCGTACCGCCTTGTGTGGTCAGACAGGGATTGACCAAACCATAGACAAGCTGATGACGAGACGCCAGACGTTTGCCAACAAATTCATCACTGACGATGATGAGTTTAAAATGACTCTCTTTACCGTCAAAGTACCCTGCGTGCATATGACTTTCGTTATCTAAGGTTATGTGCGTGGGGTGCAGGGCGGTTAGGGCATGGGTTAGGGCGGTTTGGGTGTTCATGATGTGGCTTTTATTTGTTTAAAAAGTTTAAAAAGGCTTAAATAGGGGGTATAATACCATTTATCAAAATAATTATCAAAAATCATTTATCCAAAAACCATTTATTCAAAACCATAGAGACCCTTATGAGCGACCATTCATCAGCATCTAAAATCCCAAACGACATTCCACCCCCACCCGAACCGCCCGAAGATTATGAATGCTGTGATAATGGCTGTGATGAGCTGTGTGTATTTGAAATTTATAAATTGCAAAAAGCGGATTATGATGCCAAATGGGGTCATGTGATTGATAAAAATGAATGATTGGGGGTTTATGAGATTATCCAAAGATGATTAAAATTTCATCAGACCTCTTTCCAAACTACCCCAGCTCAAAATTATAAATCGCAGAAATTAGATTCACCCTTAATCCAAATCTTTTTCTGCGATTGCGGTAGCGACATGATAAGATTTTAAAACACTTGAGTTTCCCAATGACATGTTCATTGGTTACTCGCTTGGATGATAACTTGCGATTTGCTTTTTTATCTGCTTTGGTTAAAGGTTTAAGTTTTGTCTTTTTCTTTGGTAGTTGGCTATTTGCATGAGTTTGTTGTATGCCTTGATAGCCTGAATCTACTTGAATCAAAATACTTTGTTTGATGGTTATTTTTGATGATTGGTAGAGTTTAAAGTCATGCATGCCTCCTCTACCAACATGGGTGCATAGTATTCTCTTACTCTTTTTATCAACAACAATTTGTGCTTTTAAGGTATGACGTTTCTTTTTGCCTGAGTACTGTCGCCTTTGCTTTTTTTAGGTCTCTCTATGGGGATTTCTGTGGCATCAATGAGTACAGTTTCAAGGTTGTTGTCTTGCCATAAGGCTTTTTTACCTGGCAAGGCAAAGTCTTTGTGATTGATGAGTATACCTTCCACCCATTTAATTGCCTTGCACACAGCACTTTTAGTAATACCAAAGTCTTGGGCTATGTGAAATTGACTGCGGTATTCTCTGTAGTAGTTTAAGGTTATGACAAGTTTACTCTCTGGGCTAATTTTGGCTTTTCTACCGCCTTTTTTATGTTGTTCATTGTAGGCTTCTTGTAGTATTGTAAGCATGTGTTGATAAGTAGTTCTTTTTATACCAAAGTATCGTTTAAACTCACTGTCGTTTAGTTTTTCAGCTTGCTTGGGTGTCATGTCTTGGTTTTTTAAGGTTAAATGGGTATTATAACATGATGTGTTGTTGGTTTGGAAAGGGGTCTATTAAATTTCTCAATGATAAAATTTATCAAATAATTCTCGCAATTTTACCAAAAAATGATAAACTAAGTTAAACTTTTAAATGATAAACATTCATGAAAACCGCCATTATCCTTGTCAATCTAGGCACGCCTGACGAACCCACCCCACAGGGCGTTCGCCGTTATTTGCGTGAGTTTTTGTCCGATACTCGGGTGATTGAAATTCCATCCTTTATTTGGAAAATTATCCTTAATCTGTTTGTATTAACCACCCGTCCCAAACGTGTCGCTCATGCGTATCAAAGCGTATGGACACAAGACGGCTCACCCCTGCTAGCGATTTTAAAACAGCAAGCAAGCCTGCTTGAAGACCACCTTGCCAAGCAGGGCAAAAACGTCCCTGTTTTTCCTGCGACTACTTATGGCAATCCTAACATCAAGGCGGTCATGGCGGATTTAGAAGATAAAGGCTATGATGACTTTATCGTCTTTTCGTTGTACCCACAATATTCGGCAACGACCACAGGGGCGGTGTTTGATAAAGTGGCAGAGTATTGCATGAAAAAGCGTAATATGCCCGCCGTGCAGTTTACCAGAGATTATCACGACCACCCGTTATATATACAGGCGTTGGCGGATAGTATTCGTAAGTTTTGGGCAGAGCATGGGCGAGCTGACAGGCTACTCATGAGTTTTCACGGCATTCCTAAGCCTTATGCTGACAAAGGTGACCCTTATGCCGATGAGTGCCGTAAAACGGCGGTGCTAGTCGCAAGCGAGCTAGGACTTGGCACACACGAATGGGCGATAAGTTTCCAATCACGCTTTGGGGCTCAGGAATGGCTAAAACCCTACACCGACGAGCTTCTGACTGAATGGGGTAATCAAGGCGTGTCGGTGCAAGTGCTAAGCCCTGCTTTTTCTGCTGATTGCTTGGAGACCTTAGAAGAGCTGGCGGTAGAGAACCGTGATAACTTTATCAACGCTGGCGGTAAGTCGTATCAGTATATCCCCGCTCTAAATACCGATGAGTTACATATCCAGCTCATGGCGGACATGGTGGGGCGGTATTTGTGAGTGTGCTTTGCTATACCAATTTTATGCCCAAATGCCAAAATTTTACCGCCAAAGTAGATGACTAAATCAAACAGGCGTGATAAACTAACAAAATTTATTTGAAAAAGATTTTTGGGATTTGGTGCTATGAGTACTTTTTTGACGATAGTCGTTGTATTGGTCATTTTGCTGGGGCTATGGCTGATTATCCGCAGTATGCTTGCCAAGGATTTTGAAGGCGACACCAAGACATTGGCGTACAAGGACGGTTTGCCGATTTTGCCCCGAGATGAGCGGGGGCAGTCGGCACTATCAGTGGAAACACAGAGCCAAGATGAGACGGTCAGTGCCGAGCCCGTCAAATCAGGGCGAGAGTTGGCTGATGAGACCAAAGCGGACGCCCTGTCAAGCCTTGCCATGGTCGCAAGCCAAGACTCTAATGCTCATAACACTCCCCAAGATGATGATGCCGACATACTAGCCGATGAACCCATTAAAAAAGAGCGGTTTACCGAGCCGTCAAGTGACTTTGTCCAGAACTCACCTGTGCTTGACCGTCATCTTGAAGAACAGCAAGCCTTTGACCAAGACAACGACCCCTTGCTCAATGCCCAAGAGACGGTTACGGTCGTCATCACCCCCAAAGACCAATACAATGGACTCTCAGGCAGGGCGGTGCTTGATATCGTCAGAGCCTATGGGCTAAAATACGGCGTGATGAACATGTATCATCGCTATGAGCGTGAAGACGGCACGGGCAAGCTGTGGTTTAGCATGCTGGGCGTGGGTTATGATGGTTCGGTGGAAGGCTTTGATTTAAACACTTTGACTGACAGCCATTTTAGTGCGTTATCGCTGTTCTTGTCTTTGCCACACCCCCATGCCTTGCGTGGTTTTGATAGCATGGTATCGGTCGCCCAGATGATTGCCAAAGACATCAATGCCGATGTGCATGATGATGAAGGCTATATCTTGGACGGGGCGTATTTGGCAAAACTGCGTGCCAAAGTTGCCGATTACCGTTAATCAACCATGATTGAAAAGCCGTCTTTGATAGGGCGGTTTTTTAAACGTTAAAATTTACCTATTTTTAAATTATTCAATTAAAATCCTAAAAACACCATGACTGATTTATTTACTTCTGCCAACTTATCTGCCGATACACCTGCCAATGACGATACAGCGATTATCGCCCAAATGCGACAGCTTATCACCGCCCTAAAACGCCATAACCACGCCTATTATGTGCTAGACAACCCAACCATTACAGACGGCGAATATGACAGTTTGCGTGCCAAATTAGTCCAGCTGGAAAATGACTTTCCCACGCTAAAACAACAAGACAGCCCGACTGATAATGTGGGCGATACGCCCTTGCCGTTTTTTACCCAAGTTACTCACGATTTGCCCATGTTGTCGCTTGGTAACGTGTTTAATGCCGATGACATGGCAAATTTTGTCCGCCGTGTTAATGAGCGTTTAGACAGCAAAAACCAAAATCCCGAATTTGAAATGGAGCTTAAACTGGACGGTTTGGCGGTATCTTTAAAATACATCAATGGCGTATTTAGCCAAGCCGTAACTCGTGGGGATGGACGGGTGGGCGAAGACATCACGCACAACGTCCGTACCATTCGTAACCTACCACTTGTACTTGATGATTGCAAAGACATTGATCTTTTAGAGGTGCGTGGCGAGGTGTTAATGCCAAAAGCAGGATTTTTAAAATTAAACGAACAAAGTCGTAAACGTGGCGAGAGGGTCTTTGCCAACCCCAGAAACGCAGCAGCAGGGTCATTAAGACAGCTAAATCCTGCCATCGCCAAATCCCGTCCATTGGCTTTTTATGGTTATTCGGTCAATCAAGGTCTGCCCAATGCCATCACAACCCAAAGTGGAGCAATGCGTTTTTTGCAGGCACAGGGGTTTCATGTATCGCCCTTTAAAGTGGTGGCAAATTTACAAGACATTGATGACTTTTATCAAGCGACCATAGCAGGGCGAGATGAGTTGCCTTTTGAGATTGATGGCATGGTGGTTAAATTAAACTCGCTTGCCTTACAAGATGATTTGGGGTTTTTAAGTCGTGAGCCACGTTGGGCGACTGCTTACAAATTCCCTGCCACGACCGCCACAACACGCCTACTGGATGTAGAATGGCAAGTAGGGCGGACAGGACAGCTCACCCCCGTGGGCAAACTTGACCCTATCAATGTCGGGGGCGTTACCGTAAGCAACGTTACCTTGCATAACTTCGGCGAGATTGGACGGCTTGGGGTCATGATAGGCGACATCGTGAGCATTCACAGGGCAGGGGACGTGATTCCCAAGGTGTCAGGCGTGATGACGGATTTGCGTGATGACAACGTGCGTGAGATACATTTGCCGACCGCTTGCCCTGTCTGTGATTCGCCCGTGGTGCTACCAGACGGTGAAGCTCTGGCACGTTGCATGGGGGGGCTTGTTTGTACCGCCCAAGCCCAAGAAGCCTTGATACATTTTGTTTCACGCAAGGCCATGGATATTGACGGTTTGGGATCGCAGTGGCTCATTAAGTTTTTTGACATGGGGCTGATTAAAACGGTGGCGGATATTTATCGTCTGGCAGATAAGGTGGCAGTTTTGCAAAACCTAGAAGGCTTGGGCGAAAAGTCGGTTGCCAATATGTTATCCGCCATTGACAAATCAAAAGCCACAACCCTACCACGTTTTATCTTTGCCTTAGGCATTCGTGGGGTGGGCGAGAGTACGGCACTAAACCTAGCCGAGCATTTTGGCGAGCTTGACAAACTACAATCGGCAAGTGTGGACGAGCTGTTAAAGGTGGTGGATATTGGTGAGATTACCGCCAAAAATATCCATGAGTTTTTCCGTTCCGAGCATAACATGGCGGTGGTAGATGATTTGGTGGCGTTGGGCGTGCATTGGCAAGCGGTCATCAAGGACACAGGCAACGCCCCCCTTGACGGACAAACGTGGGTGGTAACAGGCACGCTTGGGACAATGGGTCGAGACGAAGCCAAAGCCCATTTGCAAGCGTTGGGGGCGAAAGTCTCAGGGTCGGTGTCTGCCAAAACCAGCGTGCTACTGGCAGGCGAGAAAGCAGGCTCTAAGCTAGATAAGGCAAATGAGCTTGGCGTGCGTGTGGTGGGCGAAGATGAGTTTATGGCGTTGCTTGCTGAACATGGTAGATTATAAAGATTGGTTATGTATTGACAAAGGTTTAAAACTGTTGGTAAATTGTTGTTTTAACATTTGGATAGGGCAAATTGCAATTTGCCCCTACGATACTCTGTCAAATGATAATTTTACCCTGTCAAAACTACTTATCCGATTTCAAAACGCCAATGTAAAAACGGGCGTGTTCAACACGCCCCTACAAGGTATTATTTTAAAATTTAGCATTGACATTATTTGCTAAAATTTATGTAATTAAAAAGGACTTACCATGCCCCACACAAACACCCCCAACACCCAAAACCTATTTTCCATGATAGGTTTGGTTATCGGCTGTGTGCTGTTTGGGCTTGGCAGTCTCATTGTCGCCCATGTGGATAGCGTGGGGGCGTATGCCATGGCGTTTTGGCGACTGAGTGTGTCGGCACTCATCTTTTTATCGCTTGCTCTGATATTTCGCCAGCCTTTCCCCAATTCACGGCGTGCGGTCATCTTGGCACTCATCTCAGGCGGTGCGTTGGGGCTTGATTTGGGGCTTTGGCATGAGAGCATCTATGCCGTAGGGCCGGGCATTTCTACTTTATTAAATAGCTTGCAGATTTTCTTTTTGGCATTCATCGCCTTTGCGTGGTTTGGCGAAAAACAGACCAAATTACAACTGTTTAGCCTGGTACTTGCGTCCATTGGCGTGGCACTCATCGCAAGCCCTGAATTTGCTCACAACTCGTCCGCTTTGTGGGGTTTTGTGTCGGGGATTTTGTCGGGGGCGTTTTTGGCGGTGTCCATGTCCTTTGTCAGACGTACGCATGAAGTGGCAGATGTGGCGATTTTCCCCATGATGACTTTGGTGGGCGTGGGCGGTGCGTTGGCTCTATTGCCACTCATGCTGATGTTTGATGTGGGTAAAATCCTACCAACTACCCTGCCCGAATGGGGCTGGATACTCGTCTATGGGGCGGTCATGCAGTGTATGGCGTGGGGGCTAATTGCCTATTCTATCCCCAAAATCGCTTTGTCTTTGACGGGACTGCTACTTTTGACCGAACCTGTTGCCACGCTCATCATTGATTATTTTTGGCTAGATAAACCGATTGATGCCATGCAATGGGGCGGGGCGTTTTTGGTAATGTTTGCCATTTATTTGGGGTCGCCCAGAAAGGGATAATTAGAAAAAGGGCAATGGCAAATTGGGCAAGAAATTTACCCAATTTACTGCCGTATTGGATTATTGCCCCAACACCGTTTTAATCAATTTTTCAGCATTGGCAAGGGTATTTGCCACGTCAGACGGCTGTATTTGACTGCCTTTAATCAACTCATTGGCAGGGGTGTATATGACCTGTACCTGCCCATCAGTTTCGGTGATTAGCACCTTTAAGGGTAATGCTAGGGCAAAAGCAGGGTCTTTTTTCATGAGCGGTGTGCCTGCTTTGGGGCTGCCATAGATAATCACGGTGGCAGGTTGCATGGTCATACCGTCATCTTGGGCAGCTTTGGCGTGATCAATGGTGGCAAATACAGTCATGCCTTTGCTTTGGATGGCAGATTTTAGGCGACTAACCGTGGTATTAAAATCATAAGGGCTAATTAGATTGGTGTGAGTCATGGCGGTGGCTTTTGTTGGTTCGTGGACAGGACTGATGGCAGTACATGCACTAAGCGATAAGGTTAGGGCAAGCAAGGCCAAGCTGGGGGTTTTCATGATATTTTCCTAAAATAAATTTCCTAAAAATACAACTGGGCATCTTTGCCTTTGTCATCTGTTGTGCTGTCATAAAAATGACTGTTTTGGTTTAAGGCAGTTCAACTACAAGTTAAATTTTTAAATCAAGTCATCAATAATTAATTGCATCATTAAAGATTTAACATGATGAAGATTTAACATGATGAGTCTGACATGCTCCATATTAGCACCAAATGAGATAAAAATAAAGTCAAAAATTTTAGTAAAAGTTCAAAAAGTACTTGCAAATACCAAAAATATGTATATAATAGCAGTCCTTAACAACCTTAGGCGACTGGCTCAATTGGTAGAGCAGCGGACTCCAAATCCGCAGGTTGGGGGTTCGAGTCCCTCGTCGCCTGCCATCTTTTTATTTCCCCTTTTTTAATCATCACTTCCTTATTTTAAGGAAATCTTTTGCATGAGCGACAATAAGAATAATCCCCAAAACGACACCAAAAGCGATTTAGAAACTCGCTTGGCAGACGCCAAAGCCACTGCCGAGAGCCTACTAAATAAACGCAAAGCCGTTGTCGTCTCCGAAGAAAATGTCGTTGATGTGGCAACCACTCGCTCTGGTGTGGATATCGTGCTGTGGCTCATCGCTATTTCGGCACTTATTAGCTCTACCTTGATTTCTACTTATTTGCCACGCTATTGGGCACCTGCCACCGAGTCAATCACTCAGCTGCTTATCACGGCAGGACTTGTGCTGTTGGCGGTGATTTGCCTTGCCTTTACCCATCAAGGACGAGCCTTTAAAGTATTGCTAAAAGACGCAGGCATTGAGCTTCGCCGTGTGACATGGCCGACCAAAAACGAGACCTTTAAATACACATGGCAGGTCATTGTGGTGATGATTATCGTGGGTTTTATCGTGTGGCTTTTAGATAATTTATTTAATTATCTACTTGGGTTTATTTTGCATTAATCTTATCTCTTATCGGCTTATATCATTAGGAAAATCATCATGCGTTGGTATATCATTCAAGCATTTTCAGGTTATGAAAAACAAGTTCAACGTGCCTTAATTGAACGTATCAAAAGAAGTGAGCTGTCCGAGTATTTCGGTGATGTGCTTGTGCCGACCGAAGAAGTGATTGAAATGCGTGATGGCAAAAAACGCACCGTTGAACATAAACTATTTCCCGGTTATGTGCTTATTGAAATGGAAATGCGTGAAGATACATGGCATGTGGTTAAAGACTGCCCGAACATCTCAGGCTTTATCGGTGGCACCAAAGACCAACCTGCCCCCATCACCAAAGTAGAAGCTGACCGCATTCTAAACCGCATCAATAAAGGTGCAGACGCTCCAAGACCGAAGACCATGTTTGAGCCAGGTGAAGAAGTGCTTATCATCGACGGGCCTTTTGCCGACTTTAAAGGCATGGTCAAAAAAGTGGATTGTGAAAAATCCAAACTGTCTTTGACGGTCAGTGTGTTTAGTCGTCCGACAGACGTTGAGATTGAATTTGCAAAAGTTGAAAAAACAGTTTAATTTTTTATAAAAACCTGTTATAATAGTCTTTTAGCTCTGAACAGATGTTCGGGGCTTTTGATTGACATACAAATCAGCACCGAGCTGATTGTAATTTAGGTGAATTTGGAAGTGTTTTCAAATTTGAACATCACGGGGAGCTATTTTAGCGTTATCACCCACCATTGGAGAGTATTCTCATGGCAAAGAAGATTGATGGCTACATCAAGCTACAAGTGCCTGCTGGCAAAGCAAACCCATCACCACCTATTGGTCCTGCTTTGGGTCAAAAAGGCGTGAACATCATGGCGTTCTGTAAAGAATTTAACGCCGCTTCTGCAAACATCGAACCAGGTCTGCCAATTCCTGTGGTCATTACCGTATTTAATGACAAGTCATTTACGTTTGTGATGAAGTCACCACCTGCGGCAGTATTGCTACGTAAAGCAGCTGGCATTGCCAAAGGTTCTGCTGTTCCTAACAAAACCAAAGTTGGTACAGTAACTCGTGCTCAACTAGAAGAAATCGCCAAAACCAAAGAAGCGGATTTGACCGGTGCTGACCTAGACGCAGCGGTACGTACCATCGCTGGTACTGCCCGTTCTATGGGTCTTAATGTGGAGGGTGTGTAATGGCTAAGCTAACCAAGCGTCAAAAGCTAATCAGCGAAAAAGTTGATGCTAACAAACTATACACCATCGAAGAAGCGGTTGAGATTCTAAACAGCCTACCTGCTGCTAAATTTAAAGAGTCTATTGACATTGCCATCAATTTGGGTGTTGATCCACGTAAATCAGACCAAGTGGTTCGTGGTGCAACCAACCTACCTGCTGGTACTGGCAAAACTAAGCGTGTTGCGGTATTTGCCCAAGGTGCTGTTGCTGACGCCGCCAAAGAGGCAGGTGCGGACGTTGTTGGCTTTGAAGACCTAGCAGAGAGCATTAAAGCGGGCAACCTTGACTTTGATGTTGTTATCGCTTCTCCTGATGCGATGCGTGTTGTTGGTCAGTTGGGTACTGTATTGGGTCCTCGTGGTTTAATGCCAAACCCAAAAGTTGGTACAGTAACTGCCGATGTTGCTACTGCGGTTAAAAACACCAAAGCAGGTCAGGCTCAGTATCGTGTAGATAAAGCAGGTATTATTCATGCTTCTATCGGTCAAGTAGGCTTTACTGGTGAGCAAATCGAGCAAAACGCAACTGCTCTACTAAATGACCTAAAACGTGCTAAACCAGCCACTTCTAAGGGTATTTATATCAAGAAGATTACGCTATCTAGCACCATGGGTCCTGGTCTTGCCATTGACCCAGTACCACACCGTGCCAACAAATAATCCTTGATGGATTTGGGCGAAAAATCACAAATTGCTTGCTTTTTGAGATTTTTCGCTTATCTTATAATGGTGCAATTTTATGACAAGTTACCCGCATGACTTGCTCATAAAAACAGATTTTAAGACATTAGCTCAGCACAACGGGTTGTGCTGTCTAAGACCGTAGGTGTTGGTAGTTATTCTTAAACATCAGCCTAATGAATGGGTAAAATCATTCGCCTACGCAGACGGTGAAAATCTCGCCGTATATTCGGTGCAAGTCTTTATTTATATTGGCTTGTAAAATTAATTATCACTTAGTGATAAATATGGAGACAACCCATGGCACTAAATCTTCAAGACAAACAAGCAATTGTTGCTGAAGTAAATGAAGCTGCCAAAGTTGCCCTATCTGCTGTTGTTGCCGATTCTCGTGGCGTGACAGTGGGTCAGATGACCGAACTTCGTAAACAAGCTCGTGCAGCAGGCGTTGAGATGCGTATCGTACGTAACACGCTACTACGTCGTGCCTTAGAAGGTACTGACTATGCTTGCATGAATGATGTTTTCGTAGGTCCTACCTTGATTGCATTTTCAAATGAACACCCAGGTGCTGCGGCACGTCTGTTCAAGGAATTTGCCAAAGGTAATGACAAGTTCGAAATCAAAGGTGCAGCTTTTGAAGGCGAATTTATTGATGCAAAATCTATTGATAAACTCGCAACCCTACCTACTTACGACGAAGCGATTGCACGTCTGATGGGTACCATGAAAGAAGCCGCAGCGGGCAAACTGGCTCGTACACTTGCCGCTCTTCGCGACAAAATGGAAGCCGAAGCCGCTTAATCTTAGACATCGGTTATCGCTTTTATTTAATCAAACTTTTTATTCAATCTTTATTTCATAGGAATAATTGCTATGTCACTAACTAACGAACAAATCTTAGATGCTATCGCAGCTAAATCAGTTATGGAAATCGTTGAGCTTATCTCTGCGATGGAAGAAAAATTCGGTGTATCTGCTGCTGCTCTAGCTGCTGCTCCTGTTGCTGGTGGCGACGCTGGCGGTGCTGCTGAAGAAAAAGATGACTTCAACGTTGTTATCACTTCTGCTGGCGACAAGAAAGTTGCTGTTATTAAAGTAGTGCGTGAAGTTACCGGTCTAGGTCTAAAAGAAGCCAAAGACCTGGTTGAAGGTGCACCACAAACTGTTAAAGAAGGTGCTTCTAAAGCTGAAGCTGAAGAGCTTAAGAAGAAACTTGAAGAAGCTGGTGCTTCTGTTGAACTTAAATAATCTAAGTTTAACCGCTTAACTCATTTTTCTTAGATTGATAATCATCAATTTAGCACAAGAAATTTGATAAAAACCCCATTTTGTTATTGCAAGATGGGGTTTTTTACTGTATAATTGGGTATTTGACCTTTTGTGTTAGCACGGTCTTTTAAGCTGGTGTCAGCACACTTCAAAAAGGACAAACGCTCCCTATGCACAAGCCATATTTTTAAAGTTTTTGATAAGCTAAATGCGTTACCGTGTTTGGCGTGTTTTTGTGTCTTTGATATTTAAAAATGTAGGGCAAAAGAGCAGTAGTTAATTTTTGAAGATTGGTAGTTTTCTGGTACTCAATCAGAGTGCTTTTCTTAGTTTAACGTAAGGATTCTTAATGGCATATTCTTATACTGAAAAAAAACGTATTCGTAAAAGTTTTTCTCGTCTGCCTGATGTGATGGACGTGCCGTACTTGCTCGCCATTCAGGTGGATTCTTACGAGCAGTTTTTACAAGAACACAAAAAACCTGCTACCCGTGCTAACATCGGTTTGCAAGCAGCGTTTTCATCTATTTTTCCCATAACCAGTCATTCTGGCAATGCTGAGCTACAATACGTCGAATATTATCTGGGTGAGCCTGAGTTTGATGAGCGTGAATGTATCATGCGTGGCTCAACCTTTGCCGCCCCCCTACGTGTCAAGATTCGCCTAGTGGTCAAAGACAAAGACGCCAAAGACAAAGAAAGCAAAGCAGCGATTAAAGACATTCGTGACCAAATCGTGTACATGGGCGAGATTCCGCTCATGACCGACAATGGTACGTTCATCATTAATGGTACTGAGCGTGTGATTGTTTCACAACTTCACCGCTCCCCCGGCGTGTTCTTTGATCACGACAAAGGCAAATCACATTCTAGTGGTAAAGTACTTTATAACGCCCGTATCATTCCTTATCGTGGCTCATGGCTTGATTTTGAATTTGATGTCAAAGACTTGGTGTACGCCCGTATCGATCGTCGTCGTAAATTGCTTGCAACCATCATCTTGCGTGCCATTGGCATGAACACTGCGGATATTTTGTCCACATTCTTTGAGACCGTAGATGTCTTTAAAGGCGACAATGGTTTTGAAGTTGAGCTTGTGCCTGAGCGTCTACAAGGCGAGATGGCACAGTTTGACATTGTCTCGCCTGAGGGTAAGGTCATTGTTGAGCAAGGTAAGCGTATTAACGCTCGCCGTATTAAGGAAATCCAAGCGTCTGGCATGACCAAATTGGCGGTGCCTGATGAGTATCTGTACGAGCGTATCCTTGCCGAAGACGTGATTTATCATGATGAAGTGCTTGCCCGTGCCAACAGCTTGATTGACCATGAATTGCTGGTTAAACTGGCTGATAAGAACATCAAAGGCTTTAAAATCCTATTTACCAATGACATCGACCATGGGGCGTATATCGCTGACACACTGCGTGCTGACACGATTACCACGCGTGAAGAGGCACTCATTGAGATTTATAAGGTCATGCGTCCAGGCGAGCCACCAACCTTGGAAACTGCCGAAAAACTATTTGAATCAATGTTTTTTAGCCACGAGCGTTATGACTTATCAAACGTTGGTCGCATGAAGTTTAACCGTCGTTTGGGTCGTGATTTTGTAGATAGCGACAGCATTGAAGTGCAACGTGAGCAGGGCGTGTTGTCTAATCAAGACATCATTGATGTCCTAAAAGAGCTGATTGAGATTCGTAACGGTCGTGGCGAAGTGGACGACATCGACCATCTGGGTAACCGTCGTATCCGCTCGGTGGGCGAGATGACCGAGAATCAATTCCGTATCGGTTTGGCTCGCGTGGAGCGTGCAGTCAAAGAGCGTCTGACCGCTGCCGAATCTGACAACCTATCGCCCCAAGACTTGATTAACTCTAAGCCTGTGGCGGCGTCCATCAAAGAGTTTTTTGGTTCATCACAGTTGTCCCAGTTCATGGATCAAAACAACCCACTGTCAGAGATTACGCATAAACGTCGTGTTTCTGCCCTAGGTCCTGGTGGTTTGACCCGTGAGCGTGCAGGCTTTGAGGTGCGTGACGTACATACCACGCATTATGGGCGTGTGTGTCCGATTGAAACGCCTGAGGGCCCAAACATCGGTTTGATTAACTCATTGGCGGTCTTTGCCAAAACCAATAACTTTGGCTTCTTAGAAACGCCTTACCGCCGTGTGATGGATGGTAAGGTAACAGATGACATTGAATACATGTCTGCCATTGAAGAGGTTGGGGCTGTTGTTGCCCAAGCAGATTCACCCATGAATGAGCATGGCGAGCTGACCGAAGAGATGGTGATGGTGCGTTATCATGGCGAATCGGTGCGTATGAGTCCCGATAAAGTAACGCACATGGACGTATCGCCACGTCAGGTTGTGTCGGTAGCAGCGAGCTTGATTCCATTTTTGGAGCATGACGATGCTAACCGTGCCTTGATGGGTTCGAACATGCAACGTCAAGCTGTGCCAACTTTGCGTGCTGATAAACCGCTTGTGGGTACAGGCATGGAACGCCATGTTGCTCGTGACAGTGGCGTGTGTGTTGTCGCCAAGCGTGGCGGTGTGATTGAAGAGGTTGATGCCAGTCGTATTATCGTACGTGTCAATGATGCTGAAATGATCGCAGGTGAGGCAGGTATTGATATTTATAATCTCATCAAATACACCCGTTCCAACCAAAACACCTGTATTAACCAACGCATCATTGTCAATGCTGGCGATGTGATTGCTCGTGGTGATATCTTGGCTGATGGCCCATCTACTGATTTGGGTGAACTTGCTTTGGGTCAAAACATGCGTGTGGCGTTTATGCCATGGAATGGGTATAACTTTGAGGACTCTATTTTGCTCTCTGAGCGAGTGGTTCAAGAAGACCGTTTCACCACGATTCACATTCAAGAGTTAACTTGTGTGGCTCGTGATACCAAACTTGGGCCAGAAGAGATTACAGGCGATATTCCAAACGTGGGCGAGGCAGCTCTATCAAATCTTGACGAAGCGGGTATTGTCTATATCGGTGCTGAGGTGGATGCTGGCGATATTTTGGTTGGTAAAGTAACACCAAAAGGTGAAAGTCAGCTGACCCCAGAGGAGAAGTTACTTCGTGCCATTTTTGGTGAAAAAGCGGCGGATGTTAAAGACACATCTTTGCGTGTGCCGTCATCAACTAAGGGCACAGTTATTGATGTGCAAGTCTTTACCCGTGATGGATTGGAAAAAGACAGCCGTGCCAAAGCCATTGAAAAAGCAATGCTTGATGATTATCGTAAAGACCTAAAAGAAGAGCTGGTGATTTTTGAAGCAGCGGCACGTGGTCGTATCATCACGTTGCTAGATGGCAAAAAAGTCTCAGGCGGTGCAGGCTTTAAAGCAGGTACAGTACTGACAGGTGCTGACATGGAGAGCTTAGCACTTGAAACCTTGCTTGACATCCAACCTGCCGAAGAGGAAATCTCTGAACGTCTCACTCAGATTGCTGATTACTTAACCGATAAGCAAAAAGAGATTGATGATAAATTTGCCAGAAAAAAAGCCAAACTAACCGCAGGTGATGATTTGGCTCATGGTGTGCAAAAAATCGTGAAGGTATATTTGGCGGTAAAACGTCGTATCCAACCTGGTGATAAAATGGCAGGTCGTCACGGCAACAAGGGTGTCGTCTCTCGCATCATGCCGGTTGAAGACATGCCTTATGACGAAAACGGCAATCCGGTGGACATCGTGCTAAACCCACTGGGCGTACCATCTCGTATGAACATCGGTCAGGTGCTAGAAACGCATCTGGGCATGGCAGCACGTGGTTTGGGTGATAAGATTAACGCCATGTTACGCTCACAAGTTGCTGTTGGCGAGTTGCGTGAATTCTTAGATAAGATTTATAATCAAGTCGGTGGCGAGCAGGTGGATTTGGACAGTTTGTCCGATGAAGACATCCTGGCCATGGCTGAGAATTTGCGTGCTGGTGTGCCAATGGGTACGGCAGTCTTTGATGGTGCTAAAGAAACCCAAATCAAAGAGCTGTTAGAGCTAGCAGGGCTTGATAAATCAGGTCAGCAAACGCTATATGACGGACGCACCGGTAAGAAATTTGACCGTCCTGTCACGGTTGGCTATATGTATATGCTAAAACTTAACCACTTGGTTGATGATAAGATGCATGCTCGTTCTACCGGTTCTTACTCACTGGTTACTCAGCAACCACTTGGTGGTAAAGCCCAGTTCGGTGGTCAGCGTTTCGGTGAGATGGAAGTGTGGGCGTTGGAGGCATATGGTGCAACCTACACCTTGCAAGAGATGCTGACTGTGAAGTCGGATGATGTTGAGGGTCGTACTCGCATGTATAAGAACATCGTGGACGGTGAGCAGTACATGAATCCGGGCATGCCTGAGTCGTTTAACGTACTGACCAAAGAAATTCGCTCTTTGGGTATTAACATTGACCTAAAAGAGAAAAAGTAATTGCTGTTAAGTTAGGTGCTTGTCTTTGATGAGCACCAGCTTGCGATGACATAAAACTAAGCGGAGAAGTCATTTGAAAGATTTATTAGACATCATGAAAGGCCCTGCTGATGGCGGGGTAAAAGAGTTTGACAGCATTCAAATTTCTTTGGCAAGCCCTGATACCATCAAATCATGGTCGCATGGCGAAGTCAAAAAACCCGAAACCATTAACTACCGCACCTTTAAACCTGAGCGTGACGGTCTGTTTTGTGCCAAAATCTTTGGGCCTGTCAAGGATTTTGAGTGTTTGTGTGGCAAATACAAGCGTCGTAAATTCCAAGGCATTATTTGTGAAAAATGTGGCGTAGAGGTGACCGCCGCCAAAGTTCGCCGAGACCGCATGGGTCATATCGAGCTTGCCAGTCCTGTGGCACATATTTGGTTCTTAAAATCCTTGCCAAGCCGTATTGGTCTATTGCTTGACATCACTTTGCGTGATATCGAGCGTGTGCTATATTTTGAAAGCTATATCGTTACCGATCCTGGCATGACAGGGCTTGAAAAATACCAACTGCTAGATGATGAGCAATATTTTAATGCCCTAGAACAATATGGCGATGAGTTTATTGCTAAGATGGGTGCAGAAGCGGTTCAAGACTTACTAAAAGACATTGATGTCGATGGTGAGATTGATGAGCTACGTGCGACCATTCCCCAAACAGGCTCTGAAACCAAACTCAAAAAGATGTCAAAACGCTTGCAACTGTTAGAAGCGTTCCGTGATTCAGGTAACAAGCCCGAATGGATGGTGATGACCGTATTGCCTGTATTGCCACCTGATTTGCGTCCATTGGTGCCACTTGAAGGTGGTCGTTTTGCTACGTCTGATTTGAACGATTTGTATCGCCGTGTCATCAACCGTAACAACCGTCTAAAACGCCTGTTAGAGCTCAACGCCCCTGACATCATCGTGCGTAATGAGAAGCGTATGCTTCAAGAAGCGGTCGATGCTCTGCTTGACAACGGTCGCCGTGGACGTGCCATCACAGGTTCAAACAAGCGTCCATTAAAGTCGCTTGCGGACATGATTAAAGGTAAGCAAGGTCGTTTCCGTCAAAACCTTTTGGGTAAGCGTGTGGACTACTCGGGTCGTTCGGTGATTGTGGTAGGTCCAACCCTGCGTCTGCACCAATGCGGCCTACCTAAGAAAATGGCATTAGAGCTATTTAAGCCATTTACTTATGCCAAATTATTGCAAAATAACATCGCCCAGACCATCAAAGCCGCCAAGAAAATGGTGGAGCGTGAAGAGCCTGTGGTGTGGGACATGCTAGCGAGCGTCATTCGTGAACACCCTGTGCTATTGAACCGTGCCCCAACCCTTCACCGTCTAGGTCTGCAAGCCTTTGAGCCTGTACTTATTGAAGGTAAAGCCATCCAGCTCCACCCACTCGTGTGTGCGGCATTTAACGCCGACTTTGACGGTGACCAAATGGCGGTACACGTACCACTAACCTTAGAAGCTCAGCTTGAAGCTCGTGCCTTGATGATGTCTACCAATAATATCCTATCGCCTGCCAATGGTGAGCCGATTATTGTGCCATCACAAGACGTGGTACTTGGTTTGTACTACATCAGCCGTAGTCATGTCAATGCCAAAGGCGAAAATATGGCGTTTAGTACGGTCAATGAAGCCTTGCGTGCCATCGGTTCTGATGACTTATCTGTCAATGCCAAAATCAAAGTGCGTGTTACTGAGACGATTTTGGATGAAAGAACTGGCGAGAGAACCACCAAGACCGAAATCAAAGACACGGTTGCAGGACGTTTGCTGATTTGGAACATCATGCCAGAGGGCATGGCATTTGAAGAATGCAACAAAGAGATGACCAAGAAAAACATCTCTAAGTTACTAAACTCATGCTATCGCAAACTGGGTGTTAAAGAGTCTGTTCTATTTGCTGACCATTTGATGTATCTAGGCTTTGCCCAAGCGACCTTATCAGGCATCTCAATCGGCATGGAAGACATGGTGATTCCGCCGAACAAAAAAGAGATTGTTGATACTGCGGACGCCGAGGTGCGTGAGATTGAACAGCAGTTTGAGGGTGGTTTTGTTACCGCAGGTGAACGCTATAACAAAGTAGTTGATATCTGGTCTCGTACGTCTGACAAAATCGCCAATGCGATGATGGATAACTTATCGACCGATGAAGTGGTAAACAGTCAAGGCGAGATTGAGAAAGAAAAATCCTTTAACTCCATCTATATGATGGCAGACTCAGGGGCTCGTGGTAGTGCCACACAGATTCGTCAGCTTGCCGGTATGCGTGGTTTGATGGCAAAACCAGATGGCTCTATCATTGAGACACCGATTAAAGCAAACTTCCGTGAAGGCTTGACGGTATTGCAGTACTTTATCTCAACGCACGGTGCCCGTAAAGGTCTTGCCGATACCGCTCTAAAAACCGCTAACTCAGGTTATCTGACCCGTCGCTTGGTAGACGTGGCACAGGATTTGGTGATTACGCATGATGACTGTGGTACCGACGCAGGACAGCTCATGACCCCTGTGATTGATGGTGGTGAGATCGTTGAGCGTTTGGGCGACCGTGTGTTAGGTCGTGTGACCGCCAAAGATGTTACCAATCACGATGGTGAAGTCGTTATCCCAGCAGGTACGTTGATTGACGAGCGTCTGGTTGAAGTGCTGGACAATAACGCCATTGATGAGGTGTATGTACGTTCGGTCATTACCTGTGAAGCAACGCAGGGTGTATGTGCTAAATGTTATGGTCGTGATTTGGCTCGCGGTCATCTTGTCAATATCGGCGAGTCTGTCGGTGTTATGGCAGCCCAGTCCATTGGTGAACCGGGTACACAGCTGACCATGCGTACGTTCCACGTCGGTGGTGCGGCAAGTGCAGCATCAGTAGATAACAGCGTATCAGTGGGTAATAATGGTACGGTACGTTTCCACAACATGAAGACCGTAGAACATGCTGATGGTCATTTGGTGGTTGTATCGCGTTCGGCAGAGATTGGTGTGGCAGACGCCCAAGGTCGTGAGCGTGAGCGTTATAAAGTGCCTTATGGTTCTAATATCTTGGTACGTGACGGTGCCGAAGTGGGTGCAGGCGATGTCATTGCCAAATGGGATCCGCATACCCACCCAATCATTACCGAGTTTGCTGGTACGGCACGATTTAGCGACATTGCCGATGGCATGACCGCGACCGTCAAAGTGGATGAAACCACGGGCATGAGCTCCTTTGAGATTTTGGCAAGTAAAGACCGTCCAAGTCTCTCCAAAGACTTACGTCCTGCCATCATCCTAGATACGACAGATGGGCGTGAAGTGGTCTATTTCCTACCTGCTGAGACTGTGATTCGTGTGTCAGAGGGCGAGGCGGTAACTGCAGGTTCGGTACTCGGTCGTGTGCCACAAGCCACATCAGGTACCAAGGACATTACCGGTGGTCTGCCACGAGTGGCTGATTTGTTCGAAGCTCGTAAACCAAAAGACCACGCCATCATGGCAGAAGTGAGCGGTACGGTGTCATTTGGTAAAGAAACCAAAGGCAAAAACCGCTTTGTCATCACTGATGAAGAGGGTAATGAACACGAAGAGTTGATTCCAAAATGGCGTCAAATCAACGTCTTTGAGGGCGAGCATGTCGAGCGTGGTGAGATTGTCTCTGATGGTCCACAAAATCCACATGACATCTTACGCTTAAAAGGCGAGACAGCATTGGCAAATTACGTGGTTAATGAGGTCCAAGAGGTTTATCGCTTACAAGGTGTGAAGATTAACGATAAGCACATCGAGGTTATCGTTCGTCAAATGCTCCGTAAAGTAGAAGTGATTGATGGCGGTGATTCTAGCTACTTCAAAGGCGACCAAGTGGAATACACCAAAGTGCGTGCCTTGAACGAAGAGCTTATCGCTAATGACAAATTCCCAATCGTCTATGAGCGTCAGCTACTGGGTATTACCAAAGCATCGCTTGCCACCGAGTCGTTTATCTCAGCAGCGTCATTCCAAGAGACCACACGTGTCTTGACGGCGGCAGCAACGATGGGTAAAGTGGACGACTTGTCTGGTCTCAAAGAGAACGTGGTTGTTGGTCGCTTGATTCCTGCTGGTACGGGTTTGGCGTATCATCAAAACCGCCAACGCCTTGCCGAGCGTGGTTTGGAGCCAGTCATTACTGTAACCGAAGACCCGTACACCAAGCCTGCCGACCCACTACTGGCTGGAACGGACGCCAAAGATGACTTTGCGGCGGCTTTTGCCAGTGAATTTGGTCAAAGTGAATAATTCTTAACAATAAAAAAGCTCGCTTAGGCGGGCTTTTTTATGCCTTCTAAAATTCAGCCCCCTCCAACAACTTGATACGCTCTGCAAGGTTAAATTGCCATTCGTCTTATAGATTATGGGTAATCTGTATGTTGATTTTAATGTTTTTAAAATTTATTAACATAATCTTTTAAAAATAGTCCATTTTCATTTATTTTTCCCAACCGATCATCAAATTATCATTTATACTAATGATATATAAATAAAAACTTATAAATAAATTCTTTTTTATCAAAATAAATCGTTTTTCATTTGGAAGAAAATTTGCCATACTATGTCCAACTTATAATTTTTAATTATCTACTAATAGGATAATCTTATGAAAATGATTAGCGTGGTGTTAAAGCCATTCAAATTAGATATGGTGCGTGAGAGCCTATCAGAGCTTGGCGTTGCAGGCATGACGGTTAGTGAAGTCAAGGGCTTTGGTCGCCAAAAAGGGCATACCGAGATGTATCGTGGGGCGGAGTACGTGGTTGATTTTTTGCCAAAAATTCGTCTGGACATCGCCGTCAGTGATGACATGGTGCAAAGTGTGGTGGCATCTATCATGAGCGTGGCACAGACAGGTCATATCGGCGATGGTAAGATTTTTATCATGCCGTTAGAGCAGGTGATACGCATTCGCACCGGCGAGATGAATGAGCAGGCGCTGTGACTGGGTGAATTGATAGATTGGTAAATTTAATAAGGGGTGATTATGAAAATTTTAGCAAACAAATGGCAAATCGGCTGGCTACTGCTACTTGCCACAACCGTCCAAGCTGATGACGGCATCAACCACGGCAATAGTGCGTGGGTGCTGACCGCCACGGCGTTGGTGCTGATGATGACTTTACCAGGTTTGGCACTGTTTTATGCTGGCATGGTGCGTAAGAAAAACATCTTATCAACCATGATGCACAGCTTTGGGGCGACAGCGGTGGTGTCGGTGCTGTGGGTGGCGATAGGTTATTCGTTGGCATTTAGTGATGGTGGTGCTTTGCAAGGGTTTATCGGTGGCACAGCACACGCCATGCTCTCTGGGGTGGGTATTGCCGAGCGTAGTGGCGACATTCCTTTGGCGTTGTGGATAATGTTTCAGATGACGTTTGCCGTGATTGCGGTGGCGATTTTGGCGGGGTCATTGGCGGAGCGGATGAAATTTGGCTCATTTTTATTGTTCTCGGGCTTGTGGGTACTGCTCGTCTATGTGCCAGTATGTCATTGGGTATGGGGCGGTGGTTGGCTGACAGGCGATGCACTTGATTTTGCCGGTGGGACGGTTGTCCATGTCAATGCCGGTGTGGGCGGTTTGGTGTTGGCACATCTGCTTGGCAAGCGTCAAGACTACGGGAGAGCCAACCTTGCACCGCACAACCTTGTCTATGCCTTAATCGGTGCAGGGCTGTTGTGGGTAGGGTGGTTTGGCTTTAACGGTGGTTCGGCTCTGGCGGCAGATGGGGTGGCAGCGATGGCAATCATTGTCTCGCAGGTGGCGGCAGCGATGGGGTTGTTGACGTGGCTGTTGTGTGAATATGTGGTGCGTGGACGGGCGTCGGCATTGGGTGGTGCATCAGGAGCGATAGCAGGTTTGGTGGGCATCACGCCAGCGGCAGGATTTGTGGGTGTGTCAGGGGCCATGGCGATAGGCGTACTGACGGCATTGGGCTGTTTTGGCATGATACATTATGGCAAAAAACGACTAGGCGTTGATGATACGCTGGACGCTTTTGGGCTGCATGGTGTGGGAGGTATCATTGGGGCGGTATTAACTGGTGTGTTTGTTAGTCAAGAGTTGTATCCCGATGTGGGACATGAGAGTCTACTGACACAGCTGTGGCTGCAAACAGAAGGGGTGCTAGCAACCATAGCATATTCAGCGGTGGCAACTTTTATCATTGGCATGGTAATCAAAAAGACCATGGGACTGCGTGTCGATGATGAAGCTGAGTATCAAGGGCTTGACCTAGCCATTCATGGCGAGAAAGTTAGCTAAATCGATAAGCAAGGGCATGATGTGTCCTTGCTTTTTCCAAAGGGTTTATTTAACATAATCTTTTTATTTTAACAAAACAAAACCGCCAATATTTGACGGTTTTGCAATTAATTAAGCTTAAAACTCGCCCGTTACCGACCAGCCATTGACTAGCGGATAACGGCGTTCACGTCCAAAGGATTTTTTGGTAATCTTAGTGCCGATTGCCCCTTGACGGCGTTTGTGTTCGGCTCTATCTACCATGGTCAGCACACGCTCAACAACCGCAGGGTCAAAACCTGCCGCACAGATGGCTTTGTAGCCCAAATCTTCATCGATGTACATCTTCAAGATGGCATCAAGTAGGGTATAATCAGGCAAGCTGTCTTGGTCTTTTTGGTCGGGACGTAGCTCAGCCGATGGCGGACGAGTGATGACACGCTCAGGAATGACAGGGTTGTCTTCTAGGCGATTACGATAATCGGCTAGGCGGTACACGTCGGTCTTGTAGACGTCTTTTAGTACATCAAATCCGCCAACCATGTCGCCATATAGGGTAGAGTAGCCGACCGCATTTTCTGATTTGTTGCCAGTTGAGATGACCATATGTCCAAATTTGTTGGACAAAGCCATGAGTATCACGCCCCTTGCCCGAGCTTGTAGGTTCTCTTCGGTCACGTCAGGGGCTGCCCCTGCAAAGAGTGGGGCGAGCGTGGATTTGAGTCCTGCCACGGCATCGTGAATGGGGCAGATGGTATAAGAGACGTTGAGACGGGCGGCTTGGGCAGCGGCATCATCCAGACTCATCTGTGATGTATATTCATAAGGCATCATCACCGCATAGACTTTATCAGCACCCAATGCATCCACAGCGATGGCAAGGGTCAAGGCACTGTCAATACCCCCCGAGAGTCCGACAATCACACCCTTAAAGCCTGAGCGATTGACATAATCACGCAAGCCAACCACCAAGGCTTGGTAGATTTGCGATTCTTCGGATAAGTCAAGTGGCGGTTTGGCTTGGGTGTCAAAGCGTCCGCTTGATACATCAAAGGTTGCCATAATCAGCTGATTTAAAAATCTTGCCCCTTCGTGAGCAATCTCGCCGTCCGCTTGACTGATGAGTGAGCCACCATCAAAGACGATGTCATCTTGGGCACCGACGGTATTGACATAGATGATGGGTAGCTTGTGCGTTGATGATTGACGGGCGATGAGTGCTTTACGTTCGGCTTGCTTGCCGACTTCAAAGGGTGACGCATTTAGTACGACCACCATTTCCGCCCCTTCATCTTTGAGTGCTTTGATGGGTGCTTCGTGCCAGATGTCTTCACAAATGAGCAGTCCGATGGTCAGCCCTTTGTAGTCAAATAAGACTTGATTGCGACCTTTTTTAAAGTAGCGTTTTTCATCAAACACGCCGTAGTTTGGCAGGCATTGTTTGTGATAAAAGCCTTTTTGACTGCCACCTTGTAATATCGCCGCCGAGTTAAACGTGCCGTGATTGTCCACGTGTGGATAGCCCAAAATGGTGACAATGCCGTCTATCTTGGCAAGTTCATTCATGGCAATCTTGACACGCTCAGCCAAGGTAGGACGCAGTAGCAAATCTTCTGGCGGATAGCCGATGAGTGCCAGCTCAGGAAAGATGACAACGTCCGCCCCACGAGCTTTGGCATCTAGGGCAAGGGCTTTCATCTTGCCCACGTTACCCTTGATGTCGCCCACCCAAAAATTTGTCTGCATGATGGCAAAAGTAATCGTACCGTTTGGGGTGCTAATTTCGCTAAAATTTTCTTGTATTGACATTTGTAATTATCCAGTAAAGTGTATTGATGGTTATCGCCTGTCGTCAATCCGTGTTTATCGGCAGGCAATGATGAGTTTGATTTGTCAAATCAGCTTGATGTTTGCATAAAACTAATTAAAACCAATCTAGACAAATCAACTTAGTATAGCACACTATCGCCTATTTTTGTGATATAGTAGGCATTATTTTGTGACCTTGACGTTTGCCATGTTTGCTTTTTTAATCAATCTTATCATCATCGCCATTGTGATGAAAATCTTCTTTAAATTCATGTATCCAAAACCGCCCAAGCACTTTTTTCCAAAAGCAGGCGATGATGTCAGTATCAGACGATGTGATTATTGTGGGCATGAACTTGCCACCTATCGGGGCATTTTGCAGACGGATGTGGCAGGTGATGGGCGTGAGTATTTCTTTTGTAATGATGACCATCAAAGTGCCTATTTTCGCGGTGATGTCTATCAAGCCGATGATGACTATGATGGTCTGCCCACCAAAAAGCCGTTGAATGATGATTAAAGACGTTTAGGGATAAACGGTGGTTTGAAAAACAATCCGACCACTTAACTTTTTAAATTAAGTGGTCGGATAGCCATTTTTTATGCAAATTTTTATGCAAAAATTTATTTAGAATGTTATCAATGGTAGGCACACCCCAATATTAATCATCAACTGACCGTCAAGCAGCATCCACAAGTTCCTGCTGGATGGCGTGTTCCATTTCTTTGGCACCGATGGTGGGGGCAAAACGTGCCACCACGTTACCATTAGTATCCACCAAAAATTTGGTAAAGTTCCATTTGATGTCATTGCCTGTGCGAGTTTGATTAATTTCTGCAATCACTTCAAGCAACACTTCGTATCTGCTATTGCCAATCTCGTCTTTGCCTTGGGATTTTAGGTGGCGGTACAAAGGATGGGTGTTACTGCCATTGATGTCAATTTTGGCAAACACAGGAAAGCTGACTTGATAATGCTCTTCCAAAAACTTAGCAATCTCTTCATTGTCTTCGACCGCTTGTCCGAACTCGTTGCTGGGAAAGTCCAAAATCACCAAACCTTTATCTTTATACTTTTGGTAAAGTGCTTCTAATTCGTCATATTGGGGCGTCAGACTGCATTGGGTGGCAGTATTGACAATGAGTAGGGTCTTGCCCTTAAAATAAAATCGCTGAGTGGAACTTCTTTACCGTGAATGTCTGTTACCAAAAAATCATGAATTGACATCGCTTAATGCATCCTTAAAAGTGTGCCAAAAATCATTGCAAAAACCATCATGCAATCTACCAAAATGGGACAAGAGTATACAAACCCATGAGACTATTATATATAATTTTTTGGAAAGTAAAATTTGTAAAAATTAATGGATTGATTAGAAAAAATCAATAATTAGAGTAAGGTTTTTTTGATAATAATCAATTTTACAGATTTGGATGAGAATAATTTTTTAGAAAATTTAAAAAAATAACAAAAAAATAAAGGACGATTTTGAACCGCACCCCAAAAGTTAGACACACTAACCTTTGGGGTGCTTTTTATGGCAAAATACACAACCGACTTTAAACTGTCTGTGATTGGGTATTATCTTAATCATCATGGCTACAAACAAACCGCCAAACACTTTAATCTAAACCACACAACCGTAGAGCTATGGGTTAAACTCTATCAAGCACATGGCATTGATGGCATAAAAAGACGACACACAAAGGCTGTCTATGACACAGATTTTAAGCTTAATGCCGTTCAAGCCATACAACAGGGCAAATCGCTTACACAACTTGCCATAGAGCTTAATCTGCCACAACCTTCTTTACTGTCAACTTGGTTAAAGTCCTACCAAGCCTTTGGTATAATGGGACTAATACCCAAACCCAAAGGCAAAAAAGCAATGTCAAACAAACACAACGCTAATAAAACCAAATCAACTTGGAAAACCAAACAAGACCACGAAAAAAGTGTGGATGATTTGCTTGATGAACTTGCCTATCTTAGAGCAGAGAATGACTATCTAAAAAAGCTAGATGCCTTAATTCGTCAAAAGGAACAATCAGTACAAACAAAGAACAAGTCCTGATCATCCAAGAATTAAGGCATAAGCACAAACTTGCTGACTTATTGGCAGTGTCAAACTTGCCAAGAAGTGTGTTTTATTACCACATTCGTCAAAGTACAAAGCCTGACAAAGACCTTGACTTAAAAGAACACATTAACCACATCTACCACCAACACAAGGGCAGGTATGGTTATCGTAGAATCACATCAGAGCTTAACAATCAGCTTGCCCAAAAAGGCATGGTCATTAATCATAAACGAGTGCAACGACTGATGGCTAAACTTGGACTCAAAGCATTGGTTCGTCGTCAACGTAAGTTTAATACTTACAAAGGCACAATGGGCAAAGATACCATTCAGGACAATATACTCAAAAGAGACTTTAAAGCAGACAAACCCAATCAAAAGTGGGCAACAGACATCACAGAGTTTAAAGTACAAGACAAGGCAAATGATGGCAGTGTCATTCAAAGAAAACTCTACCTATCGCCCATCATCGACTTGTTTAATGGTGAGATTGTCAGTTATACGATGAAGGACAGACCAACGTATGAGTTGGTCAAAGAGATGTTAAATGATGCCCTATCCAAGCTAAGCCAAGAAAAGATGGATGACAAACCCATCATTCATTCAGACCAAGGCTGGCACTATCAAATGCACCAGTATCAACAAACCCTAAAAGAACAAGGCTTAACCCAAAGCATGTCAAGAAAAGGCAATTGTTTGGATAATGCTGTGATAGAGAGCTTCTTTGGTACGCTAAAACAAGAGATATTTTATGAGACAACCACATTTACATCAACAGATGAACTTAAACAAGTGATTGATGAGTACATACACTACTACAATCATGATAGAATAAAGAGCAAATTAAAAGGACTAAGTCCTGTTAAGTACAGAAACTTAGTCCAATTAGGGTTAATACAACCACTTGCAACAACCTAACCTTTAATCTTATGTCTAAGATTTGGGGGTCGGTTCAATTTACGCCCTTTATTTGTCATCATTACATATTCGGATAATTGGGCCCGCCACCGCCTTCGGGTGTTACCCATGTGATGTTTTGGGCGGGGTCTTTGATGTCGCAGGTTTTGCAATGCACGCAGTTTTGGCTATTGATGACAAACCTTGCTCCATTGGGGTCGTTATCGTCCGCCACCACTTCATACACCCCCGCAGGACAATACAGGCGAGCAGGTTCGCCATAGAGCGGTAGGTTTTTGGTGATTGGCACGGTGGGGTCGGTCAATTTTAGATGACAAGGTTGGTCCTCGGCGTGATTGGTGTTTGAGATAAACACGCTGGATAATTTGTCAAAGGTCAGCTTGCCGTCAGGTTTTGGATAATCGGGCTTGTAGGCGTGGTCGGCTTTATCCAGTTGAGCAAAATCATAACTGTTGTCATGAATGATAAGTGGCATTTTACCACTTAACAAGTTTTGCTCCACAAAGATAAACGCACCGCCCAGCCACGTCCCCATACGGTGCATGGCAGGCGAGAAGTTTTGGGCAGATTTGGCATCGTCAAACAGCCACGAGTTTTCAAAATTGGTCTGATACTCAGCGACTTCATCGTGTTGTCGTCCGTCTTGGATTGCCTTAAAAATCGCCTCGCCAGCGAGCATTCCCGACTTCATAGACGTGTGCGTGCCTTTGATTTTGGCAGGGTTTAAAAAGCCTGCATCATCGCCCACCAGTACACCCCCTGCAAAGGTCAGTTTGGGTAGGCTATTTAGACCGCCTTTGACCAACGCCCTTGCCCCATAGGACAGGCGTTTGCCCCCTTCTAGGATAGGACGGATAAGGGGGTGCAGTTTAAGGCGTTGTAATTCATCAAAGGGCGATAGGTGCGGATTTGAGTAGGATAAATCTACCACCAAGCCAAAACTCACTTGATTATTTTCGGCAAAATACAGCCACCAACCGCCATTTGCCCCTGTGTCGTTCAAGGGATAACCCGAACCGTGCAAAATCACGCCTTCTTCGTGTTTGTCAGCGTCAATCTCCCACAGCTCTTTTAGTCCAATGCCATAATGTTGGGGGTCTTTGTCCTTGTCAAGATGAAAACGGCTGATGAGACGTTTGCCCAAATGCCCACGACAGCCCTCGGCAAACACGGTATATTTGGCAACAAGCTCATAACCTGCCTCAAAAGACGGCTTAGGCTCGCCCTTGGCATTGACCCCCATGTCGCCCGTTTGGATACCACGCACCGAGCCGTCAGCGTTGTAGAGAATCTCATTGGCGGTAAAGTTGGGGAATAGCATAATCTCCATGCTTTCGGCTTGTTCGGCAAGCCAGCGAACCACATTACCAAGCGAGACAATGTAGTTGCCTTCGTTGTGCATACTGGCAGGGATGATGGAGCTTGGCAGTTTGATTGTCTTTTTGGCGTTGGGGAGCATATAAACACGGTCTTCGGTTGCCTTGACCGTGATTGGGGCATTCATGTTTTGCCAATCGGGGAACAGCTCGTCCAAGGCACGGGTTTCCATGACCGCTCCCGATAGGATATGGGCTCCAAACTCCGAGCCTTTTTCCACGACACAGACCATAAATTCATCAAGTCCTGCATCTATGGCAAGCTGTTTTAGGCGAATGGCACAGGATAAGCCCGATACGCCACCGCCGACCACGACCACGTCAAATTCCATTGACTCACGTTGTATGTTTTGCATGGTGTTTCCTTTTTGGCTGTTTAAGGTGAAACCTTGTAATGGCTAAAAAACAAATGATTATCAAATACAATGTTTGATAAATCAAATAATTATAAATGGTATATTTTACCAATCTTATCAAATTAGGCAAGTTAATTATGCCCTTATTTTTGATAAAATCATGACTGGTACGGTTATAAAAAGTTGTTGGGGTAGATACACCTAGCGAACCTGATATTTACCATGGGTTGTGTAGGGGCGTGTTGAACACGCCCGTTGGAGAGATTGGCAAGGCGTGCATTTTAAAGTTAAATGAATAAAAAGGTTAAAATCTTGGCAAATGTGATTTGTTGTGCTTTTTAAATCCTTAAAATTTATTTGCTTTTTTATAAAAATTTAGGCAAAATTAAACACTTCTTTTAAATGATAAGGCAAGGATAATGACGGATAACACAGATAAAAATTCCAATAAAAGCAACGACTTAACCAAACTTATCACAGCCCTTGGTAATGAACGCAAAATTCCACCACTGGATAAATGGACACCCGAGACGATAACGCCTTTTGACATTGTCATTGATGACAATGGCGAGTGGTATCATGACGGGGTCAAAATCGCTCGGCAGTCGCTTGTGGATTTGTTTGCCAGCGTGCTGTGGGCGGACGTGGACGGCGAGCAAAAACGCCACTTTTTAAAAACGCCCACCGACAAATACGAAATTACCGTGATAGACACGCCACTGTTTATCAATACCGTGGATAAAATTACCAAAAATGGCGATGACTGGATAGTGTTTGGCACGACCAATGGCGACAGCATTGTGCTTGATGGTGAGCCGTTGTATTTTAAAACCGTGGTGCGTGATGACGTGGCGGATGATAGGCTGTATATAGATACCCGTTTTAACCTAACCGCTCGCATTGGGCGTAATGTGTTTTATCATTTGATAGAGCTTGGCGAGCTGTCAGATGAGCAGGGGCAGACGGTTTTGACCTTGCAAAGTGGTGGTAAAATACACCGTGTTATCGCCCCCAATTTTAATCAGAAAAACTAAACAATTATGATAAGCCATGATAAACCAGCACCCTGATTTTAAAGATGACCCTACCGCCCCGATTGGCGTATTTGATTCGGGGGTGGGGGGCTTGTCGGTGTATCTACACCTAAAAACACTCATGCCAAACGAACGCTTTATCTACTATGCCGACACCGCCAACGTGCCGTACGGGGGCAAATCGGGCGATGAGATTTTGCTTTTGACCTTACAAGCGGTGGCACGGCTATGCAAACGGGGCTGTAAACTCATCGTCATCGCCTGTAACAGTGCGTCCGCCCATGCCCTAAAAGCGTTGCGTGAGCGGTGTAGTGTGCCGATTGTGGGGCTTGTCCCTGCCGTCAAACCTGCGTGCAGTCTTACTAAAACTCGCCAAATCGCCGTGCTTGCCACTCGGGCGACTTTAAATGGCTATCTACTAAATGACGTCATTACTGACGTTGCCACGCCACAAGGGGTCATGGTGCATAAGCACTTTGAGCCGACCTTGGTGCCGTGGGTGGAGAGTGGTATGCCGATTGACAGTCAAGTGGCAAACCTGCTCATTAGACAAACTAAACAATGGGCGGACATGGGCGTGGACGTCATTGTGCTGGGGTGTACGCATTATCCGTTTTTTAAGGGGTTTTTGCAGACCTTTATACAAAAAGAAAATCTGGACGTGCAGTTGATTGATTCAGGATTGGCAATCGCTCAAAGGGTCAAATCGTTGCTTGATTTTTTTAATATCGCAAGCCCCACGCCAAACACCGCCCCCATGCAGTTGTATGCCACACGCTTAGATGACGACCTGCTTGCCACCGCCGAGAAGTTAAGCGGTGAGCCATTTATTGAACTAATCGAATACCAAGAGTGAGCTTTTTTGTACAAAAATTGATTTAAAGTGTTATCAGTGGCAGGCACACCCTAAACGCCAAACACTTCATTGTTAAAATTGGCAAAATATCAAAAAATGTATCAAAAAATAGGGCAATTTTAACGGATTTTGTGCTTTTATGTTATTTTTTGATTTTTTGATGTGTTTTGGGTGGTATGGATATTTTTATTTTGATGAAAATTCTTTATAATAAGGGATTGCCATTTGAGCGTATGGATAAGAAAGATGAATGGCAATGTCACGTGTGGTTGCCAATAAAAGCAATATCCTTAACTACTTACTACTAGCCTTGGGGTTTTTGTGTCAAATCATCGTTATCATGTTCATGTCGCTTGTGTTGCTGATGACCCGCTGTTGGTTACTGCCCAAGATGATGTGGCGATATTCTTTGAAAGTCGGGCTTTTTTAACCAAAGACTTGGTGATTGCCCGTGCTGAATCTGCCAGTTATAGTTGGCGTTGTATCAACTCTGCCGATGTGGTGCTCCTGCTTGTGGGCAATCACTATGGTAGCACCAACGCATCAGGGGTCAGTCAGCTCCATGTCAGCTATACCAATGCCAAAGCCAAAAATAAGCCCATGCTCATTTTTGTGCATTCGGACGTGCTAAACAAACCTGCCAATAATCGGCTGATTGACTTTGTGGGGGTATTGGAGTCGCAATCGGGGCAGGCGGTGCATTATTTTGATGATAATACCAATCTGCCCAAACTGCTTGAAACTGCTTTTAATGCGTTGGATTTTGACAAATCTCAAGGATGGCAAATGACAGGCATGAGTGTCAGAAATGCGTTGCTGTCTAAGCCCCCAAGGCATGCCAAGCCCGCCACTCAGAAGCAAATTTCTGCACCCAGTGATGCCCAAAAGATTGGGGCGTCTAGCATTCCTGCCCAATCCCATCTGACCAAATCTACATCTCATTCTCACGCCAAGACAGATGCTGATTTGCATGCCGCCTTAAAGCCTGCATTGGCACTAGACAGTGAATTTTTGGTAAGCTGCACCGCCCATGCGTTTCGGGGTGGCACGCTCATCGAAGTGTCCTTTGTCATCCCGCTACGCTGGCGAAACATCGTTACCATGCTTGCCAATGTGGTCATGCCATTTTCTGAGCAAGGATTGGGACGTGCCTTAAATGATAATGTTGATAAGAATCTTGCCAGTCAAATCGTGGCAAGACAGTATCCTGACATCCATGCCGTCAGCCGAGTGCAGGTGGTCAAAGCTGATGTGCTGTGGATATTAGATGAGTTGGAGTTGGCAGGATGGATTGAGCCTGTGGGTCAAGGCTCCATGTGGCAAGCCACTGACAAAACATCCAACATAAAATAGCTAAAATAGCATTGCCAGATGGTGTATTTAAGGCACATTAAATTGACATGGCTTAGCCAAAAGAATGGGTTATAAGGCTTAAAAAGCGAGCAAAACCCAAGAAATCATGCTCAAAGATACAAATCTAAGATACAAAATTTAACACAAAACAGATGACATCACTGCTAAAATTTTGTTAGGATGAAGTGGTTGTATCTTGGTTGTGTGTTTTTAATGTGTTGTGTGTTTTTAATGTTAAATATGGCGTTAAATCAAGATATGGTTAAAATTTAATGCAATGGGGATAAGTTTGCCCCATCTTTCATCATAATTTATTTTTAATTGTAATAAGGATGATATCATGTCAAAAACCACCGAACAACTGACTGAGCGTTTCGATGAATTGGCGGACACCATGCATGATGCCGAAAAAAGCCGTACCCTAGAAGAGCAAGTTGCCTATCTAAAATCCCAAGGCATTGACCCGTCAAAGACTTATGCCAAATGGGATGATGATGAGCCAGAAGAGTAGCTTTGTCTTACCCTAAGCACAGCCAATGATGGTTGTGCTTTTTTGTATGAATTTTTTGTCATAAGCCAAAATGGGTTAAAAATATCCCCAAATGCTGTTTCTGGGGGATTATTGTCGTGGACAGGTGTTAATAGTTTGCTATAATATGAAACTTTATGTTATTAACCCAAATCTTACCTTGCATAAATTTGACTTATGCTAAGTTTTGAGTGGATTATTTGGTAAATTGCCAGCGTCCGTGCTGTATTCGTGGGCGACCACCAAGCCAATTTGTGCAAAGAGACACGATATGATTACCCTGCAAAAATTTGAACGCCTAATTACCGCACCACTGGCACAAAAACCTGTCACATTGACCTACTTTGACCAAACAGGTGCCAATCTTAGCACATGGGCGACCACACTTTCTATCAGACCCAAGCATGAGCAATATACCGAGCTTAGGACAGCTCTTAGTGAAGTGCTGGTCTGTGACATGCATGATGGTCAAAAACTGGCACTCATGGATGAGCTGATGGTGGTCGTTGAGCGTGTGGTTGGGCAAATGCATGCTGACTATGTCTATGAGCACCAAAGTCTATCCGATGAACAGCGGTCGTCAGTTCATGAAGTGCGTAGTTTGTACTTTTTGATGATTTTGGTGTATCGCAACATCGCCGTGCGTCATCAGAATGCCGTTGTTTCGGCACATGGCGGTGGCAAGAAGTGGTTAAACAAAATCATGTCCGCCAAGAAGTCGGGTGTGCTTACTGCCGAGCGTGACATCTTTATTTATGCCGTACACCAATTTATGGTGCTGTATGTCAAGCTTTTGATGGAGTATGCTTTAACTTACCAAAAAGCCCCCAAAGTCATCTGGCAGGAGGTTAATGGTTGGTATCTAAATGCACTTAATTTGCAGCTGTGCCATGAACATATGCACAATCTTAATAAAAATTACCCCAAAACCTCCATTCATGACAGATATATGCAGGCGTGTGGGGCAAGTTTTGGTAACTTTTTTGCCTACCGCCGTCAGGACATTCTAAATGCCTTTAAAGTGTTGCCCTTGTGGACAAAATACTTTAAAACAACCTTTGATGCCAATCCTGAGTTTCGGGTATTTGTCAATCTACAAGGTGCTGAACCGCCTGAGGTCATCACGCCATATGCGTCGGTTAACCCATACAGTGATGAGCATCGTTGTCTGTTTTTTGACTTAGCAGATTTTACACGATACATAGAACAAGTATCGGCAGGCGAGTATATAGATGGTACAGCACAGTCGTTATTTGAAATGCGATTTGCCAAGATGGTACTGCTTGCTTTTGAACAGCGATCATCGCATGACAGACAAGATGATAGGCATGAGAGAAAGGCAGAGCTGCTTGTTGGATTTGCTTCCATTTTTAATGAAATCTCTGGCGGTCAAAACCTATCTACCGTCATCCGAGAACGTGGGTTGCCTGCTGATTTTCATGTCAAAATCAGTGCCTCTGCTATTGGTATGGTTGCACCCAAAGAGATGGTTAAGGTAAGCTACAAAAATGAGGCGGTGGCTCGTTTTCGGTTTGGTGCACAGGGGATGGATGAAAAAGATGAGATTTTGTCATCTCGTCCACTCATCCATCTTTATGGGCTTTTTGCTTTAAAATCAGCAATCTCCACCAATAAAAATCCGTGGCGTCTGGGCATGGCACATTGGGTGGAAAAATCAGATAATTCGGTGGCAGTGGATGGACGATTTTTGGGTCGGGTGCTGATGGCAGTCGGCATTCGCTTGCGTAAACAAGACGGCAGAAGTCAAGAGTTTGTCCATGCACTGTTGGTGGATGGCGATGGGCTCAATGAGCAAAGCACGCTCATCATGCCCCGTTATCATTTTAAAGTGGGGGATTATGTTGTTCTGCGTATTGACACCAAAGAGATGGAGTTAAGGTTAGAACGCAACCTTTTGACCACCGATGAGATTGAACAATACCAAATCGTGCGTTTAAATGGCTAATTAACCAAATATTTGCTATAATATGGCAGTTCTTTGAATTTCCTTGATATTAGCCTTTATCATAATTTGTAACGTTTTGTAAAAATATTTCAAAACGTTACAAATTGGTACAAATATTGCAAACACTTTTGGGTGAACCAACGCCAGCCTGTCCGCATCGCTTTTTAACATACTATATGTCTATGAAAAAAAATATCTTAAACCTGTTGTTTATTGATGAAGAGCAACTTTATGCCGAGCATCTTATCAGCCACTTATCAGAATATTTTGATGAGGTTAATTTGGGCTTTTGGGATGAAAAGGCGGAGTTTGTCAAATCCTTACGCCAAGAATGGGATGTGCTTGTTTTCCATCGTGCCTATGACATGAACTTTACAGATGTCGTGGGTATCTTACAAGAAGAGCAGATTAATTTGCCAGTCATTCATTTGGTGCAAAGCAATGAACAGGCGAGCCTAAATGAGCATGGTAACCCCGAGGTGGTGCATGGCGACATGATAAAGTCATTGGCAAAAGGGGATGACAGACTCATTATCTCTGCCATTTGTTTGCAGACGGATTATGTGCGTGCCAAACGTCAAACTACTCATCTAAAAGCCATCTTAAAAGAGGCTGAACAACGTGCCAACATTTTGATTAAAAACTCAAAATCTGCCGTGGCATACATTGACCAAGGGGTGCATATCTTTGCCAATGACCCCTATTTGGAGATGTTTGGCTATCAGGCGATGGAGGAGATTATTGGTGTGCCGGTGGTGGATTTGATTGCCGGTGGGGACAATGTCAAAGGCTTTAAACAGTTTTTACGTCGTTTTGATAAAGGCGACCGCTCTCAGGTAGAGTTCGCCTTTGAGAGTAAACGTACCGATGGTTCAACCTTTGCATCCAAATTACAACTGGCGGCGGCGACCTTAGATGGCGAACCTGTCACTCAGATGATTATCCAGCAGAACGAGAATAACAGTGCTGAGCTTGCCAAAAAACTTGCCGAGGCAGAACGTCAAGATGCCTTGACGGGGCTGTCAAACCGTCTTGCCTTTACTGAGTCATTACACAGCACTCAGCAAGAGGTTGCACGTGGCGACATCAAGTCAGCTGCCTTGTTATATATTCGTATGGATGGCATGGGTAAGATTCATTCAAGCACGGGTCTGACAGGGGTGGATACTGCGGTCAAGCAGGTAGCTTGGGTACTAGATGAGACCGCCAAAAAAGCACATGATGCCAGCGTGAGCAGATTTAGTGATACCAGCTTTGCGTTGGTGGTTGATGAGATAAACAAAGAGCAGGCGATGGCTCTGGCGGAGCAACTCGCTGAACGTGTGGCAAGTATGCTCATCGAGGTGGGCAGTCGCACGGTCACTGCCACACTGTCCATCGGCGTGGTGATGATGGATGTCAATGCCCCTGAGGCAAGCGTGGTGCTAAGCCGTGCCATGGATACCGCCAATGAGATTAATCCTGATGACGAAGGCATAAAAATCAAAGCCTTTGATATCAGTGCCATCGCAGGCGAAGATGATGCGGTGATGGCGGAGTACATTCAAACTGCCTTAACTCAAAATAAATTTGTGTTAAAATATCAGCCGATATATGATATTGAGACTGACAGTACTAGCTTGTTTGAGGCATTTATTACTTTGCCACAAGCTGATGGCACGCAGATGACCTATGATAAGCTCATTCCCATCGCCAAAAAACACAATCTGCTTGAAAAAATTGACCGTTGGATGCTCATCAATGCCAGCAAACACTTGGCGAGTGTCCGCCAAAGCGAGCCTACCGCACGCCTGCTGGTGGCTCTATCATCGGCATCGCTGGCAGACACCAATTTGGCAGGCATTATCACTCAGCTGACCCGAGCCATTGGTGGTGGTAGTGATGTGCTGACATTGCAGTTTAGTGAGCAGGATTTGGTGGATTATATGGCGGTCGCCAAACGTCAGTTCATTGCCCTTGCCAACATTGACTGCCCTGTGGGTATGAATGGTTTTGGCGTAACTGCCAAATCCGACGAAGTGCTGGACTATCTGTCGCCCAACATGGTACGTCTCGCTCGTAGCTATACCAAGGACTTAGACAGAGAGGCGAACTTGACCGCTCTGCAAGGGCTGATAAATACAGCGACCGAAAAAGGGGCAAGCACGCTCATGCCATATATTGAAGAGGCGTCCACCATGTCCATGGCATGGTCGGTGGGGGCAAGATATCTGCAAGGCGACTATCTGCAACCTGCCAATACTGAGATTACTTTCCCGCCCCCTGCTGAAGAGTAACTGCCATAACAGCGAACACCCAACAGATACTTGGGTGTTTTTTGTATAAAAATCTTACCACAATAACGCTTGTCATACAAACAATGTTTTAAAAATTGGTATAATGACCTTGTTCTTAACTTTGCATAAGTGCTTGATTTATTAAGGTCAAATTGTATTACTTCCACAATTTTAAAGACAGCCATCAAATCATCAATAAGTTGCCATGTTAAGTTGAGATTGAGATTGCTATTTTACTGTTTTTTACCATTTCATTTATCAAAATATTTTTATTTGAGTTTTTCATGTTACCCATCCAATCTAAAATCCAAATTCTGCTAAACAAACTAAACCAAATCGTCCTTGACAAGCAAGAAGTCATAACCTTAGCTGTGTCCTGTATTTTAGCGGATGGGCATTTGCTACTTCAAGACTTGCCCGGCATGGGTAAGACCACATTGGCACACAGCCTTGCCATATTATTGGGGCTTGATTTTAATCGTGTGCAATTTACCAATGACATGCTTCCTGCTGATATTTTGGGGATGATGATATACAACCAAAGCGAGCAGAGTTTTAGTTTTAGAAAAGGGGCAGTGTTCACTCAGCTACTGCTTGCTGATGAGATTAATCGTTCCAGTCCCAAAACACAGTCAGCACTTTTGGAGGCGATGGAGGAGGGGCAAGTAACCCAAGATGGACAGACATACGCTCTGCCCAAGCCATTTTTTGTCATCGCAACTCAAAACCCCGCCCAACAATCGGGCGTATATCCACTGCCTGAATCACAACTTGACCGCTTTTTGATGTGTGTCTCGCTGGGCTATCCATCACCCAAAGCCGAGCGTGAACTGCTAGAAGGGCGAGACCGCCGAGCGATGATGGGTGAGCTTACCCCGATTTTAACTAGTGAAGAAGTGATACAAGCTCAGCGAGAAGTCAAAGACATCTACATCGCCCCTGTGGTGCTAGACTACCTACAAAAACTGGTTGCCAAGACCCGTTCAAGCCAAGAATATCACGGCTTATCCCCCCGTGGCGTGTTGGCGTTAAAGCGTGCCTGCCAAGCCTATGCCTATGTATCAGGACAGGACAATGTGGCGATAGATGACGTGCAGGCGGTGTTCTCGGCGGTGGCTGACCACAGACTGGGACAACGGTTTGTGCCGTTTCATCATTTGGGTGGCTTGACCGAGATGACCATTGCCAGACGTATTTTGGACGAAGTGGCGATTGATTGATGGCTGATTTGTCATTTGTCATCAACCTAATCAATCTATCCGTATGCCCATGAAATCATCTGCTCATCGCCTAACCCACCCACTGACTCATCCCATAAAGAACAAGCTCAATGAGTTCTTTGCCAGACGCTCACCACGCAAAGACGTGGTGTCGCTCGGACTGCGTAATGTCTATATTTTTTTTAGCCGTCAAGGACTGCTGTTTGCCTTGCTACTCATCGCCACTTTTGTGACGGGGGTCAATTATGGTAATAACTTGGTACTGGGGCTGTGCTTTTACCTGTTCGGCATTTGGCTCGTGACCGTGTTTTATACCTTTGTGCAGGTGGCGAGCATTGATGTGCGGTTTGTTGAGTCCAGCCTGTCTGAGACAGGGTCGATAGGTTATGTGACTTTGGAGCTGTCCACCAGAAGTGGTAAGGCATCACGGCAGATAGAAGCGGTGTTTGATGATAAGCATGAGATTGTCCAAAAAATGCTCTCAGGGCAAGCACGAGAAGACTTTATGAATGCTCGCACCATCATCACGCCAACGCTGGGCAAATCGGTACTGGTCAGATTACCCGTCTATACGCCCACTCGGGGGGTCATGACCTTGCCCCGTCTGGTCATCAGCAGTCGTTATCCGCTCGGGGTCATGCGTGCGTGGGCGTATGTGCATTTGGCAAGTCCGATGTTTGTACATCCTAAGCCTATCCCCTTTGATTGGCAAAATGACAAGCGAGCGGTGGCAAGCGAGAGTGATGAGCGAAGTGCCATTAGTGTGGCAGGGCAAAGCGACTTTGAGATGTTGGATGAATACCAAGAAGGCGAGAGTCTGGCACGGGTGTCATGGTCGCACGTGGCACGGGGGGCAGGCATGCTTACCAAGCACTTTGGCGACTCGCTTGGGCGTGAGTGGTGCTTAGATTATGATGACATGCCATCAGGCTCGCATGAGATGCGTCTTAGTGAGCTGACCCATGCAGTGCAAGCCATCGCCACACAGGGCATGCCCTTTATGCTTGTGCTACCGAGTGGGGCAGGCAAGATAGGCGTGGGCGATGAGTTTGTCCGTCAATGCTTGCTAAGACTTGCCAAAGAGCCTTGATGGGTTTTTGGCTGTTTATATTATCCATTTTAAAACCGTTTTAAAATCATTTAAAAAGTATTTTAAATTATTCTATTTATAAACAAGGGTTTGGTTTGATGGATTGATGATACACCTAACAAACTTGATATTTACCACAGGCTTTGTAGGGACTGGCTCCGCACGTCCTTTGATAACACACCAATTTTTATAGGCGTGTACAGCACGCCCCTACACCCAAACATCATTACGTTTGTGGTAATTTTAAAGTTTCTTGGATGTAAACAAAAAGGTTAGTATCTGCCTAATTTTACCAAATCATCTATCAAGCAAAACCACACGACACAGACACCATGAACAGCACTTTTCACGATTTTGGTCAAGGTAGAAAAACCCTAACCACAAGCCCCCAAAAATTTTGGCAAAAAATCCTTGCCCTGCCTGCCTATCACTGGCTACTGCTTGCCATGGCGTCGCTTGTGTTGCCCCATGCGATGGGCATTCCTGCGTGGCTACTGGTCGCACTCATCATCAGTGTCATCATGCAAAAACCCAGTATCAAGGCACGCCTATACCGCCTAAGTGGTGGGCGACTACGCCGTATCTATCAAGTGGTACAGGTGCTACTATTTTTGGGTGGTACAGTGGCGATTTGGGTGAGCTTTGGGCAGGCGTTTGGCGTGGATGTGGCGGTCAGCTTTTTGGTGCTGTGCTTTGTGGCAAAGGCGTGGGAGCTCTATGAGAAGCGGGACGCTTATGTGGCGTTAAACCTTGCGTTATTTACACTGGCGTCGGCTTTTTTGATACGACAGGATTTGAGTGTGGCGATGGTGGGACTGCCGACACTCATGATGATATTGGTGGGCTTTATCGCCATTAGTGATGATGACAATGCCGATGGCTCGGGGCGACTGCGTGCGTTAGGCATGATAACCCTGCCTGCCATCCCCTTGCTTGTGGTGCTGTTTTTGTTCTTCCCCCGTCTGCCCCCGATGTGGTCACTGCCGATGGCGGGCAAATCAGCGACGACGGGCGTTTCGGACAGTATGTCACCAGGGGATTTTTCTAATCTGAGTCAATCGACCGAACTGGCGTTTCGTGCTGAGTTTGATGGACAAATGCCGAACCGCCATGAGATGTATTGGCGTGGATTGGTGTTTAGTGATTTTGATGGGGTGACGTGGCGACAAAGTGAGTTTTCGCCCCATTTTTGGCCATCACGAGATGGCGATACGCCCCCAGCATGGGCGATGAGTGCGTATCAAGGCATGGAACATCATTATCAGGTCATCTTAGAGCCGACCGAGCAAAACTGGCTGTTTGCTCTAGATTATCCACGTTTGCACCCTGAGCGTGGCATGGGCATGACGGGCGATTTTACCCTGCGTCATTATTACCCGATTAGCACCCAAAAACGCTATCGTGCCAGTTATTTTAGTCAGCCCAAGGTGGATATTGAACTCACTGATATCCAAAAACACATTAATCTGCGTCTGCCAAAAGACGGTAATGAGCAGGCTCGTGCCTTTGCCAGAGAGCTCTACGCCCAGACTGGCGACCCTGTCCGCTATGCACAAGCGGTGCAAAACTTCATCACCACGGGCGGATTTAGTTACACGCTCTCGCCCCCTGTGTTGCGAGATGACCGCATTGATGAGTTTTTGTTTGGGACAAAGGCGGGGTTTTGTGAGCATTATGCATCCAGTTTTACCTTTTTAATGCGTTCGGCAGGCATTCCTGCTCGGGTGGTGGCAGGCTATCAAGGCGGTGAGCTTGGGCGTGATGGGCAAAGCTGGGAAGTGCGTCAGATGGACGCACATGCATGGACGGAAGTGTGGTTTGATGGACAAGGCTGGGTGCGTATTGACCCGACCGCCTTTGTCTCGCCTGACCGTGTGGAGCAGGGCATGAATGCAGTCACTGACGCTGGCGGTGCGTCCATGTTTGGCGATGGTGTGGCAGGGCAATGGAGTTATCAGCAGTTTAAGATGTTACAGACATTGAGACGTTACTCTGACCAGATGGGCTATTATTGGCAAAAAAACGTGGTCGGCTATGACCAAGATGAGCAAAAAGATTCGCTCTTTAAATGGTTTAATATCACAAGTTTTGCTCAGCAGTTTTGGACATTGGTCGGGGGCGTGGGAGTGCTTGCTGTCTTATTTGTGGGCGTGATGATGTACCGACGTAGACGGCAGTATCATGGGCTAGACGTGCCACTTGTGAAGCTCTCGGCAGGGCTTGCCAAACAGGATAAGACATGGGGTAAGGGGGCGAGCGAGCCTTATCTGACTTGGCTTGACCGTCTAAAAACGCCAAATAATGCGGAAGATATTGATGAATTAAAGAGCTTGTATCGCAAACACCGCTATGGGCGAGACGGACGGGTGGACAAGGCGGTGGTCGGTCAGATGATGAGTATCGTCAAGCGGTTGGTGGGGCGTGCTAGATGAGCGTGGTTAGGATTGGGGTTTTTTGTGGGTTTTGATTGTGTTACAATGACTTATCTTTCAAAAATTATCTTTTAAAAAAGGAAAACTCATGATAACCCTAGACTTACCCCCACAAGTAGAGACGCAACTTGTACAAATTGCCAAGCAACAAAATATGTCAGCAAGTGATTATCTTGTGTCAATAGCAGAAAAGTTGGTTGCTGGGCAACAAGGCAAAGACCTTGATGAGATGTATGAGTTTCTTGGACTAAGTCCATTTACCACAGGCACACATACAATTACCGATGAATACATCAATGAACTAAGGGAAGAACATGGTATCTAAAATTGCCTTGCTTGATGTCAATGTATTGATTGCCTTGTTGGATAACAAACATAAGTATCATACACTTGCGACAAGTTGGTTATTTGAATGGTTGATTGCAGGGAATCGCTGGGCGAGTTGTCCGATTACGCAAAATGGCTGTATGCGGATTTTATCATTGCCTAGCTATGAAAATGGCTTTAAAATCTTAGATACCAAAGAAAAGCTAACAACTTTTATTAACAAAAGTCATCATGTCTTTATCCCTGATAACATCAGCCTATTACAAGATGAGCTTATCAACTGGCAACACATTCAAGGCTCAAAGCAATTAACCGATGCTTATCTGTTAGCTCTTGCCAAATACAACCACGCTGTTTTTGTATCGCTTGATAACCGCATTGCCACGCATACCGCTGTCAGTATTGGTGAGCAGGATTTTATCAGTTTGCTCAATTAAAAAACCATCTATCAATAATCAAAAAATTTTATCAAACATTTTCCTAAAGCCCATAAATCGTCCCCATTATATTGATACATTACTCAACCTTTTTTGGAGAAAACTTATGACCAGACATTTTGATTATATTACCATCGGTGGCGGTAGTGGCGGTATTGGTTCTGCCAACCGTGCTGCCATGTATGGTAAAAAAGTTGCGGTGATTGAAGCTAAGCACGTTGGCGGAACGTGCGTCAACGCAGGTTGTGTACCCAAAAAAGTGCTGTGGTACGGGGCGAACATGGCAACCGCCATTCATAACTATGCCCCTGACTATGGTTTTGAGCTTGATGTCAAAAACTTTGATTTTGGCAAACTCGTCGAAAATCGCACCGCCTACATCAGTCGCATTCATCAATCTTATAAAAACACCTTTGAAAAAAATGGTGTAACACTCATCAACGGCTTTGCCAAGTTTCTTGACAAAAATTCGGTAGAAGTGAGTTTTGATAATGGCGAGACCGAGACCATTACCGCCGACCATATTTTGATTGCCACAGGCGGTCGTCCGCACCGTCCAAAAATTGAGGGGGCGGAGTATGGCATTGATTCGGACGGCTTTTTTGATTTGACCGAACTGCCAAAATCGGTGGCGATTGTGGGCGGTGGCTACATTGGCGTTGAGATTGCAGGTGTGATGAATGCCTTGGGCGTGGATACGCATTTGTGCGTGCGTAGCGGTATTTTAAAGAGTTTTGATAAAGATATCGTGGACGTGCTAACCGATGTCATGGTCAAAGACGGCGTTACGTTCCATACGGGCGTAAACCCTGTTAAGATTGAAAAAAATGACGGCTTGACGGTGTATTTTGACAATGGCGAAACCCTAAATGTAGAATGCCTGATTTGGGCGACAGGGCGTGTGCCAGCGACTGATGTCATTGACTTACACAAAACAGGCGTGGCAACCAACGAAAAGGGTCAAATCATCGTGGATAAATTCCAAAACACCACGGTGGACGGCATTTATGCGGTGGGCGACATCATCGAAAACGGCATTGAGCTGACCCCTGTGGCGGTGGCAGCAGGTCGCAGACTCTCTGAGCGACTGTTTAACAACAAACCCGATGAACACCTAGATTATAGCAATGTCGCCACGGTGGTGTTTAGTCATCCGCCCATTGGTACGGTCGGCATGAGCGAAAAAGACGCCATTGATGAGTTCGGGGCGGACAAGGTCAAGGTCTATAAATCCAACTTCACGCCCATGTACTCTGCCATTACCGCTCATCGTGAGCCGTGTCGCATGAAACTTGTGTGTGTGGGCGATGATGAAAAAGTGGTCGGCTTGCATGGTGTGGGCTTTGGTGTGGATGAGATGATTCAGGGCTTTGCCGTTGCCATAAAAATGGGGGCAACCAAGCGTGATTTTGACAACACCATTGCCATTCATCCCACAGGCAGCGAAGAGTTTGTTACGATGAGATAAATACCTGTTTTATAAGCAAAAATGGTATTTTTAAAATCCTTTTAAAATTTGGACGTGTAGGGGCGAATCACATTCGCCCTTATAAAACGCATTTAATGTAGGTTTTTAACCATAAAAAGACAAATTGCCTAGGCGGTTTGTCTTTTTGTCATTTAAGTTAAGGTTGCCATCAACAGACAAAAAGCCCATTTAGAAAACAATTCTAAATGGGCTTTTTGTCTAAATCAGCGGTTTATCTTAGATAAAATCACATCGCATCCAAGTATTTCTCCGCATCCAATGCCGCCATACAGCCTGTTCCTGCTGATGTGATGGCTTGGCGGTAGATGTGGTCTGCCACGTCCCCACAAGCAAATACACCGTCAATGCTGGTGGCGGTGGCGTTGCCGTCTAGTCCGCTTTTTACCACGATATAGCCGTCTTTCATGGCAAGCTGACCGTCAAACAAGGCGGTGTTGGGCTTATGCCCGATGGCGACAAACATGCCCATGGCATCGATTTGTTTGGTTGTGCCGTCTGTGTTTTGGATGACCACGCCTGTGACGCCCATGTCATCGCCCACGACTTCTTTGACACTGCTGTTCCACTCTATCGTGATGTTGCCGTTTTTGACTTTTTCAAAGAGTTGGTCTTGCATGATTTTCTCGGCACGCAAACTATCACGGCGGTGGATTAGGGTAACGTGACTTGCGATGTTGGACAGATATAGAGCTTCTTCTACGGCAGTGTTGCCCCCACCGATGACGACCACTTTTTGGTTTTTATAAAAAAAGCCGTCGCAGGTGGCACACGCTGACACGCCACGCCCCATAAATGCCGTCTCACTGTCAAGCCCTAGATATTGGGCGGTTGCCCCTGTGGCGATGATAAGGGCATCACAGGTATAAGTGCCGTTGTCGCCTGTTAGAGTAAAGGGGCGGTTTTGTAGGTCGGTGGTGTGGATATGGTCATAGATGAGCTGTGTCCCAAAACGCTCGGCGTGCTCTTTCATGTTATCCATGAGTTCGCCCCCCGTCAAACCTTCTTTTCCGCCCGTCCAGTTGTCAATCTCGGTGGTGGTGGTCAGCTGTCCGCCCACTTGTAGCCCTGTGATGATGACGGGATTTAAGTTAGCACGGGCAGCGTACACCGCAGCTGAATAACCAGCAGGGCCCGAGCCTAGAATGATGAGTTTGTGATGAGTAGCCATAATACTTCCAAATATAAGATGATAAAATAAAACCCCATTCTCAACTTTGTATAAGTGATGGATTTATTAAGGGTGAATTGCAATTCGCCCCTACAAACAAAAAATAATTATTGAAAAATCAATAAGTTACTATTTTAATTTAAGTTAAGAATGAAGTAAAATAAATTATGTTTAACTTTTAACCATCAATCAATTAAAGTTAAAACTAAGGCAAAAGCCAAAGAATAAAGCCATAATATGCGTCTGCCTGCCCAAATTGCAAGCATCATTCACGCTAAAATTTAAAATCCGATGATTGATAAATGCGATGATGACGTGCTTGGATAAATTTTAAACAAAGTCAGGCACGCCACTATGAAAGCGTAACTCCCCATCAGGGCTGTCTATCAGCTCGGCTTCCACCGCTCGGAAAAACGCCACTCGCTCATCTATCGGTTCATCTGACACCGACTGGGCGAGGGCAAGGTAGTCTTCATAATGACGACTTTCGGATTTAAGCAGGTATTTATAATACTTTGATAGCTTTTCATCATTGATGACATCCGCCAATGCTGAGAATCGTTCACATGAGCGAGCCTCGATGAACGCCCCGATAATCAACACGTCTATCATGCCCGCAGGCTCCCACGTGCGTTTGTGCTTTAATAGTCCCTTGGCGTATCGCCCTGCAGGCAGGTGCGACCATGCAATGCCACGCTCTTTCATGAGTTCTAGCACTTGCTCATAGTGAAGCATCTCTTCACGCACCAGCTGGGCAAGTTTTTCTTGCAAATCCCTGTGAAACTCATAACGAAAAATCAAATTCATCGCCGTCCCTGCCGCCTTTTTCTCGCAGTTGGCGTGGTCTTGCATGAGCAGGGGGAGATTATCTTTGGCGACGGCAAGCCATTTATCGCTGGTTTTTGCCCCCAAAAACGCATGAATGTGGCTAATGTCGGTTTTGGCTTTGGCACGGCTTGCGATGGCGTGCAGGCCATCTTCGGGCAGTATGTCGGTCATGGCATCTTAATAAATCAAAAAGCAGTGGCTATTTTATCATGATTTTATCAAGCTGGCGATAATATGATGTGGGGATTTTTACCCAAAAAAACAGCGATTTGATAATATTGATATTATTTATTGGCATCATCTGTTTGGCGGTCTACTCAGTCATTTTGCCGTATAAATTGTTTATTTTTTATACTTATCTCATGTTTATCTCACGCCTAAAATGATGACGAAATACAGTCATCCAAAAGAAGTCGGTTAAATTTATAAGTATAATTAAAAATCACTCTCAATGTTTACAAAATTTTTGGAAAACAGAAACATTTTAAGTTATTGATAAATATATATATTTTGAAAAAATATAAAAAAAGTGTGAATTTTTGTGATAAAAAGTGTTGCAAAATATGACAAAATTGGTATTCTATACACACGGTATGGGATTGATGACCGTTTTTGTCTATTGTGTTAAACTTATGCAGGATTTGATACATGATTATCAAAAAATGTAAAAGTTGTCATGAGTATGTCATAAAACTGTGATGAAATACCCATATTGGCAATAACTTAAAACCGTGATAAGTCGTGAAGTGATTGACAGCTTATCACACTGGGTGCAAGCGTACAGCAGCCCCATCACTAAAAATGTCAGTGGAGAAACCCATGAAAAAACTACTTTTAGCGTCAGCTGTTGCTGCTCTGTCTATCACAGCTGCTAATGCTGCCCCACAAGTTTACGGTAAAGCGTTTTTAACTCTTGATGTGCAAGATGGCAACAGTAATAGTGCATCACAAGACTCTCGCACCCAACTAAACTCTAATGCATCACGCATTGGTTTTAAAGGTTCAGAAGCCCTAACAGCAAATACTGACCTTGTTTATCAACTAGAATACCGTGTTGAAGTTGATGATGATACTCGTACCTTCGAAGCTCGTGATAGCTATCTAGGTCTGTCTAACAAGCAATATGGCACCCTACTTGCTGGTCGCCTAACAGCGATTGATGGCATGGTTGACTATGCTACTGTTGCCCAAGGTGGCGTGATTGGTGGCGACAACGTATTGGCATCATTTGATGCCCCACGTGCTAACAACGCTTTTGCTTATGTATCACCTAACTATAATGGTGTTAATTTCTTAGGCATGTATGTTCTTGACGAAAATGACTCTCAAGATAGTCTAGCTCGTGATGCATGGGGTGTGGGTGCTCAGTTTGAGCCTGAAAATACTCCATATCGTGCGGGTGCTACCTATATCCAATCAGGTAAGACAAAAGCTATTCGTGTAAGTGGTGCTTATGACCTAAGTCCTGCTACTACTGTAGCTGCCTTATACCAGAATACTCAATATAGCACTCTACATCAAGATGTTTTAGAAACTGGTTCTGAGAAAGAAAATGCATTTACTGTGTCTGCTGAACATAAGTTGGTTCAAACTCCATGGACTGCTTACGGTCAGCTAGATTTTGTTGATAATGCAGAAGGTTTTAAAGATGCTGAGGTTTTCCGTACTGTTGTTGGTAGCAAGTATGCCTTTAACCAAGCAACTACTGGTCATCTGTATGGTGCTTACCAACGTTCTGAAAATGTAAACCTAAGAGCAGATGCTGACGGTAATAAAGCTAACGCCTATGGCATTGGTGCAGGTCTAGAATACAAATTCTAATTTGTATCACACTCTTACAAAAACCCGCCTTATGGTGGGTTTTTGCTGTTTTAGGTTTTTCATTTGCTAGCCGCTTTTTTTATCCACCCCTTAACGTCAAGCTTCGCCCACCGTCCACCGCCAAAATCTGCCCTGTGATATAAGGAGCAGTTGCCAAAAACAGCACCGCTTGGGCGATGTCATTAGGCGTACCGATTTTTTGTAAGGGAACGGAACTCACAAGTTTGTCTTTGGTGGTGTCGTTTAATTCGTTATTTTTATTATCTTCTGGAAAAATGTTCACACCAGGGGAGACGCCATTGACCCGCACACTCGGGGCAAGCTCCAATGCCAAGGACTGCACCATGCCCAGATGTGCCGATTTTGCCATGTTATAAATGGGATAACCGACAAAGGGCTTATCTCGTGCGTGAATGTCAAGTAGGCTAATGATTGCCCCATGATTTGTGATAAGCTCATCTTTAAAAGCATGGCTTAAAAATAACGGAGCTTTGGCATTGGTCAAAAACAAATCGTCCCAGTCCGTTTGCCATTTAGCAAAATCATCATTCATATCACTGGGATAAAAACTTGACGCATTATGCACCAAAACATCAATCCGCCCAAATAAAGCTAAGGCATGATTTTTAAAATCCGTTAATGTATGTTTATCATTGATGGTATTTAAATCCGCTTGAATGATTTTGGCACTATTATCACAAATGGCATTTAATTCATCTGCCAAATATTGAGCGTCCGTTTGGCTGTGATGATAATGGATAATAACGTTAAAGCCGTTACTGTGAAAGGCTTGGACGATTGCCTTGCCAATGCGTTTTGCTCCGCCTGTGATGAGGGCGACTTTTTTCATAAAATTGCCTTTTTTAAAAATTCGCTTAATGTTAATAATCTTAGCCGTGTCAGCTCATTGCCAATTTGCTTGCCTTTTAATGTTTTATCAATATTGTTAATCGTTACCGATTGATACAGACTAATGGCGTGATGAAAAAATTCACGATTGATTGTTTTGTCGTTTATGATTTCTACCGTATCAATTAAATCAAATAATACCGTTTTATCTTTTTGGGCTTTGGTGCTTTCTATTAAAGTTAATAATTTATCGGCAGGGATATTTTGATAATCGGTTAATTCATTAAAATGCGTGATAAATAATTGAGCAAATTGCGTGATGACTTTGGGCGTTAATAACCGCTCGCACAATGTTGATAATTCATTTTTATTATCCAAAAATCCATAAGTTAAAATGGCAAATTTGATATGCAATGGCTTATCATGGGCGGTTTTTAATTTATCAAATGTGATTTGGCGAATGGTGTTATCTTGCCAAATGGTGTTTAGTTCGGGTAGAATTTGTTTTAAAATATCTAAGTCAAATAACAACTTAAAAAACGCAAACGCACACGGCTCATCAAAAGCCTTCACGCATTCCGTCCAAATCCGCTCACGGCTTAGGTGCGATAATTCGCCACGCTCAGCAATGGCTTGCATAAGGCAGGCGGTATCGGGGGCAACCGTAAAACCCAGCTCATAAAAGCGGGCATAAAACCGAGCCACTCGCAACACACGAAGCGGGTCTTCGCTAAATGCAGGCGACACATGGCGTAAGAGCTTGTTTTTTAAGTCATTTTGACCGCCATAAAAGTCCACCACCTGCTCTGTGCGTGGCGTGTCGTCAAACAGCCCACCGACTTCTATGGCAAGGGCGTTTATCGTTAAGTCTCGGCGTGCTAGGTCGTCTTGTAGGCTCACCCCGTCCGTCTGTACAGCAAAACCTTGATAGCCCTTGCCGTTTTTGCGTTCGGTGCGGGCAAGGGCGTACTCGGCATGGGTGTGCGGGTGCAAAAACACAGGAAAATCCGCCCCAACTTGGGCAAAGCCTTGGGCGAGTAGGTCGGCAGTTGTTGCCCCGACCACCATAAAATCTTTGTCTTTGATAGGGCGAGATAGGAGCATATCACGCACCGCCCCACCGATCAAATATACTTGCATGGTAAATTTTTCCGATAAATTTGGGTCATTGTAGCGTAAATTAACCAATAAAAAAAGCACCCTGATGAGTGCTTTTTTGGGTTTTGGCAGGCTTATTTCGCCATGTCCTGAGCGTCCGATACCGATAGGGCGGTCATGTTGACGATACGGCGAGCGGTCGCAGAAGGTGTCAAGATATGCACCGGCTTGTCCGCACCGAGCAGGATAGGCCCTAGGGCGGCCGAGCCTGTGGCGGTTTTTAGCAGGTTAAAGGCGATGTTGGCACTGTCAAGCGTTGGCATGATAAGTAGGTTTGCCGAGCCTTTTAGCGTGCTAAATGGATAGCTGTGCTGACGCATACGCTCATCTAGGGCGATGTCGCCGTGCATTTCGCCATCAAACTCAAAGTCCACGTTCATCTCGGTCAAGATGTCGTGTACTTGACGCATTTTGAGAGCAGAAGCACGGTCTGATGCCCCAAAGTTAGAATGCGACAGTAGGGCGACTTTTGGTGTGATGCCAAAACGACGCACCGCTTGGGCTGCCAAAATGGTCATCTCGGCAAGCTCTTCGGCGGTTGGGTCTTCGTTGATGTAGGTATCAGCGATGAACAGGTTGCGGTTTTGCATGAGTACAGCGCTCATGGCGTAGAAGTTGGCAATGCCGTCTTTTTTGCCGATGACTTGATTTAGGTATTTTAAGTGTAAGTGATAGAAGCCAAACGTACCACAAATCAAGCCGTCCGCATCGCCAAGCTCGACCATGAGTGAGCCGATAAGTGTGGTTTTACGGCGAACATCACGGCGAGCCAGCTCCAAGCTAACACCATTACGCTGATTGGTGACGTAGTGATGTTCGGCATATCTGTCGTAGTGGGGGTTGTTGTTGGGGTCGATGATGGTGATGTTTTGACCATCAGCCAGACGTAAGCCCAGATTGTCGATTTCTTGGTTGATGACGGCAGGGCGACCGATAAGGATGGGCTTGGCGATTTGCTCGTCCACCACCACTTGCACCGCACGCAACACGTTGATGTCTTCACCTTCGGCATAGACAATGCGTTTGGGATTGGTTTTTGCCTTGTTGAAGATGGGCTTCATGGCAAGGGCGGTGTTATAGACGAACTCGGACAGTCTTTGCCGATAGGCATCAAAATTGGCAATCGGCAAGGTTGCCACGCCTGTATCCATAGCAGCCTTGGCAACGGCAGGGGCAATCTCTAAGATAAGATTTGGCTCCAAAGGACCAGGGATTAGGTACTCACGTCCAAAGCTCTTGCCGGTTTCGTCCTTTTGACTGTCTATCGATGGCGTGGCTTCAGTATGTGCCATGGCAGCGATGGCGTGCACGCAGGCCAGTTTCATCTCTTCATTGACCACAGTCGCCCCAACGTCCAATGCTCCACGGAAAATATAAGGGAAACATAGGGCGTTATTGACTTGGTTGGGGTAGTCTGAGCGACCCGTTGCCATAATCACGTCCGAACGCACCGCATGAGCAAGCTCTGGCATAATCTCAGGGGTGGGGTTGGCAAGGGCAAAGATAATCGGGTCTTTTGCCATTGAGCGTACCATATCCTGCGTAACCACGCCCGGCCCCGATAGACCTAGGAAGACATCGGCGTTCACCATTACTTCCGCCAAAGTAGTCTTGTCGGTATCACGAGCAAAACGGGCTTTGGATTCGTCTAGGTTTTCACGAGTGGTGGTGATCACCCCTTTTGAGTCCAGTACATAGATGTTCTCTTTACGTACGCCCAATGCCACTACTAAGTCAAGACAAGAGATGGCGGCAGCCCCTGCCCCAGAGCAGACAAGCGTAATCTCGCCGATGTTTTTACCGTTTAGTTGTAGAGCGTTTAGCAAAGCGGCTGCTGAGATGATGGCGGTGCCATGCTGGTCATCATGGAACACAGGAATGTTCATGCGTTCACGCAGTTCACGCTCGATTTTAAAGCACTCAGGTGCTTTGATGTCTTCTAGGTTAATCCCGCCAAAGGTTGGTTCTAGGCTTGCCACCGTCTCGATGAACTTATCAGGGTCGGTTTCATTAATCTCGATGTCAAACACGTCAATGCCAGCGAACTTCTTAAACAGTACGCCTTTACCTTCCATGACAGGCTTGGATGCCAATGCACCGATGTTACCAAGCCCAAGCACGGCTGTGCCGTTGGTAATCACGCCCACTAGGTTGGAGCGAGCGGTGTATTTGGCGGCAAGTTTGGGGTCTTTTTCGATTTCAAGGCAAGGTACTGCCACACCTGGGGAGTAGGCAAGGGCTAGGTCTCGTTGGTTGGCGATTTGTTTGGTGGGGGTAACAGAGATTTTGCCGGGGCGGGGGTGTTCGTGGTAATGTAGGGCGTTTTGTTCAAATTGCAAACGCTGGGCGTCCGCTTCGGATAAAAAAGCGGTGTCGTGGGTTTTGTCCTGTGCAGGGACATCTTGATGAGCCATAGTGGTTTTCCAAGTTGTTGTGAAATAAAATCGCCCTATTTTAGCATGATTTTGGGGGTCGTGCTAGGGTTTGTTTATGGGTGTTTTTTGGATAGGTGTGGTTGATGGATTGGTTGGATTGATGGACGTGTTCAAAGATGGGTGTGTTTTAGAATACCGCCCCAATCCACCCAAATTTCACCGCATTATCATAGATGATTTTTAAGGCGATGACAGTAAGTAGCCACGGCAAGACAGTTTTAACCCATGCCATAGGTAGGCGGTTACGCAGTTTGACCCCTGCCCATGAGCCAAAGGACGCGGATATGACCATGAGCAAAATCACTTGCCAATACTCAAAAAACGCAAATCCCAAAGCGACATAGACCACAAGTTTTAGGACGTGTACCAACGACATCATGAGCGAGCCGACTGTGACGACCACGTCATTATTATCGTATTTTTTCATGAGTAAGGGTAAGTGTAGCGGGCCGGGGGCTCCGACAAATAGACCAATACCTGTTTGCAAAAAGCCGATGAGATAAAAACTCTCAAAGCTCTTTAATAGGCGATTGACCGTGCTTGACCATTGGGTCAGTAGGATATAAATGGCGATGAATAGTGGGATTAAGTCCAATTTGACAAATTTTACCGCCGTCCCAAAAAACGCCACACCCACCACCGCTCCGATGACAAACGGACGAAAATGAGTAAAATCCAAATCACGCCGACCGAACCACACACGGCTAACGTTGCTTGCCAGTTGGGTGGTGCCATGAATAGGAATAATGGCGGACGCAGGCAAAAACATGGGCATAAACCCAAGCAAAATCGTGCCACCGCCAAGCCCTGTAATCCCTGCTAGGGCGGACGTAAAGAAATTGATGATACCTAAAATGACATCATTCATAAGGGTTATTGATGCCTAGCCTGCCCAAAATCTCAATCTCAAAGCCCTCCATTTCGTCCTGCTCATCTTGTCCAAGCTCATGGTCAAAGCCAAGTAGGTGCAATATGCCATGTACAATAAGGTGCGTTAAATGCTTGTCCACCGTTTTGCCTTGCTCATCGGCTTCACGTACCACCACATCATGACAAATGATGAGCTCGCCAAGTGGCACAGTATTCATCATCACGCACATATCAAGGGGTAGACCGCTTGGATAAGATAGGATATTGGTGGCATAGTCCTTACCCCGAGCGTCAAGGTTGAGCTCACGCCCTTCATCCGTGCCACAAATATAAATGTCTAGCAATTTTGGCAAATCTATCCAGTTTTGGGCGGATGATTCATCAAATGGATAATAGGGTAACGCCAAACCGTTCGTGATTTTGTCATTCATGACCGTTAAGGCATGATTAAAAATCTCTGTAATTTTTTTCTCGTTATACATTGGCAAATCAGCAAGACTTGCCACGTCATCGGCAAAACTGAGCGTTATCTCATTCATCATTGCCGTCCTTACTATCTTGACTGTTTTTATCGTCTTTTATGCTATTTAAAAAAGACAAGGCGTTTAATGTGCGGTTTAGCTCTTGTTCTTGGCGTTGTTTTTTGCGAATTTCGGCTCGCTCGCTCTCAATCTGATTTTCGACCACGTCATGAGCGTCATAGGCATCAATGATTTTTTGGACAAGATGATGTCGCACCACGTCTTTACTGCTAAACTGCGTGATGTGAATGTCGTCAATATTTGCCAAAATTTTGAGAGCCTGAGTCAGTCCCGATTTATGCCCACGGGGCAAATCCACCTGAGACGTATCGCCTGTGATGACCGCCCGAGAGCCAAAGCCCAAGCGTGTCAAAAACATTTTCATCTGCTCAGGCGTGGTGTTTTGGGCTTCGTCCAGTATCACAAATGAGTTATTGAGCGTTCGCCCACGCATATAGGCAAGTGGGGCAACTTCGATGATTTGGCGTTCTAGGAGCTTGCCTACCTTTTCAAAGCCAAGCATCTCATATAGGGCATCATATAAGGGGCGTAGATAGGGGTCAATTTTTTGGGTCAAATCCCCTGGCAAAAAGCCCAATTTTTCGCCCGCTTCCACGGCAGGGCGGACAAGCAAAATCCGCTCAATCTCGCCACGCTCTAACATATCCACCGCCACCGCCACGGCAAGGTAGGTCTTGCCCGTACCAGCAGGACCTACGCCAAACGAGATGTCGGAGAGTAGGATATTACGCACATATTCGGCTTGGTTGTGTCCTTTTGGTGTGATTTTGCCCTTGCGAGTGGATAGGCTGACAGGCGTGTGCGTTTGGGTGGTGGTCTCTGGATTTCGGGCAAGGCTTGCTTGGATAAGTAGGTGCAAGTTTTCTGGGGCGATGTCGTCTGATTTTTTGGCAAGCTCATAAAGCTCGCCCAGTACATATTCGCCACGCTCCACTTGGGTCAAATCGCCTGTGAGTATAAAATCATTGCCACGATTGATAATGGTAATGTCAAGGCGGTCTTGTAGGTATTTTAGGTGCGTGTTGTATTCGCCGAGCAGGGTGCGAAGCTCAAAGGGGGTCAGCTCAAAATTGAGAGTGCGAGTTAGGCTCAAATGGGTTTTCCTTTTGAATGAAAAATGATAAACAAGGCTTATATGCTTTCAAAAAATAAAAAATCAAGCCAGTAAATGACATTCAAGCAATAAAAAACCCTTTTCCAAAATAGAAAAGGGTTTTTAAATATGGCTCCCCAACCTGGGCTCGAACCAGGGACACACGGATTAACAGTCCGATGCTCTACCGACTGAGCTATTGGGGAATGGTGGGTCGTGCAGGATTCGAACCTGCGACCAATTGATTAAAAGTCAACTGCTCTACCAACTGAGCTAACGACCCGTTAAGCACAAGGCTTGTTCGGTCATCTAGGATAATGGTGGGTCGTGCAGGATTCGAACCTGCGACCAATTGATTAAAAGTCAACTGCTCTACCAACTGAGCTAACGACCCTTATCACTAAATGTGGTGCGTATTATACAGGGAAATTTTGATACGTCAAGCGTTTTTTATAAAATTTTTAAAATTTAGCAAAATAAAATGCTTTTTGGGCTTTGGCATTGCTTTTTTGGGGGCAGTTGCTTAAAATTAGCCAATCATTGATGAAATTGAGTTATTTAAAAAGGTAATCTTATGCAATCCGTCCAAGTCAAACTCCTAAACCCAAAAATCGGCTCCGACCCTAATTTTCCTTTGCCTACTCGTGCCACAGACGGCTCGGCAGGCATAGACCTAAGGGCGTGCATTGACGAGCCTGTGGTTATCCGTGCAGGCGAAACCAAACTCATCGGCACGGGGCTTGCAATATACATCAAAGACCCCAATTTTGCAGGGATTATTTTGCCACGTTCGGGGCTTGGGCATAAGCATGGCATTGTTCTTGGCAACCTAGTGGGCTTGATTGATGCTGACTATCAAGGCGAGCTGATGGTGTCGGTGTGGAACAGAAGCGACACCGATTTTACCCTAAATCCTGCCGAACGCATGGCTCAATATATGGTGGTGCCTGTGGTGCGTCCAAGCTTTGAGATTGTGGGTGAATTTAGCGATGACAGCGAACGTGGGGCAGGTGGGTTTGGTAGCTCTGGGATTAAATGATTTTTAGATAAAGTAACATCTTGTAGCAACTGTATTCCACTCCCATCAAAGTGCAATACAAAAACTTAGCACAAAGCGTCAATACCGAACATTTAACGTACGACAACTTGCTTTTGTAATTCATCTCTAACCCGTGCATTTAAAATGGTTAGTAGTTTGTGCATACAGGCAACAATGGCAACTTTGAAGGGCTTGCCATTGGCTCTTAATCTTTGATAGAAGGTTTTGATTTTCTCATCAAAGCGAGTAGCCACTAAGGTTGCCATATACAGTGCCTTACGCACTTCTGGTCGTCCTGCTTGACACAGACCTTTAAACTTAGTCTCTCCACTTTGCTTAGGGTGTGGGGCAACACCCACAAGACTGGCAAGTTGTTTGTGTGAGATTGTACCAAGCTCAGGCAGCATTGCCAACAAGGTGGCTGTGGTGGTTTGTCCAACACCTTTAACACTTTGAATGACACTGCTGGTTTGTTTTAAATCTGGGTGATTGTCATCATCAAGATGGGTTTTGATTTGCTTGTCTAACTCATGAATTTGCTCTGTTAGGTAAGTAATATGAGCTTGAATGCTACTGATTTGACTGTGATGAGATTGCTCCAAGCGGTTTTTTTCAGCCACACACATTTGGACAAATTGATTGCGTCTGTTAATCAATGCGGTTAATAACTCTTGGCTTTGACTGGGTGGGCAATAAAGCAAGGTGGCTAAATCATCTCTTTGTGCCATCATTTTGGCATAAAAAGCAAGCATTTTAGCATCTTTGTTGTCTGTTTTGGTTAAGGACTGTGATTTGGCAAATTGATGTGTTTGCCTTGGATTGGCAATCATGACACAAATGCCTGCTAAGTGTATGGCTTTGGCAAGGGGTACTTCAAGTCCACCTGTACTTTCTAGAACCACTAAGGTTTTGCCATTATCGCATTGTTTGTGTTCCTCTTTGATAAAACAGATGGCTTGGTCAATGCCTTGTGCTGTGTTATCATGGTTTTTGGTTTTGGGTGATAATGAAGTGGCAAGCACAAAGCTCTTTTTGGCAACGTCAATGCCAACAAAATGAACATAGTGTTTGTCTAACTCATTGTTTGCTGATTTCATACTCATCATAAACCTGCCTTGCATTCGGGTGTTAAACTGGCAACTGTACGGTTGTTATTGATGGGTGCTTATCTGGTTTCAATGCTACAAAACGAATGTCATCTCTAGGGGCGAAACGAAAGACAGATAAGCGGGTTGGCTTATTATATCTTGTTTTGGATATGCAAGGGGCAAATTGCAATTTGCCCATATCAAAAACACAATAAACTTCCTGCAAAACTAGTTTTCCGCTCGCCCTGAGCTTGTCGAAGGGTGGCGGAAAACCGTTATGGTTCGACAGGCTCACCACGAACGGTTTTCCTTAATTCGGGGTTTTGCAGGAAGTCTAATTTTTAAAGGAAAAATTTATGCAACACAAATCCCTAACATTAGACGAAGCCAAACACACATCAGAAGTCATCACGACCGCCCTGCCTTATATCCAACGTTATAAAGACAAGCTCATCGTGGTCAAATATGGCGGTAATGCCATGACCGACCCTGTGCTAGAAAGCTCTTTTGCCCGTGATATTGTCCTTTTAAAAACCGTTGGTATTCACCCTGTGGTGGTGCATGGCGGAGGCCCACAGGTGGATAATCTCATGAATGAACTTGGGCGTGAGTCTGACCGCATAGACGGCATGAGAGTTACCGACAAAGATACGATGGACGTGGTAGAAATGGTGCTGGGCGGTAGTGTGAACAAATCTATCGTCAATCTCATTAACAAACATGGTGGGCAGGCGATTGGCTTGACAGGCAAAGATGCCAATCTAATCCGTGCAACCAAACTTGCCATGACCGATAAAGACGGCACGCCCATTGATTTGGGTTTTGTTGGTGAAGTCGCCCACGTCAATACAGATGTCATCAATATGCTTATCCATAGCGACTTTATCCCTGTCATCGCCCCCCTAGGCGTGGACGAAAATGGTGAGACCTATAACATCAATGCCGACCTAGTGGCGAGCCGTGTGGCAGAGTTTTTAAATGCCGAACGCCTGCTCCTGCTCACTAACATCAAAGGCGTGCTAGACAAAGACGGCAACGTACTAACAAGCCTGTCGCCCACAGACGTGGACAATCTCATCGCTGACGGCACCATTAGTGGGGGCATGATACCCAAAATCGCAGGGGCGTTGGATGCGGTCAAGGCAGGACTTAGAAGTGCGACCATTGTGGACGGGCGAGTGCCACACGCTTGTTTGCTTGAAATCTTTACCGAAGAAGGCGTGGGTACGCAGATTTTAAGAGAAACCAATGGTTAAATTTTAAAGGCGGTCTGGCACCGTCTTTTTTATAAAAAAGTGATTAAGCCGTTTTGGAACAGGCCGTTTGGACAAAAAGAAAAGATAAATGATGAAACAGTTGTACAGCAACCCACAGTGGACAAGCAAACAAATGATGATGAGTGATAAGGTTGGATATTAGTAGTATTATTGTTAAAATTATTTCTATAAATTCTTAGTGATGTGATTGATTTTTAGTGTCGTTACGTGATACCATGTCAGACCTGAAATGGAAATTTCAGAACCATCAAATTATTTCGAAAAATGGAGAGCTAAACAATGAAAAAGTTCATGTTTTTGGCAGTTTTGGGCTTATTAAGTGGTTGTGGTGGCGAGAATAATGGTAGCACACAAAAAGATAATAGCGTGCAAAAAGCCAATGCTGACAAATCGTCCACAAACTATCAAATCAAAGTAGCTACCACAGGAGTGCAACCGCCATTTAGTTATTTGGATGAGAAAGGTAACTTGATTGGTATGGATATTGAAATTATCAAGGCTATTGGAGAGGTGCAGGGTTTTGATATAAAGTTTGAGACAATGTCATGGGCAGACATGTTGCCCAGTGTTGGTGCTGGTAAAAATGACTTGGCAATTTCTGGGGTGTCATATAATGATGAGCGTAATGAGGCTTATACTCTATCCAAGAAATATTTACATGTACCATCTGCGATCATGGTGGTAGATCCAAGCATTCAGTCACTGTCTGATTTGGGAGGCAAGCGTTTTGATTGTATGACTGGAGCAAAACAATGCCAAGACATCTCCACAGCTGTGCCGACAGCAACCATACATGAGAATCAAAGCACATTTTTAACCTTTAAGTCGCTAGCACAGGGCAAGACAGATGCCATCGGTGAAGATAAGCAACTGCTGGAATATTTTGCCGTCAAATACCCAGAAGTTAAAACACATATTATTGCCTATGAAACCGAAAGCAATCCACAATCTGCTCAGGTTATTGTCGCTGGCAAAGGCAAAGATGAACTTATCGGCATGATTAATGAAGGTATTGATAAACTTATTGCCAGTGGCAAGATTGCTGAAATTGAGAAAAAGTGGCTTGAAAATCCATATTGATACACATCCTCAAATTCTAGCACTCTCTTGGTGTTAGAGGTCTATGGTGTAAACACGTGGTAAAAATACGTAAATACACACACGTATCACAATAGACGAACAAGATATCAATTCATCAAAAGGGCTTATGGGCGATGGTAATATGCCCATAAGTCCGATGATTGACGCCATCTGTCCTGTCAGCGATGGGCGGTTGTTATTTACCAAACATTTCTTTCCAGTTACTCTCATCAAAGCCAATCAACGCCACGCCATCACCCATCACAATCGGGCGTTTTAGTACGCTAAGGTTGTCCTTGACTATCTCATACATGGCGGATACATCGCCACTAGCAAGGGTGTTTTTGGCGGTATCGTCCAGTTTACGATAGGTTGTGCCTTGTTTGTTGATGACTTTTTCGCCAAAGGTTGCCACAAATTTGGCGAAGTCATCTTGGCTTAGTACCGACTTTTTATAATCAAAAAATTCATAGGTTATGCCGTTTTGATTTAAAAAATCAAACGCTTTTTTCATGGTGTTGCAGTTTTTTATGCCATAAATGGTCGTCATGGGGGTGTCTCGCTTTACAAAATATTGGCAAATTATAACAAAAATCGGCTATAATAGCGTGTTAAATTTTTTATTTTTGAGTTAGCCTATCATGAGCCTAAACGATTACGATTTTAAAGCCATTGAACAAGCCCAGCAAGCCAAATGGCAAGCCGACAACCGCTACCACACGGACAACAACGACAACGGCAAACCCACCCGCTATATGCTCTCCATGTTCCCCTACCCAAGCGGTAAGCTCCACATGGGACACGTTCGCAACTACGCCATTACGGACGTGTTGTCTCGCTACTACCGCCAAAAGGGTTATGATGTCATGCAACCTATGGGCTGGGACGCTTTTGGCTTGCCTGCTGAGAACGCCGCCATTGACAACGAGGTTGCTCCCCATGCGTGGACGATGTCCAACATTGAGCATATGCGTGGACAACTAAAATCGCTAGGTTTATCAATTGACTGGTCTCGTGAATTCGCCACTTGCAATCCTGAATACTATAAATGGGAGCAATGGCTATTTTTACAGCTTTACAAAAAAGGCTTGGTATATAAAAAGTTATCCACCGTAAACTGGGACCCTGTGGACAACACCGTCCTTGCCAATGAGCAAGTTGTGGACGGTCGTGGCTGGCGTTCGGGGGCGTTGGTTGAAAAACGTGATATTCCGATGTATTATTTTAAAATCACAGACTATGCAGATGAGTTGCTTGATGATTTAAAATTGCTAGAAAACAAATGGCCAAAACAAGTGCTTAGCATGCAACAAAACTGGATTGGCAAAAGTCATGGCATGGAGCTTGATTTTAGTTATAAAGTAGACGGACAAGCGGACAAACTCACCGTCTTTACCACCCGCCCTGATACCGTCATGGGTGTCAGCTATCTTGCTGTGTCAGCAGAGCATCCACTTGCCCAGTATGCGTCTCGCCAAAACGAAAAAATCGCCGAATTTTGCAAACTGTGCAAACAAGGCTCGGTTGCTGAAAGTGAGCTTGCCAAAGCTGAAAAAATGGGCATGGATACAGGGCTGTTTGCCAAGCACCCCATAACGGGCGATGATGTGGCGATTTGGGTTGCTAACTATGTGCTGATGAGCTATGGCTCTGGTGCGGTCATGGGCGTACCTGCTCATGATGAGCGTGATTTTGAATTTGCCAAAAAGTATGGTTTGCCCATCAAGCAAGTCATTGAATTTAAAGGCAAAGAATACAGCACAGACACATGGCAAGACTGGTATGGCGATAAAAATGGCGTGTGCATAAACTCTGGGGTGCTAGATGGCATGGGCAAAGATGCTGCAAGTGCCAAAATCCTAGAAATTGCACGCGATAAGGCAAATGCTACCGTTCAATACCGTCTGCGTGATTGGGGGGTGTCTCGCCAACGTTATTGGGGCTGTCCGATTCCGATGATTAACTGTGAATACTGTGGAACGGTACCTGTGCCTGAGCAAGATTTGCCTGTTGTGTTGCCCACCGATGTCGTGCCTGATGGTCGTGGTAATCCTTTAAAATCACTGCCCGAATTTGTGAACTGCACCTGCCCAAAATGTGGGCAACCCGCCGAGCGTGAGACCGATACTTTTGATACCTTTGTGGAGAGCAGCTGGTACGCCCAGCGTTTTACCACGCCCCACGATGACACCCAAATGGTTGGGCATCAAGGAGTGAGTAAATGGCTGCCTGTCAACCAATATGTGGGCGGTATTGAGCATGCCATTTTGCATTTACTATACGCTCGCTTTTTTCATAAGGTCATGCGTGATGAGGGATTGGTTCAAGCAGATGAACCCTTTGAGAATCTACTGGCACAAGGCATGGTACTGGCAGGCACGTTTTATAGACGCCATACCGACGGCTCAACGACTTACTATTTCCCCCATGAAGTCGAAGTGCGTGGCAATGAAGCGGCACTGATAGCGGACGGCGAGCCTGTTACCATTGGCAAAATTGAAAAAATGTCTAAGTCCAAAAATAATGGCGTAGACCCACAGACCATTATGGGCGAATACGGAGCGGACACAGTACGACTGTACACCATGTTTACCGCCCCCGCTGACCAAACGCTAGAATGGTCGGACTCTGCCCTAAAAGGTCCTTATAATTTTGTCAAAAAAGTATGGCGACTTGCCGATGAGCATTTGACTGCGATTGCTAATGTGGAAAAATCCGCCCTAGACGTGGCAAACCACAGCCTATCTAAGTCCGCCAAAGCCCTACGCCGTAAGACCCATGAGACCATTGCCAGAATTGACACCGCACTGGGCGAGCATTTGGCTCTAAACACGCCTGTATCGTCCCTTATGGAGCTTGCCAATGACATTGGAGCGTTTGACGTGGCGGACGCTGGCGATTTGGCGGTACGTCATGAAGCCATGATTACGCTTTTGACAATCCTATCGCTATACGCTCCGCACGTTGGCGAGCATTTGCTAGAAGTGTTTGGGCTTGACAGTCGCACATTGACTTTCCCAACGCTTGATAAATCGGCACTTGTAAGCGATAGCATTGTCATGGCGGTACAAGTAAACGGCAAAGTGCGTGGCGAGATTGACGTACCGACAGGCACGGACAACGACACCATTAAACAACTGGCTCTATCGCATGAGAGCGTTGCCAAATTTATCACAGGCGAACCCAAAAAAGTGATTGTGGTGCCTAATAAACTCGTGAGTGTGGTTGTTTGATTGTTGTTAAATAAATGTATGGGGGGGGTAAATAAATTTGCTCCCATACCTCCAATCCATTTTATTAAAATTATCCATTACATGATTTATTATGCCAAAAACCAAACTGTTTAGCCTATTATCCAACATTGCCATTTTAGCCAATTTGGTCGTGGGATTTTTGCAAATTCATTGGGCGGTGATTGCCGTCTTTATCGTCATTCATGCTGTGCTTCGACTGGGCTATTTAAAGGCAGAAAGCGAGAATGCCGTGCGTGATGAAAACACCACCCAAACCAGCATTTCCCCGCCTGTCGTGCGTAATATCGCAAGCGTGATTACGGCGGTGATTTTGGCGGTAGCGATTTATTGGGTGGGTTTTGGTGTGGCATATTTTGTGAAGTGATTTGATATGATATGATACAAAAAGGACAACCATGCCAAAATTTTTAACCGCCCCATTGTTAGCCATAGCCGTCTTATCCACCCTAACCCTATCAGGGTGCGGATTTGCCTTGCGTGGGACAGGCGAGAGCTTACAGATAGCCCCTGCTTATCAGACTGTGCAGTTAAGCCTAGATGACAGCCAAGAAAACTTGCACCTAAAACGAGCCATGACCAAGCATTTGGAACTTATGCACCTAAAAACAGGGCTTAGCACCAACCAAATCCGTGTGGATAATTTACGCTTTCGCCGTTATGAGTTGGTCGGCACTTTGACCGAGATTCGTTTGGTGCTCAGTGCGGACGTCAAAATCACCGTTGGCACAAAAACCACCACCGCTCCCATGCAAGTGGAGCAAAGCTATCAATATAATGAAGCGAGCGTGGTAACGCTTGACCAACAGGGCGAAGAGAGTAGGGGCTGGCTCTATGACCAGCTAGGCGAACGCATTGCCGAGCGTTACCGAGCGATGGCACGCTAAGCGAGCAGACCGTGCAACAGCGATTTTTACCGCTTTTTCATCATCTCAAAAGCGACAATACCACACCCACACAGGGGCTGTGGGTTATGCACAGTGATGAGCCACTTCTGCACCAATGGCTCATTGACGCCTGTCGCCCCCAATGGTCGGCAAATAATCAGCTCATCAAACGCATGGAGCTGTCGTCCGCCAAATCATGGCTGGACGTGGTTGCCGAGCTAAATGACCTATCGCTGTTTGGCGACAGTACCGCCTTGATAGTTACGGGTAATCATAAGCCCGATACTAAGGCAATCGCACGCCTTAGTGCCTTTGCCGATGACGTGGCAGGCGGGCATAGTCATAATCATCTCATCTGGTGCTTGCCAAAGCAAGACAAAAAATCACTCGCCACCAAAGCCCTAAAACTCTTTGATAATCAAGGGCTTATCATTGACGGCAATGTCTATAATGAATCGGTGCGTACTGACATCTTGACCGCCAAAGCCCAAGAGTTGGGGCTAATCCTAAGCCCTGATGTGTGGCAAATGCTTCTATCACACACCGAACATCATCTGTTGTCGGCATATCAGACCCTGTGGCGGACGTCCTTTTTATACACGCACGGGCAGATGATTGGTGTGGACGAGCTGGGGCAGTCGCTGGTGGACGGGGCGGATTTTACCGTGTTTCATCTGTCGGATACCATGCTTGCGGGCAACGCCCAAAAAAGCCTTGCTATCTTACATCACCTAAAACGCACCGACACCGCCCCAAGCATTGTGCTGTGGGCAGTTGCCAAAGATGTACGGCTCGTTTTACAGATACAGGCAGGTAAAGCCCCAAGCGAGCTGGGTATTTGGCAGAGCAAGGCATACACCTACGAGCAGACGGCACGGCGACTGCATGGGCAGGGCGGACAGTGGCTGTCCGATGTCTATGCCATTGATAAAGCAATCAAGGGCGTGAGTGATAAAGACGTGTGGCAACTGCTGACCGATTTGGTGTTATCGGTGTGTGGGGTAGGGGTAAGGCAAGGGTGAATGGCAGGCGTGGTTAATTACAAAACGTTACCAATTTACCATAAAAATTTATAAAAAATACTTAGGGTTTAATTGTTGTTTAAAACAAAAATTTTATAATAGTTGTTGGGTTTTTAAAAATTGCATTGGTTAAATTTAGATTTTTTAAGACAATTTTTAAGATAAATGTAAATTTGATAAAATTAGAACTAAATGAATTGTTTAAAAATTAATCATAATATAGGATAAATTGTTATTTATCCTGCAAACCTATCGTTAATTATGTCAAATTTAAAAACCTTATTTTTTATCAATATTAATTCTCAAAAATACCAATTTTTTTTAAAATCAATCTCTATTCTGCTATTTTTTTGGAAGAAACCATGTCCATCACCAAAAAATCCAAATTCCCCCTAAAATGGCTTATCATCGTCCTTGTGTTGGGGGCGATTGGGGTTGTCGCTTATCAATTCTTAAAACCAAAACCCACCCCACCGTCCTACATCACTGCCGATGCGGTCATGGGCGACATTGAAAACACAGTCATGGCATCGGGCAAGGTCAAGCCCATTTACAGCGTGGATGTGGGGGCTCAGGTATCTGGGCGGATTGTCAAGCTGTATGTGGACGTGGGTGATGAAGTCAAAAAAGGCGACATAATTGCCCAAATCAATCAAATAGAACAAAAGAATGCCGTCTCCAATGCAGGTGCTAATTTGCGGCAAGCACAGGCAAATCTTGCTCAGGCTAAGGCCAATTTGGCATCTGGCGAAGGCAGTGTGGCAAGTTCACAGGCCATGTTGCAAGCACGCCTTGCTGAACTACAAAAAGCCAAACAAACCTTTGCTCGTTTGGAGGAGCTTTTAAACATTGATGCAATCAGTCGCCAAGATTATGACGATGCCAAAAGTGCGGTAGAGATTGCCACAGCCAATGTGCAAGTGGCAAGAGCAAATGTTCACAATGCCAAAAATGACGTTGTCTCTGCCCGGGCCAATATCCAAAGCCAACAAGCAAACATTAACAAAGCCCAAAACAATCTATCTACTGCTACTGAGGATTTGAGTTATACTACAATCGTTGCTCCGATGGATGGCACGGTCATCGCCATCACCCAAAAAGAGGGTACAACGGTAAATGCCATGCAATCCGCTCCAACCATCGTTACGCTTGCCGACCTAAGCCGTGTTCGTATTAACGCCCAAATATCAGAGGCAGACGTGGTAAATGTAAGTGCCAATATGCCTGCTCGTTTTAACATTATTGGTAACACTCAAAAGCAGTTTGATGCCACACTCACAGGGGTAGAACCTGCTCCTGAGAAAATCAGCACCAACAGTAATACCGATTCTGCGGTGTATTATATCGGTTATCTTGATGTGGATAATACTGAACGCAAATTTCGTATTGACATGACCGCACAGGTCAGCATTATTACCGATTCGGTCAAAAACGTGCTGACCATACCGTCATCTGCTTTAAAAGGAGATGGCAAGGAGGGTAAATATAGTGTACAAGTACTGACAAATGATGGCATCGCCAAACCCGTGGAGGTGCAAGTGGGGCTAAATAATCGTATTGATGCCGAGATTAAATCAGGGTTAAACGTCGGTGATAAAGTCGTCATTGGTGATTCAAATAGCCAAGGTCAAGACGAACAATACCAATACAGTCCGTCCATACGTTAGGGGGGGGCATAATGAAAATCCCACTCATACAAATAAAAAATCTGGTGCATGAGTTTTCTGCTGGCGATACGACTGTCCGTGTTTTGCATGGACTTGATTTGACTTTGTATCAAGGCGAGATGGTTGCCATTATCGGTCAGTCAGGCTCAGGCAAATCCACGCTCATGAACATTTTGGGCTGTCTTGACAAAGCCACAAGCGGAAGCTATACCATTTTTGGCAAATCTGTGGACGACATGGATAGTGAAGAGCTTGCCAAGCTTAGACGTGAGCATTTTGGCTTTATTTTTCAGCGTTATCACTTGCTTGGCGACATCAACGCCCTTGACAATGTTACCGTCCCTGCTGTCTATGCAGGCATGAACACCACCAAAAGGCGTGAGCGAGCCACCGAACTACTTACCCAATTAGGCTTGGGCGAGAAAACCACCAACCGCCCCAATCAGCTCTCAGGCGGTCAGCAACAGCGTGTTTCTATTGCAAGGGCTTTGATGAATGGGGGTGATATTATCCTAGCAGACGAGCCGACAGGGGCGTTGGATAGTGGCTCTGGCAAGGAAGTCATGAACATCTTGCACCGCCTAAAAGATGACGGACACACCATTATCATGGTAACGCACGACCCGAGTTTGGCAAGCCAAGCCGAGCGAGTGATTGAGTTAAAGGACGGGCATATCATTGCTGATTATTATACTGATGACAAACTTGCTGATACTTCTAAGTTTTCCGTTCGCCCTGAGCCATGCCTGCGGGACAAGGAAAACCGTCATGGTTCAACAAGCTCACCACGAACGGTTTTAAGCCCTATTAGCAAAAACACCTTTGACTCAAAAAACGCCCTATTTGGCGTGATAGACCGCCTAAAAGAAGCCTTTAAAATGTCCATGTATGCCATGATGGCACATAAAATGCGTACACTTTTGACCATGCTTGGGATTATCATTGGCATCGCCTCTGTTGTGTCTATCGTGGGACTTGGGCAGGGTTCACAAGCTAAAATCTTAGCTGACATCAATGCACTGGGCACAAATACCATCACCGTGATAGACGGTTATCCCTTTGGCGACCCCAGACGGCGGTTTGGACAAGATAATCTGACCGTGGCAGATGCCAAAGCCGTTGCTGACCAACCTTATGCCCTGTCGGTAAGCCCCATGGTCAACAAATCGGTTAATATCCGCTACCAAAACCAAGACACGACAGGCACAGTAACGGGCGTGGGTAAGGATTATTTGTCCGTTACAGGCGAAAAATTGGCTATGGGGCAGATGTTTGATGAAACCAGTGTCGCCACGTCCGCCCAAGATGTCATCATCGACCAAAACGCCTATAAGACCTATTTTAACAGCGAAGGCAACCCTATCGGGCAAACCCTGCTCATCGGCAACGTCCCTGCCCGTATCGTGGGCGTGTTGTCCGAAAAAACATCGTCCTTTGCCCGCACCAGCAACTCGCCCACCGTCTATCTGCCTTATACCACCGTCATGTATCGTATGCTTGGCAAAAATACGGTTGACCGCTTTGTCGTGCTGATTGATGATGACACACCGTCCGCCATTGCCGAGACTGCCATATCCGAGCTTATCAAATCACGGCACGGCACGGACGATTTTAACATCATGAACACCGACAGCATCAAAGAAACGGTGCAATCCACCACCACCGCCATGACCATGCTTATCTCATCGATTGCGATTATCTCGCTTATCGTGGGCGGTATTGGCGTGATGAATATCATGCTTGTGTCGGTTACCGAACGCACGAGCGAGATTGGCGTGCGTATGGCAGTCGGGGCAAGGCAGTCGGATATTTTGGGACAATTTTTGATAGAAGCGGTGTTGGTGTGTATCTTGGGCGGTGTTTTGGGAATTCTGCTTGCCTTTGGTGTGGGTAGTCTTATCAATAAATTTGGGGGCGACAGCGTGGGCGTGATTTACTCACCCCTATCTATCGTGGTTGCCTTTGTCTGCTCAACGCTCATCGGCATTGTGTTTGGCTTTTTGCCTGCTCGTAATGCGTCAAGGCTTAATCCTGTGGATGCGTTGGCTCATAACTAGCAAGGCGGATAACAGAGATAAAAGAAAAGGGCGTGTGATACGCCCTTGGTAAGTCAATCACTGATACAAAGTTAAGCACAGGGTGTGGGATTAAAGTTATTTAACATAATCCAAATATACCCATCATAAAATGCCACTTTAAACATAAAAGTGGCATAAAATCATAAAGTTAGCAAATTTTTAAATCTCAGCAAGCATCCGCCCAGCAGGTAGGGCAAAATAGCTTAATATCCCATCACAGCCTGCCCGCCTAAATCCGATAAGGCTCTCTAAGATGACCGCTTCGGTGAGCCAGCTGTTTTGAATGGCTGCCATGTGCATGGCGTATTCGCCTGACACCTGATAGGCAAAGGTTGGTACGCCAAAGTTGTCTTTGACTTCACGCACCACGTCCAGATAGGGCTGACCGGGTTTTACCATGACCATGTCCGCCCCTTCTTTGATGTCAAGGGCGACCTCATGTAAGGCTTCGTCTCGGTTGGCAGGGTTCATTTGGTATTGTTTTTTATGTCCTTTTAGGTTGCCTGATGAGCCGACCGCATCACGAAAAGGTCTATAGTAGGCGGAGGCGTATTTGGCAGAATACGCCATGATGGCGGTATTGACAAAACCGTCCGCTTCCAGGGCATCACGCATGGCACGAATGCGACCGTCCATCATGTCCGATGGCGAGATGACGTCTGCCCCTGCCCGAGCGTGGGCGAGTGTTTGTTTGATGAGTGCTTCGGTGGTGATGTCGTTAATCACATAGCCTGATTCATCAATGATACCGTCTTGACCGTGCGTGGTGTAGGGGTCTAGGGCGACATCAGTCATGACGATAAGCTCAGGGCAGGCATCCTTGATGGCAGAGATGGCACGCACGGCAAGGGTATTGGGGTCGTAGGCGTTATCGCCATTGGGGGATTTTAGGGCAGGGTCAATCACAGGAAAAATATCTACCATGCGTACGCCGGTCTCATACAGCTCTTTGCAATGCCCGATAAGTAGGTCAATGGATAGCCGTTCAATGTTTGGCATACTTTTGATGGTTTGGCGTTGGTTTTGCCCTTCAATGACAAACACAGGGGCGATAAGATGGCAAGGTTTTAGATGAGTTTCAGCAACCATCTCACGAATGCCGTCCGAGACACGCAAACGGCGTAGACGGGTATGGGGAAAAGTGCGGTTAAAGGTGTAATTTGACATATTTTAGCCTTGATAAACTTGACAGAATTATTAAAAGATAGCAAGATAATACGGTCATTATACACCTTTTTGTTAGGATAAATTAGGATAAATCATGAAACGGTTAAAATTTTCCTTATTGGCACTACTATTATCAAGTATCACAGTCCATGCCAACGACAGTACAGGCTATGTGGGCGTGGGTGGGGTGGCGTACATCAAAAATCCCAATATCGCCATGAAAAGTGAAGATTTGTATATCAGTAAAGACATCATCAAAGTAGCGTATGAATTTAAAAACCTAACCAATAAAGACATTCGCCAAACGGTGCTGTTTCCCTTGCCAAAGATGAGCATTCAATACGATGGGGATTTTGCGGACACAGAGACAACGCTTAACAGCTTTAAGGTGTGGGCGAACGGCAAAGCCATTACTCCAAAAATGCACGTGCGAGCTTTTTTATATAAAGGGCATGATGAGCAATCAGAGCTTGATGTAACGGACGCATTTAGGCAATGCGGTTTTTCGGATAAAGAGATTTTGTCTGCATATCATCATGCCAATTATGACGACAGTTTGTCCAATATATACGCCAAAATCCGAGCGTGCAAGCACCCAACGTTATACCGCCTTATCACCGAAAAAGACACGCATTGGAAATCGCAGGCAATCTATGAATGGACGCAAACATTTAAAGCTAATGCCATTACTCGCATCAACCACAGCTATCGCCCTATGGTGGGTGGTGGGGTCTTTTTCGATGAAAGTCTAGACAGTAATTTTTGTTTGGATAAAGCCACTCGGCAAAATTTGGATAAAAAATCAGGCACGCACCCTTTGTCTTATTCGGCATTGGGTTATGTGCTGACCACAGGGGCGAATTGGGCAAAACCGATTGAGCGGTTTAAACTCACTATCGAGCGTGATAGCGATGAGATTGTGTCGTTTTGTTGGGCGGGCAAAGGCAAGGTGAGAAAGGTGGGGCAGGGCAAATTTGAAGTGATTGAAAATAATTTTGTGCCAACACAGGACATTGATGTGGCGTTTATTCGGGTTAAGTAATAAAATAATAAAAAGCCACTGATGAGTGGCTTTCATGGGTCTTAATTTATTTTAACAGTATGGTGGGCTGATAGCCGTGAGCGTCCGCTGACCCGTCAAATGGCACGACCACGCCATCTTCGTAGGTGATGTAGGCTTTGTATTTGACGGTAATGTCACCCTTGGCGGGGTTTTTGGCGATGAATGGAAAGGATGTAAATTCACCTGCTTCCATACGCCCTGTGTAAATGACCTTATCAATGTCGCCATTGGCTCGTTTGGTGGTGGTGTACGTCCAGTTTGGCACAGGGTGGATGAATAGGAGCTTGACATCGTCCGCCACGACAAATTCCACTTGGGTAATGGCTTTGTGGCGATTGGTGGGGACGTTTAGGCGAAAGCTGTCGGATTTGCCTGACAAACTGTCCACGCCATTGGCAAAATTACGCACGGTCACATGGGCGTGGGCGGTCAATGCCATGCTGAGTGTGAGCATGGCGATGGCAGTAGTTTTTAAAAAAGTCATATAATACCCCAAAGTTATGATGGATTTTATGAGATTATATAACATTTTATTATCTTTCTCAACTACAAATGAATCCCCAATAAAAACCCTTCTCTAATCGCTCGTTTGGCATCTAGGCGTTGGGCGTTTTTTGCTCCGCCAATGATGTGATAGTGGGCTTTGGGGGTGTCGCCCAGTTTTGGCATGAGTTCATTGACCGACTCTTGCCCCACACACAACACCACGCTGTCCACACGGAGCAGTTGGGCTTGTCCATTGACCGTTATCCACAAGCCTTCATCGGTGATTTTGTCGTACGTTGCCCCTGCGATTTGGATAACGCCGGCTTGCTTGATGACTGCTTTATGTACCCAGCCGGTGGTTTTGTTTAAGCCCTTGCCGAGCTTGCCTTCACTGCGTTGGAGTAGATAAATCTGGCGGTGGCTTGGTGTGGGGGCGGGTTTGGCAAGTCCGCCTTGGCTGTCATAGTATGGCTCAGGGTTTACGCCCCATTGAGCAAAAAACTCATCAGGGCTTTGGGCGGTGGGGCGGTAAGTGGGGTCATGGACGTCTTTGGCAATTACGCCCCCATGTGCCAAAAACTCTGCCACGTCAAAGCCGATACCGCCTGCTCCGAGTACCGCCACTCGCTCGCCGGCGACCTTTTGTCCCGAGAGCAGTTCGGCATAGGTCATGACCTGTGGCAAGTCGGTGCCGTCAAATCGCACTTTGCGTGGCACGACCCCTGTGGCGATGACGATGTCGTCAAAGTTGCTATTTTTTAAGAATTCATCGCTAACTTCATGATTTAATTGAACTTTTATGTTTAACTTTTCTATCATGTTGCGATAGTAGCGAATGGTCTCAAAAAATTCTTCTTTACCAGGGATAACTTTGGCAAAATTAAACTGACCGCCAAGCGTGCTGTTACGCTCAAAGATGGTTACGTCATGTCCACGTTCGCTTGCGGTAACGGCAACCGTCATGCCAGCGACACCGCCCCCGATGACGGCAATTTTTTTCACTTTTTTGGCGGGGCGAATGTCGTATTCGCTCTCAAAACACGCTCGTGGATTGACCAAGCAAGTCGCTCGCTCGCCAGCAAAAGTGTGGTCAAGACAGGCTTGATTACAGCCGATACAGGTGTTAATGAGATGGGCATTGCCAGTTTGGGCTTTTTGTACCCACGCACCGTCCGCCAAAAAGGGGCGTGCCATTTGCACCAAATCCACTTGTCCATTTGCCAACATCGTCTCTGCCGTGTCAGGCATATTAATGCGGTTCGCCCCGATGACGGGGATATTGATGGCGTCTTTGACCGCTTGGCTAAACCGCACAAAAACCGCTCGTGGCACGCTTGTTACGATGGTGGGAATGCGGGCTTCATGCCAGCCGATACCGGTGTTAATGAGCGTTACCCCTGCCGACTCCAACCATGTGGCAAGATTAATGACGTCTGCCATGACCGCACCGTCTTCAACAAGCTCCAACATCGATAAGCGAAAACTGATGATAAAATCAGCACCAACTGCCCCACGAATCGCCTTGACGATGTCTAGGGCAAATCGGGCTCGGTTTTCTAAGCTACCGCCATAATCATCGGTGCGTTGGTTGGTGCGAGCGGATAAGAATTGGTTGATGAGATAGCCTTCGGAGCCCATGATTTCCACGCCGTCATAGCCTGCTTTTTTGGCAAGTTTGGCGGTGTGGACGTAGTCGTCTATGGTTGCCTTGATGTTTTTGGCGGACATTTGGCGGGGCTTAAAGGGCGAGATGGGCGACTTGATGGGGCTTGGGGCGACCACAAAGGGCTGATAGCCATAACGTCCGCTGTGTAGGATTTGTAAGAGAATTTTGGTGTCGTGCTTATGTACCGCTCGGGTAACTCGGGCGTGATGAATGATGTCGGCGGTGTGGTTTAGCGTTCCGCCAAAGGGGGTGAGCCAACCTTCACGGTTGGGCGAGGTACCGCCTGTGATGATGAGTGCGACACCGCCCTTGGCACGCTCTTCAAAGTAGCGAGCGAGCTTACCATAATTAAAAAATCTGTCTTCAAGTCCTGTGTGCATCGACCCCATGACCATGCGGTTTTTTAGGGTGGTAAAGCCCAAGTCCAGCGGACGAAAAATATGCGGATAGGGTGTATCATCGGCGTGAGTGTGGGCGGGTTTGCTTTTTAGAAATTTGCCTTTAAAAAATGTGGTCATGGCTGTCCTTGTGCTGTTGATACAAGCGATGGCTTGGGGTATTGTAGCACAAGGCAGATAAAAGCGTGTGATTTTGATGAAAAAATGACTTGGTGGTCATCTTAACACGTTGCCAATTTTGGGCTATCTTACCGCCTTAAAATACAACGCTTGACCTTGGCTGTTAGAGAGCATTAGGTCGGTGGCACTGACTTTATAATGCGTGAGCGTGGGCAACAGTTGTCCTAGTATCTGCTCTAACGCCATGTCAGGGCACGCCATGCGAGTGGATGCCACCGAGCTGATGTGTAGGGTGTCATCATGGATGTCGTTGATGCCAAACATTAGGGTGTTACACCCTGCATGCCCACTGGCTTTGGCAGGGTCGGTCAAATCAAGTGTGGCGACAGGTCTGCCTTGATAGTCCACGCCTTGCACGGCGGTCAGTCGCCACTCTTGGCTAAGATGGGTTAGATGGTGTGCGGTGTCATCTGATGACCCATGAGCGACATCTGCCGTGGCTTGGGTGGTGGAATGGGTGGCTGTGCTATCAGGCAGGGCAGAGCAGGCACTTAGCAGGGTGGTGATGATAAATAGAGAAGTTAAGCGTTTCATAAAAATACCTTTGTTAGGGCGTGCCTACCATTGATAACATTTTTATAAAATAAGATGAAAATTTAATGTTTCAATCAATTTTTGCATGAAAAATGGCTAAATCTTGTTTTTCTGCGTCAAAAACTTGTCTGATAGAATAACTATCAACCTGCGTTTTTTCCTTGAAAAACGGGCGATTTTTCTCATTTTTCATTGCAAATACCAAAGTTCAACACGCCCTAAATTTTATATGGCTAATTGATGATATTTTTGGATGGATTTGTGGGGAAAATTGCAATTTGCCCTATGTAATGTCTTGAGTTTTGGGCGTTATATTCGCTACTGTTTGCCCAGTTTGTAGAATTACACCAAGAAACTTTAAAATTCTACAAACACAACGATATTTGGATGTAGGGGCATGCTGTGCACGCCTTGTAAAATAATATCATAAAGGGCGTGTTCAACGCGCCCCTACAAACCTGTGGTAAATATCAAGTTGGTTGGGTGTATCTTTATTAAATCTCTTTCCAAACTAAAAATAAACCCTTATAAGTATTGGGGTTGAAGTTTTTAAAAATCTACAAAAATCAGGGTTTGGAAAGAAGTCTATTGAAAAATGCTTATTATAATCCTTTAAAAAACAAAAAACCCAAAGCAAACGTTTGGGTTTTGTAAATGATGAGCCAATCAGTGATGATGACCGCCCACACCGTGTGCATGACCGTGAGCAATCTCATCGGCAGTGGCTTCACGCACATCAACCACTTCAACGTCAAACGTCAAAGTCACGCCAGCCAATGGATGGTTGCCGTCCACGACCACCACGTCATCATTCACGTCTTTGACAGTCACAAGCATGACATGACCGTCGTCAGTTTGTGATTGAAATTGCATGCCAACTTCGATGTTTTCAACACCTTGGAAATTTGCCCGTGGCACTTCTTGGACAGCTTCGGCAAGGTACTCGCCATAAGCATCTTCGGGGGCAACAGTCACGGTGAACTTATCGCCTGCACCTTTGCCTTCCATTTGGACTTCAAGACCAGGGATGATGTTGTGGTGACCGTGCAAGTAGGCAAGTGGTTCGCCATTTGATTTATCAAGCACGTCGCCGTCACTGTTGGTTAGAGTGTAGTTGAATCGTACAACGGTGTCATTTGCAATCATTGACATGAAATTTTCCTATAAAAGTGAAAAATGTTTATCAGTAAATGGGGTGTCATTACCGATAATCAAGGGCTATTATAGCAAAGTTTTGGCAAATGTTGGGCATTGGTTACAAAAATCTTTTAAAAACCGATTAAAGCAGATTTAAATCAATTTTGTTATAATGGTGTCAGCTGACGACATGTTGTTTGACAATGTTTGTCATCTCTTGCATGTGCAATTTTAAGATATTTTTAAACAACAACACCAATTTTGATGAGTTTAATAAGGTAAATACAATGACACACCTAAATACAACCCCTAATTTGCCAAAGACGAACAGCGAGCAGGATGTTGCCATTCATTATGTGCTTGACTTTACCCGATGTCATGAGCATTTGGTTGATGTCATCATGAGCTTTGATGTGGCGGACATTGAACGTTCTGATGACGGGCTTAGTTTGTGGCTACCGACTTGGATAGCAGGCAGTTATTTGGTGCGTGAGTTTAGCAAGAACATCACCAAAGTCATCGCCTATGATGAGACAGGGCAGGCGTATCGGGCAAGCAAAAGTGCCAAGAACCGTTATGAATTTGCTGGCATTGGGCAGGCGGGGCGGATAACGGTGCATTATGAAGTGTACTGCCATGATTTGTCGGTGCGGACGGCATTTGTCGATGACAGCCGACTGTTTGGTAATTTTACATCGCTCCTTTTGATGATATCAAATAATGAGTGGGCGTCTGCTCAGGTGCATTTGCATGTGCCACAGAGCTTTTTGGCAAAAAATCAAGGCTCATCGCTCGCCTGCGGTCTGCCCCATGTCCTGCGTGAGCATGAACAGGGGGTGGGCTATTCACTCGCTCCCAAGGAAGCCTTTGAGTATTATGATTATCCCTTTGAATTTGGGGTGCAGTCGCTGTTTGACTTTACGGTGCAGGTGGCGGACAAAGGGGTGACTCATCGCTTTTTTATCGCAGGGCGACACCGTGCTGATTTGACAAGGCTGTCATCAGATGTGCAAAAGATTTGCCAAAGTTATGCTGACTTACTGGGTGATGTGCCTTTTGCTGACTATACCTTTATGACGATGGTCACGGGCAGTGATTATGGTGGGTTAGAGCATATCAACTCAACTGCCCTTATCACGCCACGCACCGATTTGCCGGTGGGCGAGTCTGATGTGCCAAGCGAGTCTTATCAGCGGTTTTTGGGGCTGTGTAGCCATGAGTATTTTCATGCGTGGTGGGTCAAGTCGGTGCGTCCTGATGTGATGATGGACAGTGATTTGCAAGCAGAAGCCTACACGCCCCTGTTGTGGGTGTTTGAAGGCTTTACCAGTTATCTGGATGATTTGATGTTATTGGTCTCAGGCGTGATTGATAGGGCAAGTTATTTTAAGCTCATCACCGCCCAAATCAACCGCTATCACAAGACGGACGGTCGCAGACACCAAAGCGTGGCGGAGTCTAGCTTTGACACATGGATAAAGCTGTATCGCCCCGATGAGAATACCGCCAATCAGAGCGTGAGTTATTATAACAAAGGGGCGTTGGTGGCGCTCTGCTTGGATTTGAGTTTGTTAAAACACTCAGGGGGTAGATACCGCCTGTTTGATGTCATCAAAGCCTTTTATGAAAAATCCAAACAGAGCGATGATAAGCGGTTTGGCATGACCGATGATAATCTTAGCGATGTCATCAGCTCTATGATGGGGGCGGACGCATGGCAGGACTTTTATCACCGCTATGTTGTGGGTACAGATGAGCTACCACTTGTGTCACTCATGGGCGAGTTTGGGGCGGTCTTAGATAGTGAGCAGACCGAGACGGCATGGGGCATGAGCGTGGATGAGAGTGGGGATGGTCTGAAAATCAAGCACTTACACCGTGGCAGTATCGCCAGTGGTGCAGGGCTGTCGGTGGGCGATGTCATCATCGCGATAGATGGCATTCGTGCCAGTAGCGTGGGCATAAAATCGGCACTGACCCATGCCGACAGCGTGGTGGTGCATGCCTTTCGCCGTGATGAACTTCGCACCTTTACCGTGACCCGTGGCACGCCAACACTACATGAGAGTGTGTCGGTGCGTACGGCAGACTATCAAGAAAAAGGGTGGTTTGTTTTTGATAAATGGCTCAAATCATAGGGTGTTGGATAATAGGATTATCCAATCAGCCCCGCAGTATTCGTGTCAGCTCATCATGGCTGATGTGAATACGCCTGCTTTGACCGACGGCTAAGTCGCCAACGTGCCAGCCGAGCTTGTCACTGCCGATTTGTAAGCGGATGAGTCTTAGGCAGGGCAGACCGACGTGGGCAGTCATGCGACGGATTTGGCGGTTTTTGCCTTCAAAGATGGTTATCATAAGCCATGCGGTGGGGATATTTTTACGCTCACGAATGGGCGGATGTCTGTCCCACACATCAATGGGTAGGTTGTCATCATCCAGGTGTAAGATATGGGCAGGCAGGGTTTTACCGTCTTTTAGGGTCACACCTGTACGCAGGGCGTGAAGTTGGTCGTCGGTTGGGGTGTGTTCTACTTGCACCAGATAAGTCTTGCCCCATGATTTGGCTTTGCCGTGCGTGGGTGGTGTGGTGATGAAATGGTTGAGCGTGCCGTTATCGGTGAGAACGAGCAGTCCTTCACTGTCTTTGTCCAAGCGTCCTGCCACACGCAGACTTTTGTCATCAAAATAGTCGGCAAGGGTCATCATCTGGTCACGGTCTTTGCGAAATTGACTGTGGACATTATAGGGCTTGTTAAACAGGACAACGGTAGGCATGATTTGGTATTCTTAAAGTAACAATAAAAGCCCAGCATGACTGACATGTTGGGCTTTTATTGTATCACGGTTTTGTCAAAACCGATTAGTTGTTTTGCTCGGGGGCGACTTCGCTAGGTTCGGCGATGACCACGCCAGTGGTGGGTTCATCAGTTGCCATCTCGTCTAGAACAACATCAACGGGCGTGTCATTGGCATGCTCATGAGCGTTTTCAACGGCAGTGGCAGGACTGGTCGGTGCATTGCCAACAGCAGCGATTTGCTCACCGTCTTGGATGAGTGTGAACTCAATACGACGGTTTTGGAAGCGACCTTGTTCGGTGGCGTTGGTTGCCACAGGATGGTCAAAACTTGCCCCAAAAATGTCCAAACGCTCATCAGGTACGCCCTTGGATACTAGATAGTCATGAACGGCTTTGGCACGTTGCTCGGACAAGGTTTTGTTGTACTCATGAGAAGCATTGCTGTCGGTGTGACCGGTGATGGTTAGTCTGGCATCAGGCAACTGAGCAAGTTTGGCAGCTGCTAGGTCAAGGATTTCTTTGTTCTGCTCAGGAATCTCACTTGAATCATTGGCAAAGTTGATGATTTGTAAGTTCAAGGCACGCACTAAATCATCTGCGGTAGATGTGTCGGTCAGACCTGCAATGGCGTTTTTGGCGGTATTGATGCTGTCGGTCACAACGCTGTTGATGTCAAGCTGTGGCTCCGCTTCGACCACAAAGTCGGCAGGAGTGAGTGCTTTGGTGCCATCGATGAGTTTGGTGATGTCATCAGCATGGGCTGCGTTAAAGCGAATGGTTTTGTCGCTGATGCTTACGCTGGCATTAGGTACGCCTTTCATGAGATTAAAGATGTCAGTCAAATGCTCGCTGGCAGGGAACGTGTCTGACACACCAGAGCTGACACTCAGACGGCATGTGTCATCGGCGACACCAAACACGCCTGACAGGGCGGTGCGAATGTTGGCAAAAACACCTTCGCTACCTGCTTCGCCACGGCAAGAGTAGATGCCTTGACCTGTCTCGTCGGTGGCAAAGTTAAGCGTGGCAGGGGTCAAACCTGCGACGGCACTACTGGCAGGGGCGGTCTCGCCAGGGGGCGTGACAGGTGCTGCCACAGGGGTGGGTTTTTCTTGGCAACCACGCAACAAAAGCCATGCCAGCCCTGCAAAAATCACCAAACCAATGATGGGTAGTAGGGCTTTCATGAAGCTACCTTCTTCTTTTTTGATGGGTTCTACTTGACCATTAACATGGGCGGCAGTAGGCTCTGAGGCGCTCTCAGTGGTTGGCGTAACTGGTGTCACGGGCGTGCTTGCGGCATCAGTAGCGATGTCTGCTGACGGTGTTGCCCCCAAAGCACCAACACCTGCCAGTAGCCCTGCTGGTAGCAATTTTTCTGCCCAGTTGGGTAAAAATCCAGCAAAGTCGTCCGCTTTTTCTTGCAAAAAGGTGGCAAGGGAGCTTGATCCTGCCAAGGTGTTCAGTTCACGCACGATGAGTGGTGCAGCGGTGGTGGTTAGGGCTTCTGTGGTGGTGTTCGGCAGTCCATGTTCAGAAGCAAGCTCGTTATTTAAGGTGCTAACTTGACTGGTGCCTTGGGTGTCTTGGACGACAGTGTTTAGAACGTGATTGCCATCTTCGAGTTGTTCGGGGGTCAGTGCTTGCACTCGGGCAGCGATGTCAGGGTTGGCAAGATTCATGCCAAATAGCCCAAATAATCCTGTCAATGCATTTCTTTTGGCACTGTCGTCACCGCCATGCTCGCCAATTAAGGATAAGACTTTGGGGGTAACGATGGTTTGTAAATGGTCAATCAGGTTCATAAAAACTCCTTACTCATGTATCAATTAAAAATTGATGGATTAAAAAAGATTGATATTGATTTTAATCAAAATAATCAACATAAAAAACATTCTACGTTAAAATCATTGCAAATGCGATAGTGGCTTTACAAATCATTTAAAAAAGAACAATAATGCAACAATTTTATAAGAAAACCATACCATGAGTTTGTGTTAAAATTTTTAAAAATAATCTTGCTAAACGCCCAATTAAAATGAGAAATTATTAGGGCGTGCCTGCTTTTTGTATTTGCAATGGAAAATAAGATTTAGCCATTTTTCATGCAAAAATGGATTAAAGCGTTAAATTTTCATCTTACTTTGTAAAAATGTTATCAATGGTGGGCACGCCCTAGTGTTATAAAGGGTAGGCACGCCCTAATTACTGGGTTTTTTTGAGTGATAAAAGCGAATTTTTGCCTTATACGCAGTTAAAAATATACAGTTAAAAGATGTGCTCTACAAAATGAAAAAGTACCACGGTTTTTGTGGTAAAATTCAATTTGGTTGACTGTAAGATGATGAAAGATAAGATGTTTTTTATAAAAACATAAATAAAATTTCTTTTATAAAAACATAAAAAGTGCCACAAAAAACCAAACCACCAAATCCAAGCCATAAATAAACCCAAATCACAAGATTTGGGCTTATGTTTAAAGCGAATCGAATTAGTAGCTTAGCTCGGCACGGCGGTTTTGAGCCCAAGCGGCTTCGTTTGAGCCTGTGGCGACAGGTTGCTCTTCGCCAAAACTTAGAATCTCAACATTGGCGGTGTTCACACCCTTGCTGGCAAGGTAGCCACGCACGGCAGCGGCACGACGTTCGCCCAAGCTCATGTTGTATTCACGAGAGCCACGCTCATCGGTGTGACCTGCGATTTGCACGCGTGCACCTTGATTGGCGTTCAAGAATTGGGCTTGTTGGTCTAAGATGGCAGCAGCATCAGGGCGGATGGCATCTGAGTCAAAGTCAAAATGCACCACGCCTTGCATGTTGCGAGCAGCGTTTTGGATGGCAGCTGAGTTATTAACCAAAGCACCGCCAGTGTAGCCAGTGTTGGCACCATGTCCGCCCAAGGGAGCGACCACGACCTGCGATTTCGGTTTTTGGCTGGCACAGCCTGTCACCACAAGAGTGCTGGCAGTCAAAGCCAATACTAGGGCTTTTGAGATTTTAGAAGTAAGCATAAACGCTCCTTTGATTGAAGAATTTTATAAAACTATTTTGACGATTGTATCATTTTACCACAGTTTGCTACTTAATGACAATTTGCAAAATCATGTGAGAAAATCATACATTATAATGACAAAATTTGATGGGCTTAGCAAGTCATTTTAGGGTTGTTTTTGGGGTATTTGGGCGGAAAAATTGGGTGTTTTTGGGGTTTTGCGAGAAGTGATGGCAAAATAATGACCATATTGGCGATTTTGGGGGCGAAACGGTCTTTTTTTCATGGTAAAAATTTGATAGTATGACGTGTTAATTTTATCAATTCAAATCCAAACCTAAACTAGGAATAAACCATGACCAACAGCAATAAAGAGCCCCAAAAAATCTACCTAAAAGACTACACGCCACCTGTCTATCGTGTGGAAGACATTTATCTGGATATCAAAGTATTTGATGACCACGCCACCGTGTCTAGCGTGCTAAACATGCACCGTGAGCATGACGGCGAGCTTATCCTGCTAGGGCGTGAGCTTGAACTGTTAAACATCAGTATCAATGACAAAGTACTGACGGCTGATGATTACACATTAGACAGTGAAAGTCTAACCATTCACAACGCCCCCGACGCCGCCAAAGTTGCCATTGACGTAAAGATTAATCCCCAAACCAACACCGCCTTAGAAGGCTTATATCAGTCGGGTACGGGCGATGAGTTGATGTTTGTTACTCAATGCGAGCCAGAGGGTTTTCGTAAAATTACCTTTTTCCCTGACCGCCCTGACGTTTTGACTGAATACACCACAAGGGTAGAAGCGGACAAACGTTTTCCTGTGCTACTTGCCAATGGTAATTTGATAGAAAAAGGCAATGTGGGCGATGACAGACATTTTGCCGTCTGGCACGACCCAACCAAAAAGCCAAGCTATCTGTTTGCGTGCGTGGTGGCGGATTTGGCGGTGATGAGCGACCATTATACGACCAGTGAAGGGCGTGAAGTACTCCTAGAAATCTACGCCGTGTCTGCCGACATTGACAAATGCCACGTTGCCATGACCGCCTTAAAAGACAGCATGAAATGGGACGAAGAGCATTATGGGCGGGCGTATGACCTTGACCGTTATATGATTGTTGCCACAGGGCAATTTAACATGGGAGCAATGGAAAATAAGGGCTTAAATATCTTTAACACGTCTTGCGTGCTATCTAGTCCAAAAACCACGACCGATGAGCGAAGTTTTCATGTCAAAGCGGTCATCGCTCACGAATATTTTCACAACTGGACGGGTAATCGCATTACCTGCCGTGATTGGTTTCAGTTGTGCCTAAAAGAAGGCTTTACCGTATTTAGAGACCAAAGTTTCTCGGCAAGTCATCGCTCGCCTGCGGTGCAACGCATTGATGACGTGGGTTTTTTAAAGGCTCATCAGTTCAAAGAAGATGCAGGCGTGCTGGCTCACCCTGTGCGTCCTGACAGTTTTGTGGAGATTAACAACTTCTACACCGTTACTGTTTATGAAAAAGGGGCGGAGATTGTGCGTATGATAGCGACCTTGCTTGGCAAGGATAAATTCCGCCAAGGTACGGACGAATATTTTGCTCGCTATGACGGTCAAGCCGTTACCATTGAAGACTTTTTATCGGCGATGAGCGTGGGCGATAGCCGTGTACAAGACTTTTTGGCGTGGTACACTCAGGCGGGTACGCCTGTACTGACGGGCGGATTTGACGTGGTGGGCGATAGTATCAAGCTGACATTTAGCCAACAAACTCGCTATGTGGCAGGATTTGATGAGCCAAAAGCCCTGCCCATACCGATAGACGTGGCGATTTTTCATGGGGAGAGTGGAGAGCTACTTGCCCAAGAATTGCTACTTTTGAACAAAGACAGCGATACGTTTAGTTTTGACGGGTTGGATTTGGGTGGGGTGCGTCCTGTGGTGCCGGTACTGCGTAATTTTTCCGCCCCTGTTAAGCTAGAATTTGACTATACCGATGAAGATTTGGTAAAAATCGTACAATTTGACAATGAAGGCTTTAACCAATGGCAAGCGGTGCAGACGTTGGTGGGTAGATTGTTGTTTGGCAAATCGGATAATGTCGCCTTGCTCACCGACACCCTAAAACGTATCGTGCCAACGCTCATGCACAAAGACCCCATGCTGACCGCTCGCCTGTTTGACGTGCCAAGCGAAAGCGAGCTTGCGGTGGCGTACGATAAGGACTACGACCCACAAGCGGTCAAGGCGACACGCACCGCCCTAAAAGAGCAAATTGCCCACGCCTTAGCCGACCATGTACAAGTGTGGTATGACGCCCTGCCTATCGTGCCGTATCAAGACACGCCTGACGCTCGTGGGGTGCGACTGCTTAGAAATGTGCTACTCAATCTGGCATTGACCGCCAAACTTGACATGACCGAACGCGCCGAACGCCAGTACACCAACGCCACTTGTATGAGTGAACAGCTCGGAGCATTGGGGGCGATGATTGAGTTTGGCTTGCCAAATGCAGACGATTATACCGCTCAGTTTTATGAAGAATATCACGATAATGACCTTGTGATTGACTCATGGTTTAGCGTACAAGCAGGGGCGGACAGCCGTGATGTGGCGTTCATTAAGGTTCTTATGGAGCGGGCGGATTATGACTGGCAAACGCCAAACCGTGTGCGTACCACGCTTGGCGGATTGGCAAGCAAGCCCACTCAGCTATGGACAAAAGACGGCATTTCGCTGTATCTGTCAGCAGTGGCTCGCCTAGACGTGATAAATCCTGTGCTGGCTTCTCGCTCCTTGTCCGCTCTGGCTCGTTGGTACACGCTGTCGGGCGATGACAAAGAAATGGTTAAGGCGGAGCTTGTCGCCTTGCAACAAAAAGCAAGCTCCAAAAATGTGCTTGAATTTTTAAATAATATGCTCGGGGATAAAGCATGAGTGTCACCCCATTTGTGTGGTTTGAATTTGATAAAGAAGTGCATGAGCTGTGGCAGGGCATGAGTGTGACGGGCAAACGCTTTGCCTATCATCAGCGACTGTCTGCACTCATCGCTCAGCAGACGGCATTCAAGGCGGATTTGGAGAGTCTGAAACTGTTAGATGTGTTCTTATCAGCGGTCAAATCAGACTTGGCAGGCAAGAACGTGAGTGAAGCTCGTGTGCTAGCTCATGATGACTTTGCTCGGCTCATCATCATCTTGGCGTATCATGTCGTGCAGGTGATGGAGCAAGAGCTTGCCCAATCGGTGGCTAAACCTACCGTGAGTATCTACACCGCCCAAGGGTTTAGCCGTGTCTATGCTCGCCTGTTCTCGCAGATGGGGGCAGACCCCCAAAGTCAGATGACGGCTGAACAGTTGCAGGGTTTTTATTATGGCATGGGCGTATTGTGCCAAGGTGTGGGGCAGGCAGGACAAGCGGTGGCGGATAGGTTCTTTATCCTACCTGTCATCGGGGCAAGGCTGTTTGGCACGATTGACCGCACCTTTGTGGCAGGTCTTGATGATGACGGTCAAGGCGTGGGCGTGGCAGAAGATAGCTTGTATTGGGCGGTGCATGATTTTATCAGCCGTTTTAAACAGTTGCAACACAGCCTAACTGCCGATGATAGAGCCAAACAGTTATTTAGCGAGCGGTCGCTGTTTTTAAAGCCAGTAGATAAGTCAGTGCAAGCGGTTGATGAGCAAGATCAAGATGGGCAGAATGAGCAAGCTATTTTACAAAATGGCTTGCAAGATGGTTTACAAAACGACTTACAACATGATGGGCAAGATAGTGGACAAAATAATTTAAATAATGACTTGCAAAATCATTCAATAAACCCTTTGACAAACGATGGGCAAAATAACTTAACAAGTTTGCAAAATCAAACTGTGGTGGATGAACAGCCAACCAGCCATAGCCCAGCCCCAGTTGTACAAGAAACGCAAGCCTTGCAATCTGCCCAGTCTGCCAGTCAAGCTCATGTTGTAAGCCCAAACACACCACATCAAGCCAAAAGTCCACACCAATCTACCAATACCACAAACTTGCCCCCGTCCGCCTATAAGCAAAGGGCGAGAGCGTCACACACGCCCAAGCTCTTTGATGAAGCGTACCAAGATTTGCTCAACATCAATACCCCAAGCGATGCCGTGAGTGAGTACCAAAAGGCGACGGCAGTACTGACCAAGTTTGATGCTTTTATCGATGGCAAAATCGCCGAAGGCAAGCAGATGGATGAGATTGTGTTTAATGACAAGCAGGTGCAGGCACGCAAACAGGCACTTGCCCTACTGGTGGGGCTGGTCAAGCAGGGCAACCCGTCTGCCATGCTTCGCCTAGCCCTGTACTATTTTGGTGGGCGTGGCGTGGGCGTGGACATCAATAAAGCGGTCATGCTCACCAAACGTTCTGCCGAGATGGGCGACATCCGAGCCCAAAAACTGCTTAGTCGTCTGTATTATCAAGGCTTTGCTCCTAATGATGGCGGTATGGCGATGGACGTGAGCATGGGCGAGCATTGGCTTCGCAAATCAGCCGATGGCGGACATCCCGAAGCCAAAAAGGTCTGTGCCTACATGAATCAAGTGGAGCTTCTAAAAAGCGACTACCGCACCGAGATGGTCTCGGACAAGCGTTATGGCATGCTGTTCATCGCTGTGGGCGTGGGGGCGGTACTGCTCTTTATCTTGCTAAGTATGATGTCCTAACATGCGTCCGCCCTTATATTATCGCCTTGCCATTACCGCCCTAAAACCGCTTTATCGCTTGTTTTTGGCACGCAAAAAAGCCAATTTGCCCCATTATGAGCGTGAGATTGCCGAGCGGTTCGGGCAGGGTTATGTGCCTATTAGCCATGATAAGCCTGTGGTATGGTGCCATGCCGTGTCTTTGGGTGAGCTAAACACCGTCTATCCGCTACTTCGGCGTATGCTATCTGATGGCTATCATCTGTGGATAACGAGTACCACGCAGACGGGCTTTAACCGTGCTAAGGTTTTATTTGAGAATGAACTTGGCAAATCGGTACAGCACAGCTTTGTTCCTGTTGATGATGTGGCGGTATTGGGGCAGTTTTTGGCACACGTTCGCCCTTTGATGGCGGTGTTTGTGGAAACCGAACTGTGGGCAAATACCCTATCGGTATTGGCAAATCAAGGCATACCGAGTGTCATGGCAAATGCCCGCCTTACCCAAAAATCCTTTGACAGTTATGCCAAATTTGCCCGCCTTAGCCAAAGCATGATGGCAAATTTATCACTCATCATCGCCCAAGATGAGCAAAGTTATCATAACTTCATTGCACTTGGGGCAAGTTCAGATAAAGTCAAGCAGGCGTATTCTCTAAAATGGAGCGGTCAGATTGGCAAAACCCAAGCCCTTGCTGATTTTAACAACTTTGCCAAAAACCGCCCTATTTGGGTCATGGCAAGCACGCATGACGGAGAAGAGCAGTTGGCATTAGATACGCATAAGCGACTGCTTGCTGATTTTCCCAATTTACTGCTTATCCTAGTGCCACGCCACCCCGAACGCTTTGATGAGGTAGCAAGCCTTTGCACAGAGTTTGTTTATCACAGACGCAGTCAGGGCGAGCCGATAGCGGATAGCACGCAGGTGTATTTGGCGGACAGCATGGGCGAGCTTTTGGGGTGGTATGAACTGTCCGATGTGGCGGTCGTGGGCGGTTCGTTTGTGGATAAGGGCGGTCATAACCCCATTGAGCCTGTGAGCCTTGCCACGCCCGTCATCATGGGGCAGTATGTCAAAAACTGTGCCGAGATTGTGCGTGATTTTGCTGATGTGGGCGTACTCATACAAAGCGATGATGACGGACTATATGACAACATCAAAGCATGGCTTGACAATCCAGCCCTTGCCAAGCAAGCAGGCGAGAGCGGTCAAAGACTGGTGCAAGAGCGGGCAGGGGCGGATAAGGTGCAGTTTGATATGATAAGGAAACTGTTATGAATATCATCATCTTACCCCCGTCCGCCTTTGACGACACCACCGCCACGATTGACAATGCCGAACAGCTTAACCACGTCAAAACGGTGTTAAAGGCGAGCGTTGGCGACACCCTAAAAATTGGCAAATTGGGCGATAAAATGGGTGTGGGGCAAATTGCTTATATAGATGATAAAATTTGTACGTTAGAAAATGTCCGCCTAGACACCGACCCACCGTCCAAACTTGGCGTAACGGTCATGCTTGCCTTGCCACGTCCTAAGGTGCTAAGACGGCTTATCATGGATATGACGGCATTTGGGGTTCATCATATTATCCTTATCAATTCCGTTCGCACCGACAAAAGCTACTGGGGGTCGCCCCTGCTTGCTCGTCTTGATGAGTTTGTGCTAGAAGGGCTACAACAAGGCGTAGATAGCGTGCCACCTGTCATTACCCTTGCCAAACGCTTTAAGCCCTTTGTGCAGGACGAATTACCCGGTTTGATAAATGATAAATCCGCCCTTGTCTTTCACCCTTATGCTGACACAAGTTTTAAGGCGTTTATCCACCAAAATCCCTTGCCTGATATGATTATCATCGGAGCAGAAGGGGGCTTTGTGCCGTATGAGATTGAGCTTTTGGCAAGTGTGGGCGTGCGTGCGGTATCGCTTGGCGAGCGGATTTTACGGACTGAGAGTGCGGTCAATGCCACGCTTGGGCGGTGGGTGTAGCGGGTAAAGCATTGTTTAAAAAATGCTTAAATAGAAAAATCATCAGAGCCGACATTTTTCGCCTGCTCTCTGGCTTTATGTCCTTTTTGGGTGCGAAACTTGGGGGCGGTTGCATTGTAGCCTTGCCGTTTTTGCCAGTCATTGGCGATGCGATACTGCCAAAATATGCGAAAGGCAATGCCCAGCACGACACTGGTAATCATGCCACACACCAGCAATCCCCACGCAAACGCCTTAAAGGAAAACACCGAGTGCATCTCAAAAGGATTGCCACCGTTGCCGGTTACCCATAGTGTCAAATCGGACACAATCAGCCCCATGCCCCGAATGCCAATCACAGGCTCGCCCAGTAGCATTGCCCCCACCGAATACGCCAACCAAAAAATCGGAATAGTCGTCAAAGGGTTGGTAATCCACGTTAAGGCGACACTCATCGGCACATTGGCACGAAAGATTAACGCCCCAATCAAGGCAAGGGGCATCTGACCGGGCAAGGGGAAAAAGGCACACAGCACGCCCACATATACCGCTCGGGTTAGGGCGTTGCGATTTAACTGCCATAGGCGTGGGTCAGCCAAAAACGGAGCGAACAGGCTTATCATGCGGTTTTCACGCAATTTTTCGGGAGTGGGGAGCCAGTTTTTGAGCTTTTGTTTTGGCATGAAAGGCGTTGATGAATAAATGGAAATGGCAAATTATAGCAAATTTACAAGAGGCAATGTTGTTGTAATTTTGCAAATTTAAAGGGTGTTTTTAGTGAACATTGAATGAACAACTGGATAAAATAAAATCCCCAAGTGATGACTTGGGGATTTAAAATAGTGGCACTCCATAGGGGATTCGAACCCCTGTTACCGCCGTGAAAGGGCGGTGTCCTAGGCCTCTAGACGAATGGAGCACAAGGACGTAAAACTGATTTTTTAAAAATCGCTTTACCAACTTTTGAACGCTTTCACCGTGTCTCTCAAAAGTGGGGCTATTATAGCAGATTATTTTTGTCCGTCAAGCAAGATTTTTAAAAATTTTAAGAAAGTTTATAACTTGATGAATTTTAATAATTTTTTAAAAATTGGTTCTAGTTCAAAAAGTATACTATTAAGAAAACCGTTCGTGGTGAGCTTGTCGAACCATAACGGTTTTCCGACCCTTCGATAGGCTCAGGGCAAACGGAAAACCTAGTTCGCCATGCTTTTTATACTACTACCAAAAAATTAATCTTTAAAATTGTTAAATTGCAGTGGCACGCCAAACGATTTTTCTTTTAAAAACGCCATGCACGCTTGCAAATTGTCCTTTTTCTTGTCGGAGACACGGATTTTATCGCCTTGAATGCTGGCTGAGACTTTCAAATCGCTCTCTTTGATGGCTTTGCTGATTTTTTTGGCGGTATCAGAGTCTAGTCCGTCTTTTAGGTTGATGACTTGCTTGGTGTGTTTGCCTGACCCTGCTTTGTCCTGTGGGTCTAGGCTTTGCAAATCCACGCCACGCTTGATGAGTTGTTTTTCAAAAATGGCATAGACGTTGTCGGCTTGCAGTTCGTTGTCGCAGGTGATGGTGACGGTTTTGGCTTTGTCGTTTAGCTCTACCGTGATGTCGCTACCTTTAAAGTCAAAACGTGTGGCAATTTCTTTGTCGGTGTTGCCAATGGCGTTACGCACTTCTTGAACGTTAAGTTCAGAGACGATGTCAAATGACGGCATGGTTTTTCCTTATTAAAGTGGTGTTAAGTGCTTGGGTCTGATGACGGCAGATAGGGCGAGACGCTCGATGTTAAAATCTCAATCAACTCATCGTCCATATAGCCATAATCATCACTAATGTCAAGCACGATGACAGTTTTGGCGGACAGTTGGTTACCAAAGTGTTGGGCTAGGTGTTTTTTGTGTTTATGTTCCATGACAAAAATCAAATCCGCCCACTCAATGTCGGCGTGATTGACACTGTGGCGAGCGTTTCGGCTAGTGCCTGCCGAACGGGTATGGATGCTAATGTGTGAATCAAAAATTCGTTCGGCAGTCGGACTACGCCATTGATTTTTTGAACAAATAAACAAAAAGTTCATCTTAAATTTGTTCGCCCTTAATGTCAAGCATACCCATTTCATTAAAAATCTTACAAAAGAGCTCGGCGGTTTTTTGGGTGTCGTAAAGTGCCGAATGAGCATGGCTATTATCAAACTCAATCCCTGCCATAAGGCACGTCTTGGCAAGCACCGTATGCCCGTAGGCTAGGGCGGACAGGCTTGCCGTGTCTAGCACGCTAAACGCATGAAAAGGCGACTGATTTTTTGAATTGGTGCGGGCGATGACGGCATTTAAAAAACCCAAATCAAAATGAGCATTATGCCCAACCAAAATACACTGGCGACAACCGTGAGCGTTTTTGGTGTCTTTTAGGGATTTAAAAATTTGGCGGATTGCCTTTTTTTCGTCTTGGGCGATGGCTTTGCGAAAGGGGCTATCGGGGTTAATGCCTGTAAATTCTAAGGCGGACGGCTCTAAATTTGCCCCGACAAACGGCTCAATATGAGCGTTTAGCGGTTCGCCTTGATAGAGTTTGCCGTCATCATTCATCAAAATCGGAATGCAGGCAATCTCCAACAAAGCGTCCGTTTGGGCGTTAAATCCTGCCGTCTCCACGTCCACAACGACAGGCATAAAGCCCCGAAAGCGTTTGGCTAGTGGGCTTTTGTCATCTTTGGGTTCGGTTGTTTGACTTGTCATTGTGCTACTCATGGCTGTACTGTTCATGATTGTATTGACCATGCTAGGGTTTGCCCTGATAGTAGGGGGGTTAGGCTTTTGCCGTCAAGATAGGGGTAGCTGTTCGGCACGCTCATGTCCGATTTGACAAGGGTAATGGTGCTGGTATTGACAGGCAGTCCGTAGAATTTTGCCCCAAACACGCTGGCAAAATTTTCTAATTTATCCAACGCTCCTACGCTCTCAAAGGCGGTGGCGTATAGGGGTAGGGCATGGGGGGCGGAGTAGCACCCTGCACAACCGCAAGCGTTTTCTTTGGTGTGGGTGGCGTGTGGGGCGGAGTCCGTGCCTAAGAAAAATTTGGGATTGCCAGAGGTGGCGACTTCTAGCAGGCGTTGTTGGTGGTTGGCACGTTTTAGGATTGGCAAGCAATAAAAGTGCGGCTTGACTCCGCCCACAAGCATATGATTGCGGTTAAATAATAGATGCTGTGGCGTGATGGTCGCCCTCACGTTGTCCGCTTGGGCAAGGCAAAAATCGGCGGCGTCTCTTGTAGTGATATGCTCCATGACAATGCGAAGTTCGGGAAAATTTTTGATAATCACGGACAAAATCTCGTCCAAAAACCGCTTTTCACGGTCAAAAATATCCACGTCATGATGCGTAACTTCACCATGTACAAGAAGCGGAATGCCGTGTTTTTGCATACTTTCAAACACGTCCGCTCGCCCCAAAATGTCGGTAACGCCGTCTGATGAATTGGTGGTTGCTCCCGCAGGATAGAGCTTGACGGCTTGCACGATGCCTGAGGCTTTGGCATGGGCAATCTCATCGGCTGTGGTATGGTCGGTCAAGTATAAGACCATGCGTGGGTCAAACTCAGCCTTACGCTGGCTTGGAACGTCCGCTTTATCAAGGGCGGTCAAAATCCGCTCACGGTAGGCAACCGCTTGCTCGGTTGTCTTGACAGGTGGCACAAGGTTTGGCATACAGATGACACGGTTAAAGCTCAAACAAGCGTGCGGTACGGTCGTGGCAAGGGCATCATTATCACGCAGATGAATGTGCCAGTCGTCTGGCTGGATAAGGGTGAGAGTTTGGGGGGTGTTGGTCATGGCGGTAGCTGTGTTGTGGTAAAGCTACTATTTTAAGGGTTGGGGGGATTTTGTCAAGTTTTATGGGAAAAAGCTGAAAAATAACTTAAACAAGTGGTAATGGAAAAGGGTGTTTTAAATAGAATTGATAGATTTTTAAAATAAAAAATAAGGGCAAACCCAAAATTGAACCGCACCCCAAAAGTTAGACACACTAACCTTTGGGGTGCTTTTTATGGCAAAATACACAACCGACTTTAAACTGTCTGTGATTGGGTATTATCTTAATCATCATGGCTACAAACAAACCGCCAAACACTTTAATCTAAACCACACAACCGTAGAGCTATGGGTTAAACTCTATCAAGCACATGGCATTGATGGCATAAAAAGACGACACACAAAGGCTGTCTATGACACAGATTTTAAGCTTAATGCCGTTCAAGCCATACAACAGGGCAAATCGCTTACACAACTTGCCATAGAGCTTAATCTGCCACAACCTTCTTTACTGTCAACTTGGTTAAAGTCCTACCAAGCCTTTGGTATAATGGGACTAATACCCAAACCCAAAGGCAAAAAAGCAATGTCAAACAAACACAACGCTAATAAAACCAAATCAACTTGGAAAACCAAACAAGACCACGAAAAAAGTGTGGATGATTTGCTTGATGAACTTGCCTATCTTAGAGCAGAGAATGACTATCTAAAAAAGCTAGATGCCTTAATTCGTCAAAAGGAACAATCAGTACAAACAAAGAACAAGTCCTGATCATCCAAGAATTAAGGCATAAGCACAAACTTGCTGACTTATTGGCAGTGTCAAACTTGCCAAGAAGTGTGTTTTATTACCACATTCGTCAAAGTACAAAGCCTGACAAAGACCTTGACTTAAAAGAACACATTAACCACATCTACCACCAACACAAGGGCAGGTATGGTTATCGTAGAATCACATCAGAGCTTAACAATCAGCTTGCCCAAAAAGGCATGGTCATTAATCATAAACGAGTGCAACGACTGATGGCTAAACTTGGACTCAAAGCATTGGTTCGTCGTCAACGTAAGTTTAATACTTACAAAGGCACAATGGGCAAAGATACCATTCAGGACAATATACTCAAAAGAGACTTTAAAGCAGACAAACCCAATCAAAAGTGGGCAACAGACATCACAGAGTTTAAAGTACAAGACAAGGCAAATGATGGCAGTGTCATTCAAAGAAAACTCTACCTATCGCCCATCATCGACTTGTTTAATGGTGAGATTGTCAGTTATACGATGAAGGACAGACCAACGTATGAGTTGGTCAAAGAGATGTTAAATGATGCCCTATCCAAGCTAAGCCAAGAAAAGATGGATGACAAACCCATCATTCATTCAGACCAAGGCTGGCACTATCAAATGCACCAGTATCAACAAACCCTAAAAGAACAAGGCTTAACCCAAAGCATGTCAAGAAAAGGCAATTGTTTGGATAATGCTGTGATAGAGAGCTTCTTTGGTACGCTAAAACAAGAGATATTTTATGAGACAACCACATTTACATCAACAGATGAACTTAAACAAGTGATTGATGAGTACATACACTACTACAATCATGATAGAATAAAGAGCAAATTAAAAGGACTAAGTCCTGTTAAGTACAGAAACTTAGTCCAATTAGGGTTAATACAACCACTTGCAACAACCTAACCTTTAATCTTATGTCTAAGATTTGGGGGTCGGTTCAAATTTGCCCTTATCACAATGACTGTCTAACTGACCGAACCCAACTGCACCACCAGCAAATCAGCGTCCACATCGGGCAAAATGCTGTCGGCAGTTGCCCCTGCCAGCCACGCCGATAGCCCTGTACGTTTGTGGCGACCGATGACGACTAGGTCAATGGCGTGGGTGTTGCAGTAATCCACGATGCCTTTACGTCCTGAAATGGCGGTTTTGATTTTGGCGTTGTGGGCGTGTAGGTTGTTGCGTGCCAACACTTCGGCAAGACGAGTGCGAGCCACTTGGCAACGCTCATCGTCTATCTCTTCGTGCAGGGCGGACGCAGGGATTAGCTCGTAGCCAAAGCCGAGCATGGTCTCTTCGACCACGTGTAGCACAGACAGCTGAGCAGATGGCGATGAATCCAAAATCCATTTGGCTTTACTGGCGACAATGTCGGTGTCGTCATTTAAGTCGGTAACAAGTAACACGTGCTGATACATGGCAAACTCCTTAATAAAGGTGTGAAAAGGATACCGCTTAGTCTATAAATCTAGTAACAGTATAGCAAAATTCCCCATGAATGCAAGGGATATTTTGGGAGAATTTCGGGAGAATTTTGCTAAAATGATGAAAAAATTTGATAAAATAGAAATAAGTCCTTTTTGATGTTCCTGCCATGAAAAATCCAACCAGTCGCACTGCCAACAGAACGATAGATGTAATTTTTGTTCACCCCAAACACCGCAGTTATGTCATTTGGCATGATGGTGTGTTTTATCAGCTCACACGCATGAACCTAACCCAAAAAGCGTGGGACAGGCGAGTGGTGTATGATGGTTTGTTAGATGAGATTTTTGTGGCAAAAGAGTCGTGTGAGCAGGGCGAGACGGATGAGCGGACATGGCAAGAGCTGGGCTTGAACGTGGTAAAACTGCCCGATGAGTTACACAGCATTACCGCCAGTAAGTTTTTGGTGTGGTGGACGGTCAATCGCTACGGTTTTTGGCACGCCAAAGATGTCAAAGATGTTAGTGATAAGGGTGTGCAAAATCAGCCCGAGCCAATAGCAGAGCAAAAGCCACAGCAAAAAATACAGCAAGAGGCAGGGGCAGAGCCACAGGTAAGTGCTAGCACCGCCCAACAATCTGCTATGGATAAAAAGACTGGTAAAAATAGCGACATGATAGACAATGCCGTGCAAAGTAACCAAAGTAATCAAGCCAGTCAAGCCAACCAAACATTGACAGAGCAGACACAAACGCAAGCATCACCAAAACCCGTTCATAAGCCACATAAGCCATTGGAACAGTTGTCAGGCGATGATATTTTTGATGCCCTGCTTGATGATTTGGTGGATGAAGTCAGCCATTTAAAGTAGACGGAAAAAGACAGGTGCGACCAAAGAGTTTTTAAAGTTGTCACAAATTTAACAATAAACTTCCTGCAAAACTAGTTTTCCGTTCGCCCTGAGCCTGTCGAAGGGTAGCGGAAAACCGTTATGGTTCGACAAGCTCACCACGAACGGTTTTCTTTAATTCAGGGTTTTGCAGGAAGTCTAATATGCAAACGTAGGGACGTGCTGAGCACTTCCTTTTCGTTGGATGGATATGAATGACAAACAAAAAAGCCGAAACACAAAAAACCACCCAATAGGGTGGTTTTGAATATGGGGTGAGTAATGGGACTTGAACCCACGACAACCGGAATCACAATCCGGGGCTCTACCAACTGAGCTATACCCACCATAATGAAATGTGCCATTCATAATCAGGCAAATGGCGCGCCTGGCAGGATTCGAACCTGCGACCACCCGCTTAGAAGGCGGATGCTCTATCCAACTGAGCTACAGGCGCTCAACTTACATCACTAACAAAAAAAGCCTATATAGGCTTTAAATGGTCGGGGCGGAGGGATTTGAACCCCCGACCCTCTGCTCCCAAAGCAGATGCGCTACCAAGCTGCGCTACGCCCCGATTTACCAATTTGCGACGTGTATCGCTGTTAGTGGTGCGTATTATAGCGTAATTTTGGGCGGTGTCAATCATTTATTTTTAAAAATTTTAAAAATTTTTATAAGATATTGATTTTTAATATTTTTTAATCAATTAATTTTCGATAAGTGTCCAGCCCAACGCCTTTGCCCCACGAGTGCCACCCGTCAGATGGGTATAGGTACGGCTTGGGTCAAGACTCTCTAACAGCGCACACGCACGCCCTGCCTTGGTGCCACCGCCACACAGCACATACACGTCGCCCACGCTTTGGGCAAGCATCTCGGCATTGATATGCTCAATTGGCACATTGATGGCATGGGCGATATGTCCTGATTTATAGCTGTCAGCATCTCGCACGTCCCAAATGACTAGGTTGTCATTAGGGGTAAAATCGGCAATGTTTTGGGTTTTTATCATGACAATTTTCCAAATAAAATAAGTGCAAGTTTAGCAAATTTGGGGTATGATAGCAATATCTAGAATATCTGGTTTTGTTATCATCCCAATAAATAATACCGCTCAATTTTACTATTTGCCACAGCCATTTTATAACAATCATTAAGGATAAATCATGACCAAGCTTTTTATGTTATATGCAATGATGATTATTTTATTGGCGATATGGACGTGTTTGGCATTGTGGGTGCATATGCCTTTGGGGAGAGTGACTTATGTTGTTATTGGTTTTATTTTATTATTATCCATCATTGCAGTTATACCCAATACTTATATTGAAAAATTTGAGGGTCCACTCATTATTGATAAATTAAGTTATTATTCTATACGCATTTTTGGATTGGTTGTTGGTGTTGTGTTTGCTTGGTTTTTTAGTATGAAGCCCAGCAATGACAGAATATGGCAAGATGAATTTCGTCATCAATTCACTTATACCCAAAATGGCAATATCATCACGATACATAACGTGCGTGATTTTGATTGGCATGGCGACAGTTATACCGAGCGTTGGGATACTCGCACTTACAATCTCAATCATCTAACAAGCCTTGATATGATTAGCACAACGTGGGGCATGGACAGCATCGCTCACATCATGGTGTCGTTTGGGTTTGACGACGGGGCGGGCAATATTGACAGGCTTGTTTTTTCGGTGGAAACAAGAAAAGAGATTGGTGAAGAATTTTCAACGATTGGTGGATTTTTTAGAATGTATGATTTATCCATCATTGCAGGGGATGAGCGGGATTTGATTTATACTCGCACCAATATCAGAGATGAATTGGTGTCTGTTTATCCTATTTTGTATGACAAAGACAAAATGAGAAATCTATTTTTGACTTATTTGGATTATGGTCATCGTTTAAATGATATGCCCAAATTTTATCATTCGCTACTTAGTAATTGCACTACCGTTATTTATAAAATGGCAAGTCAGATTGATGATGTGCCAATGGATTATCGTATTATCGTTTCGGGCAGATTGGCGGATTATTTGTATGACAAAGGGGCGATTGATAATGAGCAAGATTTGATGATTTGGAAGTATAATGCTTTTGCCAATCCCAAAGTGTCCCATTTGGGCAATCATGGCAATATTTCATCACAAGAATACTCCGCTCTGATTAGAGAAGGTTTGTCATATTGATGTCATTATTTTTAAGTCAAAAGCAAATGGGCAAGATTGACCTTGCCCATTTTTTAACATCACTCTTGCCAGCTAGGCTCGACACGTTCGCCTTTTTTGTTGATAAAATAAATGCTGTCATCTGTTATGACCATGGCAGAGCCATTGATGAAGCTGGTGGCGTAATCGTATTTTAAGGGCAGGGCGATTTTACCTTTGGGGGTGATATAGCCGTAGTGAATGATGGGTTCGCCATCACTGTCGGTTTTACCGGTATCTTTGGCAACCAATGCCAACTGTTCGCTAAAATCTTCGACGTGGTCGTAGATGGGGGCGATTTTGATTTGACCGTTTTTGTCCATAAAGCCCCATTTGTCATTGATTTTGACTGAAACCAAACCTTGTTCAAACCAGTTGCCCGTCTCATCAAAGCTCGGTTTGATGGCGATGTTGCCTTGTTTGTCAATAAAACCGTATTTGCTGTTTTGGGCGATTTTGGCACGCCCTTCCCAAAAGCCCCACGCATCTTCAAAGGTGGGGTGGATGACAAAGTTGCCTTTGGGATTGATGTAGCCGTATTTGCCTTGTTGTTTGACCAAAGCAAGCCCTTCATCAAAACGACTGGCTTCTTCAAAGGCGGGGTGGATGACGATGTTGCCGTTCGTGTCTGCAAAACCAAATGATGTGCCATCGGTGATGACGGTCATGTTTTCGTTGTACTGACAGTCGCTGGTGTACTCAGTATAAGTAAAGCCCGTCGGTAGATTGGCATCATCTTCGCAGGCGTCGATGTCTTCTGACAGCTCGAAGAGTGCGTAATCGTCCGAATCGACGTTGTCTTCTGCGTTGACGCCTGTCGTGGCAAAAACGGATAGGGCAAGGCATAGGGCGAGCTTTGGGCGAGATGTGAATGGGGTAAAAAAAGAAATGTTCATGGATGATTCCAGATGAGAAAAAGCAATGAATGAGAAAAACGGATTTATTGTACTTGACTTATTGTAAAATTTCAATCAAAGCCACTTTGAGCGACTCAATTTTATCATCATCAAGCAAACTGCCGTCTTTGTCAGACAGATAAAAGATGTCTTCGGCACGCTCGCCTAGGGTGGTGATTCTCGCCCCATGCACTGCCACACCGAGCTTTGAGAAGATTTGCCCGATTTTGGCAAGTAGGGCAGAGCGGTCTTTGGTGATGAGTGATAGGGCGTGATGACCCCGATGGACAAGGGGGGTGGCACGCTCGATGTGTACCTGCGTGGGGACGTTAAAGTGCTTTAAGGTCAAGTTAAAACCAAAACTGGCACTGACTATCTGACACTCGGGGGCGTCTCCTGTGAGTGCTTGGCTAAGCTTGCTCACCAGTTCGTCTCGCCTGTCACTGGGGGTCAGAAAATCACTCATGAGCGTGCCATGCTCATCTCGTTTGGCAAAGCGGTCAATGAGTACATAGCTGTCTAGGGCAGATGGCACGCCGTCAATGGTGGCACTGACGATGGTTGCGTCCAGCACCGACAAGCCAAAGCGGTCAAGCACGCACACGCTGATGGCGAACAAATCATCACGGTCGGGGGTGCAGATAAATAGCTGAATGGCGTCTAATGCCAAATCGGTGTGGGGGCGAATGGCGATGATGGGGCGAGCGTCTTGGATGGCGGATTTTTGTTCTAAGATGACACGGCTTTGCCATGCGATGTCGAGTTTTTTGTGTTTTAAAAAATACTCATCGCCCAGCTCATCCCATAGGGCATGTAAAGTGGTGGGGTTGATGTCGGTCAGCAGGGCTTGGGCTTTGCTTTTGCGACCGGTGATGTAGACGTCTTTGTCCACGACGCCCATGCCAAGGTTTAGCACCTGTCTGGTGCTGATATAAAGCTGTTTTAACAGACTGGCTCGCCATGAGTTCCACAGCTCGCTGTTGGTGGCGTTCATGTCGGCAACGGTCAGCACATACAGGTGGTTTAGCCTGCTGACACTGCCAACAAAATGGGCAAAGCGAGCGATGACATCAGGGTCGGAGATGTCCTGCTTTTGGGCGGTGAGCGACATGGTCAGATGTTCACGCACCAGCCATGACGCAAACTGGCTGTCGCTCTCGGTCATGCCGTGCGATGTACAAAATTCATACACATCAACCGCCCCGAGTTCGCTGTGGTCGCCCCCACGCCCTTTGGCGATGTCATGAAACAAGGCGACAATGACCAGTATGTCTTTGCGGTGGATTTGTTTATAAATCTGACTGACTAGGTCAAATTTTTGTTGATAAATCTCGTTATCCACATCCGTCAAGCGGTGCAAAATGCGAATGAGTAGCAAAGTATGAGCGTCCACGGTGTAGCGGTGAAACAGGTCATACTGCATAAGCCCCATGATTTGCCCAAAGGCAGGTAGGTATGAGCCTAGCACGCCAAAGCGTTTCATCAGGCGTAGGCGATGAAATAGGTAGTTGGGTTCTTGCAGGTTTGCCAAAAACAGAGCCTGATGGGTGGGGTGCTGGCGGTAGTCATCATCGATGCGTGGCGTGGCAAGGTAGATGGCACGCAGGGTGTTGGCACTGATTTTTTTAATGCCTTGTTGCCCCATGACCAGAAAAATGCGAAGCAGTAGGGCAGGATTCTTGTCAAAGGCGTGTGGGCCATGCACGGCAATCTTGGGGTCGTGGCTTGGTAGTTTGCCCTGCTTGACGAGTACGTCCTTTGCCAATCCGTCTTGGTGTAGCGATGAGTCAATGGGGCTTGCCTGTTCGGTGATGGCATAAAAATGCTCATCAATGGGCGTGGTGACAAACTCGGGGTTTAGATAGTTTTCATTAAAATACGCACACAAAAGCTCGGAGAGACTGGCGGTGGTCATCGCATGGCGATAGTAGGTTCGCATGAGTTGCTCTAAGGCGTGCGTGATTTGGCGGTTGTCATCATCGGTATGAGCCAGTCCCATGCTAACAGCGACGGCGCGCTGACGGTCAAAGAGCAGGCGGTCATCATGGCGTGCGACATGGGTGTGCAGATGATGACGTAGGCACCATAAAAAGCGTTTGGCGGACTCCAAGGTGGCGTATTTGTCAGGGCTTAAAAAGCCTACTTCAACCAAATCATGAAATTCCCGCACCCCGTCAAAATAAAACTTACCAAGCCACAAAATAATGTGCAAATCTCGCAGTGTGCCAGGGGCGGTCTTGATGTTCGGCTCTAAGTTGTATTCGGTGGCGTTATGGGCAAGATAGCGGGCTTTGGATTCGCTCATCTTGGCACCAAAAAAGGCTTTGGCAGTCCACGCCCCTTTGACAGCAAGGGTTGGTACGTCGGTCAGTGTGTCATTACCAGCCAAAAAACGGGCTTCTAAGAGAGCGGTCGCCACGGTATGCTCGGTGACAGCGGTCATCGTATCGCTCACTGTCCGCACCGAGATGGCAGGCTCTATGCCGATGTCCCACAGGCTTGCCACGAACGCTTCTATCTGGGCTTGATGGCTGTCCGTGTCGTCGCCTAGTATCAAAATGTCCACATCTGACGCTGGAAACAGCTCGCCCCGCCCATACCCACCAATGGCAAATAACCCAAGCTCGCTATCTGTCCCAAATAACGCTTCAAACATACTCACAAGCATGTTATCTACCGCCTGCGTTCGCCTAGCGATGTGGCTGTCTATCGTCTCTGTGGCGTGTATGCCCTGCTCACAAATCTGCTTATCAATATCGGCATTTAGCTCATTTAGGTAAGCCTTATAAGCGGTGGGGGTGTAGGGGGGCAAAGGTGGCAAGAGAGGTAAACTGGCTTGGGTCATGGCGATCGGTGGCTAAGTGCTTGATGGTCAATTTATCATAAATTTATCTTTATTTTACGCATTTTTCGTCCAAAATGCACAAAATAAACAGATTTATTTTTGTAAGCAATTTTGTCAAAACAAGCAAAAACCCCTTGAAATATAAGCATTTCAAGGGGTTTGGATATGGTAGGCGTAAACGGACTCGAACCATCGACCCCCACCATGTCAAGGTGGTGCTCTAACCAACTGAGCTATACGCCTAAAAGTGGTGCTATTATAACAGATAAATTTTAAATGGCAAGCACTTTTTTAAATTTTATACATGCCTAAATACCAACCCATAACATCATGCCCCCATAATAGGGCAATGATACCTGCAATGGCAATATAAGGACCAAAGGCAAAGGCACGGCTTTCACCACGCAGTCTCATCAAAACCACACCCACGATAGAGCCTAGTACAGCAGATACAAGAATCAAAAAGGGCAACATACCCACACCCAGCCACGCCCCAATCGCTCCTAGAAGTTTAAAATCGCCTGCTCCCATGCCATCTTTTTTGGTGATGAGTGCATAGAGTTTGGCAACTGACCAAAAGGATAAAAAACCAAGCAGTCCGCCCCACACCGCAGAGCTTAGTGAAGTAAAGATATTTTGGGTGTTTACCATTAAGCCTATCATACCCAGCGGGAAAACCAAGCGGTCGGGCAGTAGTTGTGTGTCAAAATCGATGCCAGTTAGGGCAATGAGTATCCATAGGTAAATCAGCCCCAACACGCCTGCCACATTTGCCCCCAGCATATAGATGACCAAGACAGACAATGGGGCAGTGATGAGTTCCACTAATGGATAACGCATACTAATGGGGTTGCCACAACTGGAGCATTTACCACGCAATAGAATAAGCCAGCTTAATACAGGAATGTTTTCATAAGCACGGATTTGGTGGTTGCATTTGGGGCAACGAGACGGCGGAAAGGATAAGCTAATGGGTACGTCATTGGCAATCGTCTCTTGAATGGGCTTGACATGATTGGGGTTAAGGTCGGACTGTGTACCCAAAAACCATGCTGTATCTTTACGCCACTCTCGGTTCATGATGAGTGGTGTGCGGTGAATGACCACATTTAAAAATGAACCAACACAAAGCCCCAGCAGTCCAGCTAGGGCTAGGGCAAAATAAAAGTTCTCTGATAAAAAATTCATCATCCGATAACATCACCCATCATGAAGATTGGCAGATACATGGCGATAACTAGACCACCGATTACCACGCCCAAAAATGCCATAATCATTGGTTCCATGAGACTGGTTAGACCATCAACGGCGTTATCCACTTCGTTTTCATAAAAAGTGGCAGCTTTATCTAGCATTTCTTCTAAACTACCCGCTTCTTCACCGATGCCGACCATTTGAAGTACCATGCTAGGAAATAGGTTGGTGTTACGCATGGCAAACTGCATTTGCTGACCGGTGGCGACATCTTCTTTGACACGCTGTGTGGCTTCATAAAATACGATATTATTGGTTGCCCCCGCGGTAGAGTCTAGGGCATCAATCAAAGGCACGCCAGCAGCAAAAGTGGTGGATAGCGTACGACAAAAACGAGCGATAATAGATTTATAGACAATATCACCAAAAATGGGTAGTTTAAGAGCCAATCTATCTAGGAAGTTTCTAAATTTCTGGCTACGCAACTTAGCTTGGGTGAAAGACACAACAAGGATTGCTAGTACAATAAAAAATACCAAATAATACTTAACCATCCAATTGGACATATTAACCACCATTTGGGTAAAGGCAGGTAATTCTGCGCCAAATCCAGCAAACATATCAGCAAAAACTGGAACCACCTTAACCAGTAGAATGGCGGTAACAATAATAGCAACAATGATAACCGCAATCGGATATTTCATCGCCTTTTTGATTTTGGCTTTGAGCATTTCACTTTTTTCTTTATAAGTGGCGACACGCTCTAACATGGTCTCTAACGCACCCGATTGCTCACCGGATTCAACCAATGAACAAAATAAGTCATCAAAATATTTGGGGTGTTTACGTAAGGCGGTGGCAAAGTTACTCCCCGCTTCAATATCCGCCTTTACTTTTAATACAATCTCTTTCATGCTGGGATTGTCAAGCGAGTCGGCGACAATCTCAAAGGCTTGGGTCAGTGGCACACCTGCTTTCATCATCGTGGCAAGCTGACGCACAAAAATAGCAATATCAATCGCTTTGATAGATTTTTTGATTTGAAAAAGGGGCTTGGATTTTTGTCTAACGTCTTGGACAATGATGCCTTGCTTTCTAAGCTGAGCACGAGCCAGTTCAAGGCTTTTGGCGGTTAGCTCGCCTTTGACGTTTTGTCCGCGTTTATTAGTGCCAGAGTATTTAAAATCAAGTAATTGTTCGGTTGCTACTTTTGCCATGGGTATCTCTTCATGCTTTGCCAATGTTGGCGATGTTGCAAGTTATGTGCCGTATTGTATTTTTAAATGAACCCAACATAGGGTAATGCTGATGACATTTTACACCAAAAGTCATCAAATTGTAAATAATGTATCACAAAACTTGCACAACATTCGTGGTTTTTGGTAGGGTATATTCCGCCGTTTATGCCATTAAAAAATAAACGGTTTATTTTTTTGGTTAAATGGCTTAAAAAATATGATTTGGTGAATGATTATTTTACTAAAATTTATCATTTCAAAAGATAAATTCTTGCCAATTTACCTTATTACTCTTACAATGACCAAAAATAATTATCACCCAAATCCATGACTAACCTTGCCCCCACCCAATACCCCATTACCGCCCTTGCAGGCGTGGGTCAGCCGTTGGCAAAAAAACTTGCCGAGCTTGACATTCATCGCATTTTTGATTTGCTCATGCACCTGCCCCGAGATTATGAAGACCGTAGCCGTACCGTACCGATGAACACGGTAGAAAACGGGCAAGTGTGCATGATTGCAGGGGTCATCACGGACGTGGCGAGCAACAAAGGACGGTTATCGGTGTGCCTAGAAGACAACAGTCATGGGGGCGGGGGCATGGTTGTTTTGCAGTTTTTTAAAACCTATCCGACTCTGTTACAAACCATGACCGTGGGGGCGAACATTACCGCATTTGGCGAGATAAAGGTCAGTCGCTATGGCGTGCAAATGGCTCATCCAGAGTATCATATCACAGGGACAAAGACGTTTGAAAGTGGGCTTTTACCCATTTATCCGACCGTCAAAGGGCTTCATCAAAACAAACTGCGTCAGCTTGTCCGCATGGCGATTAACGCCGTCCGCCAGTCGCCTTTGACCTGTCTGTCCGATGATGATTTTAATAGCGTGGGCGTGCGTGTGCAGGGCGATTTGTTGTCCGCCTTGACCGCCATACACCTGCCTGACCCACAGGCGGATATTTTTAGCCAAACGGCACTTTTGACAGGGCTAAAAGACCGCACCCACCCTGCGTGCCAAAGGCTCATTATAGAAGAGCTTACCGCTCATCAGCTTGTGTTTTTGTACCGCAAACAAAACCTGCACACCCACAAAGCCCCTTTTTGCGAGCGTGTCAGTCCGCTTGCCGATAGGCTTGTGGCAAGTCTGCCCTTTCGTCCGACCAACGCCCAACAGCGTGTTGTTGGTGAGATAGTTGCCGACCTTGCCACCAGTACGCCCATGCTCCGCCTTGTGCAAGGGGACGTGGGGGCAGGCAAAACGCTTGTGGCAGGCTTGTCGGCGTGTCATGCCATTGATAGTGGTTGGCAAGTGGCAATTATGGCACCGACCGAGATTTTGGCAGAACAGCACCTGATTAATTTTAAAAAATGGTTTGAGCCTATGGGTATTGGCGTGGGCTGGCTTGCTGGCAAACAGACCGCCAAAGAACGCAACGCCAGTTTAGGTGCCATTATCAATAATGACGTGCAAATCGTGGTTGGTACGCACGCCTTATTTCAGGACGGTGTGGCGTTTGCCAAATTGGGGCTTGTCATCATTGACGAACAGCACCGTTTTGGCGTGGAGCAACGATTGAAACTGGTCAGTAAAGGCGTGGCAAACAGCACGCCACATCAGCTTGCCATGACCGCCACCCCCATTCCACGCACGTTGGCGATGAGTATGTATGGCGACATGGATGTGTCGGTGATAGATGAGCTACCGCCCAATCGCACGCCCATTACCACTGTTACCATTAACCGAGACCGCCGTGATGAAGTGATTGAGCGGATACGCATCAACTGCAAAAACGGCAAACAAGCCTACTGGGTGTGTCCGCTCGTTGAAGAGTCCACCGCCCTAGACGCACAGTCGGCAGAGCTGTTGTATCAAGACCTGTGCGAGCGGTTGGATATACGCATTGGACTGGTACACGGCAAAATGAAAGCGGGTGATAAGCAAGCGGTAATGAATGACTTTAAGCAGGGCGACATTGACTTGCTAGTCGCCACCACTGTGATAGAAGTGGGCGTGGACGTGCCAAATGCGTCCCTTATGGTGATAGAAAATGCCGAACGGCTCGGACTGTCTCAGCTTCACCAACTGCGTGGGCGTGTGGGGCGTGGCTCGGAAAAATCCTTTTGTGTGCTACTGTATCAAATGCCCCTATCGCTCACAGGCATAGAACGGCTCAATATCCTGCGAGACAGTACGGACGGCTTTGTCATCGCCCAAAAGGACTTGGAACTGCGTGGGGCAGGCGAGCTACTGGGCAAACGCCAAACGGGGGATATGGGTTACTATCTGGCGGACATCGTGCGAGATGAGAGCTTGCTACATATCGCCCAAAACCTTGCCAATCATCTCATCAAATCGCCCAACAAAACCGCCCTAACCCAAGCGATGATAGGGCTATGGCTTAGGGAAAGTGGGGAGTTTGTGGGGGCGTAAACGTAAACTCTTTTGTGCTTGCTTTTGAAGTTAGCTTAATTGGTCTATTCGCCAAATACTTGTAGCAACCTTCGCCATTAACCGTTGGCGTTTTGTGATTGCATCTGGATTCCAGTCTGGATAATCAGCAATCGCCCTTGTGGTCTGAAAATGACTTTGAGTCAATACAGGTTTTTTTTGCTCAAATTCCAAATTTGCCATTTGGCTGTTTATGTTTTTCTCGCACAACGCCATGTTGCCCAGTCTGTAAGTCATGGATTCGCCGTCCTTGAAGTCAAAAATCTCCCAACCTTCATCAGGGTTCTCAGGGTAGATATGCTCAATATTAACGTCTGTATCATCTAAAGCAGGGTTGTTAACGCCGCTTTCTTTGCGTTCTATTTCTGTCAGAATATATCTTACTACTTTTTTATTTCTTGATGATGTGGTTTTTAATATTTTATCTGAAAAATAGGATTTGAAATGCTCATCTTTTACATAAACTTCTTTTAGTAATAAAATCATGTCTGAATAGCGGATATTCTCATTAATTTTTTCTGATGCTTTGTAATAAACACGCTCTAACTCGCCTGTATGTAAACCGCCAATAACATTATAGCGAAACGAAATGATAACGCAAGTTTTCAATGTTTTTTCAAAGCCTTCTGCCTTGAAGTTGCGATAAGCAGACATTAACAAAGCGTAAGGCTGTTTAACATTAAACATTTTTAGTGTTTCAGCATATTTTCTAGCATTTAAAGACCAATTTGTTGCTGTGCTTGGATTATTCAAGGATAGATATAGGTCAATATTTTCATCAATTTCTCTAATTAATGAAAATACTTCTCTACGATTGGTTATTTTATCTCTAATTTTTTTAAATAATTCATTTTGACGAACAAAAGAGTATTTGCTATTCCAAAATACCCTTAAAAAATCAGGAAAGCTTTCTGAGCCAAGTCGCTCCACAATTTTGTTCCAATGTCTTTCTAGACCATTTAATTCATGATTATTGTCCAAATGATTGGTTTCTTTGTGAATGATAGAAAATAAATAATTTTTTAGTAAGTCGGTTGATGATAATTTAATGCCACGAGCATTTAATGTTTCAAATACTTTGTAGGCATTTAGTTCATCATTTACAGTAATTACTGTAAAAAATAATAAATCACTCATATTTCCAATAAAGGTTGCAATCTCTACTCCTTTATTTTCACTGTTTTTAATATACTTAGCAATCTTATCATCAAACCATTCAAATGCTTTTCGCAAAGAATGCTCCGATGATCTCATATTTCTTCTTGGTATGTTTTCTGATAAAGTAACCAAATAATTTTGATAAAAAAAGTCATTATTGTTATTTAGATTTAACTTAGATTTAGGTTGTAATGTAATGGGGTCTAAATAACCAACATAAGTTTGTCGCAGTTGTTCTAAGCGTTGTTGATTTTGTTGGGCAAATTCAGGATGATCATTAATGAGTTTTTGCAGATTTTTTAAGCCAGCCAAAACAACAATGCTTAGCGTGGTTAAGCGTTGCTGCCCATCAATGACATCGAAATTCTTGTCATCGCTTGATTGCAATACCAAGTAACCCATATAATGCGAACTGTCTTTATTATTTGCCTTATCTTCAATAGCGATCAACAAGTCCTGCCATAAATCATCCCATTCATCAACCGTCCAACTATAATCTCTCTGAAATCTCGGAATAGAGTAAGTCAAACCATTACCAATTAATTGGCGATAGGTTTGGTTTACCGTTTTGAAATTAGTGGCAGTCATAAAATTATCTCGCTTAAATTTTTTTAAATTTTAACATCACTATAACAAAAAATCTAGGGCGTGCCTGCCTTTTGTATTTGCAATGAGAAACAGGGGGAATCGCACGTTTTCAAGGAAAAAACGTAGGCTGATAATCATTTTCATGCAAAAATTGATTAAACCATCAACTTTTTATCAAATTTCCAATAAAAATGTTATCAATGTTCAACATGCCCTAGCATAAATCATATTTCATAAAATATTATAACTAAAAATGACAAATTGCAACTCATCAAAACCCAATTATCCCAAAAACTGGATAATCTGAAACTTATCATTGATGAGATTAAGGCAAGCCAAAGCTATCAAGTGGTGAGTAGCATTGATGATTGGCAAGATTATTTTGATAATCAAAAAATAGAGCTGATAAGGGAGCGAGATAGGCTAAGAGAGCTGATAAAAAACACGGACGTGAAGTAGTATAAATACCCTTGACAATCCCCCCGACCTTGCTACAATGCTGTTTTTATCACTCATAAAATCACCATGAACAAGCCAACTTTTAATCCCAAAAATCCCTTATTGTGGGCGATGTGTGCCATTGCCCTTGTGGTGTTTGGTGTGCTAATAGGGCGAATAACCGCCAAGCCGTCAGAGACTGCTCGCCCCACATCTGCCACGTCCGCCGATGCACCTGATAACACCAAAGTTGCCATGACCGTGCAGGCGACCACGCCAAGCCCCATGCTTGTATCAGACAGCTTGTCCGCCAGTGGCGTGATGAGTGCCAAAGAGACTGCCGAAGTCAGTGCCAAAATCACAGGGGCGACCATTGAGCAGGTACTCGTTGAAGTGGGCGACCATGTCAAGGCAGGGCAGGTGCTTGCCGTGCTAGATAAAGACACCATGAGTGAGAATGCGGTGCAGGCACAGGCGGATTATGAGCAGGCAAGGGCGAGCCGTGAGCAGGCACAGGCGGATTTGGCACGAGTGGAGCCACTGCTTGCCATTGATGCGGTCAGTCGTCAGCAGGTGGACAGCTATCGCACCGCTCTAAAACAAGCCCAAGCAACCGAAAAGGCGAGTTTGGCACGCCTTAGCACCGCCAAAAGCAACCTAAATAATACCCAAATCATTGCCCCTGTGGCAGGGATTATCAGTGCCAAAAACGCACAGGTCGGTGTATTGGTTAGTGGCACGCCATTATTTAGTATCATCAAAGGCGGACGGCTAGAATGGCAAGCGACACTCTCGCCTGCCGATGCTGAGCGTATCCATGTCGGACAGCAGGCACAGGTCGTGGTGGGCGATGAGAGCGTGGCAGGGCAGGTTACTCATCTGTCGCCAACCGCCAACGCAGGGCGTGAGATAGTCGTGCATGTCGCCATGCCCGCCCACTCTGCCCTAAGAGCAGGGACATATCAGCGTGGACAATTCGTGCTAGGCAGTCAAAGTCATCACGCCATACCCAGTTCGGCGGTCATGAGTACGGACGGCTATGATTATGTGTGGCAACTTGCCAAAACCGACCAGATAGACATTTACCAAACCCAACGCCAAAAAATCACCGTCTTGGCTCGTGAGCAGGACAAAGTGGCGACCGATTTGCCGTCTGATACACTCATTGTGGCAAATGGGGTGAGTTTTTTAAATGAAAATGACTTGGTGAATATCGTCATGATACAAGACATGACCAAAGATACAACCCAAGCCATGACAGAGAATAAGGCACAAAACCCATGAACTTTTCAGCCTATTCTATCAAAAACCCCTTAGTGGCGATTTTGTTGTTTACCCTATTTACGCTTGGTGGATTGCTTGCTTTTAATAACATGAAAATTCAGCAGTTCCCCGACATTGATGTGCCTGCCGTCATCGTTACGGTGGCTTATTCGGGGGCAAGCCCAGCCCAGCTAGAAACAGACGTCGCCAAAAAAATAGAAAACAAAATCACGTCCATATCAGGGGTCAAGCACATTCGCTCGACCTTGCAAACAGGCGTGGCGACGGTACACACCGAATTTGTCTTAGAAAAAGACCTATCAGAGGCGGTTGATGACGTGCGTTCGGCACTAGATGAGATTAGCAGTGATTTGCCGGCTGCTGCCGAAGAGCCGATTATCACCAAAGTCTCTACCGCAGGCTTTCCTGTGGCAGGCTACTCGGTGGCGTCCGATAACATGAGCGAGGCGGAGCTGTCGTGGTTTGTTGATGACACATTAAACAAACGCCTATCCAATGTTGCAGGCGTGGGGACGATGAGCCGTGTGGGCGGTATTGAACGTCAAATCATCGTCGCTCCTGATGTGGCAAAGCTAAATGGTTGGGGGCTACCCATTGGTAATTTGTCCAACCAAATCACCGCTTCACAGACAGATGCCACAGGTGGCACCGCCAAAATCGGTGGCGGTATGCAGACCATTCGAGTGCTAGGGGCGGCACGCAGTGTCGAGGAGTTGGCTCATATCCAAGTCGTTACTCCGGCAGGGGGCGTGCCATTGGGTCAGCTTGCCAGTATTCATGATGCTCATGCCGACCGAAGTAGCGTGGCAAAGTTAGACGGGCAGACGGTGGTGGCGGTCAATTTTACTCGCTCACGTGGGGCGAGTGAAGTGGACATGGTCAAAGGCATTGATGATGAGCTTGCCAAACTCGCCCAAGAGATACCGCATATCCGTGTCCAAAAAATCTATGACAACGCCCAGCCGGTGTTTGAAGATTATAATGCCAGCATGAAAATGCTCATCGAAGGCTGTATCTTGGCGGTGGTCGTGGTGTGGCTGTTTTTGCGAAACTGGCGAGCGACTTTGGTGGCGGCAGCGGCATTACCTTTGTCTATCATACCGACCTTTTTGGCGATGTATGTGTTTGATTTTAGTTTAAATATCATCTCACTGCTTGCCTTGTCGCTCGTCATCGGTGTGTTGGTTGATGATGCCATTGTCGAGGTGGAGAACATCATGCGACACCTACACATGGGTAAGACCCCGTATGAGGCGGCGATGGAGGCGGCAGATGAGATTGGACTTGCGGTGGTGGCGACCACGTTTACGCTCATTGCCGTGTTTTTGCCGACTGCCTTTATGAGTGGGGTGGTGGGGCAGTTTTTTAAGCAGTTTGGGTGGACGGCGGCGATTTCGGTGTTTATCTCGCTACTGGTGGCACGTCTGGTTACGCCCATGATGGCGGCATATATCCTAAAACCTGAACAGCCCAAAACCGAAACGACAAGCAAAACCATGACTGCCTATCTCAAACTGGTGTCATGGACATTAAAGCACCGCTTTATCACGCTTGGGGCGACCATTGTGCTGTTTATCGGTTCGTTGGCGATGGCAGGGCTACTCTCGGGTGAGTTCGTGCCGGCAGATGACAGCGACCAGACCCAGCTTACCTTAGAGCTAACCCCTGATGCGGTGCTAAACGACACGACCGTCATCGCAGACATGACCGCCGAGCGTATCCGCCACATCGATGGCGTGCAGTCGGTGTTCGTGTCGGTGGGGACGGCAGGCGGTGGGGCAGACAGTCGCAATGCGTCCGCAGGGGCGGAAAATAACGCCACACTCAATGTCGTGCTTGCCCCACGTGGCGAACGCCCCCCTAAGACAGAGATAGAGCACGCCATATCGGACGTCATCAAGGGTGTGCCGTCTGCTCGCTTTACGGTGGGTATGTCGGCAGGGGGCGATACGGGCTATGGATTTTCGCTACGTTCGGATAATCCCAGACTGCTAGAAGAGGCGGTGGATAAGGTCATGGCGGAGATTCGTGGACTGCCAAGCGTCTCATCGGTGAGCAGTAACAAACCGTTGCCTAAGCCTGAGCTTGCCGTTATCCCTGACCCCATGCGTATGGCGGATAAGGGCGTTACCACGCAGTCGCTTGCCGATACCTTGCGTATCGCCACGCAGGGCGATTATGAGCAGGCACTCTCTAAGCTAAGCCTTGACACACGCCAAATCCCCATTGTCGTGCGACTGCCTGACAGCGTGCGTGCCGACCCTGTGGCGTTGTCTGGTCTATATGTGCCAAGCAGTACGAACAATGCGGTCAAGCTCTCGGAAGTGGCGGATATTGACTTTACCACAGGCGAGGCGGAGATTCGCCGTCTCAATCGTGAACGCAGTATCAAAATCACGGTGCAGTCCGAGCAGGAGTTAGGCGAGGTGGTCAGTGCCGTTAAAGGCTTGCCAAGCCTGACCAATCTGCCTGATGGTGTAAGTGCGATGGACGAGGGGCAAGCCGATAGTATGGCAGAGCTATTTACAGGCTTTGTCATTGCGATGGGTGTGGGGATATTTTGTATCTTTGGCGTGCTGGTGCTACTGTTTCATAAGGTGTTACAGCCCTTTACTATTCTTATGGCGTTGCCGTTGTCTATCGGTGGGGCGTTGATTGGTTTGGTGGTAACAGGGTCTAGCCTGTCCATTTCGTCCATGATTGGCTTTATTATGCTGATGGGTATCGCCACCAAGAACTCTATCTTGCTCGTGGATTATGCCATCATCGCCGAGCAACAGGGTAAATCTCGCCTAGATGCGATACTGGACGCGTGCCGTAAGCGGGCTCGCCCTATCATCATGACGACCATTGCAATGGGGGCAGGTATGTTGCCACTGGTGTTCGGCTGGGGTGGGGTGGATTCAACTTTTCGCCGTCCGATGGCAGTGGCGGTGTTAGGCGGTCTTATCACGTCCACGTTTTTAAGCCTTGTGGTGATACCAGTGGTCTACACACTGATGGACGATGTGGGGCGGTGGTTTAAAAAGTCCAAAATCGCTTAATCTAAGACGGCTTAATGGGGCAAAACCACGTCAAAGGGCGTGGTTTTGTTTTAGGGTGCATCACACGCACCTACCGCCAATAGGCGTATTTTGAAGTTAAACGATTGTGATTTTCGCCTAATCCTCCACCATCATGCCCTTATCCAACAGTATCCGCCCCTTTGGGGTGCGTTGGATATAACCCTGCTGAATCAGATACGGCTCTATCACGTCCTCTAATGTCCCTCTGTCCTCCGCCATCGCCGCTGCAATCGCTTCCACGCCCGCAGGTCGCCCATCAAAACGCTCTTTTAGCATGGACAGATAACGCCTATCTAAGTGGTCAAGCCCTTGTTTGTCCACCGAGAGCATATCTAGGGCAAGGCTTGCCATTTGCCCTGTAACCACGCCATCGCCCTTAACCTCGGCATAATCACGCACACGGCGTAACAGACGGTTGGCGATACGGGGCGTACCACGAGAACGTCTGGCAACCTCTACCGCCCCCATCTCCTCCATGTCAATGCCTAACAGGCGTGCCGAACGTCTCACAATGGTGGTCAAGTCCGCCACATCATAAAATTCAAGGCGTTGGACAATGCCAAATCTATCACGCAAGGGCGATGTCAAAAGTCCTGCCCGAGTGGTTGCCGCCACGAGCGTAAAGGGGGGTAGGTCAAGTTTGATAGAGCGAGCAGCAGGGCCTTCGCCTATCATGATGTCAAGCTGAAAATCCTCCATCGCAGGGTAGAGTATCTCCTCAATGACAGGCGATAAGCGATGAATTTCATCAATAAATAACACGTCCCCTTCTTCTAGGTTAGTCAGCATGGCAGCCAAATCGCCCGCCCGCTCTAACACAGGGCCACTGGTGGAGCGTAGATTTCCGCCCATCTCACGGGCGATGATGTTGGCAAGGGTGGTTTTACCCAGACCAGGGGGGCCAAAAATGAGCGTATGGTCTAACGCCTCGCCTCGTTGTCTGGCGGCAGTGATAAACACCTCCATCTGCTCACGCACTTTGGGTTGTCCGATGTAGTCAGATAGGGCGGTGGGGCGAATGGCACGGTCAAGATTGTCGTCTTTTTTGGTGTTGGGGTCAATTAGGCGGTTATGATTCATGATGATGTTATTAAAATTAAAAAGGATACTTTGCTCTCAACTTAAAATGGCAAATTATTGATTATTCAATAATTATTTTTGAGTTGTGGGGGCAAATTGTCATTTGCCCTTGATAAATCAATCGCTTATATCAAAGTTGAGCATGGGGTAAAGGGTATTATAAAGAAAAATATCCAAAATGTGATGATTTTATGAATTAATTTTTTAAAAAAGCAAAAACAGAATGTTGTATAAATCAACGCATTAAGGCAAGTTATTCATAAATTGGACACAACTGTTACTGCATCGTTACTAAACCTGATTTTTAAACACAATTATTCTACATTTTTGGGCAAATTTGAGACATTGTTTTAAAGATTTATGGGTATGATAGTGCCGTTCATTTAGTCAATAAGTCGGTCATTGCCATGCTTATGTCAGTATCTCTCATCCGTCTTGCCAAACCTAGCATCGCCATCACTTGTCATGGATTGACGTGTTTTGATGGTTTTTTTACAAAAAGCACTGCCAAGATGACATCCTTGCGAGTGTTCGTGATTGTGTTTTGTGCTTGTGTCATGACTGCCATGACCGCTTTGCCTGCCAATGCCCAACACAAAAACATCAAGCTGCTCAAACCTGCCAAGGCATATACTGTCAGCACCAATGACTTAACCGATGTTCGGGTGACCAAATACGAACTGGCGTTGGTACAAGTCATGGCAGAGATGTGCCCAAACATGCTACACGGACGTCAAAGAGACAGGTTTTATGAAGCCTATGATAGTCAGCTTCGGGCATTCATCCCTAACGCTGACGACCCCGAAGAAGTGCTTGTTTATCTGTCCACACAGCAAGATTACCGAGCGGTACTACAAAATGTACGTTCATGGACAAAGAGCTTCCCCCCAAATGAGAACAGAGAGCTTTGTGTGGACTTTGCCAATGTGAGCCGAGCATTTTAAAGCAGTGTGGATTGGGCGACCAAAAGGAATTTTGTCAAAACGACAAAAACAGTAAAAACAATTTTATATTTTTAGTAAAGTTTGGTATAGTTAGCACTTTTTATGCATAAATTTGAGTGAATTTGCGGTATGATGACTTTTTTTAAGAAAACTTCCCTAGCCTTGGCGTTTTTGACAGTCTCTGTCACCGCCTTTGCCAATAACGGCATCAATCCCCCCACCCAAGACAACGCCGCCTATGTGCTGATGGATTATGACACAGGTACGGTGCTTGCTCAGAGCAATGCTGACACGCCATTGCCCCCTGCGTCATTGACCAAGATGATGACGAGTTATATCTTGGAGCAAAAACTGCTCTCAGGCGAGTTATCTGAGACCACACCCATCAAGGTTAGCGAGACGGCATGGTGTCGGGGGTCAAGCAGTCAGTCGTGCATGTATGTACCGCTGGGCGAGAGTGCCACCGCCATTGACATGCTACGGGGCATCATCGTACAGTCTGGCAATGATGCATCGATTGCCGTGGCGGAGCATATCTCGGGGTCAGAATCCGCCTTTGCGGTGATTATGAATGATGAAGCTGCCAAACTGGGCATGACCAACACCCATTTTGCCAATGCCACAGGCATGCCTGCCGAAGGACATCGCTCATCGGCTCATGATTTGGCGGTGCTGGCACGCACGGTCATCAAGAACTCAGCACAGTATTACCCCATTTATAGCGAAAAAGAGTTTACCTATAACAACATCAAACAAGGCAATCGCAATGCCTTATTGTTCACGGATGCCACCGTTGATGGTCTAAAAACAGGACATACCAGCGAGTCTGGGTATTCATTGGCGGCGTCAAGCCATAAAGACAACATGCGTCTGATTGCCATCGTGCTTGGGGCAAAGAGCATGCAAGCCCGTGCCGACCAAGCTCGTGAGCTACTAGACTTCGGTTTTGGGCATTTTACCAATGTGGTTGTCGCCACCAGCGGAACAAATGCAGGCAATATCCCCGTCAAATTTAGCAAAAACAAAACCGTTACTGCCAGTACGCTCAGTGACCTAAAAGTGCTCACCACCAAAAACCAAACGGGCAATTTCACCACCGCCATCAAGCTTAATGATAACATCACCGCTCCCATCAAAAAAGGACAAGAGCTTGGTCAGATGATGGCAGTATTAGATGGCAGAACGGTTGCCAGCACGCCCATCATCGCCGATGAAGATGCAGAGCAGGCGGGGTTTGTCAGTCGCATGTGGGAGAGTTTGGTGGATTGGATAAAGGGGTTGTTTTAAAATATCCATCATCATAAATCGGGGCATGTCCCCGATTTTTTGTGTTAATTTTATTGACAAATTTTTAAATCATTTTAAATCATTTTAAATCATTTTAAATCATTTTTTAAAAATAACAGCATCAATAAATTTGACCGCCGATAAATATCTGTCGTGATAGTCTTTATCGTTAATAATATGTGGGGTAATTTGATGTTTGTTAAATAATCTCATGAGCGTCTTTGAAAAAGCACTGCGTTCATCGTCTGAGCCTAATGACCGCATTCCGTCTGCAACCCATTTGACATTATTGTCAAGCATAATGGTATAATCCATTTTGACATTTTCACAAAATGCGGTTAATAAAGGGTGGGTGCGATTTTCATACGTTTCACAAAAGGCTTGGGTGGTAATAAAATCGGTATCAATAATGGTAATGGGGCTAATGGCGTTTTTTAGGGCGTTTTGAATTGCCAAATAATGTTGATTGGCAATAATAGGGTAATCGCTGTATTGCAATCCAATCTCCGTACCGCCCAAATCGCTGTGGGTATAAAGTCGCCCCATTTCTAAGACAAAATTTGCCCCATAATGATTGGCAAGTTTGTGTACGAGCGTGGTTTTGCCTGAGCTTTCACCACCCACGATACAGACAGTTTTGGTGTAGTTTTGTTTGGCGGACGGGGCAATGGCGTGAAAATGGGCAATGGGATTTTGATAAATGGCGGTGCCATTATAAGAATTATCGGGCAATAGGGCGGTTTGGCAGGTTTGGTTATTTAAAAGATTATTTTCGGCAAATGATTTGATAAATAGGGTGGGCGTGTCATTGATTTGTAGGGCGTTAATAATCACATCAATCAGCGATGTATCAGAGCTTGGCTCATCATAAGCCCAAGTTTGTCCATTTAAACCAGTCAAATTTAAGCTATCAGCCGTATGCACTTTTATAAATCCAAAAAACTCACACGCCACTTGCACGGCTCGGGCTTTGTCTTGCAAAGTTGGCTTAAATGGGCTATCACCGTCTTTGGGCAATACCACGATGTGCAAGGTATCCACTTGCCCTGAGGCGTGATTGATGTCCGCCAAATGCCCCAAATGCAAAGGCTCAAAATGTCCGATAAGAATGCCTGTGTTCATTATGTCATCTTTTTGTAATGTTAAGTGAAAATCGTAAGATTGGGTAAAATTACTTGAAAATCATGGTTTTAGCTGTTATCTTAGTCATTCTTTTTCAACCAATTTTATTTATATTATACGCAAATTTTTGGGAGTAATAGTAAATAAAAGTAACAAGTAAGGTCTTATCATGGCACAAGCAAAATTATACAAATTACATCGTTCACGTCATCATCGCATGATAGCAGGCGTGATGGGCGGTATCGCAGAATATCTGGGCTGGTCGCCCACGATAGTGCGACTTCTGTTTGTCATCATCTCAACCGCCAGTGCTGCTGTGCCGGGGGTGCTTATCTACTTTATCCTATGGATAGTCATGCCAAAGGCGACGGCAAATTCGTATGTGCCAGAAGCTGATTATCAGCAGGTGCGATAAATCCCCTTGAAAAATCCGCCCCTATCCCTATTTTTATCCTGTTGATTTTTACCTTGAATTTGACAGGATATTTTTATGACCATCAAAAACCACACCTTTGAAACCGAAGTCAATCAACTTCTGCACCTTGTAACGCATTCACTTTACTCAAACCCTGATATTTTTATCCGTGAATTGGTGTCTAATGCGTCCGATGCGTGCGACAAATTACGCTTTTTGGCGACAAGTGATGACAGTCTTTATGAAAATGACGGCGAACTTGCCATTCGTATTGAAATCGACAAAGATGCCAAAACCTTAACCATCAGCGATAACGGCATTGGCATGAACGAAGCGGACGTGATTGACAACTTAGGCACGATTGCCAAATCAGGCACCAAAGCCTTTTTGGACAAATTATCAGACGCCGATAAAAAAGACGGCAACCTTATCGGACAGTTTGGCGTGGGCTTTTATTCTGGCTTTATCGTGGCGGACAAAATCACGGTAGAGACCCGTAAAGCTGGCGAACCAAGTAGCGGGGGCGTACGTTGGGTGTCGGACGGCACAGGCTCATTCACGACCGAGTCTATTGACAAGCCTACCCGTGGTACTTCCATTATCTTACACCTAAAAGATGAATTTGTAGAGCGTGAAGACGGCGAATACAGCTACCTTGACCGCTATAAAATCAAGTCGCTCGTATCAAAATACTCCGACCACATCAGTCTGCCCATTCAAATGCGTAAAGAAGTGTGGCAAGAAGACGTTTCAGAAAATGGGGAGCAAGACGAAAACGCCCCTGTGCCAAATGGCGAGATGATTTTGACGGACGAATGGGAGACGATTAACAAAGCGTCCGCCCTATGGACACGCACGCCAAGCGAGATTGGCGATGATGAGTACAGCGAGTTTTATAAGACGGTAAGCTACGATTTTGATGAGCCACTGACGTGGACGCACAACCGAGTCGAAGGGCGTGTGCAATATACTCAGCTTTTGTATATCCCCAAAAAAGCCCCGTTTGACCTGTACGCCCGTGAACAGCAACGTGGGCTAAAACTCTACGTCAAGCGTGTGTTTATCATGGACGATGCCGAACAGCTTCTTCCCATGTACCTGCGTTTTGTCAAGGGTGTGATTGACAGTGCTGATTTACCGCTTAATGTGAGCCGTGAGATTTTGCAAGAGTCTCGTGATGTCAAATCTATTCGTGAAGGCAACGCCCGCCGTGTGCTGACCCTGTTGGCAAGCCTAGCAAATAGCGAAGATGAAACCAAACAAGCCAAATTTGCCGACTTTTACAAAGAGTTTGGCGATGTCATCAAAGAAGGCTTGGGCGAAGACAAAGCTAACCAAGAGCGTATCGCCAAACTGCTCCGCTATGCCACCAGCACAAATGACAGCGTTGAGACCAGTTTTGCCGACTACAAGGCACGCATGAAAGACGGTCAAAAGGCGATTTATTACCTGACTGCCGAAAACTTAGTTTCTGCCAAAAACAGCCCGCAGTTAGAGCTATTTAATAAAAAAGGCATTGAAGTTATCCTCATGACGTCAAAAGTGGACGAATGGGCGATGAACTTCTTGACCGAATTTGACGGCACGCCATTACAAAATATCGCCAAAGGGGCGGTGGATTTGGGTGATTTGACCGATGACGCCGAAAAAGAAGAAGTCAAAAAACAAGAAGAAGCCTTCAAGCCTGTGGTAGAACGCCTAAAAGGCGTGCTTGGCGGACGAGCCAAAGACGTGCGAGTAACGAGCCGTCTGGTGGATTCTCCTGCCTGTCTTGTTGTGGGCGATGGCGAGCTGACTCCGCAAATGGCTCAAATGCTAAAAGCGATGGGACAGCCTGTGCCTGATGTCAAGCCCACGCTTGAAATTAACCCCACGCACCCACTGATTGCACGGCTTGAAAACAGTGGCGATTTTGATGACCTAGCCGAAGTTATCTTTGACCAAGCCTTGATAGCAGATGGCGGACAGCCTGATGACCCTGCGGGGTATTTAAAGCGGATTAACAAGTTGCTTTTGAAATAATCGCTTTAATGGTTGTTTGTAAAATACCCTGTTTTTGACGGGGTATTTTTGTGGGTACAAAGTAAATACCTTTATATGGTAAAATTATGGTATAATGACTGTTCATTTTTTTAAGCAAGTTGTTGCTTAACATATTAATAACATTGTGAAATGTTAAACTCCCCATACAGGAACACATCATGAACATCCCCCACACCACCGAATTACCCGTAGACACTCACACAGATACCGCCAAACCCCAAGGCGAAAAACTGCAAAAGCTCCTAGCACGCATGGGCTTGGGTTCACGTCGCCAGTTAGAAGAAATCATCAAAACAGGACGAATCTCCATCAACGGTAAGACCGCAACGCTGGGCGATAGAGCCAGCGTGAGTGATGAGATTCGTATCGATGGGCGACTGGTACGTCTTAAAGCCGAACGTGAGAAACGTCGCCGTGTCATCGCCTACTATAAGCCCGAAGGCGAGATTTGCTCCATGTCTGACCCCGAAGGTCGCCCCACGGTGTTTGACCGCCTGCCTAAGCTGACAGGCGACAGATGGGTGATGGTCGGCAGACTGGACATTAACTCATCGGGTCTTCTACTGTTCACCAACGATGGCGAGCTGGCTCATCGTCTCATGCACCCATCTAGCGAAGTGGTGCGTGAATATGCCGTGCGAGTGCTTGGCGAAGTCACCCCAGAGATTGCCCAGAATCTGACCCGTGGCGTTGAGTTAGAAGACGGCATGGCACGCTTTGATGACATCAAAGAAGGTGGCGGTACAGGGGTTAATAAATGGTATCACGTCACCATCAAAGAAGGTCGCAAGCGTGAAGTTCGCCGTATGTTTGAGTCCCAAGAACTTAAAGTTTCACGCCTGATTCGTACCCGATACAGTACCATGATATTGCCCAAAGAGCTAAAAACAGGGCGATTTATTGAGCTTGATGCCAAAGCCATTGATGCCCTTGTCTCATCGGTAGGTCTGCGTTCTCGCCAAGGCACAGGACTAAATACGTCCGCCAAAGAAAAACAAGCCCGTATCCACAAAAAGCCCCTGCCCGCTCGTGAAGTTCGCCAAAAACGCACTCAAAAAGGCAAAAATGAGCGAAAAAGAGCCGATGACAGACAAGGCAAAAGCGAACGTAAAGGACAGCAAACCCCTGCGTTTGGCAAGGCGAAGTTTTATAAAGTATAAATCAACAAAGAGTAAATTATACTCATGTTGACAAAACCGCCCGAATACCGTTTATGGCATTCGGGCGGTTTTATGATTGATGACTTATAAGATTGTCATCTGCAAGTCGCCAATCACGCTTCTTCTACCCAGCGTTTTTGGCTCTCTTTAATCACTTCTTTGGCGGTGGCAACGTCAAAAAAGCCTTCTACTTTGGTGGTGCCAGCTTTTTTTAGGTCTTTGTAGTGGTTAAAGTGAAATTCTAGCTGTTTGATAAGCTGTGGTGGTAGGTCATCAAGGCTGTTGTAGGCGTTGCCGTTGTTGCGGTCATCGGCAGGTACCACGATGATTTTGTCGTCCACCTCGCCGTCATCAACAAACTTCATCACGCCAATGACTTTGGCTTTTAGAAAAATACCCGTGGTCAATGGCTGTTCGGTTAGGATAAGTGCGTCTAGCTCATCGCCGTCTTCGTCTAGGGTTTGAGGGATAAAGCCATAGTTGCAAGGCTTGGCAAAAGCAATCGGCTCAACACGGTCAAGCTCAAAGCAAGCGAGTTTGCGGTTCCATTCGATTTTGTGGTTTGAGCCAGTAGGGATTTCTACGACCACGTTAATCTCGCCTGCGTCCACGTCGCCTGCGTCTAGGATTTTGTTAAAATCTACCATAAAATTCTCCGATTGGGATTAAAAAAGTTGTGCCATTGTAATATTAAATCAATCTAAGTGCAATCATCAATTTATGATGTTTTTGCATATCGCTTATGGATAATGGCATATTATCAAGGCTCATCTGATGTATCGGGCAAGCAAATGGGGGTGCTGATACAGCTTGGGGTGTCCACTTTTGTTTTGTCTAAGGCGGTCATGAGTTGTAAGGTTGCCCGCTCCCAATCTTCAATTTGACTTGGGTCATCAAGGTGGCGTTCATCAAGATTGGCAGGATTTATGGGGTATTTGTCGTCTCGCTCATCTGTTGGTGTGGCGATAAATGCTAGAAAGGCTTGGGCTTTTTTGCCAAGTTCGCTGTTATGTTTGGCAAGTTTGACAAAGCTCGCTTCATCTGTGAATGTCTCATCATTTTCATTGATGTAGGTGATAAATGCGGTTTTATCATCATTTAGCCAACGTGTATTATCTGAATCAAAAAATAACAAATATTCATAAAATAATGACAACCGTTTGGCATCATCAATAAAGACACTCTGCGGATACGTCTTTTGATAATCTTGCCAAAATAACGCCCGCTCGATAAGCTCATCTAATGAAATGCTAAGACCTGCATCACACCACAGTGGCTCTTGGTTGTCGCTGGCAAGTCGCTCAATCATGACCGCTTGGCCTTTTGGTAAATGGGGCGTAAACAGCTTGGCAAATGCTTGATAATCATTGACGAAGTCAAATTCCCCTTCGCAGTAGTCTGCTATTTTTAGCTTGTTTTGTTTGACCTGCTTGATGAGATGTTGGGCTTTTGGGGGTAATTTTACGATGTTGGACTCATTGTACTTTTTGTTATAATGAATGTCGTACATGACCTGATTTAACTGGTCAAATTCTGCCTCATCTAGCAAAAATTTATCGCCTTGCCAAAATGACAAAAAACGCTGATAAGCAAGCTGATATTGTGTCGCCCACTTGATTTGGGTGGTGTTGTCGGCAGTCGGCAGGCAATGATTGAGTAGTTTATCCGCCTTATCAAAGTCATCTATTTGGCTATTGATGTCAATGGCGGTTAGTGTGCTGGTAACGGCTTGGCAATCAATCGCTTGGGCGTTGGCACTTTGAGCGACAGGTGTGGGCGATGTGGGGGCAACGTCCACAAAAGTCTGCTCTGCTTGGCGTGGTGTGGCATCAGTAGCAAGTGAGCTGTTGGGCTTGTTGTCGCAAGCGGTCAAGGATGACAGAGCGATTGCGATGATTATTAATGGGTATTTCATGGCTTATTCGCTGGGTATCGGGTTATTTATGGGTCTTAGGGCGAGTTGTCCACTGTGTCTTTTTTGAATATTACTGATAAATTTATGAATAAATTCGTGCGTTTGGCTATCATCAAATTTGCCAAATTGCGATAGTTTTACCATTGCCATGCCCGCATAGCCACAAGGGTTAATGGCATTAAAGGCGGTCAAATCATTGACAAGGTTAATGGCAATGCCGTGATAGCTATGCCCTTGCTTGATTTTAAAGCCCAAAGACGCAATTTTGCCAAGCATATCGCCATTGGTATTATAAATATACACCCCAGGGGCATCACGGCGAGCCTTAGCGGTCAAATCGGGCGGTAGGTACTCGCCCACCACGTCTTCTATGGCTTGCTCGGCGTGGCTCACTAGGTCTCGCACGCCCATGCCAAGGCGGTGCAAATCCCACAGCCAGTACACCACAAGTTGCCCCACGCCATGCCATGTTACCTGTCCGCCACGGTCGGTTTTGATGATTGGGGTGTCGGTCTTGTAGAGAATATGCTCTTCTTTGCCCGCTTGCCCTAGCGTATAAACGTCTTGATGCTCCACAATCCACAGCTCATCAGGGCAGGCTTGCCCGTTTTTTTTATCATCAATGCGACTCAAAATCCGAGCAAGCATATCATCATGCGTGGCGTTGTATTCGGCGTGGGGGTGGGTGCTTGTGTGCAAGTCGTCCCATTGCAAGGGGGTAAGGTTTAGGTGGGGTAGGTTTAGGGTCATGGCTTTTAAATGGTTAAATAAGAGCTATTTTACGTCATTTTGTTAAAAATAAAAACCATTTTAACCATTTTTAACCGCTTGCACACCCCTTACCCTTTTGTTATAATCCAACCTATCAATCGGGGTGCTATTTATGGCTGAGATGATACCCGTGAACCTGATACAGTTAAAACTGGCGTAGGAAATTGATAAAAATTGACGAGCAACACACTTTTTGGTGTGGGTTTTGACTGTGCTTTTCTTAAAAAGGAAAAACCCATGACCACAGTTACCAAAAACCCATTCTCCCCAGACCAAATCCCCCTAGACTTAATCAACGAAGTCCGCAAGCAAAACCCCCTAATTCACAACATTACAAATCTGGTCTCCGCCAATTTTACCGCCAATGGACTGCTTGCTGTTGGTGCGTCCCCCATGATGGCAGAGTCGCCTTTGGAGATGGCAGAGCTTGCCAAAATCAGTAGTGCGGTTGTGCTAAATATCGGCACGCCGTCCGACCCCAAAACGTCCGCCATGATTATCGCAGGGCAAACCGCCAACGCCCACGGCATTCCTGTGGTGCTAGACCCTGTGGCGGTGTCGGCAAGCACTTTACGCCAATCTACCATTCATCAGATTAGCCAAGTCGTGCAGTTTGATGCCATTCGTGGCAATGCAGGCGAGCTTGCGTTTTTGGCAGGGGCGAACTGGCAAGCCAAAGGCGTGGATGCTGGGCGTGGCGATGCGGATTTGGCGAGCATTTGCCAAGCGGTCGCCCAAAAGTACCGCACCATTGCCATTTTGACAGGCGAGATTGACTATATCTCAGACGGCACGCAGGTGGTTGCCCTTGCCAACGGTACGCCACTTCTGCCCAAGGTTACCGCCACAGGGTGCTTGCTAAGTGCCGTGGTTGGGGCATTTTTGGCGGTGGCAGGGCGTGAGCGGTATTTGGTGGGGGCGGTCAATGCCTGTGCCACATTTGCCATTGCAGGCGAGCTTGCTTGTGAAGGATTATTGCCAAGCCAAAGCGGTACGTTTATGTATCAATTTTTGGATAAATTGGGCGGTATTAGCCCTGATGAGATTGCCAATCGTGTCAAGTTTGTGGGGGGAGCATGAACCACGTCCACACGCACCCACGCACTCATCGCCCCGCCCAAGCCTTGACTATTGCAGGGTCGGACTCTGGCGGTGGGGCAGGCATTCAGGCGGATTTAAAGACCTTTACCATGCGACAAGTATTTGGTACAAGTGTACTGACCGCCACAACCGCCCAAAACACCCAAGGCGTATGGGGCATTCATCATCTGCCGACCGACCACATTAGAGCCCAGCTTGTCGCCATTGGGGACGATTTTGCGATTGGGGCGTGCAAAATCGGTATGCTTGGCACGTCCGACATCATTGAGACGGTGGGGCAGTTTCTACAAAATCGTCCGTTTGGGCAAGTGGTGCTTGACCCTGTGATGATTGCCAAAGGCGGACAATCCTTGCTTGATGACAACGCAAAAGACAGCCTAAAACGGCTCATTCCCCTAACCGACATCATCACGCCCAACCTACCAGAAGCCGAAGTGCTGACAGGCATGACGATAGTTTGTGATGATGATATAAGGAAAGCCCTACACGCCTTACAAGACATGGGGGCAAAGACGGTCATCATCAAAGGCGGACATAGCCAAAATTCCCAAAGTGCCATGTGCATAGATTATGTGCTTGATGAAACGGGCGATATTTGGCAAGTACAAAGCGAACGCACTAACAGCAAAAACACACACGGCACAGGGTGTACGTTCTCGGCGTGTATCACGGCAGAGCTTGCCAAAGGGGCGAGCGTGGCAGATGCCATTCATACCGCCAAACGCTTAATTGCTCAGGCGATTAGCACCGCCCCCAATATCGGACACGGACATGGGGCGGTCAATCATTGGGCGTTTTGGGAAGGTGGGGTGGGTAATTAGTTGGTAAATTTAATATTAAACTTCCTATAAAACTGGTTTTCCGTTCGCCCTTGTATCAACCCAACACCAAACCTAGATTATCTGCTAGAATGTTGTTGGGTTATACAAGCAAAGAGAACACGGGTTCGCCCTTAGTGTCTTAACACTGGTGCTCAGATGGTGTCCTTTGCTTGTCATCTTAACTCTGAATGGTATCTAAGTGCGTTTATTAAAACAGACACTGCATAAACAAGGCAAGAGACAGATGATACACTATATTGGCATAGACATCAGCAAAGCAAAGTTTGATGTTGCATTTATAAACCCAAGCACAAATAAAGTAAAAACCAAGGTTTTTAACAACAACAAAGCAGGCTTTGATTTACTGCTTGCTTGGTTAAAAACCAATGTCAGCAATCATCTTGATGAGCTACACATCATCCTAGAAGCAACAGGGGTTTATCATGAACACCTAAGTGAGTTTCTTGATGATAATAATATCAAGCAAAGCATTGTCAATCCTAACTATGTCCGCAAATTTGCAGACAGTTTGGGGGTAATCCATAAAACTGATAAAAAAGACAGCATTATTTTATCAAGGTATGGTTATAGCCACAAGCCTGAGATTTGGATAGCACCTAGCATTGAAGCCAAACAGCTAAAAGCTCTATTGGCTCGCTTAGAAGCACTCAAAGAAGATTTGCAACGAGAGCAAAACCGACAAGAGTTGCTCTTATCACCCAATCTGCCCGATTTGGTTAAAGCATCCATGCAAACAGTCATCAGTGTCCTTCAAGAGGAAATTGCCAAACTCACCAAAGACATTGATGACTTTGTTGACAAACAACCAAGTTTAAAGCAAGACAAAACCTTACTTGAAACCATTGACGGTATTGGTTCTGTTATTGCCAAAGAAGTGGTATGCTTAATACATACCAAACAATTTAAAAAAGCCTCACAGATGGCTTCGTTTTTAGGCTTAATACCCAAACAAAGACAGTCAGGTGTCTTTAAGGGAGCAACCAAACTGTCCAAACAAGGGCAAGTCTCTTTGCGTGCTAAGCTGTATATGTCTGCAATGAGTGCCATTCGTTATAATAGCACCATTAAGGCATTTTATGAACGATTACAACAAAACGGTAAAACCAAAATGCAAGCCTTATGTGCTTGTATGCGTAAATTGGTACATATCTGTTTTGGTGTTATCAAAACCCAAACATCCTTTGAGCAACAAGTATCTTTAAGTTAGTTTGTAAGATACTAGATACCAGATACTTAAAAAACCATTGACTTAGGTGGGGTATCATGGTATCTGAGCTTGTCGAAGGGTATAAGGAAAACCGTTATGGTTCGACTTAGCTCACCACGAACGGTTTTCTTTAATTCAGAGTTTTGCAGGAAGTCCATTGCTGAATTAAAATGCCTTTTAAAATATTTTTAAAATTTGGACGTGTAGGGGCGAATTGCAATTCACCCAAAAATCAACACTTTATCAAAGGGCGAAGGTGATTTGTCCCTACATTTTTTACCTTGATTGTCATTTGTATTTTAAAAATTTTTAAGTTTTTATTAAAAATCCCAAAAGGAACCCCCATGTTTGATAAATCAACCCTATCCGTCTATTTTGTCGCAGGCACACAAGACTGCACGCACCGAGACGAACCCACGCCAGAGCAGAGACTGCTTGCGGTGTTGGAGAATGCCTTGCAAGCAGGGATTACTTGCTATCAATTTCGTGAAAAAGGCGACAACGCCCTAACTTGCCCTGACAAGATTAAAAAGCTCGCCCTAGATTGCCAAGCGTTATGCCGTCAATATGGCGTGCCGTTTGTGATTAACAATGATGTTCATTTGTGCCTTGACATTGGGGCGGACGGCGTTCATGTGGGGCAGGCGGACATGGATATTTTTGACGTGGCAAGGCTGTGTCGTGGGCGTGCATTTGTGGGTTTGTCGCACAGCTCGCTTGATGAGATAAGGGTTAGTGTGGGGCATGATTTGGCGGATTATTTGGCGATTGGGGCGGTGTTTGACACACGCTCAAAGGCGGACGCTGGGTGTGCGGTGGGCGTGGATATGGTGGGGCAGGTGCGAGCGATGATTGGCAAGCGTCCGCTTGTTGCCATTGGTGGGATTGACACCACAAACGCAAGCCTTGTGCGTGCCAATGGGGCGGACGGTGTGGCGTGCGTGTCGGTGATTGCCCGTGCGGACGATATGGGGGCAGTGGTGGGGGCGTTAAAGGGGGCGTAATAAATCGTATGGCGTTTGTCATTGCAAATTGGGGCGTATTGCTTTACAATAAAACAAATAACCATAAGGGGGCTATATGACCACAACCAATTTAAATATCCGCATTGATGACGAACTCAAAGTTCAAGCCACAAAAGTGCTGGCAAGTTATGGCTTGTCGCCCACACAAGCGATTAAACTGTTTTTTCATCAGGTGGTTAGCACCAATCAAGTGCCTGTGTCTTTTGATTATCAAGCCAGAACGCCCAACGCCAAAACCTTGCAAGCGATTGATGAGCTAGAAAATGGCGGTGGTACGCTTTATGATGATTTGGACAGTTTGCTTGCAGAGCTAGATAATGTTAAGCGTTAAAACCAGTAAGGATTTTGATAGATTTAAGAAAACAAAAACTCACCGCCGAGCTTTTGGAAGTGTTAAGCTGTCTATATCGTGGCGAGTCGTTGCCCGCCAAATATAAAGACCTGCGTTACATGGCGACAAAAAGGGTTGGCGTGATTGTCATGTACAAAATGATTTGGTGCTGATTTACAAAATTGAAGATGATATTTTGTATTTGGCAAGGTTAAATACCCATAGCGAAGTCTTTGGCTAGCCACATAATTTTCCCCCATTTCCCCAAAAATTTGCTATCATACCCCAAACTTCTTTTTGGAAAAATCATGACCCACACGCCAATCATCACATCATTATTGGATAATGACTTATACAAATTTACCATGCTCCAAGCCATGCTTCACCAATTCCCCCAAACGCATGGCGTGTACCGCTTTCGTTGTCGCAACAACGACAAATTGGCGTTCCCCTTAGGCGAGATTAAGGACGATTTGGAGCATCAGCTTGACCTGCTTTGCACTTTAAAATTTAAGCAAGATGAACTGGATTATTTGAGAAATTTGCGGTTTATTAAGCCTGATTTTGTGGATTATTTAGAATTATTTGCCTTAAAACGCCGATTTATCAAGGTGTGGACGGACGATGAAAACCGCCTAAACATTGAGATTGAAGGGGCGATGATTCAGGCAATGTTTTTTGAAATTTTTGTGTTATCCATTGTCAATCAGCTCTATTACGAACGCCTAAATGACCCCAACGCCTTGACAGACGGGCAAAAACGCCTTGATGAAAAGGTGCAAATTTTAAAACATTATGAAATGCTAGAACGCTCAGACGTACACAATCCTGCCTTTGCCGTGGCGGATTTTGGTACACGTCGCCGTTATAGCCGAGACTGGCATTATCATGTGGTGGACACGCTCTCTCAGGCATCGCCCAGTATTTTTCGGGGGACATCTAACGTCTATCTTGCCAAAGAGCTGGGTTTGACTCCGATTGGCACCATGGCTCATGAGTTTATGCAAGCCTTTCAAGCCTTAGACGTGCGTTTGCGTGATAGCCAAAAGGCGGCGTTGGAGGCGTGGGTGCGTGAATATCGGGGCGATTTGGGCATTGCCTTGACGGACGTTGTGGGTATGGACGCATTTTTAAGAGATTTTGATTTGTATTTTGCCAAGCTCTTTGACGGACTTCGCCACGACTCAGGCGACCCGTACGAGTGGGGCGACAAGGCGATTGCTCATTATGAGAAGCTACGCATTGACCCCAAAACCAAAAGCCTGACGTTTAGCGACGGCTTGACGCTCCAAAAGGCGTGGGATTTGCATGAATATTTTAAAACCCGTATCAAAACAGGCTTTGGTATCGGCACCAATCTCACCAACGACATGGGGTTAACCCAGCTTAATATCGTGCTAAAACTTGTGGAATGTAACGGGCAACCTGTCGCCAAACTCTCCGACAGCCCTGGTAAGACGATGATTGATGATGATACGTATTTGGCGTATTTAAAGCAGGTGTTTGAGGTAAAAGAGTGATAAAAGGGGTGTGAACCGACCCCCAAATCTTAGACATAAGATTAAAGGTTAGGTTGTTGCAAGTGGTTGTATTAACCCTAATTGGACTAAGTTTCTGTACTTAACAGGACTTAGTCCTTTTAATTTGCTCTTTATTCTATCATGATTGTAGTAGTGTATGTACTCATCAATCACTTGTTTAAGTTCATCTGTTGATGTAAATGTGGTTGTCTCATAAAATATCTCTTGTTTTAGCGTACCAAAGAAGCTCTCTATCACAGCATTATCCAAACAATTGCCTTTTCTTGACATGCTTTGGGTTAAGCCTTGTTCTTTTAGGGTTTGTTGATACTGGTGCATTTGATAGTGCCAGCCTTGGTCTGAATGAATGATGGGTTTGTCATCCATCTTTTCTTGGCTTAGCTTGGATAGGGCATCATTTAACATCTCTTTGACCAACTCATACGTTGGTCTGTCCTTCATCGTATAACTGACAATCTCACCATTAAACAAGTCGATGATGGGCGATAGGTAGAGTTTTCTTTGAATGACACTGCCATCATTTGCCTTGTCTTGTACTTTAAACTCTGTGATGTCTGTTGCCCACTTTTGATTGGGTTTGTCTGCTTTAAAGTCTCTTTTGAGTATATTGTCCTGAATGGTATCTTTGCCCATTGTGCCTTTGTAAGTATTAAACTTACGTTGACGACGAACCAATGCTTTGAGTCCAAGTTTAGCCATCAGTCGTTGCACTCGTTTATGATTAATGACCATGCCTTTTTGGGCAAGCTGATTGTTAAGCTCTGATGTGATTCTACGATAACCATACCTGCCCTTGTGTTGGTGGTAGATGTGGTTAATGTGTTCTTTTAAGTCAAGGTCTTTGTCAGGCTTTGTACTTTGACGAATGTGGTAATAAAACACACTTCTTGGCAAGTTTGACACTGCCAATAAGTCAGCAAGTTTGTGCTTATGCCTTAATTCTTGGATGATCAGGACTTGTTCTTTGTTTGTACTGATTGTTCCTTTTGACGAATTAAGGCATCTAGCTTTTTTAGATAGTCATTCTCTGCTCTAAGATAGGCAAGTTCATCAAGCAAATCATCCACACTTTTTTCGTGGTCTTGTTTGGTTTTCCAAGTTGATTTGGTTTTATTAGCGTTGTGTTTGTTTGACATTGCTTTTTTGCCTTTGGGTTTGGGTATTAGTCCCATTATACCAAAGGCTTGGTAGGACTTTAACCAAGTTGACAGTAAAGAAGGTTGTGGCAGATTAAGCTCTATGGCAAGTTGTGTAAGCGATTTGCCCTGTTGTATGGCTTGAACGGCATTAAGCTTAAAATCTGTGTCATAGACAGCCTTTGTGTGTCGTCTTTTTATGCCATCAATGCCATGTGCTTGATAGAGTTTAACCCATAGCTCTACGGTTGTGTGGTTTAGATTAAAGTGTTTGGCGGTTTGTTTGTAGCCATGATGATTAAGATAATACCCAATCACAGACAGTTTAAAGTCGGTTGTGTATTTTGCCATAAAAAGCACCCCAAAGGTTAGTGTGTCTAACTTTTGGGGTGCGGTTCAGTGTTATGCCCCTTTTTATTTATAAAATTTTCTAAATGGCATTAAATAAAGAGAGGTTATATATGAATATATTTTATGATGATTTATTCTGTAAAGAAAATACAGAAGACATTGCCTTTTTGCAAGAAAAAGGATATACCATTCAGCAGAATAATCAAATAAAAATAATGAGTTTAGATGAAATTTATGCTAATTTATTTTCATATTTAGATGATTATAAAAATGCAGGATTTAAATTCATCAATTTTCCCGATGAATTGATTTCTATATCAAATGACAATCATCAATTTCAATGTTTTGGCAAAAGCAATTCTGGGTACTTTGTTATTGATAGTGATGAAAATATCTATTTTATAAATAATAAATATTATAGTAATAATTTGGTTTATGAGTATTGTTTTCCAGATATTAATAGCAGTCAATACGATAAAAAAACCATTAATAAATACAGTTCAGAATTCAATTCTGGGTTGGTTATACAGTTTGTTAATAAAAATTTATTAGATTTTTTAAATAGTTATAGCTATTTTTTATCGGCTATTTATGAAATTAAAGGAAATTTTAAATCCTACAATCAATCTTTATCCGATATTTCAAAATCAACGGCTAAGAATCTGCGAAAAAAATTATCCAAAATTGACACGCAAGCAGTTCTTGAATACTCCTATTGGTTTGAGATGATTTATACCATAGAAAGTGTCAATGTATCGTTCAATTTTCAATTAGCACCTTATCAATTAACAGGCAGGATTTAGCTTTTGGAGTATATGCCACACTCCTTGCCCCATAAAATTATCAAGAGCGGTTTTTATAGGATTATGCTATACTAACGCACTATCATAAATGGGTGCGTACGGCACGCCAATCATTTAGCATTAAAATCAATAGGAAAATCATGACCACCCTAGACCCCAACTGGCAATCCGATGCCCTAGACCCGACTTTGGGATTTTTTGAAGAGACTTTGGCAATCCGTGGCGGTTATCATCGCACGGACGAGGGCGAGCATGGCGAGGCGATTTTTACGACCAGTAGCTATGTTTATAAGTCTGCCAAAGACGCCGCCGACCATTTTGACGGCACAAAAAAAGGCAATGTCTATTCACGCCACACCAACCCCACCGTGCGAGCCTTTGAAAGACGGCTTGCCCTGCTAGAAGGGGGTGAACGCTGTGTCGCTACCGCCAGTGGCATGGGGGCGATTTTGACCATGTGTTTGGCGTATCTAAAAGCAGGCGACCACCTGCTTTGTGCCAAGCAGTTGTTCGGCTCATCGGTTGCGTTGTTTGATACTTACTTTCGCTCGTTTGGCGTGGACGTGAGCTATGTGGACTGTTTTGACAATGACGCATGGCAAAACGCCATTCAGCCAAACACCAAAATTTTGTACTGCGAAAGCCCGTCCAATCCGCTCGCTCAAATTGCCGATTTGCGATTTTTGGCAAACCTTGCCCATGATAATGGGGCACTGCTTATCGTGGATAACTGCTTTGCCACCCCTGTCATTCAAAAGCCGTTGGAGCTTGGGGCGGACGTGGTGATTCATTCAGCGTCCAAGTACATTGACGGACAAGGGCGTGTGCTTGGCGGGGCATTGGTTGGCTCAAACGAGCTTATGGAAAAAGCCTTTACCGTCATTCGCACAGGGGGCATTAGCCTATCGCCCTTTAATGCGTGGGTGTTGTTAAAGGGGCTTGAAACCCTATCAATCCGCATGAAAACCCATTGCGATAACGCCAATCGGGTTGCCGAATTTTTATCAAACCACCCCAACGTCCAAAAAGTGCATTTTTCAGGGCTACCCACCCACCCAAGCCATGAGCTTGCCAAATCGCAACACACGCACTTAGACGTACAAGGCGGAGCGATAACAGGGGCGTTTGGGGCGATTATCGGCTTTGAAGTGGCGGACAAGGATAAGGCGTGGCACGTCATTGACAGCACGCAAGTCATTAGCATTACCAATAACTTAGGCGATGCCAAATCCACCATTACCCACCCTGCCAGCACCACCCATTTTCGCATGACGCCCGAGCAACGAGTGCAGGCGGGTGTGAGTGACGGTCTCATTCGCTTATCAGTCGGGCTTGAAAATGTCAATGATATTATCAATGATTTAAAGCGTGGGCTTGATGAGTTGTAAAAACATGAGTCAGCCACGACTTTTGCCAAAATTGCAACAAAATATTACAAAGGAGCCATGTTTGCTTAGGGCGGGGCTGTTATCTTATGCTAAATTTATTTTTGAAAGTTAATTTATGAAAAAAATTCTTAAAGTTGTTGCCGTCGGTGGGCTGATGATGACTCTATGGCACAAAAAAGGGCAGGGCAAATCGCAGAGTGATATCACCACGTCCATCAGTCATGCTCGCCGTAGCCGTGGATGGCTCCCTGTCATTGGCTCGGCACTGTTGGTGGGGACAGCGGTCATGACTGCCCCTGCGTATGCCATGAGCGAGTCAGCGGTTCAGAGTTTTGCCAGTAGCCTAAATACTGCCGCTAATGCCCAAAACATTGGCATGGTCTCACGGCTTATCGATGACAATGCTGTCATCAGCTTGACTCGTAAGGGCAATACCACCACCCTTGATAAAAATGGCTATTTGCAACTATTACAAAAGTCATGGGCGGGAGCGAGCGACTATCGTTATAGCATCAATGTGACAGATGTGGTCGTCACGGGCAATCAAGCCCGAGCCAATGTCGTTACTACAGAGAGCTGGACAAAAGATGGTCGTCGCATCACATTTAGAACACAATCCCGAGCGACCCTATCCTATGCAGGGGGCAACGCCATGCTACTGCGTGCGGTGTCTCAGGTGACGGTTGAGTGATTGCTAAATACGTCCAAGCCTGATTGTCCAAGCTGGACGGTAGATGGCGGATGGTTTGATGGACATGGCGAGCGTCATGCCTTTTGGCATTAACATATTTAGGTTTGATAGAATCGCCTTGATATATTATAATACAGATAAATTTTAATCATTGCTGAGTTTTCCCATGTCATTTTTTCGTAAAGCAGGATTGGCAAGTCATGTTGGATTGTTAAAACCTTTGACCATTGCCGTATCATCCACCTTGTTATTTGCCTGTGCCAACAATCAAGTTGCCACCAACACGAACAACGCACCGATTGTAACCGCACCTACCACACCCAGTATCCCAAGCACACCGGATGATGTCTATGCAGGCGTGCTTGACCAAGCAACCCTAGATGAGTTAGAAGATCTACTTCAAGCCACGGACATGACCATGGTAGAAGGCGATGCCTTGACTGTACAGCGTTATGGCGATTTGTGGGATAGAGTGCGTCGTGGCTATCGCATGAGCGAGATAAATAATGGACGCATTGAAGCCCAAAAATCATGGTTTTATAGCCGTCAAGACTACATCAATCGTCTGACCGCCCGTACTTCCCGTTACCTACATCACACCGTAACCGAAGCAGAGCGTCGTGGCATTCCAACCGAGCTTGCTCTACTGCCCATCATTGAAAGCTCCTACGATCCATCAGCGACATCCAACGCAGCGGCGGCAGGTTTGTGGCAGTTTATCCCCAGTACAGGGCGTATTTATGGTCTCAACCAAAGCACCACTTATGATGGTCGTCGTGACATCATCGAATCGACCCGAGCGGCGTATGACTTTTTGACCAGTCTGTATAACCAGTTCGGTTCTTGGGAGCTTGCTTTGGCGGCTTATAACGCAGGGCCGGGACGAGTTCAAAGAGCCATCGATGCCAACCGCAATGCAGGTCTGCCAACCGATTATTGGTCGCTACGCCTGCCGACAGAGACCATGAACTATGTGCCACGCTTTATGGCGGTCGCTCAAATTGTCAAAAACCCCCAAAGCTATGGCGTGTATCTGCCCGCCATTGCTAACCACAGCCATTTTAGAGCCGTGCCTGCCAACTTTGGTGTCAGTCTATATGATGTGTCAAGTGTGACGGGTGTGCCGGTTGATGAGCTAAGACTGCTCAACCCATCGCTCATCAATTTTAGCGTGGATGCCAGTGGACCGGGGCGTGTGATTATTCCCAACAGCGTACCAAACAGTGCTGATGCAAGGCTTAGAGACTTGCAGGGCATGGGCTATGGGGCTTCTACCTATGTGGCAAGCAATTATGTACAGCCAAACATGGGCGTACAAAACCCCAACTCAGGCAAAGAGCTGGCATCTGCCAATACCCTACCAGCCACAGGGGCGGGCATCACGGCTAATAACAGTATCATCCAAGAGCCACCGCTTACCCAAGAAGAGCGTGACTTTATCGCCGCCCAAATCCAAGCAAACAGCACAGGAAACGTCCAACCGATTGCCCTTGATGGTAATATTGAGCTAAATGCGGTGCAAACTCAGCAGTCTGTGCTTGAAGCTCGTGGCGAGACAAAAAGCCTAAGCTATAACGCCCCAACAGGAGCGGGTACGCCTGCGGTCGCATCATCGCCAAACACAGCATACACTCCACCTGTTACTACCCCCATTACCCCAGCTCCCACGCAGGCACAAGCCCCTGCCAGAGCAGAGCGTTACAAGGTCGTGGCGGGCGATACATTGACAGGCATTGCAGCAGCTCACGGGCTAAGCGTCAGTCAGTTGGCAAGCTATAATGGCATTCCTGCAAACACCCAAGTCAAGACAGGACAACGCCTGTGGCTCATCCCTGGTAAAGTCAGTACGGTTGCCAAAGACACCGCCAAGCCAGCAGCCAAGACCAGTACGCATACTGTCCAGTCGGGCGAGAGCCTGACTTCGGTGGCAAGAAAATACAACATGAGTGTGCAGGATTTGGCGGCACTCAATGGTTTGTCGGTCACCGATGGCATTTTGATTAATCAAAAGCTAAAAGTATCAGGCACGCCAGTCAAGTCAAGCAGTAACACAAGCTCATCAAGCGGGTCATCGAGCAGTGCTAATACTGGCACCTACAAAGTCCAGTCGGGCGATACGCTGACTGCCATCGCCAGAAAACTGGGCGTGAGCAATGCTGACATCGCTGCATTAAATAGCTTTAATGCCAACTCGCCACTTATCGCAGGACAGACGATAAAAGTACCTGCCACCAACGCCCAAGTGGAACGTAAGCTAAACAACCAATCGGTAAAATACACCGTCCAATCAGGCGATAGCCTAACATCGGTGGCAAATAAATATGGCATTAGTGTGGATGAGCTTGCTGCTGCTAATAGCCTATCAAGAACAGCAGGACTGATTCGTGGCAAAACCATTACCATTCCTGCGGCAGGCACGGTAAATACCAGCAGTAGAAACACCGCTCAAAGTAATCGCAATGACAGCTCAAACACCGCTCGTGGCAATGTCATCAAATCCACCGAAAGCTACACAGTAAAAGCGGGTGATAACTTAACAGTACTTGCCAATAGATATGGCGTGTCAGTACGGGATTTGGCGGCGACCAACAAACTGTCTGCCAATGCTCAGCTACAACGGGGGCAGACACTCCAAGTGCCAAAATTGACTGATACTTATAAAGTTAAGTCAGGCGACAGCCTTAACTCTGTGGCAAGAAAATTTGGCATTAGTGTGGCAGAGCTTGCCAAGATGAATAATCTAAGCACTAACGCACAGCTCAAAATCAACCAAACCTTGATTGTGCCACACAAATAATCAGCCCAAACAAAACCCCATCTTGAAATTAAGATGGGGTTTTATGTTGTCAAAGGGGTTTAGAATAAAACCGCCATCGTTTTTAATGGCGGTTTTGCATTTTAGTTGGCTTTTGCCAATGCTTGATTTAAATCCGCTTTGATGTCATCGATATGTTCAATGCCGATAGACAGGCGAATCATGTCTTCGCTCACGCCTGCTTTGGCAAGTTCTTCTTCATTGAGTTGGCGGTGCGTGGTCGTGGCAGGGTGGCAGGCGAGCGACTTGGCATCGCCGATATTGACAAGACGAGTGATAAGCTCTAAGGCATCGATGAATTTCGCCCCTGCTTCTCGCCCGCCTTTTACTCCAAAGGTCAAAATCGCTGACGGCTTGCCCTTATAGTACTTTTGTGCCAAGTCATGCTCAGGGTGCGTGTCTAGCCCTGCATATTTGACCCAAGCGACTTGCTCATGGCTTTCTAAAAATTTAGCCACCGCCAAGGCATTGTCGCAATGTCGCTCCATGCGTAGGGCAAGCGTTTCAAGTCCGAGCATGATTTGCCATGCGTTCATGGGCGACAAGCACGCCCCTGTGTTGCGAAGTGGGGCGACACGAGCTCGGGCGATGAACGCCATATTCCCCATGGCTTCGGCGAAGTTTACGCCATGATAGCTGATATCGGGAGTGTTTAGTAGCGGAAAACGCTCTTTTTGGCTTGCCCAGTCAAAGCGACCACCGTCAATGATGATACCGCCCACGCTCGTGCCAGAACCACTGGCGTATTTGGTCAAAGAATGCACCACGATGTCCGCCCCATGCTCAAAGGGCTTACATAGGATTGGTGTGGCGACCGTGTTGTCAATGACCACAGGCACGCCCTTACTGTGGGCAAGCTCGCTGATTTTGGCGATGTCTAGGATATTGCCCAGTGGGTTGCCAATACTCTCACCAAAGACTAGCTTGGTCTTATCATCAATCAAATCAAGTAAGCTCTCAGGGTTATTATAATCAAAAAAACGCACTTCAATGCCTTGACGGGGTAAGGTGTGGGCAAAGAGATTGTAAGTACCGCCATACAAGGTAGGGACCGACACGATGTTATCGCCTGCTTCACAGAGTGCCTGAATGGTGTAGGTAATGGCGGACATGCCAGACGCCACACACAGCCCTGCCACACCGCCTTCTAAGGCACTCATGCGAGCTTCTAGCACGGCATTGGTTGGGTTCATGATACGGGTGTAGATGTTGCCCGCCACTTTTAAATCAAACAAATCCGCCCCGTGTTGAGTGTTGTCAAAGGCATAAGAGCTGGTCTGATAAATCGGTACAGCAACGGCTTTGGTCGTGGGGTCAATCTCATACCCTGCATGAATGGCAAGGGTTTCGGGGTGATGAGTGTGGGTCATGGCGTTGTCCTTTTGCAATAAAATAGCCGTTAGATTGTAACAAATTGGGCGGATTATGGCAATTAAGATTTGGCTTTTTTAATGGCAGGTTTTGGGTCAGTCAAACCCAACGCTCCACCTGCAATCGCCCACAGATACAGACTTGCCACCGAGTTGTAGGGGGCGAACCGTCTTTGATATTTGGCAAAAAGTTTTGGCGTGATTTCACGATGACGATACAACATTCTAAGCCCACGCACAATCGCCAAATCATGCTGACTTAGCACGTCCATGCGATTTAGGCTAAAAATCATCAGCATTTGTGCCGTCCATTCACCCACGCCTTTAAAGGCAACAAGCACCTGTTTTATCTCATCATCGCTCATCGTGTGCAGGCTATCCAAATCAAGCTGATTGTCCAAAATATCGCACGCAATGCCTTGAATATAGCCCACCTTGCGATACGATATGCCAATGCCTTGTAAGTCATCAGCCGATAAGCTAGCAAGGGCGGGCGGGGTGATGTCAGTCAAATTTGTCAAGCGTTGCCACACGGTTTGGGCGGCGGAACTAGAAATCTGCTGACCGATGATTGCCCGTATCAGCTCGCTAAAAATATCGGGATTTATCGGGCGGTCAATGTGTCCGATTGTTTCAATCGCCATTGCCATTTTAGGGCAACGACTGGCTAAATAATCGGTATGAGAGTTGTTGTATTGGAAAGTTTGCATGGGGTTTCTTTTTAAATTTAAACGCTATATTAGCACAAATCTTTATTTTTCAGATATTTATCAATGGCAAGTTCAACGGTCTTTTTGGTAAAGGCTTGAATGGTTGGCACAACCGAACCACGAGAACCACCAAAATTTAGCGTTTTGATGTCATATTTTTTAATAAAATCAATGAGATAATCAGACGCTACTTCTACCGAAAACACGTTCATATCAATAAGCAAATATGGTTTATGTTGGCTAATACACGTTTTTAGGGTCAATTCTGTGCCACTTTTTGGGGTGATTTGGGCGTGGTAAATAATCACGGTGGCATCACTGTCTATCACGTTTTGGCGAGTGCGTTTGCGATAGCCTGCACCCATTAGGGGCGTGAGTGGATAGTTGTCATCAATGATACCGTCTTCGGCTCGCCTGTCTTCGGGGCAATACCCACCGCACGGCATACCGCGAGATAACGCACCGTCCAACGCACCCCTATCCACGCCTGTTTGTCCGCCTGAGATGATTTTTGGGAAAGTCATGGTGTGCCTTAAAAATTAACCGCCATTATCTCTAATAGCGGTTAATTTTGATGTTTTTATGAGCAAATTACAACTCTTGCAATTTATACACATTAAACGGCAAGGTTGTCTCATAAGCTTCACACACCGCACGCCCTGCGTTCAGCGTGGTTGCGATAAGCACTTTGTTTTGCAAGGCTTCACGGCGGATTGGGAAGGAATCTTCTAACGCCTGTTTACCTTCGGTTGTGTTAATGGCAAGATGAATTTGACCGTTTTTCATCATATCCACGATGTGCGGACGACCTTCGCTCACCTTATTGACACGCTCGCACGCCACGCCAGCGTCCGTAAGTACGTCATGCGTACCGCCTGTGGCAACGATGTTAAAGCCAAAGCCTGCCAGACGTTTTGCCACGTCCACCACGCCTGCTTTATCGCTATCACGCACCGAGATAAAGACGGTTTTGGTTTCACCGTCCTGTGGTAAGCCTGTCAAGCGGTCGCCACTGCCCAGCGTTGCCTTATAATACGCCTCGCCAAAGGTCTGACCCACGCCCATGACCTCGCCTGTGGATTTCATTTCAGGGCCCAAAATGGGGTCTACGCCTTGGAATTTGGCAAAGGGGAATACCGCTTCTTTGACCGAGAAATGCTTTGGCACAATCTCGCTGACAAAGTTCTGCTCCGCCAACGTCTGCCCTGCCATACAGCGAGCGGCGACTTTTGCCAAAGACGTGCCGATACATTTTGAGACAAATGGCACGGTTCGGCTTGCTCTCGGGTTCACTTCTAGGATATAAATCTCATCGCCTTTTACGGCAAATTGCACGTTCATGAGCCCTACCACGCCAAGCTCTTTTGCCATGGCAATGGTTTGTCGTCTCATCTCGTCTTGAATGTCTTGCCCTAGCGAATAAGGCGGAATGGAACACGCTGAGTCGCCTGAGTGAACACCTGCTTGCTCAATGTGTTGCATGATACCGCCAATTACCACGTCTTTGCCGTCCGACACGCAGTCCACGTCCACCTCAATGGCATCGTCCAAGAAACGGTCAAGCAGGACAGGGGCTTCATTAGACGCTTGCACCGCCTCACGCAGGTAGCGTTTTAGTTCGTCTTCATTATAGACAATCTCCATGGCACGACCACCAAGCACATAGGACGGACGCACAACCAAAGGATAGCCGACTTTTACCGCCTCACGAATGCCTTCTTCTGATGATTTGACAATGCTGTTATTGGGCTGTCTTAGGTTTAGCTTGTTAATCATCTGCTGGAAACGCTCACGGTCTTCGGCACGGTCAATCGCATCAGGGCTTGTGCCGATGATAGGCACACCAGCTTCTTCTAGGCTACGGGCAAGTTTAAGTGGCGTTTGACCACCATATTGCACAATCACGCCCTTAGGATTTTCGGTGCGGACGATTTCTAGCACATCTTCTAGGGTAATCGGCTCAAAATACAAGCGGTCTGACGTGTCATAGTCGGTTGAGACGGTTTCTGGGTTACAGTTTACCATAATGGTCTCGTAGCCGTCTTCACGCATGGCAAGGGCGGCATGAACACAGCAGTAATCAAACTCAATGCCTTGTCCGATACGGTTTGGACCTCCGCCGATGACCATGATTTTGTCTTTGTCGGTTGGGCATGCCTCGCACTCGTCATCATAGCTTGAATACATATAGGCGGTATTGGACGCAAATTCGCCTGCACAGGTGTCCACTCGTTTATAAATCGGATATACGCCCAAATTCCAACGCTGTTTGCGGAACTGCTTTTGGCTAATGCCCATAAGATTGGCAATGCGTAAATCGCTCATGCCCTTACGCTTAAAGGTGCGGATATTCTCGGCAGTCAAATCGCCAAAGCCTAAGGTTTTGATTTCATTTTCGGTTTTGATGATGTCTTCAATTTGCACCAAGAACCAACGGTCAATCTTCGTCAATTCAAACACTTCATCAAGGCTAAATCCATGACGAAACGCTTCGGCAAGATAAAAAATGCGTTCAGGCGTGGGAATGCTTAGGCGGTTTTTAATCTCAGAAACAATGGCATTTGCCGATTTGTTTTCCAAATTCATCACTTCATCAAAGCCTGTCGCCCCTGTTTCAAGCCCACGCAGTGCCTTTTGCATGGATTCTTGAAAATTGCGACCGATTGCCATAACTTCACCGACTGACTTCATTTGTGTGGTTAGCACAGGTTCAGCTTGGGGGAATTTTTCAAAGTTAAAGCGTGGAATTTTGGTAACGACATAATCAATGGACGGCTCAAAAGACGCAGGGGTAACACCGCCTGTAATGTCATTTTTTAGCTCGTCAAGCGTGTAACCGACCGCCAATTTGGCAGCGATTTTGGCAATCGGAAAACCTGTCGCCTTGGACGCTAACGCTGATGAACGGCTCACACGGGGGTTCATTTCAATGACGACCATGCGACCGTCTTTGGGGTTGATACCAAACTGTACGTTGGAGCCACCCGTCTCTACGCCAATCTCACGCAAGACAGCGATAGAGGCGTTACGCATGAGCTGATATTCTTTATCGGTCAAAGTCTGAGCAGGGGCAACGGTGATTGAGTCGCCTGTATGCACGCCCATGGGGTCAAAGTTTTCAATGGAGCAGACGATGATACAGTTGTCGTTTTTGTCTCGCACGACTTCCATTTCATACTCTTTCCAGCCGATAAGGCTCTCATCAATCAATAGCTGATGCGTGGGCGATAAGTCAAAACCACGCTGACAAATCTCCAAAAACTCTTCTTTATTATAGGCAATACCGCCCCCACTTCCGCCCATGGTAAAAGACGGGCGGATAATGACAGGAAAACCAAAACGAGATTGGATTTCTAAGGCTTGCTCCATGGTCTCGGCAATGTCGGCTTTGGGGCATTCAAGACCGATTTTTTTCATCGCCTTGTCAAATAGGTTGCGGTCTTCGGCTTTTTCAATGGCTTCTTTGGTCGCCCCAATCAGCTCACAACCGTACTGTTTTAGCACGCCGTTTGCATCTAGTGCCAACGCACAGTTCAATGCCGTCTGTCCGCCCATGGTCGGTAGCACCGCATCAGGGCGTTCTTTTTCAATGATTTTGGCAACCGTCTGCCAAGTAATCGGCTCAATGTAAGTGGCGTCCGCCATAGACGGGTCGGTCATGATTGTGGCGGGGTTTGAGTTCACCAAAATCACTCGGTAGCCTTCTTCTTTTAAGGCTTTACACGCCTGAGCCCCTGAATAGTCAAATTCACAGGCTTGTCCGATGACAATGGGGCCTGCCCCGATGATAAGAATGGATTTAATGTCGGTACGCTTTGGCATGGTGTCTCTCTTTGTTGATAAATTTTTTGATTGATAAAATGGGTTAAAAAAGTGTTGCCATCGCTTGCTCTTCTTGGCGGATACGCTTAAATAAGACCAGCAAATAAATGGGCAAGCCAATCAATAACACATACCACGCTTGACATAATAAGGCGATGCCAATCAGTTCGGGTATGATGTTTAAAAAATAATTGGGGTGGCGAAATGTTTTAAATAACCACGAACGATTAATTTGATGTTCTGGCAAAATATAGATTTTAACCGTCCAAATCTCCCCTAACTGCTTGATAATCAACGCCAATATCACAAATGAAGCCGTCACCATCAGCGTACCAATCAAGGATATGCCATTAAAAGCAGTGTCAGAAAACCATACCGAGATAAAACATGCCAAATAATAAAGGGTATGAACCAGCGCAAGCACCGTGGAATTGGTTTTTCCGTATTGTGTCGCCCCTTTGGCAATCAAGGCTTTTTCATGTTTAATGGAGACGGCTAAAAATAACAGTCTGATGATAAAAAATAGGATTAAGATGCTTAAAATCATTGTCATTGATGTTTTTCCATTGAAATTGAAATGAATATAAATTGGGTTTATGAGGTTTTTAATTAATGATGTTTTAGACCATCATGTTACACTCTACAAAACGAAAAAGTGCTACGGTTTCCGTTCGTGGTGAGCTAAGTCAAACCATCATGGAAAACCACCCGCAGGCATAGCTCAGATACCATGATACCCCACCTAAGTCAATGGTTTTTTAAGTATCTGGTATCTAGTATCTTACAAACTAACTTAAAGATACTTGTTGCTCAAAGGATGTTTGGGTTTTGATAACACCAAAACAGATATGTACCAATTTACGCATACAAGCACATAAGGCTTGCATTTTGGTTTTACCGTTTTGTTGTAATCGTTCATAAAATGCCTTAATGGTGCTATTATAACGAATGGCACTCATTGCAGACATATACAGCTTAGCACGCAAAGAGACTTGCCCTTGTTTGGACAGTTTGGTTGCTCCCTTAAAGACACCTGACTGTCTTTGTTTGGGTATTAAGCCTAAAAACGAAGCCATCTGTGAGGCTTTTTTAAATTGTTTGGTATGTATTAAGCATACCACTTCTTTGGCAATAACAGAACCAATGCCGTCAATGGTTTCAAGTAAGGTTTTGTCTTGCTTTAAACTTGGTTGTTTGTCAACAAAGTCATCAATGTCTTTGGTGAGTTTGGCAATTTCCTCTTGAAGGACACTGATGACTGTTTGCATGGATGCTTTAACCAAATCGGGCAGATTGGGTGATAAGAGCAACTCTTGTCGGTTTTGCTCTCGTTGCAAATCTTCTTTGAGTGCTTCTAAGCGAGCCAATAGAGCTTTTAGCTGTTTGGCTTCAATGCTAGGTGCTACCCAAACCTCAGGCTTGTGGCTATAACCATACCTTGATAAAATAATGCTGTCTTTTTTATCAGTTTTATGGATTACCCCCAAACTGTCTGCAAATTTGCGGACATAGTTAGGATTGACAATGCTTTGCTTGATATTATTATCATCAAGAAACTCACTTAGGTGTTCATGATAAACCCCTGTTGCTTCTAGGATGATGTGTAGCTCATCAAGATGATTGCTGACATTGGTTTTTAACCAAGCAAGCAGTAAATCAAAGCCTGCTTTGTTGTTGTTAAAAACCTTGGTTTTTACTTTATTTGTGCTTGGGTTTATAAATGCAACATCAAACTTTGCTTTGCTGATGTCTATGCCAATATAGTGTATCATCTGTCTCTTGCCTTGTTTATGCAGTGTCTGTTTTAATAAACGCACTTAGATACCATTCAGAGTTAAGATGACAAGCAAAGGACACCATCTGAGCACCAGTGTTAAGACACTAAGGGCGAACCCGTGTTCTCTTTGCTTGTATAACCCAACAACATTCTAGCAGATAATCTAGGTTTGGTGTTGGGTTGATACAAGGGCGAACGGCTTCCGTGGTAAAATTCAATTTTGTTAGCTGTATATAAACAATTCTCATAAGTCCACGCCACAATCTTGTTATCATCATTGCTTTTATAAAATGCTGATAATAATGTGTGCCATACGTAACCATTTACTTACACACGAGTACCAACTTAAAATCACTGTTTGATGATAAAATAAATTGCCATGCATTTTTTAGATTTAACAGCACTTGCATGTCATGGGTTGAAATGCCACTCACACTCATGCCATCAATAATGGTTTTGGTCTGGGGAAAGTGGTATTGACATTTTCCAAGCGTGACATGCTGTGAATGACTTCCACGATATTTTTACGAGCCAAAAAACGATTTTGTTCAAGGGTTAGGTTGAATTTGTCAGTAAATATGATGGGCATATTCATTCAAAAAAATCTTCATCAATTTCACAAATTTCAAGTACTTCTTTAACTTGAATGCCCACTTTATATTTAATCATCAAACCAACCAGCTCTTGCCCATCAATCAGGACAATCTTGCCCAATAATTTTTGAGAAAATCCTTGGGCGGATTTGGTAAATGATGATGTGGTGATAAACACACCCCGTTCCACACCATTGCCCTGTAATGCTCCTGAAAAGGATTGTAATTCTTTTGAACCAATCATGTTATCACTGGCATATCTTTTGGCTTGAATGTAGATATTTTGAATGCCTAATGGGTCTTGTTTGATGACCCCATCAATGCCACCATCGTATGATTTGCCAGTATGTTCAAACAAGTTTTCTTTACCACCATATCCCATGGCAAGCAATAACTTTAATACTGATTTTTCAAAAAATAAAGGCGTGCCTTGTTGCAATTTATTTAACAGTTCAACCGAAATTTCTGTTTCAAGATTTTTAATGGCATTTTTAGCTTGGGCTTCAAAATCCATGTCATCATTATCATCAATTTTAATGGCGGATTTGTCTGATGATTTTTCTTTATGTTTAATTTCTGCTCTACTTTTTAAATAACTTTTCCAATCAGGTAAATCAGCTTCATCATATAGTTTCTCACTAATTTCTGTTTTATCTTGCCAAAGCTGTGCCATTTTTAAACCAATGGGTGTGATTTGATAAGTGGCTTTACTGATGCGATTTAAAATGCCTGCTTTGGTTAAAGAGGTGATTGACCAAGCGATGGCATTTTCCACTTTTGGCTGACCATGATTAAAGCGTAGGGTCAAAATTTCATCAGAAAATTCCCCCAATTGAATGACGCCTTGATAAATCTCTTGGCGTTTACGAACTTTATTATCGCTCATTAACTTTAAGGTTAAAAGCACGGCATTTATCACGGTATTCACGATTATTAAAATTCATAACAGCTTTCCAGAAGAGCAAGTTATTTTAGATGGTGCGTTTCACAAACCAAATGCACCCAATTTATGCCTTCGCCTTTTGCATCTCCATAATAAATCTATCAAACAGCACCGAACAATCATGTGGGCCGGGGCTGGCTTCTGGGTGTCCTTGAAAACTAAATGCAGGGCGGTCGGTACGCTCAATGCCTTGATTGGTGCCGTCAAACAGCGAACGGTGCGTGGCTCGTAGCGTGGCAGGTAGGGTGCTTTCGTCCACACAAAAGCCGTGGTTTTGGGAGGTAATCATCACCGTGCCATTGTCCAAATCCTGCACAGGGTGGTTCGCCCCATGATGACCATGCCCCATTTTCATGGTTTTAGCACCGCTAGCGAGTGCCAACAGCTGATGACCCAAACAAATGCCAAACACAGGGATTTTACTGGTTTCAATAATGGTGCGAATGCTGTCAATGGCATAATCACACGCAGACGGGTCGCCCGGGCCATTGGATAGGAAAATGCCGTCTGGGTTCATGTCCAGCACGTCTTTGGCAAGGGTTTGGGCAGGGACGACCGTTAGGCGACAGCCCCTATCGGCAAGCATACGCAAAATGTTGGTTTTTACGCCATAATCATAGGCGACAACGTGGTATTTTAGTTCAGGCTCGGTAAAGCCCACGCCCAGCTCCCACGAGCCTTGCGTCCATGTAAAGCCGTCTTTATCACAGTATTCTTTTGCCAAATCAAGTCCGTTCATGTCAGGGGCGTTTTTGGCAAGTTCTAAGGCTCTCTCCACATCATCGCCCACAACGATTGCCCCATTTTGAGCCCCTTTTTCACGCAAGATACGGGTCAGTTTACGAGTGTCAATATCGCCAATTGCCACGACATTGTGTTTGATAAGGTATTCAGACAGCGACATCTCGCTTCTAAAATTACTGTGAAGCAATGGCAAATCACGGATAATCAGACCGCTCGCCCACACCTTGTGAATGCGTCCAGACTCGGTGTCTTCTTCATTACAGCCTGTGTTGCCGATGTGCGGATAGGTCAGCGTAACCATTTGTTTGGCGTAGCTTGGGTCGGTCAAAATCTCTTGGTAGCCTGTCATGGCGGTGTTAAAGACGACTTCGCCGACCGTCTCACCGTCCGCCCCAATGCTAATACCATGAAAAATTGTACCGTCTTGTAGGGCTAAAATGGCTTTTTTGGTCATGACACGCTCCAATTGGAAAAAATAAATTATAGAGTTATAAAGATATAAAAATTTTGGTTTTTGGCAAATTTTAGACAAAATTTTTTGGCAAAACTGCCACAAGCTAAAATTTAGACACAAAAAAGCGAATGATTAAAAATAAACTCAACTTTGCTCAAATAAGGGGCAAAAGTAAAGTTGTATTTTCATAATCACTCGCTTGTCGTAGATTTTGTTTATTATATACAAAAAAACAACTTTTTTCTACTACTTTTTATAAATTTTTATGTGTTGGGCGGTTGTGGTTTTTGGGGTAAATGGCGTTTTATTTTGTACAAACCCCAATCTTGGGCGAATTGCAATTCGCCCCTACCATGCCAATTTTAACATGATTTTTGCCATGCCACATTTAACCATATTGATTTAACAACTCATCAAAATTTTGGCTCGTGATACGTCCTATCTCATCAGGCGTTTTACCAAAAATATCTGCCAGAGCCTTTGCCACATACGGCACAAAAGACGGCTCATTATCACGCCCACGCTTTGGCACAGGGGCGAGATAGGGGCTGTCGGTTTCTATCAAAAGGCGGTCAAGGGGCAATTTTTTGGCAACGTCTTGTAATTCCACCGATTTTTTAAAACTGACAATCCCTGAAAATGAGATGTATAACCCCATGTCAAGGGCGGTTTTGGCAAAGGCATAATCTTCGGTAAAGCAGTGGATAATGCCGTGTTCGCACTTTTCGGCTTTTAATAGGTCAAGCGTGTCGTGATAGGCGTTACGGGTGTGGACGATGATTGGTTTTTTTAGGGTTTGGCTTGCGTGAATGTGCGTGGCAAAGCTGTATTTTTGCTCGCTCTTTTTGGTGTCGTCCCAATGATAATCTAGCCCCGTCTCGCCAAACGCCCATACCTTGTCATCATTTAACCGCACAAAGTCGTCCACACTCACCGCCTTTAAAATCGCCTTGTCTTGGCAAGGGTGCAAGCCAATACTCATGCCGATGTTGATGTTGTCATTGGATAAATCTACCCACTGCCTGATGTCGTCAATCTCGCCAAATTCACAGCAAATTGCCATGATACGGCTGACGTTCATCTCTTTTAGGTTGGCAAGTAGGGCGGGTTTGTCGTGTTGGTAAGTGTCTAAATAGGTCAAATGGGCGTGGGTGTCGGTGTACATATTACTGTTCTTTTTGGTGTTGTTAAGTTATGTTGAATCGTGAGCGGTTAAATTAACATTGATTTGTGATGATAGGGTGGTTGTATGAATATGAATTTGTGTTGGGTGTGGCAATAAGTTATTTTGCCAAAATTGGCTGTTTTGATGAGTTATGCAAATTTGTCATGGTGTGTATTTTATCATTACCACCCCCAAAAAAGCAATTTTTGCCATCAACTTGTGCCAAATGATGCCCATCTGCTATAGATTTTTCTCAATAACCTTTTAAATTTTTATAAAAAGATGAAAAATTAATCAAGTTAGCATGGTTTTTGCAACATATTATGATTAATTTTTAATTAATTTGAACAATAGTTAAACAAATTTTAATCATTACCATCTGTTACACAGCGTTTACAAAAAGAGTGACGATTGTATCCTTTTTGGCGACCAATAAAACTTAACAGAGTTTTTTTGTATTAGACTTCTTTCCAAACCCTGATTTTTATGGATTTTTAAAACTTCAACCCCAATACTTATAAGGGTTTATTTTTAGTTTGGAAAGAGATTTATTAAAATATTGTTTGATTTAAAATATCATTTAATTTTTTTAAACATTGATACATTGTAACGAACCATGCCGATGATGCTAAGCGACATGCTGGGTCATCGGTACTTTTGTTATTGGTTGTTACTGGTGTGATGTCTCAACAAAAACGCTCAAATAGGAGGCGTGATGAAAATTACCCTAAACCCCATTAAGATTGCCATCTGTGCATTGGCAGTAGGCATGACACTGTCTGCTCATGCTGTTCGTATCGTGGATAATGAAAACACCAAGGCAGTCGGGCATGTCAAATGGCACAAAGAAAAAAGCGTGAATACAAACGATGTCATGAACGCACATGTGCCTGATAATGCGGTGAACGTGGTATTTATTCGTCAAGCCGACCAAGACCCCTTGCAGACCAGTGCCAATATTGCCATTAATGACCGCTTTCAGGTGAGCATCCAGCCGGGGAATTTTAGTCAAGTATATTCTTGCTCAGGCATTAACCAGCTTAGCTCTGCGGTTACGGGTGCTAAGCATAATGACCTATTGGCAAACCTACAAACACATTATCTATCAGTAGGTCAAACATACTATTTTTATGTAGAAGTAGATGATAATGCCCGCTCTACCATCAAGCAGATTGATGACACCAGTGCTAAGAGCCTGCTAGAACACACCAGATTGCAAACCCACCAAATCAGCCGTGTGGTTCCTAACTGCCCAGCACCTGCCCCTGCTCCCATACCCGCTCCTGCGGTTGTCAAACCTGCCCCTGTATCTGTGGCAACTACCGCCAAACAAACTCGCTCCATCGAGCTTGCGGTGCTGTTTGACACTGATAAGTCAGTTGTAAAATCCCAATATCATGACAAAATCAAAGAAGCAGCTGACTTTTTGGCAAGCCATCCAAATGCCACCGTGGTCATCGAAGGTCATACTGACAGCCGAGCCAGCGAGCCTTACAACCAAGCTCTATCAGAGCGTCGTGCCAATGCTGTAAGAAACGTACTTATCAAAAATTATGGCGTAAACCCTGACATCATCACTGCCGAAGGGCATGGTGAGCTACGTCCCATCGCATCTAATAACACCGCTGAGGGTCGCCAACAGAACCGTCGTGTGGTCGCTGTCTTTACTTACTAATCTAAACAGGAAATATCTATGAAAACCGTGATTGTAAAAACCTATAATACCAATGAAGCCATTAATGAAGTGCGTGTGGTGACCAAAGACGGTCAGCCTACGGTCATCAAAGCAGGCAAGCATGTCAATTATGACTTTTTTGATGAATCTATCGGACGTGCCCCTAACCACATCATCACCAAGCGTCAAGGCAAAGACCTGCACGTCTCTTTTGAGCGAGAGGGTGTTGAGAGCGACCTTATCATCGAAGACTTTTATGAAAATGATGAGCAGGGCTTGGTGGGTATCGCCGAAAACGGTCGTTACTACTATTATATTCCTGATACCGGTGAAGTGGCAGACTACGTCACTCAACTTCAAGCGGGCGATGTCGAAGGTCAGGCACTGGGCGGCGAGGAAATGCTGGTGCCATTTTGGATTATGATGGTCAATGGCTTGCCATGGTGGCCACTACTGGGCGTGGTGCCTTTTCTTATCAGAGATAAAGATGATGACCCAGCACCGCTAGCTGAGGCAAGACCTAACACCACGCCTGACATTGTCTTGGCACAGGTTAGCGAAGATGAAAAAGTAAATGGGGTGACGATTAATGTGTTAGATAATGACAGCTCATCAAATATCAATAAAGCTGGCATTAAGCTCATCAGCCCACAAACCAACCAAATCAGCACCGAAGAAGACGGTAAAAAAGTCACCGTAAAAGGGCAGGGTACATGGACAGTAGATGACGAGGGTAATGTCACTTTTGTCCGAGAAGAGGGTTTTACAGGCAACCCAACCCCCATCAACTACATCGTGCCAAACAACCAAGGGGAATATTCAGTTAGCACTGCGGTGGCGGTGGACTACGGTCATGCCCTAACCGCTGATAACGCATCGGGCAAAGCAGGCACGCCAGTCACTCAGGATGTATTGGCTAACGATAACAAGGACGGACTGGTAACTGAGACCCTACAACTTGTCAATCCTGCCACAGGCGAGACGGGCTTGGCTTTGGTTGTGGCAGGTGAGGGCAAGTGGGAGCTTGTGCTTGGTGGTGATAATAAGCCAACAGGTGAGGTGACCTTTACGCCCGAAGATGGCTTTACAGACAACCCAACTCCCATCAAATACCGAGTCACTACCACGACAGGAGGGGATTATGAGACAACGGTCGGTGTTAGTTATGACAGCGTAAGTTATGGCAATGGTCACACCAGACCTGACGTGCAGGTGGGTAATCTAGGCGAGCCCGTTACCATTGATGTCACAACCAATGATAATGCGGTGGATGCATCTTCGGTCAGACTGATTGACCCTGCCAACCCTGGTACTCCCGAAACCCCAATATTGGTCGATACTGTAAAAGTAAAAGACGAGGGTACTTGGACGGTAAGTGACGGCAAAGTGACCTTCACCCCTGATACTGGCTTTGCAGGCAGTCCTAAGCCCATTAACTATGTCGTCAAAGACACTGATGGCAATCAGTTGCTACCAACACCGATTAACGTCACTTATCCATCAATGACCACCGCTGATGTCAAAACAGGTTCTTATGGCAAACCTGTTGATGTAGACGTATTGGCAAATGATAAGAACATTGTCAAAGACAGCGTTAAAATCATCAATCCATCTACTGGCGAACCTACCAATGAAGTTGTCATTAAAGGTCAAGGTACTTGGAGTGTTGATGATAAAGGCATTGTTACCTTCAAGCCAGAGGATAACTATACGGGCAACCCAACACCGATTAACTACATCGGCACGGATTCTAACGGTCATACTACGTTGCCAACGCCAGTTACCGTCATCTATCCAAATCCTACCACCCCCGACACCAAAATCGGCACACCGGGCAAACCTGTTACTCAAAAAGTTACAGACAATGATGGTAATGTAGACCCAAGCACCGTCAAACTGGTAGACCCTAACAATCCAAATAACCCACCATCTGATAAAGTTACCATCCCTAACGAAGGCACTTGGACAGTAACCCCAGATGGCGAAGTTACCTTTACCCCTGATCCTAACTTCACAGGCAATCCAACACCGATCAGCTATGTTGTTGAAGGTGACAATGGTAATATGTTGCCACCGACACCTGTGGCTGTGACTTATCCAAATCCTACCACCCCCGACACCAAAATCGGCACACCGGGCAAACCTGTTACTCAAAAAGTTACAGACAATGATGGTAATGTAGACCCAAGCACCGTCAAACTGGTAGACCCTAACAATCCAAATAACCCACCATCTGATAAAGTTACCATCCCTGACGAAGGCACTTGGACAGTAACCCCAGATGGCGAAGTTACCTTTACCCCTGATCCTAACTTCACAGGCAATCCAACACCGATCAGCTATGTTGTTGAAGATGACAATGGTAATATGTTGCCACCGACACCTGTGGTGGTTAGTTATCCACAGCCGGTGGATGGCGATGACACGCCTATTGCCACCAATCCCGATACAAAACCAGGGTTTAAGGATTATCCTGTCACGCAAAACGTTGTTGATAATGATAACAATGTCGATCCTACAACTGTTAAACTTATCAATCCCATCACCAAACAGCCTGTGGATGAGATTGTTGTGCCTAACGAGGGTACTTGGACAGTTGGTCCTAACCCAGGGGAGGTTACATTCACACCTGTGCCAGAGCTGGGCGATAAAGATCCATCACCGATTAACTATGTGGTCAAAGACATTGACTCCGATGATTTCTCAGAGCCAACACCGGTTAATGTTACTTATCCAGTAGAAGCACCAAAACCCATCGTCTCCATCAAAGCCACAGACCCTGTCGCCATTGAAGGCGGTGAGGGCAGTGACCCTGCCAAAGACAACAAACTTGTCTTTGAAGTGTCTCAAAGTGATGCTATTGATGAAGCCAACACCATTAAGGTAAAAGGCAACCTACCAGCAGGTACGGTGAGTGCAGATGACATCGAGTCCATCAGCTACACAGATGGTGCAAATACAAAAGTAACCATTAAAGACCCAGCTGACATTGCCAAATTCTTTACAGATGGCATTGAGGTGGTTATCCCTGCCAATGGCACCACAGCACCTGTCATTACCATCACTGCCAAAGATGATGGCATCCCTGAAGGCACAGAGACCATCAGTGTTCAAGTGGCAGACGTTAGCAAAGGTTCAATCAGTCCTAATGCCAAGGAAAATACTGCCACAGGTAGTATCAAAGATGAGCCTTATGATGGCACCCCAAAAAATCCAAATGAGACAACTGATCCGAACAATCCGGTAACACCAAGCACCCCAGAAGTGCCGTCTAATGACAGCCCAAGGGTGCCAAAAGACCCAACCAAGCCACATGACCCAAATAATCCTGATGAAAACCCATTGGTGCCTGTTGATGAAAACAACACCTTAGGCGATAAGCCAATCGTTGCCATCAGTGGTCCAGAGCTTGTCAATGAAGCGGTAGGTACGGTTACTTATACCGTTGCCCTAGACCGTCCTGCCACCGAAGACATTGTCATCAGTTATGTCATCAACCACAAAGCAGATGGTTCAAACGATAACCCAACCGAAAATGATGACTTTACCACCGCCAACATCGGCACGGTACAAACTGTCACCATCAAAAAAGGCGACACCAAAGCAACCATCAATGTTGGTATTAAAAACGACGAAGAGCACGAAGGTAACGAAGATTACAGCGTGAGCATTGTCCATGCCGACAACAAAGCTGTGGTTAATGACAAAGCCAACACCGTCATCACCACCATCAATGACGAAGGTCAAGGCACCACCGATGGACGTGATCCAAACGACCCATCTAACTACCCTGACCCGAACAATCCTGATGGACCAATGAAGGATCCTAACAATCCTGACGAACCTGTCACCCCTGATGACCTGCCAAAAGCAGATGATGACAGAAAAACACCAGTGGTCTCTATCAAAGCCACCAAGCCAGTGGCAGTTGAAAAAGCCACCGCAGATGACTTTGTGGAGTTTACTGTGGCTCGCAGTGCCATCGTTGAGGGTAATAGCTTCAAAGGTGATGTTAAGATCACTTTGCAAATCCAAGCTGGTGGCACCGAGATTGATGCTAAGGATGTGGCTCGTGTTGAGATTGTCGATGAGACTGGCAAGCAATTGGCGGATGCAACTTATGCCGACCTAGTTGCAGGCAAAGTGGTTACCATGCCACAAGATGCGACCGACACCAAAGGTCACATCAAAGTGCGTATCTATGCCAAAGATGATGATGTCTATGAAATCTCAGAGAAAGTCACACTTGCCATCACTGATGTGGATGATACAGGCACAACTGATTCACGTATTGAGCCAAAAATCGATTCCAACAATGGCAATGCAACAGGCTATATCGTGGATGATGGTAAAGATGGGGACAAGCCATTTGACCCAACCAAACCTGTCGACCCAACAGATAACCCTGCACCAACAGGGGATAAACCTGTGGTTATCATCAAGGGTGACGATGAAGTCCTTGAAAGTGCAGGCTCGGCTAATTACACCATTGAGATTGAAAATGGCAAAACTTCTGATAAGCCAATCAAGGTAAAATATAAAGTAACCTTACCCGAAGCAAGTGACACCATCAATCCTGCCGAACAAGCAGACTTTGGTGACTCTGTTGTGATCGATAGAGTGGTCGAAGTTGAAATCCCAGCGGGTCAAACCAAGTTTGAGATTAATCTTCCGATTGTTGATGATGACATTTATGAGGGTAAAGAGACCTATCGTGTTGAGCTCATTGAGGCCAAACTTGACGATGCTGATGTTCGCACCACAGACTCTAATAAGCAGTCAGTAACCACGGTGATTGATGACTTTGAAGGTGAGACTGATGCCAACAAGGATAAGCCCGCCATTGAGCTTGATCCACCAGCTCACGTCTCAGAAGAGGGCTTGCCAGGAGGTAATAAAGATAATGACTCTGCTAAGCACGCCAACAACACCACAGTAAATGCAAGTACACCAAATAATAATGACTACGACATCACTAATGAGACAAGAACATCAGGCAAGATATGCATCACCAATGTCGATACCACTGATACAAACTTGCTTGATAGACTGTCGTTAGACTTGTCAAATGCCACCCCAATTCGCTTGAGTCAAAATGGTGCGAATCTGACATGGGAAAAAGATGAAAGCGTCGCAGGCAAGATTACTTGGTATGCCTATGAGACTGATGTCGAAGACCCCGCATTGACCGTTACGATAGATAACAACTCTCGTAAAGTTGCAACTGTTGATGGCAAAGAAGTGGTTGAGTTTACCTATGATGTTGAGCTTCATAAAGCCATTTATCATGAGGGTAACTCTATCATTACCGCTGATTCGTCAGCAGGAGAAGGTCAAGACAACTTGCCTGTAAACTTTACCATCATTGCCAAAGATGGTGATTCAAACATTGCAACCAATGAGACTGTGGTGGTAGTGATTGAAGATGATGCACCAATCGCAGAACGAGTGGTGCATAATATCCAAGTGGCTCATGACGAAGTGACTCTTAGCGGTCTAATCGGTGGCTTTAAGCAGAATGTCACTTTAAAAGGCGTTGAAAATTTAAACGATAATGTATTTAATGATTTAAGAGATAATTACCCTGCTCGTTGGAGAATTTTAGATGATGACCCATTGTATGACGGAATTGCATGGGGTGTGCCATTTCCATGGGAAAACCAAGGGTATAATCAAGCTGCCTATGAAGCTAGAGAAAACAGCGAGTTCTCTGGCACTAACGTTAAGGAGCTAATCACAGGTCTTGGTGAATCGTTCAATATCGGTACATTTACTCACCAAAACTACTCTATTTATACAGCCAGTCAGCAGATTCGCTCGGGTACGTTGACCTACAGCTTTAATACAGCTATCAATGGCAAAGATGTTACCATCTCAGACATTGACTACAACTTTGTGCATCTAGAGACTCAAAACGTCGGTGTTCTTGATGGCGTAGCAGGCGATTTGGTGGCATTTAAGCAGTCAGACAAGACCTTTATCATTGGCGATACAGCTTATCGCTTGAGTGTTGAAGGATTTGTTCCTGTTGCCAATAATGTCCCACAAGGTATGCCAGAAAATGTCAGTTATGCCGATTATCTGCAAGCCCAATATTTGTACTTCCTGCAAGAATCCTTGAAGGTTAAGACAGGTGGAACAACTGGCTATCTTTATGATCAGGTAGCTATGGAAATGCTAAAAGAGACATTTGGTACAGGCTTGATTACTGAGGCGGAGAATCTTGGTTTGGTTGCCAACGGTTTCCATGATAACCACCCAAGCAACCCGATACTTAGTAAAGAAGATGTGGATAAGGCGTTAGCGTTCTTAGATAAAGCTCAGATGGTGCTTGTGCATTCAGATGAAAACCAGACCAATAACTATAACGTCCAAGCTCGTATCGAGCCTATCACAAACCCCCTTGACCTTGAAACCAACGTTGATATTCAAGGTAAGATTCATATGGGTGGTGACTTGTTGCTAGACAGTCAAGGCAACAAAAAGGTTGATGTTCTATGGACGGCAACCATTGATGGTGATAATCCACATATTAAAGAAATCACCTACAAAGACGCCAACGGCAGAGAAACCACCCAAGAAAATGCTCAGTCTACTGAAATCGTTACTACTTATGGTACGCTTGTGGGTAGAAAAGATGGTGATTATCGTTTTACTGCTGTCAATGATATTGCCAGACTTATTGCCGAAGGGGCTGATGAGACATTCACAGTGGAATATCAATATAGTGACTCAGATGGCGATATTGCCAAGTCAGAGGTGGTATTTAATTTTGAAGGTTTAACAAAGGCTCAAATGCAAGAAAGTCGTGCCAATCCTTACGTTGATGGTGAGAGTAATGATTATATTGTAGGCTCAACCCAAGCTGATATTATCTATGGTGGTATCGGTGATGATGTCATTGTTGGTAATGGCGGTGGAGATACACTCATTGGCGGTGCTGGTAATGATGTATTGTTCTATGCCAAAGATGCAGTCTTGATTGACGGTGATGGTGCCAATAATCAGGGTGGCAAAGCAACCGATGGTAAGGATTATGTGGATATCCTGTCATTAACACATTGGTTGGAGCTTGACGAGAATAACAATCCATTACCTATTGACTTTAACGATGTGCGAAACGTTAAGAATATTGAAGAGATTGATATGAGAAATGATTTTGCTCAGACGCTAGAAATCACTGCTGACACAGTACTAAATATGACAGATGGTAGAAATCAACTGTTCATTCGTGGTGATGTGGATGGGGATGGTAGAGATACCGTGAAATTGATGAAAGGCATGAATACAGAGTCAGAAGAAACTTATAATGACGAAAAAACCGGCACAACCTTTAAAGTATATGAAGGTTATACAGATGATGGAAGTGTAAAACTTTACATCCAAGACGGTATTAACGTTTCAGGTGTCTAACCATCTCAATACTGTAAAACAACATCAAAAACGCTCCCAATGGGGGCGTTTTTGTTTGACTGTTGACGGGTGTTAAGTTTGTATCCAATAAGGAGTTTATCAACAAACCCAACAACAAAAGACCCAACAAATCATGTCGGGTCTTTGTTTTGATATTAAGTTGGGTATCTAGCTTTTCACCCAGCTTAGATCTTCATCGGGTCGCCCCGTGGTAATGATACAGCCGTTATCGGTAACGATGAGTGTATGTTCCCATTGAGCGGAGAGTTTGCGGTCTTTGGTGATAGCCGTCCAGCCGTCTTTCATGATTTTGGTTTGCCATACGCCTTGGTTAATCATCGGCTCAATGGTCAGTGCCATGCCTGTTTTTAGCTCCACGCCTGTTCCTGCTTTGCCGTAGTGTAGCACCTGTGGCTCGCAGTGAAACTCGGTGCCAATGCCATGACCGCAGAACTCACGCACGATAGAAAACCGCTCAGGCAGGACAATCTTTTCAATCTCCGCCCCGATGTCGCCAAGTCTTGCTCCATTTTTTACCACGCTAATACCTGCATACAGAGCGTCTTGGGCGACTTTGCATAGGCGGTTTGCCATGACCGAGCCTTCGCCGATAATCCACATGGCGGACGTGTCGCCATAATAGCCGTCTTTAATGACCGTTACGTCAATGTTGATGATGTCGCCATCCTTTAAGATACGCTCGTGGTCGGGCATGCCATGACACACCACATGGTTGATAGACGTGCATAGGGTGTAGGGGTAGCCGTGGTAGTTTAGGCAAGCAGGAATGGCGTTTTGGACTTCGGTGATGTGTTTGTACGCCAAATCGTCCAAAAAGCCTGTACTTACCCCTGCCTTGACGTGGGGGTCTAGCATTTGTAGGACTTCTGAGGCAAGTTGTCCTGCCACTTTCATCTTTTCAATGCCGTCTTTGTTTAATAGGGGGATAACTTTACTCATGGGGTTCTCTTTTTTATTTGTCAAAATTTATAAAATCAATCTTTGCCATCAATAATCATTGGAATCGGTGCTAACAGGCATGTCCACAGGCTCGCCTTGCGTTGGGGTAGAGTGGGGTGGGGTGGGGGATTTTTCGGGCAGGTATAACGCCCCTTTTTGTCCGCATGCGGTTAGGGTGAGTGCCAGTGCTAGGCTAAATAATAAGTTTTTCATCATCAAATTCTAAAATAACAAAAGGTTATTTTAACATAATTTTGCCAAAATCGCTTGATTTGTAAAATCTGATATGACAAACTTTTTGCTTTTTAAAAGATAATAATTTGTCATGATAAATTGTCGTCTTTTCAAGTAAAATATATGCCATTCTCAACTTTGTATAAATGATTGATTTATCAAGGGTGAATTGCAATTCGTCCCTAAGACTCAAAAATAATTCTCAAACAATCAATAAGTTACCATTTTAAGTTGAGAATGAAGTAAAATATTTCTCTTTATCATAACCTGCCCACACCATGACCACCGACTATTGTTTTAGAACTACCGCCAAATACGCCTTTACCCAGAGCTTGCCCATTTTGTCGGGCTTTTTGTTTTTGGGTATGGCGTATGGGGTGTATATGCACTCGCTTGGCTTTTCGGCATGGTATCCTGTCATCATGGCGGTGCTGATTTTTGCAGGGTCGGTGGAATTTATCGTGGCGGGGCTACTTATCATGGCGTTCAACCCGTCATCGGTGTTTTTGCTTGTGGCGATGATTAGTGCCAGACAGATTTTTTATGCCATTTCTATGTTGGATAAATTTCGGGGCATTACGGGGTGGAAACGCTGGTATCTCATCGCAGGCATGGTGGATGAGAGCTTTGCCATTAACTACACCGCCGACACGGACAAGGCAGGCGTGGATAAGGCGTGGTTTATGGTGTTAGTTACGCTGTTTTTGCACCTTTATTGGGTAACAGGGTCGGCACTGGGGGCGGTCATGGGGGCGGTGTTGCCGTTTGATTTGAAGGGGGCGGAGTTTGCGATGACAGCACTATTTTTGGTGATTTTTGTGGAGCAATGGGGTAGGGAAGCCACGCACGAAAGCTCGCTCCTTGGCATTGGCATGACGGCGTTGGCGTTGGTGGTGTTTGGCAAAACGAACTTTTTAATCCCTGCCATGCTCGGCATTTTGGTGTATTTGACCGTCAGACGCTCGGCACTTCATGACAAATTGACCAATAAGGTGGCAAAATGACCCTAAATGAACAACTTTTGACCATTGCCACTGCCATTGTTGCCGTTCAGCTCTGCCGTTGGGTGGCGTTTTGGGCCTTTCCTGCTCACAAAAAAGTGCCTGATTTTGTGCAATATCTGGGCAAGGCGTTGCCGTCTGCGGTGTTTGGACTGCTCGTGGTGTATTGCTACAAAAACGTAGATATTTTGGGGCAATATCACGGCATGGCGGAGTTTATCGCAGGGGCGGTGGTCGTGGGGTTGCACCTATGGCGAAAAAATATGTTTATCTCCATTGGCGTGGGGACGATTTTGTATATGATATTGGTGCAAAAGGTGTTTGTGTAAAAAAGTATATAAAAGCGTCAATGAGTACGGCTACTACAACCACATGATGTGTGGATGTAGGGGCTGCTGAGCACGCTTTGCATGGCAATATCATCAAAAGGTGTACTCAGCATATCCCTACAAGCCTGTGGTAAATATCAAGTTCGTTAGGTATGTATTTTAAATGATGGATGTAGATGATGGGCGTGTAGGGGCGAGTGGTTGTCCTAATTAATAGATGTCAATTTATAAGTATCATCACTCACAAAAAACCAGAAATGGCAAGGATGGCACATGACAGGGATGTCATCATGTGCCATGGTGTATCAAAGCATGGGCTTGGTTACTGCCAGCACCAAAATCCCCACATAGGCGATACCTGCAATCACCATGCCTGCCTTTTTTTGGCTCAGTAGTGGAGCCCGCAAAGCCTTGATATTGGCAGAGACCGCCACAGCCAACAGCATAATCTTGACAACCGCCCAATACTGAGCCCCTGCTACTTGCCACAACCGCCACATCAAATAAAGCCCACTACCAACCAGTAGCAAATAGATGACGTGGCTTGCTATCTTAAAGGTGCGTGACTGGGTCACCTGACCGCCTGCGAAAATCAGCCCTGTTTGATATAAAAACAGCCCAATGGTAATCACAACCATGAGTAAATGTAGATGTTTCATAAGACGACCTTAGTGAGTGTGTTGTTTGTATCGTTTATATTTGTTGGCGATGACTGGCAAAGCTCATTATTCGTATAGGACTTCAACAATCTCATACTCTGCCAAACCGCTTGGGGTTTGGATTTTGGCTTCATCACCTTCTGATTTACCAATCAAGCCTTTGGCAATGGGACTGCCAACCGAGATTTTGCCGACTTTGACATCCGCTTCATCTTCGCCCACGATTTTGTAGCGTTTTTGGTCGCCCGAATCCACGTCTTCGATGACCACGGTCACGCCAAATACCACACGCCCGTCTTGGGGTAGGGTGGTGGGGTCAATGACCTGAGCCCCGCCAAGTTTTGCTTCGATGTCACGAATGCGTGCTTCGGACAGCCCTTGCTGTTCCCGAGCGGCATGGTATTCAGCGTTTTCTTTTAGGTCGCCATGCTCACGAGCTTCGGCAATGGCGGCGGTAATGCGTGGACGCTCCACGGTTTTGAGCTGTTTTAATTCTGCTTCTAGGGCGGCGTGTCCTTGTGGGGTCATGGGATAGCGTTGCATGGTCTCTCCTGATAATTATCAATACATAGCTAAAAACACCACGCCGATTGGGGTGGTGTTCTGTCATCTGTGATTGGCTTTTTGCCAAATTGTTAGCTTGGTATTATACTAAAAACAGCCAGTAATTGCAACCGTTTTAACGCCAATATCTAAGTTTTGCCATCATAAATAGCAGTCCCACAAACATCCCCAGATAATACGCCATCCGCACATCAAAGCTGTTGTCTCGGTATTTTATCGGCAGACTGACAAGGGCGGTACAACTTGGGATAAGGAGCAGGTATAGCACCCAGTTTTCTAGGACATGAAGTACGCCTTGCATGGTGTTGCCATTGCCATAACGATAAGCGGACAGACTTGTGAGCATGATGACGATGATAAGGGTCAAAATCAAGCCTTTGGGAATGTCCTTTGGCACAAAACGGTCAGGTAAAATGTTGCTTATTTGAAAATTTGCCATCAGCTATACCGCCCCATAATCGTCAAAATCGCCACAACAGATGTGAGATACCCAAGCGTGATGGCGTTGCGGGTTTGGATATTTGCCCCGTTAAATTCGTTTAATAGCTTTGCCCCACCCACGAACAACGCTGGCACAACAATCATAAAAAACGACACCACCACAGATGCATGACGCACCACCGCCCCCACGTCATGCCCTGCCAGTAGGCGAAAGCCATACCCTGCCAACGCAAGCACAAGGGCAAAAACAGCAAGCCCAATGGTTACACCAATGGGGACGAGGCTTGGAGGTTTTGAACTTAGGGATTTGGGATTAGTATTTAATTCTGACATAAATTTACCGTACCATCATTTAGCCAAATCAGACTTGGCAAGCTCATCACGCATTTTTTCAATGACCGCCTTATAATCCTCTTTACCAAAAATCGCCGAACCCGCCACAAACATATCCACGCCAGCGTCCGCAATCGCACGGATATTGTCAGGATTAACACCGCCGTCAATCTCCAAGCGAATGTCAAGCCCACGCTCATCTATCATACGGCGAACCGCTCGCACCTTATCAAGCGTACCATCAATGAACTTTTGCCCACCAAAACCAGGGTTTACGCTCATGATAAGAATTTGGTCAAGTTTGTCAATGGTATAATCTAGGTAGTGTAAGGGCGTGGCAGGGTTAAAGACCAATCCACACTTGACACCACTGTCCTTGATAAGCTGTAAACTTCTGTCAATATGCTCGCTTGCCTCTGGGTGAAAGGTAATAATATCCGCCCCTGCCTTGATAAACTCCTCAATCATTCTATCAACAGGCTTTACCATAAGATGCACATCTATGGGGGCGGTAATGCCATAATCTTTTAAGGCACGGCAGACCATCGCCCCAAAAGTCAAGTTTGGCACATAGTGGTTATCCATGACATCAAAATGCACCACGTCCGCCCCTGCATCTAGCACGGCTTTTGTGTCATCGCCCAGACGGGCAAAATCGGCTGATAAAATAGACGGGGCGATAAGAAATTGTTTTTCAGGTAGGATTTTCATGGTGAATAATAAAGTTAAAATTTGGCTTATGATAGCAGATTTTGTGCCAAAATGCGATTTTTAGCATATATTTTGACATGAAAAATCACAAAAACCACTTGCTAGAAACAAGTGGTTTGTTAGTAATTTTAACACCAAAGGATTTAGTGCCATTTTTGTTCTATTTGGGCAAGTTCACCGCTTTTTTTGATATTAGCAAGTCCTTGATTGATTTTGTTTAATAGTTCATCATCTTCTCTGCGTACCATAAACACTAAGTCGGACTGCTCGGGCAAATCTGAATCAGGCACGATCATTTTTTCAAATTGGAATGCCTTAAACTCTTCTCGTTTACCAAAATAATCTAATGCCACGCAATCGCTTACTACCACGTCCGCTCTATCATGAATCAAGCTTTGTAAACTGCCAAATTCTAATTTGTCAATCACGAGCTGTGACTCACTGATATTAAAGTTCTCAGCAAGCTCTGCACCCATGTCCGCCACATCAGGCGTGGCAATGATGCCTTTTTGCCAGTTCGCTAATTTCTCCTTATCCTTTGCCCAAACACAGTCAGCAGACCGCATGTAGCTGTCAGTGGCAACAATGGTGTCTTGGGGATAATCATCGCCTGCCAAACCATTGGCAATGATATCAACTTCATTGCTGTTTAACGCTTCTGGCATGATGTCCCATGGCACGCTGTGAGTGGTAATGACAAATCCTTGGTCTTTGGCAACCGCTTGCAAGATGTCTATGTCCAACCCACCAATCTGTCCTTTTTCATCGCTCACACCATAAGGGGCATAGTCTGGCATTGTCCCAACACGATATACAGGCAAGTTGTTATCGGTGGCTTGAACATGGGTCGTGGCAGGCTCATTGCTGGTGGCTGTATTTGTTGTCTCGCTAGGTTTGTCGCCACAGGCAACAAGTGGGATGGATAGCATAAGTGCAAAAAGTGATTTGAATGGACGCAAGGTGTATTCTCCCGAAGTTGGTAAGCTAATGTTGATAAATCTCATAACAATAAATTATGAAATAATCCCGATATCGTTAATTTGGTTATTATAATAAAAATTGATTGTTTATGCAAGTTAAAAGGTTTGTAAATGTAAACTAAAAAAACGGCTTGAATGCTCAAACCGTTTTTTTGGGAGTTTGGGGTTTTGGTTATTTTTTCTGATAAGCCAGTTTTAGACCGACCGCATAGCCGTCGTTATCTTCAAAACGTGCCACGCTAGCATCTGTCCCTACCTGAGTTGGGATTTGTGCAGTTGCATCGCCGAATTTAAAGTATTTACCGCCAAGCGACACTGACCATTCTGGGGTAACGTTATATTTTGCACCCAAGCCTAGGCTATAATAGCCTTTGATAGGTCCTAGCGTACTGACAGGATTGCCTGCACCGCTGTCATAACCGACACTGCCTGATACAGCAAGTTTGTCACTGACTTTTTTGCCCAAACCAACTTCTGCCGACCACTGATCTTTTGCATAGCGTACAATGGGCAGACCATTTGGATAAAGAGCAGGGTTACTGCCTTTGATGGTGTCACTATATTGTGGTGGTGTAATATTAAAGTCAGACCATGGCACATAACGCACTTTGGCGGTCAAGAGCGTGGTTGGGTTAATCCCTGTTTGAAAGTCTAGATTCCATGACTCAGGTAGGGTAACTTTAAAGTCACGAGAGCCTGCATAGCCTGTTGCAGGTACAAATTCAGCAATAGAACGCTCGTGGTCAATCTCGGAGCGATAGGTCAAGGCAGCTTTTAGGGCAATCTCAGGCTTGTGATAAGCAACACCAGCCACCCAGCCATAGCCCATGTCTGCACCGATGTTGGCGTCATAACCACCCATGCCACCATACGCAGTGCCACGCAAATGCACTTCACCTGTCAGGCGTTGCATTTGTGGACCACCATAGATTTGGAAGTTTTTGTTTTCACCCAATTTGGCACCAAGTAATAATGTGGCGTTTTGGGTGCGGATTTCTACGTTGGTGCCTTCGTCTTTTTGTTCTTCGGCAGTAGATGCGACATTTAACGCACTGCCTAAGTTGCGAGCAGTGGTTACAGTGCTAGCAAGCTGTGCTTGTAGTGCGGTAGTATCGCCACCAGCTGCTGCAGTTTGTGCGATGGCATTTTGTAACTGAGCAATACCAGCTTGGGCTTGTGCAAATCGTGCTTGGGCAGTTGCCACATTAGGAGCAAGACCACCAGTTAAAGCATTAACTGTTGCATCTGCCCCTTGGCTAACAAAGTTATTGCTACCACCATACTGTACCGCCGCACCCCATGGCTCATCATAAAGTACGCCCACACTAAACGTGTCATTAATGTCCGCTTTCACACCAAAACGCCCAAAATCATAGGCTTCGGCAATGTCAGAGATTGAGTTGTCAGAGATGTCCTTGCCTGACACATCCGCATCAATATAAGTATAGACCACTTCGCCATAAGTGCCATCTTGTAAAAATGCCGTGATGTCCTGCCCTGAACGGTCAAGACCTGCTGCATCTGCCACGCCAACTGCACTGATGGACGCAATCGCTACTGCTAAGTGTTTGTAGTTAAACATAGAACCACTCCGATTTATTACCATAAAATTTCCGTATGTCGCACATACACCTAGAAATCCTGCCAAAACATCCATACAACTGTTTTTACAATCGTATAACAAACGTTTTAACAAATGTTTCATTGCTACATATTAAAACAAAATAACTCATAAAGCAATAGCAAAAACCGCACAAAATCCCCATTTTTTGGCATTTCATCAAAAATTTGTAAATATGGATAAATGATTACAAATAATAATTATTATTATAAATTAAATACTGTTTTTTGTTTTATCCACTCAATAATGCGGTGGTCTGTCTGCCAATAAATCAAACGGAGCAATGCCGTCATCATCACGACTTTCTAAGAATTTATACAAAAGTTTTAATTGGTCTTGCAAGTCTTTTAACGTCTTATCCTGCTGGGCAATAACGTCATTTAGTGTATCTACCGTATTTTCAAGATAGGCGATTTTGATTTGTAAGTCAGTAATATCAGCGTGGGTGCCTGTCATTTTATTTTCCCCTTTAAGGTGTAAATTTGCTATAATTGGCACATTTTATCATTGAAAAGCAGGTAGTGGTATAAAAAGTATGCCAAACTAGGTTTTCCGTTCGCCCTTGTATCAACCCAACACCAAACCTAGATTATCTGCTAGAATGTTGTTGGGTTATACAAGCAAAGAGAACACGGGTTCGCCCTTAGTGTCTTAACACTGGTGCTCAGATGGTGTCCTTTGCTTGTCATCTTAACTCTGAATGGTATCTAAGTGCGTTTATTAAAACAGACACTGCATAAACAAGGCAAGAGACAGATGATACACTATATTGGCATAGACATCAGCAAAGCAAAGTTTGATGTTGCATTTATAAACCCAAGCACAAATAAAGTAAAAACCAAGGTTTTTAACAACAACAAAGCAGGCTTTGATTTACTGCTTGCTTGGTTAAAAACCAATGTCAGCAATCATCTTGATGAGCTACACATCATCCTAGAAGCAACAGGGGTTTATCATGAACACCTAAGTGAGTTTCTTGATGATAATAATATCAAGCAAAGCATTGTCAATCCTAACTATGTCCGCAAATTTGCAGACAGTTTGGGGGTAATCCATAAAACTGATAAAAAAGACAGCATTATTTTATCAAGGTATGGTTATAGCCACAAGCCTGAGGTTTGGGTAGCACCTAGCATTGAAGCCAAACAGCTAAAAGCTCTATTGGCTCGCTTAGAAGCACTCAAAGAAGATTTGCAACGAGAGCAAAACCGACAAGAGTTGCTCTTATCACCCAATCTGCCCGATTTGGTTAAAGCATCCATGCAAACAGTCATCAATGTCCTTCAAGAGGAAATTGCCAAACTCACCAAAGACATTGATGACTTTGTTGACAAACAACCAAGTTTAAAGCAAGACAAAACCTTACTTGAAACCATTGACGGCATTGGTTCTGTTATTGCCAAAGAAGTGGTATGCTTAATACATACCAAACAATTTAAAAAAGCCTCACAGATGGCTTCGTTTTTAGGCTTAATACCCAAACAAAGACAGTCAGGTGTCTTTAAGGGAGCAACCAAACTGTCCAAACAAGGGCAAGTCTCTTTGCGTGCTAAGCTGTATATGTCTGCAATGAGTGCCATTCGTTATAATAGCACCATTAAGGCATTTTATGAACGATTACAACAAAACGGTAAAACCAAAATGCAAGCCTTATGTGCTTGTATGCGTAAATTGGTACATATCTGTTTTGGTGTTATCAAAACCCAAACATCCTTTGAGCAACAAGTATCTTTAAGTTAGTTTGTAAGATACTAGATACCAGATACTTAAAAAACCATTGACTTAGGTGGGGTATCATGGTATCTGAGCCATGCCTGCGGGTGAAAGAAAACCTTTTCATGGTTCGACAAGCTCACCACGAACGGTTTTCTTAATAACATATTTTTAAACCAAAACCAAAAATCCGTATTGAAAATAAATTATGGCACTCATTCATCTAAAAAATATCTCTCTTGCCTTTGGCGTTGCCCCTGTCTTAGACCACGTTAATTTTAGCCTTGATGTGGGCGAGCGGGTGTGTCTGATTGGGCGAAATGGCGAAGGTAAATCCACACTCTTTAAGCTCATTGACGGCACACAAAGCCCCGATGACGGCGAGATTATCATTGCAGACGGTATCAAGATTGCCATGCTTGCCCAAGACGTGCCAAGCGATGACGGCACCTTGCTTGACATTGTCATGAATGGCGATGAAAAAGTGGCAACCCTGCTTCGCCAATACCACGACCTATCGGACAAATGCGGAACGGGCGACATGACCGCCTGCGAGCGTATGACGGACGTGCAACATGAGATTGACGCTTTGCATGGCTGGGAGCTAGAACGAAACGCTCGCACCTTACTTGACAACATGGGGCTAAACCCTACCGACCGCCTTGCCGACTTATCGGGCGGACGAAAAAGACGGGTTTTGCTCGCTCGGGCATTGGTGGTTAAGCCTGATGTGTTGCTACTTGATGAGCCGACCAACCATTTGGACGTAGAGAGCATTGACTGGCTAGAAAATTACCTGCTCGGGCAAAATTTGACCGTGCTGTTTATCACGCACGATCGCAAATTTGTGGATAATCTTGCCACTCGCATTGTGGAGCTAGACCGTGGCAAACTCTCCACTTATGACGTAACCCAAGGGGTTAAGGGCTATGCTCGCTATCAAGAGTTAAAGGAATTGGAGCTTGCCAGCGAACAAAAATCTTTTGAAGAATTTGACAAAAAACTTGCCCAAGAAGAAGTATGGATTCGCCAAGGCATTAAAGCAAGACGTACTCGTAACGAAGGGCGTGTGCGTGCGTTAAAGGCACTTCGTGAAGAGCGAAAACAACGCCGTGATGTGGTGGGGAGCGTTTCACTCACCCAAAACATATCCGAAAAATCGGGCAAAATCGTCTGTGAAGTCAAGGACTTAACTCTACAATATGACGGCAAAATACTGGTCAAAAACTTCTCAACCCTGCTCATGCGTGGCGACAAAGTCGGCATCATCGGTAATAATGGCGTGGGCAAAACCACCCTAATCCGCACCGTGCTTGGGCTTGATGACTCTGCCAAAGTGGGCGGTACGGTCAAGCTCGGCACAAACCTAAATATCGCCTTTTTTGACCAATTAAAAGACCAATTAGACTTTGATAAATCCGTTGCCGAAAACGTCTCTGAAGGCTCGGACTATGTGGACGTGGGCGGAAGACGCACGCACATTTTGGGGTATTTGCAGGACTTCTTGTTCACGCCAAACCGTGCCAGAACACCTGTCAAAGCCCTATCAGGGGGCGAAAAAGCCCGTGTATTGCTCGCCAAAAATTTGCTAAAACCTGCCAACGTCTTGGTGCTTGATGAGCCGACCAACGACCTTGACATGGCAACGCTTGAACTATTAGAAGAGTTTGTCGCAGGCTTTGACGGCACGATTTTGCTCATCAGCCACGACCGCACCTTTATGGACAACGTGGTAACGCAAACGTGGGTATTTGGCACGGACAAGGACGGTCATGGCGTGATTGATGAATATGTGGGCGGTTATCAAGATTATCTCACTCAAAAAGCCCGCCATGAACCAACCAAGCCCAAAGCGGATAAAGTTGAAAAATCAGAAACAGTCAAAGCTGACAAACCAAAATCCGACACGCCCAAAGCTGAACAAAAACGCAAACTCTCCTATAAAGAACAACGTGAATTAGAAAGCCTACCCAATGAAATTGCCGACCTTGAAAGCGAGCAAAGCGAGCTAAATGACAAACTGGCGGACGGTTCGTTATTTGTCAGTGATTTGGCATTGGCGACCCAATATAGCGAACGACTTGGCGAGATTGATGAGCTTTTAATGGAAAAATTAGAGCGTTGGGATGAATTGGAAAATTTGGTAAAATAAAAAGATTTTCAAGCCTTAGGTTTTCCGTTCGCCCTGAGCTTGTCGAAGGGTGATAGAAAACCGTAGGTTGCCCAAGCTCACCACGAACGGTTTTCTTAGTTTATTTCAAATTCAAAAGCGTATAAGACAAAAACAATGAGCAATAAAAACTGCTGTGGGGGCAATTGCCACACCGACAATCAAACCCCACAATCAAATAACCCACAAATTGACATTAAAAAAATGCCCGATTTGACCGCCACTCACAAACAAACAAGCATGGCGGACAAAGCCCCATTTCAATGGGAATTTTTATTGCCAAAATACTGGGGAATTTGGCTTGCGTTAATGATATTTTTACCGCTTGTTTATTTGCCACTTCGTATCCAGTTTTGGCTTGGCAGAAAAATTGGCGAATTGGCGTATATGCTTATCAAAAGACGGGTCAAAGATACGCTCACGAATTTAACCCTTGCCTTTCCCAATAAAAGCGATGATGAAAAAGTGCTAATCGCCAAACAGGTTTTTGTCAATCAAGGCATTGGTATTTTTGAGACGCTAAACGCATGGTTTCGCCCCAATGTCTTTAAACGCACGTTTAGCATTTCAGGATTACAGCATTTAATCACCGCTCAAAAAGAAAATAAAGCCGTGATATTATTGGGCGGGCATTTTACGACATTAGATTTGGGTGGGCGATTATGTACGCAGTTTTTCCCTGCTGACTGTCTATACCGTAAACAAAATAATCCGCTTTTGGAATGGTTTATCTATAATGGTCGCCGTCATATTTTTGATGAGCAGATTAATAGCCGTGATATGAAAAAACTCATCAGTCGAATTAAAGATAGTAAAGTGATATGGTATAGCCCTGACCAAGATTTTGGCTTGGAGCATGGGGTCATGGCGACATTTTTTGGCGTGCCGTCTGCAACCATTATCGCCCAAAGACGATTTGCCAGCATGAATAAAAAAAATCCGCCTGTGTTTATTGCCTTTGATATGATTCGCCAAACGCCTGACAATATCCCCAAAGGCAAACGCCCGCATTATCATATCAGCCTATCGCCTGTCATTGAAAATTACCCAAGCGATGATGAAGTGGCGGACGCCCAGCGTATTAACGACATCATGGAGCATAGTATCAAAAAGGATATTGCCCAATGGATGTGGTTTCATCGGCGGTTTAAAACGCAGGCGGACGGGACGGATTATTATGGGTGAGTTATTTTAACCAGTTTTCCACTCTTAGTCCGTCCACTCGGTTAAATTCACGTTCGTTATTGGTAACGACAACCAACCCTAAACTTCTGGCGTGTCCTGCTATCATGACATCATACGCCCCAATGGGTGTACCTTGTTTTTCAAGCGTGGCTTTGATGTTGGCGGTTTGAAAACTGGCACGAACATCATAATCCAATACGGTCAGCGTATCAGCAAATACTTCTAAGGCATGAAAGGATTTTTCACGAGACATGGACTTTTCAGCACCGACCGCCAGCTCCATGAGTGTTACGCTACTAATACAGAGCTCGTATTGATGTAGATTAAACCGCTCACGCACAATTTGCGGTTTGTTTTTCATGGCATAAATGCAAATATTGGTGTCAAGCATATAAGTCATCATGGGAAAAGCTCTTCTCGCTCTTGGGGCATGGGTTGTTCCCGTTCACTCATAAAATCATCTGGCACGTCCACATGGTCAAAAAAATAATCCCATGCCGACCCCGCAGGCGACAAGATGCGAGTATTACCCACCACTTTAACATCAACGTGCTTGATGTTATCAGGGAATGCCACGACTTTGGGTAGGCGAACAGCTTGGGTCTGGTTGGTTTTAAAGATACTGGCAACAGTCATAACAATTCCCCTTATGATTGTGTATATTTTAGATATATACATTATAAAATTTCCTGCTTATTTTGTCAAAATGATTTTTGCCAGACTATAAAAAATGATAAAATATAGGGTGTGCTTGCCTTTGGTATTTGCAATAAAAACTGATTAAAGCGAGAAACTTTATCGTATTATAAAAATGTTATCAATGTCAGACATGCCCTATATTTTAAAGAAAATTTTAAAAAAATTTGCTATAATTGACATTCATTTTGACAAGGATAAAACCATGCAACTTACCACAAGAGAATTGGTTGAAAAATTTGGCTCTCATCGCTTGATTGTGCTTGATGATGATGTTTTGGCAGATTTTGACGATGATACCGTGCTTTTATTATCCGCCCAAAAACCAACCAAAAAACCCATTTTGCCAGAAATTGCCAAATACGCCAATTTTTTAAAAAATGATGTTGCCGATGATAATGAAAATATTGACGAGCAAAGCAAACGCATCATGGCAATGCTAAATGCTGATGATAAACGCATTAAGGCAGGTTTATGAAAACCATTAGCATAGACACCAATATTCTTGCCCGTTATTTTTTGGGCGATGATATTGACCAACAAGAAATGGCATTGCAATTATTAAGTAATTATCAATGTTTTGTACCCATAACAGTGATATTAGAATTGGCGTGGGTATTACAATCTTACGATAAATCAAAACTAAGTGTCATTGAAAGTATTTTGATTTTATCAAAATTACCCACGATTATTTTAGAACATAAACAAGCGGTAATTTCTGCAATGCGTTGGGCGATTGAAGGCATGGATATTGCTGATGCCATTCATTTAGCCATTGCCAAACAGTATGATTATTTACCATTAAGCAGTTTTGATAAACGATTTATCAATAAATCAAAAAGCATTGATAATGCACCCATTTGCCAAACCGTCAAAAGTTTGATTGAACAATAATTTAACATTAAGAGAAAATCATGACCGCACCAACCACCAAACGCATTTTAACAGGCATTACCACCACAGGCATTCCCCATTTGGGCAACTATGTCGGAGCGATTCGCCCTGCCATTCAAGCGGTGCAAAACTCCGATGATGACGCCTTTTTCTTTTTGGCGGATTATCATGGGATTATCAAATGTTTTGACCCTGATGAGATTCATCGCTCCACCAAAGCCATTGCCGCCACTTGGATTGCCTGCGGTCTTGACCCCGAGAAAGTTACCTTTTATCGCCAGTCGGACATTCCTGAGATTCCTGAGCTTGCGTGGATTTTAAACTGCTCTTGTGCCAAAGGTCTGATGAACCGAGCCCACGCCTACAAAGCGAGCGTGGATATGAACCTTGCCAAAGAAGACACGGACGCTGACTTTGGTATCAGCATGGGGCTGTTTAGCTATCCTGTGCTGATGAGTGCGGATATTTTGATGTTTAACGCCACGCACGTCCCTGTCGGCAAAGACCAGATTCAGCACATTGAAATGGCACGAGACATTGCAGGGACGTTTAATTTTAAATACAAAGAGCTGTTCACGCTCCCGACTGCCGTAACGGACGAAAACACGCCCCTACTGACAGGGCTTGACGGTCGCAAAATGAGCAAATCCTACGGCAACACCATTCCGCTATTTGGGGACGGCAGTCCCACCATTGACCCGCAAAAGGCACTAAAAAAAGCAATCGGACAAATCGTAACCAACTCCCAAGCCCCCGAAGAACCCAAAAATCCCGATGAATGTAATATTTTTGAGATTTATAAGGCCTTTGCCACGCCTGATGAGATAAATGCCCTTGCCGAGCATTATAGACGTGGTATCGGTTGGGGCGAAGCTAAGGAGATTTTGTTTAACAAGATTGACGGCGAGATTGCTCCCATGCGTGAAAAATACGCTCATCTTATGGCAAATCCTAAGGAGCTTGAAGAGATTTTGCAAATGGGGGCGGTTAAGGCTCGCCGTGTCGCCCAAAAACAGCTCGATAAAACCAGACGTGCGATTGGGATTAAACCGCTTGCGAAGTTGAAATAAATGGATATTTTGCCCATTTTTATCAATTCATTAAAACCACTTTTGTGGTTTTTGCCAATATTTTTCATCATCGCCTTTTTAAAATCACCCTTATTTAAAGGGTGGTTTGGCGAAAAATTGGTAAATATAAAATCAAACAGTACTTTACCAACAGATATTTATCATGATTTTCATGATGTTTTAATTCAAGATGAATTTGGCATTACGCAAATTGACCATATTTATATTTCTAAATTTGGTATTTTTGTGGTGGAAACCAAAAATTATCAAGGTTGGATTTTTGGCAAAGTTCATGATAAAAAATGGGTGCAAAATATTTATGGCAAAAAGCAATTCTTTCAAAATCCATTACATCAAAATTACCGACACATCAAAGCCTTAGAAAAAACTTTAAATTTAACAAATGATTATTTTCATTCTGTTATTGTTTTTGCTGGGAATTGTGAATTAAAAAACTCTTTTCCTGATAATATTTGTTACTTATCAAATTTTACGGATTATATTTTATCCATAAAAGAACCCATACTTCGCCAAGATGAGATAGAGCGTTTAATTCATTTATTAAACATGAAAAGATTGGAAAACAATAAAACCAACAAAAAAGAACATATCAAACATTTAAGGCAAACCCATTAAATGACCGACACCGCCCAACCCGACACCCCCATCCGTATTTTTGATACGCCCGTTTCATCATTGCCTGATGATTTATATATCCCACCCCAAGCATTTGCGATATGGCTTGAACAATTTGCAGGCCCGCTTGATTTTTTGTTGTATTTGGTTAAAAAGAATAATTTTGATTTGACCGAAACCGCCATTTTACCGATTACCGAGCAGTATTTGACCTACATCAAAGAGCTTGATGATACTTATTTTGAACTGGCGGGCGATTATCTGCTCATGGCAAGTACGCTCATTGCCATAAAAAGCGAACTTTTGCTACCCCAACCTGAAATCATAGGCGAAGAGCTGAGCCCCAAAGCACGACTCATCAGACGGCTAGAAGAATATGCCCAAATCAAAGAAGCCAGTCGCCGACTAGACAGTCTCATCCGCCTAGAACGTGATGTGTTTTTGGCATTTGCAAGCCTGCCTAGTAGTGAAGCCATGAAAGCCGAATTGCCAAGCTACTCGCCCCAGATACTCATCAACAGCTTGATTACTATGCAAATCAAGCCTGATTATCAAATGCACCACATCAAGACCGACCCTGTGCCACTGCCTGAGCGTATCGCTAAGATTAGCCTGATGTTAAGCCAACAAGGCTCTGGCACGTTTGCCGAGCTACTCGATGAAACGCAGGGGCGTGTGGGCGTGGTCGTGAGTTTTGTGGCGGTGTTAGAGCTTCTAAAACGGGGGCTGATTGGCTTTGCTGACGGTGATGACGCCCTACTCAAAAGTGAGATAAATGTGGACATCGCCCAGAGTTTTCAGCTTGAAGTCATGGACGCCCCCACGTCCAAAAAAGGCAAGCAAAAAGACCCTTTATTTAACATCAACAACACCGGCTTTGACTTGTCCGAGCAGACTTTATATTGGCTTCATTGATCATTAGGGCGTGTTGAATATTGGTATTTGCAATGAAAAATGAGAAAAATCGCACGTTTTTCAAGGAAAAAACACAGGCTGATAGTCGTTCTATCAGCCAAGTTTTTGACGATGAAAAACAAGATTTAGCCATTTTTCATGCAAAAATTGGTTGAAATTGTCAAATTTTGCCATATCTATAAGAATGTTATAAATGTTCAACACGCCCTAGACAACCGTATGCAAAACAACCAACCCTTATCCACGCTTACACCCAACAGTGATAGCGACAAAATCGCTGATGACATCAAAGACACCCACGCCACTGCCACAGCGTTAAGTCGCTATATTGAAGTGCTACTGCACGCCAGCGAGTCGCCTTTGACGGCAGATGATTTAAAAAAGCATTTGATGATAAGCCAAGATGAATTTGATGTGGCACTGGCGGTGCTAGAAGAGCGTTTGTCGCACAGCGTGCTGACCCTTGCCAAGACCGCCAGTGGCTATCGCTTGCAAATCAAGGACTCGTACAGTCGCATCATTCATCAGGTATTCCCCGAACGCCAAGAGACCCTAAGCCAAGCCCTGTTAGAGACCCTAAGTGTCATCGCTTATAAACAGCCTGTTACTCGCTCGGATATCGAGCATATTCGTGGCGTGAGCGTGTCTAGCCATATCTTACGCCAACTGTTTGATAAGGGTTGGATTATGGAAAAGGGACATAAAGACGTGTTGGGTCGCCCTGCCTTATTGCACACCACCAAGGCGTTTTTGGACGCATTTGGTTTGACTGATTTAAAAGAATTGCCCGAATTGCCTGATTTGGAAAATTTTAAAGTGGACGGCTAGGGCTTATATTAAAATAACTGATTTCATGATATTGGGTTTTTATTAAACCGCTCAATTTACCTTAAATTATTTGATTTTAATTTATTTTAATTTATAATCATTTAATTTCAAAATACACCAATGACAGTAGGTGCGTATGACGCACCAATCAGATTTTTCATTTAAAAGGTGCGCGGTACGCACCTTACTATTATTTGATTTTAATTTTAATTTGGTATTATTAAATTGAGATATGTAGGGGTGAATTGTATTCGCCCAAGTATTTTATTTAAAAAATACATTTTAAAAATTTTAGGTATCTAATTAATCATATTTTCAATTATAAATTTACAACCATTAATATCGCAATTTCCCCTATTGATTTTAAAAATCCCACCCTATCTTTTTCTTTTGCGTTTTATCATCATAAATTTAATCATACGCTCGGAACGACGAAACCATTTTTCCATATGCACATAACTGATTGCCGAGAGAAAAATAATGGTAATCGGCAGAAGCATTGACCAATAGCCATATTTGGCATACAGCCACACCGCCACAAAGCCACCGCCAAAAAATCCCCACCATAACGCACTTTGTAGCACCACTTTGGCAAGACTGACCTTTCGCCCCACAAGCCAATGCCCCACAGTCGCCCCCAAATCGGACGTTACCCCAGTCAGATGCGTGGTACGCACCACCGCCCCATGATAGGTTGCCACCATGGAGTTTTGTAGTCCGCACGCCATGGCGATGAGCATTTGCCCGTAGTCGTTGCCCGATAGATACAGCGACAGACTGCCACAGAGCAGGACAAATTCTAGGTACATGGCATAGCCATAATGACGTTTGATGTGTAGCTCACTGCCCCCGATAATCATGCCACTTAGCACCGAGCCAAGCCAAAACGAGCCCACCGACACAAGCAGTAGCCATAGGTTTTCCCAGTCATGATGAAAAGACGTAACCGCCAGCAGGCTGATGTTGCCCGTAACGTGTGATGCCGAAACGTGAGTAAATCCCATGAGTGCGGTTGTATTCAAAATGCCAGCACTAAATGCCAACACCACCGCCCCACACAGTACCCAAGTGGGAAGTTGGTTTTGCATGACGGATGAATGAGTGATACCAAACCAATTAGTTTACAAAACTTTGGACAAAAATAAAAGCACACAACACAAGACGTGCTTGATTGTGTGCTGTTAAAATGTTACAAAATTTTACAAGACTTAGGCGTGTCTTACTCGGTATCGTCCGCCACCAGTTCTATAAGCTCACTGCTTAGTCCGACAGTATTAAACCCTGCGTCCACAAACAAAATCTCGCCTGTAATACCGCTCGCCCAAGGCGATAGCAGGAATAAAGCGGCGTTACCCACTTCCATTTGATTGACGTTGCGTTGTAAGGGCGTTACTTTTTCGGTAACGTCCAGCATTTTGCGGAATGACTTGATGCCACTGGCGGCAAGCGTACGAATGGGGCCTGCACTAATGGCATTGACACGAATGCCTTCTTTGCCCAGCGAGCTTGCCAAATAACGCACGGACGATTCTAGACTGGCTTTGGCAAGTCCCATGACGTTGTAATTTGGCAATACAGAAATACTGCCTTCATAAGTCAAAGTCAAAAGCGAACCTTGACGTTTGGCAAGCAATTCACGACTGGCTTTGGCAAGTGCCACAAAGCTGTATGAGCTGATGTCGTGAGCGATGGCAAAGCCTTCACGGGTCGTGGCGTCTGTAAAATCACCGTCCAACTGCTCGGCAGGGGCAAAACCAATGGCGTGTACCACACCGTTCACGCCGTCGCCCCAAATGCGAGCTACTTCATCAAAGCATTTGGCAATCTCATCATCCGAGCTAACATCACAAGGCAACACCGCCACCGCCCCAAAGGTCTCGGCCGCCATGTCTACCCGTTTTTTGATTTTGTCGTTGGGGTAAGTCAAAATCAGCTCCGCCCCTTCACGGTGCAAGCACTCGGCAATCGCCCACGCAATCGACAGCTTACTGGCAATGCCCGTTACCACAAATCGTTGACCTTTTAATAACATCAGTCGCTCCACGCATTTAGTTAAAATTGTTGGCATTATACCACAGATTTTGTCAAATGGGGAAAATTTAGGAACGATTGTAAACTTTTAATTAATCGCCATTTATTTGAATTTGGCTATTTTAAAAGGGTAAATTTAAAAAAGCAAAAATTACAACCCATTACCATGACAAAGCACACAAACCATTTGGCAAATCTTGTCTTTTTCGCTATAATATCACGTTTATTTTTATTTGATAATACCATGTGCCAACATTGCGACAGCCACGCCACGCCCGCCTTTTCTTTTGATGTAGAAGCCACCGCCCAGAACTACGCCAATATCATCTCCGCCAGTGGCGAGAACCTAAGCCGTGAAGGACTGCTTGATACGCCCATGCGTGCCGCCAAAGCCTTTCGGGACTTGACGGCAGGCTATCATCAAGACCTGCATACGGTTGCCAATAATGCCATTTTTGCCAGCGATAATGCTGATTTGGTGCTTGTGCAAAACATTGAATTTTATTCATTGTGCGAACATCACATCCTGCCATTTTTTGGCGTGGCACACATCGGCTATCTGCCAAATGGTAAGGTATTGGGCTTATCCAAACTGGCTCGCATTGTTGATATGTATGCCAAACGCCTACAAATCCAAGAAAACTTAACCAAACAAGTCGCCCAAGCCATTCATGAGCTTACGAACTGTCGTGGTGTGGCGGTCGTCATGGACGCAAGCCATATGTGCATGATGATGCGTGGCGTGGGCAAACAACAGTCCACCACCCGCACCACCTGTATGCTTGGGGTGTATGAGACGGACAATCAAGCCAGAAATGAATTTTTGAGCACCATTCCTAAGCGTGTGCCAGCATTTGGCTGATGGTGATCTATTTTAGAATTAGAAATAGGCACGATAAAAAGCCCTTAATGTAGAGTTAAGGGCTTTTTAATTGGGTTAATGATGGGTTAAATGATGTGGATTAACCCAAAAACGCATTATACATCCAAATTTCTTTTTCTTGGGCTTGAACATATTCTGTAACGATGTCGGACGTGCCTTGGTCAGATGCCCCTTCGGCAAGCTCAGCAACGGCTCGTTGTTCTTCGATAAGTGTTTGCAAGCCCTTAACCACGCCTTCCACACAGCCACGACCGTCAAACACGCCTTTGTCTTCTTTGATGCTAGAACGCTCGGCAAAATCACTATAAGCGTGTAATGGCGTACCACCTAGCGTTAGGATGCGTTCAGCGATTTCGTCAATTTGCAGTTGTAGCTCGGTGTACAGCTCTTCAAATTTTGGGTGCAAGGTAAAAAAATGCTCGCCTTTGACATTCCAATGATAGCCACGCACGTTGATATAAAACAGATGATAGCTAGACAGTAGGGCGTTTAGGGCTTTGATAACTGGGGTAAGTTCTGCTTTTTCAAGACCGATTTGATTGGTACTCATAACATTTCTCCGATTGGTTGGTTTATAAATCAGTATTATAAATTGATTTTTGGTAATCAATTTATTTATATAATCATAATACCACAATTTTATGATGAGTAAAATTAGTGATTTTGATGATTATCATAAATTTATTCAATAAATACACAGTAAATTTGTGGATTTATTGAGAATCATTATACTGTTATATTATCCGCTTTCAAGCCCTTTGGTGTAACTTCTTGTAAATGCTTGATGACGGTATTTACGGGGAAATGCTGTTGGCTTAGGCGTTTTGGCAGGATTTGACTGCCCTTTTGCCCATTTAGCTCAAACATGATAAAAACAAAATTGTCCGTCTCGTCCCATTGGCTAACCGCCGACCACGGAATGACCCCTTGCTGCATGGGGGCGTGGCGTAGATTCATGCCACGCATTTGCGGAGCGGGGGCATTTTTGACAGGCACAGCCATGATAAGCCCATGACTTTGTACGCCAAGTTTTAGCTCGCTCATCTCATCGGGCAGACCGCTCTCGGCAACTTGTTTTTCAAATTCTTTTTTCATGTACCATTGTAGCCCAAGCGTCCGCAGGGCAAGGTAGATGCCCACGCCCACAAGCATAATCCAAAAAATAATCGTAGAATAGCCACTGACAAAAACAAGCCCCAAAATGGCAAGCACGACCAACACGCCCAAAATTATCCATTCTTTGGTACGAATGGATTTGAAGCCGACCGATTGAGCGGTTTTTTCAAATAGGGCAAGCTGTGCCGATTTGAATTCAGCGTCCGTCATGTTTAGGGCGACAGGTTGTAGGGTGTAGGGGTAGAGTGCGTCTTGTTTTTTGGCTTTGATCTTGGCTTGGCTCATGGCGGTCAATTCTCGGTAAAAATGCCTATATTACCCAAAACTTGCCAAAAAATAAACCCAAAAAACAAAAACAAGTGAAATTTTGTGGTAAATTTGATATGATGAGCAAAATTTTAGTAAAAAGGTAAACCCATGCTAGACCCCAAATTATTACGCACCGATTTGACCGCTTTAAAAGAAAAACTGGCAACCCGTGGCTATGAACTTGACGTGGCGTTTTGGACGGATGTAGAAACCAAACGCAAAGAGCTACAAGTCCGTACCGAAGAATTGCAAGCTCAAAAAAACGCAGGGGCAAAAAAAATTGGCGAATTAAAACGCAGTGGCGAAAATGCCGATGACCTGCTTGCCCAAATGGAAAAGGTAAGTGATGAGATGAAAACCGCCGAAAACGAGCTAAGGGACTTGCAAGCGGTCATCACAAATGCAAGCCTTGCCATACCGAACCTGCCTGATGACAGCGTGCCTGTGGGGGCGGACGAGAGCGACAACGTGGAAGTACGCACATGGGGTGTGCCACGAACCTTTGATTTTGAGATTAAAGACCATACCGACATTGGCGAAGGCTTGGGGCAGCTTGATTTTGCGTTGGCAAGCAAACTCACGGGAGCAAGATTTAGCACGTTAAAAGGCGGACTTGCACGGCTTAACCGAGCGTTGATTCAGTTTATGCTAGACACGCACATCAGTAAGGGCTACACCGAAATGTATGTGCCTTATATGGTAAATAGTGAGAGCTTAAAGGGAACAGGACAACTGCCTAAATTTGAAGAAGACCTATTTAAGGTGTCGGACAGCTATTATATGATACCGACAAGCGAAGTGCCACTTACCAATACCGTGCGTGATACGATACTTGCCCCGAGCGATTTGCCGATGAAGCTCACCGCTCATACGCCTTGCTTTCGTAGTGAAGCAGGGTCAGCAGGGCGAGACACTCGTGGGCTTATCCGTCAGCACCAATTTGAAAAAGTAGAAATGGTACAAATCGTGCGAGCGGACACGTCCATGCAAGCCCTAGAAGAGATGACTGCCCAAGCCGAGAGTATTTTGCAAGCGTTGGAGCTTCCCTATCGTGTCATCACGCTATGCACGGGTGATATGGGCTTTGGGGCGGTCAAGACTTACGATATTGAAGTGTGGCTACCGTCTCAGGATACGTATCGTGAGATTAGTAGCTGTTCTAATTGTGGCGATTTTCAGGCTCGCCGTATGGGGGCAAGGGTCAAGGACGGCAAAAAAACCGAGCTTGTGCATACCCTAAACGGCTCAGGGCTTGCGGTGGGCAGAACGCTCCTTGCCATCTTAGAAAACCACCAAAACGCAGACGGCACGGTCAATATTCCTAAGGTGTTACAGCCTTATATGGGTGGGATTGAAGTGCTTAAATGATGTTTTAAAAAGCCGTTTAGTCTTAGGATTAAGCGGTTTTTTTTATTGCCAAAATTCGCTCAATGGGGCGGATTATGACATAAATTCTTGTATTTGATGGTTATCTGTTTTAAAATAAAACAGTTGTTAATAAAAGAGATTTTTATGAGTGGTGGTTTGGAGCGTTCCAAAGATTTGATGGCACAACACCGTCGTAGTATGGTGGATTGGGTAAAGGCAGAGTTGTCAGGTGCCAATCTAAAACAGTCGCAGGTGTATTTAGGGTTGCCGTCTGACAGGTATGTCGTGGGCGTGCTTTTTCCGATTGGGGCGGGTTTGGGGATTGACCCTGCTGGCGATGTAATTGATGAGATGGCAACAGATGCCACGTCCGCCCAAGAAGATGAAAAAGAAACTGCCGAATCGGTCAAGCAGGTTCGTTATGTACCACCGTCATCGGTGGGTTTTTCGTTTTTTGTGGCGAGCCGTTCATGGCAAATTCAAGTCATGGCGTCTGCCAAACGTTTTGTTGGAATTGATGGTGAAGCTGATGGTCAAGCTCGTAATAAGGAAGGACAGTATGTTAAGGACAGCTATGAAATAGATTGTTTGGCATTGTCTGATGAAAGTATTGTCATCCGTCATGATGACATCCAAAAAAACCATCCCATTTTTATTAGAAGTAATGATAAAAATCAAGCACAAAGCTTGGCAAGTATTAATGTACGCACCACGCCGCACACTCACGGTACAATCATCACAGTAAGTCTTGTCAATACACAACAGTTGGCAGGCGAATCTGATGATAAAAAAGATAATACTAAGACCAAGGCTGGTCACAAAAAAGAGCAGGCTTTAAAAACACTATTTGATGTGAAATTCTCTTGTGTGGTCGATGAAGGTGTGGTGGGCGATTATCCCAGTGTGGATTATGCCCTGCTTAGTGAAAGCGAGCAGGAAATACAGCTACAATACCGCCACAAAAAGGTCTATGCAGTTGGGCATGGGACGGCGGCTCATTGGATATTAAAAGATGGGCGGGTGCATGAGATTATGTCGGATTTTATGCCCATCCAAGAAGTGCCACAGGTTACCGCTGACATCAATGATGAGTCTATAAAAAACGTGCTTTCTATGGCGTTTTTACAAAATACTCATACCAATACCCAAGCGGTATGCCGAGAGTTAAAGGCATTTGTGGAGCGGTATCGTGAATGGATACAAAGCCAAATCCATGAGCTTGACCGTATGGATACCCAAAACAGACCCGCAGGCGAGCGTTTAGTGGCTGGCATGATAACAGCGTGTGAGCGTATGTATGTAGGGATTGAGCTGATTGAGTCTGATGAGATGGTCGCTGCTGCTTTTGCTTATGCCAATCGTGCCATGTATATGCAGATGACGCACCCAAGCAAAAGCTGGCGTGCCTTTCAGTTGGCGTTTGTTTTGACCGCTTTAAAATCTACCACGCTTGAATACGATGATTTTCGTGATACGGTGGACTTGATTTGGTTCCCCACAGGTGGTGGCAAAACCGAAGCGTATCTTGGACTGACGGCGTATCAGATTTTGTACAGACGACTCAGATATCCAAATTCAGGCGGGGGTACAACGGTACTCATGCGTTATACCTTAAAACTACTTACCGTTCAGCAGTTTTTACGAGCCACTCGCTTGATTTGTGCTTTGGAGCTTATCCGTAAAGACAATCCGATGTTTGGACAAGAGCCGATAAGCATCGGACTTTGGGTAGGGCAGTCATCAAGTCCAAATACCTTAAAAGACACCCAAGAGCGACTACAAAAAGCCAAGCACAAGGATGAGTACAGCTCACTCATCATCACCCAATGCCCGTGGTGTCGCACAGCGTTTAATCATCAAAACTTCCACATGGACAAGAGTTATTTTTATATAGCTTGTCACAACAAAGCATGCGACTATGGCAAAGATGATGCAAAACTGCCATGCCAAATCGTGGATGAGATGCTGTATCGCACGCCACCAACTGTCCTGCTTGCCACGATAGATAAATGTGCGATGTTTGCATGGAATGAGAGCTCATCTGCCTTTTTTGGGCTAGGGTCAAATCGCCCGCCTGAGCTTATCATTCAAGATGAGCTGCATCTGATTGCCAATGCGTTGGGTTCGGTGGCAGGGGTGTATGAGTCTGCCTTACAGACGGTCATCACTGCCAAAGGTGTACGCCCCAAATATGTGGCATCAACCGCCACCATCAAAGAGGCCAAAAACCAAGTGCAAAAACTATTTGCTAAGGACTTGGCGATTTTCCCACCGCAAGGCTTGTCTGCCAGCGATGCATTTTTTGCCAAAGAAGTACCGCTTGATGTGCGAGCAGGTCGGCTGTATGTGGGGTATTTTGCTCCATTGCTCAGTCGCCGAAAAGCATTAACGCCTTTGGCATCTTTATTGATGGTTGCCCCTTTTGTTAAGTTTGGACATAGTGAGCAGGAATACTTTGACTGGATAGACGCTTGGTGGACGCAAGTGGTGTATCATGGCAGTCTAAAAGGTGTGGGCAACAGCCATCAGGCTTTTTTATCAGATGTGAAATCGCACTACCAAGATTATGTCAATGAATTTTTTGGTCGTGATGATGAACCGTCACACAATGATGAACCGTCACACAAAAATGAACTGTTGTTGGATAGAAAAGATAAACTTGAAAAATTAGGCTTTAATGAAAGATTTTTCAATGAAGTGGTGTCAAAGGACATTAAGGGGCGACAAGGTGCTCTCATCAAACAACTCACCAGTAATAACACCGACAGCGACAACACTCGCATCTTTGGGCAGCTTGCCAAAGACAGAAGCGACCCTGAATCAGTGAGTGTGGTGCTTGCCACCAACATGGTTGCCACAGGGCTTGATGTGTCTCGCTTGGCACTCATGATTATCAACGGTCAGCCCATCACGACCGCTGAGTACATTCAGGCAAGTAGCCGTGTGGGGCGTGGTGACATTGCAGGGGTGGTGTTTGCCAATTATTATAGAGACCAAGCTCGCAGTTTGTCGCATTATGAGAACTTCTATCCTTATCATCAGTCCTTTTATCGCCATGTAGAGCCGACCAGTATTACCCCTTACACGCACCAAGCACGTCGCCGAGCGTTGCACGCAGGACTTGTCATTGCGGTGCGACACGGTGTGACAGCCATGCTTGGCAATGACAAAGCTCATGAATTTTATGCCACAGATGAAAAAATCAAAGAAGTTGTTGATATCTACAAAGCGTTTTGTTGTCAGGCTGACCCTGCCCGAGCAGATGCCATTGTTCGCCATATCGATGGCTTATGCCAAGAGTGGCAAGAGTATGCTCAGGTGTTATCTGCCAAGCGTTTTTCGCCAAAACTGTACTACAAAGCCCAAGACAGTACGGGTCGAAGCTTGATATATGCTCACGGACAAGGCGAAAAAGGGCTTTGGGCGACTTTGCAGAGTATGCGTAATGTAGAAGACACAGGGGTGTTGGGGATACTATGAAAAAATTAAAATTTAGCAATGTCAGACTGTCGCACTTGCTACGCCATTGTGCGGTGGGTTCTATTGTGCGTACATCTCAGTTTTGTGTTACGGTCAAGGACACAAGTTTTTGGGCGGATAAAGAGGGTCGCCCATTTGGTAAGGAGATTTTATACGTTGAACAAATTAAAAAATCTTTGGGCATTACACAAAAGCTAAGACGTCCACCTGTGGGCAAGATAGACAACGAAGGTGAGTTTGAGCAGGGTAGTGGGTATTATATCCCTGCTCAGGTATTTCCTAGTTGGTTTGTCTGTACAAAATGCAGACGTTTACACAAAGGCAGTCACAAACAGCTGGATGATTCTGATAAAACCGACAAATCAGATAAAAAAGATAACAAGACCATGTTGGTTTGCAATGAGCCAAACTGCCATGGCGAGCTTGAGCAGGTGCATTTGGTGCAAGTAGATAACCGTGGTTATATGTATGATGTACCTTGGTATCGCATCGCACATCGTGGTAGCAAGGGGTGTGATTGGCGGAATAATAAACTAAAATGGTATGCCAGAACAGACAAAGGTTATCAAGAAAACAAGGTAGCTTGCGATTGTGGGGCATCTCAGGTGTTTAGCCTTGGTGAGTCAAGATATTTTCAAGGCTATCAACAGCCTTGGCTTTATGATGCGTGCTTTAAAGTTGATGGCAGACAGCTAGAAGAAGAGCAAGATACATCAAAGGCACAACCCACTGCTTATATCATGGAAGTCAATGACACTCGGGTACATACACCAATCACCAAAGAGGCATTGGTGATACCGCCAGAATCTCGCATTGCTCGTGGTACGCTTGTTGATAGATTATATTGCCATGAAAAAAAAGATGAGCTTTTACAGAGAGGTGCATACTCTGATGAGCAAAAAGCCCTGAAAAATCGTCTAAAAAGTGAATTTGATTGCGATAATGCATCCTTAGAAGAGGCGATTGAGTTATTGCGTGAGGGTTATCCTAATTTTGATCAGGAGTTTCAAGAAAAACCACTGCATGAATTGGAGTATGAGGCTTTGATGACGCCCACAAATTTTGATGATGATGAAGATTTTGTCACTCATCATGTGAGCGATGAATTTCATCATACTTTGCAAAGTATGAATCAAGATGGTTTTGGTAAGTTTGACAGACTTATTGATAAAGTTGTGGCAGTTAATAAACTCAAAGAAATTTTGGTGTTTAAGGGCTTTACTCGTGGTGGCGAGTTGTTGTCCGATGACACCAAAATAAGTGTGGATAATACAGAGCAAATTAATGGCGGTGAATTGAGCGGCAATCATAAGCAGGACAGGGATGATAGAACCATACCGCCTGATGTGATGGGCATTAGTAATTGGCTACCTGCTTTGGAGTTGTATGGCGAAGGGATTTTTATCAGTTTTAATGAATCTATCATCAAGCGATGGCAACAAGATGAGCAAATCCAAAAACGAGCAGAGATTTTTGCTGAACGATTATCTGGCAGTGCTCATGCTTACACGCTAAGCCAAAAAGATTTGGTGGTAAATGCCAGATTTTTGTTTTTGCACGCATTCTCACACTTATTGATTAAGGAACTTGAAAGTTTAGCGGGTTATCCTGCGGCATCTTTAAAAGAGAAGATTTACAGCAGCAGCGACCCTGACAACCCTATGGCAGGCGTGCTGATTTACACGGCGATTGCGGACGTAGATGGTACACTTGGTGGGCTGGTTGAATTGTCCGAACCCAAGAGTATGATTCAGGTGCTGACCCGTGTATTTGAGCGTGTCCAATGGTGTTCGCTTGACCCTGTGTGTGGCAGTCATGAAGGGCAAGGACCTGCATTATTAAATATGGCAGCATGCCATTCATGTTTGTTGTTACCCGAGACAAGCTGTATGTGTGGCAACGTCTTGTTAGACCGTGTGATGATAAAAGGCGATGAGCATACGCCGTCTATTTTTGATTTTGTGAAATGAAAATAAGGAGATTTTGTGGATAAGTCCAGACGATTTAGCTTGCCCAATATTGAAGATTTGACCAAAACCCAAGAGAGAGTCATGGCACTACCTAGTGAAGGTCGTTATCTTATCGCAGGCGGGCCTGGTACGGGCAAATCTGTGGTGGCACTGTTTCGTGTCAAAAAATTGCAACGTGAAGAAAAAACATATCATTGCTTGGTGTATAATACACTGCTCAATGAATCCAACCAACAGCTTGCCAAGTCCACAGAGCAGTCAGGCGGTCAGGATAAAGTGGTTGAAAAGGTAAATCTTACCACTTATATTGGTTGGTTCAATAACCAAATATATAAAGAGATATTTAATGAAAAAGCCCCTAGGGTAAATATCACGCCAGTTTATATTGACAATGACTGGGAGAGTATTATCTCAAACATTAGGAGTTTTAAAGATAATCCGGATAATGTTTTGCCTGATTATGGCAATCGCTATTTGGTGATTGATGAAGGTCAGGATATGGCAAAAGGATTTTATGAGTCTTTATTATTGATTGGGTTTAAGAATATTTTTGTGGTTGCCGACCAAAATCAGCGTATCGGGAAAAATAACAGCAGTCTAGAAGAAATTTGCCATATTCTTAATTTAGACGAAGAAGATGTGTTTGACTTGACAGAAAATCATCGTAACACTTATGCCATTGCTGTGTTGTGCCAGCAGTTTTATACGGGCGGTAGTGTACGACCTGCCTTGCCATTATCAACCATGAATGAAGAAAGTCCTGTTTTGTATTATTACGACGAGCAAAATTTTGATAGGCTTGTCAATCGAATATTTCTAACCGCTACAAATAAACCAAAAGAATTGATTGGTATTATTGCCCCTAATGACGATATTTGTCAAAAGTATTTTGATAAATTGCAAGAAAAAAACAATCAAGGCTTTGATGTAAATATCGTTTTTAGAAATTCCAAAAACAAAAATGCAGTTAATTTTGGTGAAGGGGGCATTGTGATTATCAATCATCAATCGTGCAAAGGCCTAGAGTTTGATACCGTATTTTTGGCTGATATCAATTATTTGGGGGCAAGACAAGCGGATATTGATGGATTAAAAAAGAAACTGTACGTCATGACATCACGAGCTAAGAAAAAACTCATCTTATTATCAAGCAGTCAAACGAGTTCTACCAATAATACTTGGATAAGTGCGTTGGATTTATTACCAACTCATCAAGATGAGATGGGGAATTTGATTTTAAAAAGAGAAGTAATGCAAACAGCTAATGCTTATACAAAGGAGACAGATTATGCAAACTAATATGACAAAGACAAAAAGACCAGTCACATGGCATATTGCAACCAACCATCTAAACTTGGCATACATGACATCTATTGGCATGGTGCCACCGGTGAGTTTTTTGGGTAATAAATATTACCATGATTGTTTGGCTTGGTTTGGTGATTATATTCCGCTGTTTAAAAAAATCCCGCAAAATGTGCACGAATACAACATTGATGAAGACAAACGCACCTTAAAACCTTGTACTTTAACTTTAAAAAAGAGTTTTATTGATGAGTTAATAAAAAGACAAATCAAAGAATTACCTGCTTTTATCAATGGTGCTTGGCAAATGATTGATATTCATCATGATGAATTAAATGGGGCAGAAGTGATATTAGTACCAGCTCCGATTTCTTTATCAGATGTTGATGGTGTGGTATTTAAAAATATTGACGATGAAAATACCTTTCAAGAGCGTTTGTTAAATAGTGCCAATTCATTGTCATTGCCAATCAAAAAGGCGAATGAAAAGTTGTTTAATCAAAAAAATACACAAGAGAATGTTGAAGTTTACCAAAGCTTGGGATTTCTTTTTGAATTGCCACCGCTTGAACCTTTAAATCAAAATTTGGCAAATGCCATTACTGCCATTCTCAATCATTTGATGATATTGTCTAATACCAATCAAAAAGCAGGGCAATTATTAAATTATATTCATCATGGTAATAGTCATTTTGATTTAAATGATAAAGATGATGTATTGCTCCAAGAGATTGGTAATTGGGTAAGGCATTCGGGTAAATACCAAACCATGTCAAACGTTGGGCAAGTGGTGCTACAATTGATTGAAGCGTTGATTGTTCATAAAAACAGCACTGAATTTGCCAGCAAAAAAGACATTATTTTGCACACTTTGGCTCAAATATCAAGCAATGAGCAAAGTTTGGCGTTTGTTGAAGAGATTAAAGAGTATTTGCGTTTTACCAATGCATCTACCGATGATTTATTAAAAAAATACCCAAAACCATTACAGCGGTCGGTGATATTATTTGTCAGTCGTGATGATGTGTTGGAGCTTTGGCAAAAAACTGGTATTTATACCAGTGAGCTTGGAGAGATTGATATGTTGTTGGCAAGTTTATTGTTTGCTGTGGCGACAGGTTGGCAAGGGTTGTCCAAAGAATTTAAATGCTATGCCGATAAACAAAACCATAGCCAAAAGCTATTTACGCAACTGGCACAGAATATGACGATTGTTTCAGGATTGACAAATGCCCAAGAAATCAAAACACCATTATCGGATATTTGGTTTGGTAATTTTAACACATCAATGCAAAAATTATTGGTACTTATCAATGACCGTGAAAACTTAAATCTAGTAACGTATGAAATTGTATTGCCAGAAGACATTGCATTGTCTGCTAAGGGTGGTAAAGTCATTATTAAGACCGCAGGAAAAAAACCAAAAATCAATGATGTGATTGATGAAAAAGGGTTTTGGGCGTATTTTAGGCAAATGAGCTGGTTTGATTTTGACAAAGACAGAGAATTGCAAAGTATGGCTAAAAAATCATGAAAATGATTCCACCCATGCTATATCATACGGAAAGTAAGGCAGAACAGACGGTCTTTAATCATTTAAAGCAAAGTTTTGTGGATAAAGACCAATATGTTGTCATGCATTCTGTTAAATTGCATCATCATCCCAAAAAACGGTTTGGGGAGATTGATTTTTTGCTTTGCACGAATTATGGCTTATTTGTGCTGGAAATCAAAGGCGGTCGGGTGAGCTGCCAAAATGGCATTTGGTACTACCAAGACAAAACGGGTCATACCAATACAGGTGGTTCACCATTTCATCAGGCGGACACTGCCATGCAAGCATTAAGACAATCTTTGTTGGTAAAATTTGACAAAGCATGGGTGGATAAAATTTGTTTTGGTTATGGCGTGATATTAACAGACAGTCGTTTGCCAAATCATGTGATTGAAACCTTGGAATGTGAAAAACCCATGATTTGTCATGGTGGCGAACATCAATCTTTACAAAAATGGCTTTTGGCATTTTTTAACTACTGGCAAAAACGCAATAAAAAAATCATGCCCATGGTGGATAGGATGAGCGATAAGATGTTGTCTGATATTGTTCAATACATTCGCCCAAATTTTGTATCTTGTGATGATGTTGATGAAGATAAAAAAGAGCAAAATATTAACAATGACTTTTATATTACCACATCAAACATTCAAGAAAAAAATCATGAAATTAAGCAAAATGCCACAGACCAACCAATCATCAATCGCCAGTCATTGCAAAACGCATCAATGGATGAATTTTTAAATCAATGTTTGGTAGATTTCTATGAAAAAAAAGTGGGCGATGATTATATATTGGCAAAAGACATTACCATTATTACAGATGATAAGAAAAAGTGTGATGAAATTAAAAGTACGCTAAAAAATAAAGGCGTGCTCATCAAAGAGTCCGACAGTTATTCTTTTAAACGCAGACGAGCTGATGAGATGACGCTCATGACAATGCAGGATTTGCCCGTGATACACAACAAAATTTTGATAGCAGTCATCAAAAAAGACAATCAAGAAAAACAGCAAACGCTCATTGAGCAAAACGCCACGCATATCGCACAACTGTTTTATTATTAGCCTTTATAAGACTTGTAAAATCATGCTATAATACCGCAAATTTTTACTTGTCAGACTTGGAAAAACACCATGCCAACCCCCTTAAACCAACGCCACAACGCCAACGCCATTCGTATCCTTGCCATGGACGCTGTCCAAAAAGCCAACTCAGGACACCCTGGGGCTCCCATGGGCATGGCGGACATTGCCGAAGTCGTGTGGCGTGAATTTTTAAATCACAACCCCAAAAACGCCAAATGGGCAAACCGAGACCGCTTTGTGCTGTCAAACGGACACGGCTCTATGCTACTGTACGCCTTGCTACATTTGTCGGGTTATGATTTGACCATTGACGACATCAAAAATTTCCGCCAACTCCACGCCAAAACCGCAGGACACCCCGAACACGGCTATGCGGATGGTATTGAGACAACCACAGGACCTTTGGGGCAGGGCATTGCCAATGCGGTGGGTTTTGCCTTAGCGGAGAAAACCTTGGCAGGACAATTTAACAAACCCGACAACGCCATCATCAACCACTATACCTACTGCTTTTTGGGGGACGGTTGTCTTATGGAAGGCGTGTCGCACGAAGCCTGTTCGCTCGCTGGCACGTTAGGACTTGGCAAGCTCATTGCCTATTATGATGACAACGGCATTTCTATTGACGGCATCGTTACAGGCTGGTTCTCAGACGACACCGCCAAACGCTTTGAAAGCTATAATTGGCAGGTACTGCGTGTGGATGGACATGATGCCGATGCCATTCGTGAAGCAACTTTGCAAGCCAAAGCCGAAACCAATAAGCCCACGCTCATCATCTGCAAAACCATCATCGGTCTGGGTAGTCCCAACAAACAAGGCAAAGAAGACAGTCATGGTTCGCCACTTGGTGTCGATGAGATTACGCTAACTCGAAGCGAATTGGGTTGGAATAATGCCAATGCCTTTGAGATTTCCGATGACATTTATCAAGCGTGGAATGCGTGCGATAAAGGCGAGAAGCTAGAAAGCGACTGGAATGCCCAATTTGCCGACTATCAAGCCAAATATCCAAGTGAGGCGAGCGAGCTACAACGCAGACTGTCAGGCGAGTTGCCAAGCGATTTTAATGCCAAAGCGGACGAGTTTATCAAAGCCTGCCAAGCCAAAGGCGACACCATCGCCACTCGTAAGGCAAGCCAAAATACCATTGGTGCGTTTGCCCCATTATTGCCCGAGATTTTGGGTGGTTCGGCAGACTTGGCAGGGTCAAACTTGACCTTGTGGAGCGGTGCTAAGGGCGTACAAGACCACGCTGACGGCAACTATGTGCATTATGGCGTGCGTGAATTTGGCATGACCGCCATCGCCAACGGGGTGGCGTTGCATGGTGGATTTATCCCTTATACTGCCACGTTTTTGATGTTTATGGAGTACGCTCGCAACGCAGTGCGTATGTCAGCACTCATGAAACAGCGTGTCATCAATGTCTACACCCATGATAGCATTGGGCTTGGCGAAGACGGCCCGACTCATCAGCCTGTGGAGCAGATTGCAAGCCTACGCCAAACGCCAAACCATTTCACTTGGAGACCGTGCGACACGGTGGAGACGGCGGTGGCGTGGAAAATCGCCCTACAAACTGCCAACGCCCCAACGTCCCTTATCCTATCTCGCCAAAACCTTGCCCATCAAGACCGTACGGACGAGCAAGTTGCTTTGATTGAAAAAGGGGCGTATGTGCTTGCCAAAGAACAAGGCGACTTGCAAGCCATCATCATCGCCACAGGTTCAGAAGTGGACTTGGCAATGCAGGCTCATAAGGCTTTAAGCGAGCAGGGCGTGGGCGTGCGTGTGGTGTCTATGCCATGTGCTGAGATTTTTGTCAAACAAGACCGTGATTATATTGAAAGTGTATTGCCAAGCGATGTCCGCAGTCGTGTGGCGGTGGAAGCAGGCATTACCGATTATTGGTATAAATTTGTCGGACTTGACGGCAAAGTCATTGGCATGACAACCTTTGGCGAGTCCGCCCCTGCCAAAGATTTGTTTAATCATTTTGGCATTACCACCGATAAAGTCGTGGAAGCGGTGAAATCGTTGATTTGATTTTGATTGTTTGATGTTTTACAATAAAACCAATTGGCATTGTGCTGATTGGTTTTTTAATGCTTAATCCTAAGTCCTAAATCCTAAATCCTAAATCCTAAATCCCAAAAGGAGCAAATCATGGGTATGTACGCCAGTTATTATGCCATTGACGACAGTCAAGCCAAAGAATATAAAGCGTTATTGTCAAATAACAATGACGGCAGCGTGGAAGAATTTTTTGAAAATCTAGAAGAGCGTGATGATAAGATTGATGATGAAGATTTTGCCAATCTTGATAAATTATGGGACGGCTTGCATTTTTTATTGACAGGCTTTAACTCTGATGATGATTATAATGATAAAAAATCGGATGAGCAATTAGCCTTGTATCGTGGCTTTTTTGGTGTGGACACACTAAGTGATGAAGGAGTATATTTGTTAGACGCCGATAAAGTTGCTGATGTGGTCAATGCCCTTAATAAAGTAGATATTAATGAGCTCATAAAACAGGCAGATTTTGCCAAATTTGAAGAAGCTGATATTTATCCGTCTATTTGGGATGATGAAGATGAATGGGATGAAATTGGCGAAGAGCTGGCAGAATACTTTGAAAAATTTAAACAATTTTATCAAAATGCCTTAAAAAATAATCGTTCGGTGTTGATTGTGATTTGTTAGATAAAATTTAGGCAAAATGGTTGTTTTTATTTTTATCTGGATTTAAAAATAGCTTTCGATAAAGTAAATATAAAGGCGTATCGTAACAATACACCTTTATCGTCATTTTAAATACTCAAATATTCTTGGTATTTCACCATAATACACGCCCAGACCCACGCCTGTTGGGCCGTGGTTGGCGAGTGCGACGGTGGATATGGGAATGACGGGAATGTCATGCAGTCCATATTCATTGGCTAAGAGTCTTTTAAATTCATGCGTATGTAGTCCGATGGATGTGTCTACCATGTATATAAAGGCGTTTCTGTTGGTGGTTTGACCCACGACGATGTCCGCCATGTGATGCATGACCCGTTCAAATTTACGCACCTTTTCTTTGACCACGACATAGCCGTCGTCATCAATCCATAAGATGGGTTTGATGTTAAGCAGATTGGCAAAAAAGCCAGCGGGGGCAGAGAGCTTCTTTCTTTGTATCAAAACACTCAGGTCAGATAGACTCATGATGAATGCGTTATTGGCTCGCAGGGCATTTAAGCGGTGGATGATGTCAAGCATGGATTTGCCTTCTTGCATCATTAGGTTTGCTTCAAATGCCAAAGCCCCTTCATTGATGTTGATGGTTTTGCTGTCGTACAGATAGATGTTCATTTTGCCGACATACTTGGGGATGACTTTTGAGAAATTCTCATGGGCTTGGCTCAGTACCGAAGCGGCGGTGCAGACCAGTACTTCTTCATAATCTGACTCATACAACTCATCAAAAATCTCTTCAATCTCTTGGCAAGTGGGCGGTGTGGAATAAACGTCCAAATGGGGGTTTTGGTAGAGCATGCCGCTCAGACGGGCGGTGTCAATGTCTTTGCCATCCAAAAAAATGAGTGCCATTAACCATGATGTGAAGTGGCACCAAACGAATGCCGTGCGGTACTGATAAATGCCCAATGCAGGAAGTGGACGTGCTAAGAACGATGCGTTTCATGGGTATTCCTTTGGTAAGTTGCCATGATTTTACTAAAAATCATTGGTCTTGTAAATAGCATCATTTGATATTTTAAATCAAAGCAAAAACAAAAAAGCGAACCGAAGTCCGCTTGTTAGAGCATGCCTACCCTGACTATTTGAGATATTTGACGATTCTGGGTACTTTACCGTAATACACGCCCAGCCCCACGCCTGTCGGCCCATGGTTGGCAAGGGAGACGGTGGAGACAGGGATGACTGGCACATTGCGAAGTCCGTAGCCATTGACAAACAGTTCTTGGAAACTGTCGGTATAAAAGCCCATGGAAGTATCAACCATATAGATAAAAGCGTCTTTGTTGCCAATGTGGGCGATGGCAGTCTCTGCCATGTAGTTAATACTACGTTCGATTTTGCGGATTTTGTCACGGGGAATGACACGCCCGATATCATCCACCCACATGATGGGCTTGATGCCAAACAGATTGGCGATAAAGCCAGCAGGGGCGGAGAGTTTTTTGTTGCGGACGATAAAGTTTAGGTCAGATAAGGTAAACATGAACAGGCTGTTTTTGCGTAGCTCATCCAAGCGATTGATGATGTCAAGCATGGATTTGCTTTCTTGCATCATCAAGTCCGCTTCAAATGCCAACGCCCCTTCGTCAATATTTAGGGTTTTGGTGTCGTAAACATAGATGTTCATTTTGCCAACAAATTTAGTTTTTAGGGTGTTAAAAATCTCATGGCTTTTACTGATGGCGGATGAGATGGTGCAAACCAGAACTTCTTCGTAGCCTTCGGCATACAGTTCGTCAAATAGGGCATTGATTTCATCAGCGGTTGGTGGGCTGGTTGTGACGGATAGGTTGGGGTTGTCGTAGAGCATTTTGCTCAGACGAGCCGTATCGATGTCTCTGATATCAAGGTGGTCTTTGCCATTGATGATGACGTGAAAAGGCACCAGACGGGCAGCGTGGGGCGTGTTAATGTAGTTTAGGCTAGAAGAAGATGTGCTAAGAACGATGCGTTTCATGAAAACCTTGCTAGATGGCAAAAAGAGTGGGATGGCTGTGCCAAACGCAACAATGTTCTTGTTTTTGTGGGGTGTTAAAATGGTTTGGCGATAAGTGATTATTTTAAATAAATTTACCCAAAAAGTAAACGCTTGGTGGGTGTTTTTTTGGTGGTGGTCTAAAAAGTATGCCAAATTGGGTTTTCTGCTCGCCCTGAACCTGCCTGTGGGTGGGAAAACCATTATGGGCAGGCATGGGTCACCACAAACGGAAAAACCCTTGTTGTGTTTTGAATGGAATTTACCATAAGTTAAACAGCAGGCTAAATGGGCAGGGTAAATAGCCCTGCATGTACTTGACCGATTTTGGTGGATTTAAAGAGATTGGCACAAAAAGGGGTAAGAATGTCATCTAGGGCAGTGTTGCTCTCAATATAGCACAACGTGTCAGCGTGGTAAAGCCCATGCTCGATAATGCCACTGATGATGTCGTGCCAAATATCAAGTGCATAAGGCGGGTCAATAAAGATGACATCAAAGGGCGTGCCAAGCGTGGGTAGGGCGGTTTGGGCGGTGTCGTTGATGACGGACAGCTGACTGCGGGTGAGTTTTAGGCTGTCAGCATTATCTTCGATGGTGTGTGCTTGGGTGGGGCTAGGTTCTATCATGACGACGTGAGATGCCCCCCGTGATAGTGCTTCAAAGCCCAGCACGCCCGAGCCTGCACAGACGTCTAGCACTTTGGCGTCATGAATGTCTGCCATGAGCCAGTTAAAAAGTGTCTCACGCAAACGGTCGGGGGTGGGTCTTAGCCCATCAGCATCCACAAAGCTGATACTACGGCGTTTGAACTGACCGCCGATGATACGAACTTGGTTGGTGGCTTTATGATGGGGCTTGGTTGGCTTTTTCATGGCTGATGAGCTTGTCTGTTTTCTTCGGCTTTTTTGCGTTCTTCTTCGGCTTTTTCGGCTTCTGCCTTGGCGATTTTGGCTTTGATGGCTTCACGCTTGGCGGCACGGATTTTTACCAATTCTTCATCGCTGGGTGGTGTGATGGGGTTGGTCTCACGTTGGAGAATCCAGTAATCAAATAACGCTCGCCCGATGGGAGCCGCCACTTTACCACCGCCACCACCGTTCTCGACGATGACTGCGATGGCGATTTGGGGGTCATCCACGGGGGCAAAACCTGAGAACCACGCATGGTCCCAGTGACGGGAGCTGATGGCGGCTTTGTTATAGCTTTTGCCTTGGGCGATGGATTTGACCTGTGCTGTACCTGTTTTGCCCGCCATGCGATAACGGGTGGTGTAGATGCTCTTTGCTGTACCCCGTTTGACAGTGTCTTCCATGGCGGCGTGCATTCTGTCCCAGTCGGCTTCGGTGCCATTAAAGGGGATGACCCCGTCAGGTTTGTCAATGATGGTTACAGGAGCCTGCCCTTCGGAGCGTTTGAGCAGGTGGGGTGTTAGGTGTTTGCCCTTGATGGCGGTCATGGCGGTGGCATTGGCAACTTGTAGGGGGCTTGCCAAAAATGCCCCTTGTCCGATAGAGACAGAGATGGTCTCGCCCGGTAGCCATTCTTTGCCGTAGGTGTCCATTTTCCATTTGGGTGATGGCATGATACCTCCCTTTTCGTTGGGTAGGTCAATACCTGTTTTTTTGCCAAAACCAAAACTACTCATCCAGTCATGAAGTTTGTCAATGCCCATGCGGTGAGCGTTTTTATAATAATAGGTATCCACGCTCATGATGATGGATTTGCTCATATTGACCGTGCCATGCCCGCCTTTTTTCCAGTCACGAAAACGGTGGCTGTCCCCCGGTAAGCTAAAATAACCAGGGTCAAAAATGGTGTCATTCCAACCCATGATGCCATAATGCAAAAAGCCCATGCTCTCAAAGGGTTTGATGGTAGAAGCAGGCGGGTATAGCCCTTGCAAGGCACGGTTATACAAAGGTTGGTCAATGTCATCTCGAAGCATGCCATACTCTTTGGTGGATATGCCAGAGACAAAGGGGTTGGGGTCATAGCTGGGGTTGGAGACAAAGGCAAGGACGTCGCCATTTTTTGGGTCAAGTGCCACAATCGCCCCACGTCGTCCTGCCAGTTGTTTTTGGGCGGCCATTTGTAGTCCATAATCTAGACTTAGATACAAATCGTTGCCTGCCACAGGGGGTTTGGTGTCCAGCTGTCTTAGAATCTCGCCATGAGCGTTGGCTTCAACGGATTGATAGCCTGGTTTGCCAAGCAGGACTTCTTCGTACTGGGCTTCGATGCCGATTTTGCCAATCAGGTCGGTACCAGCATACAGGGCTTTTTTGTGGTTGTCTTCGGCGATTTTTTTGGCTTCTTTATCGTTGATACGCCCGACATAACCGATGACATGGGCGAACAGCTCGTCATGGGGATAGACACGGGTGAGTTTGGTCTGAATGCTCACCCCCCGAAAAAAGGGCTTTCGCTCGCTAAACTGAGCAATCTGCTCTTCGGTTAAATCCATTTTGATGGTAATGGGGTCGTTTTTAGATTTGTCTATCCTTGCCAAAATGTCCGTAATCTCTTCATCGGTCAGATCAAAGATGGGAGTGAGCAGTTTTAGGGTATAGGCTGGGTCTTCAATCTCATCGGGACTGATGACCGCAGAAAAAACAGGCACGTTATCGGCAAGCAACACACCGTTACGGTCATAAATATAACCCCGTGATGGCGGGTCGGAGATGAGTTTAATGCGGTTGTTCTCAGCGTTGGTTTGGTATTTATCGTACTGATGAACCTGTAAAAATCCATAACGAGCAAACAGTCCAATCATGCCAATAAGCACAAATAACGACGCCACGATCACTCGGCGTACAAAGACGCGAGTGCTGATGTCAGAATCGTTAGGACGTGATGAGGTCATGACTGTTATAAAAGAATAGCAAAAAACCCCTAATTATAACATATTTTCAAAGACTTGTTCAAATTTATGCGATTTATTCAAAAGCAGATTTGGGCAAAGATTTGCGTGATGGTTTTGGCAAAATAGACAAAACTGTGGTAGAATTAGCCGTTTTATTTTTACCCATTGTTTACCATTTATTTTGTTAAATTTTGATTTTGTCAATTAGCCAATAGTCTAGCCCATTGCCAAACCCCAACAAGTGATGATTTATGTTCAATTCCATCTGGCAAGCCCTAGCTGAACACCCCGAATTTATCGCCATGCTCACCATTCCGCCTGTTACGGCTTTTGTAACATGGGCTCATGTATGGATGGCGTTGGAGATGTTATTTCACCCCATTAAGTTTTGGGGTATTCGTGTGCGTGGTATGCCGTGGGGCTTGCAGGGCTTGGGCTGGCAAGGCATTGTTCCTGCCAAAGCAGGCAAAATCTCTGGGGTCATCGTTGACCAGACTTTATCCAAACTTGGCAACATCGATGAGTTTTTGCAGGCGATGGAGCCTGAGGAGATGGCACAGTTCATCACTGAGACGGTGGATAAGAACTTAGAGAGTCTCATTGATGAGATTATGCTTGAACGCTACTACGCTCTGTGGACACACACGCCCTATGCCATTAGACGGCGAATTTATGCTCATGCACACAGCGAGATGCCAGCGGTGATGAAGTCCTTGGTCATTGACCTAACCGCCAATGTTGAGGAGCTGGTGGACATGCGTGCGATGATTGTCAAACGCATGGAGAGCGACCGTAAACTCATGGTGGACATGTTTTTGCGGGTGGGTAAAAAAGAGATTAACTTCATCTGGAAAATCAGTGCCGTGATTGGCTTTGGCTTTGGGATTATTCAGATGGGGATTTTTTATTTTGTGCCACAGCATTGGACGGTGCCGTTTTTTGCGGCGATTTGGGGGGCATTGACCAACTGGATTGCCATTTGGATGGTGTTTAACCCTGTCGAACCCAAAAAAGTCCCCTTTATCCGTCTGTTCCGCTATGATAATGGTCGGGTCAAACCCATGTTGCCCCATTTTCATGTCTATGACTGGCAGGGCGGTTTTATGAAACGCCAAGATGAAGTGTCTAGCGTCTTTGCTGAGATAGTCGTGAATGAGTTGGTTACCCTTGAAAACATCATGAGTGAGATGATGTATGGCAGTCGCTCGGCAAAAACCCGTGAACTCATGAAATCGCACTTATATGAGCTGTTAGAGTCGCCTGTGGTCAAATCCATTTTAAAAGTGGGTATGGATAACAAAGAGCTAAGTGCCTTTAAAGACACCATTATTGACAAATCCATTGATGCGACCATGATACCCATTAGAGACCCCAAACTTAACACATCTCGGGCAAGCAAAATCTTTGGGCTGTTTGAATCTCGTATTCGAGAACTCTCGCCCCATGAATTTCAAAACCTGCTAAGACCTGCCTTTAAAGAAGATGAGATGACATTGGTGATTTTGGGGGCGATAACGGGGCTATTGGCAGGGTGGCTACACTTGATTGCGGTGTTTTTTTAGTGATTTTAATGGTTTGATGATATTTATTTAATTTTAATGTTTATTTAATCAATATTAAAATTATTGTCGTATCCACATTTATCACGGCATTGTATTACATTGCATTAAATGGTGCGTGTTACACACCCTACGATTTATTTTATTTATAAATTAAAACCATTAAATTTATTTTTTAAAAAGTTATCTTATAAATTTTAAATGTTATTAAAATGATGAGTTATTTTAAAATTCATTTTTAAACAAATTTTTATTACTTTTATTTTTTAAAAATTAATAAAATCAGTTTTTAACAGTATTAAAATCAAAACCCAAATAGCCGTCGCTAACTTGATGAGAATGTCTTTATGCTAATCACCGAACTGGGGTATTTTGCCTTACTGCTTGCGTTGGTGCTTGCGATACTACAAACCGTCCTGCCTGCACTGGGTGTGATAAAACATCAGACCGCTTGGCAACGCCTTGCCCCAAGCCTTGCTGTGGCAGGGTTTTTGGCGATGCTGGTGTCCTTTGTGGCACTCATGGCAGGGTTTTTGTACAACGATTTTAGTTTGGTGTATGTGGCAGGGCATTCTAACAGCCTGCTCCCGTGGTACTATAAGCTGTCAGCGACATGGGGCGGACATGAAGGCTCGCTACTGCTGTGGCTGACGATACTGGCGACGTGGTGTATGCTCGTGGCGGTGTGTAGCCGTGGACTACCGCTAGACATGCGAGCCAGAGTGCTGTCGGTGCTTGGTGGGGTGCAGGTGATGATGCTTGCCATGCTGACCTTTACCTCAAACCCCTTTGTGCGGACACTGCCAAATCTGCCTGTGGACGGGGCGGATTTGAACCCGCTCTTACAAGACCCCGGACTTATTTTTCATCCGCCCATGCTGTACATGGGTTATGTGGGGCTTGCCGTGCCGTTTGCCTTTTGTATGGCGAGCCTGTGGGCGGGTCGGCTTGATGCGGTGTGGACACGGTGGTCTCGTCCGTGGACGGTGGCGGCGTGGGCGTTTTTGACCTTAGGGATTGCCATTGGGTCGTGGTGGGCGTATTATGAGTTAGGTTGGGGTGGTTGGTGGTTTTGGGACCCTGTGGAGAATGCGTCTTTGATGCCGTGGCTTGCCAGCACTGCTCTTATGCACTCGCTTGCCGTTACCGAAAAACGTGGCGTGTTCAAGGCGTGGACGATGATGCTCGCCATTTTTGGCTTTGCTCTGTCGCTCTTGGGGACGTTTTTGGTGCGTTCGGGTGTGATTACGTCTGTGCATTCGTTCGCTGCTGACCCGACTCGTGGTATGGCAATTTTGGCGATTTTGGGGGTGGTCATTGGTGGTGGCTTATTGATGTTTGCCCTGCGTGGTTGGCGTTTGACGGTGGAGAGTTTTTATCAGTTAAAATCCCGTGAGACCATACTGGTTATTAATAACATCATTCTACTGGTGGCGACACTGGTGGTGCTACTAGGCACGCTGTATCCGATTATCGCTGATGCCTTTAAACTCGGTCAAGTCTCGGTAGGCCCGCCGTACTTTAATGCGTTGTTTGTGCCATTGTCATGGGTGCTACTTGCCTTTATGGGTGTGGGGGCGACCATGCGGTATAAATATGACAGCCGTCCCATGCTAAAAGTGCTGGCGATGACGGCGGTGTGTAGCTTGCTACTGGGTGTGGTGGGTTGGTATATGATAAACCTACTGGGTGAGAATACGCCCTTTGACCATACCATTTATATCACGGCGAGTCTGTCGGCGTGGGTGCTACTGTTTATCGGGCTTGACATTAAGGATAAGACTCGCCACGCCAAGGGGCTGACCAACGGACTGCGTAAACTTAGCCCAAGCTACTATGGCATGCAAATCGCCCATATTGGTGTGCTGGTTACGGCACTGGGCGTGGCAGGCGTGAGTGCGTTAAGTCTAGAAAAAGATGTGGCGATGACGGTGGGCGACAGCACGCACGTGCAGGGTTATGATTTTTATTTGCAAGATTTTGACCTAGTGCAAGGCTCCAACTATGATGCCACACGGGCGACCATACAAGTCAAAGCGGACGGCAAGCTCATCACCACGCTCTATCCTGAAAAGCGAAACTATGTCGTCTCGATGATGCCGATGACCGAAGTGGGACTGCGAGCGAGCCTGTTTAATGAGCTGTATGTCGCCCTAGGTGAGCCAATCGTCAAGGACGGCAAGGTGGATAATAATACATGGGCGGTGCGTGTACACGTCAAGCCCATGGTGCGTTGGCTGTGGCTTGGCTCTATCATCATGGCGTTGGGTGGGTTTATTGCCATGTTTGATAAACGCTACCGTATAAAGAAAGTCAAGGCAGATTTGGTAAAGAGCAAACTAAGCCCAACGACAACGGTTAATCAAGATAATGGCAAAAATAACGGCAAAGATAATGGTAAAGTTATCAAAGATGACGAAAGAGTTGTCAAAGATGATGAAAACGTTAGCAAAGATAACGCCAAAGACGACCAACCCACAAAAGCCAATGACAATGCAGGGGAGATGACACCATGAACCGCACCCAAAAACGCATGATGATTTTTCTGATTCCGTTTATCATCTTTGCCTTACTCATGGTGATGTTTTTTAACCGTTTGGGTAAGCCGACAGACATCGTGGTTACCACAAGCATGAATAAGCCCTTGCCAGCGTTTAGCTTGCCCTTATTATCCGACCCCAATCGGGTAATGACCAATGACAATTTGCCAAAAACGCCATTTTTAATGAATGTGTGGGGGTCATGGTGTCCGACTTGTAAGGTAGAGCACCCCTTTTTAATGGAGCTACACGCCCAAGGTGTGCCAATGGTGGGCATGAATTACAAAGACGAGCTTGCCGATGCGTTGGGTTATTTGAACCAATACAAAGACCCGTTTTTGTACTCGGTGCAGGATTTGGATGGTAGATATGGGCTAAGTTTGGGACTGACAGGAGCCCCTGAGACGTTCGTGGTGGACGGCAATGGCGTGGTCTATAAGCACATCACAGGCGAGATACACGAAGGCAACTGGACGGCAAGTATCAAGCCATGCATGGACGCCCTAGCCAACCCCCAAGCGAACCAAACCCAAAGAACACAGGCGTGCCAATGATGAAATTTTGTTTAAAACACACCTTATCCATACTGGCAGTGGTCGGAACTTTGATGATAAGTACGGCAAGTTTTGGGGCGATTGAGATTTATGAATTTAAAAGTGCCGAAGACGAAGCCCGTTATAAGGCACTCATCGAAGAGTTACGTTGCCCTAAATGCCAAAACCAAAACTTAGCAGGGTCGGACGCTCCGATTGCGGTGGATTTAAAAAACCAAACCTATCAGATGATACAGGACGGCAGGAGCGATACCGAGATTCGCCAGTTCATGTTTGACAGTTATGGCGATTTTATCAGTTACAAACCGCCTGTGCGTCCGTCCACGTGGATTTTGTGGTTTTTTCCGCCCATTTTGTTGGTGGTGTTTATCTTAGGCTGGATTTATAAAGCCAAAAAAGGGCGGACGGTGGCGGTTGATGAAGTGGCTACCTTATCCAAAGCCGAAGAAGAGCGTGTTGCTCAGATTTTAGCCAAACATCAAAATCCCCAATCAGAGCAAGCCCAACATTCTAATACCTCAAATTCCCACACCCAAACCGATAAGGATACGCCATGACCCCCACGCTGTTCTTGTTTTTTAGTTTAGCCGTACTGCTGTGCGTGGTATTGGCGTTGGTGGTGATTTATCCGTGGCTTAAAGGGCAAAAGGCGGTGGACAATCAGCTCATGGCGGTCAATGTGGCGGTATTTGGCGAGCGGATTGCCGAGCTACAAGCGGACAAAGAAGCAGGGCGGATAGATGAAGCAACCTTTCAAGCGGGCGAGATTGAACTCAAACGCCAACTGCTAGATGCCCAGACCTATGCCGAGACCTATGCCCCTGTGGGTATCAAAAGCCGTGCCATTGTCATGGTGTGGATACCTGTGCTGGCAGGGCTTGCTTATCTGACAACCGCCGACCGCACGTCTGTGTTTAAGCTGTGGCAAGCCCAAGACAGTGTGGGACAAGTGGCGGACGATTTGCTAGCGGGCAAGATAGACACGCCCCCCGAGTGGGCGACCGCCGATAGCACCGCACTCATCAGTGCCATGCAAACCAACGTTCATCATCACGCCCATGACCCGAGCCGCTGGATGCGACTGTCCGAGCTGTTCATGGCATTAGAAGTCACGCCCCAAGCCCTAGAAGCCTTGGCTCGTGCTTATCGCCTTGACCAAAGTAATGATGAGATTGCCATTACTTATGCCCAGACCAGCTTTTTTGCCAATAATGGCGTGCTAGATGCGACCGCTCGTGATGTCCTGCGTGGCATACTCTCAAACACCCCAGACCATGAAGGGGCGATGATGATGATGGCGATGGGCGAGATGCGTGCCAATAACTTTACGATGGCAAAGGCATGGGTTGCCAAACTGCGTGAGAGTATCACCAGTAAGGGCGGTGCGGACAGGCAGTCGGCATTGGCAAGCCTAGATGAGCTGATGGCGACCATTCACGCCCAAGAAGCCAAAGCGATGGCAGGGGTCAATGTCCATGTGAGCGTGGCAAGCAGTCTGCTCCCCCAAATCGATGAAAATGCCGTGCTGTTCGTCTCTATCTCGGACGTGGCAGGCGGTGCCCCTTATGCGGTCAAACGCCTGTCGGTGCGTGAGTTGGTGCAGGGGGTAACGGTGTCGCTTAGTGATTTAGATGCGATGATGCCCGAGCGTACTTTGACGGCAGGGCGTGAAGCAGGGGTTGGTCTTGCGGTCAATGCTCGTATCAGCCACAGTGGTGGGGCGGTCAGCGAATCGGGCGACTTGATGGCGAACCCTGTGATATTACAAAAAGGACAAAATACGGTCAATTTGGAAATCTCACAAATCGTGCCGTAAGTTTAGGGCGTGTTGAACATTGATAACATTTTATTTAAATTCGGTAGAGTTTTAAAGCCTTGATTGATTTTTGCATGAAAAATGGCTAAATCTCGTTTTTCATCGTCAAAATCCTTGTTGATATTTCAATATCAACTGCGGACTTTTCCTTGAAAAACTTGCGATTTTTCTCATTTTTCATTGCAAATACCAAAGGCAGGCACGCCCTAGTAAATGCCATTATTTTTATAATAAATAATGGTTAAATACCACTTGAACAATAGGGCAATGTGGTTTATAGTGTTATTTTATTTCGTGGTTCATTGGAGCGTACTCATGCGTATTATTTTATTAGGCCCCCCAGGGGCAGGCAAAGGCACACAAGCTCAGTTCATTTCAAAGGAATTTAATATTCCCCAAATCTCCACAGGCGACATGCTTCGTTCTGCCATTAAAAACGGCACAGAGCTTGGCAAACTTGCCAAAAGCGTGATGGACGCAGGTCAGTTGGTCTCTGATGAGCTTATCATTAATCTGGTCAAAGACCGCTTAGCCGAGCCTGATTGTGCTAATGGCTGTATTTTTGACGGTTTTCCACGCACCATTCCCCAAGCCGAAGCGTTGGCAAATGCAGGCGTGGACATTGATTATGTCATTGAGATTAGCGTGCCTGATGATGAGATTGTCAGCCGTATGTCAGGTCGCAGAGCTCACTTGCCGTCAGGTCGCACCTATCACATCATTCACAATCCACCAAAAGTGGACGGTAAAGATGATGTAACGGGCGAAGAGTTGGTACAGCGTGATGACGACAAAGAAGAAGTCGTCAGAGACCGCTTGTCAGTCTATCACACCCAAACTGCCACGCTCGTGGGCCATTATCAAGCGGTGGCTCAGTCAGGCGAGAACGCTCCGTCTTATCATCAGTTTGACGGCACCCAAGCCATTGACATGGTCAAAGAGCAGATTTTTGCGGTGTTAAAAGGTTAATCTAGTATTAGCTGATAAAAGCACGTCCGATGGGGCGTGTTTTTTATGGTTAATTTATTTAATATAATCCTAATATTGTTTTTAAAGGTAATTTTTATATCATCATTTAACGTCAAAACACACCAAATGGCGGTAGGGTGCGTAATACGCACCATTTAATCCAAATAGAATGATGTTTTAAAGCCCCAAAAAATCCACCACAAATTCACTATTAGGACGAGCAAACAGCTCATCAGGCTTACCCATTTGTTCCACCACGCCATGATTCATGATGACCACCGTATCCGACACGGCAACCGCTTCTTCTTGGTCGTGCGTTACCATGATGGATGTGATGCCAATGTCCTTTTGGATTTGGCGTAGGGACGTGCGTAGCTCTTTACGCACTTTGGCATCCAACGCCCCAAAAGGCTCATCAAGAAGGAGTAATTTGGGGTTTGTGGCAATCGCCCGAGCCAGTGCCACACGTTGACGCTGACCGCCTGACAGCTCATGCGGATAGCGGTCTTTGGTGTGGGGCAGTTGAATTAAATCAAGAAGTTCCGTCACTCGCTTAGTAATCTCACCCCCTGTGGGGCGTTGGTGTTTGGGGAGTAGTTCTAAGCCAAAAGCGATGTTTTGGGCGACTGTTTTGTGGCGAAATAGGGCATAGTTTTGAAAAACAAAACCTATCCCACGCTGCTGCACGGGCGTGTCGGTTACGTCTGTGCCGTCAAAATAAATCCGCCCTGTGTCGGACGTCTCTAACCCTGCAATAATCCGCAAAAGGGTGGTTTTGCCACAGCCTGATGGCCCAAGCAGGGTGGCAAGTTCGCCAGAATTGACCGAGAAACTTACGTCATTTAAGGCGGTAAATTCGCCAAAGCGTTTATGAATGTTTTTAATATCAATGCTCATGGTGGTATCCGTGTTAATGATGAATTTAGGTTTTGGTTTAAAAATATGTTATTAAGAAAACCGTTCGTGGTGAGCTTGTCAAACCTAACGGTTTTCCGCCACCCGCAGGCATGGCTCAGATACCATGATACCCCACCTAAGTCAATGGTTTTTTAAGTATCTGGTATCTAGTATCTTACAAACTAACTTAAAGATACTTGTTGCTCAAAGGATGTTTGGGTTTTGATAACACCAAAACAGATATGTACCAATTTACGCATACAAGCACATAAGGCTTGCATTTTGGTTTTACCGTTTTGTTGTAATCGTTCATAAAATGCCTTAATGGTGCTATTATAACGAATGGCACTCATTGCAGACATATACAGCTTAGCACGCAAAGAGACTTGCCCTTGTTTGGACAGTTTGGTTGCTCCCTTAAAGACACCTGACTGTCTTTGTTTGGGTATTAAGCCTAAAAACGAAGCCATCTGTGAGGCTTTTTTAAATTGTTTGGTATGTATTAAGCATACCACTTCTTTGGCAATAACAGAACCAATACCGTCAATGGTTTCAAGTAAGGTTTTGTCTTGCTTTAAACTTGGTTGTTTGTCAACAAAGTCATCAATGTCTTTGGTGAGTTTGGCAATTTCCTCTTGAAGGACATTGATGACTGTTTGCATGGATGCTTTAACCAAATCGGGCAGATTGGGTGATAAGAGCAACTCTTGTCGGTTTTGCTCTCGTTGCAAATCTTCTTTGAGTGCTTCTAAGCGAGCCAATAGAGCTTTTAGCTGTTTGGCTTCAATGCTAGGTGCTATCCAAATCTCAGGCTTGTGGCTATAACCATACCTTGATAAAATAATGCTGTCTTTTTTATCAGTTTTATGGATTACCCCCAAACTGTCTGCAAATTTGCGGACATAGTTAGGATTGACAATGCTTTGCTTGATATTATTATCATCAAGAAACTCACTTAGGTGTTCATGATAAACCCCTGTTGCTTCTAGGATGATGTGTAGCTCATCAAGATGATTGCTGACATTGGTTTTTAACCAAGCAAGCAGTAAATCAAAGCCTGCTTTGTTGTTGTTAAAAACCTTGGTTTTTACTTTATTTGTGCTTGGGTTTATAAATGCAACATCAAACTTTGCTTTGCTGATGTCTATGCCAATATAGTGTATCATCTGTCTCTTGCCTTGTTTATGCAGTGTCTGTTTTAATAAACGCACTTAGATACCATTCAGAGTTAAGATGACAAGCAAAGGACACCATCTGAGCACCAGTGTTAAGACACTAAGGGCGAACCCGTGTTCTCTTTGCTTGTATAACCCAACAACATTCTAGCAGATAATCTAGGTTTGGTGTTGGGTTGATACAAGGGCGAACGGAAAACCTGGTTTTGCAGGAAGTTTAATAAATTTATCTTTAAAAACAAATTCATTTTTAATTTGCTTTTCTAATTCGTTTTTGCCCCAAGTCGTGATGATAATTTCCATTGGGCAAAGTTAATTAAAAATAACACCACAAGCGACACAAGGAGCATAAACAACGCCACGCAAGACGCTCCTGCCACGTCAAATTGTTCTAGCTTAGATACGATGATGAGCGGTAGGATTTCTGATTGCATGGGAATGTTGCCTGCGATAAAAATCACCGAACCATACTCGCCTGTGGCACGGGCAAACATCATGCCTGAACCGATGAGCATGGCAGGGGCAATCTCGGGCAGGATTATCTTGACAAAAGTCGTCAAACGGCTCGCCCCCATGACGGCAGACGCTTCTTCAAACTCTACCGACATCTCTGCCAGCACAGGTTGCACCGCTCGCACAATAAAAGGAAACGACACCACAACCAAAGCCAGCCAAATACCAATGGGCGTAAAGGCAATGCGAATCGGCTCGCCTGTCAAAGCCGTGCCAAGTTTGGTGAACACTTGTCCGAACAACCCTGTGGGGGCGTAGAGCGTGGCAAGTGAAATGCCTGTAACCGCAGTCGGCAGGGCAAAGGGCAAATCCACAAGGGCGTTGATAAATGACTTGCCCCAAAAGTCATACCGCACCAGCACCCAAGCGATGAGCGTGCCAAAGACTAGGTTGGTCAAGGTCGCCAAAATCGCCATAGATAGGGATAATTTAATGGCATAAAAAACCTGTGGCTCTTTTATGGTGCTGACAATTTCGCCAAACCCCATGCCAAGCGTGGTCAAAATCATCATGACAAACGGCAAAACAACCAGTAACGACAACGCAAACACGCTCACGCCCAGACTTAGCCCAAAAAACGGCATGATACGTCTTTGCTTGTTGCGGACGGGGGCAGTCGGTGTGGTCGGTGTGGTGTGTGTCATGGTATCTTGTATGTCATAAATGGTAGGCTTATTTTAAAAGATTGGCAAAATTATGATACTGACAAAAAGGAATATGAATTTTCGGTTTTGGGATTTATACAAAACAGGCATAAAAAAGCCCGTACATTGACGGGCTTATGTGGATTAGAGATATTAGCAGGCTAAGTCATAACCATTTTCACAGGTTTTGGCAAACCATAGTTTGGCGGTGTCTAAGTCTTGCTTTACACCTTGTCCATTATGATACATTACCCCAAGAGCAAATTGAGCTATACCATACCCTTGATTGGCAGATTTGGTGTACCACTCAAATGCTTTTTGATAATCTTGTCTTACCCCATACCCTTTTTCATACATTACCCCAAGAGCAAATTGAGCATTGGCAAATCCTTGACCGGCGGATTTGGTAAACCATTCAAATGCTTTGGTATAATCTTGTTTAACGCTCTGTCCATAAACATACATCAACCCTAGATTATTTTGAGCTTCGGCAAATCCTTGACTGGCGGATTTAGAGTACCATTCAAAGGCTTTAATGTAATCTTGTCTTACCCCATACCCTTTTTCATACATTACCCCAAGAGCAAATTGAGCATTGGCAAATCCTTGACCGGCGGATTTGGTAAACCATTCAAATGCTTTGGTATAATCTTGTTTAACGCTCTGTCCATAAACATACATCAACCCTAGATTATTTTGAGCTTGGGCAAATCCTTGACTGGCGGATTTAGAGTGCCATTCAAATGCTTTTTGATAATCTTGTTTTATACCGTGTCCGTTGTAATACATCACTCCAAGATTATTTTGAGCTTCGGCATATCCTTGACTGGCGGATTTGGCAAACCAATCAAATGCTTTTTGATAATCTTGTTTTATACCGTGTCCGTTGTAATACATCACTCCAAGATTATATTGGGCTTCGGCATATCCTTGATTGGCGGATTTGGTGTACCATTCAATAGCTTGGGTGTAATTTTCTTCCAAATCATAAGCCACAGCCAAATAAAACTGCAATTTAACATTATTAGAATTTTGTGCAAGCTCATTTTGACAAATAACAATGGCGGATTGGGGGCTTGTGTCATACAGCTCTTGGCAACTTTGGTTTTGAGCTTGGGCTTGGTTTACACAGCCTGTTAGCGTGGCAATTAGGGCAAAAATAATCAATTTGGTTTTCATGGGTTTGCCTTAGGGTTGTCTTAAAAGTTTGGGATATGTTAGCCGAAATTGGTGTGATAGGCAATAGTTAGCCACTTAAAAGACACGCTTAATATTTTGCCATTTTAAACGCAAAAAAGCCCGCAAAACGGGCTTAAAATCATTAATATGCTTTTGGCTTATTGCGACACTCGCCCTGTCGCCCCCACCGCCAATGTGTCATACACGCCACCTTCTTTAAAATAAGTCGTCATGATAGACTGCCAGTCGCCAAATACGTCATTGGGGAAAAAGGTCTGCATTTGGGGGAATTTGTCGGCGTGCTTGGCAAGAATGTCGGGGTTACTTGGGCGTAAGAAATACTTGACCGCAAGCTCTTGCCCTTCATCGCTGTATAAGTGTTCTAGGTAGGCTTTTGCCACGTCTGTCGTGCCTTTTTTGGCGGTAACTGCGTCCACGACTGCCACAGGGTTTTCGGCACTCACGGTATAGCTTGGGTAGATGATTTGGATATTGCCAAATTTTTCTTTGATGACGTTGGCTTCATTTTCAAAGGTGATTAGCACGTCTCCTATCTGACGTTGGGCAAATGTCGTGGTTGCCGCCCGTCCGCCATTTTCAAAAACTTTAACGTTGCCAAGCAACCCCTTGACAAACTCATGCGTTTTGGCTTCGTCTTTATTAAAGGTGTGTAGCCCATAGCCGTACGCCCCTAAGAACGCATAGCGACCATTGCCTGATGTTTTTGGGTTGGCGATGATAATCTCTTTGCCGTCTGTCGCCAAATCTGCCCAGTCCTGAATGCCCTTAGGGTTGCCGTCTCGCACGATAAAGACAATCGTACTGGTAAAGGGAATGGCGTTGTTAGGCAGATTTTGTCGCCATTTGCCGTCCACAAGCTGACCCTCAGCAAGCAGTTCCACGTCCGAGCCTTGATTCATCGTAACCACATCCGCTTCTAGTCCGTTTTTGACCGATAGGGCTTGTTTGCTTGACCCGCCGTGTGATTGCTTGATATTGACTTTGATGTCAGGATTAACGCCTTGATAATGCTTGATAAAAATGGGATTATAATCCTTATAAAAATCCCGTGCCACGTCATAGGACACGTTTAACAGCTCCACTTGACCGCTTGCGTTGCCTGTTGTGGCTTTGTTGTCGGCAGTTTGGTTGTCGCCCCCACAAGCAGTTAAGACAAGGGCGGATAGGGCAATACTTAGGGGTAATAGGGCAGTTTTCATAAGATAGTCCAATGTTAGTCCAAGTTAAAAAGATGAGTTATTGTAAATGACAATGCTTAAAATGATTAGGGTAAAAATGGGAAATCGTTATTCGGTTTGGGAATTTATGGTGGGGGAAATTAAACTTCCTGCAAAACTAGTTTTCCGTTCGCCCTTGTATCAACCCAACACCAAACCTAGATTATCTGCTAGAATGTTGTTGGGTTATACAAGCAAAGAGAACACGGGTTCGCCCTTAGTGTCTTAACACTGGTGCTCAGATGGTGTCCTTTGCTTGTCATCTTAACTCTGAATGGTATCTAAGTGCGTTTATTAAAACAGACACTGCATAAACAAGGCAAGAGACAGATGATACACTATATTGGCATAGACATCAGCAAAGCAAAGTTTGATGTTGCATTTATAAACCCAAGCACAAATAAAGTAAAAACCAAGGTTTTTAACAACAACAAAGCAGGCTTTGATTTACTGCTTGCTTGGTTAAAAACCAATGTCAGCAATCATCTTGATGAGCTACACATCATCCTAGAAGCAACAGGGGTTTATCATGAACACCTAAGTGAGTTTCTTGATGATAATAATATCAAGCAAAGCATTGTCAATCCTAACTATGTCCGCAAATTTGCAGACAGTTTGGGGGTAATCCATAAAACTGATAAAAAAGACAGCATTATTTTATCAAGGTATGGTTATAGCCACAAGCCTGAGATTTGGATAGCACCTAGCATTGAAGCCAAACAGCTAAAAGCTCTATTGGCTCGCTTAGAAGCACTCAAAGAAGATTTGCAACGAGAGCAAAACCGACAAGAGTTGCTCTTATCACCCAATCTGCCCGATTTGGTTAAAGCATCCATGCAAACAGTCATCAATGTCCTTCAAGAGGAAATTGCCAAACTCACCAAAGACATTGATGACTTTGTTGACAAACAACCAAGTTTAAAGCAAGACAAAACCTTACTTGAAACCATTGACGGCATTGGTTCTGTTATTGCCAAAGAAGTGGTATGCTTAATACATACCAAACAATTTAAAAAAGCCTCACAGATGGCTTCGTTTTTAGGCTTAATACCCAAACAAAGACAGTCAGGTGTCTTTAAGGGAGCAACCAAACTGTCCAAACAAGGGCAAGTCTCTTTGCGTGCTAAGCTGTATATGTCTGCAATGAGTGCCATTCGTTATAATAGCACCATTAAGGCATTTTATGAACGATTACAACAAAACGGTAAAACCAAAATGCAAGCCTTATGTGCTTGTATGCGTAAATTGGTACATATCTGTTTTGGTGTTATCAAAACCCAAACATCCTTTGAGCAACAAGTATCTTTAAGTTAGTTTGTAAGATACTAGATACCAGATACTTAAAAAACCATTGACTTAGGTGGGGTATCATGGTATCTGAGCCATGCCTGCGGGTGGCGGAAAACCGTTATGGGCAGGCTAGCTCACTTTGAGCAGTTTTCTTTAATTTGGGGTTTTGCAGGAAGTCTATTGGTTTAAATTTTTTGGAAAATTGCCAATGTTAATTATAATAAAAAAGGGGCAAACAAATTGCCCCTACGGTTTAAAAACAAAAAATCACACCCCTTGATAATACCGTTTTAACACCGCCAGTACCTCAGGTCGGCTAAATGTTTCGGGCACGTCATCGCCATTTGACAAAGCGGTTCTTAATGCTGTGCCTGAGATTTTGACGTGGTGGGACGAGTCGTGCGGACAGGTTTTGGTGCTTGCCATACCGCCACAGCCATGACAATAAAACGTCCAGTCAATCTTTAAAGGCTTGGTAATAAGTGCGTCCTTGTCAATGGTGTCAAAAATCTTTTGAGCATCAAATGCCCCATAATAATCGCCCACGCCTGCATGGTCTCGCCCCACGATGAGATGACTGCACCCATAATTTTGGCGGAATAGGGCATGAAGTAGGGCTTCTTTTGGGCCGGCATATCGCATATCTAGGGGGTAGCCTGCCTGAATGACAGTGTCTTTTTTGAAATAATTGTCAATCAGCACGCCAATGGCTTCTTGGCGGACATTGGCAGGAATGTCCCCTGCTTTTAGCTTGCCCAAGAGTGAATGCACCAGTACACCGTCGCAGATTTCTATGGCGATTTTGGCAAGATACTCGTGCGAGCGGTGCATGGGGTTACGGGTTTGAAAGGCAGAGACGGTTTTCCAACCTTTTTGTCTAAACATTGCCCGAGTCTGGGCAGGGGTTTTGTAAATCTCGGGGTAGTCAGTGGGAAATTCGCCTTGACTAAACACTTGTACTTTTCCGCCCAAATACACATCGCCACTGCCTAGCACCTGTGCCACGCCCACATGGTTGGGGTCGGTCGTGCCAAAGGTAGCTTGGCATTCGGCGGTTTTGTTGGGGGTGTAAATGTCGCTAATGGTCAGCACGCCCATGAGTGCGTCTGTGTCGTCCACGAGAGCCACGCTGTCGCCCACGCTTAGGGTGTTTGCGGTGGCGGTGTCGGTGGATAGGGTAATGGGAATGGGGAAAAACACGCCCTGATAAGTGCCGTCCACACCGCCTTGGGCGAGCGTCATGCTAGCTATCACGCCTTCATAATCGGCTTGCCCCATAAAGCCATCAAGGGGCGTAAATCCGCCAATGCCAAGCATGATAAGGTCGCCACGCTCACGGCTGGATAGGCGAATCTGGGGTAGGGTTTGGGCGTGGGCGTAAGCGGTTGTTAAAGTGTCGCCTGTCAATGCAAGCGGTATCAGGGTGGGACTGCCGTGCGGTGGCACAAGGTCGGTATAAATGTCGTCCGTGCTAAACGCTTGCTCGTTTTGGGCGGATAGGGTGGATAGGTCGGTCATGGCTAAGTTCCTGTTGGCTACATTGGATAAAAGTAGCCATATCTTATAGAATTTTGCCAAAATTTAACTATGCCAAATCATGATAAAGATAGGCGGATTTTTCATGTGGCAAGTTTAGGGCGTGCCTGTATAAACACACGTTGGTAAATGTCGCCCAATGTCTGCAATATCGGGCGTGGTGCATTGCCAATCAATGTAGCTGTCTTGATGAATGGTGGGTGTAAAAATCAGCACACCTTTACTTTGGGCGTTGTCAATGGTGATGGTAATGACCGAATTGCTGTCCAAATCAACCGACTTGATTTTACTGCTGGGTGTCCAGTTGGACGGCAAATTAAGCTCGGCAAGTGATGTTGGCAGTTGTCCCCTGTCTATTAGGTAGACTTGCATTTCCATTTTCAAATGGCTTATGGCGGATTGAGCCAATTGTATGCTTTCGTGGTCAAAGGCGATTTGTTTGAATTCCGCCATTTTTTCATCGTTTTTAATGCTCAGCTCTTGTTCAATGTGGTTAATGGCTCGCTTTTCTGCTTGCCCGCTCATCATATAAAACACCAAGCCAATCAATACCGCCAAAAGCACAATGATAATGCCAAGTAGTGTATTGGTTTTCATAAGATTTCCTGTTTTGGGGTTTAAAAAATCCACTCAAAAGAGTGGATTGATAACAATCAGATTTATGACATCTGATGACCAGCACCTTAATAAGCAACAGCAGGTGCTTGCGAAGCTGAAATACCTGCGAATGCAATACCCAAAATGATATAAACACCCATTGCCATGAAGAATTTTTTCATGGTGCTAATGCCGCTATCGTCCATCTCATCACGCTTGGTAAAGAAATAGATGATTTGTGGAATGGGCGAGAAAAAGATACCCAACGCCAAAAATAGCGTATTATCTTTCATAACGATAAGCGATTTTACCCAAAACCAAAGAACTGCTATCGCTACAATTGCCAGTAAGATTAACAAACTCATAGCCATAATAATCTCCTAAGATGTACAAACGTCCGCATAATAGCAAAAAGTTTATGATAAATCAATACAATTGAAAAATATTGTCAATATTTTATAAGAAATCTGTAAGGTGTATCCGTCTTTGGTGTTTGTAATGAAAACGCCTATTTTAACAAGCAGAGAAGTCGCATGCTTTTGCTGCAAAATATGAATTGAATTGTAAAATTCCCATTAAATTTCATAAAATATTACCAATGTCAGGCACACCCTAAATCCTTATCATACTTTATAATAATGCCATCAATATTTAAGATGCTCTAATAACGTCCAACATGCCCATTAATTTATAAATAAAAACACAACAGCTCTCGCCATTGTGTTTTTATTTTTATTTCAATTATAAATTGAGCAATCACAATCCACGGCATTGGTCTTCTTTGTTGCCGTTTACGCTATTACTACCGCCTGTTACAGCATGGCGATTGCTTTTGCATTGTAGGTTGCCATCCACGGTGTTGCCTTTGACTTGGCTTGTGCCACGGTTGTCAAATAGCTGAATGTCACCATCAACACGCACGTTTTGTATGCTGGTATTACCTGAGTTTTTCACTTGGATATTGCCGTCCACAAAGCCACCTGACACACGCACGCTGTTTGCGTTTTCGGCTTGAACATCGCCTTCAATATTTGCTGAATTGATGATGAGTGAGCCACCACGATAGACCTTGACATTACCGTCCACATGAGTGCTGTTTAGGGTGCAAGTTTTGCCTTGTTGAACCACGACATCACCGTCAATGTGTTGCTTGCCAATTTTTCCTTGGCAGGCAAAGTCATCAGCATGAGCGGACAAACTAACAAAGGCAAGTAGGGGTAGGGCGATGAATTTGAGTGCTTTCATAGATTTTCCTTCAAAAAAGTGCCAGTTGGTTGGCAGGCGTATAATAGCAAAAAATCTCGGTCATAAACTTGTCATATTGTTGCAAAAAAGTAGTTATGTGACAATTACTTACAGATGTTAGAAACATATGTTTACAAAATTAAAGGCTCTTTTACTTATCCTTTGTTGTGTGTGGTTTTTTGGTGCACTCAACCAACTTGATATTTACCACGGGTTTGTAGAGGTGTGCTGAGCACACCCTTTGATGACATTACCGTGCAGGGCGTGCACAGCACGCCCCTACATCCAAACATCATTGTGTTTGTAGTAATTTTAAAGTTTATTGGGTATAAATTCGCTTAGTGGTGGCATGAATAACCATCGTCAAAAATAATTGCAAAAGCCTATGGCAGATATCGGTAAACATCAAATTTGCCAGACGTATGGTAAGCCAACACCATAAAAACACCAAAATACCGCCCATTAGAGCGGTATTTTTGATTTGATAATTAATAATCAATTTTTCAATCAATCTTCATAATTATCAATACTCGGACAAGAACAAATCAAATTCTTATCCCCATACACATCGTCCACACGCCCCACGCTCGGCCAGAATTTGTGAGCCTTGATATAAGGTAGGGGGAATACCGCTTCTTCGCGACTGTATGGGTGCGTCCAGTCGCCCGTTACGACAAAGGCGGTGTGCGGGGCATTGACGAGCGGGTTATCGTCTGCTGTCCAGCCGTCCGCTCCTGCCTTGACTTTTAGGGCTTCTTGCTTAATTTGTTTTAATGCTGAGATAAAGCGGTCAAGCTCGTCAATACTTTCGGACTCGGTTGGCTCAATCATGAGCGTACCTGCCACAGGGAACGACATGGTCGGAGCGTGAAAGCCATAGTCCATCAAGCGTTTGGCAATGTCGGTCTCGCTAATGCCTGTCTCTTCTTTTAATGGGCGAATGTCCACGATACATTCGTGAGCAACAAAGCCATTTTTGCCGGTGTACAAAATCGGATAGTCATTTTCTAGCGATTTGGCGACATAGTTGGCGTTCAATAAAGCACGCTTAGTCGCTGATAAGAGACCGTCCGCCCCCATCATCGTGATATACATCCACGAGATTGGCAAAATGCTTGCCGAACCATAAGCAGACGATGACACCGAGCCTTGACCGTCAGGGGCATTCATCACGCCTGTTACGCTGTGGCTTGGCATGAATGGGGCAAGGTGCGATTTTAGACCGATTGGACCCATACCAGGGCCACCGCCACCGTGTGGGATACAGAAGGTTTTGTGCAGGTTCATGTGTAGCACGTCCGCCCCCACGTCCGCAGGTTGCATGATAGCCACTTGGGCGTTCATGTTTGCCCCGTCCATGTACACCTGTCCACCATGCTTGTGGATAAGCTCGCAAATATCACGAATGCCTTCTTCATACACGCCATGCGTGGACGGATAGGTAATCATCAAGGCACCCAAACGCTCGCTGTACTCTTCACATTTGGCTTGTAAATCCGCCACGTCCACGTTGCCCTTGTCATCGGTTGCCACCACCACGACTTTCATGCCAAGCATTTGGGCGGTTGCAGGGTTGGTGCCGTGTGCCGAGCGTGGGATTAGGCAGACATCACGTCCGCTCTCGCCACGGCTTTCATGATAACGGCGAATGAGTAGCAGACCTGCATACTCGCCAGACGCACCAGAGTTGGCTTGCATACTAATCTCGTCAAAGCCTGTGATTGCTCGCAGTTGGGCTTGCAGGCTCTCAATCATCTCATGATAGCCTGCCACTTGCTCTTTTGGGGCAAATGGGTGAACATTGGCAAACTCATTCCAAGTAATCGGCAACATCTCGCTTGTGGCGTTGAGTTTCATTGTACAAGAACCGAGTGAAATCATCGAGCGGTTCATCGCCAAATCCTTATCTTCTAAGGATTTTAGATAGCGGAGCATTTCGTGTTCGGTGTGATAGCTGTTAAAAGTTGGGTGCGTGAGAATCTCATCTGTGCGAAGTAGCTCGCCCAAAATCACTTCTGCTTTATCAAGCTCGCCTGTCGCCCCAAAAATTTTGCACAATTCATCAAATTCATCTCGTTCGGTCAATTCATGAAATGACACAGAAATGCCGTGATTGTCGTGCTTCCATAGGTTGTAGCCTTTTTCACTGGCAAGGGCGTACACTTTATCGGCTTGTTCTTGATTGTCAAAATCCACAAGCACGGTATCAAAAAACACGTCATGACGTACTTTTAATCCTGCTGATTTCACCGCCTTAGCAAAGGCGACCGCTAGGGCGTGAATGCGTGTGGCAATGCGTTTTAGACCGCTTGCCCCGTGATACACGGCATACATACCTGCTAGGTTGGCAAGCAACACTTGGCTTGTGCAGATGTTTGAATTGGCTTTTTCACGGCGGATATGTTGCTCACGGGTTTGCAGTGCCATGCGTAGAGCGGTGTTGCCTTGTGCGTCTTTTGATACGCCGATGATACGACCGGGGGCAGAGCGTTTGTCTTTGTCTTTAAAGGCAAAATAGGCAGCGTGCGGCCCCCCAAAGCCCATTGGCACGCCAAAACGCTGAGTGCTACCTAGGGCAATGTCCGCCCCCATGTCGGCAGGGGATTTAAGTAGTACAAGGCTCATGATGTCGCTTGCAACAATGGCGTACGCCCCTTTTTCTTTGACGTTTGCGATAATGTCGGTCAAGTCCACCACATCGCCGTCCCTGCCGACATATTGGAAAAACGCCCCAAAAAACTCACCATTTTTGGCAACGTCAAAATCGCCCACCACCACATCAAAACCAAAATATTTGGCACGAGTGCGAATCACATCAAGGGTCTGCGGATAGGTACGCTTGTCCACAAAAAAGGCATTGGATTTTGATTTGCTCACACGTTTTGCCATTGCCATGGCTTCGGCGGCAGCGGTTGCTTCATCAAGCAGACTTGCCCCAGCAAGCTCCATGCCTGTTAGGTCAATGCACACTTGTTGGAAATTTAGCAGGGCTTCTAGGCGACCTTGGGCAATCTCGGCTTGATAAGGGGTGTAGGCGGTGTACCAACCGGGGTTTTCTAGCACATTACGCTGTATCACGGCAGGCAGGCGAGTGGGCGAGTAGCCTTGCCCGATATAGCTTTTGGCAACCGTGATTTTGTCCGCCATACCACGCAGTTTGGCAAGGGCTTCATGCTCGGTTGTGGCACTTGGCAAATCAAGCGGACGGTTTATGCGTACCGACTGGGGAACGACCGCATCAATAAAGGCATCAAGATTGTCAAAACCAACGGTTTTTAGAAGTTTGGTTTCATCGTCTTGTTTGTTGCCCAAATGACGCTCCACAAAGGCGTTTTGGTTAAACAAATCATTAAAGGTGTTTAAGGTCATGATAAAATCCTTATAATCAAGGTTGGGAATTTAATAAAAAATAGCACTTTTTCAATGACATTTTTTATTAAATTAAGTCAGAAGCAGGATGCGTTATACACACCTGTTTTTTATAATAAATAACCAAATTCATTTTCTCTTGGGTCTTGACCATATTTGTTATCGCCTTTCGTACCTGAAAAATACGTTAAAAAAAGCAAGGGTGGAAAGAATATACAACCTAATAATAACCAACTACTAAAATTTGCATCATGTAATCGGCGTACGGTAACTGAAAAATAAGCGATTAAGCAAACTATAACAATAAAAATGTTAAAAGAAAAAATTAATACCGAATCGGTTTTTAAAGATGAAATTAAACGACCAATTACGATAGCACCCAATAAAGAGGCGTAGACAAACCAACCACGTCTAGCGGTTCTCCCTTTAAAATCAAAAAGCCTAATTGTTAAGGCATAAAAGAAGTAATTTAATAAAATTTTAGCCATGTCCAAAAATGTTGTATTTTCAATTCTTGATAAAATAAAACATATGACAATTAGGGCGATAAAAAGGAGCATATAGTTAAATATAAATGTTTAATCGGTGCGTTATACACACCCTACAATTAAATGAAATTATTACAAAGGGCAAAACGTTGCCATTTTGCCCTTACTAAATTACAAAGAACCTTCGTATTCTTCGGCACTTAGTAGGCTGTCATAATCGCTAGGATTAGCAGGCTTGATTTTAAAGAACCACGCTTTACCATAAGGGTCTTCGTTGGCAAGCTCTGGGCTGTCTACTAGCTCATCGTTAATCTCAACGATTTCGCCTGCGATTGGGGCGTAGACATCGCTCGCTGCTTTAACAGACTCTACAACGGCAATTTCTTCATCGGCAGAAACGGTGCGACCGACTTCTGGCAATTCCACAAATACCACATCGCCAAGCAAATCTTGGGCGTGGTCTGTGATACCAACGGTGATGATACCGTCATCTTCTAGTTTTAGCCATTCGTGGCTGGCAACGTATTTTAAATCGCTTGGGATATTACTCATGGGTTTCTCCTAGTGAGTGGGTTAAAATTACTTTTCGCATTGTTTGGTGGTTTCGTTATAAGAACCGCCATTATCCAAACATTGGTCTTTGGCATCACAGCCACTTAGGGCAAATACACATACGATGATAAATGATAAATAACGCATTTTCTCTCTCACTTGATAAGGGTGTATCTACACCCTTTTGTTACTCAAACTGCTTTTCGCCATTTCTCACAAACGGCAATTTTAATACACGCACGTCCACTTCCTTGCCACGCATGATGACTTTGGCACTCTCACCCTTAAAGTCGGCAGGCACACGAGCGATTGCGATAGATTGGTTGAGACTTGGGGAGAATACGCCACTGGTGGTAATGCCGTTGCCGTTTTCGGTAACGACTTCCATACCCGCACGCAGTACACCGCCTTTGGCAAGTAGTAGACCGACTTGGCGGACTTTGACACCGTCATTTTTTAGGGCGACAAGGGCGGATTTGCCGACAAAATCACGGTTTTCATCTTTTAAATCCACCGTCCACGCCATACCTGCTTCAAGGGGGCTGACATCATCGTCCATGTCGTTGCCGTATAGGTTCATGCCCGCTTCCATTCTTAGAGTATCTCTTGCCCCAAGTCCGCATGGGGCAACACCTGCCTTGACAAGCTCATCAAAAAATCCAACCGCTTCCCCTGCTGGCATGACCACTTCCACACCGTCTTCACCTGTGTAGCCTGTGCGAGCGACAAACCAATCACCGCCTAAGTCCACACCGACAAAGGGTTTTAGGGCGTTTACTTTTTCCGCCCATTCAGGCTTGACGGTAAGGAGCTTGGCAATGGCGTTTCGCCCTTGTACGGCAAGCATGGCGACATCATAGCGGGGGGCGAGCGTTACGCCAAATTCTTCACCAATTTTGGCAAAGTGGGCGGAGTCTTTTTCACGGGTTGCCCCGTTTGAGACGATACGATAAGCGGTCTCGGACTCGTTCATGCGATAGACGATTAGGTCATCGATGACACCGCCTTTGTCGTTGAGCATTCCAGAATATAAAGCCTTGCCGACAAAGGATAATTTGGCGACATCGTTGGCGAGCAGTTTTTGTAAAAAGGCTTTGGCGTTGTCGCCCGTTACGTCCGTAACCAGCATATGCGAGACATCAAACATCCCTGCGTCTGTCCGCACGGCGTTGTGTTCGTCAATTTGTGAGCCATAATTGACAGGCAATTCCCAACCACCAAAATCGACAAGTTTGCCATTATGGGCGGTGTGAGCGTCAAATAGGGGGGTGCGTTGTGGGGCGTGTGTGGTCATGGGGTGTCCTTAGTTATTGTTAAAAAACAAAATATTGTTAAACAACAAAAATCCTATTGGCAAAACTGCCAAAAAAACACCCCATCTGTCCTGTTACCTGAGATTTTCGCTAAGTGATTTGTAAGTCGCCAAACCCAAAAACCAAATCACCTGCTTCTTCCCTTCGGTGGTGCAAGCACGCTCTCCAGAGTGGTTAATTTGTGGTGCTACCACAAATTAAGTCTTTCAGTCCTTGTTACCTGAGCGATTATAGGGGGTTTCAAATCCCAAAAAATGGCTTGGGATTTACAACATTACGCCTTCGGTGATTGCTTTTTTGCAATGCTCTCCTGAAAAACACCCCTATTATGAAAAAAAATGCTACAATTTACAAGTAAAATTTGCAAATTTTATAAAATAATTTACGTTAATCCGAGCCTAAAATATCATAACTTATTGATTATTAAATGGTTGTTCTTTTTTTTGGTAGGGGCGAATCATATTCGCCCTTGATAAATTAATCACTTATATAAAGTTGAAAATAAGGTATAATTTGTAAAGTTGAGTTTTTTAATTGAGATTAAGGTATAAAAATGCACTGCGATGTTTATAAATTCCCCAAAAGCCCCGACTGGTATGTCTATATCGCTCGCCCAAATTATCCTGACGACACCGATGAACTCTGTGATTGGCTAGGCGTGCTACCGTCTGACATACGAGCCAAATTGGGACTTGGTCAATTTGTCATGCACCTAGATTTGTCAGAACGCACCAAACTTGCCCAAGCGGACATTGAGACGGTCAAAGTCCGCCTTGCCGAGCAGGGCTATTATGTGCAAGCTCCGCCAGCAGACGTATTGGCACAGCAAGCCCTAGCCCGTGCCAAAGCCTTGCAGGATAAGAAGTACGATTAAAATTATCAAGTTTTTAAAAAATATGCTAAAATAGGGCGATTATTTTTGTGATTAATGCATTATGGATTGGTTAAAAGAACTCATCAAAAGTCTGCCCTTAGATGTCATTAGTGAGTACATTGCCGAGCTGGTACTTTGGTGGTCAAATCTGGTCAAAGACGTGCCGGATAATGATTTGCCGTTTTTGGCGTATGTGGGTGCTTCCATTTTGGTACTACTTTTGCTTATCTTTGTCGTGCGTGTTATTCCACGCCCCATTGGCGGTATGTTGTGGGCATTGGCGGTGGCGGTGCTTTTGACCCCTGGGGATACATTGACGGGCACAGGGCAGATTGCCCCTGCGGTGGCAAATGTGGCTCACAGCATTTTGATGGGCGACACAGCAGGAGCCAAAAGTGCCTTTTTACCGATTTTGGTGGTGTTTATTGTTTTGCTACTTGTGGGGGCGATTTGGCAGATTTTGCGTGGTGTGATTGAAGTGAACATCGCCAAAGCCAAAGAAAAAGCTCGCATCAAAGAAGAAAAACGCCTGCTCGAAGAAGCTGAGAAAAACGCCCAAAAATCTTAAATTTCTCTTTTCTTTATAAAAAATTTCGTGTATAATAACGCACTTTGTTAAATGATTGGTTTGTATCAATCAATTTTCAATCTCCTTGCTGTTATCTATGATAATGGCTGTTTTAATCCGTAGGGAGTCCTTATGAGACATTATGAAGTGGTGCTGCTGGTACACCCAGACCAAAGCAACCAAGTTGCCGACATGGTAACCAAATACCGTTCTATCGTCGAAGACAATGGCGGTAATAACCATCGTCTAGAAGATTGGGGTCGTCGCCAATTAGCCTACCCAATCAACAAAATCCACAAAGCACACTATGTTCTATTGAACATCGAGTGTAACGATGAGACGTTGGCACAGCTAGAAGAGCTGTTCAAATACAATGACGCCATCATTCGTAGCCTAATCATCCGCCGTGATGAAGCCATCACTGAGCAATCTCCTTTGGCAAAAGAAGCCGAAGACAAACGCACTCGCAAAGCCAACCGCCGTAACGATGTTCGCACTCAGGAAACTGAGAGTGAAAACACCGCAAGCGAATAATTAAGGAGATAACTCATGGCACGTTTCTATCGTCGTCGTAAATTCTGCCGTTTCACCGCAGAAGGCATTACCCACATCGATTATAAAGATGTAGAACTTCTAAAACAATACATCAGCGAAAATGGCAAAATCACCCCAAGCCGTATCACTGGTACTTCTACCAAGTATCAACGTCAGCTTGCGGTTGCCATCAAACAAGCTCGTTATTTGGCTCTATTGCCATATACCGACAACCACAAGTAATTAGGAGACCATCATGCAAGTTATTCTATTACAGCGTGTCGTTAATCTTGGTAAACTTGGCGAGACTGTTGATGTAAAAGCAGGTTACGGTCGTAACTTCCTAATCCCACAAGGCAAAGCACTACCTGCCAACGAAGCAAATATTGCTAAGTTTGAAGCACGCCGTGCCGAGCTAGAAGCACAAGAAGCCCAAGAGCTACAAGAAGCTCAAAAACGTGCTGATGCTCTATCAGACGTGAATGTCATCATGCGTGCCAAAGCAGGTGATGAAGGCAAGCTATTTGGCTCTATCGGTACTCGTGACATCGCTGACGCACTGACCGCTTCTGGCTTGCCAGTTGACCGTGCAGAAGTGAAGTTGCCAGAAGGCACTCTACGTCAAGTGGGCGAATACAAAGTTACCATTCAACTTCACCATGACATCACTGCTGACATTTTGGTTGCCATTTTGTCAGAAGACGGTGAGAGTAAAACTGATGAAGATGATGAATAATTAATCATCATTCAGAAGATAACCCCCGAACTGTTTGGTTTGGGGGTTTTATTTTGGCTTGATAAATTTACCCATCAAACAAATCAAGCTGTTCTACCATGTCGTCAAGACGAGTTAGGTTTGAGAACGTAACCCCAACCAAGCGAATGGGGAGTTCTCTGGGGATGTGATGAAATAAGTCGATCAGATAAGGTTTGACACTGTCGCTGTGCTTAAAAGGGGATTTGACAGAGACCGAGCGTGTAATTTGGCTAAAATCGCTGTATTTGATTTTTAAGGTGACGGTATGGGCGGTCAATTCTCGTTTGATAAGGTCGGCAAAGGCACTCTCATTTCCCCCAAAAATCTGAGCTAGAATAAAATCATCATCATTAGAATTGTGCAAAAAAGTAATCTCTGTGCCGATTGATTTACGCACACGTTCGGGTTTGACCGCCCGCTCGTCCTTGCCGTGGGCGATGTCATGATAAAACTGCCCCCGCTTGTTGCCAAACAGTTGAACCAGCTCATCAAGGGGGAGTTTACGAAGCTCTCCCCCTGTACTGACTCCCATCTCATGCAGGCGTTTGGCACTTGCCTTGCCGATACCAAAAAAACGCTCAATGGGCAACTCTGACAAAAACTCATCCGCCATGTCAGGCGTGATGACGGCAATGCCATTGGGCTTGTTGATGTCGCTTGCGATTTTGGCAAGCATTTTGTTAAAAGACACCCCTGCTGATGCCGTCAGTCCTGTTTCATCAAAAATCGCCTGACGGAGCCAGTTTGCCATGAGTGTGGCTGACCCACCACAATGGGGCTGACCCGTGACATCTAGATAGGCTTCATCGAGTGATAATGGCTCGACAAGGTCGCTCAGTCGCCCCATGATGTCTCGAATCTGAGTGCTGATATCACGATAGACATCAAAGCGGAGACGGACAAAAATGGCGTGGGGACAGCGTTTTTTGGCTTCATAACAGCTCATTGCCGAATGCACGCCAAAGGAGCGAATCTCATAACTTGCCGCCGCGACCACACCACGTCCATTGGGGTCACCACCCACCACAAGGGGCTTGCCACGATAGGCAGGATTATCTCTTTGCTCAACGCTGGCAAAAAAAGCGTCCATGTCTAGGTGGATGATTTTTCGCATGATGAATTTGGTTTAAAAAGTTAATGATAATTTAATCTTTTAAAATACAACCCGCTTTTCTTAAAAACGATTTGATGTCTTTGCAATGATAATCTTCAATATTAATATTCATAATTTTAAGCTGTTCTTCAATGTAATCTAAATCAGTATAACCATACTTATCTTTAACGGGAGCTTTATCAATCATGAGCATTATTTTATGCTTTAAAGGTTTTGTGATGTATTTGATTTGGGGTGTTGATTGTCTCATTGGTGTGATGTGGGGAGTTCTAGTTCGGATGCATAGAACTTCATCAACAGTTTTTATTTCAAAAAAATCCAATTGATTTAGCAATGAACGCCATTTGGCATAACCATAATCACTGGCTTTTATCGTTGGGTAATTTGCATTCAAGTATTGTGTAACTTTTTTAAATTCTGAATATCCGTTTATTTTGTTGATATTCTTATCAATACTATCTTTTATGGCATTGATAAGAAGTGTGCGTTTTTTTAATTGCTCGCTTGTTAATGGGTTGATTTTTGGTTTTGGTGGCTCTTGTATTTTATCATCGGGCTTTAAGTCGGCTTTTTTCTTGGTATTTGATTGAGTATTGGCTTGATTGATTTTGTCTTCTTTGATTGCTTTGGTAGTGATACCGTCATTAGTTTGTTCGCTTGGGATTTCAAAAAATTTATCACAAGCAATAGTGAATTCTTTGATGGTTTTATTTTCGCCAAAACCAAATACTTGAATATTACCCTGTCTTAGGCGTAACGCTAAACCAATAAAATCGCTGTCTGATGAGATGATACAAAAGCCATCATGTCTGCCTGTATGCCATAAATCAATCGCATCAATGGCAAGAGCAAGGTCGCTAGAATTTTTGCCTGTGCTATAACTGGTCTGATGTTTTTTCTCAATGGCGTATTTTAAAATGGCACTTTCCCAAGATGACAGATGTGGCTTAGTAAAATCACCGTAAATGCGTTTGGCGGTAATTGTGCCAAGTGTGCCAATTTTATTAAAAACCCAGTCAATCTTTTGATGGCTGACATTATCTGCATCAATAAGAATGGCGATATTTTTTAACATATTGATTTCGCTTTTGTCGTTAGGGCGTGTTGAATGTTGGTATTTGCAATGAAAAATAAGATTTAGCCATTTTTCATGCAAAAATCAATGAAAGTATTAAATTCTCATCATATTTTGTAAATAATGTTATCAATGTTCGACACGCCCCAAATTGCCACTACAAAAATAGTGGCAATTTTTAAATGCTTTAATTTACGCCAAAGTCGCCCCCGCCACCATGCTATCAGGCAGTAGCACAACGGTCAATTGTCCGTCTTTTTCAGCCGATAAAATCATGCCTTCACTTACACCAAATTTCATCTTACGAGGGGCAAGGTTGGTAACACAAATCACCGTTTTACCTTGCAACTCTTCGGGCTTGTAAAACTTAGCAATACCGCTAAACACATTGCGAGTTTGTTTTTCGCCTTGTTCGTTCACATCGCCCACATCAAGGGTAAATTGCAATAGTTTATCCGCCCCTTCAACGTGATTACATTCAAGTACTTTGGCGACTTTCATTTCAACTTTGGCAAAATCATCAATGCCGATAAAGGCGTTTTGGTCGGTAGTTTCCACAGGCTTACTCTCTTTTTTGTTTGGTTTGGCTTTTTTGGTGTCGGTGGGTTGCAAGTTTTCTTTTGAGTCATCAACCATGGCTTGCACTTTTTTGGGGTCAATGCGTTGTAAAAGTGGCTTAAACTCATTGATAGAATGCGTTAAGACATTAAAACGTTCATCAAAATTCATGCTATCCACGTTCAAAAATTCTTTTGATTGCTCGGCAAGTGTCGGTAACACAGGCGATAAATAGACCATGATTTTGTGGAATAAGTTTAGCCCCACAGAGCAGATGTCTTGGACGTCTTGGCTGTTTGGGTTTTCTTTGGCAACCGCCCACGGTTTTTTGTCGTCAATGTACTGATTGGCAAGGTCGGCAAGTGCCATAATCTCACGAATGGCGGTGCTAAATTCACGGCTTTCGTAGTGCTTGATGATACTATCGCCAGCTTGGATAAATTTATTGACAAGTTCAGGCTCCGTGCAGGTAGCGGACAATTTATTATCAAATTGGGTATTGATAAATTTAGCACAGCGACTGGCGATGTTCACGACTTTACCGACAAGGTCAGAGTTTACTTTGGCGATAAAATCATCAAGATTTAAATCGCTGTCTTCTACTTTATCAGACAATTTGGACGCAAAATAATAACGCAAATATTCAGGGTTTAGGTGGTTCAAATACGTTTCGGCTTTGATGAATGTGCCACGAGATTTGCTCATTTTTTCGCCATTGACGGTCAAAAAGCCATTGACAAATAGGCTCGTGGGCGTGCGATAATTCGCCCCAGAGAGCATGGCGGGCCAAAATAAGGCGTGGAAATAGACAATGTCTTTGCCAATAAAATGATACACTTCGGCGGTACTGTCCGCTTTCCAATAATCATCAAATGACAAATCAGGGCGGTGGGCGGTCAAGTAGTTTTCAAAACTTGCCATATAGCCGATTGGAGCGTCCACCCACACATAAAAATATTTGTCGTCCGTGTCAGGGATTTTAAAGCCAAAATAGGGTGCATCTCGGCTGATGTCCCAGTCGGCAAGCCCTGCGTCAAACCATTCGTCCAGTTTGTTGGCGATAGAGACGGGCAGTCGTCCGTCATCTCGTGTCCATTTTTGCAAAAATTCGGTGAAGTTTGGCAATTTAAAAAAGTAATGGTCGGACGTTTTTTCCACAGGCGTTGCACCGCTTAGGGTGGAGCGTGGATTGATAAGTTCGGTGGCGTTGTAGGTCGTGCCACATTTTTCACAAGCGTCCCCATACTGGTCGTCCGCCTTGCATTTTGGGCAGGTGCCTTTGATAAAGCGGTCGGATAGGAACATCTCTTTTTCGGGGTCAAATAGCTGGGTTACGGGCTTGACAGCGATGTTGCCCGCCTTGTGGTTGGCAAGGTAAATGGCTTCGCTGTGCTTGCGGTTCGTTTCGCTGTGCGTGCTGTCATAATGGTCAAAGGACACGCCAAAACGGTCAAAATCTCGTTTATGTTCCACTTGCACGCTCTGGATTAGCTCTTCGGGCGTGATACCGTTTGCTTCGGCACGGAGCATAATCGCCGTCCCGTGAGCGTCATCGGCACAGACATAAATCACGTCATGCCCCATAGACCGCATGGCACGCACCCAAATATCGGCTTGGATATAGCCCAAAAGGTGTCCCATGTGGATAGAGCCGTTGGCGTAGGGCAGGGCGTTGGTAACAAGAATTTGGCGTTTGGCTGTCATGATGTACCTGTTTTAAAAATGATAAAATGGCGATTATTATAGCGTAAAAGCCGTGATAAAACCATGACAAAATGGGGTATAATGGGGCAAATTTTTGGGGCAGTCCTATGCAAAAGATGATTTTACTAAAACAAGAATTACTGGATATTATCGATAGTATCACGCCAATCATGTTCTTTTGGTTAAATGCGGTGGTATGGTCGCTATTGCTGATTTGTGGGTATTTGCTATTGGGTTTTTGGCACATATTCGTGGTAATTATCATGGTGGTGTTGATTTTATCTTCGGTGTATCATTACAGAAACCCGCCCATTAGAAATAATCAATTTATCTTTACCACGCCTATTTTTGCTTTGGCGTATGGCTTTGTCATTAATTCAGGCATATTATTCCAAGATGACTTTATCACGGACAAATCACAATTATCCAGCGTTACCGCCACTGTCCCTGCCGAATATGAATATGTGCGAACAGGCAGTGGTAAATATTCTCGCACGCATTATTATTTTGTCATTGGCGATGTTAAATTACACTGTTCTGATGATAATTATGATGAATGTGAAAAAGCGTATGCCTATAAAGACCAAACAGCAACGGTATTATATGCTGACGGACTGTTATATGATATGGAAGTGGACGGACAAAAGATATATGATTTTAATGAGCAACTTGCCAAACTTCAATATGACAGACAAAAGAAAATCTATGAATTTATCACATCATTGATATTGTTCGGTATTCCGTCTTTGGTGTTTTTCTTTTTAAATAAACGGGTCATTCGTGATATTGAAATCATAGAAGATGATAAAAAAGAAAAAGCCAAAAAGCCTTTAAATATTAAATTTAAAAATGCCAATAATACCGACAAATCAGCAGATGACACAAGGCAACACGATTTAAGCCATAATAGATTTAATAAAAAGAATGCCGATTATAAACAGCGATTACATGATAAATTATCCGCTCAAAGATTAAAACAACAACAAATCAAGGCACGCATTGGCAAGGGCGGTATTGCTTGGTCAATGTTATGTATTTTATTGGCGGTGGTAACATTTTTCTTGGCTTTTGTGATGCTCGTCATGGGGTCTTATGTGGGCGTGGTTATTTATCTATTATTGGTGGTGGGTTTTGCTTATTTGATAAAATTACCCAGCAGACACGCCAAAGCAGAAGTGGGCGATTATTATGAAATGAGTGAATATGAAGAATTGGCGGATTTGGAAGAATATGATTTGACAGGTGTTTATCATTATATTAGTGTGATTGGCTGGTTTGGGCTATATGTATTTTCTCCGATTGCGTTATTTTTATTGGTCTTTGTATTTGAATATATCAAGGACGGTAATATTAATGTGGCGATTGTTGTGGGAGTTTTTGTGTTATTATTGGTGGGTGTGCTTTATGCGATTATTAAAAGGGCAAAAAATATGAGAGATTGGGCGTTGGAATAAATTGAATTAAAATAAGGGCGGTAGTTATATGAACCGACCCCCAAATCTTAGACATAAGATTAAAGGTTAGGTTGTTGCAAGTGGTTGTATTAACCCTAATTGGACTAAGTTTCTGTACTTAACAGGACTTAGTCCTTTTAATTTGCTCTTTATTCTATCATGATTGTAGTAGTGTATGTACTCATCAATCACTTGTTTAAGTTCATCTGTTGATGTAAATGTGGTTGTCTCATAAAATATCTCTTGTTTTAGCGTACCAAAGAAGCTCTCTATCACAGCATTATCCAAACAATTGCCTTTTCTTGACATGCTTTGGGTTAAGCCTTGTTCTTTTAGGGTTTGTTGATACTGGTGCATTTGATAGTGCCAGCCTTGGTCTGAATGAATGATGGGTTTGTCATCCATCTTTTCTTGGCTTAGCTTGGATAGGGCATCATTTAACATCTCTTTGACCAACTCATACGTTGGTCTGTCCTTCATCGTATAACTGACAATCTCACCATTAAACAAGTCGATGATGGGCGATAGGTAGAGTTTTCTTTGAATGACACTGCCATCATTTGCCTTGTCTTGTACTTTAAACTCGGTGATGTCTGTTGCCCACTTTTGATTGGGTTTGTCTGCTTTAAAGTCTCTTTTGAGTATATTGTCCTGAATGGTATCTTTGCCCATTGTGCCTTTGTAAGTATTAAACTTACGTTGACGACGAACCAATGCTTTGAGTCCAAGTTTAGCCATCAGTCGTTGCACTCGTTTATGATTAATGACCATGCCTTTTTGGGCAAGCTGATTGTTAAGCTCTGATGTGATTCTACGATAACCATACCTGCCCTTGTGTTGGTGGTAGATGTGGTTAATGTGTTCTTTTAAGTCAAGGTCTTTGTCAGGCTTTGTACTTTGACGAATGTGGTAATAAAACACACTTCTTGGCAAGTTTGACACTGCCAATAAGTCAGCAAGTTTGTGCTTATGCCTTAATTCTTGGATGATCAGGACTTGTTCTTTGTTTGTACTGATTGTTCCTTTTGACGAATTAAGGCATCTAGCTTTTTTAGATAGTCATTCTCTGCTCTAAGATAGGCAAGTTCATCAAGCAAATCATCCACACTTTTTTCGTGGTCTTGTTTGGTTTTCCAAGTTGATTTGGTTTTATTAGCGTTGTGTTTGTTTGACATTGCTTTTTTGCCTTTGGGTTTGGGTATTAGTCCCATTATACCAAAGGCTTGGTAGGACTTTAACCAAGTTGACAGTAAAGAAGGTTGTGGCAGATTAAGCTCTATGGCAAGTTGTGTAAGCGATTTGCCCTGTTGTATGGCTTGAACGGCATTAAGCTTAAAATCTGTGTCATAGACAGCCTTTGTGTGTCGTCTTTTTATGCCATCAATGCCATGTGCTTGATAGAGTTTAACCCATAGCTCTACGGTTGTGTGGTTTAGATTAAAGTGTTTGGCGGTTTGTTTGTAGCCATGATGATTAAGATAATACCCAATCACAGACAGTTTAAAGTCGGTTGTGTATTTTGCCATAAAAAGCACCCCAAAGGTTAGTGTGTCTAACTTTTGGGGTGCGGTTCAATTTTGCCCTTATTTTTAAGTCGTCTTTAATTTGTTAAATGACTTTATACAAATTTTAAATGCCCGCCTTTTTTGGGTGGTTCGTCATCGCCGTCATCGTCAGTATCGTCTATGTCATCAGGGTCGTCAGGTGGGGTGTAGCCGTCATATTCGCTGGGGTCAAAGAAAAAGCCTTCGCTGGGATCTTCTTTGGCATAAATCCCTACCACTGCCTGCATGGGTATCCAGATGTCTTTTGAGACCCCGCCAAACCGCCCTTGAAATGATAAGCCGTCATTGTCAATCAAAAGATTATTGGTGGCTTGGTAAGATATGGCAAGCACCAATTTGCCGTCTTGGGCGTATTCGGTGGGGGCGAGTAGCTCAGGGTGGGTGGCATCTGTCATGAGATAGGGGGTAAAGCCGTTGTCTGTTAGCCACTCATGCATGGCACGGACGAAGTAGGGGCGTTTTGGGGTAAGCATGATTATGTCCTTGTTATTGGTTAAAGTAAATTGATGAATGTTAAATTATTAAAAATCATCATCGCTATAAACAGCAGGGGTGATGAGTGTCTTTTGAAAACTCGCTCTTGCCGATAGGCGTGCTTGATATGCCAGTAGTGGTTTGCACAGTTTGGCGGGTAAATGAATGCCTAGTATTGGTAAACGGTGCAAAAGTGGCAATAATAACACATCACACAGCCCAAATTCATCTTGCATAAAATAGTCATGACGAGCAAATAGGGGCGAGAGCGTGATGAGTGAATCGGTCAAGGTTTTTTTGGCATGAGTCGCTTCTGCTGGGTTAAAGCTATCGGGATGAGTCATCAAAATCCGCCCAAGCGAGAGCCAGTCTTGACGCAGTCGCCAAGCCAACTGACGCACCTTTGCCCGCTCTTTGGGGGTGGGTGGCAGTAGCTTATTGGCACCGTGCCGCTCTTCTAGGTATTCAAAAATCACCATCAGCTCATACAATGCCAAATCCCGCCCCACAAGTATAGGCAAGGTGTTATAGGGATTTAGCTCGGCAAGATATTCGGGTCGCTCATCAGGCAGGTAGGCAAATTGATGATTCACGCCCTTTTCTTCTAGCAAAAACCGCACCACATGGCTGTCATAGCCATCGTCACCATAGAGTAGGAACTGGGTGGGTAAAAGATGAGAAAAATCTGCCATGATATGAATGAGTCTGTTTTTGGGTGTTAAGTGTAACAAAAATTTTGGTAAAAGTGTGTAAATTTTGTCAATAAAAAAGACCGATGTGTATCGGTCTTTTTGGTCGGTGCTGGCTTATTTAACGTCTTTCCAGAATTCTTTGTTAAGTAGGTATACTGGAATGAGTAGCACAAGCAAGAACAGTAGCACGAATGCACCATAGATTTTACGCTGATGACGGACAGGCTCTGCCATCCATGCCATGAAGTTCACTAGGTCGCCCACACGAGCTTCATACTCTTCTTTGCCAAGCTCTTTTTGCATGTTGTGTAGCACATGGGGCATGGCAGCATTGGCAAGCACTAGGTTGTTAGCACCCCAAGGACGGCTTGGGTCTTCGTAGAATGACAGTAGGTAGGTGTATACCCAGTCATCGCCACGCAGACGAGTCACTAATGACAAATCTGGTGGTGCAGCACCAAACCATAGAGCCTGAGTATCAAGGTCAATTTCAGCGGTCACGTGGTCACCGATTTGGTCGGTGGTTACCATGAGATATTTTTCCATGAGCTCTGGTGGGATTTCTAGGTCTTGGGCGATGCGTGAATGACGCACATACTGGGCTGAGTGACAGCCCACGCAGTAGTTCATGAACGTTTGGGCACCACGTTGTAGCGAGCCTTTATTGGTTAGGTCAATGGGGGCTTTGCTACATTCTAGGGTGACTTTGGTACCATCGGCTTCGGTGAACTCGCCACAACCATGACCGCCTGCTGCTAGGGCAGATGACGATGCCATCATGCCACTTGCCAGTAGGAGACCAGCACCAAGCGATTTTAGAGTAAATGCTTTCATTAGTGACCTCCTCCTGTGACACGTTCGGGTGGTTGCTTGCACGTCTCCATGGTGGTATAGAACGGCATGAGAATGAAGTACAAGAAGTATAAAATGGTACAAATACGAGCAACAAGCGTACCTGTTGGTGTAGAAGATACCCCACCAAGATAGCCTAAGATTAGAAAGCTCACCACAAAGATGGCCAATGCAATCTTAGACAAAATACCTTTGTAGCGGATGGATTTTACAGGTGAGCGGTCAAGCCACGGCATGACAAACAAGATGGCAATCGCACCAAACATCACAATCACACCAGGTAGGGCAGAGCCGAACATGGATGGTGTGGCACGAAGCATGGCATAAAATGGCATGTAGTACCAAACAGGAGCGATGTGAGCGGGTGTTTTTAGAGCGTTGGCAACTTCAAAGTTGGGTTTTTCTAGGAAATAACCACCACCTTCTGGGGCGAAGAATACCACCGCAAAGAAACACATAAAGAACACCACAATACCAACCATGTCGTGTACGGTGTAGTAAGGATGGAAAGGTACGCCATCTAGTGGTACGCCATTTTTGTCTTTGAGTTTCTTAATTTCGATACCATCTGGGTTGTTAGAGCCGACATGGTGCAAGGCAACTAAGTGCATAAATACCAAGCCAACCAATACCAAAGGAATTGCCACAACATGCAGGGCAAAGAAACGGTTTAGGGTAATGCCTGAGATGATGTAGTCGCCTTTGACCCACTCAGCCAAACCGTCACCGATAAAAGGAATGGCGGCAGGTAGGTTTAGAATCACCTGAGCACCCCAAAATGACATGTTGCCCCAAGGCAGTAGATAGCCAAAGAAACCTTCTGCCATGAGACACAGATAAATCGCCATGCCGATAATCCACACCAATTCACGGGGCTTTTTATAGGAGCCATACATCAGACCACGGAACATGTGTAGATAGACGACCACGAAGAAAGCGGATGCCCCTGTGGAGTGCATGTAGCGAATGAGCCAACCGCCTTTGACATCACGCATGATGTATTCAAGTGAAGCAAATGCTCCTTCGGCACTGGGGTTAAACATCATGGTTAGCCAAATACCTGTCACCAATTGGTTAACAAGTACGACCATGGACAATACGCCAAAGAAATACCAAAAGTTAAAGTTCTTTGGTGCGTAGTATTTGGACATATGGTATTCATAAGTCTCTGTCGCAGGAAAGCGAGCATCAACCCAGCCCATAAATTTCTTAGCGATACTCATGTTATGCCTCCCCAACGGTCAAGATGGTGTCTTCAATCTTGTAGATAGGTACAGGTAGGTTCAAAGGTGCAGGCATGCTACTATAAACACGACCAGCTAAGTCGTACATAGAACCATGACAGGGGCAAAAGAAACCGCCCATCCAGTCAGCACCACCTAAGTCCGCCGCACCAACTTCGGGTCGGAATATGGGGGCACAACCTAAATGCGTACACACGCCCTCAACAACCAATATCTCAGGCTGAATAGAACGTGTTTCGTTTTTGCAGTTGTCAGGCTGTACAGACCCGTTAGACTCAGGGTCGGCAAGCTTCGGAGCTACCTTGCTTAGGTTGGCAAGCATATCTTCGGTACGTTTGACAACAAAGATAGGTTTGCCACGGTATTTTAACGTAATCATCTGCCCATTTTCGATGCTGGCGATGTCAGTGACGACAGCGGCACCTGCGGCTTCCGCTTTGGCACTTGGATACCAAGAACGCACAAATGGGGTGGCTATTGCACCGACACCAACTGCACCAATGGCGGCGGTGGATGCAATCAGGACTCTACGGCGTTTAACATTCACGCCTTCGGCATGGCTCATTAAAACTTCCTCCAGAAAATGAATGGGGGTTATCCCATACTGGGTGTGTGGTTATGATAAAACAGTTTTATCAAAAAAACCACATTTGCTGTGCCTATTTTTCTAAACATGACTATTTTAAGCTATTTTTGTAATAAAATAAATCGTTCTTTTACAAAGTTGTGAAAAAAATCCATAAAAATTGTCATGAATTTACAAAAAAGTTTAAGATTGTATAAAAATTAGACAAAGCCTACTAAAACACTCAGCTTTATTTGTAACTTTATGTAATTTTTTGTTACTATTGATTAAAATAAAGAATCTCTATCATACATCAATAACAAGATTTTTTATCAATTGTGAATTTATCTAACAATGAAAAATCTATATCAAATCAAGTTATTTTAATCAAGAATAACACATATAAAAAAACTCTCGAAGTTCGAGAGTTTTTTGAAAACGCAAAAATTAACGTTTCGAGAATTGTGGGCGTTTACGAGCTTTGCGTAGACCCAATTTCTTACGTTCAACTTCACGAGCGTCACGAGTCACAAAGCCAGCTGCTTTTAGAGCAGGTTTTAGCGTTTCGTCTGACTCAATCAAGGCACGAGTAATGCCGTGACGGATAGCACCTGCTTGACCGCTTGCACCACCACCAGTAACAGTGATGTATAGGTCATATTTGTCAGCAGATTCTAGAAGTTCTAGGGGCTGACGTACAACCATGCGAGAAGTCTCACGACCAAAGTATTCGTCTAGGCTCTTGCCGTTGATGACGATGTTACCAGTGCCTTTTGATAAGAAGACACGAGCGGTAGAAGTCTTACGACGACCTGTTCCGTAATTCTTTTCCATGTGTATCTCCTTAGATGTCTAGTACTTTTGGGGCTTGGGCGGCATGTGGGTGTTCAGTACCCGCATACAGTTTTAGCTTTTTAATCATCGCATAGCCCAAAGGACCTTTTGGTAGCATGCCTTTAACAGCTTTGTGTAGCACGTCTTCTGGCTTGTGAGCAAGAAGTTTGGTGAAGTTGGTCTCTTTGATACCGCCAGGATAGCCTGTGTGGCGATAGTATTTTTTGTCCTGAGCTTTTTTGCCAGTAACAGCGATTTTGTCAGCGTTGATGACGATGATGTAATCACCAGTATCAACGTGGGGGGTGTACGATGGCTTGTGCTTGCCACGTAGACGAGAAGCAATCTCAGAAGCTAGGCGACCTAGTGTTTTGCCTTCTGCGTCCACGACATACCAGTCATGTACAACCTCAGCGGGTTTGGCGCTAATAGTAGTAGTCATATAAAACCTATTTAGTTACGTTTGAGAGTTGAACAAATAAAAAGCCCAAAGGCTTGATTTTACTTGCTTTGTGAGTTGGGAAACGAAGGGCTCTCAAAAAACAGCGGTCATTATAACCAATCAAACACAAAAAAGCAATGAAAATTTGAGATGAATTTAGGGTGTGTCTGCCCTTTATAACACTATTTACAATATAGAAATATTTTAGAAATAAAGATATGTTTTTGCATGAAAAATGGCTATCCGACCACTTAATCAAGTAAATTTTTAAGATTTTAACTTAATTTTTTAAAATTAAGTGGTCGGATTGTTTTTCATAATAAAAACTTGTCTGATAGAACGACTATCAGCCTCAAGTTTTTTCCTTGAAAAACGGGCGATTCCCCTGCTTTTTTAAATAGGCATTTTTCATTGCAAATACAAAAGGCAGGCACGCCCCACAAAATAAACAATGATAAATACGCCGTGATAAAAGGTGTTTGAATTGACAAAATGGCAGAATGGGACTTTAAAATTTTATCAAATTTTCATAAAATGATGATAAGATAGATGATGTATGTTTTGTGATTTTAAAGATTTTATTTTTAAAAAGTTTAAAAGGAAAAGCCATGACCGCACCACACGCCCCAAAGACCGCCAAGCCAATCAGCAAGCCCAAAGCCAACTCTGATAATGTCACGCACCAAAATGCCGACACTGCTCCTAGTATTGAAAATCAAGCCATGCAAAGTATACTCGGGCAGACCCCTGCACCGACGGACTTGCACCACATTGAACAAATTATCGATGAATCAGGTAATTTTAGCCCTGACTGCTTTATCAATCGTGATTTGTCCACGCTACGGTTTCAGCTTCGGGTACTGGCTCAGGCGACCAATCCACGTCATCCACTGTTGGAGCGTATGTTCTTTTTGACCATTTTTTCATCAAATATGGATGAATTTTTTGAGATTCGGGTGGCAGGGCTTATCCAAAAAATGAAAAATGGTGATAAGTCAAGCAGTTTGGACGGGCGAAAACCGTCCGAGCTATTGGCAGAGATTAGCCAAGTGGCACACCGTGCGGTCGAAGAGCAGTACCGTATCTTAAATGAAGACATCTTGCCCGAGCTTGCCAAATCGGACATTCGCTACCTTAAACGTCATGAGCTGACCGATGCCCAAAAGGCGTGGATGCGGGAGTACTTTTTTAATCAAGTGTTGCCTGTCTTGACCCCTATTAGCATTGACCCTGCTCACCCATTTCCCCGAGTGGTCAATAAGTCCTTGAATTTTATCGTCAGTCTAGAAGGTAAAGATGCCTTTGGGCGGGATTTGTCGCTTGCCATCGTGCCTGCCCCACGCTCACTGCCCCGTGTGATACGTCTGCCCGATGAGCTGACAGGGGGCAGGGACCATCATATCATGCTCTCAGCGGTGATTCATGAGCATGTGGGCGAGCTGTTTTTGGGTATGAAAGTCACCGGCTGTCATCAGTTTCGACTGACTCGTAATGCCGACCTTGACTTGTCCGATGATGTCGAAGACCTAGCCAAGGCACTAGAAGGTGAACTTGATAACCGCCGTTTTGGGCATAAGGTGCGTTTGGAAGTAAGCACTAACTGCCCCAAAGAGCTGTATGAGTTACTGTTAAAAGAGTTTGAGCTTGATGAGTCGCAGCTTTATCGGGTCAATGGTCCTGTGAACCTGACTCGCATGCTGACAAGTTTTGATAAGCCTGAGCTAAAATTTACCCCGTTTACGCACGCCATCCCCAAGCCATTTAAGGGCATGGAGACGGTCAAGGTCGCCAAAGACAACACGTCCATGTTTAATGTCATGAAAAACAAAGATGTGCTGGTACACCATCCCTTTGATGCGTTCACACCTGTGGTGAACCTGTTGTGGCAGGCGGCAAATGACCCTGATGTGCTTGCCATCAAACAGACCATTTATCGCTCGGGGACTAACTCAGAGATTGTTCAAGCCCTAGCCGCTGCCGCTCGCAACGGCAAAGAAGTGACTGCCGTCATCGAGCTTAGAGCCAGATTTGATGAAGCCAGTAACATCGCAGTCGCCAATATGCTCACCGATGCCGGAGCCATTGTGGTGTATGGGGTGGTCGGTTATAAGACACACGCCAAGCTCATGCTCATCGTGCGTCGAGAAGACGGCAAAATCCGCCGTTATGCTCATCTAGGCACGGGCAACTATCACGCTGGCAACGCCAAAGCCTATACCGACTATGGGTTGTTTACCGCTCACGAAGAGATTTGTGCCGATGTGGCAGGCGTGTTTGGGCAGCTGACAGGCATGGGCAGACCATTGCCGTCCCATCACATCATGCATGCCCCCTTTACCCTGCATGATGGGCTGATACGCTTGATTGATGATGAGATTAATCACGTCAAAAACGGCAAAAAAGGGCGTATCATCCTAAAATGCAATGCCATCACCGAGCGTGGTATCATCAACAAGCTTTATGAAGCAAGCCGTGCAGGGGTGGAGATTGACCTGATTATCCGTTCCATCTGCTGTCTGCGTCCACAGGTCAAGGACTTGTCGGAACACATCCGTGTACGCTCTATCGTGGGGCGGTTCTTGGAGCATACCCGTGTCTATTATTTCCATAATGATGGCGATGAAAAGCTCTACTGTTCGAGTGCTGACCTTATGGATAGAAACCTGCTACACCGTGTGGAAGTGGCGTTTCCGATTTTGGATGAGAAGCTCTTTAAACGCATTTATGAAGACGGGCTGATAAACTACCTTGGCGATAACGTGCAGGCGTGGGAGCTAGACGGGCGTGGTGAGTGGAACCAAGTCCATCATGACAAAGATGGCACGGACATTCATGATGCTCAGCAGTGCCTATTAGAAAAAATCTGTGAGCGTGCCTGATGGATTGTTATTGTGGCTCGGGCAACCCTTATGCGTTGTGCTGCCAGCCTTATCATGACGGCACACCTGCCCCCACCGCCGAGCATCTTATGCGGTCAAGGTTTGGCTCTTTTTATCTAAAAAATGTGGACTATATCATCGCCACCACCGTGCCAAGCCAGCAAGATAGGCTTGACAAATCCGCCTTGCAAGCATGGGCGGACGGCATGAACTGGACACGCCTTGACGTGATAAGCCATAACAAAGTCGGCAAACGCCACGCCCAAGTGCATTTTAAAGCCTATTTTGACAATGGGGACGGCGAACAGGTACATGATGAATTATCCGCTTTTGTCAAGATAGATGAGCGGTGGTATTTTCTTGACCCAACCGTGCCTGTTATGCTCACCAACAAACAGCCGTGCCTGTGTGGCAGTGGCGAGAAATTTAAGGCGTGTTGTGGGAAGTTTTTATAAATATTAAAAAACCGTTCGTGGTGAGCCTGTCGAACCACAACGGTTTTCTTTGTACTCTTCGACAAGCTCAGATACCATGATACCCCACCTAAGTCAATGGTTTTTTAAGTATCTGGTATCTAGTATCTTACAAACTAACTTAAAGATACTTGTTGCTCAAAGGATGTTTGGGTTTTGATAACACCAAAACAGATATGTACCAATTTACGCATACAAGCACATAAGGCTTGCATTTTGGTTTTACCGTTTTGTTGTAATCGTTCATAAAATGCCTTAATGGTGCTATTATAACGAATGGCACTCATTGCAGACATATACAGCTTAGCACGCAAAGAGACTTGCCCTTGTTTGGACAGTTTGGTTGCTCCCTTAAAGACACCTGACTGTCTTTGTTTGGGTATTAAGCCTAAAAACGAAGCCATCTGTGAGGCTTTTTTAAATTGTTTGGTATGTATTAAGCATACCACTTCTTTGGCAATAACAGAACCAATGCCGTCAATGGTTTCAAGTAAGGTTTTGTCTTGCTTTAAACTTGGTTGTTTGTCAACAAAGTCATCAATGTCTTTGGTGAGTTTGGCAATTTCCTCTTGAAGGACATTGATGACTGTTTGCATGGATGCTTTAACCAAATCGGGCAGATTGGGTGATAAGAGCAACTCTTGTCGGTTTTGCTCTCGTTGCAAATCTTCTTTGAGTGCTTCTAAGCGAGCCAATAGAGCTTTTAGCTGTTTGGCTTCAATGCTAGGTGCTACCCAAACCTCAGGCTTGTGGCTATAACCATACCTTGATAAAATAATGCTGTCTTTTTTATCAGTTTTATGGATTACCCCCAAACTGTCTGCAAATTTGCGGACATAGTTAGGATTGACAATGCTTTGCTTGATATTATTATCATCAAGAAACTCACTTAGGTGTTCATGATAAACCCCTGTTGCTTCTAGGATGATGTGTAGCTCATCAAGATGATTGCTGACATTGGTTTTTAACCAAGCAAGCAGTAAATCAAAGCCTGCTTTGTTGTTGTTAAAAACCTTGGTTTTTACTTTATTTGTGCTTGGGTTTATAAATGCAACATCAAACTTTGCTTTGCTGATGTCTATGCCAATATAGTGTATCATCTGTCTCTTGCCTTGTTTATGCAGTGTCTGTTTTAATAAACGCACTTAGATACCATTCAGAGTTAAGATGACAAGCAAAGGACACCATCTGAGCACCAGTGTTAAGACACTAAGGGCGAACCCGTGTTCTCTTTGCTTGTATAACCCAACAACATTCTAGCAGATAATCTAGGTTTGGTGTTGGGTTGATACAAGGGTGAACGGAAAACTAGTTTTGCAGGAAGTTTATAACAAAAAGGTGTATAATACGCCTTTTTCTTTTGCCTAATTTTTATGAAATATATTGTTAAACTCCACCCCGAAATCATGATGAAAAGCGATACCGTGCGTAAACGCTTTGTTAAGATTTTGGCAGGAAATTTGCGTAATGTCCTAAAACCCCTTGATGAGACGGTGGCGGTCGTCCAGCATTGGGATTATATTGAAGTGCGTCATCGCAATGAGTCGGCACGCCCCATACTGCTTGACAAATTGCAATGCACGTCAGGCATTCATCATATCCTAGAAGTCGAAGAGTCGCCTTTTGCCGATTTGCATGATATTTTTGAGCAAACCTTGCCCAAGGTCAAAGACACCCTTGAAAACAAAACCTTTTGCGTGCGAGTCAAAAGACGTGGCACGCACCCATTTACGTCCATGGACATTGCCAAATATGTGGGCGGTGGGCTAAATCAAGCGATAGCCAGTGCCAAGGTACAACTTAAAAACCCCGATATTACCGTCAAGATTGAGATTGAACACGACAAAATGCTCTTTATCAAGGCACGCCATGACGGCATGGGCGGATTTCCCATGAGTACCCAAGAAGATGTGTTGTCGCTTATCTCGGGCGGATTTGATTCGGGCGTGGCAAGCTATGAATTTATCCGCCGTGGCAGTCGGGTGCATTATTTGTTTTTTAATATGGGCGGTCGTACGCATGAAATTGGCACCAAGCAAATGGCGTACGAGCTTTGGGAGCGGTACAGTTCATCGCACAAGGTACGCTTTACCACGGTGGATTTTGAGCCTGTGGTGGGCGAAATTTTGACTAAGATTGATGACGGTCAAATGGGCGTGGTCTTAAAGCGAATGATGATGCGTGTGGCAAGCCAAACTGCCCAAAAAAACCGCATTGAAGCGGTGGTAACAGGCGAAGCCTTAGGACAAGTAGCAAGCCAAACGCTCACCAATCTTGCCATGATAGACAAGGCAAGTGATGTGTTGGTGTTACGTCCACTCATCACCAAAGATAAGGCAGACATCATCGCCACCGCCGAAAAAATCGGCACGGCAGACATCGCCAAATCTATGCCCGAGTTTTGTGGGGTCATCTCAAAAAGCCCCACGGTCAAGGCGGTGGAGCATAAACTCATCGCCACCGAAAGCGAGTTTGATTTTGGCGTATTACAACACGCCATTGACACCGCCATGACCATTGACATTCGCACGATAAAAGACCAAGCGAGCGACACCCACGCCATTGATACGGTAAGCGCCATTGGCAAAGATGATATAGTGATTGACATTCGCACGACCGATGAGACGGACGATGACCCTCTTGACATACCGCACATTTGCATTCCGTTTTATAAACTTGCCACAGAGTTTGACAAATTGGATAAAGCCAAAACTTATCTGCTGTATTGCAAAAAAGGCGTGATGAGTGGTTTGCAAGCGGTGTATTTAAAGGATAAGGGTTGTGATAATGTTAAGGTGTTAAAATTGTCATAGCATTTGATGTTATTGTAAAAAACGGTAAATATCATGTTTGCCGTTTTTATTTTATCCACAGGGCGGTCATCATGTCATGAGCGTGAAACATGATTGTCATATTGGGAGATTTGGCAAAAATTTATGATATAAGTGATTGATTTTAAATAGGAAAAATTTGATAAAAAACTGTATAAATTTTATCCAATCAACTGCCATTGCTGATTAATCATGGCGTAACGCCCCAAATTTTAAAGTTATCCACAGGCTTATCCACAGATTTTGGGGAAAAGTGGGGAAAAGGTGGAGAGATGGCAGGGGATTTTTAAAAATATGATAAAAATCAGAAGTTTGGGATGATATTTTAGGATGTAAAACAACTGTTTTAATATCAAATGAGATTTATTCTTGGCGATGTTTCACGGCTATGTGATGGCTTAAAGTGATGATGGGCGAAAAGTGGCGAACAAATCACAACAAAACAAACAACGACCAAAAAGCAGGAGTGTGCTACAATAATTTGATAAACATCATCTACTAAACCATTAAAGGAAAAATCATGTTGCCCACCAAACCTGCCAAATCCTTGCTGATTGGTATTATTGCTTTGTCCGCTCTAAGTGCTTGCACCATTACACCCACGCCCACAAACGGCACAGCACCGACAACCGTCAGCCAAATTCGCCTTGATGACTATCTGGGCAGATGGTATGAAATCGGACGCTTGCCCATGTCATTTCAGGACAAATGCACCCACAACGTAACCGCCACATACAGCTTAAAAGACAACGGCAAAATCAACGTCCTAAACGCCTGTGCCACCAAAGACGGCATGGCATCGGTCAATGGCGAGGCGTACGCCACCGATGAGACCAATGCCAAGCTGCGAGTGAGCTTTTTACCCAGTTTTCTAAAAAAATTACCCATCGGCAAAGCCAATTATTGGGTACTGGCAAGCGACCAAGACACAAGCGGACGCTACACATCCGCCCTAGTTGGCACGCCCAACCACAAATATCTGTGGGTGCTGTCTCGCACGCCCACGCTGGATGATGCCACTTATGAGCGGTATTTGGGCATTGCCAAGCAAAACGGTTATGAACTGAGCAAATTTACCAAAACGCCACAGAAATAAGATGGTTAAAAAAGATGGTTTTGTTGGTTTTTAATATACCCAAGAAACTTTAAAATTACTACAAACGCAATGATGTTTGGATGTAGGGGCGTGCTGTGCACGCCTATAAAACTGATGGTATTAAAGGACGTGCAGAGCCAGTCTCTACAAACATGTGGTAAATATCAAGTTTGTTAGATGTATTCTTTCAACGTCTTTTTAAACATCTTTATCAAGCATTAAGGAATCTCATGCACCACGTTTTTGGACATACGTCCCCTGATACGGATGCTCTTGTCTCGGCATTTGCGTTTGCCCATTGGCTAAATGCCCAAGGCACATCAGCACAAGCATACCGTTTGGGCGAGCCGAACCTTGAAACGGCATTTGTGCTTGCCCGTTGGTTTGAGCGTTATCCTAATGATGAGTTGCCCGCCAAGCTCCTGCCGTATCTAGACCCAGATCGCCCGACCGACATTGTGGGGCAGGGCGATAAAGTGGCACTGACCGACCATAACGAACCTGCCCAGTCTATCAAGGCTTTGGCGGAGTTTGACATTCGCTATGTCATCGACCATCACAAGCTTGGGCTGACCACGCCCACCCCTGCTTATGTGCGTATCCATCCTGTGGGCTGTACTTGCACCATTTTGTATGAGATGTTTACCCAAAAGGGCGTGGACATCACCGCAAGCATGGCATGGCTCATGCTCTGTGCCATCATCTCGGACACGCTAAATCTTAGCAGTCCCACGACGACCGATGATGACCGTCTTGTGGTGCAAAAGCTCTGTGAACTGTGTCAGATGAGCATGGCGGATAAAGATAAACTGGCAGATGAGATGTTCTCTGCCAAAAGTGATGTCAGTCATCTGTCTGCCCGTGATATTTTGCTGATGGACTATAAGAGCTATGAGTTTGGGGCGACGACATGGGGCATTGCAGGGATTGAGACGGTCGCTCCCAATCAGATATTTGCCAGAATTGATGAGCTAACAGCCACCGCCAAACTCATTCAGGCGGAAAAAGGCGTGGATTATCTCATGATTGCGGTGGTGGATATCAAGGAGCAAATGGGCTATGCACTCGCCCATGACCCTGCCCAAAATGTGATTATCTCCAAGGCATTCGGGGTGGATTGTGACGATAAGGTCTTTGCCTTGGCAGGCGTGGTCAGCCGTAAAAAGCAAATCGTCCCTGCTTTGGAGCGGTATTATCAGTTGCAGGTTTAGTCGTGTTTGTTGCTATCTGTCATGGATTGATGTCTGATTTATATGCCTGATAAATAGCCATAAAAAAGACCTGATGGTGATTCAGGTCTTTTTTTAAACGCCTTAACGGTTTTAGCTCGCTTTGGTGCATTCTGCAATGACGGTATCATCTAGCGTGGTGATTTTGGCTTTATCGCCGTCAATGGTTAATGCCATGCCCTTGTCGTCGCCAGCAATGCTGTCATCAGTGGTAAAACGCCCTTCGCTCTGTACGTCTTGGTTTAGGTCATAAGTGATGTCATCAGCGGTTAGGTGAGCTTCGATTTCGCCTTCGTGGTTGTGAACGGCGATGTGGATGGTTTTATCGCCACATTGGTATTTGTCGCCATCGGCATGATGATGGTGATGATGTCCATGCTCGCCATGAGCATGGTCGTGGCTGTGGTCGTGAGCGTGTTCACCGTGTTCGTGGTCATGGTCGTGTTCTGCATGGTCATCGTGGTCATGGTCATGACTGTGTTCGCCATGAGCATGGTCATGCGTGGCGGTTTGTTCGGTAGTAGTGGTTTCTACCTGTGGTTCGGCAGGGGTTTCTTCGGCTTTTTGGCAAGCGGTCAGACCCAAAGTGATTGCCAAAGCGGGGATAAGAATTTTTTTCATGAGCATACCTTTATAAAATTAACTGTTTGAAATGGGAAAAACTGATACATTATATCATATTTTAGCACGTGGTAAAGGGGTGTTTGAATTTTGCTCTATTCGCCCCTTTGTCCAAAACTTATCAAACTACTGGCGTGGTGTATAAAAATACCCCTTATCATCAACCCGATAAATCACTTCATTTGGCTCATTGCCGTTATTATCCACGACCTTAATCTGCTCTTTTTGTAAAATGGCAGTGATGTCAAAATCAAACTCCCTGATACCATAAGTGCTAATAAGCAGGCTGTCTATGATGTGGTGATTTTTATCTATATTGATAAGATAAGTTTGTAATAAATCCCGATTTTGTTTCATGCTAACCACATAACTTTTAATGTCTTTTTGATAATGGTATAAACCTAGCACATAAATCTCTTGGGCGTTGGGATATAACCCTGCAAAGAATTTGGCTTGCTCTTTATTTAAATAGCCATTTTTAGGAATGATGTCTTGATAATTATCAAAATTGACATCGATGTTAATATTTGTATTGTCTGATAAAGATTGGGTCTTGATGTCAATATCAGACTTTTTAAAAGTAGGGTCATCTTTTAACGTGATTTCATAAACTCTAATATGCTCTTGGTTATTGTCATCGGTGCGTTGCTTGACAATATAAGCATGGCTTTCATTTAAAAATACACTGCCATTATAATAATAAAGACCAAAGGATGAATGTTCATCAGGCGGTATCAATGCATTAAAAATATCATTAAATTCAATGATTTTTACCCATTCGCCGTTAATGCGTTTTTGGATAAAATAAGATGAGCATTCTTGACCGCCAAAATGACCAATCAAGCGGTATTGCTTATTGGGCGATGAGATAGACGCTTGGTTGGGATTGCCCACGTGTTCGGTGCTTTTGCCGGTATTTAGATTGTAGCTGATATCGCTTGAATGACCGCCTTCTAATACCAAAATATTTTTATTGTCATCATCATAAGCATAATAAGCAACAAATCTCCCTTCGGGGTTGTCTATCACACCGCCATTTTTAAAATGAATGCGTTTGATACTGCCGTCCGAATTAAAATCCACAATGCCTTTTAATAGTTTTTTAACGCTTTTTAAATCATCAAGGGGCATAAAGCTAATGCTAAAATTGGGATTGCCATGAGTTAATTTTTCAAAATCTGTGGGAGAGATTTCACGAATGCTAATGGGATAATCATCTTTGTCAAAGCCATGTTTAAATAATGGCGATGTCTGTTGGAGTGGGGTGTTTTGTTTATCAATGGACGTCTTTTTAATTTGAGATAAAGGCGGTGGGTTGGATATTGGCGGGCTAGATATCTCGGTCAAAGGCGTGATGTTGTTATTGGACGTTGTTGGATTATCAAAACAGCCGAACAACATAAAGGCGAAAATGAAAATTGATAATTGTCGTTTCATAAAATCATCCTAAACTTATTTCCAATAAAACAGCGACAAAATCCCCGCTGCAATGAGTGGTCCAACAGGCACGCCCCGAAGTAGTGCCACGCCTGCCACTGTGCCGATAAGTAGCCCTGCGATGACACTTGGCTCATCTGTCATGAGCTTAACCCCACGACCGCCCAAATACGCCACCAGTACACCAACAGCAATGGCAAGCAAGGATTTGACACTGACAAACGATTTTAAAATCACCTCCCCGCTAATTTTGCCACTGGCAATCGGAGCAAGTACGCCAATGGTTAAAATCAAAATACCCAAACTTAGCCCGTATTTTTCAACCACGGGCATGAGTTGGGCATTTAGTGGGCTGACCTTGACGACAATCAGTAGGGCGGTCGCTATGATAATGGTGTTATTTTGGCTAAACACGCCCAAACCCAATAGGATAAATAGGATGATTAGGCTGACATCAAGCGTGCTTAGTAGGTGGGTAAAGTTTGGCATGATTGTTTTTGTATTGAAATTTTGCGGTTAATTTTATCAATGCTAAAAAAATGATAAAAAGATGGGGTGTGCCACACACCGCTTAAATCTAAAAAATGAGATAAATAAAAAGCCAAAACTTATGCTTTGGCTTTTGGTGCTTTACACATTAAATCTAAAATGCATCACATCGCCGTCTTGGACGATATAGGTTTTGCCTTCTAGGCGGGATTTACCTGCCGAGCTTGCCCCTTTTTCTCCGCCATATTCAATAAAATCATCATAACTAATGACTTCGGCACGGATAAAGCCACGCTCAAAATCGGTATGAATAACCCCAGCGGCTTCGGGGGCGGTCGCACCCACAGGCACCGTCCACGCACGCACTTCTTTAACCCCTGCGGTGAAGTAGGTTTGTAGGTTTAGTAGGTCATATCCTGCACGAATCACACGGTCAAGCCCTGCTTCACTCATGCCCATGCCTTCTAAGAACTCTGCCTTTTCTTCTTCGTCAAGTTGGGCGATTTCGGCTTCAATTTGGTTGCATAGTGCCACGACAATGGCGTTTTCGCTTTGGGCAAATTCACGCACCGCATCTAGGTGGGGGTTGTTCTCAAAGCCGTCTTCTGCCACGTTGGCGATGTACATGACAGGTTTTAGGGTGATAAGCCCATAGGATTTGATGAGTTTTTTCTCGTCATTATCCAGATTTGCCATGCGTGCAGGTTTGCCGTCCGCCAAAAATGGCTCAATCTTTTGAAACACCGCCAAAATCGCCTGAGCGTCCTTGTCTCCGCCTTTTGCCTTTTTGGTGGCGTTAGTTATCGCTCGTCCCACCGCTTCAAGGTCGGCAAGGGCAAGCTCGGTGTTAATGGTCTCAATGTCGGATAGGGGGTTTACTCGTCCGTCCACATGAATGACGTTGTCGTCATCAAAACAGCGTACCACATGGGCAATGGCGTCCGTCTCACGGATATTGGCAAGGAACTGGTTGCCCATACCCTCGCCCTTGCTCGCCCCTGCCACAAGCCCTGCGATGTCCACAAATTCCATGCTGGTCGGTAGCACACGCTCGGGCTTGACGATTTCTGCCAACGCCTTTAAGCGTGGGTCTGGCACAGGCACAATGCCCGTGTTTGGGTCTTTGGTACAAAAGGGGAAGTTCTCGGCGGCAATGCCTGCCTTGGTGAGTGCGTTAAATAGGGTGGATTTGCCAACGTTTGGCAAGCCTACGATACCACAGTTAAAGCCCATGAGTTGTCTCGCTGTTAAATTTAAACCCTTTATTATAGCAAAAATTTTATGATAAATTAAGCCCATTTTCTGCATTCAAAACCATACCAAAACGTTTTTATCTTGTGTATTTTTGTAAAAATGGGGTATAATCGGACTTTTGATTAACGATAAAAGGTATAAAATGAACGCTGTACTGTTGGCGGTCATCATCATGGTGGGGCTGTCGCTTGCTCGTGTCCATGTGGTGCTAAGTTTGATTGTGGGGGCGGTCGTGGGCGGTTTGCTGGCAGGACTACCCTTGACGGATGTAGAAAACGGGGCGACAGGCGTGCTGACGCATTTTCAAAACGGCATTAAAGGCGGGGCGGGCATTGCTTTGTCGTATGCCATGCTTGGGGCGTTTGCCATGGCGATTGCTCATTCGGGCGTGCCAAAGGCGTTGGCGGATAAGGTCATCTTGGCGGTCAAAAATGCCAAACATGACGGTATCAAATGGGCGGTGTTTGGTGTGATTGTGCTGTTTGCCTGCCTAAGTCAAAACCTTATCCCCATTCATATCGCTTTTATCCTACTACTTATTCCGCCACTTTTGACGGTGTTTAATGAGTTAAAATTAGACAGACGGCTCATCACTTGCTTGATTACTTTTGGGCTTGTCAATACTTATATGTTTATCCCGTATGGTTTTGGCGACATATTTTTAAATGAAATCATCATGGCAAACCTTGCCAAAGCAGGGCTTGATACGTCTGGCATTTCGGTGATGAAAGCGATGAGCATTCCTGCACTTGGTATGCTGACAGGGTTACTTGTGGCGATGTTTGTGAGTTATCGTAAACCCAGAGTGTATGACAACGCCAAAACCCTAGCGGTAAAAGGCGATGATATGCCTGTGGTCAATGATACCAAAATGGGCTTTAAAATCATCGTAACGCTCATCGCCATTATCGTGGCGTTTGTCATTCAATTAAAGACCAATTCGCTGATTTTGGGGTCGCTGTCGGGCTTTGCCATTTTTATGGCGACAGGCGTGGTCGGCTGGAACAAGGCGGACGATGTCTTTAATGACGGCATTAAGATGATGGCGATGATTGGCTTTATCATGATTGCCGCCCAAGGCTTTGCCGAAGTGATGACCGCCACAGGGCATATCGAGCCACTGGTGCAATCGGCGGTGGACGTGTTTGGGGCGAATAAGGCTCTGGCAAGTCTTGCCATGCTTATTGTGGGGCTTGTCGTTACCATGGGGATTGGTTCGTCATTTTCTACCGTGCCGATTATTGCGACCATTTATGTACCGCTTTGTATGGCGATGGGGTTTAGTCCGATGGCGACTTTGGCACTTGTGGCGACCGCAGGCGTGCTTGGGGACGCAGGTTCGCCTGCTTCTGACTCAACGCTTGGCCCTACCATGGGGCTAAACGTGGACGGGCAACACGACCATATCAAGGACAGCGTGATACCGACCTTTATTCATTATAACATTCCGCTTATTGTATTTGGGTGGGCAGCATCGATGGTTTTGTAATAAATGACATTCATCTAAAAATCAATGCCTTGTCATCGGGCAAATTGCAATTTGCCCCTACAAATAGGTTTAATTAACATTGTCAAAAATCGCTCCGTCATCGGGGCGGTTTTTTTAAAACCTTAAAACCCCTTTATTTGTTATCACCATATCCACCCCCTTATCCCATTCATTAACCATTAAATTTTCAACCACTTGAAAATGATAACACCAGCCCACCTTGACCCCATGAAAACTGGCAAAAGTGCGGTCATAAAATCCGCCCCCCATGCCAAGCCGATTGCCACATTTATCCACCGCCACAAGTGGGCAAATAATCATGTCTAATTTATCGGCACTTATGCCATGTTTAGCAAAGGGTTCTTTCATGCCAAGTTTATGGCGTTTTAGGGGTGTTTTGGCTAATGGCAAAAAAACAGGAGCAAAGCGTAAAGGCTTGCCCTGAATGGTAATCGGCAAAAACGGCGTAAAGCCATGCTTTTGACAAAATGCCAAAATCGGTGCGGTGGGCAACTCGCCAAAATCGTCCAGATATAGCCCAATCTTGGCATTTTTGGGCAGGTGGGGCAAAAGTTTGGGTAAGTGCAAACTTGCCATAAATGCAAACTTGGCACGCTCTTTATTGGTGAGAGCTTTACGCTCTTTGCGAATGTGTTTGCGAAGTAGGGCGTTTGGCATGAGTTTTTCCAATGGGTATTATTAAAAATGATAATGATTTATGATTGAAAATTGATTTTAATAATGGTATAGTAACTTTATCATTGTAGCAAATTTTATCCACCAAACAAGGAAAAATTTATGACCGACTTTCGTATTGAAAAAGACACCATGGGCGAAGTACAAGTCCCTGCCGACGCCTACTTTGGAGCTCAAACCCAGCGTAGCCGTGATAATTTTAAAATCGGGGGCGAGACCTTGCCACGCCCCTTGATTGTCGCCATGGCAACCGTCAAAAAAAGTGCGTCTATCGTCAATGCCGAGCTTGGGCGGATTGAGAATAGCCAGCGTGATTTGATAGTGCAGGCGTGTGATGAAGTGATTGCAGGTGGGCTTACCGACCAATTTCCGCTTGTCGTATGGCAAACGGGTTCTGGCACACAGTCCAACATGAACATGAATGAAGTCATCGCCAACCGAGCCAATGAAATTGCAGGCAGTCCAAAAGGCACTTACAAACCCGTCCACCCCAACGACCATGTCAACCATGCCCAATCCACCAACGACAGCTTTCCGACCGCCATTCGTGTGGCAAGTGCGGTTGAGATTAACCGCTCACTTATCCCTGCTATCAAGGCGTTGCGTGATACGCTTGCCAAAAAATCTGCCGACTTTGCCGACATCGTCAAAATCGGACGCACCCATTTGCAAGATGCCACACCGCTCACGCTTGGGCAAGAATTTGGCGGTTATGTGGCACAGCTTGATTTGGCACTTGTGCGGATTGATAACGCCTTGCAAGGCTTGTATCAGTTGCCACTTGGCGGAACTGCCGTGGGTACAGGGCTAAATAGCCACCCTGACTATGCGGTCAAATCCGCCCAAAAAATCAGCGAGCTGACAGGATTGCCCTTTGTAACCGCCCCCAACAAATTTGAAGCTTTGGCAAGCCGTGATGCTGAAGTGTTTGCCTCAGGGGCATTAAAAACCTTGGCAGGCAGTCTAAACAAAATCGCCAATGACATTCGCTGGCTATCTAGTGGCCCCCGTTGTGGTCTGGGCGAGATTACCATTCCCGAGAACGAACCAGGGTCATCTATCATGCCAGGTAAGGTAAACCCCACGCAGTCGGAGGCGATGACCATGGTGGTCGCTCAGGTCATGGGCAATGATGTAACTATCAATATGGCAGGGGCGAGCGGTAATTTTGAATTGAACGTCTTTATGCCTGTCATCGGTTATAATCTTTTGCAATCCATTCGCCTACTTGCGGACGCTTGCAACAGCTTTAATGATAATTGTGCGGTGGGTATTGAACCTGTGCGTGAAAAGATTGATTACTTTTTGCACAATTCGCTCATGTTGGTAACTGCCCTAAACCGTCATGTGGGCTATGAAAATGCCGCCAAAATTGCCAAAACTGCTTATAAAGAAAACAAAACCTTAAAACAAGTGGCGGTGGAGCTTGGGCTATTGACCGAACAAGAATTTGATGAATGGGTAAGACCAGAACAAATGGTTGCACCGAAGTAATTAAAAGTCAAAGGCATGGTAAATAAGGGTAAGAGATGAACCGACCCCCAAATCTTAGACATAAGATTAAAGGTTAGGTTGTTGCAAGTGGTTGTATTAACCCTAATTGGACTAAGTTTCTGTACTTAACAGGACTTAGTCCTTTTAATTTGCTCTTTATTCTATCATGATTGTAGTAGTGTATGTACTCATCAATCACTTGTTTAAGTTCATCTGTTGATGTAAATGTGGTTGTCTCATAAAATATCTCTTGTTTTAGCGTACCAAAGAAGCTCTCTATCACAGCATTATCCAAACAATTGCCTTTTCTTGACATGCTTTGGGTTAAGCCTTGTTCTTTTAGGGTTTGTTGATACTGGTGCATTTGATAGTGCCAGCCTTGGTCTGAATGAATGATGGGTTTGTCATCCATCTTTTCTTGGCTTAGCTTGGATAGGGCATCATTTAACATCTCTTTGACCAACTCATACGTTGGTCTGTCCTTCATCGTATAACTGACAATCTCACCATTAAACAAGTCGATGATGGGCGATAGGTAGAGTTTTCTTTGAATGACACTGCCATCATTTGCCTTGTCTTGTACTTTAAACTCGGTGATGTCTGTTGCCCACTTTTGATTGGGTTTGTCTGCTTTAAAGTCTCTTTTGAGTATATTGTCCTGAATGGTATCTTTGCCCATTGTGCCTTTGTAAGTATTAAACTTACGTTGACGACGAACCAATGCTTTGAGTCCAAGTTTAGCCATCAGTCGTTGCACTCGTTTATGATTAATGACCATGCCTTTTTGGGCAAGCTGATTGTTAAGCTCTGATGTGATTCTACGATAACCATACCTGCCCTTGTGTTGGTGGTAGATGTGGTTAATGTGTTCTTTTAAGTCAAGGTCTTTGTCAGGCTTTGTACTTTGACGAATGTGGTAATAAAACACACTTCTTGGCAAGTTTGACACTGCCAATAAGTCAGCAAGTTTGTGCTTATGCCTTAATTCTTGGATGATCAGGACTTGTTCTTTGTTTGTACTGATTGTTCCTTTTGACGAATTAAGGCATCTAGCTTTTTTAGATAGTCATTCTCTGCTCTAAGATAGGCAAGTTCATCAAGCAAATCATCCACACTTTTTTCGTGGTCTTGTTTGGTTTTCCAAGTTGATTTGGTTTTATTAGCGTTGTGTTTGTTTGACATTGCTTTTTTGCCTTTGGGTTTGGGTATTAGTCCCATTATACCAAAGGCTTGGTAGGACTTTAACCAAGTTGACAGTAAAGAAGGTTGTGGCAGATTAAGCTCTATGGCAAGTTGTGTAAGCGATTTGCCCTGTTGTATGGCTTGAACGGCATTAAGCTTAAAATCTGTGTCATAGACAGCCTTTGTGTGTCGTCTTTTTATGCCATCAATGCCATGTGCTTGATAGAGTTTAACCCATAGCTCTACGGTTGTGTGGTTTAGATTAAAGTGTTTGGCGGTTTGTTTGTAGCCATGATGATTAAGATAATACCCAATCACAGACAGTTTAAAGTCGGTTGTGTATTTTGCCATAAAAAGCACCCCAAAGGTTAGTGTGTCTAACTTTTGGGGTGCGGTTCAGATTTGCCCTTATTTTTATTATTTGACAAAAGTAAATTTATGTCTTAATATAGCCTAAACACGATATTGGATTCATGATGTATATTGTAGAAACGACTGATGAATTTGAATGCTGGTTTGATGAACAGCCCTTGCAGGTTCAAATGCGATTATTGGAAGCCTTTAAGTTATTAGAGCAATACGGACACCGATTGGCTCGCCCTTATGCCGATACCTTATATGGCTCAAAATTTAGCAATATGAAAGAATTGCGTATCCAAATTGGGGGCGACCCTTATCGTGCCTTTTATGCGTTTGACCCCTTACGTCAAGCAATTGTGCTATGTGCAGGTAACAAAGTGGGTAATGAAAAGCAATTTTATAAACAAATGATACCGCTTGCTGATGAGCTTTACCAACAGCATTTGGATAAATTAACAAAACAGGAGAGTCCAAATGGCAACGCTTGAACAATTATTAAATAAATTATCGCCAGAACAACGAGCTGAAGTGGAGCGTAACGCCGAAGCGATGATTTTGGATTATCAACTTCATCAGTTGCGTGAAGAGTTGGAGCTGTCGCAAAAACAGCTTGCCGAAGCCATGGGCATTACCCAACCGACTTTATCCGCCATTGAAAATCGTGGGGCAGAGATTAAGCTGTCCACGCTAAAACGCTATGTGGAGACCATGGGCGGAAAATTACGCATTGACGTAGAATTACCAACAGGTAAGCACGTTGGGTTTAATATTTGATAGCATTTAATCATAAAATAAGGGTAAGAGAGAGATGAACCGCACCCCAAAAGTTAGACACACTAACCTTTGGGGTGCTTTTTATGGCAAAATACACAACCGACTTTAAACTGTCTGTGATTGGGTATTATCTTAATCATCATGGCTACAAACAAACCGCCAAACACTTTAATCTAAACCACACAACCGTAGAGCTATGGGTTAAACTCTATCAAGCACATGGCATTGATGGCATAAAAAGACGACACACAAAGGCTGTCTATGACACAGATTTTAAGCTTAATGCCGTTCAAGCCATACAACAGGGCAAATCGCTTACACAACTTGCCATAGAGCTTAATCTGCCACAACCTTCTTTACTGTCAACTTGGTTAAAGTCCTACCAAGCCTTTGGTATAATGGGACTAATACCCAAACCCAAAGGCAAAAAAGCAATGTCAAACAAACACAACGCTAATAAAACCAAATCAACTTGGAAAACCAAACAAGACCACGAAAAAAGTGTGGATGATTTGCTTGATGAACTTGCCTATCTTAGAGCAGAGAATGACTATCTAAAAAAGCTAGATGCCTTAATTCGTCAAAAGGAACAATCAGTACAAACAAAGAACAAGTCCTGATCATCCAAGAATTAAGGCATAAGCACAAACTTGCTGACTTATTGGCAGTGTCAAACTTGCCAAGAAGTGTGTTTTATTACCACATTCGTCAAAGTACAAAGCCTGACAAAGACCTTGACTTAAAAGAACACATTAACCACATCTACCACCAACACAAGGGCAGGTATGGTTATCGTAGAATCACATCAGAGCTTAACAATCAGCTTGCCCAAAAAGGCATGGTCATTAATCATAAACGAGTGCAACGACTGATGGCTAAACTTGGACTCAAAGCATTGGTTCGTCGTCAACGTAAGTTTAATACTTACAAAGGCACAATGGGCAAAGATACCATTCAGGACAATATACTCAAAAGAGACTTTAAAGCAGACAAACCCAATCAAAAGTGGGCAACAGACATCACAGAGTTTAAAGTACAAGACAAGGCAAATGATGGCAGTGTCATTCAAAGAAAACTCTACCTATCGCCCATCATCGACTTGTTTAATGGTGAGATTGTCAGTTATACGATGAAGGACAGACCAACGTATGAGTTGGTCAAAGAGATGTTAAATGATGCCCTATCCAAGCTAAGCCAAGAAAAGATGGATGACAAACCCATCATTCATTCAGACCAAGGCTGGCACTATCAAATGCACCAGTATCAACAAACCCTAAAAGAACAAGGCTTAACCCAAAGCATGTCAAGAAAAGGCAATTGTTTGGATAATGCTGTGATAGAGAGCTTCTTTGGTACGCTAAAACAAGAGATATTTTATGAGACAACCACATTTACATCAACAGATGAACTTAAACAAGTGATTGATGAGTACATACACTACTACAATCATGATAGAATAAAGAGCAAATTAAAAGGACTAAGTCCTGTTAAGTACAGAAACTTAGTCCAATTAGGGTTAATACAACCACTTGCAACAACCTAACCTTTAATCTTATGTCTAAGATTTGGGGGTCGGTTCAAGATTGCCCTTATTTTTACTCCACCCGCTCCCCACAATACGGACAAAAGCATTTTTTATTTAAAGACTTTTCTTTTTCATCAAGCTCTTTTTCTTTTGCCAATAGGCGTTTTTCTCGCAAAACTTGGGTTAGGATTTCTTGGCGGTTTTTGCGGTCTATTTTTAATTCATCAGATAGGTTATTTATTTTATCATTGTCATGCAATTCAGTTGATGACAACGCCATAAATTCATCATAAAGCCGATATAGACTTGCCTGTTTTTGGCTTTCTAATTCACGGGTCAGTCCCGTTGCCAAAATACCTGCTGGCAAGGCGGCAAGCCCCACACCCAATATCGTGATAAACGCCCCCAAAAGTTTACCCAAAGGCGTAATGGGCGTAATATCGCCATAACCCACCGTTGTCAAGGTTACCACCGCCCACCACATCGCATGAGGGATTGAATTAAACTCATCAGGCTGGGTTTCATACTCCACCAAATAAATGCCACTTGCTGACAATATGATAAGAAGCATTAAAATAAATATCACCGCCCCAAATGAGCCACGCTCTTTTTGTAATACGGTGAGCAGTATCCGCAAAGAATCAAAATAACGGGTAAGTTTAAATAGCCTTAATAACCTAAATACCCGTAAAAAACGTAAATCAATGCCACTAATGCTTTGCAAAAATATCGGCACTATGGCAAGTAGGTCAATAATTGCCCCAAAACTTGTCGTCCATTTAAAACGGGTATGCCAAACTCTATCAATGTTCTTTTCGGCAATGACCCAAAAACGAGCGATATATTCTATTCCAAATATAATCACAGAAAACCACTCAAACGCCCTAAAATAATCCTGATAAGGGTAATAAATGTTATCCACAGATTCTAATATCACCGCTAGGGTATTTAATAAAATGAGCGTAATTAAAAATAAATCCAATATCTTGGCAGGCGATGCCAAAGGCGATGAATCATCGTGATTTTCTAATAAAATGTATAATTTTTGGCGGATTGACATGAGATAAAGCAAAAATAAGCAAGTGGCGATATTGTAACACAAAGGGCGATGTTGGGAGTTATCTTTACCTTGAAATTATCCCCAAATTTAGCGATAATGTAACGCTAAATTTTGACAATAACAACACCATGACCGAGCCAATCACCCCAACCGTATCGCCCAAACATCCGCCCCATGTAGAGCAATCGACATCGCCAAAATCCAAACGCAAAAAACCCAGACGCTCCCAAGAAGACATCATGGCAAATGCCTTTTTAAGGGCGACTTTTAAGCCGGTCAAAAAAGCCATGATGATGGCGTATTTGCTGGACATCGCGAGCGTGCTGGTGTTGGTGGGGCAGGCGTGTGTACTGGTGTGGCTCTTTGATGGGTGGCTGACGAGCTTTGTGCAGGGCGTGCCATTGCCTGATAGGGTGGTGGGCAGTGGCTTACTCTTTAATTTGGGACTGCTGTTTGCGTGTTTGGCGGTACGCATTGCCATTGGTTATGGACGTGATGTTTTGCTGAGTCAAGCAGGGCTGACCGTTGCCAAATCGGTGAGACAACGCTTATTTGTCAAGTTAGGCGAGCTGGGGCAGGCAAGGCGTGATTTTGGGGCGGACGGGGCATTGGCAAGTAAAATCATCGATGAGCCTGACCAACTGGTCGGTTATGCTCGCTTTCATGTCCAAAAGATGACTGCCGTTACCACGCCTTTGATTTTGGCGGGGTGTGTGGCGTTTTATAGTGTTACGTCAGCATTGGTGCTGCTACTTACCGCACCGCTTGTGCCGATTTTTATGGCAATCATCGGTATCGCAACCGCTCGTAAAAGCCGTGAGCAGATGGACGCATTGGCACAGCTTGGGGGGCGGTTTTTGGATTGGATTCGTGGGGTCAATACCTTATCACGACTGGGGGCGGTGGACATTGCCGTATCAGACATTGCAAATAGCTCCGAGCATTATCGCAAACGCACGATGGACGTGTTAAAAATCGCCTTTTTAAACAGTGCGGTGTTAGAGTTTTTATCCGCCTTATCCATTGCCTTGGTGGCGGTATATTTGGGTTTTGGCTTGATGGGGATTTTGCCGTGGGGTAAGGGGCAGGTGCTGACAGGCTATGGCACGGCACTATTTATCCTACTGCTTGTGCCAGAGTTTTACGCACCACTTCGCCGTCTAGGAGCAGAGTATCATGTCAAAGGGCAAGCGGTGGCGTGTGCCAAAGCAATCGCCCCCATGCTAAATTTTAAAGACAAAACAGGGGGCGATGTGGCGGTCAATCTTACCAGTCCGCCTGCTTTTCATCTTAATAACATCACGGCATTTGGCGATGATGGGCGAGTGCGATTATCGCCCATTAGCCTAACCTTTGACGCAGGCAAACGCACCGCCTTGATGGGAGCAAGTGGCGTGGGTAAATCCACGATATTACAAATCCTGCTTGGTTTTGGCGACTTTGCCGGCGATGTGGTCATTCACGCTGATGGCAGGGCGGTGCGGTATGATGAGCTTGATGTGAATATACTAAGAACACAGCTTGGCTATCTGTCGCAGACCACGCCATTATTACCAATCTCTATTAGCGATAACTTACGCCTTGCCAAACCGTCTGCCACTAATGATGAACTGGTGCAGGTGCTAAACGATGTTGCCCTGTGGGACATCATCAGTCAGTTGCCAGATGGCATGAATACCGTGCTTGCCGAGCGTGGCGGTGGACTGTCAGGCGGTCAAGGGCAGCGGCTTGCCATTGCTCAGTTATTATTACAAAATGCCAAAGTGTGGCTACTTGATGAGCCAACCGAGCATTTGGACAGTGAGACGGCAGAGAAAATTAAGGCGTTATTGTCTCGTGTGAGTGTCGGCAAGACCGTGATTTGGGTTACGCACGATGGGGTAGGGGTGGACTTTGATGTCGTCCATGACTTGACGGCATTGTATGAGCAAAAACAACAAAAGGCGGTGCAACATGGCTAATCAACCCAACAGACGTCCATTTCGCCTAAGAGAGTTATTACTTAGCCAAAAGCTTCTGTGGCTCATCGCATGGCTGTTAGGCATAGCGACAGTATTGTCGGTGCTGGGGCTGGTCATGCTCTCGGGGTGGTTTATCACGATGGCAGGCGTGGCAGGCGTGCTGGCGGTGGGGTCGCACGCCTTTAATTATCTTATGCCGTCCGCCATTATTCGTGGTTTTGCTATCGTGCGAACCTTTGCCCGTTATGGCGATTTGATGGTGTCGCACCATGCGGTGTTTGGGCTACTTCGTGATTTGCGAGTGAAGTTTTTTTCGCATTGGGCGAGATTGCCGTTATCGGTGCGACTGCAAAAGGGCGGTAGTAGCGAGACCATGCAAAGGCTGGTCAAGGACATTGATACGCTAGATGAGTTCCCATTGCGAGTGGTGTCGCCCTTTGTGGTGGCGGTCGTGGCGGTGGCGGTGCTGTCGCTCATGGTGTCTGTGATGATACCGACAGCGTGGATTATCGTGCTACACATGGGGCTGGCACTCATCATTGCGGTCATGACCCTATATAAAGGCGTGCAACTGGCACGGCGTGAGAGTGAGCTTTTGGTGCTACGCAAGAGCAAACTCATCAACACCTTGCCTGCCCTAACCGCTCTCATCACGTGGGGCAGATGGCAGGACAGCGTGCGGGAGCTTGGCGAGTATGATGAGCGACATCATCAGCTGACGATGGCGACACTGCGAGTCAGACGTAACGCCCAAGCACTCATTCAGCTTATCATTGCGTTGGCGGTGGTGCTACTGCTACTGATGGCAGGGCGGATATTTGAGCAGGGTATTTCCCCTTTTACGGTGGCAACGCTAAACGGTCATACTGCCCTAAATCCTGCCATGGTGCTTGCCTTGACACTTGGGGTGTTTGGGCTGATGGAGATAGTCTCGGCACTGGTGGGCGAGCCGTTGGCGTATGGTAGAAGTGTCAATGCCAAAGCACGCATTAATGAGCTGATGAGTGCAGACAGCACGCCCCAAAAACAGCCGATAGATGACAATCCAACCCTTATCCTAAAAGACTTATCCATAAAAATGCCGTCTGCTATCATGAGCGTGGACGGTATCTGTGCCATGCTTACCCCAACTACGCCCACGCTCATCATGGGGGCGTCAGGGGCGGGCAAATCCACACTGCTTGCCACGCTGGCAGGGGAAGTGCCACGCATGAGTGGACAGATGGTGGTGCGGACTTCGGCTCTTCGTGATGTGGACATGGATAATGTGGATTTTGATAAGTCATTTGGCTTTTTGGGGCAAAACGTAGACATCTTTGACCAAAGCCTTGCCGATAACCTGCGACTGGGTAAGCCGTCAGCGAGTGATGATGAGCTGTGGGCGGTGCTTGATAAAGTGGGCTTGTCCGACTGGGCAAAGCACCAGCCCAAAGGACTAGATACGCCACTTGGCGAGTATGGCATGGCGATATCAGGCGGTCAAGGTCGGCGTGTGGCACTGGCTCGCTTGCTTCTATCACCCAAAAAGGTGCTGTTATTAGATGAGCCATTTGCAGGGCTAGATAGCACCACTCGCCATAAGGTGTGGCAGAGCCTAACCGATATGCAACAGGCAGGCGAGATTGGCGTGCTTGCCATTGCCACGCACCAAATATGGGACGAGATGGGCGATGTGAATGTGGTGCGTGTGGGATGATTAAACAGGGTGGTTTTAAATGGGATTTAACCATCAAAAAAGGGCAAGTCATTGAACCGCACCCCAAAAGTTAGACACACTAACCTTTGGGGTGCTTTTTATGGCAAAATACACAACCGACTTTAAACTGTCTGTGATTGGGTATTATCTTAATCATCATGGCTACAAACAAACCGCCAAACACTTTAATCTAAACCACACAACCGTAGAGCTATGGGTTAAACTCTATCAAGCACATGGCATTGATGGCATAAAAAGACGACACACAAAGGCTGTCTATGACACAGATTTTAAGCTTAATGCCGTTCAAGCCATACAACAGGGCAAATCGCTTACACAACTTGCCATAGAGCTTAATCTGCCACAACCTTCTTTACTGTCAACTTGGTTAAAGTCCTACCAAGCCTTTGGTATAATGGGACTAATACCCAAACCCAAAGGCAAAAAAGCAATGTCAAACAAACACAACGCTAATAAAACCAAATCAACTTGGAAAACCAAACAAGACCACGAAAAAAGTGTGGATGATTTGCTTGATGAACTTGCCTATCTTAGAGCAGAGAATGACTATCTAAAAAAGCTAGATGCCTTAATTCGTCAAAAGGAACAATCAGTACAAACAAAGAACAAGTCCTGATCATCCAAGAATTAAGGCATAAGCACAAACTTGCTGACTTATTGGCAGTGTCAAACTTGCCAAGAAGTGTGTTTTATTACCACATTCGTCAAAGTACAAAGCCTGACAAAGACCTTGACTTAAAAGAACACATTAACCACATCTACCACCAACACAAGGGCAGGTATGGTTATCGTAGAATCACATCAGAGCTTAACAATCAGCTTGCCCAAAAAGGCATGGTCATTAATCATAAACGAGTGCAACGACTGATGGCTAAACTTGGACTCAAAGCATTGGTTCGTCGTCAACGTAAGTTTAATACTTACAAAGGCACAATGGGCAAAGATACCATTCAGGACAATATACTCAAAAGAGACTTTAAAGCAGACAAACCCAATCAAAAGTGGGCAACAGACATCACCGAGTTTAAAGTACAAGACAAGGCAAATGATGGCAGTGTCATTCAAAGAAAACTCTACCTATCGCCCATCATCGACTTGTTTAATGGTGAGATTGTCAGTTATACGATGAAGGACAGACCAACGTATGAGTTGGTCAAAGAGATGTTAAATGATGCCCTATCCAAGCTAAGCCAAGAAAAGATGGATGACAAACCCATCATTCATTCAGACCAAGGCTGGCACTATCAAATGCACCAGTATCAACAAACCCTAAAAGAACAAGGCTTAACCCAAAGCATGTCAAGAAAAGGCAATTGTTTGGATAATGCTGTGATAGAGAGCTTCTTTGGTACGCTAAAACAAGAGATATTTTATGAGACAACCACATTTACATCAACAGATGAACTTAAACAAGTGATTGATGAGTACATACACTACTACAATCATGATAGAATAAAGAGCAAATTAAAAGGACTAAGTCCTGTTAAGTACAGAAACTTAGTCCAATTAGGGTTAATACAACCACTTGCAACAACCTAACCTTTAATCTTATGTCTAAGATTTGGGGGTCGGTTCATATCTGCCCTTTTTGATTGTTTGATATAATCTTTAACGTCAAAATACACCAGTTGGTAGTAAAGTGCGTATTACGAACCAATCAGATTTTTCATTTAAAAGGTGGTGGCATGCACTTTGCCATATAAAAAATTACCCTGTTCTAACTTTGTGCGATTGATTTGCGAAGGGAAAATTGCAATCTGCCCTATAACCCAAAAATAATCATTGAAAATCAATAAGTTGTAACTCTAAGTTGAGATTGAAGTAAGTCATTAAAAATACAAATTGATGTGATTGCGGTTAATTCACGATATAAACATTGTCCCCATTGTAACAACAAAAACAAAACCCTGTCATCAGACAGAGTTTTGTTTTGTGAGATTGTTTTTAGGGCTTATAGACAAACACGTCTTGTCTGCTGGCACTGTACTTGCCATCTTCGGTGTAGACGGTGATGGTGACAGGCATGGTACCACTGATTTTGGCAGGGTCGCCAAAGATGCTCACAGGCAAGTCATACGGCTCATTGGCTTTGAGTGGTAGCTCCTTAAAGCGAGATTTTAAGGTCAAGCCATCGACAGGTTCTAGTTTGACTTTATAGACTTGTCGCTCATTGGTCTTATTGACGATTTTTAGGACATAACTGTTCTCTATCATGCCATCACGTCCGATACTACTGATTTGCTGACGGTTGTGGCGAATCTCTAGCTCTAAGGGGTCACGCCCTGTGGCTACCATCGCTGCGACCACCACCAACACGCTAAGGATAAAGATGTAGGCAAAGATACGAAAACTGATGATTTTGGTTTTCTCTTTGTGGACAAGCTGACGCTCGGTGGTGTAGCGAATCAGACCACGGGGATAGCCGACTTTATCCATAATCTCGTTACACGCATCGATGCACGCTGCACACTGAATGCACTCTACCTGCAAGCCGTCTCGAATGTCAATACCAGTAGGACACACCTGCACGCACATGGTGCAGTCCACACAGTCGCCGTAGCCTTCGGGTCGAGATCCTTTTTTGCGAGCCCCACGGGGTTCGCCACGGTCATAGTCGTAGGAGACAAGCAAGGTGTCTTTGTCAAACATGACCGACTGGAAACGACCATAAGGGCAAAAATGGACACACATATGTTCACGCATATAGCCTGCATTTATGTGTGTGACAAAAGTGATGATACCAAAGAATATCCATGTCATCTTGCTCCAACCCATAAAGAACGGTGTTGCCCCATTAAAGAATAGGTACTCCGTCCCGACCACAAGTGACATGAATGTCATGGCGGTAATCATGCTCATCACGCCCCAGATGGCATGGATAAGCATGAGTTTGGCGATTTTTGAGATGCTGTTCGGTTCTTTGTCAAATTTTATGCGTTTGTTACGCTCGCCCAGCACCCATTTTTCTACGTGCTGATACAGATGTACATAGATGGTCTGTGGGCAGGCATAGCCACAGAACACACGCCCTGCATAGACCGTCACCATGAACAGCGTAAAGGCGGCAATCATAAAGACAAAGGCAAAAAAATAAAAGTCCTGTGGCATAAACGTCGCCCCAAAGATATAAAACTTTGGTTCGGCGACATCAAACTGTATCGCCTGACGACCACCCCATTTTATCCACGGTAACACCAAAAACATGACCAAAATGGCATACATACTGACCAAGCGAATGTTCTGATATTTGCCTAAGACAAAGCGTGGGTGCACCCGTTTTTTGGTGGCGTCCATGTCCTTAGAATGCGGTATCAGCTTCTCTGGTGGGGGTTTTGGTTTTTTGGGTTTTTTTGGGGGGGTGGCGACGGTGTTAGTGGCAGGCGTGGTGTCGCTTGCTTTGGGGTCAAAAACTTTGGGTGTGGCACCGTTGTCTTCTGTGTTTTTTACAGAATTATCTGGTTGTTCTGACATGATATAACCTTAGCTGTTGGGGCGAGTACTCGCTCTTGGCTGGGCATGATTGATACTGATTTTTAATTTGGAATGAATATATTCTACACCTTTTCCATAATTTTTTAAAGGGATTAATTGTCTTACGGTAAAGTGTTTTTATCGGTGTAGTTTATAATTTTATTGCTGTTTGTTTTCTTGGTTGTATATATTTATGAGTGAACTTATAAAAGGCACTTTATGTTATGTTGGAATATTCTAATATTTATCTGGCATGATTTTTGCATGATTATTGATTATTAAGTGATTGAATCAAAATAAGTTACCAAAGTGGGTAATCATACTCACGGTGCCTTATTTTATAATTGATGGCTGTGATGATCTGTGCGTTTTATGGTCATGCTCTGGCATGACCAACTGACAAACTTTTATCACAACTTGCCAAAACTGACAAAATTTGTCAGTTTTGACATGACGTCAATGATCTAAGTCAATTTTAGCATGAGCCTTTGCTTATTGTGTCAACCTTAACCAAGGAAAAATTATGAATAATGTTTATCGTGTCATTTGGAACAAGTCCACCCAGACTCTCCAAGCGGTCTGTGAATTTGCCAAAGCACAAGGTAAATCATCGGCAAAAATGGTCGGTTCAAACAACCTGCCAAAATCCGCCACCAAGGCATTTGCCTTAACCGCATTGGCAGCAGGAATGATGTTATCATCATCGGCATGGGCACAGGTTTTAGAAAATAAAGCAACAGACAACCAGTCCTTAGCTATAAGTAAAGACACCAATTCTGGTATGAAAGCATCTGTGGAGGGCAGTGGAGGCATTGCCATCGGCGATAATGCTTTGGCGAAAGCTCAGCAAGGTAATAATAACGGCAAACCCGCCCAAAACGTCGCTATCGGCGTAAATTCAGAGACGGTCTATGGCGGGGTGGCGATTGGCTATAAGGCGAGCACCTTTGCCAAGCCTAACAACTCTCCAGGTCAAGATTTTAGTCACGGAGAACCAGATGACCATGGGCAATCAGTAGCCATCGGTTATGAAGCCACTGCTTCAGGAGACCAATCAGTCGCTTTGGGTGCTCAGGCGAGAGCAGAAGGTCACTCATCGATTGCCATCGGTGGTGATGATCTGGATAAGGCTGCTTCAAGAACAAAACCGAGTGATATTAAAGAAAATATTACTAAAGAAGAAGCCGAATCTTATAATGACACCGATATTGCCAAGAAATACAAAGAACTCACTGGCGATATTTTGGTGCATTTTGAAAATAACAAGAATACCGTTACAGAGGGGAAGCCTAAACGCTATGCCACAACCACGGCAGGGAAAGCTGCGGTAGCGATTGGTGTTCAGTCTCAGGCTGGCGACTTGGCAACGGCGTTCGGTACTCGTACGAAAGCTTCTGGCGACACGTCAGTCGCCTTGGGTGTAGGTGCGAGCGCAACAGCAGATGGCTCTTTTGCAGCGGCGGCCGGTGCACAATCAACGGGCAAGTCATCTATTGCTTTAGGTGTTGCAGCCAAAGCCAATCAAGAAGGGGCGGTCGCTGTTGGTAAAAATGCAAAAGCCGAGCACGCAAACTCTGTCGCACTCGGCTCAAACTCAGTAACCGCCGTAGCCACCCCCCAGACACAAGGGACGGTTAAAGGTGTTACCTATGGCAACTTTGCCGGTGTTGGCTCTACCGACAACGGTTCGGTATCGGTGGGGGCTGCTGGCAAAGAACGCCAAATTAAGAATGTGGCAGCAGGGGAGATTTCTGATAAGTCAACCGATGCCATCAACGGTAGCCAGCTGTATCTAACTCAAGATAGGCTTGGCAGCCTTGCCAATAGCGTTGTCAAGAACTTTGGCGGTAATGCTAAATTAAACGACGATTCTGACAAGCAAGGCGATATTATCTTTACCAATATCGGTAATACCAGTAAAGATAATATTCATGATGCGATTCAGGCAGCCAATACAATCGTAAAAGCCGGTACAAATATCACAAATGTCGTTAAAGGCGAAGAGAAGGGTCAAACAACATATACCGTGAATGCCAAAGGAACGACAGTATCAGGTGCCGGTATGGCAAAAGTTACTCCCGGTACGCCCGACAACAACAATGTAACCAATTACACTGTTGATTTGACAGATGAAGCCAAAGCACAAATTGCCAAAGAAGAAAGTGTTGTCGCTGGTGATAACGTGACAGTTATTGAAGATGGCACCAACGACACAGGTGGCAAAAAGTATAAAGTCGCATTGAAAAACAACCTAAACTTAGGCGACACTGGTTCTGTAACCATAGGCGACACCACTCTGAACAACAATGGCGTTACCATCAATAATGGTCCATCGTTTACCAAAGATAAAGTTGATGTTGCGGGTAATAAAATCACGGGTGTTGCAGATGGTGATATCTCAGCCACCAGTAAAGATGCGATAAATGGCAGTCAGCTGCATGCAGTCGCTAGAAAAGTTGACAATCTAAATGCTCGCATTGATGGCGTGGCAGATGATGCCAATGCTGGTGTGTCATCAGCGATGGCAATGGCGGCTCTGCCCCAGGCCTATCTACCGGGCAAATCCATGCTGACAGGTGGTATGGCAAGCTATAATGGCGAAGGTGCGGTGGCTGTCGGTTTCTCCAAGCTCTCTGATAACGGTCGCTGGGTGCTCAAAATGTCAGGCTCTGCCGATACCCAAGGTAACGCAGGGGTGGCAGTGGGTGCAGGCTTCCACTTCTGATTGGGCTTATTCTTGCATCCACTAAGTGTGGGTGCAAGATTTCATCACAAGATTTTATGATAAGATTTTATCAAAGTTAAACCAAGGAATACCATGAAAGCATTAACTCTAAGTGCAACCATTCTAGCCACACTTTTTGTGACGGGCTGTATGGGTACAAAACAGCTAAGCTCAAACATCTCAGAGCGTGGCACCATTGACAACAAAGACGACATTGTTTTTCCAGAGCTTGACAAAGCATGGCAAAAAGATGGGCAGTTCCCTAACAGAGAGAATCTCTCCAAGATTCGTCCGGGGGTTGCCAAAGATGAGCTGTATCAGCTTATTGGTCGTCCACATTTTAATGAAGCGAACCGTGCCCGTGAGTGGGATTACATCATGAAGTTCTACCAAGCGGACAATTCGGTCAAAATTTGCCAATACAAGGTGATTTTTGATGACAAATTCAAGGGTCAAGAGTTTTATTGGTTGCCTGCTGACTGTGCTGCCTATGCTAAGCCCATGCCCGCAAGCTCTGTTGCAACGCCTGTCATGCCAGTTATTGTCCAAGCACCGATAGCCAGAGAGAAAATCATGCTTGAAGCGGATGCACTCTTTAAATTCGATAAGTGGAAGTTAGAAGACATGCTCCCAGAAGGGCGTGCTAAGCTAGACGAACTTGCCACCAAGCTCATCGCATGGGAAGCCCGTGGCGACAGCCGTGTGAACCTAACAGGCCATACCGACCGTTATGGCGATGACATGTATAACATGAACCTATCCATGCTCCGTGCCCAAACCGTTCGCCAATACTTGATTAGTAAAGGCGTAACATCAAGCACACTGACAGCATCAGGAGCGGGCAGAACTCAGCCACTGCCACACGTCATCTGTGATACCAACGCCCCCAGAGCTGAGCAAATCCGATGCTTACAGCCCAACCGCCGTGTGGAAGTTGATGTTACCGTGTATGCCTTTGCTGATGATGGCACACGCCACAATATCCGCCAAGGCGACACTTACCAAAATTTCAATGATGGCAAATAACTGGGGTATATTAAATATCTCCCCAAAAAAACAAAACCCTGTTTATGGCAGGGTTTTGTTTTGGGTGTTATGTGGTTTTAAGCCATTTTAAGCCATGTGGTTTTAAAAACTAAAACTCCGTCACGCCCAAAATCTCTTTGTACAGTGCTTTTTGTTCAGGGCTTGGTTTGGCAGATTGTAATGCCATGACCGCTGACATGTCGCCATCAATGCGGATTTTACCCATCATAAAGGCTTCTAGGGCGACATTGACGTCTTTGCCCGAGATGATTTGGGCGAGTGTGTCGCTGTCGATGTTGATGGTGCTGATGGCATTATTGACATGGTACTGACCCAATTTGCCAGCATTTAGATGTAGCTCTTTGGGGTCGTCGCCTGTGATGCTGACATTGACAACAAGGTCGGCAAGACTCGGTGGTAAGTTTAGCTCGCCTGCTTTGGCGTTTAGGGTTTGGACTTCATCAAACCATGCTTGACTTAAAAATTTTGCCATAAAAATAACTCGATGATAAATAAAGATGACTCATTATAAAGCAAAAATTATTCAAAAAGCAGACTTTTTATAAAAATACCACAAAATTCATCAGATTTTCATCAATTTTATTTTTAAAAATTAAATTAATAAGTAAAAAATGATTAATTTTTCATTTAATAAAAACCAAATGGGTTTGGTGAAAGTTTTTAAACTTAACAAAAAGTGGTCTTTTTTGATTAAAAAAATTGATTAAAATCGTCAAAAATTGGCAAAAGTTACAAAAAATTTTAAAAAAATGTGAAAATTTTCATTTATTTTTTACAAAACATGCCCGAAAACTTACAATTGTGTTGTATAATACACGGTGAAAAACCCGCCGCAATACCCTATTGTGAGTGTGGATTTAACGCAAGCCAAACTCATCGTGAGTAAGCCAGTCATAGGAAAGATTGTGGTCATTGTTTGATTGTTATTTTTTCCTTAATTTTTTTAAGGTTTTTTTCCTAAAAACTGATTTGAAATGATGATATTTGGCAAATTTTGCGTTACAATAGACAAATATAGTTAAAAAACGTAAATTTGATGATTAATCTCATCAAACAACGAAACAAATCGGGCTGCACAGGAAACCTATCCCATGAGTCTATCTAAAACAGCAGTAGCCCCATCAGTTGACCATGAATACGAAATTACGATTGTTCGTCTTTTCACGCTCATGGCAGTATTTTGGGGTATTATTGGCATGACGGTTGGTGTATTCATTGCATCACAGCTTGCATGGCCAGCACTTAACTTTGATACATCTTGGCTGTCCTTTGGGCGTTTAAGACCGCTACATACCAATGCGGTGATTTTTGCGTTTGGGGGTTCGGCACTTTTTGCAACATCTTATTATATTGTTCAGCGTACTTGTAAGACAAGACTGTTTGCACCTTATCTTGCTTGGTTTACCTTTTGGGGATGGCAAGCAGTCATTGTGGGGGCGGTCATTACCTTGCCATTGGGTATCACTACCGCCAAAGAATATGCCGAGCTAGAATGGCCGATTTCTATCGGTATCGCCCTTGTGTGGGTGGCGTATGCCATCGTGTTCTTTGGCACGCTCATCAAGCGTCAGACATCACACATCTATGTCGCCAACTGGTTCTTTGCAGCGTTCATCATTACCATCGCTTTGCTTCACATCGTCAATAACCTTGCCATTCCTGTGAGTATGTGGAAATCTTACTCGCTCTATGGCGGTGCAACTGATGCCATGATTCAGTGGTGGTATGGACACAACGCGGTAGGTTTTTACTTGACGGCGGCGTTCTTGGGTATGATGTATTACTTCATTCCTGTACAGGTCGGTCGCCCTGTGTATTCTTATCGTCTGTCTATCGTTCACTTTTGGGCTTTGATTGCATCATATATGTGGGCAGGCGGTCATCACTTGCATTATTCAGCACTGCCTGACTGGACTCAGTCTTTGGGTATGGTATTCTCGCTCATTCTATTCGCTCCTTCTTGGGGTGGTATGATTAACGGTGTGCTAACCTTGTCTGGTAGTTGGGATAAACTGCGTACTGACCCCATCATTCGCTTCCTTATCGTGGCATTGTCATTCTATGCGATGAGCACCTTTGAAGGTCCAATGCTTTCCATCAAAGAAGTGAATGCCATCAGCCATAATACCGACTGGACGGTCGGACACGTACACTCTGGTGCGTTGGGCTGGGTTGGTATGGTAACCATTGGTTCTATCTACGTGCTGTTGCCACGCATCTACAACAAAGCAAAAATGTACTCAACCAACCTTATCACAGTACACTTTTGGCTTGCGACCACAGGTACGGTCTTGTATATCGTCGCCCTATGGATTTCGGGTATTACCCAAGGCATGATGTGGCGTGCGACCAACGATGATGGCACACTCTCTTATGACTTTATCCAAACGGTTGTGGTGTCACACTGGCCTTATGTGGTGCGTGCATTGGGTGGTCTATTGTATGTTGGTGGTATGCTTGTGATGGCTTATAACTGTTATAAGACCATTAAGATGCCTAGCATTCCTGAGCGTCTTGCCGAGCCTGAAGAGGTTAATACAGGTCGTGATGAAGTCTTTGATAATGATGCTGTCAAAGCATAAGGGGGGCAGCCATGTCTAACATTACACATGAAATTGTTGAAAAAAATACCGGCTTACTCGTTGTTTTTATTGTGATTGCGATTAGCTTTGCAACTTTGGTTGAGATTTATCCATTGCTTTTTGACCAAAATACACCAGAGCAAGGCGGTGTGAATAAGCCACTTCCCAACATGCGTCCATGGACAGCATTAGAATTAGAAGGTCGTGACATTTATATCCGTGAAGGTTGTCACGTCTGCCATACTCAGATGATTCGTCCTCTTCGTGCCGAAGTTGAGCGTTATGGACCTTATAGCCGTGCCGCAGAGTCTACATGGGATCACCCATTCTTATGGGGTTCTAAGCGTACTGGTCCTGATCTTGCTCGTGTTGGCGGTCGTTATTCTGACCAATGGCACATTGACCATTTGATTGACCCACGTGCGGTAGTGCCTGCATCAGTCATGCCCGCCTATCCTTGGCTTGCCAAGAATGAGGTGGATGGTAAGAAGATTCAAGCAAAAATGCGTATCTTTAAAGACCGTTTTGGCTTGCCTTATACCGAATCTGATATTGAAGCGGCGCCCGACCAAGTACAGGGGGCAACCGAGCTTGATGCATTGGTCGCTTACCTGCAACAGCTTGGTATCGCCATGCAGGGTCAACGCTAATGAATTGGGGCGTTTTACATAGTATCGCAACGGTGGGGGCATTTATTGCTTTCATCGGTGTGGCGTGGTGGGCATACTCACCAAAAAACAAAAAACGCTTTGAAGAAGACGCACAACTTGCGTTAGATGATCACCAATTAGAAGAGTCGTCATCACAACGCACTAAGGATATACAATGAGCTTTTTTTGGAGTTCTTGGATTACCATCTTTTCGCTGGCTTGTTGGGCTTTCATTTTTGGGGTGCTTGTTTGGACTCTAAAAACCAAGCCAGTGCTAGAAGAAGATGAGACGACAGGACATTCATACGACGGCATTCGTGAATATGATAAGCCCTTGCCAAAATGGTGGCTTGTGGTGTTCTTTGGGACTTTGGCTTGGGGTCTAGGATATTTTGTATTATACCCTTCAATCCAGCCAAATAGTTGGAAAGGCATCACAACCGTAGAAGTTGATGGTCAACAAGTGCCTTGGACATCAGAGAACGAGCTAAATAGCCAACTACAAGCCAACAATAAAGTTTTTACTGAAAACTTTGAACAAAACATCTTGGCGGCGGCTGGTGCAACTGATGCTGTACCTGTACTGGCAAAGTTGTCTGAGCTACAAGCTGAGCAACGCAAAAATGCTGAGCCTGATTCAGACTTGCAAGCCAAAATCGATGAGCAGGTTAAACTGCTTGCTCCTTATGTAGATAAGCTATCAAGTGACCCAGAAGCCCAAAAAGTGGGTAACCGTCTGTTCTTACAAAACTGTGCTCTGTGTCATGGTCTCAACGCCAAAGGTGCAACAGGTTATCCTGATCTAACGGACGATGACTGGCTCCATGGTGGTAATGCAGATGAAATATTGCTAACCATTCATAATGGTCGTGTCGGTGCAATGGCGGCGTGGCAGAAACAACTGGGCGAGTCTGGTGTTCGTGCTGCTGCTGAATACGTACTGTCTATCGCTAGCGGACATGGCTCTGGGGTAGATAATGGTGAGCTTAATCAATCATTGGTGGCACAAGGTAAGCCCATCTTTGAGGCCAACTGTGTGCTATGCCATGGTGCTGACGCTAAAGGTCTAACTGCATTTGGTGCACCTAACTTGACTGATGATATTTGGCTATTTGGCGGTGATCGTGAATCGGTACAAACAACCATTCGTCATGGTCGTGCTGGCGTGATGCCCGAGTGGCAAACCAAGCTAGGTAACGAGCGTATCATGTTACTTGCAGCTTATGTACGTTCACTGTCACAAAACCCTGTCGAATGATAAATCATTGACTCAACAAAAAGACCTTCATGTAAGGTCTTTTTTATGCGTGTTAATAAAATAAAAGCATGATGGATTATTTACACCCAAGCAACTTTAAAATTACCACAAACTCAATGATGTGTGGACGTAAGAGCTTATCTCTGTACGTCTTATAAATAGCACCAATAAAGGGCGTATACAGTCAGCCCCTACAAAAAATTTTCAAAATGTAGAATTGGTGCAAATTGGGGGTAATTTACCATAATTTACCCTTGATAAATTAGGCATTTATACACTCTACAAAATGAAAAATTGCTACGGTTTCCGTGGTAAAATTCAAATTTGTTAGCTGTATAAAGTTGAGAATGGGGCATAAAAAAGCTGTCATTGTGACAGCTTTTTGTGTTTGTGTTGATCAAAACTTCATCTCAAAGCCTAGTGCAGCCCCTTGATTGTCATAGTTCTTACGCCATTGACCTTGATAGCCAAGCGACAAGGTGGTGTTGGTTGTGGGCTTGTAGGTCATGCCAAGACCGACATTACCCGCCGTGCGTCCAAGCTCCTGACCGTTTAAGGTGAAGGCACTGTCATCGGCATTGACAAAACTTGCTGTAATGGGCGTACGTTCGCCACCATAAACCGACCCTGACAGTTCGCCTGTAATGGTTGTACGTGGGCTGATTGCTTGTTGTAAGCGAATACCGAAGTTTTGGCTAATTTCATTGAAACTTGCCTTTTGTACTGCCAGATTGTACACGCCTGCTCCTGTTTCGGTGTAGCCGTCTGATGAGACATGTGTGTATTTCATGCCAATAAATGGCGTGATGCGGCGTGTGTCTGTACCAAAGCGATGACGAATCTCAAAACCTGCTTGGGCGGTGTCTGCGGTGTAGTCAGCAGTGGCAGTGGCGGTGTTGCCTGCGGTGAGCGTGCTGATGTGGCGTTTGCCGTCAATGTCCGCTCGCCCCACGCCCACGGTGGCATGAACAGAAACTCTGTCATTGATGTCGTAGTCACCATAGCCTAGTACTTGGGTGGATTTGACGGTGGCGTCATGACGAGCATTGCCACGGCTGTCCACGTCACTATGAATGTAAGACAGTGCTAAGCCGATATTGCCACGACCCACCGCTGTGTCTGCTCCCACAATCGCTCCGATGTCTGTGGTGTCATAGTCCAAAAGCTCATTTTCTTGTAATTTGCCCTGCGTGCCAATCGCTTTTGCCCATACAGAACGTGAACGGTCTAGGTGGCGAGCATGTATCGCTCCAAAAGCGTAGTCTTGGGCATTGGCGATAACATGAGCGGTAGAGCCATGCATGAGCGGAGCAAGCTCAGATGCTCCTTGGGTGAGCTTGGCATTATCAAGACCGCTTGCACCCAGTGTCAATGCCAGTCCCAGTGGGTTGGTATTGGTGTCTTTATGCGTGTCCAATACCTGTGCCAAATTTAATAAAGAATTTTTATTTTGGCTATTGACAGCATTTTCAAAAGTGCCGACAATGTTTGGCGTTGGCGTTGGCGTTGGCGTTGGCGTTGGCGTTGGCGTTGGCGTTGGCGTTGGCGTTGGCGTTGGCGTTGGCGTTGGCGTTGGCGGTACTACGGGCGTGGTGTTTTCAGGTTGGATTTTTAGATGTACTTTATTGGCATCGGAATAATCCGCTCCCAGTCTGGTGTCAATCTTATCACCATTCACGTCAAATATCTGCACGTCTTTAAATTTGCCTTTTAATGTACCCGCTGTTAGCACATCTTTATATTCGGCAGTGGGGTTATTGCCTGTGATGAGTGGTTTGATAAGGTCTTGGGCATAGACGTTTAGGTTGCCATTGCTAATATCAGCAGTGCCTGTCACCACAACTTTGCCATGTTCGTTATCATCAATGACATTATTGTCATCGGTATCCAAGATACCGATGATGAGATTTTCACCATTCATGGTGTAGTTGCCGTTGATTTTGAGTGTGCCAGCAAATGAGCCAATGTCCCCTGTAAATTTTTTGGAGCTTTCAGCAATCTCAAGCGTGCCAGTACCAAAATGTATAAAACCGCCCAATATATCATCTTCATTTGCACGATAACCGAAATGACCTACATCACCTGTTATTACAGCATTTGGGTTGATGATGACATCTGTGGGTTGTGACTGACTGCTCAAATAGGATTCTGTATTGATGTGAACACCACGATTACCGATTTCAATTTTGTCATTTTTGGTAAAATTGGCAAATAAGTTAGGCTGATTTTCGGTGATGCTAAGTTCTGCACCATTGATAAAGACGTCAGATTGTGTGGCATTGGTACCCCGACTGATTTGATTGGTATAAAGACCTGACCAGTGGTTACCGACATCTTTTGATTCCACCTGAAGAATACCTTTGCCGACATTTCCAACAACAATCTCATCTGCGCGCAATGTACTGTCTATCAAAATAAGAGAGCCCGTACCATTAATGGTGTTTAGGGTTGGGTCGAGGTTTTCAAAACCGCCCAAATATACTTTGCCTTTTACATAGGTGTGACCGACACCATGTGAATATGGGGAGTTTTTATTTAGGGTTACTGTCCCTTTACTGCCCGCCCCAATAATCATGTCACCATTGACTTGAAAAGTTGTTTTGTTGTTGGCGGTAATCATACTGTCGCTATTGGCAGATGTGCCGACAATAACTATATCAGCGGTGACAACAATGTTTTTAGAGTCACTTCCATTGACGATAAGCTCTCCTTTGCTCTCACCTCCGACTTGCAAGATGTTGCTGACGGTTAATTTTGCGTCGTCGTTTAGGGTGATTTTGCCCGCACCTTTACTAAGCCCAATTGCGATACCTTTGCTTGAAATTGATGATTTATTGTTGAGGGTAACATCACCTGCACCATCCCAACCAACAATAATTTCATCAGTAGCATTCATGGTGCTATTGTCCAAAACAACTGTTCCTGATGAATTTTCTTCTAGCCCAACTCTTAGCCATTTATTTGAAGCGATTTTGCTGTCTTTGGCGTTCAGTGTAGCAACGCCTTTTTGACCAACATTGAGCTCATTACCCCCTGACAGGCTACTGTTTGTGACATTAATGGTTGCCCGCCCATTTTCTCGGCGACCAAAATGCATGTGCTCGCTGGTGTTAATACTACTACCATTTGTCAGTGTAACAATTGCCACTCCGTCATCACCAATGGCAATGTCTCTGGTGTCTATCTGACTGTCGTCCAAGGTTAATGTGCCAATGTGATTGGTTTGAATACCTACTAAGACTTCGCCTGCGGTAATTTTGGCTTTGTCTTTTAGGTTTAACTCCCCCGTTGCACGTTCGCCGATATTAATATTGTTATTGGTTGCATCAATTTCACTGCCAGTTAAGTCCATTTTACCTTCGGCTTCATAACCAATTGAAGTTACGCCCGTTGTGGTGATTTTGGTGTTATTACTAATATTGGCAATCCCCGACTTCTGTACGCCAATGGCAGAAGCACCTGTCAGGTTTAGCTTGCTATTATCAATATTGACTGTTGCCTGCTGAGTATTGGCAATGACGATACCGCCTGAATTAAGCGTGCTGTTGCTGATGTTTGCTGTGGTTGGTTTGTCTTCACCGGCAGTATTGGGCGAGCCAAATTGGATTTGTTTGTTGTTATTGACAGTGATTGTGGTGTCATTACCGATTAATACATCGCCATTTAAAGCAATGGCTTGGTCAAATGTGTGTGTCTTTGCATCATTAAATTCAATATCTGCCGCCAATGCCTGTCCGCCCATCAATAGACCGACTGCCACACTTAGCGACTTAACCGACTTGGTTTTGCCATGGGCTTTGGCAAATTCTGACACGCATTGATAAACGCCTGTGGCGTGGTTAAAAACAACTCGATAAATGTGATTCATAGAATATCCTTAAGTTCCAAGAGATGGGTTATTGGTTGATAAAATCAATGGTTTGAATTAATAAAAATTAACACAGAATTATACTAAAAATTTTACAATAGGAGTAGTTTTATGAAAAATTATTGATAAACGGTGTTGTTTTTGTGATTGATGGGTAGTTTTTGGTGGGAATCGAGTTGTTTGGAAAAGCAGAATGCTAAAAGCGGATGATAAAAAAGACGACCATTAAGCCGTCTTTTGATATTTGTAAAATTATTCAAAAATCTTAATATAAGCCCCAGCTTTTAGTTCATCCACCCAGTCTTCTTCGGCTTGGGGAGCTTGACGGCTAAATAGTATCTCACGAGCCTTGTCTTTGCGTACTTCATTACTCATGTCTCGTTGGCGAGTGTTCTCCACTTTTAGGATGTGCCAGCCAAACTGCGTGCGAAATGGGGTGGAAAAATCACCAGCGACGGTATTTTTCATCATCGCTTCAAACTCTGCCACCATTTGCCCGTCAGTGACCCAGCCTAAGCGACCGTTTTGGGTGGCAGAGCCTGTGTCATCAGAATAAGTGGCTGCCATCGCCCCAAAGTCCGCCCCTTTTTGTAGCTCGCTGTATAGGGCGTTGATTTTTTGTTGTGCCATGGCATCACTTTGGGTGCCATCAACTTTAACCAAAATATGACTGGTCTGCCACTCGGGGATAAGCACCTGTTCGGCAGGAATTTGTTGTCCTTCGGGAGAGTTTAAAAAGGCATTAACTTCCTGCTCGCTGATGTTAATGCGTGGACGGACTTGGGCTTGCCATAATGCCACAAGGCTGGCATCTTCGATGACTTGACGACGAAGTTCGGCATAACTGCCTGCTTGCTTGCCATCAAGCGAGCGTTGAAAATCTGCTAGGTTGTCAAACCCTTCTTTGTTGGCGATGGCGAGCAGTTCACGATTGACCGCATTTTCATTGGGGCTAAACCCTGCACGATTCACCAGTCCAAGCTGTAATTTGCGTGTGATAAGGGCGTCCATGGCAAGGTTTTGGGTTTCGGCATTAGATAGAGCGATGCCCCTGTCACGGTATTCACGAGCCATGGCTTGACTGGCGGTGATGAACTCGCTTTTTAGGATGATTTCATCATTGACCTGTGCCAAAATACCATCGGCACTGCTTGTCACGCTAGGGGTATTGGCGGTGGCGACCGTTGCCATGCCTAGGCTTAGACTGATGGTAAGTAGGGATTGAATAAGGGGGTGTTTCATTGTTGTTCCTATAAAATTGTAAATAAACCAAATCAGTTTAGCATTTCATCATCATCTCGTCAAATGCTATGATTTAAATAAATTAATAATCTTGTTGCCATGCTCGATTGACAGTGTCATAACCCAAGACTTTATCAGACATCAGACGGTTTAGCTTACCGCCACTGGTAATGCCATTTAGGCGAATCTCTGCCATGACAGCATTGTCCGCACCTGCTTCGGGGTTTAGGTCGTTACGATAACGGCGAGCATAGACTGACAACCCATAACAGCAGTCTTCGTAATTGACCCCAACCAAGGCATCGAGCAGGCGGTCGTTTTTGTGGTCGTATTGGGCTTGGGTCATGACACGCCAGCGGTTGTTGATGGGAAAGACAGCGGATGCGGTATAAGCCGATAGGGCAAGCTGACCGGTGGCAGGGTTATCTTTACGTTCGATGATGCCAAAGTTATACAGTTGGTTGTCACTGGGTTGATAACGTAGCTGAGCGACGATGGCACTTAGGTCGTAGCTGGGGGTAAATGCCCCGCCAGCTTCTACCCAAAAGTTATCCGTCGGCTGAGCAGAAGCTCGCCATGCCAGCCCTGATGTACTACCTGTAAAGGTTTGACTGTCATCCACGCCCACACGAATGTCATCCAAATAAATCTGCTCGGCAATGCCCCCGTCAAAGCGAGTCAGACCTGACCCATCCACATAGCGATAATGCAGGGCGGGGGTGATGGCGTGCAAGTCGCCAATGCGGTCATAGCCTAAGAGCCACGAATCAGACAGCAGGCGGTCGTAACTAACCTGCCCGATGGCGGTCTCGAAGTTGGGGATGTTGCTTTGGTCTTTGTAGGGGGTGTAGGTGTATTTTAGGCGTGGCATGATGACTTGATGACCGCCCAAGCTGTCGTCATATAGCCCAAAGGGGGAGCCCGCCTTTTCAAAAAACAGCCCCGTATCTAACCCAATCCTAGGGGCGAACACCGAATAAGTGCCTTCGTCTTCGGTGAGATTTTGTCCGATAAGGCTGTCTTCATCATAAGATGTATACAGATGTGTCAAGGCAAGCGATGGCGTGGCATAGCCCCATGAGCGAGTCATCGGATAGCTTGCTGAGAGCTGGTTGTACATGCGAACGCCTGATTTTTCCGTATCGGAGTTGTCTTTGATGGATTTTTTAAAATAGGCAGAGTTGTGAATCCCTTCTACTTTTAGGCGGTTTAGCACGTCAAATTCATTGACAAGTTTTGGCAAGCGATAATGCACTGACAACTGGGGCAGGCGTGAGTAGGGCTTGTCTTTGTCTAAGATGGTCGTGCCGTCGTTATTTTTACCATGCAATGTCTGAAAGGTCTCAGCTCGCAAATCGGCACTGATATAGTCATTATAATAGCTTGCTCCGATGTTGCGTGGTAGGTTAAGTGGGTTGCCTTCGATGCCAAGCGTGTCAAAGTCATTAAGATAACTGCTGTCCGAGACGTAGCGATAATGAGCGTAGGCGGACAGATGGGGGTGGCGTTTGGACTGCCAATAGTGGTCATAAAACAGGCTTTTGCGGTCTTCGCCATTATATTTGCGGTCATCGGGCAAAAAAGAGCCACGCAATACGCCCGCCCCGACGTACTGTGTCAGATAGCGAAACTCGCCCGTGAGCATGGGATTTTTGTTACTAAACACCGTGGGCGTGATGGTGGCATCATAGTTGGGGGCAAGGTTTAGGTAATAGGGTGTGCTAATCTCAAAACTGTCCGAACCAAACCCTGCCGTCGGCAACAAAAAGCCACTGGCACGTCTGTCATCAATGGGAAAGTTAAAATATGGCAAATAAAAGACAGGCACGTTACCGATTCTTAGCGTGCTGTTTTTTGCCACGCCACGCCCTGTGTCATTATCGATGTCAATGCTACTGGCATCCAAATGCCATTTGCGTTCGGTTGGCGGGCAGGTGGAGAACATGACGTCCTGCATGTGGTATTGGTTGTCGCCGACTTTATTTAGGGTGTGGGCATGCCCGTGGGCGTTCATGGTGGTGCTGGCAAAAGCGACATCATGAGCGGTGGCGGTTCTGCCATCATCGGCATAGTATAAGTTATCGGCAATCCCGATAATCCCTGCACCGCTTACCTTGCTACCGCCAGTGCTGGGCGGTCGGTCATCACTAAACAGCACTTGCCCTGTGGCACGCATTTGCCCTGTGCTGGGCTGATAGATGAGCTTGTCAGCGACGATTTGCTGACCGTTTTGTTCGATGATGACATTGCCAGCAAGCTCGGCGTAGTCTTTATTGTCATAGTAGCCGTAGTCGGCTTGGGCGTAGAAAGTATCGTTATCATCACCATGTCCCCGATAGCCTAGACTTTGGCTTAGGCTCTCTCGCTTGGGCTGTACCCACACCCCTTCACAGCGTGCCACGTGTCCGCCTGTGCTTGGCTTGGCGTGATAATATTGGGCAAGTTTGGTAAGGCTTTGGCTTTTTTGTGTGTTGGCATGATGGTCTTGGCTGATGTTCTCACTGCTGATAAACGTGGTGTTTTGATTGCTCTTACCGTCTTGGCTGTCATGCACGCCATGAACATCTGATGTGACAAATGATGTGGGTTTTGAATTATTATTTGATTTGTTACTTTGTTTGTTGTTTGTCAATTTGTTATCAAAATATGGGTTATTATCAAGATATGGGCTGTCATCAAGCGGTGGGTTGTCCCGTGTACTGTATTCAGGGCTGTATTGGGAACTGTGCGAAGTGACGGCGTGATGAGACAGATGAGCAGGCTTGGGCTGAATGATGGTGGGGGCAGAATGGGCAGTTTGGGTGTCATTGGTGTTGGCAACAAATCCCAAACCGTCATCAGTTGTATTGGTCTCTACCTTTGTCCCTGCGACTGCTTGAACGGTGGCAGGCGTGGGCGTATGGCTCATCATGCTGTTGGAGCTTGGGCGTGTGATGTCATCAGATGTCACAAAACTTTGGGCGTGACTTAGGGTGGGCAATACGCCAAACAATGCCATGCCGACACAGATGGTCAATTCGTGTTTTTTGCCAAAAAAATCCTGCTTTTGTCTGTCCTGTTTGTTCTGCGTTGCCTGTCCACGTGTCATGATGTTACCTGAATTGACTTAGGGTGATTTTTAAATGTGGTTAAAGTTGGTTATTTTACCCTATTTTTGATTTAAAATTAATAGGGCGTACCTACCCTTGATAACATTTTTAATGAAAATATAATGAAATTTAGTGATTTCAATCCATTTTTGCATGAAAAATGGCTATCCGACCACTTAATCGTGTGAATTTTTAAGATTTTAACTTGATTTTTAAAATTAAGTGGTCGGATTGTGGCTCGAAGTCAAAATCCTTGTTGATATTGCAATATCAACTGCGGACTTTTCCTTGAAAAACGTGCGATTTTTCTCATTTTTCATTGCAAATACCAAAGGCAGGCACGCCCTAGTTTTTATCATTTCTTATAAAAATGTGCCAGTAAAAAATAATGCACCGAAAATGACTGGTGTAACGCCCAAAAATCCGCTAAACTATGGCACCTACTTAACCATTTAACCAAATCGTTTAACTAAGTCATTTAAATTAACGATTTTAACCATAAGGGCATACCATGACTCGCCATGATGAGATGATGAATTTTTTAAACAATCACCTAACCGCTGGTTTTACGGTAGAGAGCTTGGCAGGGGATGCCAGTTTTCGCCGTTATCATCGCATTCATTTTAAGGTGGCAAGCGAACACGATAAAGACGAGATGACCTATCTTTTGATGGACGCTCCGCCTGACAAAGAGAGCGTGACCGAATTTGTGTTGGTGGCAGGTATCATGAGTGAAGCGGTGAATGTGCCTGACATCATCACCCAAGATATCCCCAAGGGTTTTTTATTATTACAAGACTTTGGCACGACCGAATTTGCCCATTTAATCAAAGATGATAAAGCAAATATGGCTCGCTATTATCAAAAAGCCTATGAGACATTAATTAAATTGCAGGGTTTGGATATTAATGTTGATTTGCCAGCATATAGCGATGAGAAATTAAATGATGAGATGGATTTATTTAGTCAGTGGTTCTTGCCGTATATTAATGTGGTATTTACAGCCGATGATGAGTTATTATGGGAGCGACTAAAAAAACAAGTCATCACTGATGTCCAAAGTCAGTCCAAAGTCATCGTTCATCGTGATTATCACAGTCGCAATCTCATGCAAGATAAAGCGTCCGATGAGCTGGGCGTGATTGATTTTCAAGATGCGGTGATTGGGGCGGATACTTATGATTTAGTGAGTCTGGTGCGAGATGCGTACATTGATGTGGATGAGACGTGGGTGAATGAGCAGATTGGGGTCTTTTATGAATTAAAAAATCCCAACATGACTTTGCATGACTTTACCAAAAATGTCAATATCATGGGCGTACAGCGACATCTAAAAGTATTGGGGATTTTTATTCGCTTGTATCAGCGAGATGGTAAAGAGCGTTATTTGCAAAACATCCCCAAAGTGATGAATGATTTGTGCCATGAGCTTAACTGGCTAAGTGAACAGGGCGATGATGATGTTTATACCGCTTTTAATGAATTCATTCAGCAAAAAATCCTACCTGCTTATAATCAGGTCTTTGTATTAGAATAAATAAATGAAAGTAGGATGATGATATGATAAATTGTCCTATTTTCATTTTGATATTTTTAATTTTAAATTAATATACTTAATTTTATTTGAGTTAATTAATTTAAAAGTCTCAATTATTGTATAAAAACTTCATTCTCAACTTAAAATGGTAATTTGTTGATTATTCAATAACCATTTTTGGGTGTAGGGGCGAATTGCAATTCGCCCTTGATAAAGCAATCGCTTACATAAAGTTGAGAATAGGGTATATTTATAAAAGGCAAACCATGATAACCCAAGCCATGATTTTATCGGCAGGCAAAGGCACCAGAATGCGTCCTTTGACCCTGACCACGCCCAAGCCCCTTGTGATGGTGGCACAAAAGCCCTTGATAGTGTGGCACATCGAACGCCTAAAACAGGCAGGCATTACCGATATTACTCTAAATGTCGGTTATTTGGGTGGTGTGATTATTGACTTTTTTCAAGATCGTGATTTTGGTGTGAATATTCACATATCCGATGAGAGTGTCCTGCCCGAGCCTTTGGAGACGGCAGGGGGCATTCGCTATGCACTGGCTCATGGAAAGCTAAGAGATGAGCCATTTTTGCTCATTAATGGCGATGTGTGGAGTGAGTTTGCGTTTGATGGGCTGGCTCATCACAGCCTTGGCAATCATCTGGCTCATCTGATGCTGACCGCCAATCCCGAGCATAACCCCACGGGCGATTTTGCTTTGACACAGATGTCGGTAGGGGGGTCGGGCAGGGTCGGACTAAAGAGCGATGATGGTAATAACCACACCTTTGCTGGCATTAGCGTGATGTCGCCACAGATGGTGGCGGGCGTGGGTATGGGCGAGATAGCACCACTGGCACCGCTATTGCGTTCGGCGATGGTAGGCGGGCGTGTCAGTGGCGAGATACTGAGTGACAAATGGGTCGATGTCGGCACGATGGAGCGACTGCATGAAGTGGAGCAGTATGTTCGGGGCGTTTGGTAAGAACGGGTGGGAGAATTTTATAAAATAGTTTTAAAAAATAATTTTATAAATTTCAATGGTTTATAAATTTTATTTAAAATTTCTCAAAAAACCATTTGACACCCACCAAAAAATCTATATAATACGCACCACAACGAACGACATACATAACAAATAAACATGGTTTAAATTATTTGTTTAAAGAGTTAAGTAAGTTAAGTTCGGGCGGTTAGCTCAGTTGGTAGAGCGTCTGCCTTACAAGCAGAGGGTCAGCGGTTCGAATCCGTTACCGCCCACCATTTTAAATCTTTTATGGTTAAAAAAGATTAGTGACCTTAGCAGCGGTAGTTCAGTTGGTTAGAATACCGGCCTGTCACGCCGGGGGTCGCGGGTTCGAGTCCCGTCCGCTGCGCCATTTTTAACTGGTTTTTCCAGTTTAATCCCCTAAGTCTCCCCTGACTTGGGGATTTTTTTTGCCTTTATTTCATACACTAGGGCGTGCCTGCTTTTTGTATTTGCCATAAAAATGAGAAAAATTGCTCGTTTTCAAGGAGATATCAAAGGCGGCGTACCCTAATTTCTAAAATTCTAAAAATAATACAACAGCTTCAATGGTTGTTTTATTGACGCAGTTTGGCGTCTTCTTCCGCCATAATCTGCCGTGCCACATGAATGATAAGCTGTCTTAGCCATTTATGAGCAGGGTGGTGTTGTAGTAGGGGTGACCACGCCATTTTAAGCTCAAATTCTGGAATGAAAAATGGCGGTTCTTTGACCACGATTTGTGGATTATTTTGGGCTTGTAGGTTTGCCACACGAGTGGGTAGCGTGGCAATCAAATCTTTGTTGGCGGTGAGCATGGCAGGCATTTGATAATGACGGGTAAACACGCTGATTTGGCGTTTTTGTCCCAGTCGCTGTAAGGCTTGGTCGATGGAACCTAGACCGCCTGATTTTTCAGGATTGACCCCAAAACCCACGCCCATGCCCGTTTTGGATACCCAGACGTGCTGAGCTTTTAGGTAATTTTTTAGGTTAAAACGGTGCAAATGGGGCGACTCTGCCGACAGCAGACAACTAAACGTATCACGCCATACCAGCACCTGATGAAAACTCTGCGGTATCTCATTAAAACGATTAATCGCCAAATCCACTCGCCCCTGCTCCATGTCTCGATACGACACATCGGATGGGGTCAAAAAGTCCAAAATCACGTTCGGGGCTTCGCTTCTAAGGGCTTTGACAAGGCGTGGCACAAGCGTGGCTTCGGCATAGTCCGATGTCATAATCCGAAACACCCGAGACGTGCTATACGGACGAAACTCGGTGCGTGGCTCCAACAGCGTCCCCACGTCCGAGAGTATCTCACGAATGCGTGGCTGTAACTCGCTCGCTCGCTCGGTGGGGGTCATGCCTTCGGACGACCGCACGAGCAAGGGGTCATTAAACAGTGAACGCAACCTGCGTAAAATATTACTCATCGCAGGCTGAGTAATGCCAAGCTGTTCGGCGGCACGGGTAACGTTTTTTTCACGCAGTAATACGTCTAGATAAACAATCAGGTTTAAATCAACTTTTTGTAAATTCATAATTGCCCTTTTTATGTTTTAAATTTAATGTAATTGCATGGTTTGGTTTTTGGTGATTTGTAAAACACCGTCAATCGCTTGATAAGATTGTATTTGTTTGTCCAAATCAGTTGCCGTGATTTTTACCGCCACGGCATTCATATTTTGATATAAATAAATAATTTCATCGTGATGATGATTGATGTGTGTTAATAAATTGTCTTTTTTATCTTTGTCAAAATAAATAATAAAAACATCCGACTGGACGGTTTGTGTGATTTGCTCTATTTTATTATTGGATTGATAAGGGGTATTTACGCAAGCAGTTAATGTGATAATAGGAATTAGTAATAAATATCTCATAAATTGCCTTTTTAAAAGATGAAAATATTTTTGACAAATAGGCTAAATGATTAAAACTTGTGTCCCCACATCAACCATATCATACAGCCACACCACATCATCATTTGTCATACGGATACAGCCATGCGACATCGGCACGCCCATAGGCTCGGTATCGGGTGTGCCATGAATATAGATATATCGGGCGTGGGTGTCGCACACCGTACCGTCTGCGGTTTTGCCCAAATTATAGCCTTTCTCCACACCTTTTAGCCACAAAATCCGACTTAAAATCCAGTCCCTATCAGGGTTGGTTTGCCCCAACTCATCATCATATATCTCGCCTGTAAACACCCGTCCGACAAAGACGGCATTTTTGGGGTATTCGCCCCCGATTTTGTTGTTAATGATATGTTTGCCAAGTGGCGTACAACCTGTATTTTCAAATTGCCCTGTGCCATTTTTGGCGGTGGAGACAGGCAGAGTTTTGATGAGCTTATCATCATCAAATACGGTCAGGGTTTGGGCGGTGGTGTCTATTTTTAGGGTTATCATGGTTTTAGGGTAATCATGGCTTTATGATGACTGGGTTATCAATTTTAAAAATGATGACTATTTTAAAATTTATTAGTTTAGCAAATTTTTAAAAATTTTTCGCCTATTTTTGTGAAAATTTGCCAAATTTTTAAAATTTTTACCCTAAGATTTGCCAAAAGTGTTATAATTTTTTAAATTACATTCTTTTATTTTATGAAAATCGGAGTTGATATGAGTAGCACCATTTTAGAATCTTTGCCTGTTGGCGAAAAGGTGGGGATTGCATTCTCGGGCGGTTTGGATACGTCCGCCGCCATTTTGTGGATTAAGCAAAAAGGGGCAATGCCTTATGCTTATACCGCCAATTTGGGGCAACCCGATGAGTCCGACTACGACTCAATCCCTGCCAAAGCCATGCAATACGGGGCAGAGAAGGCTCGCTTGATTGATTGCCGTACCCAGCTTGCTCGTGAAGGCATTTGTGCCATTCAGTGCGGAGCGTTTCACATCACGACAGGTGGTATGCCGTATTTTAATACCACCCCGCTCGGGCGTGCGGTAACAGGCACGATGCTTGTAACCGCCATGAGCGACGACGGTGTGGACATTTGGGGGGACGGCTCAACCTATAAAGGCAACGACATTGAGCGTTTTTATCGTTATGGGCTACTGACCAATCCTAGGCTTAGAATTTATAAGCCTTGGCTAGATGAGACCTTTATTGATGAGCTTGGCGGACGGGCTGAGATGAGTCAGTTCTTAATTGATAACGGCTTTGACTACAAAATGAGCAAAGAAAAAGCGTATTCTACCGATTCAAATATGCTTGGGGCGACACATGAAGCCAAAGATTTGGAATTTTTGAACGCCAGCCACAAAATCGTTGAGCCTATCATGGGTGTACGCTACTGGGACGAAAGCGTGGAGATTAAGCCTGAGACCGTTACGGTGGAGTTTTTTGAAGGCAATCCTGTGGCGTTAAATGGCGAAAAATTTGACGACCCTGTGGCACTCATGCTAAAAGCCAACGAAATTGGCGGACGACATGGCTTGGGCATGACCGACCAGATTGAAAACCGTATCATCGAAGCCAAATCCCGTGGTATCTATGAAGCCCCTGGCATGGCTCTCTTGCACATCGCTTACGAACGCTTGGTTACAGGCATTCACAACGAAGACACCATTGAGCAGTACCGCATTAACGGACTGCGTTTGGGTCGCTTGCTCTATCAAGGTCGTTGGTTTGACAGTCAAGCCCTAATGCTCCGTGAGACCGCACAGCGTTGGGTTGCCAAAGCCATTACGGGCGAAGTGGTGCTAGAACTTCGCCGTGGCAACGACTACTCTATCCTAGACACCAAGTCGCCGAATCTCACTTATGAGCCTGAACGCCTGTCTATGGAAAAAGTGGAAGACGCAAGTTTTACCGCAACCGACCGTATCGGACAGCTGACCATGCGTAATCTTGACATTTCAGACACCCGTGCCAAACTCGGCATTTATGCAGGTGCAGGACTGCTCGGATTATCAGGTGGTAATGCCGTGCCACAGCTTGAAAGTAAATAAGTCATATCAACCAAAAGAGCGAGCCTAAGTGTTTCGCTCTTTTTTATTGAAAAAATTTTTAAAAATAGTCATGGATTGATAAAATTTTTTACAAAAATTTGTTATACTAATTACCTTTTTTGATGTCATTAACCTGTCATTTTTATCCACTTTTAAAAACATATTTTATCAATTAAGGACAACACGTGCGTGCTTTAAATGCCATTGACCATGTATTTTTGATGCTTGAAACTCGCAAGGAGCCGATGCACGTTTCGGGTTTGTGTATTTTTGAGTTGCCTGACGGGGCGGGCGATGATTTTTTGGCAAAGTTGGTGGCAGATATTGAAGTAACTCGCACCAAGCCGAGCTTTCCTTTTAATCAAGTGCTAAGCAAGGGGCTGTTTTGGGAGAGAGATGGGGATTTTGATGTCAATCATCATTTTCGCCATGTTGCCCTACCCAAACCTGGTGGCACCAAAGAGCTGACCAACTATATCTCACGAGAGCATGGGCTGATGTTGGACAGAGCCAAGCCGTTGTGGGAATTTCATCTCATCGATGGGCTTGCCCCTGCTCATGACGGTGGCAATGCTCGCTTTGCGTTATTTTTAAAAATTCATCATGCGATGACAGATGGCATTGCCGCCATGCGACTGCTTCAAATGTCGCTCTCAGCATCCAAAACAGAGAAGATGACCGCCCCGTTTTGGTCGTTATCCACCAAATACCGCAGTCAAATCAACACCATCTTACCCATTCACAAACCGCCCCTAAAAATCATCAAAGAACAGCTTGCCACTATCTATCCTGTGGGGCGAGAGTTGGTTAATAGTATCAAAAATCACTTCGGGGAAAAAAATCCACATTTCACCAGCACCTTTGATGCCCCCAAGTCCATCTTAAACCAAAAAATCAGCAGTTCACGCCAGCTGGCGTTCGTCTCATTTGAAAAAGGGCGATTTGCAAAGATTGCCGAGCATTTTGGGGCGACGACCAATGATGTCCTGCTTGCCATCTGTGCAGGGGCGTTGCGTGAATATCTACTTGCCCAAGATGCCTTGCCTGCCAAGCCACTCATTGCCTTTGTGCCGATATCGCTTCGCCGTGATAAAAGTGCCATGGGCAATCAGCTCTCGTTCATTCTCACCAATCTTGCCACGCACAAATCCAACCCTGCCGAGCGTCTTTTGAGCATCAAGGCAAGCGTGGATGATGGCAAACAACGATTTTCTCGCATGAATCAGGCACAGGTCATTAATTATAGCTTGCTTGCTTATGGCATGGCATTTGCCAATCTAAGCACGGGCGTGATGCCGACCCGCCAAGCCTTTAATCTCATCATCTCAAATGTACCGGGAGATAACACCCCCATGTATCTAAATGGGGCGAGACTAACGGGGATTTTCCCTGCATCGGTGCTACTAGATGGGCAAGCACTCAACATCACGCTGACCAATTATCAAGACAAGATAGATTTTGGCATTACCGCTTGCCAAAGTGCCTTGCCACACATTGAACAGCTGACCCAATTGTTGGAGCAGGAACTGTTGGTGTTTGAAAAACTGTTACTAAAAGAGTAGAATAAAACCCTTATGCCACCTGTCGTTTGGGCGTTGCATGCGTGATGGGCGTGGTTAATTTGGCTAGGGTTTGGACAATCATGTCGTTACTGATGGTGCGTGTCCTGTTGCCATGAATGACGGTCATGATGGCAGGGCGAGTGCAATGAGTGGCTTGATGATGAGCGGTTTGGCGAGTCATGGTTGTACCTGTCTTAATTAAAATTAGTGGCGGGTTACAGGTTTAGTGTAGCTCAATTAAGAAGCAGGAACAACCATTTTTCGCCATTTTGCTTGATAAATTGTAAATAGATGTTTCGTTTATGACTGGTTGATGACAAACCCTGATGATTATCGTAAGCTCTTTGGTAGAGAAAAGGTAACATTCTCTTCGATGCCCGACAGCTCGGTTGGTGTATCCGCCCCCCAGTCTTGTAGGGTGTCTAGCACTTCTTTGATGAGCACTTCGGGGGCAGACGCACCTGCGGTAACACCCACACGATCCACGCCATCAAACCACGCCCTATCCATCTGAGAAGCGTTATCAATGAGATACGCCTTTGCTCCGAGTCGTTCGGCAAGCTCTCTTAGACGGTTGGAGTTCGATGAGTTGGGTGAGCCGACCACCAGTACAATCTCACATTCTTTTGCCAAAGATTTCACCGCATCTTGGCGGTTTTGAGTGGCATAGCAAATGTCATCTTTTCTTGGAGCGTTGATTTGGGGGAATTTGTCTTTTAGGGCATCGATGACTTGAGCGGTGTCGTCCATGGATAAAGTGGTCTGCGTGACAAAGGCAAGCTCTTTGTCCGCCCCAAAATCCAAATTCGCCACGTCATCCACATCTTCGACCAGATGAATGCGACCGCCAAAACTGGTGTCAAACCGCCCCATCGTGCCTTCGACTTCGGGGTGTCCTGCGTGTCCGATGAGAATGGCGTCCATACCGCCTTTGGCAAATTTGCCAACCTCGATATGCACTTTGGTAACCAAAGGGCAAGTGGCATCAAACACAGTCAAATCTCGGCGTGTCGCTTCATCTTCGACCGCCTTGGATACGCCATGAGCGGAGAAAATCACAATCGCCCCATCAGGTACTTCGTCAAGCTCTTCGACAAACACCGCCCCACGGCGAGCCAAGTCTTCGACCACAAATTTGTTGTGGACGACTTCATGGCGGACATAGATGGGCGGATTAAAACGGCGTAAGGCTTCATTGACAATGGCAATGGCACGGTCGACACCAGCACAAAAGCCACGGGGATTGGCAAGTAGGATTTGCATGAAAAATTTCCAAATAACTCAACATCAAAACGGCTTACTTTACCATAATTTGTCGTTTTAAGATATGTTAATTTGTGTTATAATTTCTCAACATCTATCATTTATTTTGTTAAATCAAGCTGGTTGAGTCTATGAATGCACCAAACCCCACCCAAGGCACGCTTTTTATCATCACCGCCGCCTCAGGCACAGGCAAGACATCACTGGTCAAGGAGCTACTCGCCACTACCAAAAATCTCGTGGTCAGCGTCTCGCACACCACCCGTGAGCCTAGACGTGGTGAGATTGATGGCGAGCATTATTATTTTACTGACACAGATGAGTTCATCCGTTTGGTGGGGGAGAGTGAGTTTTTGGAGCATGCTGAAGTGTTTGGCAATTATTATGGCACCAGTAAGACAGCGGTCAATGATTTGCTCGGTGCGGGCATGGACGTGATTTTGGAGATTGATTGGCAAGGGGCGTTGCAAGTCAAAAAACTCATTCCCCAAGCGGTGATGATTTTTATCCTACCGCCAAGCCGCGATGCCCTGCGTAGCCGTCTGATGAACCGTAACCAAGACGCCACCAAAGTCATCGAAACCAGACTGGCAGGGGCGGTGCGTGAAATGCAAGAGTATGTAAACTTTGACTATGTGGTGATTAACGATGATTTTGGTGTAGCTTTATCCGAGATAAAAGCCATCATCACTGCCTATCGCCTTGCCATTGACAAGCAAACGGTACGCCATGAAAAATTAATCAGTCAGTTATTGGTGAGTTAGGGCGTGCCAAACCTTAATTTTCCGCTTTTAAAATAGTAAAAATCTGTTATAATAGTAGATTGTTATCAATGTAAAGAGTGTGATTTATGGCACGAGTGACGATTGAAGATTGTTTGGATACGGTAGATAACCGTTTTGATTTGATTTTGGTGGCGTCAAGACGAGCACGTCAGCTTGCCACAGGGCGTGCCGACCCATTGGTGACTCCCGAAGGCGATAAGCCAACTGTGCTTGCTTTGCGTGAGATTGCCGATGGTCATGTGACCCGTGCGATTTTAGATAAGCCCGAAGAAGTGTATGTGAAAAAAGAACCGCCACCGTTTGACCCGATGGCTAACGGTTTTTAAAAAATCGTATACAACCCTAAAAACCATGCTTTTGGCATGGTTTTTTTTGTTTTGTCATTCATTAAAATTTCTGATTTTATCATAAAAATAAGTCCATAAAAATGGATAATTTTTCCTTGACAATTTAACGAAAAACTGATTAATTATAAGGTTCGGATTGGGGGTTTTTCGGATACAGCCATACCCCATTTCCAAGAGCTTTTTGTTAGGGCGTGCCTGCCCTTTATAACACTATTTACAATTTAAAAATTTAGAAGTAAATCAACCATTTTTGCATGAAAAATGGCTAAATCTTGTTTTTCTGCGTCAAAAACTTGTCTGATAGAATAACTATCAGCCTACGTTTTTTCCTTGAAAAACGTGCGATTTTTCTCATTTTTCATTGCAAATATAAAAGGCATGCACGCCCTAATTTAAAACCCAATTAACACGTTACCGAGCCAAACCAATCATGTTAGCCAACTACCACGCCGATAATATCCCCACACGTTTTAGTCATCCTTTGGTGGATGAAGCCAAAGACAGTCTGATGAATGCGGTCAGCTACTTAGATGCCAAAGAGCGGGCGGACGTGCTACGGGCGTGCCATTTTGGCGACATGGCACACATCAAGGACAAACGCAAATCAGGCGAGCCGTACATCACGCACCCCATTGCGGTGGCGGAGATTTTGGCGGGGTTTTTGTTGGATAGGGATTCTATCATTGCCGCGATTTTGCATGATACGGTAGAAGACACCGAAGTCACCGATGAGCTGGTGGCAAGTGAGTTTGGCGAGACGGTGGCACGACTGGTGGATGGCGTGACCAAACTAAAATCAGGCAACATGAGCAAACAGCAGTCACAGGCGGCGACCTTTCATAAGATTTTAAATGCCACGCTCATAGACCCCCGTGTACTCATCATCAAGCTGTCCGACCGCTTGCATAACATGAGTACCATGGATGCGGTGCGAGAAGAAAAACAAAAATCAACCGCTCGTGAGACGTTGGATTTTTATGTGCCGTTCGCTCGCATTATGGGGCTAAACGACATCGCTGACTACATCGAGCTTTTGTGTTATCGCAACCTTAACCCTGTCATGTATAACAAATTTAATGACAAGCTGTTGCAACATGGTTTGGGGCGTAATTTTCAAAAGATTGAGATTAGCACTTATCTACAAAACCTACTAGGACATCTAAACCTAAAAGGACATGTGCAGGTGCTGGACAACCGTACAAGCATGTATCGGCAATTCTTTAAAAATCGTGGGCAAGCCAATCGCTTGATTCGCCAATATGATTTTGAAGTGGTGCTAGAAGACATCGGGGCGTGCGACAAACTGGCGTATCATCTCATCCAAAAGTTTGAAATCGCTGACCGTAACATTCAGGACAATATCCGTAAACCCCTAGCAGGGGGCAATCAGTCGCTGTCGCTGATTTATAAAAAAGATTACAACTTTATTAAAGTCACGCTCATGACCGCGCGCATGAAAGAAGCATCTCGCTTGGGCGTACTTGGCAACAGCAAAAATGACATCAGTCAGTCCGTGATACAGGCAAGTTTGCGTAATATGAAGGATTTGGCGGCGGTCGAAGGCGAAGATGCAGAAACATCGCTCAAAGTCATTAATGAGCTCATGAGCTATCTGCATGAGCGTAAAATCGTCTGTTATAGCCCCCAAGGGCGTGCCTATGAGTTACCCCGTGGGGCGACAGCGTTGGATTTTGCCTATGCGGTCGGGCCTGCCGTGGGCAACATCGCCACAGGGGCGGACATTAATGGCGAGCATGGTAAGCTCGGGTTGGTGTTGGCTGATGGCGACACGGTGAGTATTGACATTGACAAAAATGCCACGCCCAAGGCAGACTGGCTTGGTTTTGTGGCGACCAATAAAGCACGCAATGAGATTTTAAAATTCCTAAAACGCCTGCCCCACGACCAAAAAGAACATTATGGCAAAGAGGCCTTGATGCGTGCCTTAAAGCCTTATGACAAAACACTAGATGACTTGTCCGAGCAGGACTGGGCGGATATTTTGGCGTGGCGTGGCGTGGCAAGTCAAAGCGATATTTTCCTGCAAATTGCCACAGGTACGCTACTGCCACAGTTGGTTGTCTCTCGTCTGTTTAGTGAAGAAGTGGATGTGGCAGACGGGGCGGAGATTACCCAGACCAAGCATTTATTGGCGGGTATTAAGGGCGTGGAGATTACCTTTGCCAAATGCTGTAACCCCATGTATGGCGATAGTATCGTCGGACACCTGTCGGCACGTCAAGGGCTAACCGTCCATCGTCATAAATGCTATTCGCTAGAAAACATCAGTGTTGAGAATCCTTATCAGGTCATACAGCTCAACTGGAAGTCGGATATCAAGCTTGACCATACCAACTCAGTTGGACAGTTGCATTTTCCTGCCACGCTCAAAATCCACGCCATGCTAAATGAAGAGCAGATGAGTCAGGCGATTTATGAGCTGCGTGATTTGAACATTGGTATTGAGCAGACATCTGTCAAGGCAGATGAGAAATCAGGTGGTGGGGTCGGGGCGACCTTTATACAGGTGGTGGTGCGTTCCCGAGCTCATTTAGAAGAAGGTATCATGAAGCTACGCCAAGTGCTGGGCTATCCTAGTATCATGCGACTGTATCAGATGCCGACCTAATACCACGTTTTTGTACAAAAACAAACCCTGCCAATGTGCAGGGTTTGTGTTGGACTATGCCATGATGATTTGGCGGGTTAGCGTTTGATGGCACGCTCATAGATGGCACGGTTCTCAGGCAGGAGTTTTTCCATTGCTTGAATGCGACTGTCGTTATTGGGGTGGGTGGAGAGAATGCTACCAACCTTACCACCACCTTGTTTGGCGTTCATCTTTTTCCAAACATTGATGGCGTCAGCGGGGTTGTAACCTGCCATCGCCATCAATCGCATGCCTAGGGCGTCTGCTTCGTATTCGTGGTGGCGAGAGTAGGGCTTATCAAGTCCGTATTCGTGTAACACGCTCGCCCCGAGATTGACCATGTCGGCATTATAGCCCGTGTTGGCTTGGACAGCGGCGGCACCAAGTTGTACCGCTAGGCTAGACAGGACGTTTGCCCCCATTTGTTTTTTACTATGTTCTAGTAAAGCGTGAGCCATCTCATGCCCAACAATGACAGCAATCTCACTCTCGGTCAAGTGATAATTCTGGGCCAGCCCTGTGTAGAATGCCATCTTGCCACCTGGCATCGCCCATGCGTTTTCTTTTGGGTCTTTGATGACGATCATCTGCCAATCAAAACGCATGCCTGTATTATTTAGAGAGTTGGCATGCGGTCTTAGGCGGTTAAAGGCACGCTGGATGGTTTTGGCGGTGTTTGATGTGGTATCAATCTGAGCTTTGCTGAGTATTTGATGGTAGTTTGATCCTGCCTGAGCATTTAGGGTTTTGCTGTCCATGCCTACCATATCAGCAACGGTTGTGCAACCTGATAAAGTCAAAATGACACTAAGTAGGGTAATGCTTGATTTTTTCATAAAGTATCCTGTAAGCATCCTTATCCCATCTGTCCTAAGAGATGATTTGTTGATTATCATAGCATTTTCAAAATCTAAAAACAATACGGCGAAAGAATGATTTAACAGTAAAAAATACTTGAATATTTGGCGTATTTTGTTTAATATGACAAATATCAAAGCAATCTGTCCACTCGGATCGGTTGCTATAAATATAACTTTTGCTTCATAAAATTCATAAAAGGAGATTGCGATGTGCTGTCATATTGACCTAAACTCAAAAGATGAAGTTGCTCACTTTTTGGGTAAGACCGAACCGAGCATTTTGCCAAAAACCTCTGATAATGTCGCAGGCAATATTGTCTATACTGGCAAGCCTGCCATGAGTCTGTGGGATGAAATCGTGGCTTATTGGCAAGCCAATAAAATAAACAAACAAATAAATACATAAAGATGACAATCAAACATTTAGCATAAACATTGGCATTAACTTTTTAAATGATAGGAGCTGTCCATGCCAAAACAAATCATTCATACCAATGACGCCCCAAAAGCGGTGGGTACATACTCACAAGCTGTCAAAGTGGGTAATACCGTCTATGTCTCAGGTCAAATCGGACTTGACCCTGCTACCATGACCTTGCGTAATGGGTTCACCGCCCAAGCCAAGCAAGTATTTGATAATATTGAAGCCATCGCCCGAGCTTCTGGTGGCAGTTTGGCGGATGTGGTTAAGTTTAATGTATCACTGGATGATTTAAATAATTTTGATGAATTAAATCAAATCTTTGAGTCTCGTCTGACCGCTCCTTATCCTGCTCGTGCCGCCCTAGAAGTGGCAGCCTTGCCAAAAGGAGCATTGGTAGAGATTGAGGCGATTTTGTATATTGAATGAACTTTTTAACTCATCGTGCAATCGTACATAAGGGCGAACACCGCCCTTATTTATTTGGTGTTTATTTGGTGTTAAAACATATCCATCTTATGGTATGTGGGATATTTGCCATAAAAATGTCTGTTTAATACTCTGATGTTTAATAATGCCTTTATTTATAATGTCTTGTTTTTGTAAAGATGACACTATGTTAATCCAAGTTGCTCTGCCTGTACCGCTTTATCGTCTTTTTGATTATCGTGTGATAGGCGTGTTGCCCAAGGTGGGTGTGCGTGTCAAAGTACCATTTTCTCACCAAGAGCTGATTGGTATCGTGGTGGGGCATGTTCATCCTAATGACAGTGATGTGCCACAAAATAAGCTAAAATCGCTCATTGATGTGATTGATGATGAGCCGATTTTTGATGAATATTTTTTTAAACTTGCCAGATGGCTGTCATCTTATTATCATCATCCATTTGGCGATACGATGGCGGTCATGTTACCCACGCTTATCAAGGCAGGGGTGGATGTTAGTGATGACATACGGCGGTATCGGGTACCTGCCCATGTTGATGATGATTTTGTCAAAAACGTGTTAAGCAAAACCGCCAAAAAACAGCACGCTGATTTTGCCGTTATCCGTGACAATCCCAATGCCACCAAACACGCCTTGCGTATGCTTGGGGTGACGGAGCGGAATTTGGCATTATTTGTCCAAAAAGAGCTGATAGAATGTCACACCGCCCCAAACATACCGCCTCCGCCTGCCCAAGTAGTGCAAAAGCCACTGACCCTAAATGACGAACAACGCTCGGCACTGACAGAGATAAGCCAATGCATACATGATGGGTGTTATCAAGGCATACTGTTAAATGGTGTGACAGGCTCGGGCAAAACCGAAGTGTATCTACAAGCGATGGAGCAGGTGTTGGCACAGGGTCGGCAGGTGCTGATTATGGTGCCTGAGATAGGGCTGACCCCACAAAGTCGGGAGCGGTTCTCGGCACGCTTTGGGGCGAATGTCGTGGTGTTACATTCATCATTAAACGACAAAGAACGGCTGTCGGGGTGGCAGGCGTGTCGGCAAGGTCAGGCTCAAATCATCATCGCCACACGTTCGGCACTGTTTTATCCCTTTGCTAATTTGGGGCTGATTATCATCGATGAAGCTCATGACACAAGCTTTAAACAGCAAGACCATCTGCGATATCACGCCTGTGATGTGGCGTTATATGTGGGGGTGCTAAAACAAATCCCCGTGGTACTAGGCACGGCAACGCCCAGTCTTGAACAAATCAAGCTTGTCCGTGATGGCAAACTGCATGAATGCAAACTGACCAAACGGGCAGGGGGTGCGATACCGCCTACGTTTCGCCTTGTGGACATGAGAGTAGGCACGCTGTGGCAGACGGACATGGCAGGCGAGAGCCGTGATACTGAACTGGCTCATCAGACGGTGCAAGCGGTGCGTGAGACCTTAGGGCGGGGCGAGCAGGTGCTAATGTTCCTAAATCGGCGTGGTTATGCTCCGATACTCTTATGCGGGGCGTGTGGTTGGCAAGCGGACTGCGTGCGGTGTAGCAGTCATCTGACCCTGCACAAAAACCCCTTCAAAAAAGCACGCCATGCCAATGAGCAGTATCTGTATGATTATCTAAAATGCCATCATTGTGGTTATCAGGTGGTTACGCCCAAGGTGTGTCCGAGTTGTCATAGCCCAAATCTTGTGCATTTGGGGCAAGGGACAGGGCAGTTGTACGAAAGGTTGCATGGTATTTTTGCCAATCCACAAACCGTCCAAAACCCCTACCCCATCGTGCAGATAGACCGTGATACGGTGCGTGGCAAGGGGGCGTGGGACAAGCTGTATGAGCGTGTTAGCACAGGCGAGCCGATGATATTGGTAGGCACACAAATGCTGGCAAAGGGTCATCATTTTCCTAATGTGACATTGGTGGTGATTGTCAATGCTGACAGTGGCTTTTTGTCGCCTGATTTTCGTTCGCCCGAACACACCGCCCAGACGATAATGCAGGTGGCAGGACGGGCAGGGCGTGCAGGACGGGCAGGGGAAGTGCTGATACAGACCCTAAACCCTGATAATCCGTTACTGCTTGATTTGATACGCCATGGCTATGATAAATTCGCTCATGACTTATTGGCAGAGCGGTATGGATTGGGACTGCCACCGTGTAGCCATGCAGTACTGGTTCGGGCAGATGGTCATCGGCTTGATGTCGCCAAAAATGCCATCATCGGAGCAAAAAATCATCTGCCCCACGCCCATCCCTTTGCCGTGCTTGCCCCCATTGATGCCCCGATGGTCAAGAAAAACAACCGCTTTCATGTGCAGATGCTCATCCTTGCCAAAGAACGCAAAGTACTACATGATGTGCTGGCATGGTGGTGGCAGGACGTGCTTGCCCTGCCCAGCTCTCGGGGGGTCAAGATGGCGATAGACATTGACCCTGTGGGGTGGTAGGCTTGATAAAAACGCCCAAACGATGTGGTTTGGGCGTTTTGTTGTTGGGTGGTTATTGGGCGGTAGTGGATGAGACTTGGATTTTTTGCAAATCTTCAGAGAGCCATTTCTTCTGAATCTCTGCCAAGCGTCCGTTTTCTTTGAGCTTTTTGATGCCAGCATTGATGTCATCTAACAGCTTGGTATTTTGTTTATCCACAATAACCCCAACGTGAGCTTCGGCGACAGATTGGCTTTCGTAGGGATTGCTTTCTAAGTTGAGCTGGGGAAAACTTTTTGCAAAGTGGTCAGCGATAGAACCTTGGATGGCAAAGACGTCAATCTTGTCTTGGGCAAGAGCTTCGACCAAACTATAAGGGGTGGGGTACTCGGTAAGCTCAGCATAACCACCCACCGCTTCGATGTCTGCACGCTGTTTACCGCCAACGATGATGCCAACACGCTTGCCTGCCAACGATGTCAAACCATCATAAGTGCCAGAGCCTTTGACATAATTTTTGAAAGGATTTGTAAAGTTTTGTGTGTACGATAGTTTTTTTGTTAGGGCGTGCCTGCCTTTGGTATTTGCCATGAAAAATGAGAAAAATCGCATGTTTTTCAAGGAAAAAACAAAGGCTGTGAGTTTTCTATCAGGCAAGTTTTTATTATGAAAAACAATCCGACCACTTAACTGGGTAAATTTTAAGATTTTCACTTAATTTTTAAATTAAATCTCTTTCCAAACTAAAAATAAACCCTTATAAGTATTGGGGTTGAAGTTTTTAAAAATCCATAAAAATCAGGATTTGGAAAGAAGTCTATTAAGTGGTCGGATAGCCATTTTTCATGCAAAAATTGATAAAAGCGTTAAATTTTCATCGTTTTTATAAAGAATGTTACACCCAACGAATTTGATATTTACCACAGGCTTTGTAGGGACGTGCTGAGCACGTCCTTTGATAATACACCAATTTTATAGGCGTGCTCAGCACGCCCCTACATCCATACAGCATTACGTTTATAGTAATTTTAAAGTTTATTGGGTGTATCAACGTTCAACACGCCCTAATCTTTTATGTAAAAAATAAGTCATGCTAATCGGATGTTGGCATGACTTGTGTTGAAAAGATGGTTTTTTAAGAATCACTCTTTACGTGGCACGCTATCCACGTCAATGGCGTCTTTCATGAGTTCGTCGCTGATGGTTACGCCTTGATTTTGGGCGTGTTTGGGGCTGACATAGAGCGTGAGCTTGTTCATGACCTCAGGGGCGATGTCGGTAGGCTTGGTGCCGTCTAGGGTCTGGGCGACCAGTTTGGCAGTGGTTACCCCAAAATCAAAATCATTAACCCCAAGCCCTGCACTCGCCCCACGTCTGACACTAAACTCATCGGATGCGATGACGGGGATTTTTAACTCATTGGCAACCCCAACCATGGCTTCCATTGCCGATGCTACGCCATTATCAAGGGACGTGTAAATCAAATCGGCACGCCCGCCCAAAGCACGAGTGGCGGCAGCGACATCAGATGAGCGGTTGGCAGGCACGTCCACAAGGGTCATGCCACGTTTGGGTAGTTCGATGGCAAGCTGTTCTTTGATGACCACAGAGTTCGCTTCACCAGGACTGTATACAAAGCCGATACGCTTGGCGTCAGGCTTGATTTGGGTGAATAAATCAAGCTGTGGTTCGAGCGGTAGCTGGCTAGACAGTCCGGTAATGTTCGCTTGTAGGGCTTGGTTGTTATTATCGATAAGTTTGGCTACCACAGGATCGGAGACGGCAGTATAAATCAGGGGGATACTCTGGGTCGCCGCCGCTAGACTTTGGGCGGTGGGGGTGGTAATGGCAACGATGGCATCAGGGGCGTCGGCAGCGAACTGCTTGGAGATTTGCCCCATGGTCGCCATGTTGCCTTGTGCTGATTGGAAATTTACCGTTAAATTTTGCCCTTCTTGGTAGCCATTTTGCCCCAAGCCGTAAATCACCCCTTTTCTGATGTCATCAAGCGATGGGTGTTCCACAATGGCACTGATGGCAATGGTTTTGGGGGCTTTTTGGGTGGCGGTGTCTTGGGTGGTTTGTTCGGCAGGCGTGGTGGTAGGTTTGTCATTGCCACAGCCGGTCAGTAGGGTGATGGCGAGCGTTAGGGCGGATAAGGCGTACGTTTTCATAAAAATCCTTAATAAATAGGTTGCCTATACTCAACTTAATATTAGTGCTTGCTTTATTAAGGGCAAATGGCGATTTACCCCTGCAATTTAAAAACAATCATTGAACAATGAATAAGTTGTCATATTAAGTTGAGATTGGCGTTATATACTAAAACGCAGATAATTTAACATATTTAACCCAAAAATACAGCGGTTTTTGTAAAAATATTGTCATTTTATCATCGCTAAATTTTAATTATACCCAAAAATATGCTATTATTAATCGCAAATTTAATAAGATGAGCAAGCAGACATGAGCGAGAATAAAAGCGGATTTTTTGCCCGCATGAAAGCAGGATTGTCCAAATCCAGTAAGAATTTATCAGAAGGTCTGATGAATGCCTTAGTCGGTGGCAAAGAAATTGATGATGAGTTGTTAGAAGAAGTCGAAGACCAGCTTCTTGTGGCGGACATTGGCGTGGATGCGACCAACAGGATTATCACAAGCCTGACCGAGCAGACGGCACGGGGCGATTTGATTTATTCGCATTCGTTATATAAAGCCCTAAAAAAGGAATTGGTGAACATCTTAGAGCCCAAGGTTGCACCACTTGTCATTGACACAACCAAAAAGCCTTTTGTCATCTTAATGGTTGGGGTTAATGGCGTGGGTAAAACGACAACCATTGGTAAACTTGCCAAACGCTTACAAGGTGAGGGCAAATCGGTCATGTTGGCGGCAGGTGATACTTTTCGTGCAGCGGCCACCGAGCAACTGCAAGTTTGGGGTGAACGAAACGGCATTTCTGTGGTGGCACAAGGACAAGGTTCAGACAGTGCATCGGTGATTTTTGATGCCATGCAGTCTGCCAAAGCCAAAGGCATTGATGTGCTGATTGCTGACACCGCAGGGCGACTACAAAACAAGACTTATCTTATGAATGAGCTTGAAAAAGTCATTCGTGTCATGAAAAAAGCAGATGAGAGTGCCCCGCATGAGTGTATGATTGTGCTAGATGCTGGTACAGGTCAAAATGCCATCAGTCAGATTAATCTGTTTGGCGAGGTTGCCCCATTGTCAGGTGTTACCATCACCAAGCTAGATGGCACAGCAAAAGGGGGTGTGGTTTTTAATGTCGCCCAAACCACCGACGTGCCCATTCGTTTTATTGGGGTGGGTGAACGTATTGATGATTTACAGCCCTTTGATTCAAAAGAATTTGTAGATGCACTCATCGGCGAGGAAAAATGACAAAAAGGCGAATGTATTTCGCCTTTTATTATATAGGATAAATTAAAAACAAACTTATGATAACCACACACTATTATCCGCCCATAGATTTGCCGATGATTACTTTGACGGTAAAAGATGGCAAGTTATTGGCATTGGATTGGTATAATAATAAAACCGCCCAAATTTTTGATAAATTAAATCAGCATGCAGTTTTTATAAAACAGGCAGATTTAAAAAATGATGATAAAAATCAATCAATCGCCTTGCAGGTTATTACCCAGTTAGACGAGTATTTTAATGGTGAACGCATGGTATTTGAATTACCGCTTGATTTATCACATGGTACCGATTTTCAGATAAAAGTTTGGCAAACGCTCTGCCAAATCCCTTATGGACAAACGATAAGTTACAAAGAGCTGGCAACCATGATAAATAAGCCCACCGCACATCGTGCCTGTGCTAATGCCAATGGCAAAAACTTAATCTCGCTTATCATACCGTGTCATCGTGTGATAGCATCGGACGGTACGCTGGGTGGGTATACAGGTGGAGTGTCAATTAAGCGAATATTGCTTGATTTGGAGAGTAAGAATTTGATATAAAAACCCAAAAACTTTATAGGGCGTGCCTGCCCCTTTATAACAATATTTACAATATAGAAATATTTTAGAAATAGACTAATCATTTTTGCATGAAAAATGGCTAAATCTTGTGGCTCGAAGTCAAAAGCTCGTTTGATAGAACGACTATCAAACTTCGCTTTTTCCTTGAAAAACGTGCAATTTTTCGTGATTTTAATTGCAAATACAAAAGGCAGGCACGCCCTAATATTTGAATCGGAAAATACAAGGTGGGTTATATCCATTTTAAATGCCAATAATGTCATAGGCAAAATATAACCCAGCTCTACAATCTTTATACAAAATTTACGGTCTGGCAGGTAAAATAAGTGGCAATAAAGCTCCATAACCCTCTTTTTGCATCTGTGCTTTTGGTATGAATTTTAGTGCATTGCCATTGATACAATAACGCAAACCCCCTCTGTCTTGTGGCCCATCAGCAAATACATGTCCCAAATGTGAATCCGCCACTCTTGAACGCACTTCTGTGCGAATCATATTATAACTGTCGTCTTTGTGTTCGGTGATGACCTCTGGGGTGATGGGTTTTGTAAAGCTTGGCCAACCACAGCGAGAATTGTATTTGTCGGTAGATAAAAATAAAGGTTCACCACTAACAACATCTACATACAAGCCGTCATCAAATAATTGGTCATAGTCATGACTAAATGCCCATTCTGTTTTTGCTTGTTGCGTGATGCGATATTGGGCATCGGTCAGGGTTTGTTTTAAATTATCTTTATCAAAATTTTGATAGCGTGTTGGTTCTAATGCTTCATCAACGGTCTTTGCCAGAGCCAAAGTATTGGGGCTGTTTTTGGTGATTTTTTTATTGGCAAGACTTAAATCAACATGACAATAACCGTCAGGGTTTTTGGTAAGATAATCTTGATGGTAGTTTTCTGCCATGCTAAAATTGGATAACGGCAGGTTTTCAACGGCAATTTTTTGTTGGTACTTATCTTGTAAGGCGTTTAGTGCTTTATCAATGACCGCTTTATCTTGTGTATTGACGTAATAAATGCCCGTGCGATACTGTATGCCACGGTCATTGCCTTGCTTGTTGATGCTGGTGGGGTCAATAATGCGAAAATAGTACTGTAATAATGTATCTAAGTCCACTTTGTCAGCATCATATGTTACCTTGACGGTCTCGGCATGACCTGAACCTCTGATGACCTCCTCATAGCTTGGATTTGGTAGATTTGGACTGCCATTGGCATAGCCACTTACCGCATCCAAAACGCCGTCAATGCGTTCCATATAAGCCTCAACACCCCAAAAACAGCCCCCTGCCAAATAGATGGTGCTCACGTTAGCCGTATTGCCATTACTGTTGTAATAGTTGGTGTTTTGGCTGGGTTGGGTCATGATGCTGTTTTGTGTTTTTAAGGCTTCTAGGGCATTAGGGTTATCTGCCAAATAGTTCATTTGTTCTTGGCTTAGATTTCCCCTGTTAAGATACACAAGTTTACCGTGTTTGTCTAATATTGCCCAACTTGGATAGGCTTGTACGCCCAGCTGAGTGATGATTTTCGCTTCTGTGTCAATTAGTACAGGTAAGGTAGGATAGTCTGCTTGTAATACTTGATACCAATCTTTAAAGGTCTGAGTGGGTTTTTCTCCAAGGTGATTTGGGCTGACAACAGTAACAATATTAAAGTCTGAAAATTTGGGGTCGTTGTGCCAGTCTTGTGTTTCTTGTAGTGTGCCTAGGCACAGAGGACACCAACTTGCCCAGAATTTTACCAATGTGGGTTTATTTGGATTGATGACCTCTTTGCCTGTATCACCCAATCCTGAGGTTATCTGAGGTAAGTTGTGCAGTTGCGATAATAACTCATTGGGTAATACATCGCTACTTTGGTGTAGCTCGGTTTGGTTGCCATGATGGTCACCGATGCCTTTGCCACAAGCGATGAGCGTAAAGATGCTTGTGGTGGCACTAAGTCCAAAAATGCCAATATTTTTGACGAATCGTTTGGAAAACATGCTTAATTTACTCCTGTTGTAACCTATTATCTAAATGGTGTCGCCAGCTGATTTTATCAATGATGCACGTGCGACACCGTGCCTATATTACGTTTAGTATTTGTACTCACTTGCCTTAAATGGGCCGTTCACATCTACCCCCAAATAGTCCGCTTGTTCTTGGGTGAGTTTGGTCATCACACCATTAAAACCTGCAACCATGGCAGCAGCCACCTCCTCATCTAGCTTTTTGGGTAGGACTTTGACATAGACACTGTCTTGTTTTTTATCAGCTGGCAGTTTGGCAAAGGCTTCTTGATACAGATGAATCTGGGCAAGTACTTGATTGGCAAATGAACCATCCATGATGCGAGAGGGGTGTCCTGTGGCGTTGCCTAAGTTGACAAGACGACCTTCGGATAAAACAATCAGATAATCCATCTCATCATCGGAGCGATAGACTTGATGAACCTGTGGTTTGACCTCTACCCATTTCCAATGTTTACGCATAAAATCAGTGTCAATCTCGGTATCAAAATGCCCAATGTTGCACACAACGGCCGTGGATTTTAAGGCTTTTAACATTTGGGCATTACACACATGGTAGTTGCCTGTGGTGGTAACAACAAGGTCAGTATCTGCCATCAGTGTGGTGTTTACTCCTTGACTTTGCTCACCATCTATAAATGGCGATACCAACTCATAGCCATCCATACATGCTTGCATGGCACAAATGGGATCAATCTCGCTCACACGCACAATCATGCCCTCTTGACGTAGGCTTTGAGCTGAGCCCTTGCCCACATCACCATAGCCGATGACAAGTGCACGCCGACCAGATAAAAGCATGTCCGTACCACGTTTGATGGCATCATTTAAAGAATGACGACAGCCGTATTTGTTGTCATTTTTGGATTTGGTAACAGCGTCATTGACATTGATGGCGGGGACTTTGAGTTCTCCTTTGTGAAGCATTTCAATCAAGCGGTGTACACCTGTTGTGGTTTCTTCGGAAATGCCGTGAATGGTATCTAGCATTTGGGGGTATTTATTATGAATGAGTGCAGTCAAGTCGCCACCGTCATCTAGGATAAGGTTGGCGTCCCACAGTTTGCCGTCTTTGTGGATTTGTTGCTCCAAGCACCACTCGTACTCTTCTTCGGTTTCGCCTTTCCATGCAAAGACAGGGATTCCTGCTTGGGCAATGGCGGCGGCGGCGTGGTCTTGGGTGCTAAAAATATTGCAAGAAGTCCAACGAACTTCTGCACCTAAGGCAACGAGCGTTTCAATCAAGACAGCCGTTTGGATGGTCATGTGGATACAGCCCACGATTTTTGCCCCTGCCAGTGGTTGTTCACTGGCGTAGCGTTTGCGAATGCCCATGAGTGCAGGCATTTCAGTTTCAGCAAGTTTAATCTCTTTACGGCCAAAGCTGGCAAGGCTAATATCGGCGACTTTGTAGTCGGTGGGGTTTGACGCTGCGTTCATACAGTTTTCCTTAAAAATGAATTGATAAACAGGGCGTGTTGAACTTTTATAACACAATTTAATATTTACAAATATTTTAAAAATAACATAATGTTTTTGCATGAAAAAAATCTTGTTTGATAAAATGACCATCAAACTTCACTTTTTCCTTGAAAAACGTGCGATTTTTCGTGATTTTCATTGCAAATACAAAGATTTAACACGCCCTAAAAAACGCAGATGTCGTTGTTTTATAATGGTTAAAATACGGCTAAAAATACATTAAAAATTGGACGTACAAGACAAAAGGCGGACACGTTCTATTTAGCCAATAATATCAAATCATTAAACCAAGCCTGACTTAAAAAAGTTGCAACATCTCTTGGTGTGTTCATTATACCAAAATAAGAATAAATTTCAAAATAACAAATTTTAGACCAAGCAGATGATATGTCATAATAATGGCATGATAAAATAGATAAAATATAAATTTTTAAGACCATCATCAATAAAACCGCTCTTACCATGTCTACTGTGTCAAAATCTTCATCTTATCCATCTGTTGTGATGTTATCTATCAAATCCTATCTTGTGATGACCCTAACCGTGTTGTCTCTTGCCTTGCCTGTGGCAGGTTTTGCCAATGTTGTCTTAGCTGACAACATCTCCAAAGGTGAGGCATTTGCACCACAAGACAGTTTTGGGCGTGATACACCAAGAAGCACCATACAAAACTTTGTCAAGGCCTTGTCAGATAAGGATGTGGATTTGAGTGCAAAGTATTTGGACTCTGACTTTTTAAAAAAACAAAAAACCTCTGATGCCATCATTCATGACCTAAAAATCGCCCTTGACAAAGGTGGACGTTTGCATCCTGATTTGGCAATCAGCGATAAAAGTGAGGGCGATTTGGCAGACAGATTGCCAAGCAATCTAGAAAAAGTTGGTACCATTCATGTTGGTGATGACAAAATAGACTTGCTACTTGTCAGAAAAACTGACAAGGATAATGTGGTTTATTGGCAAATTTATAAAGACACGCTTACCAAATTGCCCAAAAATCTGACCGAAAATCGTACCACGCTTGCCGATGCCTTTGGGTTTGATTTTGTTGGCGATAGACAGCTTTTGGGGCATAAAATATCAGACATTGTGTCGTTTATTATTTTGACGGTCATTGGCTTGTCACTGCTTTGGGGTGGGCTTTGGATGGTGTGGGGGGTGTTTGCCTTTTTATATCCCAAAGTGCGTGGCAAACCCTTTGGCATACCGTCCAAAGCCTTGTTGCCGTTGGCGGTGGTGATTTTGGCATCCATGCTCCCTGAGATGATGGTGCAAATGGCGGTGCCTGTTACGCTTCGCTCGGCGGTAACTCGGGGTATTGAAGTGGTGGCGTGGCTGGCGACTGCTTGGCTTGCCTTGCGTGTCATTGATGCGGTGTTTATGCGTGCCGAAGAAAACAGCCGAAAGCACAGACGGCTTGAACAGGTATCCATTTTAAATCTGTTTAGAAAGGTTGCCAAAGCCTTTATGCTCATTTTGGCGATTATCATCATTTTTGGTAATTTGGGCTTTGATTTGACCACAGGGATTGCCGCTTTGGGGGTGGGGGGTCTTGCTCTTGCGTTCGGGGCTCAAAAAACCATTGAAAATCTCATCGGCTCGGTGATGGTCGTGGCGGACAGACCTGTGCGTGTGGGAGATTATTGTCGATTTGGGATGATGGAAGGGACGGTGGTGGATATTGGCATTCGTTCAAGTCGCATTCGTACGCTGTCTCGGACGATTGTAACTGTGCCAAATGGCGAGTTTAGTGCCATGCAGATTGAAAACTATGATGCTCGGGACATGTTTTATTTTTATCATTTTTTATACCTAAAACGCACAGCAAATCCTGATGAAATTGGTAGGCTTATCAAAGATTTACAGCTATTTTTGGAAAATCATGTCTATGTGAATGATGAATGGACACTGGTAAGGTTAAGTGAGTTACGTCAAGATGCGTTTGTCATTGAAATGCGGTGCTATCTCAATGCGTCCGATGTTACGGTGTTTTGGAAAAAACAAAGTGAACTGCTCATTGATGTGTTAAATGAAGTGGCAAAATATGACGTAGAACATGCCTTGCCCAGTCAAGAGATTAAGATTAAAAAGGATGATGAGTTTGATGAATTGGTAACATAAAAAAAGAGGGGTATAGCCTCTCTTTTTTTGATTTGGAGGTCCATAATACTAAAAATCAGGGTGTAAAAACCCCAACAAGCCAAATATATACCCTAGCACCATCGACGTTACGACAAAGCCAATCAAAGCACCAATGCTAATTAAGATGGGTTTTAGCCATGTTTTTCGCTCATACTCATCACCTAGCTCATCTTTGACATAGGCAACCTGCTTTTTGCCAAGACCGAAATACCAAGCAAATAGAATGATAAGCCCTGTGGCATTAGGTAGGCTAATACCTGTCGTCATTTCAAAAATCACCAAGCCAAACATGATGGCAAGTACAATAAATGCCAAAGTTTTGCTTTGCTGTGCTAATTCATCTTCGCCCAATTCCTGCCAGTTTAGAGCGTGCATATAAATGGCGACAGGCACGAAAATTAGGGCAATAAAGGTGGCTTTATTGGGGTTCCATAGATAGGGCGTGTAATATTCATCTGCACTAGAATCATAGCTTGGGCTTTGATAGGGGTTAAAGCTTGGCTCGGGTGATGGTTGGTTGTGATGAATGGGCTGTGGCGAGGTAAAAAAGTGAGGTTCTTGGGTTTGTAGTTTGGCATCGTAGTTTGGACGGACGGCGGGGTTTAGTAGCCATTCATTGACTGCTTTGATGACTTTGGGGTCCAAGGTCTGGGCATGGGTATTTAGAGCTTGGCGGATTTGCACATCCGTGGCGTGTGCCGACAATTCTAAGACTTGATAAAGGTTTATCATGTATTATCCTAATATTTCAAAATATAACCATATCATACCACAATATTACTATAAAATAAAAAGAAAAATTATTTATGAGTGATGATTTCTTATTAACCCATGAAAATTTATTATCAATGACCCAAAAAAGCTTTGTTTTGTAAAAATATTGTTACAATGCCCATCTTTATAAAAATATGGCAACAAAACAATCATGAACAAAAACACGCTTATCATTGGCTTTATGCTATTTGCCTTTTTCTTTGGTTCGGGCAATTTGATTTTTCCACCCAAATTGGGCTTTGAAAGTGGGCAATTTTTTATCCCTGCTATGTTGGGTTTTATCTTGACAGGTGTGGGTCTGCCTTTGGCGGTTTTGATGATTGGTTCAAAGTATGACGGTGGCTATCAGCATGCTCTTGCTAAGATTCATCCTTGGTTTTCGGTGGCATTATTGTCAGCGATTTATCTGACCATCGCTCCGTTTTTTGTCATTCCACGTACAGGAGCGGTGGCGTATGAGATGGCGGTGTTGCCATTTTTGCAGGCACCAAACTGGACAAGCCTGTTCATCTTTACCGTGATTTATTATGCCATCTCACTGTGGCTGTCTATCAATCCGAGCAAATTGGTTGACCGTATTGGAGCGATTTTAACGCCCATCTTATTTGTTACAGTATTGGCACTTATTATCATCGCATTTATTAAGTTGGGTGCTAATCCTGCCAGTATTGCCCTGCCAAATTATGATGGTAAGGCGTTTTTTATTGGTTTTTTAGAAGGATATAACACCATGGATATGATTGCATCTGTGGCGTTTTCAGTGCTGGTCATGAATGCCATTAGCCAAAAACTCGGTAAGCGTGCTGATTTGTTTGTTGAAACCACAAAATCAGGGCTGATTGCCATCTCTGCATTGGCACTGATTTATCTGTCCCTTGGCTGGATTGGCAATCATCTGCCCATATCATCAGATGAGATGACACAGGTGGCGGACAAAGGGCAAAACATCGGCACGTTTATTTTGAATAAATCGGCGGTGCTGGGTTTTGGCTCATCAGGTGGGGTGGTGTTAGGATTGATTGCTTCTTTGGCGTGTCTGACCACAACCGTGGGTCTGACTGTATCAGCATCGGAGTATTTTCACAAAATTTTTCCCAAAATCGGTGCGGTGAAATTATCTTACAAATCCTATGCCATCACCTTTACACTCATCGGTTTTATTTTGGCAAATCAGGGACTAAGTGCGGTAATTGACAAATCCATTCCTGTGCTGTTGGTATTGTATCCAATTACCATGACAGCGATGATTTTGTTGGGATTGCATCTCATCAAGCCCCTGCCTGCCATCGCCAAACAAGTAAGCCTTGCTTTGGTAACGATGGTATCGGTGCTGTCTGTTGTGGGCGTGAGTGTTCCTTTAAAAGAATATTCGATGGAGTGGCTACCATTTGCCATTGTCGGGCTGATTATAGGGCTTATTTTTGATAAGATTAAAAAATAAGTCAAAATAAACCCCAAACTTGCATATTTGGGGTTTATTTTTATTAAGGCATTTCTATTGCTGAGTATGTGCCTGTAAAGCCTTTTTTGCCCACACCCTTTTACTAATGCTATGAATGATTAAGGTAATCAGTAGCCCCCAAAAATAACTCATCATTTGATATATCATGCCTCCATGTCGCCATGCAATCGGCTCTACCTTATCATCAATGAGTTTATAATGATATTCGACGGGGTCGGCAAGGCTGTCGTTCCATGTTTTTAATAAATAGGTTTGGTCGGGATTTTGATGAAGTTTAAGTCGCCATACGCTATTTGTAGATTGTATGGGATTTTTGCATAATTGGTAATCGTTGGGTGCTTGTTCATACTCTTTTAGGATAACAAGTGGTAAAAGTTTGTCGTCTTTTGTGGTTGTTGTGGCACAAATATTAAAATAGTCGCTCGGCTGTCTAAATGCAGGTTTGTTAAATAGCGAGATAAGCTGGCTTAATGCTATCCATATTAAGATAAATAAGAAAAAGCGGACGATTTTGTATTGAAGTAATTTTTTCATGGGGTTGGGTTGAATTGGGTTATTGAATTTTTGTTTCATTGACGTGAGTTTAATCAATTATCAAATTTTAAAATAGGGCGAATTGCAATTCGCCCCTACACATCTATTTAAATAAAATAATGGGGCGTATATCTCATACATCAATTAAATCCAAAACATTATACAAAACCCACCCCACCCACGCAACCGCCCCAAATCAACGCTATGCAAATTCCCCCTATCTATATGCCATTTTTGCATTACCCTTTTTGACGGCTTTTTTTTACCATATCGCCATTAACAGCCAAACGGAACCAGCCATGTATCAATATTCCTATGCCGACCAAGCCCTTGTCAATGAACGTGTCGCCCAATACCGCCGTCAGACCGAGCGGTATTTGGCAGGCGAGTTGCCCGAAGATGAGTTTTTGCCCATTCGCCTACAAAACGGACTCTATATCCAACGCCACGCCCCCATGCTTCGTATCGCCATTCCCTATGGGCTTTTGGCAAGCTATCAAATGCGAACGCTGGCTCACATTGCCGACACTTATGATAAGGGCTATGGGCATTTTACCACTCGCACCAACATTCAGTTTAACTGGGTCAAATTGCCCGAAGTCCCCGACATCTTACAACTACTGGCGGACAACCAAATGCACGCCATTCAGACATCGGGCAACTGCATTCGCAACACCACGACCGACCCCTATGCGGGCATTCATGGCGATGAGATTGCCGACCCACGCCCCTACTGCGAGATTATCCGCCAATGGAGTACCTTTCACCCAGAGTTCGCCTATTTGCCACGCAAATTTAAAATTGCCGTCATTGGCACAACTGCCGACCGTGCCGCCACGCAGGTGCATGACATTGGGCTTCATGTGGTACAAAAAAATGGCGAGATTGGTTTTGAAATCATCGTTGGGGGCGGACTTGGGCGGACACCGATGATTGGTAAAGTCATTAACGAATTTTTGCCACGCCGTCATTTATTAAGTTATTTGGACGCTATTTTAAGGGTGTATAATTTAGAAGGACGGCGTGATAATAAATACAAAGCTCGTATTAAGATATTGGTTGAGAGTATGGGTAAAGATGAATTTGCCAAAAAAGTGGATATAGAATGGCAATATTCCAAAGACGGCGATTTGACATTGACCGATGAGCATTTTAAAAAGGCAGAAAGTTATTTTAGCGAGCCTGATTATGAAACGATTGACCCATTAACTGCCAATGACATTTTGCAAAAACAATTAAATGCCGATAAAGAGTTTAAAAATTGGTATGAGCATAATACCGTCATTCATAAAATAAACGGTTATAAAGCGGTTGTGATTTCACTAAAAGCAGGCGTGATAAATGACAAATATATTCCAGCAGGCGATTTGACAAGTTACCAGATGAATAAACTTGCTGATTTGGCGGATAAATATTCCTTAGGCGAGATTCGTGCCACGCATCAGCAAAATTTGGTATTGGGCGATGTTAAAATCACCGACCTGTATGACTTATATCACGCCCTAAAAGAGCTTAATTTGGCACGAGCCAATATCGGCACGCTGACTGATATGATAGTTTGCCCAGGGTTTGATTATTGTTCGCTTGCCAATGCCACCACGCACAATATCGCCCATAACATTGAAAATGCCTTTAATGATTTGGATTATTTATATGATTTGGGGCAAATTCGCCTAAATATGTCAGGCTGTATGAATGCCTGTGCTCATCATCATGTGGGCGATATTGGCATTTTGGGCGTGGACAAAAAAGGCGAACATTGGTATCAGATTAGTCTGGGCGGAAGTTCTGGGGCGGACGCACGACTTGGGCAGATATTGGGGCGAGCGGTATCGGCTGATGATGTGGCGGATACGATTTTAACCATTGCCAATGTTTATAAAAACAATCGCCAAGAGACGGCGGACGATATAGAAACCTTTGCCGATTATGTGCAACGAGCAGGTATTGCTCCATTTAAAGAAGCGGTATATGGTTAATATAAAAAGGATAAAAATATGAAATTGATTATTTTAAAAAATGACGTAATAAGCCAAGAAGTTTCGGACGTGGTGTTATATGCCACCAATATGTCCGATGATGAAAAAACGGCATTATCACAAAGTATTGATTTGACAATAAGCGATACATTGGCAAATAAAGAAAACACCCTAATCACCATATTAGCAAAAGATTATCAAGATAGTCATTTGGATTATCATATTTTATTAACGGCTGATGATAATGAACATGAATTGGCACAAAGTTTGGATATTAACACATTAAAAAATATCCTAATTTATGTCAAAGATTTTAAAGACGGGCGAGTCTTTAGCCTAATCCGCCAACTCCGCAAAATCAATGACCACGCCACGATAATCGTGGGCGGTGCGTTTGGGCTTGACCAGTCCAGTTATTTTGTCAAATCAGGGGCAAATGGTTTTATTGTAGATGATGATAAAGTAGATACACTGATATTAACCTTAAATGATTTAAAAACCGCCCAAAGCCGACAATCAGTCAATGCGTTGCCGATGTTTCGCTAGGTTTTAAATTTAAAATAAATTTTTGTAAAAATTAGAATTATAGAAAACCGTTCGTGGTGAGCTTGTCGAACCATGAAAAGGTTTTCTATCACCCTTCGACAAGCTCAGGGCGAACGGAAAACCTAGTTCAGCATACTTTTTGGACTACTGCCAAATGTAGATATGTAGGGGCGAATTGTAATTCGCCCAAATAAACTTTACCATAGGATAAATGATATTGTCCTATGGTTTTTTATATTTAAAAAATTTCAAAAATTAAATAAAAAATTTAATATGCCAAAACCGATTAACGATAGTAATTTTTATAAGATTACAAATAAAAAATTTCGTTTTATGATATATCCACCTTAGTTAATTGGAGCTTATCATGTCAAAAACTATTGTGAATGAACAAAACCTTGATGAATATAATTCATCACTTACTTGTAAAACGCCCCAAGAGATTGTCAAATGGGCATTATCCATTGCCAAAAATCCCATTATTACCACCAATTTTCGCCCTTATGAAGCGTCTATTTTGCATTTGGTGTCAAGCATTCGCCCTGATATTACCGTGCTATTTGTGGATAGCGGATATAATACCGTGCAAACTTATAAACACGCCCAAAAACTCATTAAAGAATTAAATCTAAATGTGGTTACTTATATCCCTGCCCAAACTCGTGCCTTTCGTGATGTGGCATTGGCGGACGTAACCATAAACGGTATTCCTGATGTGGATAGCGACTATCATGCCGAATTTACCGAACAGGTCAAATTAGAACCGTTTCGCCGTGCATTGGCGGAGTTAAATCCTGATGTGTGGTTTAATGCCATTCGTAAAGACCAAACCGAATTTCGTACGGCATTGGACGTATTAAGTCTATCCAAAGACGGTGTATTAAAAGTCGCTCCGTTGTTTTATTTATCGGCAGATGAATTAAATACCTATCAAGCCAATCATGGATTACCCACCATAGCAGACTATGGCGAAGATGATTATTTTGACCCAACAAAGGCATTGGCACACCGTGAATGCGGATTACATACGCAATTATAAAAAATGTCATATTTAAAAGGTTTTCCGTTCGCCCTTGTATCAACCCAACACCAAACCTAGATTATCTGCTAGAATGTTGTTGGGTTATACAAGCAAAGAGAACACGGGTTCGCCCTTAGTGTCTTAACACTGGTGCTCAGATGGTGTCCTTTGCTTGTCATCTTAACTCTGAATGGTATCTAAGTGCGTTTATTAAAACAGACACTGCATAAACAAGGCAAGAGACAGATGATACACTATATTGGCATAGACATCAGCAAAGCAAAGTTTGATGTTGCATTTATAAACCCAAGCACAAATAAAGTAAAAACCAAGGTTTTTAACAACAACAAAGCAGGCTTTGATTTACTGCTTGCTTGGTTAAAAACCAATGTCAGCAATCATCTTGATGAGCTACACATCATCCTAGAAGCAACAGGGGTTTATCATGAACACCTAAGTGAGTTTCTTGATGATAATAATATCAAGCAAAGCATTGTCAATCCTAACTATGTCCGCAAATTTGCAGACAGTTTGGGGGTAATCCATAAAACTGATAAAAAAGACAGCATTATTTTATCAAGGTATGGTTATAGCCACAAGCCTGAGGTTTGGGTAGCACCTAGCATTGAAGCCAAACAGCTAAAAGCTCTATTGGCTCGCTTAGAAGCACTCAAAGAAGATTTGCAACGAGAGCAAAACCGACAAGAGTTGCTCTTATCACCCAATCTGCCCGATTTGGTTAAAGCATCCATGCAAACAGTCATCAGTGTCCTTCAAGAGGAAATTGCCAAACTCACCAAAGACATTGATGACTTTGTTGACAAACAACCAAGTTTAAAGCAAGACAAAACCTTACTTGAAACCATTGACGGCATTGGTTCTGTTATTGCCAAAGAAGTGGTATGCTTAATACATACCAAACAATTTAAAAAAGCCTCACAGATGGCTTCGTTTTTAGGCTTAATACCCAAACAAAGACAGTCAGGTGTCTTTAAGGGAGCAACCAAACTGTCCAAACAAGGGCAAGTCTCTTTGCGTGCTAAGCTGTATATGTCTGCAATGAGTGCCATTCGTTATAATAGCACCATTAAGGCATTTTATGAACGATTACAACAAAACGGTAAAACCAAAATGCAAGCCTTATGTGCTTGTATGCGTAAATTGGTACATATCTGTTTTGGTGTTATCAAAACCCAAACATCCTTTGAGCAACAAGTATCTTTAAGTTAGTTTGTAAGATACTAGATACCAGATACTTAAAAAACCATTGACTTAGGTGGGGTATCATGGTATCTGAGCTATGCCTGCGGGTGGCGGAAAACCGTTATGGTTCGACAGGCTCACCACGAACGGTTTTCTTTTTAAACATTAACCAAATCAGCCAAAACGCCAATATGAATACCTTGCCTTTATTTTTTAATCTAAATCAAAAAACCGTACTCATCATTGGGGGCGGAGATGTCGCCCAAAGAAAAGCCACGTTATTAACCAATGCAGGGGCAAGGTTGGTTGTGCTTGCCAAAAATTTTGATAAAGATTTTAAAGAATTTTTGATTCATCATAATCATATCATCATTCAAAAATCCTATGAAAAACAGGATTTGATAGACATAAAAAATGAGCATGATATCATATTGGTAATTTGTGCCACCGATGATAATGAGTTAAATAAAATCGTTCATCAAAACGCCAAAGAAATTGGGCTGTTTATCAATGTCGTGGATACGCCAGAGTTATGCGATTTTATCTTCCCTGCGATTGTGGATAGAGACCCGATTACCATTGGCATTTCATCAAATGGTAAAGCCCCTGTATTGGCTCGCCTTATCCGTGCCAAAATAGAAAGCAGTTTGCCAAGCAATATCGGCGACATTGCCAAAAAAGCAGGCGAATTTAGAAATACTGTTAAAGAAAAATTAAGCACAATCAACCAAAGACGGCATTTTTGGGAAAAGATTTTTACCAATGCCTTAAATGACAAACCCATAAAAAATTTATCCGATGAATTAGATGATTTTATCAAAAATGACAATAAAAACACAGGCGAAGTCTATATCGTGGGGGCAGGGGCAGGCGACCCCGATTTATTGACCTTTAAGGCGTTGCGACTTATGCAACAGGCGGATGTGGTGCTGTACGATGCCCTTGTCTCGCCTGTCATTGTGGAGTTGTGTCGGCGTGATAGCGACAAGATTTTTGTCGGCAAAAAACGCAGTCATCACACCAAAACCCAAGATGAGATTAACACCCTTATCGTGCAGTATGCCAAGTGTGGCAAGCGTGTGCTACGCCTAAAAGGGGGCGACCCGTTCGTGTTTGGGCGTGGGGGCGAGGAGATGCTAGCGTGCCGTACTGCGGGCGTGCCATATCAAGTCGTGGCAGGGATTACGGCAAGCCTTGCAGGGGCGAGCGGGGCGGGCATACCGCTCACGCATAGGGGGCTTGCGACCAGTGTGCGGTTTTTGACGGCGTGCTATCAGGACAGCGAGTTTGACGGTCTAAAAAGCGTGTATCACAAGGACGAGACGCTCGTGTTTTATATGGGGCTTCATGCCATTGACAAAGTCGTGGCGAACCTGACCAAAAGCGGACTTAGCACGGATACGCCCATGGCGATTATCTCAAATGCCAGTTTGCCAAATCAAGCGGTACTGACAGGGTTGCTTTCAAATATTGTACAAAAACAAGCAGTTGCCAATCTGCCTGCCCCTGCAATTATCGTGGTGGGGAATGTGGTGGGGGTTTATGAGGGTGGGGGTTAGATTGTGGGTATAAATTTAAATTATTTGCCCCAAAAACAAAACCGCCCAAAATCATTTGAGCGGTTTTGTCAATTTTAAATCAATCTTGGGCGTTTTGGAGTTTGGGGTCAGCAAAAACCACCACTTCTTCTTCAAATTCAGGTTTGACACGCACCACAAAGTCTTCACGAGACAAGCCCATACGCAAAGGAATGGAGCTGGCAACATAGACCGATGAATACGTCCCTGCAATGGTGCCGATAAACTGAGCCAGAGCAAACCAAAACAGACCTTCACCACCTAAGAACAGCAATGCAAGCACAACCACAAAGACCGTACCAGAGGTCATGCAAGTACGGCGTAAGGTCTCAGTCAGAGATAGGTCAATGACTTGACGGGGCAGCAGTCCACGCACACGGCGAAAATTCTCACGGATACGGTCATAGACCACGATGGTGTCGTTCACCGAATAACCAATCAATGCCAACACAGAGGCAAGCACGGTCAAGTCAAACGGCCAACCAAAGATGGCAAAAAGTCCGCACACCACAATCACGTCATGGAACAGGGCGAGCGTTGCTCCCACTGCCAATTTGAATTGAAAGCGAATGGAGATGTACACCATCATTAGAATAAGTGCCAATCCTAACGCCATGAGCGACTGTGTATAGACTTCTTTACCCACTTGACTGCCGATGATGTTGACGTTATCCACTTTGGCAGGGTTGGCAGGTAGGTTTAGGGCATCGCTTAGGGCGTCGCTTAGACCTTCAGGGTCTTTGTTCTCTTGGGGTGGCAGGCGAATGAGTAGCTCTTGACGGGTGCCAAGATACTGCACAACCGCATCATTAAAGCCTTTGTCAGCTAGAGCGGAGGCAACTTGTGCCTGCTCCACAGGCTGACTGTACGCCACATCGGCAGAGATACCGCCTGTGAAGTCCAGTCCGAGATTTAGCCCCTTGGTGGTGATGGCAACCAAACTGGCAATCACCAAGATGGCAGAGAGAACCACCATGGGGATCTCTAATTTCATAAACGGGATAATGCGTTTATTACCCAGTAGTTTGACCCCACCTTCTTTTTCGGCAAACTCATCGGTTTGGGCGATGATGGCTTGATTGTCAAGGCTGGCATTGGCAGCGGCGTTACTGCCCTTACCGTCACGGCGTGGAGCACGACGACGGCGAGTCTCACCGGTGGTGTTAAGATTGTCGTTATTGTCTGTCATCTTCTACTCCTAGCCGATACTAATTTTGGTGAGATTTTTGCGATTGCCGTACCAGATTTGCATCAAGGCACGAGTGACAATGATGGCGGTAAACAAGGAAGTGATGATACCGACAGCAAGCGTGATGGCAAAGCCCTTGACAGGACCTGTACCGATGGCAAACAAGATAAAGGCAATCAGTAGCGTGGTTAAGTTACCATCAAAGATGGAACTAAATGCACGGTCAAAGCCCGTAACGATGGCGGACTTGGGCTTGGCACCACTGGCAAGCTCCTCACGAATCCGCTCAAAAATCAGCACGTTAGCGTCCACCGCCATACCCATGGTCAGCACGACCCCAGCGATACCGGGCAGGGTCAGCGATGAGCCGATGATGGACATCACCGCCGCCAGCGTGATGATGTTAAAGGCAAGGGCGATATTGGCAATCACACCACAAGCACGATAGAACACAATCATCCATAAGAACACGAGCAGATAGCCGATTTTGGATGCACTAAGACCTTTATCAATGTTATCTTGACCCAGTGATGGACCAATGGTACGCTCTTCGACAAAGTACATCGGTGCTGCCAATGCCCCAGAGCGAAGCAGTAGGGCAAGCTCGCCAGCTTCGGCAGGACTGTCTAGTCCTGTAATGACAAAGGATGAGCCCAACACCGCCTGAATGGTGGCACGGTTGATGACCCGAGTCTCACTATAAGGCTGACGCACTTCCTTAGTCTCGCCTGTGGCGGGGTCGGTCTCATAGCCGATGCGTTGCTTGTTTTCGATAAATAGCACCGCCATTTGCTTGCCCACGCTGGTGCTGGTGGCGTTTTGCATGAGACGACCGCCTGCGGTGTCTAGGGTAATAGATACCTGTGGGCGACCATTTTCATCAACACCGGCTTGGGCGTTTTGGACTTTATCGCCTGTCACGATGGTTTGGCGGTCAAGTAAGACGGGTGAACCATCAAGCGTACCAAAAGGGAAGGCTTCGGTGCCGGCAGGGGCGATACCGCCTGTGAAACTCTCCGCACCGTCTGCGACCATGCGAAACTCTAAGTTTGCCGTACGACCCAGTACACGTTTGGCTTCGGCGGTGTCCTGCACGCCAGGTAGCTCTACAACGATACGGTTGGTGCCTTGCGACTGTACCAGTGCTTCTGCCACACCCAGCTCATTGATACGGTTACGCAAGGTGGTCAAGTTCTGACCGACAGCATACTCGTTGATTTGGTTTAGGGCTTGTTCGGTATAAGTGAGTTCTAGCACCGCCCCGTCATTACTGGCAAGGGGTCTTAGCGTGAAGTCCATCATGTTCCCTTGCAGGGCACTTTGGGCTTGGTTGCGTTCATCGTCGCTATTAAAGGTCAGTACCATGCCATCTTTGGTGGTTCTTAGGCTTTTGACGGCGATTTTGGCGGTACGCAGATTGCGACGCACGTCTTGGGTGGCAACCGTTAGGCGTTGCTCTAACGCTTTATCCATGTCCACTTCTAGGACGAACCGCACGCCCCCACGCAAGTCCAGACCCAGTTTCATCGGCTTTGCCCCGATGTTTTTTAGCCATTCGGGCGTGGTCTGGGCAAGGTTTAGTGCCACAACGTAGTTCTCGCCTAGGTTTTGGCGTAAGGTCTCTTGGGCTTTGAGCTGGTCTTCGGCGGTATTTAGGCGAATCAAGGCACTGTTATTGGCAAAGCTACCATCATGATGTGCCAAACCTGCCTTATCAAGCAGAGCCTGTGACTGCACCAACACGTCAGATGTCAGTTCAGTACCAGCACTGGCACCTGTGATTTGTACCGCAGGTTCATCAGGGTAGAGATTGGGTAGGGCGTAAATGCCAGAGACGACCAGCACCACAGCGATGAGTATGTATTTCCAAGCAGGGTAATGCATAAGGACTTCTTTACAAAGGTTGATGATGTGGGTTTGGCTTATTAATTAAATCATTTAAAAACTGCACAAACCAAACCCTTTAATAATTGACAATAATTTAAGTGTTAAATCATTGTTTGGTCTTGTTAAAATAAGGCTTATCCTTTTGCCCAATGCATTTATTTAAAATGCATGCTTAGGGCGTGCCTACCGTTGATAACATTTTTATAAAATATGGTGAAATTTTAACATTTTGATTCATTTTTGCATGAAAAATGTCTAAATCTTGTGGCTCGAAGTCAAAATCCTTGTTGATATTTCAATATCAACTGCGGACTTTTCCTTGAAAAACGTGCGATTTTTCTCATTTCTCATGGCAAATACCAAAGGCAGGCACGCCCTAACAATACCGAATTTAGATATTTTCAATCGTGCCTTTGGGCAATACGCTAATCACGGACGCACGTTGGATTTTGACATCGGTGTTGTTGTTTAGGGCGATGACCGCATAGTCGCCATCAACTTTTTTGACGCGACCGACCAGACCGCCAGCAAACACCACTTCATTATCCACTGCCAACGCATTGACCATGGCACGGTGTTCTTTGGCACGCTTGGACTGGGGGCGAATGATGAGAAAATAGAAAATGGCAAAAATGGCAATCATCGGTAATAATTGCAAAAAAGCATTGGGTTGAGCCGGGGCGGTGGTCGCCAAAATAGAAAGTAGCATGAGTGTTCCTAAATTTCCAAAACGAAAAATAACGCATATCATACCATAAAACAAACGCATTTTATAAAATTTTACATAAGTCTTTGAAAAATTTTATAAATTTCCCAAAAAATACCGTTCTGCTCCCAACCCTAACCACGTTCATCATCATAAAATTGTCCACTTTATCCTAAAATACTTGCAGTTGTCATCATTTTAGCTTAATATTAGCGATTAATTTAAGTCACTCACTCTTTATATGCCCCGACCGCGATTTTTCCTTATTGCCATCTCTTTATTAGCCATCACGCCCATCATTGCCTTTGCCACAGCAGGCGAGAGCGTGGGGCAGGCAAGTAGCACCAATGTTATCTTGCTTATCTTTTATGTGGCGTTGTCGCTGATTGTTTCCTTTATTTGTTCTATTTCAGAAGCGACCCTTTTGACAATGACCCCAAGCTATATCGACACGCTAAGAGATGACAACCCCAAAACTGCCGACTTACTCAATGAAGTCAAAGTTAAAAACATCGAAAAATCCATCTCATCAATTCTCACGCTCAACACCATCGCCAACACCTTAGGCTCGCTTGGGGCAGGTTCGCAGGCGACGATTGTGTTTGGTAGTGCGTGGTTTGGGGTGTTTAGTGGCGTGATGACGCTTGCGGTACTCATGGGCAGTGAGATTATCCCAAAGACGCTAGGGGCGACTTATTGGCGACGTTTTGCTGTGCCTGTGGCGTACTATGTCAAGGGCATTAGTATTTTGCTGTTTCCCATCGTGTGGATTGCCGAGAAAGTCTCTCGCTTGCTCACTCAGGGTAATAACGAGAGTGGGTTTAACCGTCATGAGTTCATCGCCCTTGCCAATCAGGGCGAAGTCTCAGGGCAGATGAGTGAGTTGGAGACACGTATTATCAAAAACTCGTTGGCTCTGAGCATGATTCATGTGGAGAGTATCGTTACGCCACGCTCGGTGATGATTGCCTTTGATGAGAATATGACGGTGGGTGATGTGTTCGCCACGCACCCTAAATTGCCATTTTCTCGTTTTCCCATTTTTGATGAAGACCTGGATAATGCCACAGGTTTTGTCCTAAAAAGCGACCTACTTATTGCCAAAGCCAACCAAGAGATTCACACGCCCATTAAGCATTTTAAGCGAGACATTACTTTTGTCTTTGCCAAGATGAAGTTGTTTGATGTGTTAGATTTGATGTTAAAAGAGCGACTGCACATCGCCCTTGTCGTGGGCGAGTTTGGTGAAGTTAAAGGTATTGTGAGTTTAGAAGATGTGCTTGAAACCTTGCTCGGGCTTGAAATTGTTGATGAGATTGACCGTGTTGATGACATGCAAGCCCTTGCCCGTCAGCTCATGGATAGACGCATGAGTAGGCTAGGCACGACCGTTGCCGATGATGAAAATGTGGATAATGTGCCAAATGATAATAAAGGCTAAATGTGGTTAATGGCAAGGTGTGCCATTTTATTCTTTTAAAATTTATAAATTAAAAACACAATCTTTGGGTTGTGTTTTTTTGATGCTAATAATTTATTTAACATAATCCAAAAGAAAATATTCCGCCATCGCAATCACCAATAAATGCACAGGATAAAACCAATAAAACAAGTAGCGACCGCCAAAGTCAGACCCCTTTCGTCCATTAAAGCCATAGATGATAAGGGCGGTGAGTATCATGCCAAAGTGCATATAGCCAAGCCCTACGGTGGTGTTAAAGCCGTAGATGAGTACATAGATGACAGGCAAGGATAAGAGATAAGCGATGATAAGGTAGTTAGGCTGATTTTTATAAAAATAATCAAACAGTAGCGTCATATAAATCATGGCAAAGCCATAATCACATAGGCTGATGATAGGATAGAGTAGGGCGATAAGGATTGCCTTTTCCCAAATATTAAAAACCTTATGGTGCCGAATCATCAAAGCAATGAGTGATAAAAACAGCGAAAACAGCACATTACCACGCATGAGACGTGTCATCACAGCCCAGTCGGTTTGTCCCTGATTTTCAATGAAGTTTTGAGATAGTAACACAGCATCGCTAATGCCAATATTAAACAGCCAAAAGGGTGGTTGTGAGATAAGGGCAAACAGCCCCAACCGCTTGGCATAGCCCTTGACGTCATGCGTATGATAAAACCCGACCACGAGCAAGTAGCACATGAGCGGAGCTACCGCCCGCCCCAAAAAGTGTAGTATCTCTGATGAATGCGTATCATACTCCAGAAATCGCCACGCCACATGGTCGGCGGTCATGAGTAGCATGGCAAGCCATTTGACATGAAAAGCGGTCAATGGCTGATGGGTTTGACGGCTTATGCTGGTCATTTTAGGCTTTTGGGCTGATTGATGGGTTATCGTCCAATAATTATTGTGCCAATGGCGGTACCGTGTCAGGGGCGTGTTGTTGGTGGCGTTTGTTCCGTTGGTCGGGTAGGGCTTGACGTTCGTTATCAAAGGCGGTCAAAGGCAAAAATGCCACGTTTTGGGCGGGCAGTTTTTGGCTATGGGTCAGTCGCCATGAGCCAGCTTCTATCTCGGTGGTGCTGTCGTCATCATTGGTGATGTTAAGATAGTATTTGGCGGGTAGGGGGTCAAGCGTGAGTGTGCCAGTGTAGAGATTATCACTTTGGTAAGTCAGCACAAAATCACGGTCTTTGGCTTTGTCAGTGGCGTGTGAGACCTTGACATTGAGTGTGGCAGGATAACTCATGCTTTGGGCGGATTTTAATTCAAACCGTACTGCACAATCATCGGGCGTGCCGTCTAATCGCATGATGCCTGATAAGCCTAAATCATGGGCGAGCTTATCTTTGGAGGCGTCTTGGTAGAGGCTTTTGCCGTCCATGTACCAGTCATCACGCACGGGCGAGTCTTTGATTTTAAAGGCGTGTACGATAAAGAAAATGCAGCCAATGACTACGATGAGTGGCAGTCCGATGACGAACACAATGACCATGTAGTTTTTGTACCAAACATTGGCATTGGTGCTGGCAGTGGCTTGGGGGGTATTGGGGGTTGGGGTGGTCGCTGACATGATGACATAAGGATAAAATTTGGCTTATTCTAGCATTTTTTACCCAAAAAGCCAAAATTTTCCACGGTAAAGCGGGATACAATGAGAGTCAAAGTAACATCTTAAATTCGGGGCATTTGAACATTTGTAACAATTTTTAAAAATATCAGCAAAGCATTGGCATAACTGGGGTAAAATCTGTTAAAATAGCGTGCTGATAATTGCTTGTTTCTTTTATATTGTTTGTCATTTCATCTTATTCATCAAATTGTGGGGAACGACCATCATGATGACCATCGCTGGAAAGCCGTTTTTAACCCAGTTTCAGACAGACGCTCTCATCAAAGAGCTAAATACCAAAGCCAATTTACCCATTCGTGCCATCAAATCACAGCAGATTTATGTTTTTCCCAGTTATCTGACGGCTGATGCACGCCAAAAAGCGTTGAGTCTCTTAAATGACGGCTTGGAGGTTGATGAAGATACGGCAGGTGAGGGCGAGCGTCAAGTGGTGGTGTCGCCACGTTTTGGTACGATTAGCCCGTGGGCATCCAAAGCGACTGATATTTTTAGAAACTGTGGGGTGGACATTGAGCGTGTCGAGCGTGTGGTGTTGTTTACCTTAACAGGCGATGGCGAGCTACCACGCAAACTGCCACAGGTCGCCCAAAATATCCTGCACGACCGCATGACCCAAAGCCTAAGCTATGAGTTGTCAGCGGTCAAAGCTCTGTTTGGTGATGACAAACCTGCAAGTCTCACGCACATTGACATCATGGGGCAGGGGCGTTCGGCATTGGTGCAGGCAAATCGTGAGTTTGGCTTTGCCCTGTCTGACGAGGACATGGATTATTTGGTCAAGCATTTTAATATCTTAGCTCGTAACCCCACTGATGTGGAGCTGATGATGTTCGCCCAAGCTAATAGCGAACATTGCCGTCATAAGATTTTTAATGCCGAATGGACAATTGATGGTAAAAAACAAGACAAATCATTATTTAAAATGATTAAAAACACCCATGAGACTTCCCCTGAGGGGATTTTGTCGGCTTATAAAGACAATGCGGCAGTCATGGAGGGTTTTACCGCTGAACGGTTTTATGTCAATAAAAATAGCGATGGCGTGCATGAATACGGCTTTCATGAAGAGCCTGTTGATATCTTGATGAAAGTAGAAACCCATAACCATCCCACCGCCATCGCTCCTTATGCAGGGGCGGCGACAGGCTCGGGCGGTGAGATACGAGATGAAGGGGCAACAGGGCGTGGCGGTAAGCCAAAGGCAGGCTTGGCAGGATTTAGCGTGTCGCATTTGCACCTGCCAGAGATGCCCGAAAAATGGGAGGCTGGTACCAAAGCATACGGCAAGCCAGAACGTATGGCGTCCGCTCTTGAAATCATGACTCACGCTCCGCTAGGCAGTGCGGCGTTTAGTAACGAGTTTGGTCGTCCTAACCTAACGGGGTATTTTAGAAGTTTTCAGCTTGACACCAGTGCCATGCAGGACGGCAGTCAAATGCGTGGCTATCATAAGCCGATTATGATTGCCGGTGGTTATGGTAATATCAAACGTGATTTGGTGCAAAAAAATACCATCAAGCAGGGCGATTTGCTCATCGTGCTTGGGGGTCCTGCCATGCAAATCGGGCTAGGCGGTGGGGCGGCAAGCTCGGTGGATAGCGGTAGCCTAGATGAAGGGCTAGACTTTGCCAGTGTACAGCGTGATAATGCCGAGATGGAGCGTCGTTGCCAAGAGGTGATTGACACCTGCTGGGCGATGGGGGCAGAGCATAACCCCATTGTCTCCATTCATGACGTGGGGGCAGGCGGGCTATCTAACGCCATGCCAGAGCTGGTGGATGACCATGAGCTTGGGGCGGTGTTAGAGCTTAGAAAAGTGCCATCGTTAGAGCGTGGCATGTCGCCGATGGCAATTTGGTCAAACGAAGCCCAAGAACGCTATGTGCTAGCCATTGACCCTAAGGACGAGGAGTTATTTACTCAAATTTGTGAGCGTGAGCGTTGTCCTTTTGCGGTACTGGGCGTGGCAACCGATGTGCGTCAGCTTAGAGTCAATGACGAGCTACTGCCAGAGCAGCCGGTGGACATGCCCATGCAAGTGCTACTCGGTGGCACGCCTAAGATGAAGCGTTCGGTACGTCGCCAAAATACTCAGCTAATAGCACTAAATGTCGATGAGCTAGACATTGCCAGTGCTGTTCGAGATGTGCTAAGACACCCGACCGTGGCAAGCAAATCATTTTTGATTAGTATTGGCGACCGTTCTATCACGGGCATGGTGGTACGTGAGCAGTATGTGGGACGTTATCAAGTGCCTGTGGCAGACTGTGCGGTGACGATGACAGGACTGCTTGCTGATACCGGCGAGGCGATGGCGATGGGCGAGCGTACGCCTGTGGCACTCATTAGTCCCAAAGCGTCAGCACGCCTAGCAGTGGGCGAGGCGGTAACCAACTTAGCCAGTGCCAATATCGCCAAGATATCAGACATCACCCTATCTGCCAACTGGATGGCGGCATGCGGTGATGATGGTGAAGATGTGGCGTTATATGATGCGGTGCATGCGGTGGGCGAAGAGCTATGCCCTGCCTTGGGCATTGCCATTCCTGTGGGTAAGGATAGCTTATCCATGCGTGCCGGTTGGCAAGATGATGGCATGGACAAAGCGGTGGTGTCGCCCATGAGTCTTATTATCACAGGTTTCGCCCCTGTCCAAGACATCAATAAGACACTAACGCCTGAGCTTATCAATATTGACAGCCGTCTGTATCGTATTGACTTGTCCAAAGGTCAATACCGTTTGGGCGGCTCTATCCTTGCCCAAACACTAGGTCAGCTTGGCGATGATTGTCCTGATGTGGACAATGCCGATGATTTGCGACGTTTTTTTGAGTTTATCCAAAGTGCCAATAACCAAGGCTTTATCAGTGCCTACCATGACATCTCTGATGGTGGTCTGATTGCCACTGTGGCGGAGATGCAGTTCACTGCCCGTGTCGCCATTAACCTATCTCTTGACGATGATAATGTCTTAGGACAACTGTTTGCCGAAGAGTTGGGGGCGGTGGTGCAGGTGCTACCTGAGTATGCCTTTGATTTTGAAGAGTTGGCTCACAGCATGGGCGTGTCAGAGCTGGTAAGTGAAATCGGACAAGTCTTTGAAACCCCAGCAGGTGGTGCCGACCAAGACATTCTAAGCATACAGACAGCCAGTATGGACTTAGAGTTTATGCGTAGCGATTTGCAAAATGAGTGGACAAAAGTCAGCCACGCCATCGCTCGCTTGCGTGATAATCCTATCTGTGCCGACCAAGAGTTTGCACTCATCAACGACATCGACCATCACGGACTGATTGCACAGGCAAATTACGACCTAAATCAAGCTGTAGAAGCCCCATATGTCAATGCTCGCACCAGTTTCCCCAAAGTTGCCATCTTGCGTGAACAAGGCGTGAATGGTCATTTGGAAATGGCAGCCGGCTTTAAGTTGGCAGGCTTTGATGCACTGGATGTGCACATGAGCGACCTGATGAGTGGACGTGTCGATTTGCGTGATGTGGATGGACTGGTGGCGTGCGGTGGATTTAGTTATGGCGATGTGCTAGGGGCAGGCTCGGGCTGGGCAAGCAGTGTGTTGCACCACGAAGAGCTGTCGATGATGTTCGCCAGATTTTTCCATCGCCCCGAAACCTTTGCATTGGGCGTGTGTAACGGCTGCCAGATGATGAGTCAACTCAAAGGCTTGATGGTCGGGGCAGAGCATTTCCCACGGTTTAGCACCAACGTATCGGCACGGTTCGAGGCTCGCACCGTCAATGTGCGTGTAGAACGCACCAAATCTGTGTTATTAAAAGGCATGCAAGACAGTATTTTGCCGATTGCGGTGGCACATGGAGAGGGCTTTGCCAACCTTGATGATAAGGCAATTTTTGAGCTAGAAAACAGTGGTCAAATCGCCCTACGCTATGTGGACAGTCAAGGGCGACCCACTGAGCATTATCCTTTAAATCCCAACGGCTCACCGCAAGGCATTACAGGTGTTTGTAGTAATGATGGACGGGTAACGCTCATGATGCCACACCCAGAGCGGACACTGCGTGCGGTCAATCACTCATGGAAACCTAACGAGTGGGACAAAGATGGGGCATGGATGCGACTGTTCCGTAATGCCCGTGCGTTTTTACGATAACAACCCAAACCAAAAAAACATCGTCATGTTGGCGGTGTTTTTTTTGTGAAAACGTCAAATTTATCCAATGACTTGACGTGGTTATTTTTTATTTAAATAATTTTACAAAATATGCTATAATTGTAAGGTTAATCTGTCAGGATTAGCGGATACCTTATTATAATCTACTTTCATAAAATCACATGGGGTGATTTATGCCAGCCGAATGGTCAGCCATTGTCTATTTACTTGCCAGTCTAGGGCTTGTCGTCTTTATGCTTGTCGTGCCACGTTTGCTTGGTGGGCGGTCAAGCGGTTCTCAAAAACAAGAAAACTTTGAAGCGGGGGTGGTCTCAGCAGGGACGGCTCGCATTCGCTTGTCTGCCAAATTTTACCTTGTGGCGATTTTCTTTGTGATTTTTGACTTAGAAGCCTTGTATCTGTACGCCTATTCGGTAAGCGTGCGTGAAGTGGGCTGGGTGGGGTTTGCGACCGCTTTTGTCTTTATCGCCATTTTGTTTGTGGGGCTTGTCTATGAGATGAAACTTGAGGCGATGAACTGGGCTCCTGCTGATAAACGTGCCAAGAAAAAGCGTATCTATGAGCGTCCTGCCGACTTTGATTTGGCGAGCATTACCGCCTTTAATGGCATTGATGAGCTACACTCAGACCCCACAGGCAAGGTACCTGCCCAGTCATCGGGACGGATTTTTGCAGGGCGTAAAGACTTGCAAGCGGTACTTGAAAAGGACAAACAGGATATGGCAAACATTGACCATATCAATGAGACAGGACGTGTTACCACGCAGAAGTTTGATTAAGTTTGGAATTTGACCGTGGATGATATTAAGCAAAAAGCCAATGAATTAGCACAATATTTATATAAAAAACAAATTCTAAATCAAGAATTACCCAAAATAATGGGTAATGACTTGATGTTGTTTTTTGTGCAAATTAAGCAACAGCTCAATCTTGCTTTTCCAAACACCAAATCAACACCCAAAATGAAAAGTATCCATTACGCCAATGGATTTCAAGATGAAAAACTAAAAAACATCGCCTTTATTCTTGATGATATTGAAGAGATTTTGTCCCAAAATCACCATATCAATCACGATAAAGTGGTGAGCTTTTTTAATCAAACAATAACAGAAAGTAATTTTGAAGTCTCACCCAAAAATTTAGTTATTGTACATATAAACAGTCTTTTAAATTGTTAAAAATTTTAATAGTTTAAAAGACAAAATTCTTAAACGCCAGTTTTAAAAACAAGCAGTTACGATTATGAAATATACGTTCACTCGTGCCAACGAATCCGCCGACCAATACCCACACCAAACTCGCCAAGTGATTGACGACATCACCCAAGCCGAGATTGACAAAAACGTCTTTATGGGTAAATTGTCGGATTTGACGCACAACCTTGCCAACTGGGGGCGAAAAAATTCGCTGTGGCCGTTTAACTTCGGCACAAGCTGTTGCTATGTGGAATACGCCACGACCTTGACGGGCGTACACGATTTATCACGCTTTGGGGCGGAGGTTATCCGTGCATCCCCCCGTCAGGCGGACGTGATGATTGTGGCAGGGACGTGTTTTGTCAAAATGGCACCCGTGATTCTGCGATTGTATGAGCAAATGCTAGAACCCAAATGGGTCATCTCTATGGGGGCGTGTGCCAACTCGGGCGGTATGTATGACATTTATTCGGTGGTGCAGGGCGTGGACAAAATCCTGCCTGTGGACGTGTATATCCCTGGTTGTCCGCCACGCCCCGAGGCACTCATTCAGGCGTTAATGCTCCTACAAAACTCAATCCAAGAGGAACGCCGTCCGCTTGGCATTCATCTTGACCAAAATATCTATCAGCCGATTATGACCCCTGAACGGGATAGAAAAAATGCGGAAAGGATTGCGGTTAAGAATTTAAGAAGTCCTGATAATGTGGAATAAATAGGGGTTGAATAATGAGTTTGCCAAAAAACCCAGAAAAATTCACTGAATTTTTAAAATTGCTAAATTATTGCTATCAATTAAGCGATGAAAAATTAAATGACATTCAAAATACTTATGCAGAAAATGAGTATGATGAATTTTATGAGTTGTTTGAATTAATAGAAGGGAGCTTTGATAATCATTGGGATGATTGGCGTTTTTATAGTGAAGATTTGTGTGATTATATTGGTAAGCGTATCAATCAACAATTTTTTATTGATGATGAAGAAGTGCAAGGCGATATTAATGTTGTTATTAATCATTTAGAAAACCAAACCGAATACAGCTTACTAGGTTTGGAAAGTGGCAGTGATGATATTAATATTTGGGTGGTTAAAAAATCTGACAGACCAACTTTATTAGAATTGGCTAAAAGTTTGGGTTTAATGGCTTATTAAATTGCAGGCAATTTTAGGAAAAAATATGAACATCACCGCCCTTGACCATTTGGTTTTGACCGTTGCCGATATTCAAAAAACACTGGATTTTTATGTGGGTGTGCTTGGTATGACCGAGATTACTTTTGGCGACAATCGTAAAGCCTTGCAGTTTGGTGTACAAAAAATCAACCTACACCAAAAAGGGCAAGAGATTAAACCAAATGCAACCCATGCCGTCTGTGGCAGTGGCGATTTGTGCTTATTGACGGATACGCCACTTGATGACGTGATGAGTCATTTAAACGCCCACAACATCACTATCATTGACGGTATTGTGCCACGCACAGGGGCGGTCGGGGCGATGCAGTCCATTTATGTCAATGACCCTGACGGTAATTTGATTGAAATTAGCAGTTATCAATAATTGGAAAAATCATGCACACCCCAAACGCACTTTTTGTATATGGTACGCTTGCCCCAAACCGCCCCAATCACCATATCATGACACCAATTGCAGGTGGTGAATGGGTATCTGCTTATGCCTTTGGTGAGCTTTTGCCAAATGGCTTTGGGGCGTCTTTGGGTTATCCTGCCCTTATCCCTGCCGATGACGGACAAAAGGTGCAAGGCTTTATTTTTACGTCCGATGAGCTTGCAGACCATTGGGACAGGCTTGATGATTTTGAAGGGGTGGGTTATGACCGTGTTATTATTACGGCATATTTACAAACAGGCGAGAGCGTAACCGCTTATGTCTATGCGTTGGCGGATAAGGATATTAAACGGTTTAGGCAAGTTTGATATTTAAAAATGGCTAATAAGGATAAGATGATGAAAGTCATTCAAGACGACATTTATCAAGCGGTTGCTTTTTATTATGAGCTTGCCAAACAAAATTATCCAAACCTATCATCATTTGCCATTGTAACTGATGAGAGTTTTGAAACGTTTTTGATTGCGGTTAATGCCGATGAATTTTTTGATGACTTAAAAAATGAAAAAATTGCCGATGAAGATTATTGGAATACCTCAGAATGGCAAAATGAATGTTTTCATAGAAATGCTTTTAATATCAATATAAAAAATGTTAAGAGTTTTTTAGAAGATTATGATAATCATATTGAGAAAAATGAATTTTTAGAAGTTTGTCTTAATGCATTGCAAGCGGTTCATGATGATAAACGTATTTGTATGTTTGTCCATATTACAGACTTTGCATTTGATAAAAAATTGCATGATATTGTAAAAACATTAAATGGCGATGAGATTGCCGAATGTTATCAAAAATATCATACTGGATATTGATTAAAGGTTTAAATTTTAATAAATTTAACAGGGGTAAAAATGAGCCAATTTAATCATATTGACATCAATACCATTTGGGATAATTCATTTTTTGAGCAAGGCGAGTATTTGGCGGATAAGGAAATTGAGCGGTTTAGGCAATTTTGTATTTTATTTTATTGGTATTTTTTTAATTTAATATTAAATACGCTAAACGTTAAATTAACACGTTCTTGTCAAGAGAACAGAAATTAGGGTGTAATTACGCACCATTTAACAAACAAACAGCAGTAATGGTGTATTGTATACACCTTGCACCCAAAGGACGATTTTATGAGCGACAAACTTGCAAAATACGGCATTATCAAAACCAATCGCCCCAAAATCCCTGCAACCAAAAAACTGGATTTAACAGGCGAACAAGGGCAACAAATCATCAAATCCGAAACCAAACTTGTGCTTAGGACACATAAAGAAACCTTTAAACGCTTGGCAGATATGTAATGGATATTATTTGTTTTCCATTTGAGCGAGTTATTGAAATTAACACCTATATTCTTTCTACCGAAAAAGGCATGAAAGGACAAGCGGATATTGGCAAATTGCAAGGAGCGTTATCTCGGATTGATAATGCGATTTTGTACGAAGGCTTAAATGATGTTTTTGAAATTGCCAGTAAATATGCCAGTAGTATTGCAATGGCTCATGCCTTATCTGATGCCAATAAGCGTACAGGGTTGGCGGTTGCCTTGGAGTATTTATCGCTTAATGATTATGAAATCACAATAGACCATATTTTAATGGCGGACGCTATGCGTGATTTGGTGATTGGTGAATTATCTGAAAGTGAATTTGCGGATATTTTGTATTATCAATATTTAAAGAGTTGATTTTAATTTAACAAGTTATTTAATATAAAAATTGTATTAAAACGGTATGTCATATGCACCAAGTCATATTGTGGCATTATTCAATAAAGACAGATTTAAAAGTAGGCGTATAGGGGTAAATCAGTCGCCCAAAAGTCAAAACTTTATGACAGGGCAAATATAATTTGCCCCTACGGATTTATCAAAAGTGTGATAAATTAACATTGGGCGAGTAAATCCCCAAAAATACAAATTGGGCAACCGCCCAAACCCAAACAGCAAGCAGTTGCAAGCCAAAAATAAGTTGGAAATTATGAGCATTAACCACATTCACGATTTTGACATTTTAAACGAGCTAAACGCTAAGTTTACAAATCTTGTCGTCCAAGAAACGGCAGACGGCATTCCGACCGTTTGGGTAGATAAAGGGGCGGTGCTTGATGTGCTGATGTTTTTGCGGACACTGCCCAAGCCCTTTGTTATGCTTGTGGATTTATCCGCCATTGATGAAAGACTTCGTAAGCACCGCCACGGCTTACCGCCTAGCGATTTTACGGTGTTTTATCATCTGATGAGTTTGGAGCGAAACTCGGACATTCGCATTAAGGTTGCCCTAGCTGAGGGCGAGCATATCCCGTCTGCGACCAAGATTTATCCCAATGCCAACTGGTATGAGCGTGAAGTGTGGGATATGTTTGGCGTGGTGTTTGACGGACACCCGCACCTGACACGGATTTTGCTCCCCAAATACTGGGAAGGACACCCACTGCGTAAAGAATACCACGCTCGGGCGACCGAATTTACGCCGTATTTTTTGAACACTGCCAAACAAGAGTTTGAACAAGAAAACTTACGTTTTATCCCCGAAGAGTGGGGCATGAAACGCTCGGGGCGTGATGAAGATTTTATGTTCCTAAATATCGGTCCTAACCACCCGTCCGCTCACGGGGCGTTCCGTTTGGTGTTACAGCTTGACGGCGAAGAGATTGTGGACTGTATCCCCGATATTGGCTATCATCATCGTGGGGCGGAAAAAATGGCAGAACGCCAAACGTGGCATTCGTTCATTCCTTATACCGACCGCATTGACTATCTGGGCGGTGTGATGAATGAATTGCCCTATATCATGGCGGTTGAGAAACTCGCTGGCATTACCACCCCTGAGCGTGCCAACGTCATTCGCATTATGATGAGTGAGTTTTTTAGGATTACCAATAACTTGCTTTATTGGGGGACGTTTATCCAAGACGCTGGCGGTATGACCCCTGTGTTTTATATGTTTGCCGACCGTCAAAAGGCGTATGATGTCATTGAAGCGGTAACGGGCTATCGTATGCACCCTGCGTGGTTTAGGATTGGCGGTACGGCTCACGATTTGCCAAATGGTTGGGAGCGATTGGTGCGTGAGTTTTTGGACTGGATGCCAAAACGCCTTGATGAATACTATAAGGCAACGATGACCAACACCGTGCTAAAAGGACGTACACAAAATGTCGCCCAATACAACGCCAAACAAGCCCTAGCGTGGGGCGTAACGGGGGCGGGACTTCGTGCCACGGGCATTGATTTTGATTTGCGTAAAGCGAGACCGTATCTAGGCTATGAGAATTTTGACTTTGAAATTCCTGTGTTTTATAACGGTGATGCGTATGATAGATGTTTGGTAAAAATTGAAGAGATTCGCCAATCACTTCGTATCATTGAGCAATGCCTAAACAATATGCCAAGCGGAGCGTATAAAGCCGAACACCCGCTTGCCGTGCCACCGCCAAAAGGCCGCACCTTACAAGACATTGAAACGCTCATCAACCACTTTGTGTCGGTGTCGTGGGGACCTGTCATGCCAGCAGGGGAGAGTGCCTGTATGGTAGAAGGCGTAAAAGGGCTAAACAGCTATTATGTAACTTCCGACAACTCAACGATGAGCTATCGCACTCGCATTCGTACGCCTACCTTTGCCCATTTGCAACAAATGCCGTCTGTGATTAACGGCTCTTTGGTATCCGATGCGATTATTTATTTGGCAAGTATCGATATTGTTATGGCGGATTGTGATAGGTAGGTTCATATGAGTATTTTTTTGATTGAAAGTGATAAATCAGAATTGTTGAAGCCAATCACCTTTAAAGAAGGAAATATGTTAGAAAAAGACATTCAAAATATCATTAAATCCAACCCTAGCATTTTAGGAGAAGAATTATTGATTGTGGGTGAAGAGTTATCACCTTTTGAAGACAGTAAAAAACGTTTAGATTTATTGGCGTTAGATGAATTTGGAAAATTGGTTGTTATTGAATTAAAAAGAGATAATGACGGTTTTCATATGGATTTACAAGCCATTCGCTATGCGTCTATGGTAAGATTGTTTAGTATTGATAAGATTGTTGAATTTTATGGTAATTTTCACAATTGTAATAATGAGCAAGCAGAAAAAGCAATTGATAATTTCTTGGGCGGAGATTATGCTCAAAAATTAGATTTCGATAATGTTCGCATTATTTTGGTTAATCAAGATTTTTCAAAAGACATTACAAATACAGTATTGTGGCTAAATGAACAAGGGTTGGATATTAAATGTATAAAAATTAACCCTTATAAATTAAATAGTGAGAGTATTTGGGATATTGATACTATCATTCCTGTAAAAGAAGCCCAAGAATATCAATTGAAATTAAGAGAAAAGAAACATTCAGACCAAGAAACCAAGCGTAATAATAAAGATTTTAGCAAATATCAATTTAACGGTGGAATTTTTGGTAAAGGTCGCTTGGTTTTGGCAGTTGTTAGTGATTACTGTAAAAATAACCCTAATATTGACATTGTTCATCTGCAAAATAAATTCCCCAAAGAATTGCAATCAAGACTTGAAACGGCAATTTTGTATTCAGATTTAGAATATGATTCAAAATTGGCGGAGAGATATTTTAAAGATAATGTTATTACTTTAAATAATACAAGTAAGATTGTTGTTTGCAATCAATGGGGCGTAGGAAATATTGATAGATTTATTGAGTGTGCTACAAAACTTGGCTATAAGATTGAAAAGCAATCCCAAATGCAGTTAGCAACCTAAAATATTGATATTGTAAAAATCGACCCTAAACTTAAAAAGAGAAATAAATACCATGACCACACACCACATCTCCGAAGAATCACTCATCGCCTTTGCCGAAGAGACCCTAAACGAAGCCAAAGGTATCATGTATAATATGCTTGCCAAAGTCGTTGAGATTGGGGCATCTGACCTGTTTATCACGGCAGATTTTCCGCCGAGCGTCAAACATCAAGGCTTGATGAAACCGCTTGGCAAACAGGTGCTAAGTGCCGATAAGACCAAATTGTTTGCATACAGTATCATGAATGATTATCAGCGTGATGAATTTGAACGTGAAATGGAATGTAACTTTGCCATTAACGTGCCAAATGTCAGCCGTTTTCGTGTCAATGTCTTTATTCAGCAACAGCAAGTGGGCATGGTCATTCGTACCATTGCCGCCGAGATTCCCAATTTTGAAAAGCTAAGATTACCCCAAAAGCTCAAAGACGTGATTTTGGAAAAGCGGGGTTTGGTGCTGGTGGTGGGCGGTACAGGTTCGGGTAAATCCACGAGCTTGGCGGCGATGATTGACTACCGTAACGAAAACAGTGCAGGGCATATCATCACAGTAGAAGACCCTGTGGAATATGTGCATAAGCACAAAAAATCGATGATTACGCACCGTGAAGTGGGCGTGGATACGCACTCATGGCACCATGCGTTGAAAAATACGCTCCGCCAAGCCCCTGATGTGATTTTGATTGGTGAGATTCGAGATACCGAGACCATGGAACACGCCATTGCCTTTGCTGAGACGGGGCATTTGTGTCTAGGGACGCTCCACGCCAACAACGCCAACCAAACGCTTGACCGTATCATCAACTTTTTCCCCGAAGAGCGTCGCCAACAGCTCCTTATGGATTTGTCCAGCAACATGAAAGCGATTATCTCACAGCGACTCATTCGCACCGAAGACGGGCAGGGACGGCGTGCGGCGGTGGAGATTATGCTGAACACGCCATTGGTGGCGGATTTGATTTTAAAAAGTGAAATGCATGAGTTAAAGGCGATTATGACCAAAAGCCGTGAGTTGGGTATGCAGACCTTTGACCAAGCGTTGTTTGACCTATATGATGAAGGGGCTATCTCGTACGATGAAGCGATTCGCAATGCCGACTCGCCCAACGAGCTACGCCTACAAATCAAGCTCAAAGGCACCAGACGAGACGGCGAGCAGGAAGTGGCGAGTGCGTTATCGCTCCATGCTGATGAGAGTGATGATGACTAAAAGGAGCGTTGCACATCGCACGTCTTGATTTGGTCATTGATTTATCGGGCTTTTCCAATTTGGAACGCAGTGCGTGCCAAATTGGGTTGGTCGCATTATACAGTTTTAATTTTTTTAAAAACATGAATTGTTAAGATATTGATAATTCTTGGATTGATAAAAATGGTTAAAATGGAGCAAAAAATGCAATTAACCACAATTAAACAAAATGACGGTATTTTTATCCAAATACCAAAGCATATCATGAAAGATATGGATAAGGTTGTGTCTAGTTTTGATGATAACACACACCAAATTCACATTGCATTTTATCCAAAACAAGAGACAAATATCAGCCCAGAAGTTCAACAATTATCAGGCAGTCTTAGTGCTTATATCGGTACAGATACCGAGATGATTGACGATGACGAAAAGGCATTTTTACAATTTTTATTAGATGATGATAATCGTATTAAAAATTGAGTAAAAGTAGGGTGCGTACCACGCACCAATAACCTATTTTTTGATGATGTGATGATGTGATGATGATTGATATTTTAGATAAATTGTCTGATGATAAAAAACAGCAACTCATCAAAAAACCAAAAGCGTGTTTTGGCTTTGATGAAAATTATCAATATTTTGTTTGTCATTATCGCCAAGTGGAAATTATCTGTGATGTGGTGATTTATGATTATGAGCAAGCCATAAACCATAATCGTTATTTTGAAAAAGAATACGCCCACTTTGCAAAAGAATTATGGTTATTTGCTGATAATTGCTGTGGCGATGAATGGTTTTTGCACAAAACAACCAAGCAAGTGCTGTTTTATGATCACGAACAGGGCGAATATTCATCTTTTGATGATTTTGTGAAATTTGATGTTGATTTTGGGCAATTTATGCATTTAATCATGGCATTAAGGGAGTTTCAATTAAATGAGCATGCCATTAAAAATCCACAAGACTATTTTAACAAACACATATTGCCTTTAAATCCGATATTTTTTGATAATTATCCTTATGAGATATATTGATTATAAGGGTAAATTTAAAAACTTTAACCATTTGTTAAACTGATAAAATTAAGTTAGTTTTATCAATTTAATAAATAAAACCAAAACCGCAAGCTGACGCTAGCACAGGTAACTTTATGAAAATAGTAACCGACAAAACCCCCAAAGTGGACATTCACGCCATTTTAACGCCCCAAGAAATTGACGGCATTCATCATCACATTCATCACTACCCACAACCTAGGGCGGCGGTGCTTGACGCTCTAAAACTCGTCCAAAAACGTAACGGCTGGGTGGACGATGCCCAAGTGGCTGCCATAGCCCATATGCTGTCCATGCCTGTGGCGGACGTGGAGGGCGTGGCGACATTTTTTAACCGCATTTATCGGATGCCAGTGGGTCGCCATGTGATTTTGATTTGTGATTCTATCGCTTGCTATCTAAACGGCTATGAGGCATTGGCGGACGCTTTTAAACGTGAGCTTGGCATTGATTATGGGCAAACCACAAAAGACGGTCGCTTTACCCTACTGCCCATTTGTTGTCTTGGCAACTGCGACAAGGGGGCGAGCGTGCTGATTGATGAGGATACTTATGGACCTGTGTTGCCGTCTGAGGTCGGTCTATTGTTGGAGCAATACGCATGAATAAACCAAATGTCGCCGAGCAAATCCACGCTCGTAAAAACGGACTTGCCCCAAGCCAACTAAATCGCCAAAAAACGCCAATCTGGGGCGTGGGATTGGCGGACGGTCAAGCACCGACTTCGCTCACACACCCCTTGACATGGCGACTGTATCATCATGATGCCCTGCTGACATTGGCGGATTATGAAGCCTTGGACGGCTTTAAAGGGCTAAAAAACGCCCTAGCCAAAGACCCAAGAGAAGTGGGCGAGATGATAAAAACCGCCAACGTGCGTGGGCGTGGCGGTGCAGGCTTTAACGCAGGGCTAAAATGGACGTTTATGACTCCGCCTGACGGTGGCGTGCGGTATTTGATTTGTAATGCTGATGAAATGGAACCTGGGACGTTCAAAGACCGCTTGCTTATGGAGCGGATTCCGTTTCAGCTCATTGAGGGTATGCTCATTACTGCTTATGCCATTGGGGCGAGCGTGGGCTATATCTTTATCCGTGGCGAATATATCCTAGCCGCCGAACGCTTACAAAACGCCATTAACGAATGTATCGCCAATAACTTGCTAGGCGAGGGTATTTTGGGGGCGGAGTTTAACTTTGAATTGCACGTCCACACAGGGGCAGGGCGGTATATCTGTGGCGAGGAGACGGCTCTTATCAACTGCTTGGAGGGTCGCCGTGCCAACCCACGCACCAAACCGCCATTTCCCCAAGTATCAGGGGCATGGGGTCGCCCAACGGTGGTGAATAACGTTGAAACCTTAAACAATATGCCTGCCATTTTGTTAAATGGCGTGGAGTGGTATTTATCCTTGCCAAACGCCAAAGGCAAATCACAAACCCCCGGCACCAAGATTATGGGGTGTAGCGGTCGTGTCAAGGACGCAGGGCTGTGGGAAGTGCCGTTTGGCTATACCGCTCGTGAACTCATTGAACTGGCGGGCGGTATGCAGGACGGCTTGACCTTAAAGGCGTGGCTACCCGGCGGAGCGAGTACCGACTTTTTGACGGCAAGCGATGAACACCTTGACCTTGTCATGGATTTTGACCCGATTATGAAGGCAGGAAGTCGCCTTGGGACGTGTCTCATGATGGTCGTGGACGAAACGCAAGACATGGTGAGCCTGTCTAGAAACTTGCAACAGTTTTTTCAAAGAGAATCGTGCGGTTGGTGTACCCCTTGCCGTGATGGTTTGCCGTGGGGCGTAAAAATCCTTGATGCGATGGAAAACGGACAAGGGCAAGCGGACGACATTGACAAACTGTCCGAGCTGACACGAGATTTATGGCTTGGCAAGACTTTTTGTGCTCATGCCCCAGGGGCGATGGAGCCACTCATGAGTGCGTTAAAATATTTCCGTCATGAATTTGAGCAAAAAGTGAACAACTCAAAACCACAACAAAATAAGGTGGGGGTGTAACATGGCAGTCATTCATATAGATGGCAAAACTTATGATGTGGACGGCTCAGATAACCTGCTCTCAGCCTGCCTGTCGCTTGGCATTGATGTGCCTTATTTTTGTTATCACCCTGCACTTGGTTCGGTGGGGTCGTGCCGTCAATGTGCGGTTAAGCAGTACAATAACGAAGACGATTATAAGGCAGGGCGTGGACGGCTGGTGATGAGCTGTATGATTGCCCCCACGCCAAAGAGTGATACTTGGATTTCGGTGGACGATGCCGAGGCAAAGGCATTTCGTAAAAGCATTGTGGAATATCTGATGACCAATCACCCCCACGATTGCCCAACGTGCGAAGAGGGCGGACATTGCCATTTGCAAGACATGACCTATATGAGCGGACATAGAAAACGCCGTTACCGCTTTACCAAACGCACGCACCACAACCAAGACTTAGGGGCGTTTATCAATCATGAGATGAACCGCTGTATCGCTTGCTATCGCTGTGTGCGGTTTTATAAGGATTACGCAGGTGGCACGGATTTTGGGGTGTATGCGTCAAATAACCGTGTCTATTTTGGGCGTGAAGAGAGCGGACAGTTAGAGAGCGAATTTAGCGGTAACTTGACCGAAGTTTGCCCAACGGGTGTCTTTACCGACAAAACGCATTCTGACCGCTACAACCGTAAATGGGACATGCAGTACGCCCCAAGCATTTGCCATGGCTGTTCAAGCGGGTGCAACATCTCGGCAGGCGAGCGTTATGGCGAACTTAGACGCATTGAAAACCGCTATAACCATGACGTAAACGGCTATTTCTTGTGCGACCGTGGGCGTTTTGGCTATGGCTATGTCAATCGTGCTGACCGCCCAACCCAGCCCTTAGAAAATGTGAACGGACAATTTGTCAAAACCAGTGCAAGCCTTGCAGTCGATAGCGTGGCGGACTTATTAAAAGGCAAAAACGTCATCGGCATTGGCTCGGCTCGGGCAAGTTTGGAGAGTAATTTTGCCCTAAAAAAACTGGTCGGAAGCGATTATTACAGCACAGGCGAGCGAGCGGTTGTCAAAGACGTGGTGGACTTGGGCGTGGAGTTGTTACGCCATAAAGACGTGCATAATGTGTCTTTGGCAGAGATTGAGACGGCGGATAGCGTGTTTGTTTTGGGCGAGGATTTGACCCAAACGGCAAGCCGTGTTGCCTTGTCGGTGCGTCAAGCGTCCAAAAACAAAGCCCGTCAAATGGCAACCGCCCTAAAAACCGAGCATTGGCTTGCCGAGCCTGTCAAGCGTATCGGGCAAGAGGCGTACAGTCCCATTTATGTGGCGAGCGTGGTGGATACCAAATTATCCGACATCGCCAAAGTGTCTGCCGTTGCTACGCCAAACGACATCGCCAAATTGGGCTTTATGGTGGGCGACATCATCAAGGGCTATGCCGATACCCTAGATGAGATTGGCAAAAGCGAGAACGCCATTTTTGCCAAAGAACAAGAGCCAAACCTTGCGATAGATGAGAACATGGCAATGGAGTTTTTGGCTCATCATATTGCTTATGATTTGATTATGGCGAACCGTCCGCTTGTCATCACAGGCACCAGCTTGTCATCAAAGGCAATCGTACAGGCAACAGGCTATATCGCCCAAACCTTGACCGCCAAACGTGCCAAAATCGCCCATGTGGAGCGTGAATTTGTGGAAGTGCAAAACGCCAAAATCCGTGATGAAGTGGCTCGTCAATTCATTGACCCTGACAAAGATGCCAAAACGGACGGCACGCACACCACAGAGCGAGACCCCAATGAGTTTGAAAAAGAGCTGTCATCTCGCCTATTAAAGACAAATGCCCTATATGCCGACAAAACAGGCGTGTATGTTGCCATGCCTGAGGCGAACAGCGTGGGCGTAAACTTGCTTGGTGGTCAAGCGATAGAGGAGATTTTGGCAAAAGAATTTGAGGCGGTGGTGGTGCTAGAACATGACCTAGCAAACCTTGCCCCAAGCCAATTTGACAAATTGACCGAAAAAACACTCATTGTCCTAGACCACCAGTCTTATGACTGGCACGCCAAAGCCGATATGGTGCTATCTGGTGCGTCATTTGCCGAATCAGACGGTACGCTCGTGTCTGCCGAAGGGCGTGCAGGGCGGTTTTTTGCCAGTTTTGACAAAAAATACTATGAGCCAAACAGCGAGCTAAAAGACAGTTGGCGTTGGCTACACGCTGTCGCTAATGCCTTGGCTAGCACCAATTTGACAAATGGCAATGATGAGCCAACGTGGTATCATCTTGATGACGTTATTGATGAGCTTATCACGGATTATCCACACCTTGCCCAAATCAAAGACGTTGCCCCCGAGTCGGATTATCGCATTACAGGGCTAAAAGTCGCCCGTGAGCCACGCCGTTATTCAGGGCGGACGGTGTTACGCTCGCCCATTTCTATCCATGAACCCATGCAACCGAAAGACTTAGACAGTGGTTTGACTTTCTCCATGGAGGGTTATGTGGGCGATAAGACTGACCCAAGCCTTATCCCATTTGCGTGGAGTGCAGGCTGGAACTCGCCCCAAGCATGGAACAAACTCCAAGACAAAGTGGGTGGACGGCTAAAAGGCGGAGATGTGGGCATTCGTCTGTTTGATGACTTGCCAAAAGTGGAGACGGTATTTGACAAAGCCGAGCTTGACAGCATGATAAGCACGAGCATTTTTGACGGTCGTGCGGTCGTTGTGCCTGTACATAATCTATTTGCAAGCTCACGCATGGCAAGCCGTAGCCCTGTGGTGGCAAGCCAAATCAAGCCTGCCACATGGACAATCAGCGATGATGATGCCAAGCGTTGGATTATCAAGGCAGGCGATAAGCTAACCCTTGCCCAACATGGGGTAGAGATTACCCTGCCTGTGGACGTGGTGGACTATGTGGCGGACGGCTGTATCGGCTATCCTGACGGGCTTGTGCCGTTTATGGTTGGTGTGCCGACAACCGTCAAAAAGGCGGAAACCGACACGCCTGCCTATGTGCCTGAATATCAAAAAAGCGTGGCAAATCTGGCTAATATCAAGCGTGAAAATATCTTTACGCCAAAAGCTGGATTTAATAACGCACCGTTAGCAATGCAAGTGGGGGCATAAATGAGTATTCGTGTGATTCCTGATGTGCCGTCATGGCTTGGCGGTTTGTCCTTTGAGTGGTGGTCGCTTATTTTTATGACCGCCCAGACCTTGATTATCTTTTTGGGGCTTGTCATCACGGCAGCACTCATGATTGTCTATGAACGGCGTATGCTTGCCCTGTGGCAAGACCGCTATGGCCCAAACCGTGTGGGCTGGCAAGGGTCGCTACAACTGGTGGCGGATATGCTAAAAATCTTTTTTAAAGAAGACTGGACACCCAATTTTGCCGACAAACGCCTATTTACGCTCGCCCCTGCCATTGCCATGTTTACCGCGTTGGCAAGTTTTGCCATTATTCCGCTATCGCCCACGCTTGGGGCGGCAGATTGGAACATTGGCATTTTGTTCTTTTTTGCCATGGCAGGGCTTGCTGTATATGCCGTCATGTTTGGCGGTTGGGCAAGTGCCAATAAGTTCTCGCTCTTAGGCGGACTGCGTTCGGCAGCTCAGACGATTAGCTATGAAGTGTTTTTGGGCTTATCGCTCATGGGCGTGGTGGCTATGGCAGGCTCGTTTAATTTGCGTGAGATTGTAGAAGCCCAAACAACGGTGTGGAACGTCATTCCGCAGTTTTTGGGCTTTTTGACCTTTGTGGTGGCAGGGGTTGCCGTTACGCACCGACACCCCTTTGATCAACCCGAAGCCGAGCAAGAGCTTGCCGAGGGGTATCATGTGGAATACTCGGGCATGAAATTTGGTATGTTCTTTATTGGCGAGTATGTCAATGTGGTGGTGATTAGTGCTTTGATGACGTGCTTGTTTTTTGGTGGGTGGCTTGCTCCTTTTAACCTAAACATACCCTTTGTTCCGCCTGTGTTTTGGTTTTTGATTAAGACCTTGTTTTTTATGACCTTATTTGTGCTGGCTCGTGGCTCGCTCATGCGTCCACGTTATGACCAAGTGATGAATTTTGGTTGGAAAGTGTGTTTGCCTGTAACCTTGGTAAACCTATTGGCGACTGCTTTTGTGATTTTGATGGTGAATTAAATGTTTGCAACTTTAAAAAATACGGCGGTGGGCATTTTTACCATTGTACGCTCTATGTGGATGGTAAATTCTCATGCCTTGCGTCCACGAGACACGATTTTGTACCCCGAACAGCCTGTGCCTGTACCGCCCCGTTTTCGTGGGCGGATTGTGCTGACCCGAGACCCTGACGGCGATGAACGCTGTGTGGCGTGCAACCTATGTGCGGTGGCGTGTCCTGTAGGGTGTATTAGCCTACAAAAGGCGGAGCGTGAAGACGGTCGTTGGTATCCTGAATTTTTTCGTATCAATTTTAGCCGTTGTGTGTTTTGTGGCATGTGCGAAGAAGCGTGTCCGACTACCGCCATTCAGCTGACCCCTGATTTTGAATTGGGCGAATACAATCGCCAAAATCTGGTCTATGAAAAAGAGCATTTGCTCATTAGTGGCGTGGGCAAATACCCAGAGTATAACTATTATCGAGTAACAGGCATGGCAACGGATGATAAGCCCAAAGGGTCGCATGAGCGTGAAGCAGAGCCTGTCAATGTACGGAGTTTGTTGCCATGATTGATGTGTTAAAAGGGTTTTTGGCAAATGGCGATGCGGTGGGCTTTTATGCCTTGTCGCTGGTGGCGATTTGGGCAAGCCTAAGGGTGGTTACGCACGCCAATCCCGTCCATGCCATTTTGTCCATGATAGTAAGCCTACTTGCGGTGGCGGGGATTTTCTTTATCATTGGAGCCCCATTTGCAGGCGTGCTTGAAATGATTGTCTATGCTGGGGCGATTTTGGTGCTGTTTGTGTTTGTCATTATGATGTTAAATCTTGGCACGGACACCACAGAAGAAAAGACGTGGCTGACTGCCAATGCGTGGGCGATGCCTGTGTGTCTTATGATGATTGTTGGGGCGGTGCTGATTGGTTTTATTGGCTATGGTACAGACCAATCCATACAGCTACAAAGCGATACCATCTCTGCCAAAGATGTGGGTGTACGCTTATTTACAGGGTATGTGTTGCTTGTGGAGGTGGCGGCATTTTTGCTTTTGGGGGCATTGGTTGCGGCATATCATTTGGGTAAAAAAGCACTTGATGATGAAAACATCAGCCACAGCCAAACATGCCCTGACATCGTCTCTAATACATGGACAAATCAAGACAAAGAGCAACAGGAGAGAGCCGATGCAAAATTATAATGTAGATACTCTAAATGCCCCCTTTGCCCATGAAGTCGCCAAATTGGCATCTGATATGGGCGTGCCTGCTCATCATGGGCTGATTTTGGCTGCCATTTTGTTTGTTATTGGGCTGGCTGGCGTCATGGCAAGACGCAATGTGTTGTTCATGCTCATGAGTTTGGAGATTATGATGAACTCAGCTGCTCTTGCCTTTGTGGTGGGGGGTAACATGTGGGGCAAGGCAGATGGGCAGGTTATGTTTGTGTTTATTTTGACGCTGGCAGCGGCAGAGGCGGCGATTGGGCTTGCCATGCTTTTGCAATTTTATCATCGTTTTAGAAGTCTTGATGTCAATCACGCCAGTGAATTAAAGGGGTAGGGTGGTATGAATTTGTTAGCATTGACCTTTATTTTCCCTTTAATTGGATTTTTGATATTGACCATGGGGCAAGGCAGAATTGGCGAAAAACCTGCTACCATCATTGGGGTGGGGGCGATGGGGCTGTCGGCTGTGTGTGCCTTTGTCAGTATTTTTGGGTTTTTGACAAAAGGGCAACAGGCGATGTCTGTGCCACTTTGGACATGGCTGTCGGTGGGCGATTTTGCCCCTAAATTTGGGCTGTATCTTGATGGATTGTCTGTTACCATGATGGGCGTGATTACAGGCGTGGGCTTTTTGATTCATCTGTTTGCCAGTTGGTACATGAAAGGTGAGGCAGGATTTGCCCGTTTTTTTAGTTATCTGAATTTATTTGTGGCAAGCATGCTCATGCTTGTGCTTGCTGATAACCTTTTGCTCGTGTATTTGGGCTGGGAGGGTGTGGGCATTTGCTCATATTTGTTAATTGGCTTTTATTATCAAAACCGAGCCAATGGGCGGGCAGCGATAAAGGCATTTACTGTAACCCGTGTGGGCGATGTGTTTTTGGCGATTGGGCTGTTTTTACTGTTTGTTGTATTTGGTACGCTTGATATGACCGCCATCAATGCCAAAGCAGATGCCATGTTTGCTGTTAATGACCCCATGCTACTGCTCATCGTGGCAATGCTTATCGGTGGGGCGTTTGGTAAATCGGCTCAAATTCCTTTGCATACTTGGCTTGCCGATGCCATGGCGGGCCCGACACCTGTGTCGGCTCTGATTCACGCTGCCACCATGGTAACGGCAGGGGTGTATCTGATTGCTCGTATGCACCCGCTGTTTGTGCTGACCCCTGAAATGCTCCTATATTGGGTGGGGGGTATCGGTGCGTTGTCCATGCTTGTGGCGAGCTTTTGTGCGTTGGCACAGACCGACATCAAGCGTGTGCTTGCTTACTCTACCATGAGCCAGCTTGGTTATATGTTCATCGCTTTGGGCGTGGGGGCGTGGCAGGTGGCGATTTTTCACTTGATGACGCACGCATTTTTTAAGGCGTTATTATTCCTAGCCAGTGGGGCGGTGATTATTTCCACTCATCATGAGCAAAATATCTTTAAGATGGGTGGTCTGCGTCATAAAATTCCCCTTGTGTTTTGGTCATTTGTGGCAGGTGGTGGGGCGTTGGTTGCCTTGCCTTTTGTAACGGTTGGCTTTTATTCCAAAGAAGCGATTTTGTGGGAGACTTATGCCACAGGACACATGAGTCTGTTTTGGGCGGGCGTGTTTGGGGCGTTTTTGACGGCTGTTTATACTTTCCGTTTGATTTATCTTGTGTTCTTTGGAGAGCAAAAAACGCATGGTGAGCCTTTAAAAGGAATAAGTTACGCCTTGCCTTTGATGGTGCTACTTGTGCTATCGACAGGGATTGGGGCGTGGATTCACCCGCCTTTGGCAAATGTCCTGCCAGCGAGCGTGGGTAGCACCCTAACAGACGGCAAGCATACTGCTGAGATTATCGCGGTGGGCGTAACCGCACTTGGCTTGGCGATGGCGTACTTTTTGTATGTGCTTGACAAGGGTAAGATTTTGACAAAATGGACAAATTCTGCCTTTGGTGGGGCGTGTACTTATTGGTGCTATCACGGGCTGGGCTTTGATGCTCTTTATGATATTGTATTTGTTAAGCCGTTTTTGGCAATTTGCAAATTCCTAAAAAAAGACCCTGTGGACAAGCTGTGGCATATCCTGCCCTTTGGGGTCAAACTTGGCAACAAGCTGTTGGTAAAAACCCAAACAGGGCGACTTGGCACGCACGCTGTGAGCTTTGGCGTGGGGCTTGCTGTGGTACTAATCTTGGCAATGATGATGGTGGTATAAGATGATAGAGCAAACATGGCTTTTGCCAAGTCTAATTGCAATCCCGTTGATTGCAGGATTTTTGTGTTGGTTATTTGAAAAAAAGGACGCACGACTGCCCAGATGGGTGGCACTTATTGGCATGACATTGACCTTTGTGCTGTCGCTCGTGCTGTATGCCAAAGGCGACTTTGGGGTGTTAAATGCCAGCACCGACAGCAGTCTGCCTTGGGCGGCAACCTTTGAAGTGCCTTGGATACCTGCCTTTGGTATCAAATTCGCCTTGGCGATGGACGGCTTGTCTTTACTCATGATTGTCTTGACGGCATTTTTGGGTATCATGGCGGTGGGCTGTTCGTGGGGCGAGATTAAGCACCGTGTGGGATTTTTTCACCTAAACCTACTGTGGTCGTTGGGCGGTGTCATCGGTGTCTTTTTGGCGATTGATTTGTTTTTGTTTTTCTTTTTTTGGGAAATGATGCTGCTGCCCATCTACTTTTTGATTGCCCTATGGGGGCATGATGTGCGTGATACTAATGGCAATATCATCAAGCCAAAATCGGCTGCCGCCACCAAGTTTTTTATTTATACCCAAGCGTCTGGGCTTATCATGTTCATTGGTATCAGTATGCTTGTGCTTATCAATTTTGCCCAAAAAGGCGTGCTAAGTTTTCATTATGAAGACCTGCTTGGTACGTATCTTGGCAAATATGAATACCTGATTATGCTGTGCTTTTTTGTGGGCTTTGCGGTCAAATTGCCTGTTTTTCCATTACACGGCTGGCTACCTGATGCCCATGCCCAAGCCCCAACGGCAGGTTCGGTGGACTTGGCAGGGATTTTGATTAAGACGGCGGCGTTTGGTTTGCTTCGCTTTGTGATTCCGCTTTTTCCAAATGCGTCTGCCGAGTTTGCTCCCATTGCCATCACGCTTGGCATGATTGGGGTGTTTTATGGGGCGTTTTTGGCGTTTGCCCAGACCGATATCAAGCGACTGCTCGCTTATACCAGTGTGTCGCATATGGGTTTTGTCGTGCTTGCCATTTATGCTGGCACACTGGTATCGTTGCAAGGTTTGATGGTGCAAATGCTTGCTCACGGTTTATCAAGTGCAGCACTGTTTATTATGGCAGGTCAAATTTATGAGCGTTTGCACACTCGTGATATGACGGTCATGGGTGGTATGTGGGGACAGTTTCGCCGCCTTGCTCCGTTTATGATGTTCTTTTGTGCCGCCCTTTTGGGTATCCCTGGTACGGGCAACTTCATTGGCGAGATTTTGATTTTGATGGGGTCGTTCAAGGCGTATCCTGTCATCAGCGTGCTATTGACCGTGAGTTTTGTGTGGGCGGGGCTGTATGCACTGATTTTGATTCACAAGGCGTTGTTTGGCGACAACACCACGCCCCATCTGCACGCCTTATACAAGGCAAAAGACGACACCGCCAAGCCTTTGCGTGATTTGGGCAGGCGAGAGCTGTCTTTGCTTGGTGTGCTTGTGGTAGGGCTTGTTTGGCTTGGGCTGTATCCACAACCCGTCCTAAACAAATCCGAGCAAGCAATGAGCTATATCAGCACCAAAATGCCCGATAGATATTCGGACGTGGATACCGCCATTGCAGGGCTAAAAGGCAATCAAAAGCCCATCTCGCCAGAAATTGTGCCGCAAGTCATTGAAATTAACCAAGGGGGCAACTAATGAGTGTATCTATTGAGTTTTCGTCTTTGCTCCCGTTGCTCCCTGCCATGATATTGGGCGTGGCGGTGCTTGTGGTCATGCTTACTATCGCCATCAAACGCTCACACAGTCTGATTGTTGGCTTGACTGCCCTTGGACTAAATGGGGCGTTGGCGGTGCTACTGTTGCAGTTTTTTGAAAAATTGCCCACTCATGTCAATCGGGGCGATGTCATGGGGCTGTTTTTGGTGGACGGCTTTGCCTTGTTTAATAGCCTTATCATCATCGTTTCGGCTTTGGCGTGTGTTACGTTATCGTATCGCTATTTTCAAAGTTTTAATAACAACAAAGAAGAGCTGTATCTGCTTCTTTTGACAAGTACGCTTGGGGCGGTTTTGATGACATCGGCTCATCATTTTGCTTCTTTCTTTGTGTCATTGGAGCTTTTGTCTGTGCCTATGTATGGTATGCTAAGTTTTGCTTACCTAAAACAAAAGTCCTTAGAATCGGGGCTAAAATACCTGATTTTATCGGCCACTGCTTCGGCGACTTTACTCATGGGTATGGCACTGATTTTTGCAGCAACAGGTGAGCTTGGCTTTACCCATCTTGGAGAGGCTTTGATGGCAGGTTTTGGGATACTGCCTTTGTTTGTGGTTGGGGCGGTCATGATGGTGGCAGCGGTTGCTTTTAAGTTATCGCTTGCGCCATTTCATGCGTGGGCAGGCGATGTCTATCAAGGTTCTCCTGCCCCTGTTACGGCATTTTTGGCAAGCGTGGGCAAGGTGGCGGTGGTTGCCCTTACCGTGCGTTTTTTGCTGACGAGTGCAGCTCCTGCCATATCAGCTATTGATGCGATATTGGTTGCCATTGTTGGGGTGTCTATCATGGCAGGGAACTTGCTTGCTCTGACTCAAACCAACCTAAAACGCCTGCTTGCGTTCTCATCTGTGGCACATATGGGTTATGTGCTGATTCCTCTCATCGCCACAGGGGCAACGGCAGATGCTGACAGTGTGATCAGTATGTATGTGCTTATCTATGCCTTATCCTCTGTTGGGGCATTTGGGGTGATTGTGCTGATGACAGGAGCGTACGGTGAAACCGACCGCAATAGAGCAACCCAAGAGATAGAAGATGAAGCGGACAGCATGGCGGTTTATCAAGGGTTGTTTTGGCGAAGACCTGTGCTGACAGCGGTTTTGACGGTGATGATTCTGTCCATGGCAGGCATGCCACTTACCGCAGGATTTATCACCAAAATGCAGGTGCTGTTCGCTGCCGTTCAAGGTGGGCGATTTGAACTTGCCTTTATGGTGGTTTTGGGCAGTGCCATCGGACTTTATTATTATCTAAAAGTGCTGCTTATCATGTTCAAACGCCCAATGACCATCGTGCCTTTTGATGTACCCAATGATTGGCGTGTTAAGGCAGGGGGGCTTGTACTGATTCTTATCACGGCATTTATTTTTGTGATGGGGATTTTGCCAAACACGCTCTTTAAAATGGCAATTTTGGCAATTTTGGGGTAAATAAAAACAAGCACTTAGTTGAACCGACCCCCAAATCTTAGACATAAGATTAAAGGTTAGGTTGTTGCAAGTGGTTGTATTAACCCTAATTGGACTAAGTTTCTGTACTTAACAGGACTTAGTCCTTTTAATTTGCTCTTTATTCTATCATGATTGTAGTAGTGTATGTACTCATCAATCACTTGTTTAAGTTCATCTGTTGATGTAAATGTGGTTGTCTCATAAAATATCTCTTGTTTTAGCGTACCAAAGAAGCTCTCTATCACAGCATTATCCAAACAATTGCCTTTTCTTGACATGCTTTGGGTTAAGCCTTGTTCTTTTAGGGTTTGTTGATACTGGTGCATTTGATAGTGCCAGCCTTGGTCTGAATGAATGATGGGTTTGTCATCCATCTTTTCTTGGCTTAGCTTGGATAGGGCATCATTTAACATCTCTTTGACCAACTCATACGTTGGTCTGTCCTTCATCGTATAACTGACAATCTCACCATTAAACAAGTCGATGATGGGCGATAGGTAGAGTTTTCTTTGAATGACACTGCCATCATTTGCCTTGTCTTGTACTTTAAACTCGGTGATGTCTGTTGCCCACTTTTGATTGGGTTTGTCTGCTTTAAAGTCTCTTTTGAGTATATTGTCCTGAATGGTATCTTTGCCCATTGTGCCTTTGTAAGTATTAAACTTACGTTGACGACGAACCAATGCTTTGAGTCCAAGTTTAGCCATCAGTCGTTGCACTCGTTTATGATTAATGACCATGCCTTTTTGGGCAAGCTGATTGTTAAGCTCTGATGTGATTCTACGATAACCATACCTGCCCTTGTGTTGGTGGTAGATGTGGTTAATGTGTTCTTTTAAGTCAAGGTCTTTGTCAGGCTTTGTACTTTGACGAATGTGGTAATAAAACACACTTCTTGGCAAGTTTGACACTGCCAATAAGTCAGCAAGTTTGTGCTTATGCCTTAATTCTTGGATGATCAGGACTTGTTCTTTGTTTGTACTGATTGTTCCTTTTGACGAATTAAGGCATCTAGCTTTTTTAGATAGTCATTCTCTGCTCTAAGATAGGCAAGTTCATCAAGCAAATCATCCACACTTTTTTCGTGGTCTTGTTTGGTTTTCCAAGTTGATTTGGTTTTATTAGCGTTGTGTTTGTTTGACATTGCTTTTTTGCCTTTGGGTTTGGGTATTAGTCCCATTATACCAAAGGCTTGGTAGGACTTTAACCAAGTTGACAGTAAAGAAGGTTGTGGCAGATTAAGCTCTATGGCAAGTTGTGTAAGCGATTTGCCCTGTTGTATGGCTTGAACGGCATTAAGCTTAAAATCTGTGTCATAGACAGCCTTTGTGTGTCGTCTTTTTATGCCATCAATGCCATGTGCTTGATAGAGTTTAACCCATAGCTCTACGGTTGTGTGGTTTAGATTAAAGTGTTTGGCGGTTTGTTTGTAGCCATGATGATTAAGATAATACCCAATCACAGACAGTTTAAAGTCGGTTGTGTATTTTGCCATAAAAAGCACCCCAAAGGTTAGTGTGTCTAACTTTTGGGGTGCGGTTCATAGTTGGGTGCTTGTTTTTTTGTGGCGATGGTTTACAATAGCATGGATAAATTTAAAAAGAGAAAAACCATGTCCGACCAACACGCCACCCCCATTACCGTACTTTCCAAGACCGTCTGGTCACCCACGCTGTTTAGCTTTACCACAACACGCCCAGATGGATTTCGTTTTGATGCAGGGCAATTTGCCCGTTTGGGCATCAACCCCAGCGAGCTTGCCAATGCCAAAAACGCCCCCGATGAGCGGATTTTTCGTGCTTATTCGGTAGCGTCAAGCCCCTATGATGAGCAGTTGGAATTTTTCTCGGTGGTCGTGCCTGACGGGGCGTTTACCAGTCAATTACAGCATTTGACGGTGGGCGATACGCTCTATCTTAACCCCGAGCCGTTTGGTTTTTCAACCCTTGCTCGCTACCAAGAACCTGCCCCAAAGGATTTGTGGCTACTGGCAACAGGCACGGGACTTGCTCCATTTTTATCCATGCTTGGCGATTTGACCACTTGGCAAAATTACAGCGACATCGTACTGGTGTACAGTGCCAGAACGCAAGCAGAACTTGCCTATCTTGATAAAATTCATGAATTAAATCAGCAGTTTAGCGAACTGACCGACAACCCAGCTAAACTCCATTTTGTGCCGATTATCACTCGTGAAAAAGTGGAAAACTGCCTAAATGCTCGCATTCCTGCTTTGATAGACAGTGGCGAACTTGAAAATTTTGTCGGTTTAAACTTAAATCCTGCCACTTCTCATGTCATGCTCTGTGGCAATCCGCAGATGGTGGACGACACCAAAGAAAGTTTAAAAAACAAAGGTTTGGCGATGAACCGTAGGGGCGTGGGTAATATTGCAGTGGAGAATTATTGGTAGGCAATAAAAAACAGGGTGGTAAAATGAACCGCACCCCAAAAGTTAGACACACTAACCTTTGGGGTGCTTTTTATGGCAAAATACACAACCGACTTTAAACTGTCTGTGATTGGGTATTATCTTAATCATCATGGCTACAAACAAACCGCCAAACACTTTAATCTAAACCACACAACCGTAGAGCTATGGGTTAAACTCTATCAAGCACATGGCATTGATGGCATAAAAAGACGACACACAAAGGCTGTCTATGACACAGATTTTAAGCTTAATGCCGTTCAAGCCATACAACAGGGCAAATCGCTTACACAACTTGCCATAGAGCTTAATCTGCCACAACCTTCTTTACTGTCAACTTGGTTAAAGTCCTACCAAGCCTTTGGTATAATGGGACTAATACCCAAACCCAAAGGCAAAAAAGCAATGTCAAACAAACACAACGCTAATAAAACCAAATCAACTTGGAAAACCAAACAAGACCACGAAAAAAGTGTGGATGATTTGCTTGATGAACTTGCCTATCTTAGAGCAGAGAATGACTATCTAAAAAAGCTAGATGCCTTAATTCGTCAAAAGGAACAATCAGTACAAACAAAGAACAAGTCCTGATCATCCAAGAATTAAGGCATAAGCACAAACTTGCTGACTTATTGGCAGTGTCAAACTTGCCAAGAAGTGTGTTTTATTACCACATTCGTCAAAGTACAAAGCCTGACAAAGACCTTGACTTAAAAGAACACATTAACCACATCTACCACCAACACAAGGGCAGGTATGGTTATCGTAGAATCACATCAGAGCTTAACAATCAGCTTGCCCAAAAAGGCATGGTCATTAATCATAAACGAGTGCAACGACTGATGGCTAAACTTGGACTCAAAGCATTGGTTCGTCGTCAACGTAAGTTTAATACTTACAAAGGCACAATGGGCAAAGATACCATTCAGGACAATATACTCAAAAGAGACTTTAAAGCAGACAAACCCAATCAAAAGTGGGCAACAGACATCACAGAGTTTAAAGTACAAGACAAGGCAAATGATGGCAGTGTCATTCAAAGAAAACTCTACCTATCGCCCATCATCGACTTGTTTAATGGTGAGATTGTCAGTTATACGATGAAGGACAGACCAACGTATGAGTTGGTCAAAGAGATGTTAAATGATGCCCTATCCAAGCTAAGCCAAGAAAAGATGGATGACAAACCCATCATTCATTCAGACCAAGGCTGGCACTATCAAATGCACCAGTATCAACAAACCCTAAAAGAACAAGGCTTAACCCAAAGCATGTCAAGAAAAGGCAATTGTTTGGATAATGCTGTGATAGAGAGCTTCTTTGGTACGCTAAAACAAGAGATATTTTATGAGACAACCACATTTACATCAACAGATGAACTTAAACAAGTGATTGATGAGTACATACACTACTACAATCATGATAGAATAAAGAGCAAATTAAAAGGACTAAGTCCTGTTAAGTACAGAAACTTAGTCCAATTAGGGTTAATACAACCACTTGCAACAACCTAACCTTTAATCTTATGTCTAAGATTTGGGGGTCGGTTCATAGTATCTGCCCTGTTTTTTATTTAGTGTACTAAAACCATCAATCCTTCCATGCTGTTCTGTCTGCTTCGGTTTTAAGCTTAGGAAACAGGTCGGGGTCAAAGCTGATGTCTTTTAGGTCAACACCTGACTTGATTTGACGTTCATAGTCTTTTAGGACACGCAGTGCCACAGGCGATAGCCACACAATGGCGATAAGGTTAATAACTGCCATGATGCCCATCGTCAAGTCAGCAAAGTTCCAAACCGTTTTTAGGTCGGCAACAGACCCCACAAAGACCATGACAAGCAGGGCGATGCGTAGCCCCATCATGGCAGGCTTGGCGTTTTTTTGACCAGATAAAAACTCAATGTTGCTCTCGCCATAGCTATAATTGGCGATGATGGTGGTGAACGAAAAAAAGAAAATCGCCACCGCCACAAACACCACGCCAAATTGCCCCACATATTGCGACAGGGCAAGTTGGGTAAGTTGAATGCCCGTCTGCTCAGAGTTTGGGTCAACCACACCAGATAAGATGATGATGGAGGCGGTAGCGGTACAGATGACGATGGTATCCATAAACACCCCAAGCATTTGCATGAAACCTTGTACAGCAGGGTGATTGGGATAAGTCTGAGCGGTTGCAGCGGCGTTGGGAGCAGAACCCATGCCCGCTTCGTTGGAGAACAGACCACGTTTTATGCCATTAATCATGGCTGATGCAACGGTATAGCCTAAGACCCCACCTGCGGCCTGTTCAAATCCAAAGGCGGATTTGAAGATGATGGCAATGGCGGCAGGAAACTGGGTGATGTTGCTAATAATGATAAACAAAGCCAGCAAAACGTATAAAATCGCCATGATTGGCACAATCTTACCTGCCACCTTAGCAACTGAACGCATGCCCCCAAAAACCACAGGAGCGACCAAAATCACTAAAAATAGCCCCGTTACCCAAGGGGGGATGTTAAAGGCTTCCAGACTTGCCTGAGCGATGGTATTGGCTTGCACACCATTAAAGGCAAGTCCAAAGGCAATGAGCAGGCACACCGAAAAGATAATAGCAAGCCAGCGTTGCCCCAACCCTGCTTGAATGTAGTAGGCAGGGCCACCACGAAAGACGTTGTCAGTGTGGGGGACTTTATAAGCCTGAGCAAGAGCAGACTCAATAAAGCTTGTTGCCATCCCCAAAATGGCTGTAACCCACATCCAAAATACCGCCCCAGCACCCCCTAAATAAATGGCGATGGCAACCCCTGCAAGGTTACCTGTACCGACCCGTGCTGCCAGCGATGTCATCAAGGCTTCGTACGAGCTGATACCGCCCGAGCGACCGCCTTGCCCTGACACCCTAAGCAGTTTCCACAGATGTCCAAAATAGCGAAACTGAGCAAAGCGAGTGGCAATGGTAAAATAAATGCCCCCACCGACCAACAAAAACACAATAAGACCATACCAAGGATTGCCCGCTATCAGCCAATCGCCATTGCCCCAAATCAGGCTTACGCCCCAATTGATGAGACTGTTAAACCACTCAATCATAGCCACTCCGTTTAGTTCACAAAAAAAGCAAGGATTGACCTTGCTTTGGTAAAGATGTTATTATAAAAAAATTTGTCAATAATTACAAGTTTTTACAATGATGTTTTAGGTTTGTCTTATTAAAGTGTTTGTGTTAAAAAGTGTGTATGTTAAACATTAGGCTTGCTTTATGATACAATATCGTGCAAATTGTCAGAGAAGTTTAAAAGGATAAGGAAAGTTTATGAAAGCCCTATTGGTTGTGGACGTGCAAAACGGTTTTGTTGGCGGTAATCTGGCGGTGGCAAACAGCCACACGATTATCCCCATGATTAACCGCTTGATTGCTCATTTTGATACCGTGATTTTGACCCAAGATTATCACCCTGCCGACCACATTTCATTTTACCAAAATCATGACGGCAAAGCCCCGTTTGACACCATAGAGCTACCCTATGGCACGCAGGTTTTGTGGAATGCTCACTGTGTACAAGGCACGAGCGATGCTGATTTTCATGCTGATCTGCAAGCCGATAAAGCCGAGCTGATTATCCGTAAAGGCTATCATCGCCACATAGACAGCTATTCGGCATTTATGGAAGCTGATAGGGCAACCAAAACGGGACTGGCGGGCTATCTTCACGAGCGGGGCATAGACAGCGTGTATGTGGTGGGCATTGCCACTGATTTTTGTGTGGCGTGGACAGCGATAGACGCCGTAGCGTTTGGGTTTGGTTGCACGGTCATCACGGACGCAACCGCCCCGATAGACATTAATGGTTCGTTAGATAAGGCAATGGCGGATATGACGGATGTTGGGGTCAAATTTATCAATTCAAAAGATATTTTAAATCAATGACTTATAAACTTTTTAAAATTTTTAGCAAAAAATACTTGCCAAATTTTAAAAGTCGTATATAATACGCCACATCAAGACGAAAGTTGATGAAATCTGGGGTCGTGGCGAAATTGGTAGACGCACTGGATTTAGGTTCCAGCGGGGCGACCCGTGAGAGTTCGAGTCTCTCCGACCCCACCATATATAAAAACCTGCTGTTAAGGCGGGTTTTTTGCTATGTAAATTTTGAAATTTAAAAAGGCATTGTTTCATTAAATATATTTTTTGCAATATGAATATGTAGGGGTGAATAACATTCGCCCAAAAATCAATGTTTTATACAGGGCAAATTGCAATTTGCCCCTACAAATCCACCCAAAGGCAGGGTTAATTAACCCAAATTTTTATAAATCGGTAAAACCATTTACCCAAAACCCATTCCCAATCAGCCAAGTTATCCTTAGCCAAAATACCATGACTGTTCAAACCTTTAATCCCAAAAATCCAAATCCCAACCCCAGCGAAGTTGGCTATCATCACAAAGCCAACCATAACCAAAACCGCACCATTGACCAAAGTGCCAATTTGCAAAATGTAGGTCTTATGCAAATTGCCGAACCAAATGGCGGTTTATCCAGTGAGATTGTCAAAACGCCCAAAGTCGGGTTTGTGTCCTTAGGCTGCCCCAAGGCACTGGTGGATAGTGAGCGGATTATTACAGAATTGACAAAAGAAGGCTATCAAGTCGCCAAAGATTATGACGGGGCGGATTTGGTGGTGGTCAATACTTGCGGATTTATTGAATCTGCCGTCCAAGAAAGCCTTGATGCCATTGGCGAAGCAATCACCAAAAACGGTAAGGTCATCGTAACAGGCTGTTTGGGTAAAGATGCCGAAAAAATCCGCACCATGCACCCTGCCGTATTGGCGGTAACAGGGGCTCATGCCTATGATGAAGTGGTCAAAGCGGTAACGCACCACGTACCAAAACCTGCCAAATCAAAGACTTATGACCCCAAAATAGACCTTATCAATGACGCAGGCGTGAAGCTAACCCCTGCCCATTATGCGTATGTCAAAATCAGTGAAGGCTGTAATCATCGCTGTACTTTTTGTATCATTCCGTCCTTGCGTGGCGACTTGGTGTCTCGCACCATTGACAGCGTGATGAATGAAGCGGTCGCCCTAAAAAAAGCAGGGGTCAAAGAGCTACTCATCATTAGCCAAGACACGTCCGCTTATGGCGTGGATTTAAAATACAAAATGGCGTTTTGGCAAGGCGAGCCAATCAAGACGAAATTTTTTGATATGTGCCAAGCCTTAGCACGTCTTGGCATTTGGGTGCGTTTACATTATGTATACCCTTATCCGCACGTGGATAACGTGGTGCAAATTATGGCAGACAGCATGAAAATCAGTGGTGGCAGGGGTGGGCTTTTGCCATATCTTGACATTCCGTTTCAGCATGCCAGCCCATCTGTATTAAAGGCGATGAAACGTCCTGCCATGAGTGAAAACACCCTAGAACGCCTTGCCATATGGCGACAGATTTGCCCTAATATCGTCATTCGTTCTACCTTTGTGGTGGGCTTTCCAGGTGAGACAGAAGAGGATTTTGAGTATCTTTTGAATTGGTTAAAACAAGCACGCCTTGACCGTGTGGGCTGTTTTACTTATTCACAGATTGACGGAGCGGCCGCCAATGATTTACCCAATCCTGTGCCAGAGTCCATCAAGCAAGCACGTTATGAGCGTTTTATGGCACTGGCACAACAAATCAGCAAAGAAAAACTTCAAGAAAAAGTCGGGCAAACTTTGGTGGTGTTGGTGGATGAGATTGACTTTGATGAAAACATTGCCATTTGCCGTAGCTATGCCGATGCTCCTGAGATTGATGGTCATGTGTATGTGGATGATATTGATGAGACGGTAAAAGTGGGGCAATTTTTGACCGTAACCATCGATGAGGCCAGTGAATATGATTTGTTTGCCAGTTTTGTGGCATAAATTAGACAATGACAAGGCAGGTCATTTTTGTGTTTTTATCCAAATTTTAAAATCCTTAATCTTGTTGGGTGATTATTTGGTAAAATAATAACAACTTTATTAAAAAATCTGTAAGTTTTGTGAAATTGAGTAATAAAGTGGACGTAAAATGTAGCTTGCTCTTGTGTGTGGGTGATTTTATGCTAAAATGGCGTCAAATTAAAGATTGATGATGAATTGACTTTAATTTTGTTTAAATTGTTTAATATATCCCAATTGGAGTAAAACATGAAAAAAATCCTAGCATCTATTTTGGCACTGTCTTTGCTTGCCCCTGTTGCAGCTTTTGCAGATTACGAAGACATGATTGAGCGTCAGATTTATATGGATCCCAGCTATCAAGCCAATGTACAAAAAGCTGTAAAAATCTTGCAGGATAGAGGCTATCGCATCAAAGACATCGAGCCTGGTGTGCATCTTGGACAAAAGATTTTGGACGTTGAAGCTTATAAAGACTTTCAAGAATATGACGTTTACCTAAGCTACCCTGACCTAAAAATTATCAGCGAACGCATTGATTGGTAATTATCATCAATTATCATCATTACAAATTAAGCAATCAATTAAAAAAGTAGGCTTCAATAGCCTACTTTTTTAGTCAGTATTTTTACTGTAATTACTATAATAAAAAATTACTGTAATCAAAAATTATATACAGCTAACAAAATTGAATTTTACCACGGAAACTGTTCGCCCTGAGCTATTTTCCGTCATGGAAGGTATTTGGGAATACAAAATTTAGCTAAGCTACCCTGACCTAAAAATTATCAGCGAACGCATTGACTGATGAGCATCTGATTGATTGGTGGTCATTGATTATCAATCACCACTACCAAAAGATTTGAATGGATTCAAGTCTTTTTTGTTTTGACCGATTTGACAAAAATTTTGGGAATTTGCTGTTGCCCCCTATATTTTTTTAGTATTTTTTAGTAAAATTCTCTTTTACCAATAACTGATGAGTATCATGACTAAATTTATTTTTGTAACAGGTGGTGTGGTTTCTTCTTTGGGTAAGGGCATTGCCGCCGCCTCTTTGGCTTCTGTGCTTGAGGCTCGTGGTCTAAAAGTTACCATGACCAAAATGGACCCTTATATCAACGTGGACCCTGGCACGATGAGTCCATTTGAGCATGGCGAAGTGTTCGTTACCGAAGACGGGGCGGAGACCGACCTTGATTTGGGTTATTATGAGCGTTTTTTAAGACATTCTAAAATGTCTCGTGCAAATAACTTCACATCGGGACGTATTTACCAAACCGTGCTTGCCAAAGAACGCCGTGGCGACTATCTTGGCAAAACTGTGCAAGTCGTTCCGCACATCACAGACGAGATTCAAAGCCGTATTTTAGCGTCAGGCGAAGGTTATGACGTTGCCATGATTGAGATTGGTGGCACGGTGGGCGACATTGAGAGCTTGCCCTTTATGGAAGCGGTGCGACAACTTATGGTAAAACTCGGGCGTGAAAACACCATGCTCATGCACTTGACATTACTACCTTACATCTCGTCCGCTAGCGAACTCAAAACCAAGCCTACTCAGCATTCTGTCAAAGAATTGCTATCCATTGGCATTCAGCCTGATATTTTGGTGTGCCGTACCGAGCATGACGTGGACGATGACACCAAGCGTAAGATTGCCATGTTCACGAACGTCCCCGAGCGTGCGGTGGCGGTGTGTAAGGACGCTCGCAGTATTTATGAGATTCCACGCACTTTTTATGAGCAAAATTTGGACGATTTGGTGTGCGAGCGTTTTGGCTTTAATCAGCCCGAAGCCGATTTGTCCGATTGGGATAAGGTCATTGACGGACTGTTTAACGCCCAAGGCGAGATTGTCGTGGCAATGGTTGGTAAATATGTAGAATTGCCCGATGCTTATAAATCGGTCAATGAAGCTCTATTGCACGCAGGCATTCATAACAAAACCCGTGTCAAAATCCACTACATCGATGCCGAAAAACTAGAAACCCAAGATACTCTTATGGACGAGCTAAAAGCCTGCCATGCTATCTTGGTACCAGGGGGATTTGGCGAGCGTGGCACCCAAGGCAAGATGAAAGCAATCCGCTATGCCCGTGAAAATGGTGTGCCGTTTTTGGGCATTTGCTTGGGTATGCAGCTCGCTGTCATTGAATTTGCTCGCAACGTGCTGGGACTTGAAGCCAACTCTACCGAGTTTGACCGCAAAACCGCTAATCCGATTATTGGTCTGATTACCGAATGGTTTGATGAAAAAGGCGAGCTACAAATTCGCTCAGACGACAGCGATTTGGGTGGCACCATGCGACTTGGCAAACAAGAAGCTCATCTGGTGGCGGACTCTCGCCTTGCCAAAATCTACGGGGCAGGCACCATTTTTGAGCGTCATCGTCATCGCTATGAGATGAACAATCGCTACATTGAACCGCTTGAAGCACAAGGGCTAAAAATCTCGGGCTACTCTGCCAAACAAAATCTTGTGGAGACGGTGGAGCTTGACAATCACCCGTTCTTTGTGGCGGTGCAATATCACCCTGAGTTCACAAGCTCGCCCCGTGGCGGACACCCCCTCTTTAATGCCTTTATTCATTCGGCAGTTGCATTGCAAAATGGCAAATAAAGCATTACAATAAAATAAATGGGGCGGTTTTCGCCCTGTTTATTCATTGGGAAGACAAAAGGGGACAAGATGATTGAGATTGCCATTCACGAGATACAGCCTAAGCACATAGAACAAGCCATTTTGGGCGAAGAGTTAGTTTTTATCAAAGACGGGCAGGCTTATAAAATGAATTTAATACCCGAAAATAAACTTGCTAAAAAATCACGCAAAGCAGGCAGTGCCAAAGGGCAGATTAACATGGCAGATGATTTTGATGAGCCATTGGACTGTTTTGTTGAGTATATGCCAAAATAAATTGTATGTTAATAATAAATACAGATAGGAATAAATAAATGATTGAGATTATGATTAACCATGCTGAACAACACCAAATCGCCCATGCCTTAGAACAAATATCATTGGGCGAAAAAGTATTGCTGTCAAGTAATGGCAAAAGTTTTGTGGTATTGCCTGCTGATGAGCCTGTCATGCCATATGAGCATAACCCAAAGGCAACCATGAAAGAGGTATTTAAAAACATTAAAATCCAGCTACCGCCTGATTATAAATTTGACCGTGAAGAAGCAAACAGTCGCTAAGGGTTTTTATGAATAAATCATGCTTTTTTGATAGCAATATTTTGATTTATGCCATGAGCGACGATTATCCAAAAAATCAAATTGCCCAAGAGTTATTAAATACTCATCACGTTGTAATTAGTACGCAGGTAGTTAATGAATTTTGTAATGTGATGATTAAAAAGAAATATGTTGATTTTGATAAATTGACTTATATTATTTCTGCATTTGCCAATGAGTATGATATTTTAACGGTTGATACAAAATTGGCTATTCATGCTTTAAATATCAAAGTCAAATATCGCTATTCCTATTGGGATAGCCTAATGATTGCCTGTGCCTTGCAAGCAAACACACCCATTTTATATTCCGAAGATATGCACCATAATCATATCATTGAAAATAAACTTACCATTATCAACCCATTTTATAAGGAAAACCCATGACGCTAACCGCCAAATCCACCATTGAATTATCATCACCATCAGGCGACATCAAAATTGCCAATGATTTGCCATTTGTGCTATTTGGTGGCATGAATGTTTTAGAAAGTCAAGAATTGGCATTTGAGATTGCCGAGAGCTATATTGAGATTTGCAAGAAACTTGATATTGGCTATGTGTTTAAGGCAAGTTTTGACAAGGCTAATCGGTCAAGCTTACACTCCTTTCGAGGGCCAAGCCTTGATACGGGGCTGACATGGCTAAACGACATTAAAGAAAAATACGGCGTGCCCATCATTACAGACGTACACGAACCCTACCAAGCGTCCCCTGTGGCAAAGGTGGCGGACGTGCTACAAATCCCTGCGTTTTTGAGCCGTCAAACCGACCTTGTGAGTGCCATTGCTCGCACAGGGGCGGTGATTAACATCAAAAAAGCTCAATTCCTTGCCCCGCACGAAATGCGACATATCATAGGCAAATGCCTAGAAGCAGGCAATGATAACATCATCTTGTGTGAGCGTGGCACGTCTTTTGGCTATAATAACCTTGTGGTGGATATGCTTGGCTTTGACACGATGAAAGCGATGAATGTGCCCGTATTTTTTGACGTAACGCACGCCCTACAAGAACCAGGGGCGAGAGTGGACAGTGCAGGCGGTCGCCGTAGCCAGATTACCACCTTGGCAAGAGCGGGTATGGCAACGGGACTGGCAGGGCTGTTTTTGGAGGCTCACCCAGACCCTGATAAAGCCAAATGCGATGGTCCTTGTGCGTTAAGATTGTCGCAATTAGAGCCATTTTTACGTCAATTAAAAGAGTTGGATAATTTGGTAAAAGGGTTTGAGGTTTTGGATACGCATTGATAAAAAAATGGCAAGGGTAATGTATTCTTGCTGTTTTAAAAATAGGACAGTAAAAATGACAAATTCCATTCAATTAACACCATTTAGTGATGAAACAGGTGAAGTCGTTGCAACCGCCAAAATTTGGGGGCAAGAAATTGAAGTTTTTTTAGATAAAGATGAATTTTGCGATACTTTGCCAAATCAACAACAGGTTGATAAAATAATCAAGCATTTAATATGGTTGAATGATAATAAAAAGCCAGTCATTGATTTTGCCTTAGAATGTGAAAATTTTGTGGAAAACTTTAATGATTGGATTGAAGATGAAGTTAAAAAATATGGTAAAGCCAAGCTATATGATGGTACAGTTTTAACGCAATCTGTCAGTTATGAGAAAGTTTGCCAAAGTATTTTACTATCATCAGTTTATGCTGTATTTTTTGATGATGAAATAACGCTAAGTGTGGATTTGGTAACTGAACCTGATTATTTTGGCGGACACACCTTTAATGTTGAAATTAACGATGATTTTTTAATGGAATTTGGCGGTGTAAATGGATAATGGTAAATTTTATTTTTAATTGAAATAAAGATATTTGAAAATGAAAAAAATCTCTTATTTCCTTTAATGGTGATATTGGCAAATAATACTTATGCCAATAGCAGTATTGATACGGTTAAACAAATTGTTGCATTGGTAGAAAGTGGTAATATTTTTAATTTAACCAAAATGGCTGAACGATTAACGCTTAAAGATGAGATTGATAGGGCAAAACATCAACCTGTGGCGTATGATAATCGCATTGAATATACTTATCCAATCCACACCCATCAAGCAATCCAGTCCATTTCTTATAGCGTGTCGTTTGGTGGGCGTGATTTAAGTGAAGTGTATAAAAATATTGCCATTACTTTTAAAAAAGAACATTGCCCAAGCCTTGATGAATTGCAAACAGTCTTTGGCGAAAAGTTAATGGTAAGCGAATGGGGAAGTTCGCCAAGTTTACAAATAGAGCAACATGGTGATAGGCAAGGCGTGCCTTATAAAATATATCATATTCGCACATCAAATCGGCTGATTTTTGTGGAAGACAATGGCTGTGAATTAAGTGTCATTGGCACGGCAAAATTTGAGTAATTAGAGAATATATGTTTACCTAAAATTTTCAAACCACTTACCTAATTTTGTGATAAAATACCCCTATTTCCACTCATTATCATTTACCCAATCAAAAGGAAAACGTATGTACGCTGAAAATACCGACAACGCCATTGAAATCAAAGACATCGTAGCTCGTGAGATTTTGGATTCTCGTGGTAACCCAACCATTGAGGCAGACGTGATTTTGGCAAATGGCGTGTGTGGTCGTGCCGCCGCTCCGTCTGGTGCATCAACTGGTTCTCGTGAGGCATTGGAATTAAGAGACGGCGACAAATCTCGCTATTTGGGTAAGGGTGTCAAAAAAGCGGTGGCGAACGTCAATAGCCAAATCCGCTCGGCTTTGCTTGATAAGGACGTAACCGCCCAAAGTGAACTTGATAAGATTTTGATTGACCTAGACGGCACGGAGAATAAAGCCAACCTAGGGGCGAATGCCACGCTTGCGGTGTCGCTTGCCATTGCCAAAGCAGGGGCGTTGGCAAAAAATCTGCCACTTCATCAGTACATCGCCAACCTGCGTGGGCAAACCAGCTTAACCATGCCTGTGCCGATGATGAATATCCTAAACGGTGGGGCTCACGCTGATAATACCGTGGATATTCAAGAGTTTATGATTGAGCCTGTGGGCTTTACGTCTTTTTCAGAAGGGCTTCGTGCAGGGACAGAGATTTTCCATAGCCTAAAATCGGTGCTAAAAGCCCAAGGGCTAAATACCGCTGTGGGCGATGAGGGCGGTTTTGCCCCGAACTTGCGTTCTAATGAAGAGGCGATTACCGTCATCATGAAAGCCATTGAGCAAGCGGGTTACAAGGCAGGGCAGGATATTTTCCTAGCTCTTGACTGTGCGTCTAGCGAGTTTTATAAAAACGGTCAATATGTGCTAGAAGGCGAGGGCAAATCTTACGACAGCCAAGGCTTTTCGGATTATCTGGCAGGGCTTGTGCGTCAATATCCGATTATCTCCATTGAAGACGGTTTGGATGAGAGCGACTGGGATGGCTGGGCGTATTTGACTCGTCAGCTTGGCGATAAAGTGCAACTGGTGGGCGATGACCTATTTGTAACCAATCCAAAAATCCTGCGTGAAGGCATTGATAAAAACATCGCCAACGCCATTTTGATTAAATTTAACCAAATCGGTACGCTCTCTGAGACGCTAGACGCCATTTATCTTGCCAAAGAAAACGGCTATGCGACCGTCATCAGTCATCGTTCAGGCGAGACCGAAGATAGCACCATTGCTGACCTAGCGGTGGGTACAGCAGCAGGACAAATCAAAACAGGCTCGCTATGTCGCTCTGACCGTGTCGCCAAATACAACCAACTGCTACGCATTGAGCAGATGGTAACAGCAAGCTATCGTGGGCGTGCTGAGTTTATCGGACTGCGTGGCTGATATGACAACCCAAAAAACTGATGATACTTTGTCATCAGAACATCAAACACGCACCCAAAAAGTAGACGTTAGCTTTTCGCCTACTTTTTTGGGTTATCTGCTACTCATTATTTTTGGGGCGGTTGTGTTGGCAGGTCTGCAACACCAATACTGGTATGGCGAGTTCGGTTATCATGCACTTAGTGAGCTAAATGATGAGCTTGCCAAGCAACAAAAAATCAATGCCGCCCAGCAAGCGGTCAATGACACGTTGCGAGCGGATGTCCGTGATTTAAAATCAGGACTGGGTGCCATTGAAGAGCATGCCCGCCTTGATTTGGGTTTGATTAAGTCAGGCGAGACATTTGTAGAGTTATCCGTTGCTCCCATGGTAAGTGACCGAGAGGTTCCTTATGGTGTGGATGGGGCGAGTGCGACAGAGCCTGTTGATGGACTCATTGATGATGACATGGGCGAGAATGCCTTTACGGGCGTTAGCGGTGATACGGGCGAGTGATGAAACAGACGAGTCCTAACTTGCCCATTCATGCACTCATCGTCTCGGCAGGGCGTGGCAGTCGTTTTGGGGCGGATGTACCAAAGCAATATCTGACGGTGGCAGGACGGACGGTGTTAGAGCATGGTGTGGCATGTTTGAATATCCCTGCTGTTACTGATTTGACGCTCGTGGTCGCCAAAGACGATACGCTTGTGCCGTCTTTGGATTTTGAGTTTGACCGCCCTATTTATCTGACCAAAGGTGGGGTGGAGCGTTTTTTGTCGGTCAAATCAGGCGTGGATGACATTGCTCGGCGAGCGGTTGGCGATGTGTGGGTGCTTATCCATGATGGTGCCAGACCGTGCTTGCCTGCCGATGATTTGACTCATCTGATTGGTGCGGTGCGTGAACTTGAACAGCTTGAACAAACAGATGACAAGAGCTACCCAGTAGGGGCGATACTTGCCACGCCTGTGGTGGATACCTTAAAACTTGCTCACGACACTAACAGTTCTGACAGTTCTGACAGTTTGACAGATTGTCAATATATCAAAGGTCAGATACATCGCACCATCGACCGTCATCAGCTTTGGCAAGCCCAGACTCCCCAAGTATTTAGACTGCACGCCTTACAAGCCATGCTTGATAAGGTCATCGCTGATGGGCTGATGATTACCGATGAAGCCAGTGGGTTTGAGCAGTTTGGTCGGTCGGTGGCTTTGGTGCAAGGCTCACGCAGGAACATGAAGCTGACTTACCCTGATGATTTGGCGATGATTGAGCTGATGTTGCGACATGGCATGGGTTAAACCTAAGATATGGGTTTGGTGTTGATTTGGCTTGTGTTTATTGGCGTGGTGTTGATGGTGCTTGCCACACTAGACATCTTGCCTAGCCATGACATGACAGCCATGAGCAGTCAGCTGTTTGGCATGGATACGACTCATGGGGTGGGTTTTATGATGATGAGCATGCTCTTATTGGGGTGTGCTTTTTTATGTTTTAAATTTAATCAATTTCATCCCAAATCCGCTTTTGCCCGAGTGGGGCAGGTTGCTGTGCAGGTGTTATTGGTCGGCTTGATGGTGTTGTTATTCATGCTTCGCACCATCAGCACCGAGCAGGTATTTACCAATACCGCTCACGCCATCCCTGAGCATGGCTATACCATCACCGCCAAAGTGATGGTGCATGAGATTAGTGACAGCGTGTATGACACAGGGAGCTATTATCACCAAAAAGCAGTGCTGTCTGATTTGACATTTGGCGGTGACCGCTTGTTGGATGGCTTTAATGATGTTGGTAAGAATCATAAAGATAGCAAAGATGAGGGCGAGCACGCAAGGACAGAGACCCACAACCCATTTGCCGTTACCGCAGACACACCCGAATCCCATCCGCTCCTGCCCAGTCAGATGACGGTACTACTCCAAGTGGCAGATGTCAAGGATAATAAGGACGGCTCGAACCGCCATCAGCTCGCCAAACTACATCCTGCCACGACCGCTTACATGACGCTACGTATCACACCCATCACTGCCGACCCTAGTGCGTCAGGCTTTGACAGTCAGCGGTGGCTTCGTACACGCCATATCCATGCCAATGCCCGAGTATTGGCGGTGCATGATGAGCCGATACCCCTGCCACAGGTCGGCTTGGTGGGGTATTTAGAGCGATTTCGCCATGCGTTACGCACGCATTTTTATAAAGATTGGCATGCTCTTAGTGATGATAAACAGCAAGCCCGAGCGGTCACGCTTGCCCTGCTGACGGGCGATAGGGCATTAATCAGTCGTGCGACCAAAGACCTATACCAGTTTGGCGGTATCAGTCATCTGCTTGCCATCTCGGGCATGCATGTGGTGCTGTTGGCGACGATGTTAAGTTTTGGGGTGTGTTATTTGACCGATAGGTTTTTGCCATATTATCAGCGACTGCCCCGCCATCGCTTGCGACTGTTTGTCATGGTGGGGGCGAGCATGATTTATGCGTTGTTTACAGGCTTTGATGTGCCTGCGGTGCGGACGGTTTACATGCTGTTGGCGGTGGCGGTGGCAGGCTATTTGGCATTGCCTTTGTCGTCGTTGGCGGTGCTGATGTGGGTAGGGCTGGGCATGATATGGCTTGACCCTGTCATGGTGTGGCAAGCGGGGTTTTGGCTGTCCTTTGTGGCGGTGGCACTGCTCATGAGTTATGGCGAGCGGGAGTTCGATGTGCCAGTCATGTCCATAAAAGACCGTCTGGTCGGTTTGTTAAAGTTACAAAGCTATCTCTTTGTTGCCATGCTTCCTGTGTCGCTGTTGTTTTTTGGCAAAGTCTCGCTGTGGGGGTTGTTTGTCAATCTGTTTGCGATAGGGCTGTTTGGGGTGGTCATCGTGCCGATAAATTTGGTGGCAGGGGTGATTTTTGTGGTGTTGCCAAGCCTTGCTGATGTGCTTTGGGGTGTCTCATCGCTGATATTGGCATGGCTTCATCAGCTCCTGACGTGGTTACAGAGCCTAAGTGATGTGTGGCTGTATCAGACCACGAGCGTGATAGGCATGGCACTGTTTGCCCTTGGGGTGGCGGTGTGGGTCGCCCCCGTGATAGAGCGGAAGTTTGCATTGGTGCCACTTCTGGCGGTGGCGATGATGGTGTTATTTGTAGATAGACAAACGCCATTTAGCGTGATGGTGTTAGATGGTGATGATAAAGTTAGCCAAGTACTCATCCGTCAGCAAGGGGCGGATAATGGCGATGATGCGGTGTGGCTTGTGTTGTCGGATTTGCAAGATGATAAGGCGGTAGGGCATGATAAAGTGGCGAGTGTTCTGCACGACAAACTGCGTCAGCACGGTGTTCGCCATCTGACAGGGGTCATCGTGCAGACCCCAAGCCATCGCATGAGTGATGTGGTGGCAACGCTGGCACAGGACGTGTTTATCCATCGCTATTGGCAGGCAGGGCAACCTATAAACACCGTGCAGGGCTTGCCCATGCAGGCGTGTGGGGCAGGACGGTCATGGTCGGGGCAGGGGCTTGCCGTATCGGCAATGACAGGCTGGCAGATGATAGATGATGAGCGGGTGTGGGGCTGTACCATCATCGTTGAGAGCGAGCTGATGCCTGCCATCATGGGTGGCATCCATCATGATTATGGCGATGATGATCGTGATGACCAAAAAAGCAAGCAGGTAGGGTCACGACTCATCATTAATGGAGCGACCCATGAGTATGCGTGGCACATGTATGAGAGTATGTGCCATGATGAACAGGTGCATGTCGATGTGTGGCTTGGGCACAGTCGCCATGCTGTAGGTGGGACGGTGTTGGCACAGACTTTGCCATCGCAGGTTATTTTTACTGACAAAGATACAGCGGACAACCGTGAGCGAGCTGAGCTGATGATGATAGAGCTTGGTGGTCAGTGGACACGCCCTTAACAAATTGATAAAATTTAAGGCGAGCATTTGGCGGTATTTGTGTTAAAATAACCCTTTTAAAATTTAAAATTATCTAAAACCGACCGCACGGTTTTAACTTGGATTTTTAAAAGTTAAATCAGGAAAATACATCATGGCATGGCCACCAAACCCCAATAAAGACAACTCAAACGAACGCCCAAACCCAGCACCACAAACACCGCCCAACCAATACAGCGGTCAAGAGTGGCGACTGCTAGAAAAAACACTCATGGCAAGTCTTGATGAGCAAAGAAAAGCTCGCCGTTGGGGGATATTTTTTAAATTGCTCACGTTCGGCTATATCGTTTTTATCATCGCCGTCATGGGGCGTGGGTGTAGCACTGTCAGTAGCACCATGCCACTAGAAGCGAACTCGCCCCATTTGGCGGTGGTGGAAGTCAATGGCGTGATTGCCAGTGACAGCGATGCCAATGCTTATGACATCAGCTCAGCACTGACCGAAGCCTTTGAAAATCCCAATGCCAAAGCCGTTGCCCTTGCCATCAACTCTCCTGGGGGTTCGCCCGTGCAGTCGGATGAGATTTGGCAGACCGCCATGGAACTGCGTAAAGACAACCCCGACAAAAAACTCTATGCCGTCATTGGCGACATCGGAGCAAGTGGGGCGTATTATATCGCAAGCTCTGCTGATGAGATTTGGGTGAATCCATCAAGTCTGGTTGGCTCTATCGGGGTCATCATGTCAAGCTATAACACCGAAGAGCTGATGAAAAAAATCGGTGTCCAAGACCGCACCATGACATCGGGTCAGTACAAAGACATTCTATCCATGTCTCGCCCCATGACCGAAGATGAGCGGGCACACGTCCAACAACTGCTTGATACCACGCACCAAAACTTTATCGACGCGGTCAAAGAAGGGCGTGGCGATAAGCTCAAAAATGCCGAACAAAACAACGTGTTTAGCGGTCTGTTCTGGACGGGCAAAGAGTCGCTTGAACTGGGGCTTGCCGACAAAGCGGGCGGTATTAGCAAGCTAGAAAAAGAGCTGGGTGTTGAGCATTCGGTGAATTATACCTATGTAGACCCCATGCGTAAAGTCTTTGACCGCCTTGGCGTGCAAATCGGCAAAGGTCTAGGGCAAGGCGTGCAGATGAGCATTGCAGAAAACAGCCAAAGCAAATTGCAATGATAATAAAGACAAATTAAAAAACTAAAAAAAGGGCGTGATTGAACCGACCCCCAAATCTTAGACATAAGATTAAAGGTTAGGTTGTTGCAAGTGGTTGTATTAACCCTAATTGGACTAAGTTTCTGTACTTAACAGGACTTAGTCCTTTTAATTTGCTCTTTATTCTATCATGATTGTAGTAGTGTATGTACTCATCAATCACTTGTTTAAGTTCATCTGTTGATGTAAATGTGGTTGTCTCATAAAATATCTCTTGTTTTAGCGTACCAAAGAAGCTCTCTATCACAGCATTATCCAAACAATTGCCTTTTCTTGACATGCTTTGGGTTAAGCCTTGTTCTTTTAGGGTTTGTTGATACTGGTGCATTTGATAGTGCCAGCCTTGGTCTGAATGAATGATGGGTTTGTCATCCATCTTTTCTTGGCTTAGCTTGGATAGGGCATCATTTAACATCTCTTTGACCAACTCATACGTTGGTCTGTCCTTCATCGTATAACTGACAATCTCACCATTAAACAAGTCGATGATGGGCGATAGGTAGAGTTTTCTTTGAATGACACTGCCATCATTTGCCTTGTCTTGTACTTTAAACTCTGTGATGTCTGTTGCCCACTTTTGATTGGGTTTGTCTGCTTTAAAGTCTCTTTTGAGTATATTGTCCTGAATGGTATCTTTGCCCATTGTGCCTTTGTAAGTATTAAACTTACGTTGACGACGAACCAATGCTTTGAGTCCAAGTTTAGCCATCAGTCGTTGCACTCGTTTATGATTAATGACCATGCCTTTTTGGGCAAGCTGATTGTTAAGCTCTGATGTGATTCTACGATAACCATACCTGCCCTTGTGTTGGTGGTAGATGTGGTTAATGTGTTCTTTTAAGTCAAGGTCTTTGTCAGGCTTTGTACTTTGACGAATGTGGTAATAAAACACACTTCTTGGCAAGTTTGACACTGCCAATAAGTCAGCAAGTTTGTGCTTATGCCTTAATTCTTGGATGATCAGGACTTGTTCTTTGTTTGTACTGATTGTTCCTTTTGACGAATTAAGGCATCTAGCTTTTTTAGATAGTCATTCTCTGCTCTAAGATAGGCAAGTTCATCAAGCAAATCATCCACACTTTTTTCGTGGTCTTGTTTGGTTTTCCAAGTTGATTTGGTTTTATTAGCGTTGTGTTTGTTTGACATTGCTTTTTTGCCTTTGGGTTTGGGTATTAGTCCCATTATACCAAAGGCTTGGTAGGACTTTAACCAAGTTGACAGTAAAGAAGGTTGTGGCAGATTAAGCTCTATGGCAAGTTGTGTAAGCGATTTGCCCTGTTGTATGGCTTGAACGGCATTAAGCTTAAAATCTGTGTCATAGACAGCCTTTGTGTGTCGTCTTTTTATGCCATCAATGCCATGTGCTTGATAGAGTTTAACCCATAGCTCTACGGTTGTGTGGTTTAGATTAAAGTGTTTGGCGGTTTGTTTGTAGCCATGATGATTAAGATAATACCCAATCACAGACAGTTTAAAGTCGGTTGTGTATTTTGCCATAAAAAGCACCCCAAAGGTTAGTGTGTCTAACTTTTGGGGTGCGGTTCAGATTGCCCTTTTTTATTGCCCTAAATTTAATCTTGCCAATCGTACTCAAATGTCTGATTTGCCATGCGGTCTAAATGGTCGGTGATGACAAAGCGTAGGCGAGTCTCATCATAAGGGCGTTCGGGACTGTCAGTGGTTTCGTTGCGAGTGTACTCAATATACAGCTCATCATCGTGGGGTGTCAATACAACGTCTGCCCCTGCCATTTTGACCAAATAGCCCGTGTCAGTCTCGGTAACTTCTACTTTATGGCGAAAGTGGTTAGTTAGACGTTTGGCAAGTCTTGCCCCTTCGGTGGTGCGAACACGAACGTGTGGCATATCATCTCCTGTGATAATGTGGAAAAATAACAACTATTAAATAAGACCTATTTTCACTAAATCAAGCCTTTTTATCAAATTTAACAAAATAAAATAACAATCTTAGGGCGTGCCTGCCTTTGGTATTTGCAATGAAAAATGAGAAAAATCGCACGTTTTTCAAGGAAAAAACGCAGGCTGATAGTCATTCTATCAGACAAGTTTTTGACGCAGAAAAACAAGATTTAGCCATTTTTCATGCAAAAATTGATTGAAATTGTCAAACTTTCATCTTATTTTATAAAAATGTTATCAATGGTAGGCACGCCCTAAATTAAGCGGTGCAAAATGCCATAAAGTTTTGTACAATACGTCATCTTGGGTATCTTTGGGTCGGATAAAACCGTCATGATTTTAAAAGCATTTTTGATTATTTTTGGGTGTGTGTTTTTGGGCGAGATTTTTATTGCCTTGACAGGATTGCCCCTGCCCCCGAGTGTGATTGGGCTGATTATCCTATTTGGGGCGTTGCAGGCAGGCGTGGTTAAGTTAGAGACGGTACAGAGCCTTGCCAAGACCTTACTGGACTATTTGGTGCTAATGGTCGTGCCTGCCTGTATCTCCATCATGCAGTATCTTGACATCATTCGGGCGGATTTGGGGGTGCTGATTGGGGCGACTGCCATCAGCACACTGCTGGTGCTGATTGTGACGGGCAAATCCTATGAGTGGCTGCGGCACGCCCAAAAAGCCAGGCATCAAGGACGGTCAAACCAAGGGGGCAACTTATGAACGCTGAACTATCAGAGTTGTTAAACAGCCCTTTTTTTCTGCTGTTCATGCTCATCGCTGTCTTTCATGGCTGTATGCACATCAAAGCCCGCTTTAAAAATCAGCTCATCAATCCCACGCTCATCACGACCATCGTGGTCATCATCCTGCTAAAAATGCTAAACATTGAGTGGGCGAGCTTTGAGCAGGCGAGTCGTCAGCTGACCTTTTGGTTGCAGCCTGCGGTCGTGGCACTCGCCATTCCGCTTTATGTTCAGTGGCAAAAAATTCGCTCGCAGTGGTTTCCCATCATCATCTCACAACTGCTAGGCTCGCTCACAGGCATCATTTCAGGGGTGTGGCTCGTGCGTCTGATGGGCGGTAGCGAGCAAAGTGCTATTGCCATCGCTCCTAAATCCGTCACCATGCCGATTGCCATCGAAGTCACTGATAAATTAGATGGGGTGATGGGCATTACCGCCAGTACCGTACTCATCGCAGGTGTGGTGGGGCAGATGATGGGTATAGGCGTATTGTTATTTGTCAAATCCACTCGCCCCATGGCGTGGGGGCTATCCATGGGGACAGCGTCGCACGCCCTTGGTACGGTGCGGGTCATGCAGATGGGGTCAAGGTTTGTGGCGTATGCGACGGTGGGGCTGATTTTAAATGGTATTTTAACGGCATTTTTAGCCCCTGTAATTGTGCCGTGGCTACTCTAATAAAAAATCCCCAATCAAGGGGATTTTTTATAACATGATAACATGGTGTTAATTGGCAGGCAGTTTTTGTAGTGCTGCGATACGCTCATCCAATGTCGGGTGCGTGCGGAACAGATTGGCAATGCTAAATCCTTGGGATTGACCGCTAGAAATGGCAAAGGCTTTCATGCTCTCTGGCATTTGGTCGGGGCGAGCTTCGGCAGGACGTAGGGCGTTTAAGGCACTAATCATCTTGTCACGGCTAGCAAGTTTTGCCCCCATCTCGTCGGCACGGTATTCACGCAAGCGAGAGAACCACATGACGATGGCACTTGCCAAGAAGCCAAGCAAGATATCCATGACGATACTGGTCACAAAGTAACCAATACCAGGGGAGTCGCTTTCGTTTTTAAAGACCACTTGGTCCACAAATGAGCCAATGATACGGGCAAAGAACATGACAAAGGCGTTCACCACACCTTGAATCAAGGCAAGCGTCACCATGTCGCCATTGGCAACGTGTCCGATTTCGTGAGCCAATACTGCTTCGACTTCATCGGCGGTCATGGTGTGCAGTAGTCCTGATGAGACAGCAACTAGGGCTGAGTTTTTGTTCCAACCTGTGGCAAAGGCGTTGGGTTGGGCGTTGTCAAAAATACCCACTTCAGGCATGCCAATACCGACGGCTTTGGCTTGTTTGGCGACGGTATCCACAAGCCACTGCTCGGTGGCGTTACTGGGACGTTCAATGATGACCGTACCTGTGGATTTTTTTGCCATCCATTTTGACAAAAACAAAGAAATCATTGAGCCAATCATGCCATAGCACAGACACATGACGGCAAGCGAACCATATTGAAGTCCGCCTGGTCCATGCACACCGCCCAATCCAAAGACTCTGCTTAGGATGAAAAAGGCGATACCTGCCACGACCATGACGGCGACGTTGGTGAGTAAAAATAAACCAATGCGTAACACGGTAAATTTTCCTTAAAATAAAAGTTGCAAAATAAAAATGCCCCCATTGGCATTACTGCTAATATGGGGCATGACGTTAAAAATTTAAATGGTATTTGTGTAACTGATTGATTATTTTTATAAAAAATCAGATATTTTTTAAAATCAACCAGTTACAAGCACATTATTTATGGATATAAATACGCCCTGAACCACTACCAACACTGGGGTTTTGGGGGGTGGCGTAGTTATTATTTGGGGTTGTGTAGGTAATGCTGACATTTTGAACACCTGATGAGCTGGGTACTTGTAAGGTGGTCGGGGCAGGCGTGGTAAAGTTTTGGTTCATTGCCAAGTGCGTGCCACCCCCGATGATACCCGTATCATGGCGATAGAGACTGGCATAACGGCTGTTTACCGAGCGGACGTAGTTTTGGGTTTCGCGAAATGGAGGGATGCCACCATGCTTGCGAACATTGCCCAGACCTGCATTATAGGCAGCGACAACGTGGTCACGGTTGCGAAATTGGCGTTGTAGCCATGCGATGTATTTTACCCCGCCTTCGATGTTTTGGACGGGGTCCCAAGCGTTACTTACGCCCATGTCTCGGGCGGTGCCGGGCATGAGTTGCATGAGTCCCATTGCCCCGACGGGTGAGCGAGCATTTGGGTTGAAGGCGGATTCGGTGTGAATGATGGCTTTGACAAGGGCAGGGTCTACACCATGACGAGCAGCGGCGGCACGGATTAAATGGTCGTAGGCGTTACGGTTAGCACTGCGACTGGGTGTGGCGGCAGTCGTTGGGTTGTAGGTGCTAGGGATGTTGCCGTTAGAGTGTAATTTGGTGTCAGGATAATAAGTAACGCTGATTTGGGTGAATTTTTTGGTGCCACTGGCGTTTTGTTGGACATTGGTCAAAAATTTTTGTCCGTTATCGCCGTCTTCGTAGACATAGATGGTGTTGGCTGTGGCATGAGTGGCAACAGCAGAGACTAGGGCGATGGGCAGTAGGCGACTTAAAAAAATATGGGTCATGGTCTTTTGGTTGTTAAAATGGTAAATACCCTAATTATAACATAAAAATTTATTTTTAAATAGGGTGTGCCTGCCTTTATATATTTGCAATGAAAAATGCCTGTTTAAAAAAGCAGGGGAGTCGCCCGTTTTTCAAGGAAAAACGCAGGCTGATAGTCGTTCTATCAGACAAGTTTTTGCCTTCGAGCCACAATCCGACCACTTAACTGGGTAGATTTTTAAGATTTTAACTTAACTTTTTAAATTAAGTGGTCGGATAGCCATTTTTCATGCAAAAACATCCTTTTATTTTTACAATATTTCCAAATTTTAAATGGTGTTATAAAGGGTAGGCATGCCCTAAAAAACCAAGATTTTTATCTTGGTTTTATCGCTGTGCTGTGTTTATTTGTTTGTTGATTAACCAAAAACTTTTAAGCGTTCTGCCACAGGGGCGAAAGTTTTCTCGCCAGCAGGGGCGACGATACCGCCAAAGACCATTTGGGCGACCAGTTGCCAGTTGCTAGGTACGTCCCATTCGCTTGCCACGAAGTCATTAATGAGTGGGTTGTAGTGCTGTAAGTTGGCACCGACATTGGCAGAAGCTAGGGTTGTCCAGATGGCATACTGCACCATGGCATTAGCGTGACCTGCCCAAATGGGGAAGTTGTCGGCATAAGCAGGGAACTGCTCTTGCAAGCCTTTAACCACGTCGGTGTCTTCAAAAAACAGCACCGTGCCTGCCCCTGCTTTAAAGGCGTTTAATTTGTCTTGGGTGGGGGCAAAATTCTCAGCAGGCACGATACCACGCAAAATCTCGGTGGTGGCATCCCACAGTTTTTCGTGTTCAGCCCCGTGTAGCACCACAAGGCGAGTGGACTGTGAGTTAAATGATGATGGCGTGTGGAGTAGGGCGTGTTCAACGATTTGGTCGATTTGTACGCTGGTTAGGGGGCTGTTTTTGTCTAGGGCGTAGATAGAACGGCGAAGTTCGGCGGTGGCTTGTAGGGTTTGGGTCGTCATGGGGTGTTCCTTGTTGGATAAAAATAAATAAAAGGTAAATGAGATGGGATTTATTATAAATTAAAACAATAAGAAAACAATAGTCGTTTTGTTAAAGATTTGTTTCTTATTAAGAAAAGGTTTATAATGGTAAAATGGTTTTGTTAAGTACACCTAACAAACTTAATATTTACCACAGGCTTTGTAGGGACTGGCTCCGCACGTCCTTTGATAACATGCCAATTTTTATAGGCGTGCACAGCACGCCCCTACACCAAAACTTCATTATGTTTGTGGTAATTTTAAAGTTTCTCGGGTGTATGTTTTGCCATTTAACACACTTTTAAAAATATTGCTTTTAATATAAGAACCCCAACATGGATACACTCACCAGTATCAAAGTCTTTCATCAAGTGGTTTTGACAGGCAGTTTTACCAAATCTGCCGACAGTCTAGACATGTCGGTGGCGATGACCAGTAAGCACGTCGCCCATTTAGAACGCACGCTCGGCACCAAGCTGTTGCATAGAAACAGTCGCAACATTCATCTGACTGATGCAGGCGAGCAGTATTACCGTGAGTCGCTGTACGCTTTGGAACTGTTAGACAGTGCCAAAGAGACCGCCCAAGGGGCAACCGATGGCGTGCGTGGCATGTTAAAAATCACCATGCCCAGATGGTTTGCCAATCCCAAGATGGCAGGCTATTTGAGTGAATTTCAGGCACGTTATCCTGACGTGATTTTGAATGTCTCGCTGTCTAATCAGTTCGTGGATTTGGTGGCGGATGGTTTTGATTTGGCACTGCGAATCACCCACGACCCCAAGCCATCCTTGATAGCCCGCCCTTTGACACGCATGGATTTTTATCTGGTGGCAAGCCCTGACTATCTGTCACGCCATGGCACGCCGACCACGCCCGATGAGCTAAATGACTCTGCTTGTCATCGGGTGATATTGCCGACGTATGTCAAAATGGACAACGTGTCCATTTATCATCACGCCACGCAAGCGGAATTTGTACTAAACCCCAAGCCGTCCATGTACAGCAATGACACGCCCATGATTAGTGAGCTGGTGCGGGCAGGGGCGGGGATTGGCTATGCCCCAAGCTGGCTTGTTGAGCATGATTTGGCAGATGGGCGACTGGTGCGACTGCTTGCTGATTATGAGCTGTTGTCGGTCACACTCTATGCGGTGTATGTGGATAGGGCGTTTTTGAGTGCCAGAGTACGGGCGTTTATTGATTTTATGGTGGAAAAATTGGATGGTTAGAATTTAGCCATTTTTCATGCAAAATAGATTAAAATTTTTAAAATTTATTTCAATTTCAACTTAAAATTACAACTTACTGATTCTTCAATGATTATTTTCGGGTTGTAGGGGTGAATTGCAATTTGCCCTTGATAAAACAATCACTCATACAAAGTTGAGAATGGGGTAAAATTTTGTTTTCTTTTTATAAAAATATTATCAATGCTCGGTACGTTCTGATCATATCCTGTCAGCTACCTGTAACATTTGGGTGGTTTTCCATGGTTTTTTCACTTGCCAAATGCCCGATTTTAACGTTATGATATGACACTTTTAATATTTTAACAATGATTATCATGCTAAATCATAAAAAAATCCCCAACCGCTCACCAAAATCAGAACAGGGGCTGATGCTTGTTGGGTTTTTGCTGTTGGTCATCATCATCGCAGGACTCGTGTTTTTGGCGATGTATGCCTATAAGTTAAACAGCGAGATTGTCAGTAAATTTGAAAATCGCCGTTGGGACATTCCCGCCACGGTCTATTCTCGTCCGCTGGATTTGGAGCAGGGCGTGGCGATCTCTGATGCCAATTTTAAGGCGTGGCTTGACATGCTAGGATACAGCCAAGGCGATGTTAATCAGACGGGGCGTTATGAGAAATCGGGCAGTACCTACACGGTGCATACACGGGGGTTTGATTATGGTGATGGTGAGATAGACTCAGCACAGGTGCTAAAAATCACCTTTAACGCTGGCAAAGTGACCAAAATCCAAAGCACCAATCCCAATACAGATGGGGCGGTGCGTTTGGAGCCGATTAACATTGGCGGTATCTATCCTGAGAATAACGAAGACCGCATTTTGCTGACCAAAGACACCATGCCGAGACAGTTGGTGGATGCACTCATTGCGACAGAAGACCGTGGTTTTTATGAGCATTATGGCATTTCACTGCGTGGCACGAGCCGAGCGTTGCTCTCCAACATCACAGGGGGCGAACGTCAAGGCGGTTCGACCATTACCCAACAGCTCATCAAAAACTTCTACCTAAACTCCGAACGCACCCTAAAACGCAAGGCAAATGAAGCCTTGATGGCTCTGCTGTTGGAACGTCATTATAGCAAAGATGCGATTTTGCTGGCGTATTTAAATGAGATTAATCTAGGGCAAAATGGCAATCGTTCGGTCAATGGCTTTGGCATTGCGTCGCATTTTTATTTTGACAAGCCCATATCGGAGCTGAGCCTTGACCAGTATGCCTTGCTTGTTGGGGTTGCCAAAGGGTCAAGCTATTACAACCCCAGAAAACATCCCGAGCGGGCGACCGAACGCCGTAACACCGTGCTACACAACATGCTGGTCATGGGTAAAATCAGCCAAGATGAGTATAATGAAGCAGCCCAGCGACCACTGGGTGTGGTCAAAACCCCTGCCATCGCCAAGCCCAAATTCCCTGATTTTTTTGATGCGGTCAGTCGTGAGCTAAGACGGTATTATAAAGACAGCGATTTGCGTGGGGCGGGGCTAAAAATCATCTCCACGCTAGACCCGATTGCCCAAATGTCGGCAGATAAAGCCATCAGTGAGCATTTAAATAAAAAAGGCAATAAAAGCAAAAATTTACAAGGGGCGTTGGTCAGTGCCGACCCTGCCACAGGCGAGCTCGTTGCCATCGTGGGTAGTGCTAGCGACTTTACGGGGTTTAATCGTGCCATTGATTCAAAACGACAAGTCGGCTCGCTGTTAAAGCCTGTCATCTATATGACTGCCATCCAGTCGGGCAAATACCACTGGGCAACCCCCATCAAAGATGAACCCATCGCCTATCCTGCCGGTGGCAAATCATGGACACCCAAAAACTATGCTGGCAGAAGCTATGGCGATGTCCCCATGCTCAACGCCCTTGCCAACTCTTATAACCAGTCGGCGGTCAATGTCGGCATGGATTTTGGGGTGGATGTGTTCGCCAAACAGCTACGCCAGTTGGGGGTGGAGAGTGACATTCCCCACTACCCATCGGTCATGCTCGGGGCGGTGGATTTGTCGCCCATGGACATGCTCGGGGTGTATCAAGTCTTTGCCAGTGGTGGCTATCACACCCCCATTCATAGCATTCGTCAGGTCATCAGCGAGACGGGTAAAGTGATTCAGCGAACAGATGACAACATCAAATCAACGGCACGCATACCACCCGAGGTCATGACGGTAACAAACTTCGGTCTGCAACAAGTGGTCAAAGATGGCACCGCCAAAGGCATGGGTAAGATTGGCAGTACTTATAAACTCGCTGGCAAAACAGGCACGACCAATGATGCCCGTGATGCGTGGTTTGCAGGGTTTAGTGGCAACTATGTTTCGGTGGTGTGGGTTGGACGCGATGACAATAAGCCTATCGGACTGACAGGGGGGTCGGGGGCATTGCCGATTTGGGCGGATTATATGAGACGGCTCAACTTAGCTCCTGTGCATTTTGGTCAAAGCAGTGATGTGGCGTGGCTGTGGCTTGATGGCGAGACAGGACTGCTCTCAGATGAGATGTGCGAGCGTGCCATGTATGTCCCTGTGTTAAGCAAGCATGCCCCCAAAGAAAGCTCGTCATGCCTAGATGAACAGTATTTGGATGAGTATGATGAGACCATCAGCGAAGATGGCGAAGAGGTCATTGATGATGGCGAAGTGGTCTATGGTGAGGTGGCTGATGAGACCGCAGAAGATGTGGTCTATGGTGATGTGGAAGCGGAAGTGGAAGCAGAAGAGAGTTTTTGATGTATAGCCATTAAAAACCATTTGCAAAATCAAATCAATACTGCTATCATTGATTTATGACAAAATAGTGACAAAACTATAACAAAGCCATGACAAAACTGTAAAATAGGATTGTCGTGGTTTTTGTTCATGCCACATACCAATCATGAAGTGTCCATCATGAAACGCAAAAACTACCTACATCATCTCATGCTTGTCGTCTTTGCCGTGGGGCTTGGTTTGTCCTTTTGGTACAGCTCGGCTTGGCTACATCTGTGCTATGGGCTTGCCTTGTTTTTGTTTGGTATGCAATGTATCGAAGAGGGCTTACACAGCACGGCAGGCGGGACACTTGAACGCTTGATGACAAAAAGCACCGCCACACCCGCCAAGGGTTTTTTGTTTGGGGTGGGTTCGACCTTTATTTTGCAGTCCAGTACGCTTGTATCGCTTTTGACCATCGCCTTTTTGGGGACGGGCATGATTACGCTTGCTGGCGGTATTGCCATCATTTTTGGTACCAACCTTGGGGCAACGACAGGCATTTGGCTACTTGCCTTGGCAGGGCAGAGTGTAAGCTTATCGCCTGTTGCCATTCCCATGCTTGTCTTTGGGATTTTGCTTGGGTTTTTTGGTGGTCAGCCCAAGGCGGTAGGGCGGATATTGGTGGGGGTGGCACTTATTTTTATGGGCATTGATGCCATCAAATCAGGCTTTGGGGCGTTTGGCGGACAGCTTGATTTTGCGTCTTTGAATTTTAGCCCAACCTTAGAAGTGCTGACCTTTGCAGGGATTGGGTTTTTATTGACGTGTGTGTTGCAGTCGTCCCATGCCACGCTGATTTTGACCTTGACCGCCCTTGCCAGTACACAAATCACCATTCCCCAAGCCTTTGCCATTGCGGTTGGTTCAAACTTAGGCTCATCTGCCACAACTGCCATCATGGGCATGATAAGTAGTGAGCGAGCAGGACAACGCCTTGCGTTGGCACACCTGATTTTTAATGGGGTAACGGCTCTTTTGACCTTTGTGCTTTGGATGCCGATGACCACGATAGTGGACACCATTGCCGAGCTTGCCAATTTTCCGCCTTTGATACAGCTTGCCTTATTTCATACGCTCTTTAACGTGTTTGGCATTGCGGTGTTTTGGCGGTGGCAGGGCAATCTTGCCAATGCTTTAACCAAAATCCTGCCCGACAAAGCCAACACCAAACTTCTGCCCGATGGCTCACAGGCAGTCATGCCACGCCATCTTGACCCCAATGCCTTGATGTCGGCAGATATTGCCCTGCGAGCGGTATCCCAAGAGATTCGCCATTTGGCAAGCCTTAGTATGGAAGTGATGTCGCACGCTGTCTTTGTGCCAAGCGATGATATTTACAAAAAAGACGAGTCGCCCACTGCCCCCACACCGCCTTTTGAACCGAATGTGCAGACTTTGTACGAGTGGCAGATTAAGCCTTTATACAGTGAGATTTTGGACTTTGTTAGTAAAATGGACGTGGATGAGACCGACACCCGCCAAGATGAGCTGACTGCCATTCACCTGGTGGCGTTTACACTACTGGGTATGGTTAAAGATGCCAAGCATTTGCAAAAGAATATGGCAAAGTTTTTGGCGGTTGATGTAAAGAATGACAAAAAAGATGGCGACATCAATGACATCGGTCAAGAATACCGCTATCTTAGAGAGCATTTGTTTGTCTCACTACAAGCCCTTGCCAAGGCGGGGGAGATGAAGCTGGGTTCACAAAAATGGGTCATGCACATAGACACGCTCATTCGCCATGCTGATGGGCTTGATGAAATGCGTGGGCAGGTATTTGACCGCCTGCGAGATGGCGTACTTGATGGCGAACAGGCATCATCGCTCATGAATGATATTAGCTATGTCAAACGCATTGAAGATGGTGTGCTAGAACTTCTGATGGGGGCAGGCGAGATGTTTTGTTGTCAGGCACGTTAATGCTGTCAAAAAAGCAAACAATCATAACATTTTGATACATTTTCCCAAAACTTATGAAATGTGTTAAAATTGTCATATAACTGTCATATTTGACTTTTATAATGCAACGATTTTTGGATACAACCATGTTATCCATGACGATTCAGATTAAATAGTAGTGGCGTTGCCCATTTAAGGATTGAATGGGTAGGGCTTTTTTATTGTCATATTCTTTTAATTTAACCAACCCTTGGCGGATTTTATGGTAAATTCAGCAAAGCAGTCCACGCCCATGGCGGCGAATGTCTTTTTTGCCTTATTGATGTTAGGTATTAGTGTCTATTTTGTGATGTGGGGACTTGATTATACCAATCATCAGCAAGTTGTGCTGTTTTTGGTGGCATCATTTTTTGGGATTTTTATGGCGTTTAACATCGGTGGTAACGATGTCGCCAACTCCTTTGGTACGTCAGTCGGAGCAGGGACGCTCAGTGTTACCCAAGCCCTAGCCGTGGCGGCGATTTTTGAAGTCTCTGGGGCGGTCTTGGCAGGGGCTGCCGTGACTGACACGATACGCAGTGGTATCGTGGACATCTCCGATTTGGGGGTGTCGCCCAATCAGTTTATTTATCTTATGCTCTCAGCACTCATCGCGGCGGCGTTTTGGCTACTGTTTGCCACCAAGCGGGGTCTGCCTGTCTCCACCACACATGCCATCATCGGGGGTATCGTGGGGTCGTCTATCGTGCTTGGCGTGAATCTGGGTGGGTCTGAGCTTGCTTTATCCACTGTTAAATGGTCAAAAATCGGCGAGATTGCCATCTCTTGGGTGCTCTCCCCTGTACTAGGCGGGGCGTTGTCCTATGTTATTTATGGGCTGGTTAAAAAGAACATTTTGGCGTACAACGACCACATGGAAATCAAGGTCAAAGAGCTAAAAGCGGAGAAAAAAGCCCTAAAAGCCCGCCAAAAAGAACATTTTGAAAACCTACCAGAAGAGAATAAACTGGACTACACCACCGCCTTACTGCGTGACCAAGAGATTTATAAAGAAGTGGACAGTGCCGATGAGCTAGAAACAGGCTATTATAAAGAGTTGCACGCCATTGAACACAAGCGTGAAAACCTAGACACCCTAAAAGCACTCAAAACATGGGTGCCACTTATCGCTGCTTTGGGTGCGGTCGTGATGACAGCGATGGTGGTGTTTAAGGGGTTAAAAAACACAGGGCTAAACCTATCCACCTTGCATTCTGCCCTTGTCATGGGCATGATTGGGGCGATGGTGTGGCTGACCGCCTTTATCTATACCAAGACCATTCGTGGTAAGCACAAAGAGGATTTGGGGAAAGCGACCTTTATCATGTTTAGCTGGATGCAGGTGTTTACCGCTTGTGCCTTTGCTTTCTCACACGGTTCAAACGACATTGCCAATGCCGTTGGACCTTTTGTGGCGATTATGGACGTTATCCGTGAAAACGCCATTGCCGCCAAAGCCACCGTGCCTGCTCCTGTACTGGTTACCTTTGGTGTGTCGCTTATCGTGGGGCTTTGGTTTATTGGCAAAGAAGTTATCCAAACTGTTGGGACAAATTTGACCGAAATGCACCCAGCGTCAGGATTTTCTGCCGAGCTTGCGGCGGCGGCGGTGGTCATGGGGGCGTCAAGCCTTGGTATTCCTGTATCCAGTACGCATATCCTTGTCGGGGCGGTGCTTGGCATTGGACTTGTCAATAAAAACACCAACTGGAAACTCATGAAACCCATCGGGCTTGCGTGGATCATCACGCTCCCTGCGGCGGGGGCGATTAGTGCGGTGGCGTTTGTGGCATTGTCAGCGATATTTGGCTGATGATAAAATTAAAAAAGAGCGGATTTACCGCTCTTTTTTGTTGGCAAAAATTTAAAGGCTGTTATCCCCAAGGAACTTTAAAATTACCACAAATGCAATGATGTTTGGATATAGCCCCTACAAGCCTGTGACAAATATCAAGTTTGCTAGACATGCGTTGGCAACACGCCTAGAAGTGGTGGATAATGCCTATACAGGGGGCGTGACGGATTTGCCTAGCTTTAAGGATGGTGAGATTTTTCATGCAAAATAGATAAAAGCGTTAAATTTTCATCTTATTTTATAAAAATGTTATCAATGGCAGGCACGTCCTAGATAAAAACCGCCGATGACAATGGCATTTGTTTTGACAAACTTATCACTTAGTCAGATTCAAAAAATGATTTACCGCTTTTAACGTTTGCTGATAAGGCGGTGTGTGTTTGCCCTGATGAGATATTAACCGCTCATGCAACAGAGCAGGGGTGGGATGTGGTGGATTGGTGAATTTGATGCGGTATTGATGATTGGGTGGATTTGTAGGGACAAATTGATTTGCCCTTTGGTAAAAGGTTGGTTTTTAGGGTGTGTTTATAAAAAGTTTTTTTGAACATGCAAGCAACAAAAAAAGGCGTACTCAACGATACGCCTTTTTATTTGTATGGATTATTTCATAAATGGCAACATCAAGAAGCCTTGTAGCACCACTAAGTTCATTAAGTCCACAAAGAACGCCCCCACCATCGGGATAATCAAAAATGCCTTGTGAGATGCACCATAGCGGTCGGTAACTGCTTGCATATTGGCAACAGCAGTCGGGGTTGCACCCATACCAAAACCACAATGACCTGCCGCCAGTACTGCCGAATCGTAGTTTTTACCCATGACTCTAAACGTCACAAAATAGGCAAACAAAATCATCACAATGGTTTGTGTCACTAAGATGACAACCAAAGGTCCTGCTAGGTCGGCAAGTTCCCACAGTTTTAATGACATGAGTGCCATCGCCAGAAACAGGCTCAAAGATGCATTACCAAAGACATCAATGGCACGGTCAAACATATCAAAATTAAAGATGCTGGTCAATACGTTACGCAAAATCACGCCCGTAGCCAACGCCCACACAAAGGTTGGCACTTTGAGCTGAGCTAACCACTCAATGTCTTTGGCAACACCGCTCATATAATCGGCAGCCACCAAGCACACCGCAAACAAAGCCAACGTCTCCACCGCAGAGACGGCAGTAATAAGGCGTACGCTGTCAGATTTTTCAAAGACGGTGTTGTTAGCGTCGTTGCTAGTGTCTGTTTTGTCAAGATTGGCGTTGTTTGGTGCGGTATTGACGGCTTGTACGCCCATTTTTTTGATCAGGCGTTTTGCCACAGGACCGCCAATCAGACCGCCTGCCACCAAGCCATAAGTCGCCGCCGCGATACCCATGGTCACTGCCCCTGTTACGCCATAGTCGTTTTCAAGGGTCGCACCCCACGCACCTGCCGTGCCATGACCGCCAATCAAGCTGATAGAACCTGCCACCAGTCCCATGATGGGGTCAAGCCCGAGCATGGATGCCAGTGCCACGCCCACGCCGTTTTGGACGAGTAGGAAGAAGCCGACCAGTACCGTCAAGATAACCAGTGGCATGCCCCCTGCCTTTAGACGGCGAAAATCTGCTGACAGACCGATGGATGAGAAAAACATGAGCATGCAAGCGGTCTGTAATTCTCTTTGGATATTAAAAACGTAGCCGTATTGGAAATTTAAAAAATAAATGATGGCAGCTGCAAGCAAGCCACCCGCCACAGGTTCGGGGATGTTAAAATCTTCCAAAAATTTAATCTTTTTAACCAAAAATTGTCCCACAAGTAGGACGATGGTTGCCAAAATCAGCGTGTGATAGCCGTTTAGCGTGATTTCGGTGAGTTCCATGCAAACTCCTTATTTAAAATAATACGCCCCAAAAGAGCTTAATCGATTGTTAGTTTTTTTAAAGCTATAATTTTCAATGACTTACAAAAATCATTTGAAAATGGTGTATTATATACAAAAAGTTACAATAAAGCAAATCATGATCTAATAGATGATAATTTTGGGTGGATTTGTGTGGGTAAGGTGCAATGTTTTCTTATATGATTGTCAAATTTAGGTTCTTTTATTATAAATACAAAAGTTCAACACGCCCAAATAAGGATTGACCTGCCGATAAGGATCGGTTTGCTTTGACTTGTACAACTGATAAAAATAAAAACCAATGACAATTGCACCAATCGTCGCCACAACAACTTGCATGATTCGAGTTAATGGATTCATCGTAAAATCCCTAAATCTTGTATTGCTAAAAAAGCGTATCCATTGATACGCTTTTTTTGGGTCTAAATGGCAAATCACTGCATGAACGGTAGCATAAGATAGCCTTGTAATATTACTACGTTCATCAAGTCCACAAAGAACGCCCCCACCATCGGCACAATCAAAAACGCCTTATGCGAGTCGCCATAACGGTCGGTAACCGCCTGCATATTGGCAACGGCGGTCGGTGTCGCCCCACAGCCAAAGCCACAATGACCTGTGGCAAGCACCGCCGCATCATAGTCCTTACCCATGACATTAAAGGTAACAAAATAGGCAAATAAAATAATCGCAAGCGTTTGTACGCCCAAAATAATGACCAAAGGACCTGCTAGGTCAGCCAGCTCCCACAGTTTTAAGGACATGAGTGCCATCGCCAAAAACAGGCTCAAAGAGGCGTTACCAAAGACATCAATGGCACGGTCAAACATTTTAAAATCAAAGACCATCGTCAAAACATTACGCAAAATCACCCCTGTTGCCAACGCCCACACAAAGGTTGGCACTTTGAGGGCGGCGAGCCATTCGACATTTTTGGCGATGTTGCTCATGATATCCGCCCCCACCAGACACACCGCAAACAGAGCAAGGGTCTCAATGGCAGAGCTTGCGGTAATGAGACGAATGGTGTCAGGTTTTTCAAACATGTTTTTATTGGCGTTATCGTCATCGATACTGTGCTTGGTGCTATATAGCGATTGGTCGTCTGCCAGTTTTTCTACGTCCGAGCGGTCATCTTTGGCGGTGGTGGGCTGTATGTTGAGCTTACTCACCAGTCGTTTTGCCACAGGACCACCGATAAGACCGCCTGCCACCAAGCCATAGGTTGCAGTGGCGATACCGACCGTTGTCGCCCCTGTCAGACCGTACTCGGTTTCTAGCGTGCTACCCCAGCCCCCTGCCGTACCATGTCCACCTGTGAGGCTAATCGAGCCGACCACCAACCCCATGATAGGTTCAAGCCCAAGCATGCTTGCCAGTGTTACACCAATACCATTTTGTAAAATCACAAACGCCCCAACCAGTAGGGTAAAGATAACCAACGGCTTACCCCCTGCTTTTAGACGGCTAAAATCAGCCGATAAGCCAATAGAGGCAAAAAACATCAGCATACAGGCGGTTTGTAGCTCTGCCTGAAAAATGAAACTGTACCCAAAGACCGTATTGATTCCCAAAATCAGCATGGACGCCAATAAGCCCCCTGCCACAGGTTCAGGAATGTTAAACTCGTCCAAAAAGCGGATATTTTTGACCAACAACCGCCCAATGAGTAGCACAATCGTTGCCAAAATCAGCGTATAATAGCCGTTTAAGGTGATTTCCATGTAAGCTCCATAGATTTATCAAAAACTTTTAATTATAAATGCAAAAACCTTATAAATCAATGATTGATTTTTATTCAAATTGTCCCGCCCAACAAGTAGCATTTTTCATGCAAAAACGGTTGATTTATTTGTAAAATATTTTTAAATTATAAATAGTGCAATAATAGAGTAGGCACACCCCAAGCAGGGCAATCGCACTACAAAATTTTATATGGAATTGATTAAAAATCAAGCAAATTTAGTGTTTATAGTTAATTTTAACTAAATAAATTTTTAATAGATTATTCAAAGTTTAATTGGTTTGGTGGGTTTTTAAATAATTGTGCATCTAAAAATTACCAATTTCTTTAAAAACATAATTTTATTTGCTAAAAATTAAATATAGTGCGATTGCCCTGACACCCCAAGCGGTATTGATGAAAAATAATCAAATATTTGCTATAATATGCTTTTATTTTTAAATCCATTGTAAGGTAATCATCATGGAAATCGCCCCATATCAAGAACAAATCAAAGACCTACACGCTCGTGGCAAAGAGCTTTGGGGGTATCTTTGACGTTGAGAGTAAAAAAGAACGCCTAGAAGAAGTTAATCTAGAACTAGAAAACCCCGACATCTGGAATGACCCCGAGCTTGCCACCAAAATCAGTAAAGAAAAATCAGTGCTAGACGGTATCGTGGGCGTGGTAGACGGCTTGACCGCCAAGCTAGACGACGCGACCGCCATGTTGGAGCTTGCCGTAGAAGCGGACGATGAGAGCCTGCTGGCAGACGTGCAAGCCGAGCTTGATGATGCCCTAAAAAGCGTGGAAGACTTAGAATTTAAACGTATGTTTAGCGGTGAAATGGACGCCAACAACTGCTATCTGGATATACAGGCAGGCTCAGGCGGTACCGAAGCCCAAGACTGGTCGGAGATGCTCCTGCGTATGTATCTGCGTTGGTGCGAGTCGCACGGCTTTAAGGCGGAAGTTTTGGAAGTTTCCGAAGGCGGTGTGGCAGGTATCAAGTCGGCAACCATTGCGGTCAAGGGTGATTATGCTTTTGGCTGGCTTCGCACTGAGATTGGCGTTCATCGTTTGGTTCGCAAATCCCCCTTTGACAGCAATAACGGTCGCCATACGTCATTTTCGGCGGTGTTCGTCTCCCCTGAGATTGACGACAATGTACAGATTGACATCAATCCTGCCGACCTGCGTATTGACACCTATCGGTCAAGCGGGGCGGGCGGTCAGCACGTCAATACCACCGACTCTGCCGTGCGTATCACGCACCAGCCCACAGGCGTGGTCGTGGCGTGCCAAAACGAGCGTTCACAGCACGCCAACAAAGACACCGCCATGAAAATGCTCCGAGCCAAACTCTACGAGCTTGAAATGCAAAAACGCATGGAAAAACAGCAAGCCCTAGAAGACAGCAAATCCGACATCGGTTGGGGGTCGCAAATCCGCTCTTATGTGCTTGATGATTCACGCATTAAGGATTTGCGGACAGGCGTTGAGACGTCCAACACCCAAGCGGTGCTAAATGGCGATTTGGATAAATTTATCGTGGCGAGTTTAAAAGCAGGTCTGTGATTTTAAAATTAATCGTGATAAATAATAATGATTGATTTTGCCTATCCAAAAATCCTGCTAAATATTGTAACAAACTATTTATTTTATCATTAACAGGTGTTAAAATCTTAGCACCTGTTTAAAAGGGTATTTTTAATTTCCATGATTTCAATAAGGAATGATTATGTCAATTGACCGTATTCGCCACGCAGGTTTGCGTGAAAAAGTGATGACTGCTGATGAAGCCGCCCAATTTATCCAAAATGGCATGATGCTTGCCGTTACAGGCTTTACAGGGGCAGGTTATCCAAAAGCGATGCCGACCGCCATCGCCAACAAAGCCAAAGACGCTCATGCCAAAGGCGAGAAATTTAGCGTAGGTATGGTAACAGGTGCGTCCACCGCCCCTGAGTGTGATGGCGTGCTTGCCGAAGCCAAAGCCTTGCATTTTCGTTCGCCATTTCAGTCTGACCCAAATTTGCGTAATGGCATTAACGCAGGCGAGATTGCTTACCAAGACATGCACTTATCGCACGTTGAACAGCAAATGCGTCAAGGCTTTTATGGTAAATTTGACGTGGCTATCGTTGAGGCGACCGCCATTACCGAAAATGGTGAGTTGATTTTTGCGATGGGTATCGGTCATGGCGTAGAAGCGGTCAAAAATGCCGACAAAGTCATCGTTGAGATTAACGCCGCCCTAAGTGCAGGCTTAGAAGGTATGCACGACATTTATGGCGAAGTAGGTCTGCCACCGCACCGCAAACCGATTCCTGTGGTAGGGGCGTTTGACCGTATCGGTACGACAGGGCTTGCCATTGACCCTGATAAGGTTGTGGCGATTGTGCTAACAGATGCTGGCGACCGTAACTCTAAGTTTGCCGAACCCGATGACGTATCTAAGCGTATCGCCGCCCAAGTCATTGATTTTCTTGACCATGAAGTCAAAGCAGGTCGCTTGCCTAAGAGCCTACTACCGCTCCAATCAGGCGTGGGTAACGTAGCGAACGCAGTCATGGCAGGGCTACTTGACGCCCCATTTGATGATTTGACAGGTTATACCGAAGTGCTACAAGACGGTATGCTTGACCTAATCCTTGCCAAAAAGATGAAAACAGCGTCCGCCACTGCCTTGTCATTTAGCCCAGATGCGTTGGCTCGCTTTAACGAAAACATTGAGTTTTTAAAAGACAAAATCATCCTTCGCCCAATGGAAATCAGCAACAACCCAGAAGTGATTCGCCGTTTGGGTGTGATTGGCATGAACTCCATGATTGAAGCGGACATTTATGGTAACGTGAACTCCACGCACGTCATGGGTACTCGCATGATGAACGGCATTGGCGGTTCTGGCGACTTTACCCGTAACGGCTTTTTTAGCATTTATGTCAGCCCGTCCACCGCAAAAGGCGGAGCAATCTCGGCAATCGTGCCAATGGTAAGCCACCACGACCACACCGAGCATGACGTGATGTTTATCGTAACCGAACAAGGCATGGCGGATTTGCGTGGTAAGTCGCCAAAAGAGCGTGCCAAACTTATCATTGACAACTGCTCGCACCCTGATTACCGTGATATGCTCCGTGATTACTATGACCGTGCATTCGTGGCAAGCCAAAAATCAGGCGGTGTACACACCCCACACCTATTGCTAGAAGCCTTGTCATGGCACCAACGTTTTGTTGAAACTGGCGATATGCGTATTAAATAATCATCGCTTTGGCAAAACAAAACACCCAAGTTGTCGCTTGGGTGTTTTTTTGAGCGGATTTTTTGGGGTAAATTACATTTATCCTTATAAATCATCACTTCAACAGCCACAATATCGCCATTGGCAACCACACCGCCGTTACTAAGCCATTGATGGCAAGTCCAAAGGCAGCATATCGCCCTGCGGTGGGGCTGATAGTCCATGCTTCTACCGTGCCAATGGCGTGGGCGACCAGACCCAGTGCCAAGCCTTTCGCTCGGTCGTCTGTGATGTTTTTAAACAAAATACGGCACACCCCCGCCCCCAAAATCCCCGACACGATGATGATAAGGTTGGCAAGCACAAGTGGTGCGTCAATGATTTGGGCGACCGACAAACCCACAGGCGTGGTAACCGACCGTGTGGCAAAGCCCAAAATCGTCTGCATATTTAGGCTAAACACATACGCCAAACTCATCGGCACAATCGCTCCAACTAGGCTTGCCATGACGACGATGATAGACAGCTTTTTGACAGGCAAGCCCTTAAAATCCATGCCTGCCAAGGGGACAGCAAGCAAAACAGTGCTATACCCAAGCAAGCGATCAAAGACAGGTTTGGCATGGGCGTAATAAGTATTGTAGGGCAGTTGAATTATGGCGATGATGATAAGCGTTAGCACAATGGCGATGATAATCATCGGTATGCCACGAAAGTATTTATTGATATAACGTAGTACATATTTTGCCCCGATGTGGGCGATGAGCGTAACAATAAAGGCGATAAAAATCGTGGTGCTGTCAAGGGTTGGCATGATTTCCTCCTTTATCGTCCGTGCTTTTTAGCCAGTTTTGGGACAATTTGGCAAATGCCCAAAGCGGTATCACGGTACTCAGCACGATGACCGCCGACACGGCAAGTAAATCCGCCCCCAGTCCAAACAGCAAAATCCCTGCCCCTGCCGACACAGGCAAAAATGCAAATCCACTATCCACGAGTAGCACGCTTGCCGATGACGACAGCCAATTTGGTAGACCGCCCTTAATGAGACGCACGCTCATAAGCACAGCAAAGAGCGACACCAAGCCGACAATGTTGGTGGCGGTCGGCATTCCCAAAGCGGTGCAAACGACTAAGGCAAGCTCACGCACACCGATGACGATACAGACGGTGGCGAGCATACCGAGCCAAAAAGTTGGGGATTTGGTGAGATAGGGGGATTTCATTGTTATTATGTCCTTATATGGGGTGTCGCTTGACTTGTCTAGGGCGTGTCTACCCTTTGTATTTGCAATGAAAAATGAGAAAAATCGCACGTTTTTCAAGGAAAAGTCCGCAGTTGATATTGAAATATCAACAAGGATTTTGACGCAGAAAAACAAGATTTAGCCATTTTTTATGCAAAAACAGTTGGTTGTTTTTGCAAAATTTCAAAATATAAATTGTGTTATAAAGGGTGGGCACGCCCTACATTATTTAATCATCATCACGTCATCAGGTCAAGGTGTGGGGCAGGTTTTATAAGAAATGTTCATTATTTTATAAAAAAATAAAGCCAAACACGACTGCATTTGGCTTTATATTCAGATAAAAACTAACGCCCAATCGCACGCCAGCCAATATCACGGCGGTACTGTATGCCGTCAAAGGCAATCGTACCACAGCTTGCCAAGGCACGGGCTTGGGCTTCGGCAACGCTCGCCCCGAGTGCGGTAACACACAACACTCGTCCGCCATTGGTTAGGATTTGCCCGTTTTGCTCTTTTGTGCCTGCGTGGAATACTTTTAGGTCGTCCTGCGACTCTGGCAAGCCTGTAATCACATCGCCTGATGATGAGCTTTCAGGATAACCACGACTTGCCAAGACAATGCCTAACGCCACTTTGTCCGTCCATTCTGCACTGGCGGGCAACTTGCCGTCTAGCCCTGCCAAAATCAGCTCAACCAAAGACGACTTTAATCGCATCATAATCGGCTGAGTCTCAGGGTCGCCAAATCGACAGTTAAACTCAATCACATAAGGGTCGCCTGCGTCATTTATCATCAGCCCTGCGTACAAAAAGCCCTTATAAGGTGTGCCATTTACTTTCATCTCGTCCACGACAGGGCGGATAACACGCTCAATCACTTTATTATGCACATCAGCCGTTACCACAGGGGCAGGGCTGTACGCCCCCATACCGCCTGTGTTCGCCCCTTTGTCGCCTTCAAAAATGCGTTTGTGATCTTGACTGGTCGCCATGGGCAAAATGTTATTGCCGTCAATCATACAGATAAAGGACGCTTCTTCGCCTGCCAAAAACTCCTCGATGACGACACGACTCCCTGCCTGCCCAAATTTATTGCCCGAGAGCATATCATCAATGGCAACAAAGGCTTCGGACTCGTCCATCGCCACAATCACGCCCTTACCTGCCGCCAAGCCGTCCGCCTTGATGACAATAGGCGTACCCTTGGAGCGGACAAAGTCTTTTGCCGACTCTACATCGGTAAAGACTTCATAAAAGGCGGTGGGAATGCCGACTTTTTTCATAAAATCTTTGGCAAATGCCTTAGAACCTTCTAGCTGTGAGCAGTATTTAGAACAGCCCCACGCACGCACGCCAGCACGCTCCAAATCGTCCACAATGCCCGCCACAAGCGGAGCTTCCGCCCCCACAAGCACAAAAGCGATGTCGTGAGATTGACAAAACTCAATTACGGCAGGGTGGTCGGTGATGTCCAAATCCACGTTTTGGAGCTTGGGTTCGGTGGCTGTACCTGCATTGCCACGAGCGACATAGACGGTCTGTACTCTGTCATCTTTGGCACACGCCCACGCTAAGGCGTGCTCACGTCCGCCTGTACCTGTAACTAAAATTTTCATAGCAGTCCTTATGGGTTGGGGTAAATGCCCTTATTGTAGCAAATTTTAGCCAAAAAATCTTGGGGGTTTTTGGCTGTTCTATGGATTTTCTTTTGATTTGTGGCGAAAAAAATAAGATAATGCTCATAAAAATCCCAACAAAGAAAAGATGGGTGTAAATAGAGTAATTTTATTCATCATAAGCTAATAGGGCGTGCCTACCATTGATAACATTTTTATAAAATAAGATGAAAATTTAAAGCTTTTATCTATTTTTGCATGAAAAAATGGCTATCCGACCACTTAATTTAAAAAGTTAAGTGAAAATCTTAAAATTTACCTGATTAAGTGGTCGGATTGTTTTTCATCGTCAAAAGCTCGTTTGATAGAATAACTATCAAACTTCACTTTTTCCTTGAAAAACATGCGATTTTTCTCATTTTTCATTGCAAATACCAAAGTTCAACACGCCCTAGTTAACGGCGTTATCAATAAACTTGCGATTGGTTTGATAATAAATCTCTTTCCAAACTAAAAATAAACCTTTATAAGTATTGGGGTTGAAGTTTTTAAAAATCCACAAAAATCGGGGTTTGGAAAGAAGTCTAATACATTTTTGATTACACACCCAACCAACTTGATATTTACCACGGGTTTGCAGGGGTGTGCTGAGCACACCCTGTGAAAAACACTCTGGTCGCTAAGAGATGGTTGATTGGGAGTTGGGTGGGTTAATATGAAAAAAATACCCCACCCAAAACCTAAGACTTATCCTGATGGGCAAGCTGACTGATTTCCACCGCTTGCAATAATCCCAATTCATTAAATTCTTGGCGTAATTGTTTTACTGCTTGGGTTTGGTCTTTGGTTTGGGCAAGAATGTCCAAATAGCGGTTAATGTATTTGGTTTTATCTACCGCTTGCCAAAGTTTTTGATATTTGCGTTTTTGAAAAATATCATTCACAAAGCTAAGTAATAATAACCCAAGCAGAATATATTCTATTTTCATAGTTTACCCATATCAATATGAATCAATATCTATCAAACCGTATTGCGTCATTTGCCACACTTTGCACGGGCGTTTTATTTGCCAAATGGGGAGCGGATAAGGAGCGTTTGACAATGATTTTGCCATTGCCTTTTAATTGAACATTGGCAATATCCAAAAACAGTCTTTCATCATCATCGCTTGGCGGATTTGCTAAGTCATGTAATACTTGCATGGTTTTACCCACCTTTGCCGAATAGCTATCAGACGGAAACATGGGGTCAAGATAAATCATATCCACTTTTGGCAATGTTGCCATAAAGTCGGTATTCAAAAAATTACCATGATAAATTGCAATTCGGCTTAACAGCTTTTGCCAATTTGGATTGGCGTTCATCATTTGATGCTCAAATAATAACAGCATTGCCACGATAGGATTTTGCTCTATCATTAACACATTCGCCCCTGTACTTGCCAATATCAATCCATCCTGCCCAAAGCCTGCCGTACCGTCTATCACGCTCATATCAGGCGTTAATTTACTTGCTTGTAATATCAGCTCAGACTTTCGCCCTGCGGTTACGATACGTTTGGTTAGGGCTTGCCAATTTAATGATGATTTTATAATAGCATTGTTGTCAATTTTAATTAAGGTTGGGGTATTTTTTATAATAGCGATTAGGGGTGTATTAGCATTGTCATTGGCAAACGATGAGATAAATTTATCACTTAGTTTTGATAAAGCATAAAAAGATAAATTTAAAGACAAATTATGATTTTTATTGATAACGTCTAATATATCAAATAATGCTTTTTCTTGTTCGGTGCCGATGATGTTGATAGTCAAAATATTGCCTTTTTTAAATAGATATTTCTATACTTGTTTAACTTCAAAATGCACCACCGTAGGGGCGTGCATAGCACACCCCTACAAAAGGTATTTTTCAAAAGGTAGAATGGGTGCAAATTGGGGTTAATTTCCATAAATGGTATGTGTACTAGATTGATTTTAAATAAAAATCAAATGTCATTTTAATATATTAAATTTGATAAAATATTACCCTTTAATCTGATAACCAAACACAAAATACGCCGATAACACAATCACGCCTGTGATAATCCGCAAATAGGCAAAAATCATAAAATCCCGTTTTGACACCCAAGCCACAAGCAAACGAATACATAGCAGGGCAACGACAAAAGACACCGCCGTTCCCACACCCAAAATCGCCCAATCTTCCCCTGTTTGCAGCACGTCTTTTTTCTCAATAAGCTCCAAAAGCCCTGCCCCGACAATGACAGGAATACCCAAAAAGAACGAAAATTCAGTAGCGGATTTGCGAGATGCCCCAAACCACAACGCCCCAATAATGGTAGAGCCAGAGCGACTGGTACCAGGGATCAGGGCAAGGCATTGAGCCAGTCCGATTTTTAACGCCATTTTAAAGTCAATATGTTCAGCTTCTTGTGCCTTAATGGGGCGTGGGTGCTTTTCCACATAAATGATGAGCAATGCCCCGATGATGAGCATGGTTGCCACGACAAGCGGGTGAAACAGCGTGCCTGTGATAAAGTCTTTGAGCGTAAAGCCGACAATCATGACAGGAATGGTGGCGATGATGAGCGAGATACCCAGCCCACGGGGGTTGGTCATGCCGTCCGCCTTGCCAGTCAGTAGCCCCATAAATGCCGTCCACAGCCTGCCCCAATAGTCATAAATAACCGCCAAAATCGCCCCAAGCTGAACAAAAACAATGAACAAATCCCGCTTGTCCTTGTCCCAAAAATTCATGATGTCTGCCGACAAAATCATATAGCCTGTACTAGAAATCGGCAAAAACTCGGTAATGCCTTCGACAATGCCCATGATAAAGGCTTTGATAACTAATAAAATGTCCAAAATATTACTCTTGCTTAGGGTTGTAATTGAGATTGATTAAATTTAGCTAATGATGTTGGATTAGAATAATCATATTTCCACTGATTGGATTTTTTATCCAAAATCAGACGCACGATTTCACCATTTTTTAAAATTTCTATTCTAAAAAACTCTTTGGTTGTAAAGTCTTCTGCTGGTATTTCATAAATAACCCTAACGTTGTCATTTAATATGGATTTTAATTGTTTGGCTAACGAAATGCCCATTCTGTGAAATTCAAGCCAATCAAATGAAATTGGCTTGGTTCTATCAAAATCTCTAAAAGCCAGATTAGCATCATTATAATCAAACCATGCATATTCAAATTGTACATGCCAATCACAAAATTGTTGCCATAATTCATCGGGTATGGGGCTGGGTTGGTCGGTCATGTTGGGAAAATAACTCACGCAACATTCGCCAATGAACTTGTCTTTTAATTCTTGCTGTCCCCATAAAAAAGCCTTGCCATATTCTGCCATGACAATAATAAAAGCATGGTCGTTTAAATTGGTTTCATCAGCGGTTTGTTTTTTCATGATATTGGCGTTTGTCACGCATGGTTTGGTGTTTTGTGTGGTTTTGACAATTTAAATAGGGCGTAACATACTTACGCCATAATAATCATTTCTTACCTTGTTCTGCCAAGGTTTTCCAAGCGTTATTTCTAAGATACACAGGCAAGGCGTTTTCTGCCGTTACCGTCTCGCCCTTTAAAAATAGCGGATAGGCAAGGCGGGCGATATGCTCGGCACTGGGATTTAGACGTAATTTTTTGGCATCTGTTGCCACCAAATCCACCCCGTCCCCCACGATGATGTCGGTCTCTACACGCTTATCATAATCCAGCAGATATTCGTTTTGGGCAATGGGCAAGGCGTTTTGCACCACAAAATCCCCTGCATAGACTTGGTTTTGGCGAGCGTCTATCACGGCAGTTATCGTTGTGCCGTCCGCCATGCTTGTTTGTTCACACGCCATAAATGCCAAGGCGTGTAGGCTAGATATGCCGATACACGGTGCGTCATTGGCGACAGATAAGGCTTGGGCTAAGGCGGTGTTGATACGAATACCGCTAAACGCCCCCGGTCCACGGTTAAACGCCCATGCTTTGACATCCTTAATATCCACGCCTGCCGTATGTAGTGCCTTATCCAGCATGGGCAAAATAATCTCCGTTTGCCCACGTCCACCCGCTACGGTCTCGGTATAGATAATGGTGTCATTTTGTAAAATGGCGATAGAGCATTGCTCAAAAATGGTGTCAAAGGCGATAAGAATGTCAGATGGGCTGGGCGATAAGGCAGTCATAGAATGCGTGCGGACGAAATAAAAAACGCTTATCATACCACAAAATACTTGTAAATTTTAGGGTTTTAAAAGCGGTCGGGGGCATTGATAACATTATTTACAAGAGAGTAATAATTAAGAAATTTTATTTTTGTTGGACGGGGTGGTTTTATGACAAATAAATTTAGGGCGTGCCTGCCTTTGGTATTTGCAATGAAAAATGAGAAAAATCGCACGTTTTTCAAGGAAAAAACGCAGGTTGATAGTTATTCTATCAGACAAGTTTTTGACGCAGAAAAACAATCCGACCACTTAATCAGGTAAATTTTAAGATTTTCACTTAATTTTTTTAAATTAAGTGGCCGGATAGCCATTTTTCATGCAAAAATTGATTGAAATTGTCAAGTTTTCATCTTAATTTTATAAAAATGTTATCAATGGTGGGCACGCCCTAATAAAAACTTTTGGTATTTTTAATCAAATCAGCGTATAATGCTTAAATCCCATAAAAACTTTATGGTGTGTATTTTTAGGTGTTATTTAGGAAATTGTTATGGAATCTTATGTTTTGTATGATGATGGTCATCACAAATGTATTGCGTTTAGCATGCCCGAAGAAGATGAAAGCGTGCCGTCTAACCAATTTTTAATCATTGATGGCAAAGAAGCGGCAATTATTGACCCAGGTGGGGATTTGACCTTTACGCCACTGACCTTGCAAATCACCAAATACACCAGCATGGAGAGCATTAAGTACGTCATCGGCTCACACCAAGACCCTGACATTTTGGCGTCCATGCCCCGTTGGCTCATCCATTTGCAAAACACCAAACTGCTTATTCCGACGTTGTGGGAGCGGTTTTTACCCCATTATAATTCTGCCTTTACCAAAGGGCGACTGCACCACGGTCTGTCAGAGCGGCTCGAAGGCATTCTTGATACAGGTGGGGTTTATGCACTGGGCAACACCCAAATCATGGCAATCCCTGCTCACTTTTTACATTCGGTGGGTAACATTCAGTTTTATGACCCTGTCAGTCAGATTCTGTTCTCGGGCGATATGGGGGCGTCATTGGTGGGGCATTCTGGCATTAAGGTAGAGAATTTTCAAGCTCACATCAACAGCATGTCAGGCTTTCACAAACGCTACATGGCAAGCAACAAAGCCTGCCGTCTGTGGGCGGACAGCGTGCGTCAGTTGCCTGTGGACATGATGGTGCCACAGCATGGCAAGCGGTTGGATGGACGAGCCACTTTTGATGAGTTCTTAGATTGGATTAGTGAGTTGTCTTGCGGTATTGATTTGATTGATGAGAGTACTTATGACATCAGTGAGCTGATGACATTGGCAAGAATATAAGGGCTTGTGCAATAAAAAAGGCGTGATGATACGCCTTTTTATTTTGGTTTTTTGGTAGGCAGATTGCACCTAACCAGCTTGATATTTACCACGGGTTTGTAGGGGTGTGCTGAGCACACCCTTTGACGACAGTACCGTGCAAGGCGTGCACAGCACGCCCCTACACCCAAACGTCATTGCGTTTGTAGTATTTTAAAATTTCTTGGGTGCGTCATTCATGGGTAACACCATCCACAGAGCCATGCTCTAACAGCCTTGACCCTATCCAATGCCGACTAAACTGATATGCCACCCGCCCCGAGCGACCACCCCGAGTGCTTGCCCATTTTAGGGCTTCACCACGTACCATCTCATCAAATGCCATGTCCTCCCGTGCCAAATAATACGCCACAATATCCAGATACGTCTCTTGATTCATGGGCGAGAACGATATCCACAGCCCAAAGCGGTCTGAGAGCGAGACGGTCTCATCGATGGTCTCATAGGGATTGACTTCATCGGTTTGACCGTTATAAATACTAACGTTGTCTTTCATGAGCTGTGGTAATAGATGACGGCGGTTACTGGTGGCATAGATGAGTAGGCGGTCTTGTTCGCTGTCTAACGCCCCATCCAGCACGCTTTTTAGGGTGCGGCAATTTTCATCATGCCCATTAAATGCCAAATCATCGCAGTAGATGATATAACGGCAGTGGTTGTCGCTTGCTTTGATGGCGTGGCGGATTTTGTCAAGCATTTGCAAATCATCTCGGGCGACTTCTATCACTCGCAGACCGTCTTGATGATGGGCGTGAAGTAAGGCACGCACAAGGCTTGATTTACCCGCCCCACGAGTGCCAGTCATGAGAACGTGGTTGGCAGGCAGGTTTGCCAAAAACTGGCGGGTGTTTTGAATGATTTTGTCTTTTTGGGTGTCAATGCCGTGCAAATCGTCCAAAGTGATGGCAAGGTGAACATCAACAGGGACGAGTGTGCCACGCTGACCGCCAACCCAGCGATAGGCAAGGACATCGGGGTCTAGGTGGATGGATTGGGTGGTGCGTTCGCTTAAAAATTGATTGGCTTTTTGCAAAAAGTCTGCACCAAGGGCAAGCAGTTCGTTAGGTAGGTTCATACAGGATTGGTGGGGTTAAAGTGTCTCATTAATGTAGCATAAAACACCCAAAAATAAAACCACTTCGTGTGGTGGTCGATGAGTGCGGGTGTTGCAAAAAGATTATTGAGCCATGCGAATGCCGATGTCTGTTCGACCATGCTTTTGCAAAGTATCACGTTTGGCAGTGCTCTCTTTGTGTTACACTCAATAAACTTTAAAATTGCTACAAACGCAATGATGCTTGGATGTAGGGGCGTGCTGTGCACGCTTTGCACGGTACTGTCATCAAAGGGTGTACTCAGCACACCCCTACAAACCCGTGGTAAATATCAACTGGGTGTATAATCCAAGTATCACATAAAGGCAAACATGCCCAAATCAACCATGCTACCCAACACCAGACAAGGACACAACCATGACCCATGCATTATATTCTCATCATTTATCTGCCAATGCAGCAAAAAGCCTAAACCAAATGACCGATGACGAGCTGTGGACATGGTGGCTGTCGCTTGATGATGAGTGGCGATTTTTTTTGTTAAGACAGGGGTTGGAATTAAAATTATGGAAAAATAATAAAAGGGTTTTTGATGAAAAATATGATTATCAAGCGGAATTTGATTGGCTGGATAAATCATTGGTTTTTGAGTGTGTTAAGGAAATAGTAAGTTTAACCAAACTTAATTTAGAGCGTAACCAAATCCAAGACATTTCAGCATTGGTAGGCTTAACCAATTTAACCGAGCTTTATTTATGGGGCAATCAAATCCGAGATATTTTGGCGTTGAAAAGTTTAATAAGCTTAACTGAACTTGATTTATCATACAACCAAATCCAAAATATTTTACCTTTGGCGAATTTAACCGAGCTTGATTTATTAGAAAACCAGATACAAGATATTTCAGTATTGGCTAAATTGACCAATTTAAACGTTCTTAATTTAGAGAGTAACCAAATTCAAGATATTTCTTCTTTAAATAATTTGACTGATTTAAACATTATTGATTTACGCAATAACCAAATCCAAGACATTTTATTTTTGGAAAATTTAACAAATTTAACCAGTCTTGATTTGGGAGATAATAAAATTAACAATATCTCGGCATTGAAAAATTTAACCAATCTAACTTGGCTTGACATATGGGGTAATCAAATTCAAGACATCTCTGCTTTGGCAAGTTTAACCAATTTAACAGTGCTTGGTTTGGAAAGTAACCAAATCCAAGACATTGCTATTTTGGCAAATTTGAAAAATCTGAGTAAAATTTATTTAACCAATAATCCAATTAATCCGGCAGATATTGAAAAATTACGCCAACAATTGCCAAATTGTGATATTGTGTTTTGAGATAGAATAGGAAATTTGCCTTATAATAGACTAACCCGCCACCACAAACCGCCCACGCTCATCAAAAAACCGCCGAACCACCAGCACCGCCGACAGCGTACACGACAGCGTACTGCCCGCACAGATAAAAAACATGGTAACAATCTGATAGCGTACCGCCTGCGTGGGGTCAGCCCCTGCCAATATTTGCCCTGTCATCATACCGGGTAGGCTCACCAGTCCGACCACGAGCATGGAATTGACGGTTGGGGTCAAGCCATTTAGCACCGCCGATTTGACAAGCTCATGCACCGCTTCAAAGGGGGTAGCCGACAGCGATAGGCGAGATTTGATAAGGGCTTGCTTGTCGTGCATGGCGTTTACAAGTTCGTTGGTTGTCAAGGATATGGCGGTCAAAGAATTGCCCAAAATCAGCCCCAAAATCGGTATGATGTACTGGGGGCGATACCAAGGCGACACCTTTAAAATCAATATCATGGCAATCAGCGTAACCACGCCTGCGGCAACCGACAGCGAGATGATGCTATCAGATAATAAGCCCTTGTAGGGGCGTTTGACCCGACCTTTTGCCGAGACGCTGGCAATGAGTGTCATCACGGTTAAAATCGCAAGTACCTGCCACGCACTCTCACGAGCGAATACCCACGCCAAAATCAGCCCAATCATGGACAACTGCACGACCGTCCGCACCCCTGCCATGATGAGCGTACCTGTTAAGCTAAGTCGCAGGTATGCCGACACGCCTATCGTGATAAGTAGTAAGGTGCTGGCTAAGGCGATGTCGGTTAGGGTAAGTGTGATTGCCATAATGTATAAGTTATTGATTTAAATTGATATTTTATTATTTGTAGATGTAGGGGCGAATTGCAATTCGCCCAAATCTACATTAATCTTAAAATCTTGTTATTGCCAATTTACACCGCCAACATACCATTATCCATACGCCACAAATCCGCCCCCAACACCTGTTGTTCGCTTGGCGTGTGCGTAACCCAAATCAGGGCTTTGTGGTTGTCATGCCAATCTAGCACGAGTCTCATGAGCAAATTTGCCGTCTCATCATCAAGGGCGGACGTGGTTTCATCAAATAGGGCGAGCGTTGGGTTAAATTGCAACGTCCGCAAAAAACTCACGATTTGGCGTTCACCCCCTGATAGCTCGTGGATGGATTGGTTGATAAAATTGTCATGTTTGCCGAGCGTGGTAAGTTGTTGTAAATGCCAGTCTTTATCAAATTTTTTGTTTTGATGATGTTTAAAGCCAAAGGGGGCGGTTAGGTTATCTAGTACTGTGCCGTCCGATAGGCTAGGCGTTTGATGAAATAGGGCAACGGCAGTGCGGTAATCAGGTGGGGAGATTTGGCTAAGGGGTGTTAATTTTCCATTTTTATTTAACATAATCCTATCAGTAACGGCATTATCCAAAGGCAACAAATCGGCTAGGGCTTGTAATAATATCGATTTGCCAGAGCCTGACCGACCGACCAGAGCGACTTTTTGCCCGTAATGTAAGGCAAAAGACACGTTATCAAGCAAGGTACGGTCTGGGGTGTGGTAGGATAGGGCGGTGGCGGTGAGTAAGGACATGATGTGGCGTGTTTGGGGTGGGGATTTATTATATTAGATTTGCCGATGGCATTGCCAAAAACCGCCTGCCCTTGATAGATTGATAAGTTTGATGAGTGGGGCAGACGGCTTGGTGTGGGATTTTATTTTTTGGTGGGTCGCTTACTTACATCCTTATGCTCGTCAGTCTCATATAACGCCCCTGCACGTCCCACGATGAGCGGGTCGATGTTGCCAATCTGTGAGTCGTCTTTGTCGGCATAGTCCAGCTTGTTTAGGACATAACGCATGGCGTTGAGTCTGGCACGCTTTTTACAGTCGGATTTGACGACAATCCATGGCGATTCGCTCGTGTCGGTCTCAAAGAACATCGCTTCTTTGGCGATGGTGTAGTCATCCCATTTGTCAAGGGACGCTTTGTCCACAGGCGAGAGCTTCCACTGTTTTAGGGGGTCATGCTCACGGCGAGAGAAACGCACTTTTTGTTCTTCACGACTTACCGAGAACCAAAACTTGATGAGCGTAATGCCCGACTGAGTCAGGTGTTTTTCAAAGGCAGGCACCTGCTCCATAAAGGTGTGATATTCATCATCACTGCAAAAGCCCATGACGCGCTCGACCACAGCACGGTTATACCATGAACGGTCATACAGCACTATCTCGCCTGCGGTGGGCAGGGTCTGCACATAACGCTGAAAATACCATTGCCCATGTTCGGTCTCGGTCGGCTTTTCTAGGGCGACAACCCTAGCACCACGGGGGTTTAGGTGTTCCATAAAGCGTTTGATGGTACCGCCTTTACCAGCGGCGTCACGTCCTTCAAAAAGGATGACGATTTTTTGTCCTGTTTCTTTGACGTGGCGTTGTAGTTTTAGAAGTTCGATTTGTAATTTGTACTTTTGGGCTTCGTAGTTTTTACGGCTCATGCGATGTTTATAAGGATAACCGCCTTCACGCCAGTTGGGAGCAAGTTCGGTATCTTTGGATTTGCTCGCACCCAGCTCGCTACTTAGTTGATGAGCGACGTTGGTGGCAGGTAGGTACTCCGCCAAGCGAACTCCAATTTGGGTCAAATCATCAGCACTGGCGTGTTCAACCAACTCTTCTAAGCGAGAGAGTGTGTCAGAGAATTCATCACGAAATTTGGTGGTGGACTGCTTTTTTGGGGCGGTTGCCATGGCACATACTCCTAATAAAAATGTGGTTTTGTTTTATATTAACATAACGGTAATATTTTGGCAATATAATACATCCATTTGTTTTTGACTTTTTATGATGGGTTTATTTAAACAGCTGTGATTATCAATTAACTGCTTATTATCAACTTTGTATAAGTGATTTGTTTATTAAGGGCGAATAAATTGTCCCTATAACCCAAAAATCACTATTGGGCAATCAATAAGTTGCCATTTTAAGTTGATATTGAAGTATTAATCATAATTTTAAATTAGTTTGTCAAGACAAAGGATGAATTTCTTTGAATTAATTTTTTTATCAAAGAAATTTAGCTTTACCAACCAATTTTTAAAATAATTAACATCATTTGCCAAATCATACCAAGCCTAACTCACGCCCGAACCTAATAATCTGCTTTCGCCATTAGCGATTTTTTTGACGTGGATTTGGGTGGGAATGCGTTCTTTTAATGATTGGACGTGTGAGATAATTCCTATCATCTTACCTGTATCTTTTAATGATGATAATACCGATAACGCAATGTCCAATATCTCATCATCTAATGTGCCAAAACCTTCATCTAAAAACAATGAGTTAATACTGACATTCTCACTGCTCATTTGTGATAAGCCCATTGCCAATGCCAATGACACAATAAAACTCTCGCCCCCTGAGAGATTTTTGGTGCTACGAATCTCACTGCCTTGGGCGGTGTCGATGACATTTATCTCTAAAAGGCTTTTGTTTATCTTATCATCGCCATGGGTTAGGACGTAGCGACTGTCCATTTTACTAAGGACGTCATTGGCGTGATGGAGCATAAGCTCTAAGGTCAGCCCTTGGACGAAATTGCGGTATTTTATGCCTTCTTTGGAACCGATGAGTTCATCGAGCTTTGCCCATACCAGTAAATCCTGCTGTTTTTGACTGATTAAATTCATCAAAGAACCGTGCTTTTCTCTACTGTCCTTGGCATTTACAAATAGCTGTTTTTGCTCACCAAAGGCGGTTAGCTGTGCATAATGACGGCTTTGTAATTGCTCTTTGTGGTGTTTTAATTCATCCAATGTCATGTTTTGCGGTTTGTCATTTGTTGTATTGGGTTCATGTTGTTTATCCATGTCTTTTAAAATATCTGCCAAAACTTTATCATTAGGCTTGGTAGTCATGATGTCATCTAGCTTATGCTCCCAATAGTTAAGATTATCACGGGCTTGTTTTAAGGCATAATGCAGGTTTTGCTCGGTTTGTGCTAATGCCAAGCGTTCATCATTATCCATACATGCCGATAAAAATTCATCGGTGTCTTTAAAACCTTTGTCTGTCAGTGATTCATTAAACTTATGTTGTAATTCATTAATGTGTTTATCAAGCGTGGCAATGTGGCTTTGATGATGACTGATTTTTTCATTTAGGCTTAATAGGGCTTGCTGGGACTTTTGATGGCTCTCTTGGCTATCATGAAACGCCCGTTCGCTCTCATCTATCGCTTGGCGTAGCGTGGCTTCTTTGTCATCGACATTATCCGTGCCAAACAGTGCTTCACGCTCTGATGTGTGGCTGTCATGGTGCTGGGTTAGAGATATTTTTTCTTGCTCTAATTCATGCAGTTTTTCTTGATGGTCATTTAATTGTTTGGTTTGGTTGATCAGATGAATTTGAATGTGACTTAGCTCGGATTCTAATTGCTGTTTTTGGGCGTGGTAATTGTCATGGTCTTGGCTGATTTGGGTTAGCTCGCCAATATGCTGATGAATATTTGCTAATAATGATATGTGGCTGTCATTATTATTAATATTATTAATAACATTAATAATATTATCCATATCAATATCAATGACTTTTTGATAGGGTTCTAATTTGGTATTAATGGCATGGATAAGCTCATGAATACTTTGTTCATAATCAGCGATGGCGGATTTGGTGTCTTGTGTTTGTTCTGTGATGATTTGGATGTGATTTTTTAGGGCTTTGCCGTCTTGGGTGATGATGTCAAGATTTTGGCGTAATGTGCTAAGCTCTTGGCTTTTTTGGGTAAAAGCGTGCTGTAATGTATGATAGTTATCATAACTGCCAGTTAAACTGGCTAATGTTTGATGAATGATGTCATTTAATGTATTAATGACTTCTTTTATTTTGGGCGAATTATCATCTAACGCCGTGGGCAATTCATGATGGGCGTTTTTTATTGTATCCTGTGCGATGATGGTCTGATAATCACGGTTTATATTTGTGATGATTTCATTTTTTTGTGCTGTTAATGTTTGTTGTTGCTCGCCATAATACACTTTTGCACTGGTGATATTGGCAAGTGTTTCTTTGTGAGCTTGCAGGTTTTCTTTATGCGTTTCTATTTTTTGAGTGGTGTGGGCGATGGCGGTTTTGGTGCTGTCATCAATATCATGGATAAAGGGGTTGTTAAGGGCGTACGGGTGCAATAATGAGCCACACAACGGACAGGGTTCATTATCGGTCAGCTTGGCATGATGTTCTTTTAGGGCGATGAGCTGTTGCTGGGCGTCATAATGCTGTTGCAAGGTAGATAGGGTGTTTTGTTCTTGGGTGATTTGCTCGTTTAGGGCAGAAATGGCAGACAGGGCGGTTTGCTCTTGCTCGGCATTGTCATGCAGGCGAGTGCTTAGCTCATGAAGTTGTCCATTTAGCTGTCTGTGGCTCTCTTCATGCTGGCTAAGGGCATGAGTCAAATGCGACAACTCTTTGATGCGATGAATCTTGTCTTGAAAATGCGTGCCATAATACGCCAATTTGTCATTGTCAATATCAGACAGCATGAGCGATGTTTGTAACAGCTCGCTGATTTGTCCGATAAGGGCTTGATGGTCATGCTCGCTTTGGGCTAACTGCTCTTTTTGGGTTCGCAGTTCGTCTCGTTTGTCATTGATTTGTTGGTTTTTTTGGTGTAGCTCATCGGTTTGGGCGTGCAGTTTTTGGGTGTGCTGACGAAGCTGTGCCAAAGCCGTGCCAAGCTCACGTTCATGACCTGACAGCACGCCCACATCTTGCTTGATGTCGGGATAGTGTGCCATGTGCTCATGGCGGTCATTGATGGTATGTAGCGTGGTTTGGCACCCATCCTGCTGACTGTGTAGTTCTGATATCGCCTGCTTGGCATTAGCTATCATCGTCTGCTCGTTCGTGATGGCGTGGCTGATTTTATCGATTGCCGATTTGTCCTGAGCGATGATGTTATCTAGCGTTCGCACTTGTTTGAACAGGGGTAGGGCTTGTTCATACTGGGCTTTGTGGGTGGTCAGGGTTTGATAATAGTTGTCCTTTTGTGCTTGTCGGGTTTGCTGTTCTTGTACTAGCTCGGGCAGGGCGTTTTGTAGCTCGGTTAGAGCGGTGTGGGTGTGGGTTAGGGTGTGGCGTTCACGCGTGAGTTCTTGGTAGATGGGCGATAGCTCATGAGCCAGATTGGCAAGGCGTAAGCGAGTCGCCGACTCACCAAAGGCTTGGATGTCTGTCTGGGCGGTCACAATGTCCGCTTGGTGCTTGGTGATGTGGGCTTGGGCTTGGGCTTGGGCTTGGTGCCAGCCGATGATGGTGTCTAGGTGTTGCAGGCTTGTTTGGGTGTCACGAAGACGGGCGTCATCATCGCTGATACGTCGCTCCAAAGCGGAGAAATGCTCATCATCCATGACATCGATGTCGCCTACTTTTTGCTCTAATTGGTGTAGCTCTTCCTTTTTTTGCTTATGCACGTCAAAGGCTTTTTGGCTGATTTTGGCGTAGATGTGCGTGCCGGTGATTTGTTCTAGGATTTCGCCTTTTTCGTTGGCTTCGGCTTTTAAAAAGGCAGAGAAGTTGCCTTGGGCGAGCATGACCGAACGGGTAAACTGCTCAAAGTTCATGTGCATGATTTCTATGGCTTTTTTATCGCACACGCTCGGTTTGGTCTCAATGATGGTGCCGTCATCGGATGGGCTGGTCAGTAGGCTGATTTGGCGTTTGATGGGTTGTAATTTGCCGTCGGGCTTTTTATTTGCCCGTCGCTGTTCAAAGCTGAACCGATACAGCTTATCGCCTGCACTCTCATTCATGAGTAGCACCACTTCGCTGTGGCAGTCGCCCCTATCTACGCTCATGAGTTCGTTTTGGGTGTTGCTGATGGTGCTAATCCTTGGCGTTTGTCCATAGATGGCAAGGCAGATGGCGTCTAGTATCGTGGTCTTGCCCGCCCCTGTCTGCCCTGTGATGGCAAACAGTCCGTCATTGACAAAGGCGTCATCGGTAAAATCAATGTGCCAGTTGCCTTTTAAAGAGTTAAGATTGCTAAATGATAAAGAAAGTATTTTCATGATGTTTTGGATGAATAAATGGCAAAATAAATTGGTAAAATGACTTTAAAATAAATTGGGTCAAAATCAGTCGGATAAAATAAGTGAGGTGGCAGGCAAACCAAGCCATACGCCGTCAGTCCGCCTGCACGTCCTGCTCATGAATGGCTTGGATGATGTGCTGATAGGCGACTTTTAGCTCATCTTTTTCATCATCACTCACCGCTCGTCTATCTAAGAGTCGCTCAAACACGTCCATGGTTGTGAGTTGTTTTAGGTTTTCGCCATGATGGGTGCTTTGTAAGACGTGCCTGCGTTGGGTGTTGTTTTGGATGTTTAGGGGTAGGACGTTGGTGTCTGTCAAAAAGGCTTTGATGTCTTTGGCAAAATTCGGCTCTAACGCCTGCCCGTCATAGATAATCTCGGCATAGATGGTCTGGTTTTCGGCGATTAGGGGGCGTAAGGCGTGCTTAATGCTGTCGGTGTCGCCTTGTAGTCTCACCAGTTTGGTAAAGACAGGTACGGTCAAGGCATGAATGTGGGGAGTGTTATCTGTGGCGGGGTCAAAATCAACAATCAAGACCTGCTTGTCCTTACCAATCTCACCAAAGCCCATGGCAATGGGCGAGCCACAGTAGCGAATGCGGTCTTGCCCTGCGACCTTTTGGGGAGCGTGGATGTGTCCTAGGGCGACATAGTTGATGTCATCGGCAAAAATGCTAGCAGGCAGTTGCCCGAGCGTGCCGACAAAGGTCTCTTTTCGCATGCCGTCATCATCCGATGACACGCTCGCCCCTGCACTAAACAGATGACCGGTGGCGATGATGGGGATGGGGGGCTGGTGTGGGCTGGCTTGGTGTTCATCTCGCAGGGCGATGGCATGGTCGGCAAGGCTTTGATAATGCTTGGCAATGCCTTGGGCGGTCTCGATGTCTCGCTGTCCTGTCAGCTCAAAACTACCGCCTGTCCTGACGTCTTTGTCACGCAGATAAGGCGCGGCAAGGACGATGGCACGCACGATGTCTAAATTGTCTTTTAAATTGTCTTTTAAATTGTCTTTTAAATTGTCTTTTAAATTGTCTTTTAAATTGTCTTTTAAATTGTCTTTTAATAACAGTATTTCATCATGGATGTCGGCGGTGACTTGTCCGACGACTTGGACGTTGAGTGTTTTTAAAATGGCTTTGGGGGCGTCCAAAAAGGTGGGGCTGTCGTGGTTGCCTGCGGTGATGATGACGTGTTGACAGGGGCTTTTGGCGACTTTGCCTAAAAATTCATAATACAGCTCTTGGGCTTTGTTACTGGGGGTGGCGGTGTCAAAGATGTCGCCTGCTACGATGAGTGCGTCCACGTCATGAGTGCTGATGGCGGTGTGTAGCCAATTTAAAAAGGCTTCAAATTCATCATATCGGGTGTGATTAAACAGGCGTTTGCCGATGTGCCAGTCGGATGTGTGTAAAATGCGTAGGGCGGTTGGGGGCTTGGGGGGTATGGTGTGCATGGTGGTTATTTAGATGAGTAAGATAAATGGGTAAACGAGATAAATGGGTTATGGTATTTTAAAGTTTATAAAAAAAGACCAACTCTTGCAAGTGGTCTTTGGTAAACGTATGTAGAGCACTAGACAGCGGTCTTGACCGTTTTGGCTTTGTCAAGGGCGGTGTATAGGCGATTGACTTCATCGGCAGATGTTAGGTGTAGATTGACTCGTAGGGCGTGAAACCGTCCTGTCTTGGATGGGCGGACGACCATGCTGGCGGTGTCAAAATCAGGGAAAATCTCTGCCAAAATAAGCGTGACTTCATGGCGTAGGCTGTCATGCTCGCCTTCATGCCCGATGATGCTCATGGGGTAGTCCATGGGGAATTGCCACAGCTCGGGGTTTTGGATTTCGGTGCGTTTGGCGTTCACGGTAGGGGCGATGTTTAGATTGGTAAGTTTGGTGGTCATGATAATAATAAGTAGATGAATTTAGGGGTAAATGGGGGTGGCGGTCGCTTTTTCAAGCATAAAAATAACCACACTGTGGTGGTTATTTTGGGTGTTTTAAAAATCAATCATTTTCCAAGAACGAACGCAAATGCTCGGAGCGAGATGGGTGGCGAAGTTTGCGTAGGGCTTTGGCTTCTATCTGACGGATACGCTCACGAGTAACATCGAACTGCTTGCCTACTTCTTCTAAGGTGTGGTCGGACGCCATGTCAATACCAAACCGCATTTTTAGCACTTTGGCTTCACGCTCGGTTAGGTTGTCTAGCACTTCTCGGGTGGCTTCACGCAGACCTTCGGCAGTGGCACTCTCAACAGGGCTTGAAATGGTGCTGTCTTCGATGAAATCGCCTAGGTGGCTGTCTTCATCATCGCCGATGGGGGTTTCCATGGAAATCGGCTCTTTGGCGATTTTTAGGACTTTACGCACTTTGGCTTCGTCCATGTCAAGACGTTCGCCCAACTCTTCGGGGGTGGGTTCACGTCCCATCTCTTGGAGTAGCTGACGGCTGACACGGTTGATTTTGTTAATCGTCTCAATCATGTGTACAGGGATACGAATGGTGCGTGCTTGGTCAGCGATAGAACGAGTGATGGCTTGACGAATCCACCATGTGGCATAGGTTGAGAACTTATAACCACGGCGGTATTCAAATTTATCTACCGCTTTCATGAGACCGATGTTGCCTTCTTGGATAAGGTCAAGGAACTGTAAGCCACGGTTGGTGTATTTTTTGGCGATGGAAATAACCAGACGTAAGTTGGCTTCGACCATGTCTTTTTTGGCACGACGAGCTTTGGCTTCCCCGATTGCCATTTGGCGAGCCACGGCTTTCATGTCTTTGATGTTCATTTGTAGGTTTTCTTCGTGTGCCAAGATTTTCTTTTGCAAGGCAACAACATCAGGCATCACCGCTTCTAAGGTGCCAGCAAAGGCGGGTTTGCCATCAATGCGGTGAGCCAGCCAGTCGATGTTGGTTTCGTTACTGGGGAAGGTTTTTTTGAACTCATCAAGGGGCATTTTGCCTTTACGAATAACCAGACGCATGATTTGGCGTTCGGTGGCACGTACGTCTTCATAGACTTCACGCATGAGTGCCATGATTTGGTCAGATAGGCGGTTGTTTAGTTTGATAAGCATAAAGCGAGTGGCAAGCTCATCATAGGCAGATTTGGCTTTTTCGCTGTTACGTCCATGTTTTTCAAGCATTTTTTTGGCATTGTCAAACAGGCTTTGAATCTCATCAAAGCGGGCTTTGACTTCTTCGGGGTCAAGACTGCTATCATCGCTGTCAGCGTCCATGCTCATGCCGTTGTCATCTTCTTCTTCGGTATCGCTGTCATCATCGGCTTCACTGATTTTTAGGTCAATCTCTGTGTCGTTCTCTTGGATTTCAAAATCGCTGTCATCTAGGGATAAAAAGCCTGTGACCACATCAGAGATTTTTTTCTCGCCCGTTTGTACTTGTGCGTACTCATCAAGGACAAACTTGACCGTGCCAGGCCAGTACGCCATGATGTACTGCACTTCTCGGGTACCTTCTTCGATACGTTTGGCGATACTAATCTCGCCATCTCGAGAGAGCAAATCTACTGTCCCCATCTCACGCATGTACATACGCACAGGGTCGGTGGTACGCCCCGGTTCGGTCTCAACGCTGGCTAACACCGCCGCCGCTTCATCGGCTGCCATGTCGTCATCGCTGCCTGAGTTTGCCAAAATGATGTCGTCTTCATCAGGGGCGACTTCATAAATGGCAATGCCCACGTCCGTCAGCATGGCGATGATGTCTTCTACTTGGTCGCTTTCGGTGACAGATTCGGGCAGTTGGTCGTTAATCTCGGCATAGGTCAGATAGCCTTGTTCTTTGCCAAGCTGAATAAGGGCGGCTAATTGGGAAGTAGAATGTTCGCTCATGGGTTCTCGCTCATGCCTAAAAGTGATTGAAACAGTCAATTATAACACAGTTGGGTGCTAAATGGGGGTTGGGCTTGATTTTTTAAAGGGGTATAAAAAGGGATGTGATAAATTTTAAAGGACATGCTCCAATTTTAGCTACTTTTGCCTTACCATGGGGCAAATTGTCGTTTGTCCCGATAAATCAGTTTAAAGGTAGAATTGATGAATAATCCTATTTAAAATGCATTGTTTTGTTTCAATCTCAACTTAAATCTCAATTTAAAGTTATAACTTATTGATTTTTCAATGATTGTTTTTGGGTTGTTGGGATAAATCACATCTGCCCTTGATATAGGATAAAATTTTAAAACCCCATTCTCAACTTCACATGAGTGATTGATTTATCAAGGGCGAATTACAATTCGTCCCTACAACCCGAAAAATAATTATCAAATAATCAATGAGTCGCCATTTTAAGTTGAGAATGAAGTGTTTTAAAGATTAAAATCAGCCAAGCATGCCCCCAATCATCTCACGATACTCATCATAAATGGGTAGATTGTCATCAACGACCAAGGTTCTGCGTAAGGCGACTGTCTGCTCGCCTGTTTTGGGATTAAAGCCATCTTTGTGAGTATCTTGCCAATATACGCCCACGCCACGCTTTTGCCAATTTGGTGCGTCATTAAAATTCATGCCGTTTTGAAATAACAGTTCATGCTTTTCACTTACCGATTTGTATAACAAAAAATCGGCACTTGCCCGTGGCGATTGTCCTTGTTTTCTAAGTAGCCAGTAGCAATGTGTGTTTAAGGCGTTTCTGTGAGCGTCTTCTTGTCGCCAGCTAAAATAATCCTGCACCAATGCTTTATTTGGCAATTCACAAATGCGAGCGTCAAAACTGGCAGGGGCGTTCATGACAAGGCTAAACACTCCGCTTGCTTCACCTGCCAGTAGTGAGATGATTTTGCGAGTTTTGCGATTAAAACTGTCGTCATCGATGTGTAGTAGCAAAGAAATCTCATCGCTTTGGGTGTAGCCATAGACCACGCGAAAGCCAGTATTCATAAGGTGTTCGGTGGTTTTGGTCATGGCGTGATGAAAGGTGTCATCAAAGGGGCGGTTGAGTCGCCAAACATCGTCCGCCTTTTTGGTAAAGCCCCGACCGTCCAACCGCACGATCATGTGAATATTTGGCAAAACAAAGCTGTCATGTAAGGTTTCGTATTGGCGTAACCTTGTGTCTAATTCGTCAAATCGCATACATACTCCTGTACTTCAAAGTCGCCACTGATATTTTTTACCACAAAAATCTCATCAAAACCTTCATCAAAGTCAGGGTGGGTCAGCACTTTGGCAACTGATTTTAGTCCTACTTCGGGGATTTTGGCTTTGCCGTGTCGTTGGTTGTTATTGGCAAGTGCCACATCAAACGGCACATCAAAATAATAGGCGATGACCTTAAAATGATGAACCTTTGCCAAACGGATATAATCCGCTCGGACATCTCTGGTCGGATTGGTTTTGTCTATCACGGTTGGGGTTTTGCTGTCTAGGCACGCCCTAAACAGCAGTTTTTCACGGTGGGCGGTTTTGAGCATATCGCCATTTAAGCGTATGTGCGTATCAACAAACCGCTCTTTATAGAATGTACTTTTGCCCGCTCCTTGCAAGCCAATAAACATAATGAGTTCCATTAGACTTCTTTGTCATCCGCCTGATTGGGATTGTCTTTTTCGGTGATGATGGGGCTGTTTGGGTCGCCTAGGCTTAATATGTCGCCAAAGTTGGGCTGTACTTTTAGTACCAGTTGCTCTTTTTTGACGATGGCGTGATTGACCTGAGCTTTTTTTAAGTAGCCTTTGATGTCATCAGGGAGCCAACGTCCGATTTCTAGGTAGATGACGTTGCCCTTGTATTCAATAAAGGGCTTGCCTTTGAGTTTGGGCGATAGCGACAACAAAAAGGGCAGGGGGTCTTTTCTAAGTAGGGTGCGATAGGCAGGCACGGCAAACTTGATGGCAGGGGTTTTCCACCATGATTTGCTGTGCAAGGTGATGATGTCGGTGTTGGAGATTTGTTCAAAGGCAAACCGCTGAACATGACGGTCAAGACGAGCTTCGGTGAGCTTAAAATTGCACGCCACCGATAGGTGCATATCTAACACGTCCGCCGTGCAGTAAAGCCTTAAAAAGCCGTCAAACAGTTCAAGGTGCAAATCTAGCACCATGCCGACATTTTGTACCACAAACTGATTTAGGGCATCGTTAATCTGCTCTTGACTGCCCGTTACATAAATCTCATCAACCAAATCCCCTGCGGTGTGGGTGTAGCTGTGTTTGATGTTGGTTAAGGCGTTTTGAATGCTGGTGGTGATGTTGTCAAACAAATTTTCGTTTTCAAAGGCGAATCCTGTTTGCTCAAATCCTGCTGGCTCATCAGAAAAATCCGCCTGCGTGCGACTGTCGTAAGTATTGTTCATAAATGCTAAAAATAAAAGGAAAAAATAAACGCCCTACTATTGTAGCAAAAATTCGGTAAAGATGGGTAGATTTATGTGCAAATCGGGTAAATTGTCATCCACCCTGTGTCAGATGGTGATTTTTGGGGGTGTCATTTTTTATATGATTTAAAAGGTCTTAATTGAACAATGTTCATTATCATCTTATCATCACGCCTTTTTCATAAGCCCCATTACCACGCCCAATGCCAACAGTTGCACGCCAAAGATGGTCAGCACGGCATAGAGCCATCCACCATGAGCATAGGCGATGGCACAGACCCATGCCCCGACACTGCCCCCGCCATAGTAGCCCATGTAGTACAGTCCTGACGCCAGCGAACGCCCTTCTTTGACATGGCTTGCGATGTAGCTGATGGTCGCCGACTGCGTGATAAATACCCCTGATGACATGATGGTCAAGCCGATGATGATGAGCGGTAGGGGGGCAGATAAAGTGATGAATAGCCCTGTGATGGAGCAGATGACGGCAAAGATGATGGTGTTGGTCATGCCAAAGCGAGCGATGATTTTGGCGGACAAGGGGGTGATGACCATGCCGATGAGATATAGGGCAAAGATGTTCGCCAGATGAGACGCTGATAGCCGATAAGGGGCATCGGCTAGGTGCAAGTTGATAAAGGTAAAACAGCCCACCAAACTAAATAGCACACAGCCACCGAGCAGGCAGGCACTCATGACATGGCGGTTTTTGGTGTGGGACAGGAGCAGGCGTAGGGCGTCTTGGAAGTTTTGGCTTTTTTTAAAGTGTTGCGATTTGGGTAGGCTTTTTAGTACCCACACCGCCCCCACTAAGGTCAGCACCGCCATGACGCCATAGCCCCACCGCCAGCCTATCCATTCGTGCAAATGCCCTGCAAAAAACCGTCCGCTAAACCCGCCCAATACCGTGCCTGCCACATACAGACTCATCATGCCAGCGATGTTGTCGCCGTACTCTTCGCCAATGTAGGCAATGAGTACCACCGTGATGCCAGGGACGGCAAGCCCCTGCAAAAACCGCCAAAACGTCAGCCCATCCACCGACCCCGCCATACCGACCATAAAAGTAGGAATGGCGAGCATGAGCAATGAGCCGATGATAAACCGCCGTCGCCCAAAGGCATCCGAGAGCATGCCCATAAAAGGCGACATCAGGGCAATCGCCATGACCGTCGCCCCGACCGCCAGCCCCACTTGCACTTCGCTCGCCTGCAAGTCCTGCATGAGTACCGGCAAAATCGCCTGTACCGAATAGACCTGTAAAAAGGCAAAAAAGCCAATCATGGCAATGGTGAATTTCTGGGTAAAAGTGGGGTTGTGGGCGGTCATGACATCATCAAGGATAGCAGGTAACATAGGGCGTGCCTACCATTGATAGCATTTTATAAAATAAGGTAAAAACTTAACATTTTAAATCAATTTTTGCATGAAAAATGGCTAAATCTGGTTTTTCTACGTCAAAATCCTTGTTGATATTTCAATATCAACTGCGGACTTTTCCTTGAAAAACGGGCGATTTTTCTCATTTTTCATTGCAAATACCAATGTTCAATACGCCCTAATATTGTATCACAATTTGTCGGGGGCGGGAGTGATGTCAGTGATTTATCCAGGGCAATCGCACTATATTTAATTTTTAGCAAATAAAATTATGTTTTTAAAGAAATTGGTAATTTTTAGATGCACAATTATTTAAAAACCCACCAAACCAATTACACTTTGAATAATCTATTAAAAATTTATTTAGTTAAAATTAACTATAAACACTAAATTTGCTTGATTTTTAATCAATTCCATATAAAATTTTGTAGTGCGATTGCCCTGGTGATTTATCAAAAAACTCATCCAAACCGATGTCTATCATCATTTTGTCTTATTTATTTTTTAAAAAACATAACCAAAAGTAAATAAAGTTATTACCAATCCCCAAAAATTTGATATAATATTGCACTGACAACTTTGTCATAATACGATAATCATTTACGCAGGAATGCATCATGAATACCACCAATTTATCCACGTTCATCACCGTCATGCAAACGGGCAGTATCTCAGGTGCCGCCGAGAAACTGTTTATTACCCAACCTGCCGTCTCCAAGCGGATTAAGAGCTTAGAAGATGAGTTTGGCACGGCACTGTTTGACACCATCGGACGTGGCATTATCCCCACGGCATCAGCTCATGAGCTACTGCCCTATGCCAAAAAATGGCTTGAAGACTATGAGAGCTGTAAAGCCAGTCTGCTCTACTCAAAGGAAGTAGCGACGGGGCGACTGGTCATTGGCACCAGTCATCATATCGGACTGCACCACTTGCCCCCCGTCTTAAAGCAGTTTATCCAAACTTATCCGTCTGTTCAGCTAGAAGTGCAGTTTATGGACAGTGAGACGGCACATAAAGCGGTGCTAGAAGGCGATGTGGCATTGGCATTTTTGACCTTACCCCCGACTTTTGACAGACGACTGGCGTATCACACGCTGTGGTCTGACCCGCTGTATTTTGTCACGGGGGTGCTAAGCCCATTGGCACAGCAGTCGTCCGTGAGTCTCTTGCAACTGGCACGTCATCCTGCGATTTTGCCTGCGGCGAATACTTTTACCAGTCAGATTACCTTGGCTGAGTTCAACAAGCACAACCTACGCCCCTTTGCAACCATGAGTACCAACCCGTTAGAATCCATCCGTATGCTCGTGTCTGTGGGACTGGGCTGGTCGGTGCTACCTGAGACACTCATCAATCAAGATTTGGTTAAGATTGACCTAAAAGAGAACGTGGAGTTACAACGTCATCTCGGGCTGGTCATTAATCCTAACCTAACCCGTTCATCAGGGACGGACGCCTTGCTTGATATGCTGGGCATTAAAGATGTGCAGAGTGAAGAGAATCGAGCGTAATAATAAAAACCTTGGTGAGAGCCAAGGTTTTTTATTGATTTGTTAAAAAGCGATGAGTTAGTTGCCCTTTAACAAATGATTTTCCAAATAATGAATGTTTTGAGCTTCTTCGGTAAAGGCTTCATCTTGCAATATCACATCACGGTGTAAGGCAGTGTTGGTCTTAATGCCTTCGATGATGAGCTCATCTAGGGCATGGAGTATTTTTTGTACGACCTGCTTGCGAGTTTGGGCATGACAGATGAGCTTGCCAATCATCGAATCATAGTAGCTAGGAATGCTGTACCCTTGATACAGATGACTGTCAAACCGCACGCCAGAACCGCTCGGGGCGAATAGATTGTCAATGCGACCAGGGCAGGGCATAAAGGTCTTGGGGTCTTCGGCATTGATACGGCACTCCATGGCGTGACCACGAATGGTAATCTCATCTTGATGATAGGATAGTCCATAGCCTGCGGCGATTTTAAGCTGTTCAACGATGATATCAATACCCGTAATCATCTCGGTAACAGGATGTTCGACTTGTACACGAGTGTTCATCTCAATAAAGAAAAACTGCTCATTTTCATACAAAAACTCAAACGTCCCCGCCCCACGATAGCCGATTTGCTCACACGCACGCACGCAAGCGTCTAAAATCGGCTGTTTGATGTCATCAGGAATGCCAGGGGCAGGGGCTTCTTCTAACACCTTTTGGTGGCGACGTTGTAGTGAGCAGTCACGGTCAAACAGGTGTAGGGCGTTGCCATTGCCGTCGCCTAGGACTTGGACTTCTACGTGGCGTGGGTTTTTCAAAAACCGCTCCATATAGACCGTATCATCGCCAAAGGCGTTTTTGGCTTCGGTTTTGGCGGCTTGGACTTGATTGATAAGCTCTTCAAAACGCTCAACCACACGCATGCCACGACCGCCCCCACCTGCTGCCGCCTTGACGATGAGTGGAAAGCCGATGGCACGCGCTTGCTCTTCGGCATTGTGTAGGGTGATGGCACCAACCGAACCGGGGACGGTGGGTACGCCTGCTTTTTTCATGGCGTTGATGGCAGAGACCTTGTTACCCATCAGGCGGATGTGGTCAGGGTGGGGGCCTACAAAAGTCAGCCCTGCTTCTTCGACCTGCTCGGCAAAGTCGGCATTCTCGGACAAAAAGCCATAACCAGGGTGAATGGCATCCGCCCCTGTTATCTCGGCAGCAGTCAAGATGGCAGGGATGGACAGATAGCTTTGGGTGGATGGGGTATCGCCAATGCAGACTGCTTCATCACAAAACCGCAGGTGCATCAAATCCTTGTCCGCCGATGAATACACGCCCACCGTCTGTATACCAAGCTGTTTGCACGCACGCACGATACGCAGGGCAATCTCGCCACGGTTGGCAATCAATAACTTCTTAATCATAACTCACCCGTTAGGCTTTGTAGCGAATGACTGGTTGCCCAAACTGCACCACGTCAGCGTTAGATACCAAAATCTCTTCAATGATACCGCTTTGGGTGGCTTCTAGGGGGTTCATGATTTTCATGGCTTCGATGATACCAAGCTGGTCGCCTGCTTCTACTTTTTGTCCGACTTTGACAAAGGGTGGGTCGTTTGGGCTGGGGGCGGAGTAAAATACCCCGACCATGGGCGATGTCTCAACCTTGCCGCTCGGAGTTTTTGGCGTGGGGGCGGTTGGTGCGGTACTGGCAGGAGCGGACATTTGGGGCATGGCAACGGTTTGCACCGCCACGTTACGGGTCAGATGAACATAGCTGTCATCGTTGCCCAGTTCTAGGTTTGCCAAATCTTTCTCTTCCATGAGTTCAATCAGCTCACGAATCTGAGCGATGTCAATGGTGGCATTCGTTGCCGTCTGTGTTTTTGTGGATTGGGAAGTTGGTTTTTGGGTGTTTTTTAGAATGCCCATGCCGTCACCTTATAAAATGTAAAAGTTTATTGTAACAAATTTTTTCAAAATCGCCTAGTGGCAATCATCGGCGTTATTGTTAAAATCGGTAACGCCAAAATTTGTGTTATCATCAGGTGCATAGTGTACATGCGTACGGATATTTTGCAAGTATTTTTTGCAATTTTGGGTAAATTTTTTACAAAAATGGGGTAAATTGGGTAAAACAATGATTAAAAATGAGTAATTTTTAATCATTTTTGATGTCTGGATCATCAATAAATGTCCTTTAAAATCGTCTTTATAAACTGGGTTGGGCTTGTTGCCAAGACTGGGGTGTAGTAAAATTGATTTTAATTGGCAATGATTGTGTTTTGACTGGGGTGTTTTATGAAATTATTTTTTAAAATAGGTGTTGTGTTTACTGCCGTTATTTTATCTGCTTGTGGTGGTATAAATGAGCAAGTGCGACAACATGATGACTATTTACCAAATGATAATGGGGTTAAAAAGGCTTATGATGGATTATATGCAAATTTATCCAATAGCCTAAAAGTTGCCTTAGAAGATAATCAAAAAAAGTGGCAACAAGACACTTTTAAAAACTGCACTAAAAATCCACAAACACAAAAGCAGTGCCAAGCAACTGCCAATCATCATCGCTTGTCGGTATTGACCCATCATCAAAGACATCTTGCTAATTTATTAAACTTCCTGCAAAACTAGTTTTCCGCTCGCCCTGAGCTTGTCGAAGGATGGCGGAAAACCGTTATGGTTCGACAAGCTCACCACGAACGGTTTTCTTTAATCTGGGGTTTTGCAGGAATTCTATTAAACAAAGAATTAAACGGTTTGGAAAAAACTGATGGCAAATACGTTGGTGCTTTTGATGCTTATTGTATGTGCGGTGCCGTTTTTCCTTTTATCGATACAAAAAATAACACAATCATTTGGAAAGACTTTTGTACTAACGTTATTGAAAAACACTCCATTGATAACGTGCTTTTGTCAGATGATGGCATAAGTTTTATCATGACAAATAAAAGTGGCTCCAACTATGAGCTGATGGTTAAATATCATCAAAATGGGCTATATAAAGTCATGATGAATGGCGATTATGATTTAAATCAAACGGTATACATCCCAACTTACCTTGCAAATAAAAAACTTTATCCTGTTGATGCGGATTTGATTTGTGGGGATTTTGATGGGTGATAAATAAGAAAGTTTTTGCACCCAAGAAATTTTAAAATTACCACAAACGCAATGATGTTTGGATGTGGGGGCGTGCTGTGCGTGCCTATAAAAATAGCAATATTAAAGGACATGTGCGGAGCCGATTCTTACAGACTCATGACAAATATCAAGTTCGTTGGGTGTAACCCCAATATGATTGTTAAAAATGAGAAGGATAAAATATTTTACCCTTATATATCAAATTGCAAAAACCATCCAACCAACCACCCCTGTGTTTGGCATAACATTAAGAAACAATCTCATCAAGCCATGCTGGTCTAACCCATTTGGGGGCGTCGATGAATTTAAAATTTGCCATTTTGTGCAGTAGCTCTTCGCTGTTGTCGGCGATGCACAAAAGCTGTAAATTCTCTTTGGGCATAAACCCACTCTCGGCAGTCTTGGCGAGCATGTCAAGTAGCGGGTCAAAGAAATGAGCGACATTTAATAAGCCGATGGGTTTGCGGATGAGATTAAGCTGAGTGATGGACAGCACTTCAAACAGTTCTTCATACGTCCCCAAACCGCCTGCCATGACGATAAAGCCGTCCGCCAGTTCGATGAGCTTGGTTTTGCGAGTGACCATGTCGGGGGTTTCGATGAGTTCGGTCAGTCCCAGATGGGCGACTTCTTTTTGTTTTAAAAAGGTGGGAATCACGCCAATGACTTCTCCGTCATGCGATAACGTGCTGTCGGCAAGCGTTCCCATGAGTCCGACATTGCCCCCACCATAGACAAGGCGGATGTTATGATGGGCAAGGCGTTCGCCTAGGATTTGGGCGTGATGATAATAATCGGGAATCTCACCAAAGTTAGAACCACAATAGACGGTGATGTTATTTAGCTTGATGGCAGACATAAAAACTCGCTATATTTTACTTATTTATAAAGGTAATTTGTGGGTGTTGTTACAAAAAAATTTAAATGACATTTATCAAAAGTCATTAATGTACACCCGAGAAACTTTAAAATTATCACAAACATAATGAAGTTTGGGTGTAGGGGCGTGCTGTGCACGCCTATAAAAATTGGCATGTTATCAAAGGACGTGCGGAGCCAGTCCCTACAAAGCCTGTGGTAAATATTAAGTTTGTTGGGTGTATAATGCCATTTTGTCAAAACAATAAACACCCTAATTTAACAAAACTTTGATAAAAAATCAATGATGGCTTGGGTGGTATGGTGTGTCAAGATGATTTGAACAAACGACTTTTTAGCGCGCCCACATAACGCCATGGCTGTACCGTGCCAAGCCCCATGCCGATGAGCCCTAGCACCATGACGCTGTTTAGGGGTTCGCCCAAGAGTGGCACGGCAAGTAAGGCTGAGATAAACGGGGCAAGACTGGCAAGTCCGCCAGCGAAAAACGCCCCAAGTCGCTCAACCGCCAGCGAATACGTCATCGTGGCAAATATCATCACCATGACGCTATGAAACGCCCCTTGGATGATGGCATGCGACAAAGCAACGCCACCAAAGCCCAAACCGCCCACACCCAGATACAGTAGCACGCCATAGATGGGCAGGTAGAGTATCGCTGACCAGATGGCGGTGCTACACATGACTTGCCATGGGCTAAATCCCCATTCTTTTAGCATGATACCATAACCTGCCCAACAGCAGGCACAGATGACGAACAGTATATCGCCCACGCCAAAGGACAAGCCCTTGATGAGCATGAGAGCGGTCATGAGCATGAGTGTGATGATGATAAGGATGAGTGCGATTTTGGTGTCGTGGTCGGGGCGTTTTTTGAGCAGTAGGAGCATGAGCAGGGCGGTGGCGACAGGTATCATGCCATTTAAAAACACCGCCCCATGCACCACAGGGGCGAGCAAAAAAGCACTGTACACAAGCGAGCTATAACCGACCCCACCAAACAGTGCTAAGATGACGGCTTTGGGTTGCCACAAAAACGCCATGTTTCGCCGATAGATGAGTATGGGCAAAAGTAGCCCTGCCGACACGCCAAAACGCACGGCGATGATGTCCCACGCTGATATGCCCCAACTGGCATTTAGGCGAGCGAGCAAGCTAAAACTGCCCCACACGAGCATGGTCAGCACGATACAGACATAGCCTTGGGCGGTGGGCGAGAGCTGACAAAACAGCTGGCGTAAATGAGTCATGAACACTACCAAGCGATGGATGGGTGGGCAGATGGGCGATACAAAAACCGCCTATTTTACCACAGCCTTGATACGCCCGTCATGAAATTCGATGTCAATCTCGTCTTGTCTGATGGTGTTCGATGAGCCAATGACATGCCCGTCTTGATGGATGAGTGCGTAGCCTTTGGTTAGGGTGCGGGCAGGGTGTTGTACCAAAATCATGCTTTGTAAGTGGCGAGTCTCATCACGCAAGGCGGATAAGCGGGGCAGTAGTGCTTTGTGCCGAGATAGAGTGTGGACGGTGGTTTGGCGAGCGTGTTTGATGTGTTCGTGAGCGGTTTTGTGCTGACGGGTGAGCAGGTCGCTGATGGCAGATGAGAGCGTGTGGGTGCGGTATTTGGCATGACTGCTTAGCGTGCTTAATAAAAAGTCGCTGTCTTTTTTGGCAAGTTTTAGGGTTTGGCTTGCCCCGTGATGGACGCTTTTCATGGCAAGATGGCTTTGCTCTTTGGCGTGGTGCAGGCGAGTGCGACTGATGTCGTTGATGGTGGTTATGGCACCTTTGGCAAGGGCGACCATTGTGACCAGATGGTTTTCGATGGCTAGGATGACCTTAGATGGCGTATCAAAGCGAGTGTGTGCCACTTCATCGAGTAGCACCTTATCACGCTCATGCCCGATACCGACCCACACAGGCATGGGCGATTCGGCAACCAATGCCGACAGCTCATAGTCATTAAGATACGCCAAATCGCCCACCGCTCCGCCCCCACGGATGATGACGAGCAGGTCGGCATGATGGGCGTGACTGGCATAAAACTCACCGATGGCGTGCGTGATGGCTGTCCTTATCTCGCTTGGGGCGTGATTGCCCTGAAAGGTGGCGTGATGATAATAGAACTGGCACGCCCCCGTCTGTGCCAATCTGTCCGCTTCGGCACGAAAATCACCCAGTCCTGCCGCCTGCTCGGGGGCGATGACGATGACATGACGGATGTCAAAGGGGGTGGGTAGGGCTTTATTTAGGGCGGTCAGTCCTTCATCATGTAGGCGTTTTAGCATGGCGTTATAAGCCTGAGCCAATGCCCCGAGCGTGTAAGTGGGGTCAATGTCGCTTATATTAATACTAAACCCGTACTGCGGATGAAAACTTGCCGAACCTTTTATCAGCACCGCCAGTCCTGCCGAGAGCGGTTTGCCTGTCTCACGGGTGAATTTGCCGACAACCGCATTTGCCTGATATCGCCACAACGTCGCCCGAGTACTGGCGATGATGTTGCCGTTATCGTCCTTTTCGGCAAGTTCAAAATAATAATGCCCACCCTTGGTATTGACCGCTCGCAGTTCTGCTTGTATCCACACTTCATGGTCAAAGGTGTCGCTGATGACCAGTTTTACCGCTTCTAGGTAGCTACTTAGCGATAACTGCACCCCTGCCAATGTCGGCTCATCAGATACGCCATTCATCTCATCGGCGATGGCTTGATGTAGGGCGTTGATGTCGGTGTTGTCTTGGGTCTGTGCTAGTCTGTCTAGGTTTTGGTCTAGGGCGGTCAAGATGGCTTTGTGGTTCATGGTGGCTGTTTTAAAGTAAAAAGGTAAAAGGTAGAAAATAGAAAGGCATTGAAAGGGCAAATAATACTAGGGCGTGTTGAATATTGGTATTTGCCATGAAAAATAGGAAAAATCGCAGGCTGATAGTCATTCTCAACTTAAAATAGTAACTTATTGATTTTTAAAAATTATTTTTTGGTTGTAGGGGCGAATTGCAATTCGCCCTTGATAAATCAATCACTTATACAAAGTTGAGAATGGGGCAAATTAAGTTAAAATCTTAAAAATTACCTGATTCAGTGGGCGGATAGCCATTTTTCATGCAAAAATTAATTAAAGCGTTAAATTTATCATATTTATCAATAATGGCATCAATGTTTGGCACGCTCTAAGATTGTAACAGATTTTTGATGATTTATGAATGCTGGTGGTGGTAAAGGATTGGGTTTTAATTTAAAATTGCCAAAATGCCATAAATAACGTAACATAGCAAAGACTTTGAACAATTTTAAATTGAGTAACGCACAAAGGCACACCATGAGCAAAAACACCCCAATTATCCCTACCAATTTAGCAAAATTTTGCGATGACTATTTACAAGCAAGCGAATTTAACGACTATTGCCCCAACGGTCTGCAAGTCGATGCCGATACGCCCATCAGCAGGGTCATCACAGGCGTTACCGCTTGCCAAGCCTTGATAGATAAGGCGATAGAGCATAACGCCCAAGCGATATTGGTACATCATGGCTATTTTTGGAAAGGCGAGCCTGCTCCACTGGTCGGCATGAAAGGCAAACGCATTCGCACCCTGCTCCAACATAACATTTCACTCATCGCCTATCATCTGCCCCTTGATGCTCACCCTGTCATCGGCAATAATGCGGTGCTTGCCGGTGAGCTTGGCTTGACCATAACAGGGGCGTTATATCCCCATGAAAAACACCCTGTGGGTAATGTCGCCACCTGTTCGCCCACGACATCTGCCGATTTTGCCAAAAAAATCGAGCAAGTGTTGGGGCGTACACCCCTGCACATCAGCGATGACCCTAACCGCACCCTAACCAAAATCGCCCTATGCACAGGTGGCGCCCAAGACATGATAACCCAAGCTCATGCTATGGGTTGTCAGGCGTTTATCTCGGGGGAAGCGTCCGAGCGTACCACGCATTTGGCACGAGAGCTGGGCGTGGATTATTTTGGGGCGGGTCATCACGCAACCGAACGGGGCGGTATCAAGGCATTGGGCGAGCATTTGGCGGACGTGCTTGGGCTTGATGTGGTTTTTGTGGATATTGATAATCCTGTTTAAAGGGGTGTTTGCCAATGATATTTTTAAAAAATATCCCATTTACAACGCCATATAACAGATTGATGTATTAAGGGCAAATGGGATTTGCCCCTACAACCCAAAAAATGGCATAATAATCAATCATCTACCATTTTAAATTGGCATTCAAGTAAAAACACCATTTGCAAAAGTAACTCATTTGGCTTGTCTTTTTTGGTATTATTTTTTAAAAAATAATGGTAAAATTAGCCGATTTTTGTTTGTATTGTAAATTTTAAAATTTATTAAACTTCCTGCAAAACCAGGTTTTCCGTTCGCCCTTGTATCAACCCAACACCAAACCTAGATTATCTGCTAGAATGTTGTTGGGTTATACAAGCAAAGAGAACACGGGTTCGCCCTTAGTGTCTTAACACTGGTGCTCAGATGGTGTCCTTTGCTTGTCATCTTAACTCTGAATGGTATCTAAGTGCGTTTATTAAAACAGACACTGCATAAACAAGGCAAGAGACAGATGATACACTATATTGGCATAGACATCAGCAAAGCAAAGTTTGATGTTGCATTTATAAACCCAAGCACAAATAAAGTAAAAACCAAGGTTTTTAACAACAACAAAGCAGGCTTTGATTTACTGCTTGCTTGGTTAAAAACCAATGTCAGCAATCATCTTGATGAGCTACACATCATCCTAGAAGCAACAGGGGTTTATCATGAACACCTAAGTGAGTTTCTTGATGATAATAATATCAAGCAAAGCATTGTCAATCCTAACTATGTCCGCAAATTTGCAGACAGTTTGGGGGTAATCCATAAAACTGATAAAAAAGACAGCATTATTTTATCAAGGTATGGTTATAGCCACAAGCCTGAGGTTTGGGTAGCACCTAGCATTGAAGCCAAACAGCTAAAAGCTCTATTGGCTCGCTTAGAAGCACTCAAAGAAGATTTGCAACGAGAGCAAAACCGACAAGAGTTGCTCTTATCACCCAATCTGCCCGATTTGGTTAAAGCATCCATGCAAACAGTCATCAGTGTCCTTCAAGAGGAAATTGCCAAACTCACCAAAGACATTGATGACTTTGTTGACAAACAACCAAGTTTAAAGCAAGACAAAACCTTACTTGAAACCATTGACGGTATTGGTTCTGTTATTGCCAAAGAAGTGGTATGCTTAATACATACCAAACAATTTAAAAAAGCCTCACAGATGGCTTCGTTTTTAGGCTTAATACCCAAACAAAGACAGTCAGGTGTCTTTAAGGGAGCAACCAAACTGTCCAAACAAGGGCAAGTCTCTTTGCGTGCTAAGCTGTATATGTCTGCAATGAGTGCCATTCGTTATAATAGCACCATTAAGGCATTTTATGAACGATTACAACAAAACGGTAAAACCAAAATGCAAGCCTTATGTGCTTGTATGCGTAAATTGGTACATATCTGTTTTGGTGTTATCAAAACCCAAACATCCTTTGAGCAACAAGTATCTTTAAGTTAGTTTGTAAGATACTAGATACCAGATACTTAAAAAACCATTGACTTAGGTGGGGTATCATGGTATCTGAGCTATGCCTGCGGGTGGCGGAAAACCGTTATGGGCAGGCTAGCTCACTTTGAGCAGTTTTCTTTAATTTGGGGTTTTGCAGGAAGTCCATTAAAAAATATTTTAAATTATCCTTTATCTTATAAGGAAATCTATGTTAAATCTCACCGCCACTGACGTGCGTATGAATGCACAGGCTACCAATAAAGACGAAGCCTTATCCTTGCTTGCCAAGATATTGAGCGAAGACGGACTGGCGACTGCCGATTATCTTGCGGGACTACAAGCCCGTGAAGCACAGACCAGTACCTATCTGGGGCAGGGGATTGCCATTCCGCATGGCACGCCAGAATCACGCGCTTGTGTGCAACAAACAGGGGTGCGACTCGTGCATTTTGCCGATGGCGTAGTGTGGAATGATGACGGCGAGCGAGCGTATTTGTTGGTGGGGATTTGTGCCAAATCCGATGAGCATTTGTCCATTTTAAGGCAACTGACTCGCACGCTTGGCGATGATGTGGCAGATGACATCAAAAATGCCAAGACAGCAGAGCAAATTATCACAATCATCAATGGCGATAAGGTACACGGCAAAACCAGCTTTGTGGTGCATGAGAATTTATTAAAAACCGAAGTAGTAGCCAGCGATATCGATGAGCTGTATGGCGTGGCGGTCAATGTATTAAAAAATCAAGGCAAGATAACAGGGGTGGTTGGCATTCGTCCTGCCTTTGTGCAACTGTCATCACATTTGGGCTGTGTAACCTTAGAGCATGATGAGCTGGTTGCTGAGCCTGCCCTAGCGTTGGTGGTTGCCAAAAAAGCCCTAGCATGGCAGGATAAGACGGTGCAAGCGTTGGCGGTGATTGCTGGCAATCGCCACACCGATAAGCAGGCATTGGCAGGGGTGTATGATGTTTTGTTAAATGATGAATTTAATGCCAAGCTGACTGCCCTTAGCGTGGGCGAGCTTGCCGAATGGCTTGGTGCCGAGCGTGCCGTGCATTGGCAGTCGGCAAGTGTGGTACTGCTTAATGCTCATGGATTGCACGCACGTCCTGCCACTGCCTTATCCGAGCTTGCCAAAGGGGCAACAGGCGAGCTAAAAGTGGCGGTGGATAATGGGGCGTATGTCTCCGCCAAAAGCCTAACCAAATTGCTCTCACTGGGGGCGACACGGGGGCAGAGCCTAACATTCATCGCCGAGCCGAATACCGATGCGACCGAGTATCTACCCAAACTTATCCAAGCGGTACAAGACGGACTGGGTGAAGAAGTAACACCGATAAGTAACAGCCAAGCAAATAACCAAGCAAATAGCCAAGAAAACCATGAACCTGCCCCTGTGCTTGACTTGTCCGATAATACCATTATCACCAAAGGCGAACGCACGCACGCCACATCAGCGTCAGTAGGGCTGGCTCATGGTGTGGCATTTGTGGCACGCCAAACACGCTTTGATTATGCGGTGCAAGGGGGCGATAAGGCGAGCGAGTGGGCGAGCTTGCAACAGGCGATTGGGGCGGTCAAGGCAGAGCTGACCGACTTTGTACAGCACGCCAAAAAAATGTCCATTGCCAAGATTTTTACCGCTCATGTGGCTCTGCTTGATGATGAAGAAGTCACGCACGGGGCAAAAGACGGCATTGATGATGGGCTATCGGCAGCGGCGGCGTGGCACGCTCATATTGAGCAGTTGGCAAAAGTGCAGGCGAGCGTTGCCAATCATCTGCTTGCCGAGCGAGCGGCGGATTTGCGAGATGTCGGACAAAAAGTGCTTGCCAAGCTCACAGGACAAACGCTCACTGCCGAGCCTGATGAGCCGTATGTGCTTATCAAAGAAGACCTACTACCGTCCGATGTGGCACGCCTAGACCCTGCACGCGTGGCAGGGATTATCACGGCGGTGGGCGGTGCCAGCTCGCACAGTGCGATTGTTGCCCGAGCGTTGGGCATTCCTGCGATTGTGGGGGCGGGCAAGGGCGTGCTTGACATTAACGATGGCGAACAGGTGCTGATAGATGGCGGTCAAGGTTGGTTTGTGGTTGCACCAACCGATGAGATGGTGGCGGTCGCCAAAGCTGAGCAAGCAAGCTGGGCGGAGCGTAAACGCCTAGCCAGTGAAACCGCCCTAAATCCTGCCATTACCCAAGATGGTCATCAGGTGGAGATTGCCGTCAATCTGGGTAATGTTCATGATACTAAGATGGCGGTGGAGAGTGGGGCGGAAGCGGTGGGGCTACTGCGTACTGAGCTTGTGTTCATGAGTCATCAGAGCGTGCCTGATATTGACACGCAGGTGGCGGATTATACACAGGTGTTTGATGCCTTAGACGGTCGCCCGCTCGTGGTGCGTACCTTAGATGTCGGTGGCGATAAACCTTTGCCATATCTGCCCATGCCGTTTGAAGACAACCCATTTTTGGGGGTGCGTGGCATTCGCTTGACCCTAAGACAGCCTGCTTTATTAGAAAATCAGCTCATCGCCTTGATTAAGGCGTCCAAGGGGCGTGATTTGCGTATCATGTTTCCCATGATAGGCAGATTAGAAGAATGGCACGATGCCAAAGCCATACTAGATAAAGTACTGACCGACCACCCCCATGACAAGCTCCAAGTAGGCATGATGATAGAAGTACCAAGTGCGGCGGTCATGGCGGATGTGTTTGCCAGTGAAGTGGACTTTTTTAGCATTGGCACCAACGACTTGACTCAGTATGCCCTTGCCATTGACCGTGGTCATGCCACGCTCTCAAAGGACGCGGACGGTCTGCACCCAAGCGTGCTAAGACTTATCCAAAACACCGTTGCCAACGCCCACGCTCACGGCAAATGGGTGGGCGTGTGTGGCGAGCTGGCAGGCGATGAGCGAGCCATACCGATACTGGTGGGGCTGGGCGTGGACGAGCTGTCCATGTCGGCAGGCAGTATCGCCCTTGCCAAGGCGGTGGTGCGTGAGCTAAACTTTGCCGATTGCCAGTACCTTGCCAAAAAAGCCCTAGCCTGCACCAGTGCTGGCGAAGTGCGTGCCTTGACCGTTGCTAAGGAATCCTAAGATGACACAAGTACTTTGCATTACCCTAAACCCTGCCATTGACCTAACTGTCAGTCTGGACGAATTAAAACTAGGAGCGGTCAATCGTGCCGTATCTAGCCAAATGGACGCCGCAGGCAAGGGGCTAAATGGGGCTCAGATTTTGGCGGATTTGGGTGTGGATACCGTTGCCACAGGGTTCTTAGGTGGCGATAATGACGGCATTTTTAATCGGCTCTTTGGCGAGCGTGAAGCACTCAATCACAGCGAAAATTTGGGTCAAGTGGTGGATAACTTTGTGCGTGTGGCAGGCATTACTCGCACCAACATTAAGCTTACCGATGATTATTATGGCATTGGGCGTACCACAGATGTCAATGGACAAGGGTTTGTGGTTACCGAGACCGACAAACTGCACTTTTTTGAGCAGGTGGCACAGCTTGCCCCTACCTGTGATGCGGTGCTGATTGCTGGCAGTTTGGCGACAGGTTTTGGTTTGTCGGATTTTGACCATTTGTTGACGGTTTTGACCGACATTCATGATAAAGTGGCGGTTGATGTCAGTGGTGAAGCCCTAAAAATCGCCATGCGTTATCCGTTATGGCTCATCAAGCCTAACACCGATGAGCTGACCGAAGTCTTTGGCGTGCCTGTTGAGAGCTTAGATGAGCAGGTGGCACTTTTTGATGAGATTCACAGTGATATTGAGCATATTTTTGTGTCTATGGGCGAGCGGGGCGTGCATTGGCTAAGACGTCATGGCGAGACTCGTGAGCTGTATCGTGCCGTTCCGCCAACCATGAAAATCAAAAGCACAGTCGGAGCAGGCGATACCTTTGTGGCAGGCATGATTTTTGGGTTATTAGCCAATGACGAGCCACAGACGGCGTTGGTGCGTGCCACTGCGTTATCGGCTCATGCGGTCTCTATCATTGGCTTTAAAGTGCCAGAGCAGGACGTGCTAAATGACTTAATTGAGCAGGTTGCTGTGGAAAAATTAGCTTAATCTAAGTTGAAGGCAGTTTAAAAACGCATTTTAAAAAATTGGCTATGGGGCGGATTGATTTACCTTGATAAAACTGTCTTAATCATATCCATGTTAAGCATTAAAATTTAAAAATAAAAATAGGCAAACCCTATGACAAACAAAACTTATGCCATTAGCGTGGCGGATAATTCTGCTTATGGCTTGCTCATTGCCAAGCAGTTGGTTGCCAGTTTGCAAAAAAATGGCATTGATGCACAATTTACCACAGACAAAAACACCGCTCATGGTGTGAGCATTGTCATCACTGATGATGAGCGAGCCAGCACCGAGCAGGTCATTTATCTAAATCAGCACGAGCTTGACTCAGCCAAATTTGGCGATGTGGATTATTTAAAGACACTGCTTACGCCTACCCAAACCGACCAAGCGGTTTTAAAGTCGGCAACTTCATCGGTGCGTAACATCGTGGCGGTAACCGCTTGCCCGACAGGGGTGGCTCATACCTTTATGTCGGCAGAAGCCATTGAGAACTATGCCAAAGCACAGGGCTGGAATATCAAGGTAGAGACCCGTGGACAGGTTGGCGTGGGTAATGCCATTACGGCAGACGAAGTGGCACAGGCGGATTTGGTGTTTGTGGCGGCGGATATTGACGTGGATTTGTCCAAATTTAGTGGCAAAAAAATGTACCGCACGTCCACAGGACTGGCACTCAAAAAAACCGAGCAAGAATTTGCCAAAGCCTTTGAGCAGGCAAGCGTTTATGGTGGCACCCAAAGTGCAAGCACGGCAGGCGAGAGCGATGAGAAAAAAGGGCTGTATAAGCACCTAATGACAGGCGTGTCGCATATGTTACCATTGGTGGTGGCAGGTGGTTTGCTCATTGCCATGTCCTTTATGTTTGGCGTGGAAGCCTTCAAAGATGAGAGCATTGCCTTTGGCTTACCAAAAGCACTCATGGACATCGGTGGGGGCGGTGCATTCGCCTTGATGATTGCGGTGTTTGCCGGCTATGTGGCGTACTCTATCGCTGACCGCCCCGGTTTGGCGGTGGGTTTGATTGGTGGTATGCTTGCCAATACCGCAGGGGCGGGGATTTTGGGTGGTATTATTGCTGGCTTTTTGGCAGGTTATACGGTCAAGTTTTTAAATGATGTCGTCAAACTACCTGCCAGTTTGACGTCCTTAAAGCCGATTTTGATATTGCCGTTATTGGGTTCGCTCATTGTCGGTCTGCTTATGGTCTATGCCATTAATCCGCCTGTGGCGGCACTCATGACCACCCTAACCGAGTGGCTAAAAACCATGAATGACACCAATGCCATTATCTTGGGGCTGATTTTGGGAGCGATGATGTGTACCGACATGGGTGGTCCTGTGAATAAGGCGGCCTATACATTCTCGGTGGGTATGATTGCCTCAGGGGTGTTTACACCGATTGCGGCGGCAATGGCAGGGGGTATGGTGCCGCCCATTGGCATGGCGATAGCGACGTGGATTGCCAAAAATAAGTTTAATGACAATCAGCGTAACGCTGGCAAAGCGTCCTTTGTGCTGGGTCTGTGCTTTATCTCAGAAGGGGCGTTGCCCTTTGTGGCGGCTGACCCTGCTCGTGTGATTATCGCGTCTGTGGTCGGTGGGGCGTTGGCAGGGGCGATTTCTATGGGGCTTGGTATCGGGCTACAAGCACCGCATGGCGGACTGTTTGTGATACCGTTCGTCTCACAACCGCTCATGTATCTGGTGGCTATCACGGTTGGCAGCGTGGTAACTGGCGTGCTGTATGCCTTTATCCGCCAAAAAGAACCGCAAAAAATGGTGGCATAATGATAAAAACCCTGTCGGCTGGCAGGGTTTTTGGTGTTATAAAAATTGAACGGTAAAAAATCGGACAGTCTCCCGTCCGATTTTAATTTAGGTTGTTTTGTTAGTTTTATTTTAGTATTTCTCTAAAAGTACCGTCTGTGTTCATGCGTAGCAACATTTTGGCACGGTCAGTATCTAGTGATGTCTGCCAGAAACGGTCTTGGTTTGGCACGAACAACACATAACTCACCACGCTTGGCACTTCTTCAATAGGGGTCAAGTCGTCTTTTTCCACTGTTTCGTTGTATAGCTTGATGAATTTGTCCGCTACGTCAGCAAAACGCAAGTCGTGCATTGGTGTTAGGTTTGGTTCTAAATCGCCACCGCCAGAGAGTTGAACAGGAGTGGGTTCGCTCCATTTGCCGTCTGACCATTTGTAGATGTAGTTATCAATATTCTCAGGCTTGTCGGGGTCTTGGATGTCAATGCTGATTTGGATGTCAGTAAAATTAACGCCTTGGAAGAATTTTAACTCCTTGCCTGCAAATTGGGGCAGTGCCAGCAGTTCATCTTGAACTTTTTGTAGTTTTGCTGCATCTGTCAAGGGATGAACGGTTGTGGCAGGAGTCTCTTCTGCTGTGGCGACATCAACGGCAGGCTCGGTTGGGGCAGGTTGTGTTGTTGGCGTTGCTGGTGTTTCGGCTGTGGTTGGTGCTGGCGGGGCGGTTTCTGTTTTGTCACCGCCACAGGCAGTCAATAGAGCAACCAAGCTCAGTGGTAGGATTGCTTTTTTCATGAGAGTTATCTCCTTTGGGTTAAACGAAATTTAAATAAAATTAGGCATTATCCTGAGTTGGGGTCTTGGCAGGTTTGCGACTACGGGTAAGCAGATGACGACCAAGCAAGCCAATCATGCCCATGATAATCCATGAAATCCCTGCCTGCAACATCGCATCATCGCCAAAAAACTCAGCTTGTTTGTCCGCTTTGATTTGGGCTTTGGTTGCCATCTCTTGGTAGGTGATGACCCCTGTACCATTCATGACGATGTCATAAGTGATGTTCTCATCAGTAGCATCATATTTGGCGGTGATTTGTTCTTCTAGGACGCTCTCAATGCGAGACTGCTCCAAATCATGGTCTAGTCGTAGCTTGACCATCTGTCCTGATGTTGGCTGTACGTCCAGCTCATAAAACTGCTCGGCGCTGTTTGGTCCACGGCGACGTTTGGTCTCTAAGGTAACATCACGACCTTCAACCACTTTACCTTCAACCACACTTAGGGCGGACTCTGCGGGTATGCCACCGCCTGTACTGGCATTGTGATTGCTAAAGAAGTGCATGCCCACCAAGCCAATACCACCAAACAAGAATAAATAAGACACCAAAAGAATTTTGGCAAAAACATTTTTTAACATGACAGTTACCCATCCATGAATTAGACAAATGGGTATTATATATCGTCGGGGGGGGGGAGGTGCGTCAAGCGGTAATTGATAATTTTTATTTACCAAATCGGTTTTATTGATGATGACTTTTGCGGATAAAAATAAAAAATCGGACAGTCTCCTATCCGATTTGAATTGATAAAAAGCATGAATTAACCTTACCCATCCCGCTCCTTATCCTTACCATAGAACGCTTCTTCTCGGCTGTCTTCAAACTCTACCCACACGGCACTGATAATCGCCAGCAGTACGGCAAAGCCCAATCCTAATATCCATGCAAAATACCACATGAGTTATCTCCTAATATAGTGTATGTTCGTTCTCTTTAATGTAAGCTTTGGTAACCTTGCCCCGCATGATAGCGTACGCCCAGCTCGTGTAGCCGACCACCACAGGCAGGATAAACACCACCACATAGACCATGACCATGAGTGTAAACTGGCTAGACGTGCTGTCCCACACGGTCAAGCTCGAACGGGGGTCGGACGATGACGGCATATAAAAAGGAAATAAAGCCACGCCTGCGGTCATAATCACCCCAAGCACGCCCACGCTAGACAGCACAAAGGCAGTCAAGGTGCGTCCTGCTTTCATGACAAGCACCGCCACGATAGGCATGATGACACCCAAGGCAGGAAACGCCCACAATGCCCCATTTGCCTTAAAATTGGCAAGCCACGCCCCTTGTTCGGTGATGACGGTCTTACTTGCGGGGTCAATCAAGGCGTTTTTGTCCACCGAACTGGTGATGACATAGCCGTCAAGGTTTGCCACCCAAAAGCCTGCCAATACAAACAGCACCGACATGATGACGGCAGAGATAGTGGTTAATTTTTTGGTGCGAGCTTGAATGTCATCGACTGTGCGATGAGCCAAATATACCCCGCCTTGGGTTATCATCATAAAGGCACTCACCAGACCACAGAGCAGGGCAAAGGGCGACAGCAAACCCCAAAACGAGCCAGTATAAGTAGAGACAAGCTGATTGTCAAAACCAAATGGCACGCCCAAAAACAAGTTGCCAAACGCCACCCCAAAAATCAAGGCAGGCACGAACGAGCCGATAAACAGTCCCCAATCCCATGCCGTCCGCCAGCGTTCATCTTTGACCATGCTACGGTATTTAAACCCCACAGGGCGAAAAAACAACGCCCACAATGCCGCCATTAACGCCCAATAAAACCCGCTAAATGCCGTGGCGTACAGCAAGGGCAGAGCGGCAAAAATTGCCCCGCCTGCCGTGATGAACCACACCTGATTGCCTTCCCAGTGAGCCCCAATGGTGTTGATGACCACACGCCGTTCCTTGTCGGTTTTGCCGACAAAGGGCAACAGACTACACACGCCCATGTCATGACCGTCCATAATCGCAAAGCCGATGAGCAAGATACCGATGATGAGCCACCAGATGAATTTTAGAGTTTCATAATCAAATAGCATGGTTATACTCCTTTAAATTCATTGGGGTTGATGATGTTTTTGTCGCTTTTTTCGCCAAAATACCGCCCTGTGCCGAGACTGGCAGGGCCCAGACGGACGTATTTTTGCATCAGATAAATCTCAATGATAAACAAAATGGTATAAAACACCACAAAGCCAATCAGCGACCATATTACATTGCTAATGGCGATGTTGGACACCGACAAATGTGTCGGCAATACCCCATACACCGTCCACGGCTGGCGACCATATTCGGCAACGAACCAACCTGCTTCGGCAGCTATCCAAGGGGCAGGGAGCATGATGACAGCAAATTTTAACAGCCATTTTTTCTCCATAAAATTGCCCTTAATGGTAAAAAATAGCGATAAGGCAAACAGCACCAACATCAAAAAGCCCAAACCGACCATGATACGAAACGTCCAAAACATGGGTGTTACCTTAGGAATGGTGTCATTGGTGGCGGATTTTACCATGTCGGGGGTGGCTTGGGTAACGTCATGGGTGTATTTTTTGAGCAGTAAGCCAAAACCCAAATCGTTTTTGTGGTGTTCAAACTGTGCTAATGTCTCAGGATTGACCGCCTTGCCGTCTGCCATGCTCGCACGCATCTCATCTAAGGCACTGACCGCAAAGATACCGCTGACGATTCGCTCTTCGTTAATCTCCTTAATGTCATGAATGCCTAATATCTCTTTATCCAGCGAGCGTGTGCCGATGATACCCATGGCATAGGGGACGTGTATCGCCCAGTCGTTTTTTTCTTCTTTTTCGTTGATGAGTGCCACGACATTAAAGCCGGCAGGGGCAGGCTCGGTCTCCCACATCGCTTCCATGGTGGCAAGTTTGGTCTGCTGAGCCAGCCCGATAGAATAACCCGACTCATCGCCTAACACAATGGTGCTACAAATGGACGCAAAACCAAAGGCGGCTGCCACATGAAAACTGCGTTTGGCAAAGGCGACATCACGCCCTTTGAGCAGATACCAAGCCGACACCGACAGCACAAACATCGCTCCGACCACATAGCCTGCCGAGACGGTATGGACAAATTTATTTTGAGCGTCAGGGTTTAGCAGGATTTGGGCGAAACTGGTCATTTCCATTCGCATGGTCTGGTAGTTAAACTCCGCCCCCACAGGATTTTGCATCCAGCCATTGGCAATTAAAATCCACAGAGCCGACAGGTTCGTCCCCAGTGCCATGAGTATGGTGGTGATGAGATGTTGCACACGGCTCATTCGCTCCCAACCAAAGAAAAACAGCCCGACCATCGTGGATTCTAAGAAAAACGCCATCAAGCCTTCAATGGCAAGTGGGGCTCCGAACACATCGCCGACATAGTGCGAATAATACGCCCAGTTCGTCCCAAACTGGAACTCCATCGTAATGCCCGTGGTAACCCCCAAAGCAAAGTTAATGCCAAAGAGCTTACCCCAAAAGCGGGTCATGTCTTTCCAAATCTCTTTGCCTGTGATGACATACACCGACTCCATGATGACCAACAGCCATGTCATGCCAAGCGTTAGGGGGATAAATAAAAAGTGAAATAATGCTGTTACGGCAAATTGTAGCCGTGAGACATCTACCAAAGACTCGGTAATCATAGGCTCACCAGTGTAATAATATATCGGCATTTATATTAGCATAATCTAATATAAACAACAAGCAAATAAATAATAAATAGTGTGGGTTATATGACAATAAATTTGACATGGCTTGTTAAAAAAGCATTGTCATGGTAGGCACACCCTAAATGGACACACATATTGTTGGGTAATTTTGTGATTAAAAATCATTTTTGTCAAGGCGAAAACTGTTGATAAATGGTTAAATATTATTCATTTTAAATACATCAATTAAATCCTAAACAAAAACCCAAACAAAAAACAGACAAGCCAAACTTGTCTGTTTTAAGGTCAATAAAAAGAGTAAAAACGCCATGCCAAATCTACGACATCGGCAAGTCAAACAACAAAAATTCTGCAAATTCATCACTTTGAGCGATGATTTGGTTCTCATCAATTATCGCCACCGCATCGCCTGCTTGATACTGTGTACCATTTATCATGACAGACCCTTTGGCGACTTGTAGCCAGTAGGCTCTGCCTTTATCAAGGCTCACGACTTGCTCGCCGTCCAACTGATACCGCCACAGTTTTGTGTCTTGATACACCACAAACGACCCACGCTCCCCTGTGGGCGACAGGATTAGCGTACCGCCCATATGGTCATCAAACTTTGCCTGCTCATAGCGTGGGGTTACGCCCATGCGATTGGGCATTATCCAAATTTGGTAGAGATGTAGCTCGTCCGTGTCGCTCGGGTTAAACTCCGAATGACGCACGCCCGTCCCTGCTGACATGAGCTGAAACTCGCCTGCTGGCACGGTCTCGCTGTTGCCCATACTGTCCTTATGAGCGACCGACCCCGACAACACATAGGTCAAAATCTCCATGTCTTTGTGTGGGTGCATACCAAAGCCCATGCTTGGGGCTATCCAGTCTTCGTTGATGACTCTAAGGGTAGAAAAGCCCATAAAATTAGGGTCATAATAATCGGCAAACGAAAAGCTATGGCGACTGGTTAGCCAACCATGCTCGGCAAAACCACGCTCGTGCGACAGTCTAGGGATAATCATAAAAATACCTGATGTTTTTAAAATTTATCCCATTATAAATCTTTAAAAGTGGTAAATAAATAGCGGTTTGGTTGATGTATCTTTTCTTAATGGGAAAAATAAAACACGCTTGTCAATATCGCCTAAATTGATTATGATAAACCCATACTTTTTAGGAAATCATCATAAATATCAAGCCCCTTATTTTTGCCCTATCCCTTTTACCCCTATCCGCTTTGGCGTGTGAAGTGCCAAAGGTAACGGGATATAATCATGTGGGTTGTTTGCAGGGTGGTTTAGCAAGTGTGGAACAAAACGGCAAATGGGGCATGATTGACAAAAACAATCACATCATCATTCCTTTATCATACGATGATATATTGGATGTGTCTGAAAATAAAATTGGTGTCAAGAAAAATAACAAATGGGGATTTATTGATAAAAATAACCAACTTATCATTGATTTTTTGTATGATGAAATACATTCTTTTCATCAAAACATGGCAGGCGTAAAAAGCAATGGCAAATGGCAATTCATTGACCGGACAGGTAAACCAACCATATACACCGATTACGATGATATCTTTGATTTTTCAAATAATATCGTTCAAGTAACACAAAATAAAAAGATTGGTTGGATTGATAAAACAAAGGGAGTTATCATACCTGTTGAGTACAGTCTTTTGGAGTATTTTTCACAAGATTTGATATTAGCCAGAAAAGATAATAAATTTGGTTTAATTGATAAAAATTCCAATATCGTTTTACCTTTTGAATATAGTTTTATACAAAAACTGCCCAATGGTGTGGCAAAAATACATCAAAGACAACCAACCAAATATTTAAGCTACCGTTATGGGCTGATTGATAAAAATGGTAAAATTGTTGTTAAGCCAGAATATAAATATCTTAGCATGGCAACTGATGATTTATTTATTGCAAAAGCCGATGACAATCACAAAGGGGTTATTACCAAAACAGGAGAGATTATCTTGCCTTTTTCTTACCAAGAAATTGACTTTTTATCTGGGGGTTTGATAAGGGCAACAAAAGACACAAAATTTGGATTGTTTGACAGTCAAGCTAAGCCACTCACGCCTTTTATTTATGATTATCTTGGAGATTTTTCGGAGGGATTGGCTGTTGTTTATAACAAAGAAACCCGCAAAAACGGTTTTATTGATGATACAGGAAAAGAAGTCATTCCACTGGATTATGACTCGGCAGGCAGGTTTAGACATGGTTTGTCCATTGTTAGGCTAAACGACAAATATGGCATGATTAACAAAAATAATCATGCCATAATACCCATCAAATACAAAAATATCGAACGCTTATCAGAAAATTTGATTCTGTTAGAAAAAGTCAAAGAGGATCAGTTTTTTTATTACGATTATTATCTTATGGACAATCAAACCAACATCATCAACAAGAAGCCTTATGATGGAATTTATACACCATCTGAGAATTCCTATGGGATGCAACTTAAGACTGCTGATAGAATTAAAGTATCAAGAGATAGATTGTATGGATTTGTTGATGATTTTGGCAAATTAGTTATTCCCATTCAATATGATGATGCTCAGAATTTTTCAGATGGTTTGGCAAGAGTGAAACAAAACGGCAAATGGGGATATATTGACAAAACAGGTAAAGTGGTTATCCCTGTTCAATATGATAATGCTTGGAGCTTTTCAGGGGGCTTGGCAAAAGTAAGACAAAACGGCAAATGGGGTTTTGTTGATAAAACAGGTAAAGTGGTTATTCCCATTCAATATGATTATGTTTGGAGCTTTTCAGAGGGCTTGGCAGGAGTAAAACAAAACGGCAAATGGGGGTTTATTGATAAAACAGGTAAAGTGGTTATCCCTGTTCAATATGATTATGTTTGGGTTTTTATCAATGGTAAAGCCAAAGTATCATTAAACGGCGAAACCTTTTATATAGACACAACAGGCAAACGCATTAACTAACCAAGGAAACAATTATGAAACAATTTCTAAACCCCCTTATCATCACCCTATCCCTTTTGCCCTTATCTGCTTTGGCGTGTGAAATGCCAGAGATGTCAGAGTATGATACTGTGAGTTGCTTGGTGGATGATTTGGCAAAAGTGGCAAAAAATAATAAGTGGGGAGTTGTCCATAAAAATGGCAGGCAGATTATTCCTATTCAATATGATGATATTTTGGATTTTAAAGAAGGTTTGTCGGGAGTAAGTCAAAATGGCAAATGGGGATATATTGATAAAACAGGCAAAGTGATTATTCCTATTCAATATGACTTTGCTTTTAACTTTTTAGAAGGTCTAGCAGGGGTGAAGCAAAATGGTAAATGGGGTTTTGTTGATAAAACAGGCAAGATAATTATCCCTTTTTACTATGATGATATCAGAGCTTTTTCAGAAGGCTTGGCAGGTGTCAAACAAAATGGCAAATGGGGTTATATTGACAAAACAGGCAAGGTAGTTATTCCCATTCAATACAATGATATTAGAAATTTTTCGGAAGGATTGGCAGGCGTTGAGCAGGATGGTAAATGGGGTTTTATAGAAAAAACAGGTAAAGTGGCGATTTCCTTTCAATATGATTATGCTGAGAGATTTTCAGATGGCTTGGCAGGAGTAGAACAAAATGGCAAAAACGGCTTTGTTGATAAAACAGGGAAAGTTGTCATTCCTATCCAATATGATTATGCCGAGAAGTTTTTGGATGGTTTGGCAAAAGTAAAACAAAATGGTAAATATGGTTTTGTAGATAAAGCAGGCAAAGCTGTTATTCCCATTCAATACAACCATGTTTGGGATTTTGTAATGGATAAAGCCATTGTTGAATTAAATGGTGAAACCTTTTATATCGACAAAACAGGCAAACGCATTGATTAAAACAAAAGTGCCAAATGGACATTTTGATTTTTACAGCTAACAAATTTGAATTTTATTAGGGCGTGTTGAATATTTTATTTACAATGAAAAATGAGAAAAATCGCACGTTTTTTAAGGAAAAAACGCAGGTTGATAGTCGTTCTACACTCAATAAACTTTAAAATTGCTACAAACGCAATGATGCTTGGATGTAGGGGCGTGCTGTGCACGCCTTACACGGTACTGTCATCAAAGGGTGTACTCAGCACACCCCTACAAACCCGTGGTAAATATCAAGTTGGCTGGGTGTATCAGACAAGTTTTTATTATGAAAAACAATCCGACCACTTAATTATGTAAAATTTTAAGATTTTCACTTAATTTTTTAAATTAAGTGGTTGGATAGCCATTTTTCATGCAAAAATTGATTGAAATTGTCAATTTTTCATCTTATTTTATAAAAATGTTATCAATGGTAGGCACGCCCTAGCTGTATATCTAAATTGTAAATAGTGTTATAAAGGTTTAACACGCCCTGCTTGTTATAAAGTTGAGAATGGGGTTGTCAATTTAAATGTATTATTGTACAAAAGCAGGCACGCCAAACCATCAAGATTTTAACCCCATCGCATAGGTGGCAACCATCGGTTTGACAAAGGGGATTTTGTCAAAGGCAATCAGTCCGACATTACGAGCCACTTTCATGACAGGATTGGCACTGGTAAAACTACCAACAACAGTGTCGCAGAATTTAATCACTCGCTTTTGGTCGGTTTGGCGGGATTGTTCATAGCCTAGCAGGCGTGCTTGGTTGCCAAAGTCGGGGGTGGTCATGCCAAATTTACCGCTTTGGGCGTTTTGTAGGTTCTCGCCCAAAAGTTTGGCAAGAGCGTAAGCATCTCGTAAGCACAGGTTGAAGCCTTGACCTGCCACAGGGTGTAGTGTGTGAGCGGCATTACCCATGAGGACACAGCGACCGACGACCTGCCGATGAGCCAGTACTTTGGTCAAAGGGTATGCCCCACGTCTGCCTGCTTGTACAAACTGCCCTGCATCCGTGCCAAACACTTGTTGTAGTGTCGCCAAAAAGTGGGCGTCATCATGCAAGTAGGCGTGTTCATCGCCTTTTGGGCAGATAAAGACGACCGAACGGCGATATTTGCCATCTGTGCTGTCGGGTAGCGGTAGCACCGCCAACGGTCCGGCAGGGCTGAATTTTTCAATGGCGACATGCTCATGTGGCGTGTCTGTCTCAACCACGCCAACGATACCCACTTGCCCATAATCATGACTGTCTGCTCCCACGCCGAGCATGTGGCGAGTAGGCGAGTGCTGACCATCGCACGCCACGACCAGTGGGGCAGATAGCTGAATGTTGCCGTTGCCCGTGCCGTCATCTTGGCTGATGGCGGTAACATGAGCCATGTCATCATCTTGGCTAATGGCGGTCACTTGGGTGTCATCATGCAGGCGTACATAGGGGCTTGCCTTGACCGCTTGGAGCAGTACCCGTCCTAGCCATGCGTTTTCCATGACAAAGCCAAAGCTCTCAACGTTCTCCGCTTGTTTATCCAGTGTCGCTCGCCCAAAGCTACCAAGCTCGCTAATTAGCACCTTATCAATACGGCAGGCGTGGCTGTCCAACTCATCCCACAGCCCAATCTCATGATAAATCTGCACGCTACGTCTAGACAAAGCGGTGTTGCGACTGTCTAGATAAGACTGGCGTTCACGGTCTTGGTCGGGGGCGATGGTCGGGTATTTGACCGTCTCCAACAGCGTGCTATAAATGCCGTGATGAGCCAAAAGCAGGGCAAAGGACAGTCCGACATGACCGCCACCGATGATGATGACGTGGTTATGCTCAGGTGTGGTGTCAGGGTGTGGGGCTGTCATGACTGTCTCGCTGGATAAATGGATGGTGTATTAGGGCGTGTTGAATGTTGATATTTGCAATGAAAAATGAGAAAAATCGCCCGTTTTTCAAGGAAAAAGTGAAGTTTGATAGTCGTTCTATCAAACGAGCTTTTGACGATGAAAAACAAGATTTAGCCATTTTTCATACAAAAATGGATTTAAAGTGTTAAATTATACCATATTCTACAAAAATGTTATCAATGTTCAACACGCCCTATGATAACAATTTCCCATTAAGTTAAAATTTTGTTATAATGGCTGACCATATTACCCACAACTTATTACCCTTTGGAGTTTATGATGAACATTCAAGCACTCATGCAACAAGCCCAAGCCATGCAAAAGCAGGTTGAGCAAAACGTCGAATCCGCCAAAAAAACCCTTGCCCAAAAAGAAGTCCAAGGCGAAGCAGGTAATGGACTGGTAAAAGTGACCATGACAGGTCGCCATGTGGTCAAACGCTTATCTATCGATCCAAGTTTGATGGGTGATGAGCCTGACATGATTGAAGATTTGGTGGCAGCTGCCATTAATGATGCGGTACGTCAAGCAGATGAGCTACATGAAGAGATTATGGCAGGGGCGACCACAGGCATGGGTCTGCCTAAGGGCATGCAAGGACTGTTTGGTTAATGCTCACCCCCAAATTTGACCAACTGGTCAAAGCCTTGCAAATCCTACCGTCTGTCGGACAAAAGTCTGCCCAACGCATGGCGATAGAACTACTGTCCAAAAAACGCCCCCAAGGCTTGGCACTTGCCTATGCCTTGGAGATTGCCATGAATGAGATTAAAGAATGTCAAATCTGCCATTCATTTAGCGATGATGACATCTGCTCCATTTGTGCCGATGCCCGCCGTGATGACAGTCAGCTGTGCGTGGTGGAGCGTGCTTCCGATGTGGTGGCGATTGAGCAAAGTGGGGCGTATCGTGGGCGGTATTTTGTGCTGGGCGGTCATCTGTCGCCCTTGGACGGTATCGGGGCGGATGATTTGCACATGGATGAGCTGGTGGCGTTGGTCAAAAAGTCCGCCATTAGCGAGCTGATTCTTGCCACGGGGGCGACGGTCGAAGGTCAGACCACCGCTTTTTTTATCCATGATGCCCTAAAAGCTCACGTGGATAACATTACTCGTCTCGCCCAAGGCATTCCCATGGGCGGAGAGCTGGGTTATGTTGATAGTCTAACCTTGCACCAAGCCTTACAAAATCGGGCGTTTTTATAACTAAATTTATCAGTTTGAGCCACTTTCGCTTTAAATAGCCAAAACGGTTGGGATTATCCAACCGTTTTTTGTTGCGTGGGTTGCTTGAAATACAAAGGACGATTATTTTATCAAATTATCTTGGTAAAAGTGTTATGGATAAAACACCCCAAACCCCTAAAACCGCTCTTGTGCATGCTCCATGATTTTATCACGCAGGGCATGGTTTAGGTATGCCATGGCTTGGGGGGTGGTGTGCCTGATGTGATTTAGGATTTGGGTGGTGGCAAGGGCGTGACTGTTAGGCAGGCGAGTGTAGTTATCGCTGGGCGTGATGACAAATTCATCATCGGACAAATCAACGCTTACCAGCTCCTTGGCGGTATTTTTGTGCAGAACATTGACGTTGCCTGACAGTAGGATGTTGCCAATCTCATCAGCGACCGCTTGGGCAATGTCACGCTCATCGGTGGTTTGGCTGTCTTTGGCGGTGTTGGTAAATTGCAAATGCAGGGCAAGGGGGAAGTCATCCCACACGATGACACTCGTGCCTGTGATTTTGATGTGGGTGGCAGGGCGTAAGCTGTCGGGACTGACCCCAAAAATCGCACACGCCTGTGCTGTGGTTACTTGGTCATTCATCTGCCCAAAAAAGTCGGTCAAGGGCTTTTGGGCTTTTAACTCATCGCTTAGGCGGTCATAATGAGCCAATAGCATGAGTGGCAAATCCTGCTCACAGATGAATTTGTCTATCTTGACATTATGCACCCGAAACGGCACATCATCAGTCAGTACTTCTTGTAAAATAAAACGGTCAGTCATGTTAATACGAGTGTTAAAAACGCATAATATAGCACACTATCGGCATTGTTGCATGGCTGTTGTGTAACTCTTTGTTTTTGGGCTTTTTTTGGGCATGGATGCTGGGATTATTTTGCTTTGCTTAACGCCACACACATATCCAGCAAGCGATTGGCATAGCCGACTTCGTTATCATACCATGCTAGGATTTTAAATTGACGACCTGCCTGCATAAGCTGAGAGCCGTCTATGATGAGCGAATGGGTGTCGCCGATAAAGTCAGATGAAACAAGCGGTTCATCAGTATAATCCATAATCCCACGCAGGCGGTGTTGGCTCGTGTGTTTGAGTAGTTCTCTGATGTCGTCAAGGGTAGGGTCTTTTTCAAAGATGACCGTGATGTCAATACAGGCAACGTTCACAGTCGGCACTCGAATAGAATGCCCGCTTAATTTGCCTTGTAAAAACGGCAACACCCGTACAGTGGCGTTAATGCTACTTGATGTGGTGGGAATGATGTTTTGCCCTGATGCTCTTGCTCGTCTTAGGTCTCGGTGGGCTTGGTCTAGCACTGTTTGGTCGGCGGTTACGGCATGAATCTCGGTCATCATCACGCTGTCTATGCCATAGACTTGCAAAGTGTGCAGTAGGGGAACTAGGGCTTGGGTGGTGCAGGACACACCTGAGATGATGGGCAAATCGGTGTGCAGTATCTCATCATTAACCCCCATGACCACGCTGGCATCCACCGTATCAAAGGGGGCAGAGCCGATGATGACTTGTTTTGCCCCTGATAAGCGGTGTAGACTTGCATCATCATAGGAGCGAAAATGCCCCGTGCATTCTAATACCACGTCAATGTCAAGCTCGCCCCATGCGATGTCGGTGGGGTTTTTTTGGTTAAGTAGTAAAATCTGACATAGGGTTTGCCCGTTTTTTTGTAAAATCAAATAATCATCTTGTAGATGTGCGTCCACACCCAGTCTGCCGTGCGTGCTGTCAAATTTTAATAAATGCAGGAGCGTGTGAGCGTCTGCCACATCATTAATGGCGATGATGTCAAGGCGGTCAAACCTTGTGATGTCGGACAAGTACGCACGCAGTAGCATTCGCCCAATGCGTCCAAAACCGTTGATGGCAAGGCGAAGTGTCATGGCTTATCCTTGTTGGTACTACTGTCGGTTGTTTTACTGTCATCTGCCGTGTCTGTTGTGTCGGCTTTATCGGGTTTGGAGATGTCCAAAAACGCCAACGCTAGCCTTGCGATGTTGTAATAGCCATTGCCTTTGCCACTCATCTCCACGATGGGTTTGAGCTTGACACCGCCTTCAAATTCGCCTTGGGCGTCGAGCTTATCATAGATGGCTTTGATGGCGTGTAGCTCGTCATCACTGGGGGCAAAACGCAGGTAGTCGTCTTTGCCATCACGCTCGATGAGCTGAGTGATGTGGCTGATGATGGTGGATTTGGCAAGCTGGCGTCGCTGTGCTATCTCATCAAGGCTTAGACCTTTTTTGATGAGTGCTAGGGTCTCATCTAGGGTTTTGCCAACTTGGGTGGGTGATTTGCCTTGGGTTTGGTTGGCATTGATGTGCTGTTTGCGGGCTTGCTCATCTTTGACTTTTTGCAAAAGTTTTTCTTGGCGAGCGATGATGGCATCATCAGTAATGCCGTCACAGGCGATGATGAACTGTTTGTGAATCTCGCTTAGCGTATCATCATCTAAGGCGTAGAACTTTTCGGCTTGTTCGTCGGCAATCTCTAATAGACGGTTATTGACGTGAAACACCCATTCATCTAATAGTAGGCTGTTTTTGTTCATGCCAAGGAGTTTTAGGCCGTCCAGTGACCGCAGGCGAGAGAGAGCAACATAGCCTTGCCCCATTTCAAAGGTGCGAGATAGGTCAATCTCGGCAGCATCTAGGGTCATGCCTTGGCTTTTGTGAATGGTGATTGCCCATGCTAGGGCAAGGGGGATTTGGCTGTAACTGGCTAATATCTCGCCTTGGTTGTCTTCTATCGTCCACTCATCAGGCTCGGCATAGACCATGCGACCATTGTCGAGTCGTATCATGGGATATTTGATGGTGCTGGTAGGCTCGTCACTGCCATCAATGTTTGCTTGTGGCAGGGCGATAAAATCAACCACTTCGCCCATCGTGCCATTAGAGACACTAAGGTTTTGGTTGTTTTTGACAAACATGACCCGAGCCCCGATTTTTAGGGTCAAAGATGGGGCGGCTTTGACGTTTTTGGCAAGCATTTCTATCAGGGCTTTATCGCCATAGGTGGTGCAGTCAAAGGTGTGAGCGTCGCCATCTAGTAGGGCAAGCTGTTCTTGGTTGATGCTATCCACATTGCCATTATGAGTGTACAGACGTGTACAATTGTCGCTGATGTCGTTATGGCGAGTGCCAAGTAGGATATCTTGGGCAAGGGCGTCCACGTCCTGATGGCGGATTTGGTTCAAGATGTCATTTAGACTCATGCCAAACCGTTCACGCTCATCATGCCCTGCTTGGCGGTGCTGTTCTGATAGGTAGCAGATTTGAAAATTGGCGGTTTTCCATGCCTTTGCCATAAAGGCAAACTTCTCCTTGTTGCTCTCACCCTTGTTACCAACAGGGGGCAACTGAAAAAAGTCGCCCGAGAAAATCACCTGCACCCCACCGAAAGGGGCGTCATTATCACGAATGGTGCGTAAAATCTCGTCCAGCAAATCTACTTGTTTGGCATGGAGCATGGAAATCTCATCAATGATGAGTACCTTAGCGTCTCTTAGGCGGTCGGTCACGGCTTGGCGATATCTTAGGCGTTTAAAATCTTCATCGGTAAAGCTGTCTTTGATACCCATACCAGACCATGCGTGTATCGTCATGCCATTCATGTGCGTGGCGGCAATGCCAGTGCTGGCAGTGATGGCAGCTGAGATGCCACGCACTCGCAGGTAGTGAATGTACTGGTTTAGGACATAGGTTTTGCCTGCCCCTGCCTGCCCTGTCAAAAAGACGTTTTGTCCTGTTTTTAAAATATCAAGTGCGGTACTTTGTTTCATGGCATTTACTTTGGTAGTTGTGGCGGTTTGTCAGGCTTGGGTAGTGGGTTTTTGGCATTGGTCTCACTGTTCATGTCAAGCCCCATCTCGCCCGCCTGAGCAGGCTTGTCATCTTGCTTGACTTTATCGAGCATGCCTTGGCTTAGGTCGGTTTTGGCGACATTGACCGCATTTTGGATGTCTTTTAGGGGGTCTGTTTTTTTACTGCCTAGGCGACGAACGACCGAACCACTAGGAATGGCAGTTTCTTTGACGTTGTCATCATAAATAATCCGTCCTTCGCTGTCAATGCGTGCGTATTTGACACTTTCATTTCTAGGAATGAAAAAGTCCCGTGGGCGCGAGATGAAATGTTTGAACATCAGCTCGCCCAAATCTTTCCACTGGCTAAAATGTACTTCTTTGGAACGCAGGGCAATCATGAGCGACAGCGAAAAACTAACAATCAGGTTCACCATACCGATGAGTAACACGCCAACAAAGGCATATAGGGCAAGTTGCCATGTCAAATCAGTAGGGGATAAGAAAAACAGTCCATGTACAAGGTTGGCGGAGGCAAAGGCGATGTGGCGAATGTCAAGTGGCAGTCCAAGCATATAGCCGATGGTGGCGGTACTGCCCAAAAAACAGCCAAAGATAAAGTTACCCATAATCGCCCCAAGATTGGCTTCTACAAAACTGCCAAGACGATTTTGCCAGTTTTGGGGCATGAGACGGGCAAGCAGGCGATGACGTTTGACCCGCTCGCCGATTTTGTTAAAGGCGGCAAGGTTGTCATAATACCCCGAGATAAGTCCTGATAGGAACAAAAATACCCCAGCGATGGCAGCGTGTGGCAAGGAGAGTGAACGCAAGGGGTCAAGCTCGTGAAGTAGATAAGCAGCCTTTTCGGTGCTAATCATCGGCTCGCCATAGAACTGCACCCAGCCAAAGGCGATAAGTAGGGCGATGGGCATGGTGATGGAGATGTTGCCCATGATGGCGATGAACTGCGTTCTTAGGATATCAACAATGAGTTCGGCAAGTTTGGTCAGCTGTTTGGTTTTTTTGTTGCCACTCTCGGAGATGGTGGAGGCGATGGCGGCGGCGGTCATGGCAGGCTGTTTGGTGGCGACCGTTCCCCCTGCGATGTGAATGCCGACAAAGCCAAGCCCATAAATCATGCTGTTCATGAACGCCTTGCCGATGGGGGCAAGGACAAGCGATGAGCCTAGGATTTTTAAGGTTGCCATAAAGGCGATGAAAAATCCGCCAATGGCTGCCTTTTTGTACATTTTTTTGTAGCCGAGCTTGTCGGTGCTGATGTAATGCTCGCCCACTTGACCTGAGTTTTCGGTGATTTTACGAGACAGCAGGCGGGTGTTGTTTTTGATGAGATAGCCAAAGCTGTATCGAGTTTTGGCGGTGCGGACAATCTCTTGGGTCAGCTCTACGATGGCTTTATCACGGCTTTTATTTTTGTCAGAGACAAGTTCAAGTAAGATGTGCATGCGATGAATGCTTTGCTCTAAGCGAACGAGCATGTTGGTCATGCGAATGGAAATGCCTGTTTTGTACACTCGTTTACGAATGTTTGCCACGATGTCACTGCATTGCTCTAACATGACGAGCAAGGGGGCAGGGTCAATGTCCACATCAGGCATGGTGTCGGTCATGGCGTCCAAGTTATGGGCTTGACGGTACTGATTGACGAACAGGACGGTTTCTTGGTTTTGGGCGACAAAGGCGGCGGTGTAGTTTAAAATCTGCGGATAGGTATCCATCATCTCGGTGTGTAGCCCAATGCCACTGATGCGATAGGATAAGATGACCAAGGCGTTTAGTATGCTGTTTTTAGCACTGGCGACCAGCTCTAAACTGCTCTCATCAACCTTGATAAGTTCCACCAGCTCATCCCAATGCTCAGGCGTGATGAGTGATAGCCATTTCTCATCGGTCGCCCCGTCAAAGAGATAGTGGGCAAGTTCCACCACCGAGTCTTCTTTGGGCAGTAGGGGCAAAAAACGATGTCCTATCAAGCGGTTAATGCTGTGTGAAAAGCTGTCATCAGAGATAATGCCCGTATCTGCATAGAGTGTGATACGCTGATAACTGTCTGTCAAACGCAGGATGAATGCCGCCAGTCCTGCACCATATTCAGGATTTTCTTTTAGGATGTCAATGAGTTCACGGATTTTGGCATTGACCGCTTCTTCATCATCGCCCGTCACTCTTAGGGCATCAATGAAACGTTTCAAAGACGCAGGTTCGGGCAACTCTTGGAGTAGGCTGATGTATTGTAAAATATGGCGTAAGTCAGAGCTATGGTCTAGCAAAAGGTTATCCTTAATGAGCATTTAGATAAATGGACTATTTTAGCACAGTTTTTGGGGATAATTATAAAGCAATGAGCGATTTTTCTTATTTTTCATTGCAAATGCCAAAGGCGGGTACGTCTTAAATATGTTCTAAAATAGTGAGAGATTTTTTTTGTGGTTTGATAAAATGACAAATCAGGTTGTCTTGCCTGTTTAATGGAACTTATTGGGAGAGATGAAAAAATAAAAATCGGGACGTCTGCCCGATTTTTATATAGCACAAATAATGGCATAAATTTATCACATAAATTTACCCAAAAAACCCTTTATCAAATGCCATGATGCTATCCGCCCCGTTTTTTGCCATGACGGCATGAGCGTGCAGGCGGGGCAGGATACGAGCGACAAAGTAGTCAGCGAGACGGACTTTATCGGCATAAAAATCTCCGTCCTTATCCGCACATGCCTTGACGGTCAGCACATACATATAGGCATAGCACAGATAACCCACCGTGTGTAGATAATCCACCGCTGAGCCGTTAATGGCGTTGGGGTCGGCAGTTGCAACCTTGATAAGCTGTTCGGTCAAGTCCGCCACCGTATCGCACGCCCTTAGCGTTTCACTCTTTAATGGGCTGTCGGGCAGGGCATTGGCGGACACTTTGATTTCATCAATAAACGCACTCATCGCTCGTCCACCGTCCTTGACGACTTTTCGCCCGAGTAGGTCTAGGGCTTGAATGCCGTTGGTGCCTTCATAGATTTGGCTGATACGGGTATCACGCACGATTTGCTCCATGCCCCACTCTTTGATATAGCCGTGTCCGCCAAACACCTGCTGGCAGTCAATGGTCGCATTAAATGCCATGTCGGTCAAAAACGCCTTGGCAATCGGGGTCAGCAGGGCGACCTTGGCGGAGGCGGTTTTTTTGGCATTGTCATCATCGGAGAACTTAGCGGTATCAAGTTCACGAGCCACATACATGGCAAAGGTGCGAGAAGCCACGCTGTTTGCTTTGGCGTTTAGAAGCATACGTCGTACGTCCGCATGATGAATGATGGGGTCGGCAGGTTTGTCAGCATTTTTAACCCCGTCATCGGCTCGCCCTTGCAAGCGGTTATGGGCATAATTGCAAGCGTTTTGATAAGCAAGCACGCTCGCCCCAAGCCCTTGTAGTCCCATCGTTACCCGTTCGTAGTTCATCATGACAAACATACTTGCCAAGCCTGTATTCTCCGCCCTCACCATATAGCCTGTGGCGTTGTCAAAGTTCATGACGCACGTGGCGGACGCTTTTATGCCCATTTTATGCTCAATGGAGCCTGCCGATACGCCATTACGCTCGCCCAAACTGCCGTCTGCATTGACCAAAAATTTTGGCACGATAAACAGCGATATGCCTTTTGAGCCAGCTGGGGCGTTGGGCGTTTTGGCAAGCACCAGATGAACGATATTTTCCGTCAAATCATGCTCGCCTGCGGTGATAAAAATCTTGGTGCCTGTGATGGCATACGAGCCGTCAGCGTTGGGGACAGCTTTTGTTTTGATAATCCCCAAATCCGTCCCTGCGTGTGGTTCAGTCAGACACATCGTCCCCGACCACTCGCCACTGTATAGCTTGGGCAGGTACAGAGCCTTTTGTTCATCGCTACCGCTTGCCAGTAGGCACAATGTCGCCCCTACAGTAAGGTTAGGATATAGAGCGAATGATTGGTTGGTGGCAAACAGCATCTCTTCAGTGAGCATACTTACCATTTTTGGCATGCCTTGCCCGCCATATTCAGGGTCGCCCCCAAGCCCAATCCACCCAGCATCAGCATAGGCTCTAAATGCGTCTTTAAAGCCCTGTGGCGTGGCGACTTGTCCGTCTCCAAGATAGCTTGCCCCTTCTTCATCACCTGATTGGTTTAGGGGCAACAGCGTGGACGTGGCAAATTTTGCCATTTCGTCCAAAATCATGTCCACGGTGTCGCCATCCACATGGGATAGGGCAGGCGTGTTTTGCCAAAAGGTTGGTGCATCAAAAATGTCGTTTAACACAAAACGCATTTCATCAAGAGGGGCGGTATAAGATAGGGTCATGGCGATGTCCTTGTGTCCGTTAAAAATAGAAAGTGAAAAATCATGATAAAATTTAACCAAAAAACCGCCATTTGGCAAGGGCTGATTTGAACTGATGGGTCATTTATAAATATGTTGATAAAATTATTGTTATATTGTATTGCAAGTGTTATTTTTTTATTAAATCTCTTTCCAAACCAAAAATAAACCCTTATAAGTATTGGGGTTGAAGTTTTTAAAAATCTACAAAAATCAGGGTTTGGAAAGAAGTCTATTGTATATTAACATTGTTTGGAAATTCTCAAACAGGTTTTTATTTTAGTTAAATAAGGTAATACGCATGAAAAAGTTTGCACTATCTATTTTGGCGGTGTCATCATTGGCTTTAACGGCTTGCGGTGGCGGTGGTAGTTCTGAGGCGGTAACAGGTGGTCAAACCAATCCCACCACGCCTGTGGTTAAGCCAAACCAACCAAGTAACCCACAGCCTCCTGTAACTACCAGTCAGTACACAGGTAAATCAGCAGTTATCAATACAAAAACAAATACAGACGGCGATATTGTGGCTATCAGCACTGATAACATTAATACCTTAAAAGTAAATGGTAAAACTTTTACAATCGGTCAGTCAGGCATCTCTTCTGGTACTTTTAGCGATATCAATCAAAAAGACCTGCACACAGTCATCAGTGGCACGCACATGACTCATGCCAAATACGGCTTTGTTCGTGATAAAAACGCCCAAATGGAATATTATTTTTATCAAGGCGACCAAACACCTGTAGCAAATATTCCAAAATCGGGTGTGGTTAACTATACAGGTCGTTCAACCTATGCTTGTGAAAAATGCAATGGTGAACACATTAAGGGTACATCTAAGTTTACTGCCGATTTTGGTAAAAAGACTTTGACTGGTAATATCAGTAATGAGCGTGCTAATGTTGCACTAAATGCCAAAATCTCTGGCAATACATTTAGTGGTAAAAATAGTGCAGGCACTCAGACCGAAGGTGCGTTTTTTGGTAAAAATGCCGAAGAAGTAAGTGGCATTTACCTAAATAATGGTCAGGCTTTTGCTGGTGCATTTGGTGCGAAAAAATAATCATCAAACCATCGGTGGCAAAACCCCAACAGATTCATTATCAGTTGGGGTTTTGATTTGGGTAATGGATTTGCCTATCGGTCTATAAATCATAAAATAGCGAAACTTGAAAAATATAACAACAATCAAAAATCATTCTCATTTAATGAGTATGAACAATCGTTTTCTAATTTTTAATTAAAATTCTAAAAAGTAAATCGTTGATTTTGGTTATTTTTATGGCATAAATTTTATATAAATTATTGATATTTATGGTATTTTTAAAAATGACTTATAAGTTTACAAAATAGTATTGCAATTTTTATTTTATAAATAATTCACAAAAAATGATTTTACAATGATGGTGATTTTTGTGAATATTTGCTACTTTATGCTGTTTATCTATCAATCAATACCGTCTATCGGCAGTTTACAATGTAATGATTGAACATTTAGCCAAATCGCCTATATTAAGCCTAAGTTTTTTGATTTTAATCCCAATTTACTTTGCTTAAACAGTCATAAAATGCACTCTTTTTATACCAAATAGGGCATTTGATTGGTTAGGCTACTGCGAAGAAACTGCCAAAATTTTAGTTAAACCGTTTGGTTGTTGCGTGATAATGTCCCCTGTGATGATTGGCTAAACTTATCATTATGGCAAAATTTTAGTTAAACCGTTTGGTTGTTGCGTGATAATGTCCCCTGTGATGATTGGCTAAACTTATCATTATGGGTAAATCAAAGCCACAGGCTTGATGGCGACATCATTATGATTTATCTGTCTTGTCTATTGATGTCAAGTAACCCTAAGCGTAATGGCTTATGAAGTGCTTGAATGCCCATCATAGATGATATGGATATCTAACACAGCAATCGCACCACATATCACTTACATTATGTTGTTTATGATACAAGTCGTGTGGTGTTTACGGTAAGATAGGAGAATATTATGCAAATCATTCGCACCAATAATCACCGATTTTATTATTCATTTTATGCCAATAACCCAGCAGTATTAGATAATAACACCAATCCAAATTTTAAAGCAACAACCTTTAAGCCATTTATCATCCAAAAATCTGCCCTGTGTCTATCAGAACTTAATAAACAAACTCATCAAGGTCTTTTGGGTAAATTCGCCCAAAGGCTAAGCACCACCAATAAGACAGCAACCACACTTGCCAAATGGGCATTGTGTTTGGGGACGGTGTCATTATTTGCTTTGCCTGTCAAGGGTTTTTTGACTCCGACCGTGCCCGCCCCATCATTGACTGCCTTGGAGAGCGTGATACAAAAAGGCGAGATTGTCGTGGCGACCACCAAAAGCGACAGCACCATTTTTAATCACGGCGACATCCAGCATGGCTTTGGTCATGACATCGCCCATCGCTATGCCGATGAGCTTGGTGTCCATCTTAACCTAAAAGTCTATGATAGTGAACAAGAAGCTCTAAATGCCCTACAAATAGGCGATGTGGACAGTCTGTTGGGTGTGGCACAGACGGATGTGGCAGGCGTGCGACTGGCGTGCAATGATGACACAGCAAAAAAAGTCTCGGGGCATGGTCTGAACGCCAATATGTCGCTCATGTTTCATGCTAAGGATAACAGCCTAGCACAGCATGCCAAAAACTTTCTGTGCAGTCCTGACGAGTTGGCACTCACAGGCTCTACGGCACGTTTTTATGACCAAACGTTGTTGGCAAATGAGTACAGCGATAAGCACTTTAAAAGAGCGTTAAAACAGCGTCTGCCGTTGTATGAAAATGCCTTTAAACGTGGTGCAAAGGCTCATAACCACGACTGGCAAGTGCTGGCAGTCATCAGTTATCAAGAATCGCATCTTGACCCTAATGCCATCTCACGCACGGGCGTTGAGGGGCTGATGATGCTAACCCAAGACACTGCCAAAGCGATGGGGGTAAAAAACCGCACCGATGCTGTCCAAAGTATCCAAGGCGGTGCCAAATACCTAGAAGTACTAGAAAAGCTCTATACAGATGTGCCAGAGTCTGAGCGTCTGTGGTTCGTGCTGGCGTCTTATAATATGGGACCTAACGCCGTCAAACGCATCCAAAGCGAGCTAAACGCCAAAGGGCGAGATGGCAACAGCTGGGGAGAAGTTTATGGCTACTTAGCCCAAAATGCCAGTAAGAACGGGCGATACGTCCAGTGCATGCACTACGTAGCGAACATTCGTGCGTATCTTGAAAGCATCAAAACCATGCAAGTTTGATTAATGATAAGAACATCATGAAACACAATGCTATGCAACACCTAGAAACCTTTCGCATTTTTAATGGCGAACAACAAATTTGGCAACATTCATCGGCAACACTAAATTGTGAAATGAAATTCGCCATTTATTTGCCAAGTGCCGCCAAAACCCAAAAATTGCCTGTGCTATATTGGCTATCAGGCTTGACTTGCACCGAGCAGAATTTCATCACCAAATCAGGCTTCCAGCGTTATGCCGATGAACATAATGTCATTGTCGTTGCCCCTGATACCAGTCCACGGGGCGAGCGTGTGGCGGACGATACGGCTTATGATTTGGGGCAAGGGGCGGGATTTTATGTTAATGCGACCCAACCCCCTTGGGCGGAGCATTATCAGATGTATGATTATATTGCGGGTGAGTTGCCAAGCTTGATAAATACTCATTTCCCGACCAATGGCAAACAGTCCATTTTTGGGCATTCTATGGGCGGACATGGGGCACTCGTGATTGCCTTTAAAAATCCTGATGTGTATCAAAGTGTGTCGGCATTTTCGCCCATAGTCGCCCCAAGCCAAGTTGCGTGGGGGCAAAAAGCGTTCGGTGCCTATTTGGGCGACAATCAAGCAGATTGGCAAGATTATGACAGCGTGGCATTATTGCAAAAATATCACGCCAATATCATTGCCAAAAATTTGCCGATTTTGATTGAGCAGGGCGATACAGACCAGTTTTTAGCCGAGCAATTAAAACCCGAACTGTTTTGCCAAATGGCGGATAAACTGGGCGTAAATTATGAGTATCATCTGCAAGCTGGTTATGACCATTCTTATTATTTTATCGCCACGTTTATTGGTAAGCACATTGAATTTCACGCACAGCACCTAAAAAAATGACTTAAAAAGGCGTTAAAAGGCATTAAAAAGCGTGGTAAAAGCTGGTTTTGGTTGTGCCTAACATGACCAACATACACCCTAGACAGTCCAAGTGGCTGTCTTTTTTATGCCCTTGTCCCTACCTACCCCCAAAGTAGCATTTGCCCCCTGTCTTATTCATCATTAGGATAAGCGAAAAGTTGCCCAATTCCCCTTAAAATAATCCCAAATCTTAAAATTTCCCTAAGGGGGCAACATGAGTGCAAAAAATGAACTAAAAGGCGGGGGCGTGATTCACGACTGGCGACCCGAAGACGATGAGTTTTGGGAAAATGGCGGTAAGCAGACCGCCAGTCGCAACCTATGGATTTCTATTCCTGCTCTACTACTTGGCTTTGCGGTGTGGGTCATCTGGTCGGTGGTGGTTGTGCGTATGCCTGATGCTGGCTTTAATTTTAGCAAAGATGAGTTGTTTTGGCTTACCGCCTTACCTGCCTTATCAGGGGCGACTTTGCGAATTTTTTATTCGTTTATGGTGCCTGTATTTGGTGGACGGCGGTGGACGGCTCTGTCTACGGCAAGCCTGCTTATCCCCATGCTGTGGATGGGATTTGCCCTACAAAATCCCAATACACCATTTAGCGTGTTTGTCATCATTGCTTTATTGTGCGGTTTGGGTGGGGGTAATTTCTCATCTAGTATGTCTAATATCTCGTTTTTTTATCCCAAATCCAAGCAAGGCACGGCTTTGGGGCTAAATGCAGGACTTGGCAATTTGGGCGTATCTACCGTGCAATTTGTTGTCCCTGCGGTCATTGGCTTATCAATCATTGGCACAGGCGTTACACTTGACAACGGTAAGAGCTTATATCTGCATAACGCCGCCTTTGTGTGGGTGCCTTTTATTGCATTGATGGCGATATTGGCATGGTTTTTTATGAATGATTTATCCTCTGCCAAAGCATCTTTTAAAGACCAATCCATCATCTTTAAACGCTATCACAACTGGGTCATGTGCATACTGTACTTGGGGACTTTTGGTTCATTTATCGGCTTTTCAGCGGCGTTCCCCATGCTCATCAAGCAATCTTTTGCTGACATTGACCCCTTGAAAGTCGCTTTTTTAGGTCCTTTGGTGGGAGCGATATTCCGTCCTGTTGGTGGCTGGCTTGCTGACAAAATGGGTGGGGCAAGGGTTACGTTTTTTAACTTCATTGTCATGGCGGTAGCAACCGTTGGCGTGATTGTCTTTTTGCCAAAAGATGGCACAGGTGGCAGTTTTGCAGGGTATTTTGCTTGCTTTATGGTGTTGTTCATCACCACAGGCATTGGCAATGGTTCAACCTTTCGCATGATTCCTGTCATTTTTCGCACACTTCACGAACGCAAAAACTCGCCCGACCTTATCAATGTCGCCAGAAAAGAATCGGCGGCGGTGGTTGGGTTTACAGGAGCATTTGCTGCCTATGGGGGGTTTTTCATCCCTAAGATGTTTGGCTGGTTTGGGGTAAATAGTACGCTTATCATGCTCATCGTCTTTTATGTGATTTGCCTTATGATTACATGGTGGTATTATGGTCGTAAAGGGGCGGAATACCCGTGCTAAGGCTAACCAAAAACGCTGCTTTTTAAGTGGCGTTTTTTTGCTGTTTTTTTGCTGTTTTTGTTATAATGCGTTGGTTAGACTTCCTGCAAAACCCCAAATTAAAGAAAACTGCTCAAAGTGAGCTAGCCTGCCCATAACGGTTTTCCGCCACCCGCAGGCATAGCTCAGATACCATGATACCCCACCTAAGTCAATGGTTTTTTAAGTATCTGGTATCTAGTATCTTACAAACTAACTTAAAGATACTTGTTGCTCAAAGGATGTTTGGGTTTTGATAACACCAAAACAGATATGTACCAATTTACGCATACAAGCACATAAGGCTTGCATTTTGGTTTTACCGTTTTGTTGTAATCGTTCATAAAATGCCTTAATGGTGCTATTATAACGAATGGCACTCATTGCAGACATATACAGCTTAGCACGCAAAGAGACTTGCCCTTGTTTGGACAGTTTGGTTGCTCCCTTAAAGACACCTGACTGTCTTTGTTTGGGTATTAAGCCTAAAAACGAAGCCATCTGTGAGGCTTTTTTAAATTGTTTGGTATGTATTAAGCATACCACTTCTTTGGCAATAACAGAACCAATACCGTCAATGGTTTCAAGTAAGGTTTTGTCTTGCTTTAAACTTGGTTGTTTGTCAACAAAGTCATCAATGTCTTTGGTGAGTTTGGCAATTTCCTCTTGAAGGACACTGATGACTGTTTGCATGGATGCTTTAACCAAATCGGGCAGATTGGGTGATAAGAGCAACTCTTGTCGGTTTTGCTCTCGTTGCAAATCTTCTTTGAGTGCTTCTAAGCGAGCCAATAGAGCTTTTAGCTGTTTGGCTTCAATGCTAGGTGCTACCCAAACCTCAGGCTTGTGGCTATAACCATACCTTGATAAAATAATGCTGTCTTTTTTATCAGTTTTATGGATTACCCCCAAACTGTCTGCAAATTTGCGGACATAGTTAGGATTGACAATGCTTTGCTTGATATTATTATCATCAAGAAACTCACTTAGGTGTTCATGATAAACCCCTGTTGCTTCTAGGATGATGTGTAGCTCATCAAGATGATTGCTGACATTGGTTTTTAACCAAGCAAGCAGTAAATCAAAGCCTGCTTTGTTGTTGTTAAAAACCTTGGTTTTTACTTTATTTGTGCTTGGGTTTATAAATGCAACATCAAACTTTGCTTTGCTGATGTCTATGCCAATATAGTGTATCATCTGTCTCTTGCCTTGTTTATGCAGTGTCTGTTTTAATAAACGCACTTAGATACCATTCAGAGTTAAGATGACAAGCAAAGGACACCATCTGAGCACCAGTGTTAAGACACTAAGGGCGAACCCGTGTTCTCTTTGCTTGTATAACCCAACAACATTCTAGCAGATAATCTAGGTTTGGTGTTGGGTTGATACAAGGGCGAACGGAAAACTAGTTTTGCAGGAAGTTTAATGATTTTTTAGATAGTCTCATAGATTTTGTACCACACTCGCCCAATCTTAACAACCAAAATTGACATTTATCATCAAAAAATCCAACCCCACGCCACACCTACCCCCTTAGTATTATCCCCCTAGCCGTCAAGTTAATACCTTAATTTGGCGGTTTTCTTTATAGTAAGCTCATCAATTTAGCCAAAAACTTTTTAAGTTTAGCCAACCCACAAGGGGGATTTATGAGCCATTTATTAGACCAATTCCGTTTTTTTAAGAAAAAAACGGGCGAATACGCTGACGGACACGGCGAGATTCGTGATGAAAACCGTGATTGGGAGAACAGCTACCGCAGTCGTTGGCAGTTTGACAAAATTGTCCGTTCCACTCACGGCGTGAATTGTACAGGTTCATGTTCATGGAAAATCTATGTCAAAAACGGACTGGTAACGTGGGAGACTCAGCAAACCGACTACCCACGCACTCGCCCAGATTTGCCCAACCACGAACCTCGTGGTTGCCCTCGTGGTGCATCTTATAGTTGGTATATGTATTCTGCCAACCGTGTCAAATACCCCAAAGTACGTAAGCCTTTGTTAAAACTGTGGCGTGAGGCCAAAGCAACTTACAAAAATCCTGTGGATGCATGGGCGAGTATCGTAACCGACCCAGCTAAGACCGAACAATATAAATCCAAGCGTGGCATGGGGGGTTTTGTTCGTTCATCATGGAATGAGGTTGTTGAGATTATCGCCGCCTCCAACATTTATACCGCTAAGACCTTTGGCCCTGACCGCATCATCGGGTTTTCACCCATTCCTGCCATGAGTATGATAAGCTACGCCGCTGGTTCTCGCTATCTGTCGCTCATCGGTGGGGTATGTTTGTCGTTTTATGATTGGTATTGCGACTTACCGCCAGCATCTCCGATGACATGGGGTGAACAAACAGACGTGCCAGAGGCTGCCGATTGGTATAATTCTGATTACATCATCGCATGGGGGTCAAACGTGCCCCAAACCCGTACCCCAGATGCTCACTTTTTTACCGAAGTACGTTACAAAGGCACAAAAACAGTTGCCATCACACCTGACTATGCCGAGATTGCCAAACTGTGCGACCTATGGCTAAACCCAAAACAAGGCACAGATGCGGCTTTGGCACAGGCATTTTGTCATGTGATTATCAAAGAATTTTATCTAAAAAATCCAAGTGCCTATTTTATCGATTATGCCAAACGCTATACCGATTTGCCCATGCTTGTCATGGTAGAGGGTGAAGGGCAGTCAGCACGAGCAGGGCGTTTTTTACGTGCATCTGACTTAGTGGATAACCTAGGTCAAGACAACAACCCTGAATGGAAAACCATCGCCGTCAATGACAATGGTGAACTTGTGTCGCCTTATGGAGCAATTGGTTACCGTTGGGGCGAGAGTGGTCGTTGGAATTTAGAGAATAAAGAGGGTACAAATAATACAGACGTAAACCTAAGCCTAACTCTAAAAGGCTCAGGTGAGATAACAACCGTTGGTATGGATTACTTTGGCGGTGATGAACATCCTTACTTTACCGCAGCCCAAGGTGACAGCATCCAGTATAAAAACGTGCCTTGCAAAACGCTTACATTGGCAAATGGCGAAACGGTCAAAGTGGTAACAGTCTTTGACTTAATGCTTGCCAATCTTGGCGTGGACAATGGCGTGGGCGGTCAGCACGTAACCGATGATTATAATGACGAAACCGTGGCAGGCACACCTGCTTGGCAAGAAAAAATCACAGGCGTAAGCCGTGAAAAAGTCATTCAAATCGCTCGTGAATTTGCCGACAATGCCGACAAGACTCATGGCAAGTCGATGGTCATCATCGGGGCAGGCATGAACCACTGGTATCACATGGACATGAACTACCGTGGCGTTATCAATATGCTTATGCTGTGTGGCTGTATCGGTCAGACAGGGGGCGGTTGGGCTCACTATGTCGGTCAAGAAAAACTAAGACCGCAGACAGGCTGGGCTCCTGTTGCCTTTGCTCTAGACTGGCACAGACCGCCACGCCACATGAACGGCACGAGTTTCTTTTATAATCATAGCTCACAATGGCGACACGAGAAAGTCTCGGCTCATGAGATTCTATCGCCACACGCTGATAAATCACAGTTCCCTGAGCATATGCTTGACTACAACGTGCGTGCTGAGCGTGCAGGTTGGCTACCATCTGCCCCACAGCTTAACATGAACCCCTTGGAGCTTGGTCGTCTTGCCAAGTCATCAGGGCAGGACATTGAGAGCTATGTTGTGGACAATCTGGCAAATGGCAACGTGCGTTTTGCTGCCGAGTCGCCTGACAATCCTGCCAACTTCCCCCGCAACCTATTCATCTGGCGGTCAAACCTGCTTGGCTCATCGGGTAAGGGGCATGAATATATGCTTCACTACCTACTAGGCACCAAGCACGGTATCCTAGGCGAAGAGACCATTCATGACGGCATTCGCCCGACTGAGATTGACTTTGAGCCAAATGGGGCAACGGGCAAACTTGACCTTGTTACCACGCTTGATTTTAGAATGTCGTCCACCTGTCTGTACTCAGACATCGTGCTACCGACTGCCACATGGTACGAAAAAGACGACTTAAACACGTCTGACATGCACCCCTTTATCCACCCCTTGACTGCCGCCACCGACCCTGCGTGGGAGTCTAAGACGGACTGGGAGATTTATAAGCTCATCGCCCAAAAATTCTCTGAGCTGTCTGTCGGTCATCTTGGCGTGGAGACGGACATCGTAACCTTGCCCATGCAACACGACAGCGAAGGCGAGCTGGCTCAGCCCTTTGGCGGAACGGACTGGAAAACCCAAGGCGTACGCCCCGTCCCTGGTAAGAACTGCCCACACATCAAAGTCGTGGAGCGTGATTATCCGTCCACGTATGCCAAATTCACATCGCTTGGCACGCTCATGGACAAGCTTGGTAACGGCTCAAAAGGTATCACATGGGACACCAAGGAAGAAGTTAAACTGCTTGGCGAACTCAACTACACCGTTACCGAAGACACCGTGGCTCACGGTCGCCCACGCATTAATACCGCTGTGGACGCTGCTGAGACGGTGCTTATGCTTGCCCCTGAGACCAACGGACACGTTGCGGTCAAGGCATGGGCGGACTTGTCAAGCAACACAGGGCGAGACCACACGCACCTTGCCAAATCGTCCGAGCATGAAAAAATCCGTTTCCGTGATATTGTCGCTCAGCCCCGTAAGATTATCTCATCCCCAACTTGGTCGGGATTAGAATCTGAAAAAGTCAGCTACAATGCAGGCTACACCAACGTGCATGAGCTCATCCCTTGGCGTACCATCACAGGTCGTCAGCAGTTCTACCAAGACCATCCGTGGATGCAGGCGTTTGGCGAGCAGATGCAACAATACCGCCCACCGATTGACACAAGAACGACAGATGAGCTAAAACGCTATAAGTCAAATGGCAACAAAGAGATTGTACTAAACTTCCTAACGCCACACCAAAAATGGGGCATTCACAGTACTTACTCTGAGAACCTGCTCATGCTAACCCTATCCCGTGGTGGGCCTATCGTGTGGATGAGTGAGATTGATGCCAAAAAAGCAAGTATCGAAGACAACGATTGGATTGAAGTCTTTAACCACAACGGCACAATCACCGCCCGTGCGGTCGTCTCTCAGCGTGTCAAAGAAGGCATGACGATGATGTACCACGCCCAAGAAAAGCTTGTGAACATCCCTGGTTCTGAAAACTCAGGCACCCGTGGCGGTATTCACAACTCAGTAACTCGGGCAATCCTAAAACCCACGCACATGATTGGCGGTTATGCCCAGCAAGCGTACGGCTTTAACTACTATGGTACGGTCGGCTGTAACCGTGATGAGTTCGTGGTGGTGCGTAAGATGGCGAACATCGACTGGCTAGAAGGCAAGCCTGACGACAGTCTGCCACGTCCATTGCCTACTACTTTGGACTGATAAACCGCCAAGTTTATCCCTTTTGGTAGGATAGTAAACTTTCAGCAAAGGGGATAAACTAGGGCGTGTTGAATCTTTGTATTTGCAATGAAAAATGAGAAAAATCGCACGTTTTTCAAGGAAAAGTCCGCAGTTGACATTGAAATATCAACAAGGATTTTGACGAGGAAAAACAAGATTTAGCCATTTTTTCATGCAAGAACAGTGATTTTATTTTACAAAATTTCAAATTGTAGTTTGTGTTATAAAGGTTCGACACGCCCTATTCAATTTTGACCTACCGATGTTCTTTTAAATTAATTAAAAAGAACTAGGCATAAGGGGAATCCTATGAAAATTCGCTCACAAGTTGGCATGGTGCTAAACCTTGATAAATGTATCGGTTGCCACACCTGCTCTGTAACCTGCAAAAACGTCTGGACAAGCCGTGAAGGCATGGAATACGCATGGTTTAACAACGTAGAGTCCAAGCCTGGTATCGGCTACCCCAAAGAGTGGGAAAACCAAGAAAAATGGAAAGGGGGCTGGATTCGTAACGCCAATGGCTCCATCAACCCACGCATTGGCGGTAAATTCCGTGTGCTTGCCAACATCTTTGCCAACCCTGATTTGCCAACGCTTGACGACTATTATGAGCCGTTTGACTTTGACTATCAGCACCTGCACACCGCCCCATTAGGCGACCATCAGCCGATTGCACGCCCACGCTCGCTTATTACAGGTAAGCGTATGCAAAAAATCGAATGGGGGCCAAACTGGGAAGAAATCCTAGGCTCTGAATTTGCCAAACGCCGTGCCGATAAGAACTTTGACCAAGTTCAAGCCGACATTTATGGCGAGTACGAAAACACCTTTATGATGTATCTGCCACGCTTGTGCGAGCATTGCTTAAACCCAACGTGTGTGGCGTCTTGCCCATCGGGAGCCATTTATAAGCGTGAAGAAGATGGCATTGTGCTTATCGACCAAGACAAATGCCGTGGCTGGCGTATGTGTATCTCGGGCTGTCCTTATAAGAAGATTTATTATAACTGGAAATCAGGCAAATCCGAAAAATGTATCTTCTGCTATCCACGCATTGAGTCAGGTCAGCCAACCATCTGCTCTGAGACCTGTGTGGGGCGTATTCGCTATCTTGGCGTGCTTTTGTATGATGCCGACAAAATCAAAGAAGCCGCCAGTACTCCGAACGAAAAAGACCTGTACAAAGCTCAGCTTGATGTGTTCTTAGACCCCAATGACCCTGCCGTCATTGAGCAAGCTCTAAAAGATGGCGTGCCGATGAGCGTGATTGAGTCCGCCCAAAAATCGCCTGTGTATAAACTGGCGATGGATTGGCAACTTGCCCTGCCTTTGCACCCAGAATATCGCACCTTGCCGATGGTGTGGTATGTGCCACCACTATCGCCAATCCAAAACGCTGCCGAGGCGGGCAAAGTGGGCATGGACGGGCTTATCCCTGATGTCGATAGCCTACGTATCTCTGTCAAATACCTTGCCAATATGCTGACCGCTGGCGATGAAGTGCCTGTCAAGTTGGCACTCAAACGCCTGCTTGCCATGCGTTCTTATAAGCGTATGCAACTTGTCGATAAGGTCGAAAGCCAAGCGGTGCTTGATGAAGTGGGCTTGACCAAACACCAAGTCGAAGAGATGTACCGCTATTTGGCAATCGCCAACTACGAAGACCGCTTTGTCATTCCGACCGCTCACCGTGAAGAAGCGTTGTCTGATGCCTTTGCCGACAAAAACGGCTGTGGCTTTACCTTTGGTAATGGCTGTACAGGCGGTAATGATGTCAGTATGTTCGGTCAGCGTAAGTCCAATCGCCGTGAGATGATTGAGACCGTGCAGACATGGGATAACTGATGGGGGCTAGTATGAATCATCTTGATTTTAAATTATTAAAAGTGATAAGTCTGCTGATGGATTATCCGTCTGATGAGCTGTTTGCCGATGATACGCTAGATGCGTGCAAAGACATCGTAGCCACGTCAAAGCTCATCAGCCCTGATGTCCGCCAAGAGATTAACGCCTTTGTTGATGAGTTATCAAGCAAAGGCTCGATTGAAGCTCAGTCGGTGTATGACAGTCTGTTTGAGCGTGGGCGTTCGTTGTCGCTTTGGCTGTTTGAACACGTGCATGGCGAGAGCCGAGACCGTGGACAAGCGATGGTCGATTTGATGGGACAGTACGAAGAGGCGGGCTTTGCCATTGATGTCAAAGAGTTGCCCGACTATTTACCCATGTATTTAGAATTTTTGTCTTATAAGGCAGGCTTTGCAGATGACGTTGAGATTCGCATGGACATTGCTGATGTCAGCCATATCATCGCTCTACTTGGGGCAAGACTTGTGGACAAAGGCAGTAGCTATGCTGGGCTGTTTAAGGCGTTATTGCAAATTGCAGGTAAGCCTTTGACCGTCATTGATGAAGAGCTTGCCAAGATGGGCAAAGACAAGGTGGATGATACGACTTTTGATGCCATTGACAAAGAATGGGAAGAAGAAGCCGTGGACTTTTTGGCGGCAAAGCAAGAAGAACGCTGTCCGTCAAACCAAACCGACATTCGCATTGCCGAGACCTTGGCAAGACAAGCCCAAAACGAAAGCGAAATCCCTGTGCATTGGGTAGATTTTAAAACCAACAAAACCGTTAGCCAAGGAGTGTTATCATGATAACCGCAATCACAGCAACGACCCCCGAAAACTGGCTCCATGTCTTTTTGTTCGGTATTTATCCTTATATTGCTTTGACGGTATGTATTTTGGGATGTTGGGCAAGATTTGACCTGTCGCAGTACACATGGCGTGCAGGGTCAAGCCAAATGCTAAACGACAAGGGAATGCGTGTGGCGAGCAACTTATTCCATGTTGGCATTCTTGTGGTACTGTTGGGGCATTTCTTTGGCATGCTAACCCCCCATTTTGTCTATGAACGTATCATCACCGCCCCCCAAAAACAGCTTTTGGCGGTCATCGTGGGTGGTATCGCAGGCGTGATGTGTCTTGTGGGGCTACTTATGCTCATCTGGCGACGTTTTACCGATCCACGAGTGAGCCATACGTCTACATTTAGTGATAAGATGCTCCTTGTTATCATTTTGGTGCAGTTGCTTATGGGACTTGGTACGATTTTTTCATATCCGCATCATAAAGATGGCGCATTGATGGTATCGCTTGCAGGTTGGGCTCAAAACCTTGCCATCTTACGACCTGTTTATGCAGCGTCTTTGGTAGAGGATGCAGGTCTGATTTATAAGTTGCACATGTTCTTAGGAACAACGCTGATTCTGCTTGTGCCATTTACTCGTCTTATCCACATCATCTCCGCACCGATTTGGTATTTGGGCAGACGTTATCAGATTGTCCGCCATAAGACATCACAGTAACCTGCCTGATTTTAAAAACCATTTTCTCGGTTTTTGCCACAAACATCGCCCTAATGTTTGTGGTTTTTTTATTTTATAACTTATTGATTTTTATAGTAATTTAAAAAATTAATTCTAAAACTGTGCAATATTCACAAGTCCAATATAGAGTGTTTAGCCCTAATTTGGAGAGACTTAACGGTGAAATTAACATGAAATTTGATAAAATATATTGACAATAATAATAATTATTATTATGATAATTATCAATTATAGTACGAGGAGCTTTGTTTTATGTCTAACAAACAAAGAGATATTGAGCGATTGTCAATACAAAATCTTATAAACGCCTACTGTATTGAAACCAGTCGCTTTAAAATTTTACAATCAAGCGAACAAAGCGACATTTGTCGAGGATGTTGTGAAGGACACTCTGCCCTGTCTTTGTTTTTAGAACCCTTAAAAGTCCGTATAGTTGTTCCATTGCTATTTGTCAGTGTGCTAGGACATCATCAAACTTTTGATAAAATATATATTGAACAAGCTGATGGTTTTGTAGAGACTAACTCTTTAATGCTGGCAAATTTATTGTTACAAGATATGCTATATTGGCATTCAGATAAAGAAAGTATAAACATCAACAGTGTGTTGTTAAGATGGATGGATAGTTCAGAAAAATTGCAGGTAATTCTTGATAGTCGACAACAAAAAATTGACAGCATATTTAAAAGAAAAAAACTTAATTTTGTTGATACGGAGCAAGCTCTATTCTGTGGGCATGCCATGCACCCTACTCCGAAAAACAGAATTGGTTTTGATGATGTGCAATGGAAAAATTTTTCACCAGAAACTAATGGTTGCTTTAAGTTGCATTATTGGCTGGTTGAATCAAGTATTTACGTTGAAGAATCAGAGAGTGGTCTGATATTAGAAAGGATAAAAAGTGATATTTTAAATGAAATTAAAATTCAAAAAGAATATGAATCAAAAGATTATAATAACTTTAGGTTGATTATATTACATCCTTGGCAGGCGAAATATTTACAACAAAAAGATATTTATAAAAAATTATTAACAGAAGAAAAATTAATAGATTTAGGTCAAATGGGAGATGATTATTATGCCACCACATCAGTTCGTACGGTTGTAAACTTAAATAGGGAGTGGATGTTTAAATTATCTTTATCTGTTGCAATCACAAATTCAGTACGCATAAATTTACCGAAAGAAGGTCGTAGGGGTTTGTTGGCTAATAAAATTTGGCACAGTCAGTTTGGAGAAAATATAAAAAATTCATACCCAATGTTTGATGTTGTTAATGATTCTGCTTGGAATGGGGTAATTGCAGATGGAAAAATTATAAATGAAACCATTTGCATTATTAGAAATAATCCTTTTAATGAAGAAGGTAACATTACAAATTTGGCAACGTTATGTCAAGATCATCCATTCCAAAAGAAAAATCGCCTATATCACATTATCAAAAATATTAGAGGTAGTCAAAAAGAATTTGGTGTCTGCTTAAGAGAAATTAGTCACAAATGGTTTGAAGAATTTTTGAAAATTTCACTAATTCCCATGATTGATATGTATCATAATTATGGCATGGTTTTTGAGGCTCATCAACAGAATTGTCTCATAGAAATAAGAGATAATTTCCCTTATAAATTTTGGGTAAGAGATAATCAAAGCTTTGGATATGTTACTGATTATGCAGATGAATTGATAGATGAGTATACAGATCTTATTGCCAGAGCAAAGTGTGTTGTTTCTATTGATTTTGCTAATAGTCGATTTATATATTATTTTATTGGAAATACGGTTTTTTCGCTAATTAGCAGTATTGCAAAAACTGGATTTTCAACAGAAGAAAATCTTCTCAATATACTACGGGAGTATATTGAGAATCTGTTGAAAAAGTATCCAAATAGTAAGCTACTAAATACTTTGTTGTTTAGTAATCAATTACCCTACAAAGGAAATTTGTTGACTCGCTTACACGATTTGGATGAACTGGTTGCACCAGTAGAGACCCAATCTATTTATGTAAAGATAAAGAATCCTATAAAGCACAAAGAGGTAAACCATGTTTGATATCATAGGTATTGGTATAGGGCCATTTAACTTAAGCTTGGCAAGTTTGCTAAACCATAAAGATTGTCATTTAAAAACAGTATTTTTCGATAAAAAAGAAAAATTCATATGGCATCAAGGAATGTTAATGCTTGATGCCACACTACAAGTTCCGTTTTTAGCTGATTTGGTAACAATGGTAGACCCAACAAACAAGTACAGTTTTCTTAATTACTTGCAAGAAAAACAAAGGTTGTTTCAATTTTACTTTAAAGAGTCTTTTTTCCTACCAAGAATTGAGTATAATAATTATTGCCAATGGGTATGCAGTCAATTAGAAAATTTAAATTTTGGCTGTTTAGTAAAACAGATTCTTCCTATTAATAAAGGATTTAATGTTATTATTGAATGTGATGGGAAAATTAAAAATTATGAGTGTAAAAATTTAGTTATTGGCATAGGAACTTCTCCAAATATTCCCGATTGCACAAAAAATATTGTGAAAAATTTAGAAAATCAGTGCTTCCATTCATCGGATTTTATGAAAAATTTTGATGAACTTTTAAAGAAGAAAAAACCCGATATTATTTTGGTTGGTTCTGGGCAATCAGCTGGCGAGATTTTTTATAAATTAATTCAAAATGATTTTAATAATATTCATTGGGTTACTGATGATGAGGGATTTTTTCCCATGGAGTATACGCCATTAGCTTTAGAGCATTTTAGCCCAGACTATATGGATTTTTTTTACAGCCTATCAGAAGAAGCAAGAAAAAATTTATTGAAAAAACAAGATTTTTTATATAAAGGAATTAATTCAAACTTACTAAAAAATATTTACAGCATGCTTTATCAAAAAATAATTTTGAATAATGAAAAATCAATAAAATTAAATTCAAATTTAAAACTAATACAAACTTGTCAGAATCAAGGAAAGATTTGTTGTGATTTTGTACATAATTATACAAATACTTCGTCAAAAATAAGTGCTGATTATGTTATTTTGGCTACTGGATATCAGCAAGCGTCACTGGATTTTATGTCAGAATTAGATCCTTGTATCAAAAAACAACCTTGTGGTAGTTATGATATTGATCGAAATTATGAGGTAAATTACCAACACCCTAATGGTATGGGGAGAATTTTTGTGCAGAATATGGGACTTTGTACTCATGGAGTTGGGACGCCAGATTTAGGATTGAGCGCTCATCGTTCAGCAACCATAATCAATCGGATTTTGGATAAAGAGTTTTATAAGCTAAGTAGAAACAATATTTTATCAAATTTTTCATAGATGAGGTTTTGCAATGAATACATCCAATGCTTATCATTTAAATATAGAGTTGTCGCAATTAAAAAGCGCTGGTCAGTCTTTGATGAAGATTGCTATATCTGAGCTGCTTTACGAAGAAATTATTAGACCAACAAAAGTGGAATATTTGCCAGAAAACAAGCAAAGAATGTTATTTGTTTTTGATAAAATTAATTTGGAAGTAATTATCAAACCAAAGAAATTTGGTGGCTTTATCGTCTACTCTATTAATGACAAAAAAACAGGTGATTCTTTTTATAATCTAACCGATTTTTTTGTTGAGTTGTGTGAAAGTCTGAATATGGATAATGGCACAAAAGCTTATATGGTAAAGGAAATTAATCATACTTGGTTGGCGGAGGCTCATTTATACACAAAGCATGGTTTAACAAGTGAAGCGTTATCAAATCTTAGTGGGTCAGTTGTTGACTCGGCTTTACGTGGACATCCTTGGATTGTTATGGGAAAAGGTCGCCTCGGTTTTGGCTATGAGGATTATAAACAGTATGTTCCAGAGGTTGCTATTGCAAGAAAACTTCCTTGGTTTGCTGTTCATAAAAGTCTTGCGGTACTCTCATTAATTCAAGGGCTAACTTGTGATTGCATTTATAAAAAGACGTTGGGGGAAGGTCAGTATAAATCTTTTAAAAACATTTTGATGAATAAAGGATTGGACAGTCAAGAATATTTATTTTTACCAATACATCCTTGGCAATGGTCAAATTGGATTAGCTTAAATTATGCACTTGAAATCTCTGAACAAAAATTACTGTTTTTAGAAATGTCTAAGCATGAGTATTTACCTTTACAGTCTATTCGAACTTTTTCAGATATGACTGATAAAACAGCATATCACATTAAACTACCACTTAGTATTTTAAATACAGCAGTATATCGTGGCTTGCCAAACAAGCGTAATTTTTTTGCTCCGCAAATCAGTGAATGGCTGTTGAGAATACTTAAAAACGACCAACAATTGCAAGAAACCGGTGTTGTTCTATTGGGAGAGTTAGCAACAGTTACTGTAAAACAGCCCGCCTTTGATAAATTAAGCTCTCCACCTTATCAATTTACGGAATTACTGGGTTGTTTGTGGCGAGATAGTGTTGAAAATTACATCACTGATAATCAAAAAGTTATCTCTCAAGCTGCACTTATTCATAAAGATAGACATGATGATTTTTTGTTGCCACATTTAATCCATCGGTCGGGTCTTACGGTTGTTGAGTGGCTAAAAAAATTCTTTAAAGTTTGTGTAACACCATTATTGTATTGGTTGTATCGTTATGGAATTGTATTTTCGCCACATGGTGAAAATAGTCTATTGATACATGAGAATGGCATACCGATAAAAATGGTTTTAAAGGATTTTGTGGATGATATTAATTTAGTTGATGACACTTTTTTTGAACAAGAGCCTAAACCAAAAGAGGTGGGTATTTTATTAAAACACTCCCCAAAAGATTTGAGTCATTTTATTTTCACTGGGCTTTTTGTTGTGCATTATCGCTATATTTTTGATGTATTACATCAATATTATAATATATCTGAATTTGAATTTTGGAATGAGTTATCAAAGATTGTTGATGAATTTCACCATCAACATCCAGAGCTAAATGAGAGGATTGCTTTATTTGATTTAAAAAGACCAAAATTTGAAAAGGTGTGCCTAAATCGTGTTCGCTTTTTTACAAGAGGTTATCAAGATAACGCCAACCGTCCAGAACCCGTGGTTTGCGAACCAATTTGCAATCCAATTTCACCACAGTTTCTAAGGTGTGTTGAACATTGATAACATTATTTGTAAAAATGATGAAAATTTTAACGCTTTTATTAGTTTTTGCATGAAAAACGTGCGATTTTTCTCATTTTTCATTGCAAATACCAATATTCAACACACCCTAATGAGAGAATAGAAATGCTAGAAGTCTATACCGATTCTTTTAATCAAGATCAATGCAGTAAAACCAATCGATTGCCAACTTTATCTCAGGGGTTGCCAAACAACTATATTTACAGAGAAAATGGGGTTGAATTTGGGTTGGTGCAAATACGCTACCCTGAACATATTGAATTGTTGCATCGTTGGATGAATATGCCCCATGTTATCCCTCAATGGCAACTCAATAAATCATTGTCTGAGCTGTCTGTTTATTTTGAAAAAATGTTGGCTGATGATCACCAGCGTCTGTATTTGGTTAGTATTAATGGCGAATGGGTTGGTTACGCCGAAGTTTATGAAGGGGCAAGGGATAGACTATCAGGGTATTATACAGCTGACAAAAATGATTTGGGTTGGCATTTGTTACTAGCAGAGGCACAGGCTGTTGGCAAAGGGTACTTGCGTGCCATCATGCGTCTACTAAGCTTTTTTATTTTTGAACATTCACCTGCTAAAAAAATTGTGGGTGAACCTGATGCAAGTGTAAAACCCTATGAGGTAGTCGCTCAAGAATTAAACTATATGCCCCAATATCAAATTGTAATGCCTGAAAAAACTGCAATGTTATATTTTTGTGACAAAGAAGGGTTTTATTGTAAGTTTGCCCATTATTTAAATGCCAACATTAAAGAGTGATGTTATGCCTATTTTTCTAAATACTATTCAGAACCCAAATAGCTCCTTACCTGTATTTTTACTCGATTTTTCAGGCGAGATTAGTCAAGATGCATTTGATGATTGGTTGATTGCTATGAGTGATTTGTTAGCCAGTGAGCAGAGTTTTGCCTTGATTTACCATAGTCGGACAGGGCTGACACTCCCTGATAACTACCGCCAGATTGAGGCGGTTTGGTACAAGACGCACAAAGAATCGTTCTTTAAATATTGCAAGGGATTAGTCAGAATTGTTGATGATGAGACTCAAAGACAAGCCTTAGACAGTCCTGCTTTTCATAAAGCATGGCGAGTGCCTTATGCGGTGGTGTTATCACTGACTGAAGCCAAAGCATGGATAAACACTAAAATAGGGGCGGTCTGATGATTGTCTCACAACAAAAAAATCGCCATCTTTTGATGATGGTGGCACTGTTATATGTTGCCCATGCCTTGCCTTTGTATTTTTTTAATGTGGCATTGCCTGCCATTTTAAGACATCAAGGCGTTGATATTAGGGTGATTGGCATGCTTTCACTTTTATATTTGCCGTGGGCGTTTAAATTTCTGTGGGCAAGTTATGTGGACAATTATTATTGTGCCAAAATCGGCAAACGCAAAACTTGGTTATTTTTTACTCAAATTATTGTGGTGGTCGGGCTATTTGGGCTTGGCTTTTTACAGTTTTCTGAGATTGTATTATTTCTTAGCATAAGTTTTTTGGTGTCTTTAGCAAGTGCCACTCAAGACATCGCCATTGATGGCTATACAGTGGAACAATTTGATAAGTCATCCTTTGGGCTGGCAAGTGCCATGCAAAGTTTTGGGGTGGCGTTTGGTAGTATGGTGGGCGGTGCTGGCACGCTGTGGCTATATCAGAGATTTGATTGGCAAATGGCGACAATCAGTTTGGCAACAACTGTTGTGCTTATTTCGTGTTCACTATGGTTCTTAAAAGATCAAGACAATCCCAAACATGCTACCAATCTTTCCAAAGCAAGTCTTATTAGGCTTATCAAACGCCCGCAAACTAAATGGTTACTAGCTTTGATTGTGGTGTTTCGCTTTGTGGAAGCTCCGATGATGGCAATGCTAAATCCAATGCTTGTGGATTTTGGTTTTTCACTGTCTCAGATTGGGCTTTTGTTTTCGGTATTTGGAGCGATTGTTGGGATTGGTTCAGCACTTTTGGCAGGGGTATTAATCAAATATATCGACATTGTACGTTGTCTTATATTATTCGGATGGCTAAGAACGGCAGTTTATGCTTTGTTGTGTTTAGGATTGCTATATCCTTTATTGGGTGATTTTTTACCTGCGGTAGGTTTATTAAAAACAGGGTTTATGAGCTTGATGGCAATTAGTGTTTTGCTAATTTTATCTGTTCGCTATTTAACAATGACTGCCTTATATGCTCTGTTTATGAATGCTGCCAATCCCGACCAAGCTGGCACGGACTTTACTTTGTTTGTGTGCGTGGAGTTGCTTGTGTATTTTATCGGCGGGGCGATGAGTGGATTTTTAGTACATCAGTTTGGCTATGACAAGCTATTTTTGTGGCTTGCGATTGGTTCTGGGGTGTCAATGCTTATTTTGCCGACATTGATAAAAAAATTTTCCGTAACAGACTGTTAAACCGTAACAGACTGTTAAAATTTTACTTTTCCATAAGGAGTAATTTATGCGTCATTCCCACTATTTTCAATGGTTATCTTTGCCTTTACTAAGTGTGGCAGTAACTCAGCAGTTGTACGCTCAACCCAATGAATCATTACCAACGGTTGAATTAGAGCCTGTGGTTATTACCATTGATAAGAGCGGTATGGCACTTGCCAATCGTATCACGCAAATGCCCCATACCACCAAAGTTATTTATGAAGAGCAAATTCAAGAGCAAGCAACAGGCTCTCGACAGCTTGCCGATGTGATGGCACAGCTCATTCCAAGTTTGGGGGTAAGTAGTGGCACTACCAGTAACTTTGGGCAAACCATGCACGGTCGTCAAGTACAATTTTTGTTAAATGGTGTGCCTTTGACAGGTTCGCGAGACATCTCTAGACAGCTTAATAGTATCAACCCCAGTCAAGTGGCTAGAATTGAAGTTTTATCAGGAGCAACCAGTATTTATGGGTCTGGGGCAACAGGCGGTTTGATTAATATCGTTACTAAGTCTGATTTGGAAGAGGAGCAATTTGAAACCCGCATCGGTGTACATGGTAGTAAATTATCCAGTGAAGGCATTGGTTATCAGGTAGGTCAGAGTGTGGCAGGTGTCAGCGAAAATGGCAATGTCCTTGCACGACTTGATGTCGACTACCGCACCACAGGAGGGGCATTTGATGCTAGTGGTAAACGCATCGCTCCTGAGCCTGCCCAAACTGATAAGCAAGACAGCAAAAGCCTAAGTGTCAATACAAATGTTGATTGGCAACTTGACGACAAGCAAAATATCAATCTAGCATTGACGCATTATAACGACAAACAAGATACCGATTATGCACCTGATTATGGTAATCGCCTTGCGGTGTTGTTTGGAGAAAAGCCTTCATTAAATGCCATCAAAGGCTTATCATTATCAGAACAGCCAAAAACCACCAAAAGCACCTTTAATATCAACTATCATCATGATGATTTGTGGGGTAACACCATCAATACCAATGCTTATTATCGCAGAGAGAAAGGCAGATTTTATCCCTTTGTTGCCCCGTTTTCGACCGCCAAAGCCCTGCCTATTTTACAAAGCATGAATTTGCCACCAGCCACTTTGGATGCTTATACCAAGGCTCTACAAGCTCGCGCCTATGGGGTGTTACAATCTGAATCTAAGGCAGAGGTACTAGGAGCAAGACTGGCTTTGCAAAGAAAATTTGACCTTGCTCAAAAACCTGTACTACTTAGTTATGGTATCGATTATGAACAAGAAAAAAACCGTCAAGGGGCGACAGGCTATGATTTGACTACCTTTATGCAAAGCAATGGCTTAGTATTTAAAGACACTGGCAACCGTTATACTTATGGGCCTGACACCACCTTAAAAACCTATGGCATATTTACCAATGCCAATATTGCGTTAACAGATGATTTAAAAATATCAGCAGGCGTGCGACATCAACGTATAGACAGCAAAACAGACGATTTTGTGCCACCCAGTGAGTCGCTATTGGCTGATTTATTAATCCAAAACAAAGTGCCGTATCAAGCAGGGGTTGTCAATTCTGGCAAAGTAAAGCATCACAAAACTTTGTTTAATCTTGGGGCAAATTATCAATTAACGCCAAATCACAGTATTTTTGCCAACTTTGGGCAGGGATATAGTTTGCCTGACCTGCAAAGGGTGCTACGAGATGTTGGGGCAGGTTTTGTGGTTAATTCTGATAATGTCGAGCCAATCACGGTCAATAGTTATGATGCAGGGTGGGTAGGAGTATTTGGCGGTAGCCGTGCCAAGTTGACAGGTTTTTATAATACATCAGATAAAGTAACCCAGTTTTTAAAAGATTATAGCGTGGTGGTTGCTGATACTGATGAGCGTATTTATGGGGCGGAGTTTGAATTAAATCACAAGATTAATGATAACTGGGCTGTCGGTGGTAGCATTGCCTATACACGAGGTCAATACAAAGATGCAAGTGGTCAGCACAGAGAGCTTGGAGTGTTTCGTATCAGTCCTACCAAAGCCACCACTTTTGCTCAATACACCACACCAAGTGAACATAAATTACGCTTACAACTGCTTGCTATTGGAGGTACAGACAATGCCTATCAAGACAGCTTGGTTGCTACAACCAATCAAAACGTCCGCAAAACCCCAGAGACTAGAATTTCAGGCTATGTTGTGGCGGATTTATTGGGTGAGATAAAACTGCCCAAGGGTCAGCTAAATTTTGGGGTTTATAATTTGATGGATGCCGATTATAAGAGCGTATTTAGTCAAGCTGCCAAAGCAACTTATGGTGAATTATCCAGCTTGTCTGCACAGGGGAGAAGTTATGGGATAAGTTATACCTTAAATTATTGATCAGCATTATGTGCCACAATACCACAAACATCGCCCTAGTGTTTGTGGTTTTTTTATTTTATAATAAAATTTAATTTACCAACAGGAACCCCCATGAAACGACACCCCACCTTACAGCCCCTATCTCGCCAGCACCATTTGGGCTTGGTCATCGCCAACAAAGCCAAATCCGTCACCGATGATGACAAACTTACCCACCATCAAGCCTTAGTGGAGTATCTGACCACTACCATTCCCACGCATTTTGAGATTGAGCGAACACGCCTTGCCGATGTTATTTTGACAAAATTATCCGATGACAAAGCGGTTAAATTGGCAAAGCAAATGCTTGATGAGCATGAATACATTGAGAGCCTACTTGTCAATACCGACCCAAGCGTCGACGATGTCAAGGAGCTTGCAAATGCTCTGTATGACCATATCCGCTTTGAAGAGCGAGAGCTTTTTCCCATTGCTGAGACGGTGCTAAGCGATGATGAGCTTTTTGCCATTTATGAGGCGAGTGATGAGAATGTAAAATGAACGAGTTAAAAGCTGGGCAATGGAATTAAAAAGCCAAACACCACGTTTGGCTTTCGTTTAATTTTAAAATTGCTAAAAGTTATTTAAACCCATCTTTTAATCCCACAATCTGATTAAACACAGGTTTATCGGTGCTATGCTCCACGCTGTCCGCCACAAAGTAGCTTTCACGTTCAAATTGGAACTTGTCATCACCTTGTGCCTGTGCCAATGACGGCTCTACAATGGCATTGACAACCTTGATGGAATTGGGATTGACATGGGTGAGTACCCATAATGCGTCATCATCAGCATCTGGATTTGCTGTTTTAATGCTGGCAAAATGTTCATCTGATATCTCATCATCTTCAAGGAGCAAATGCTCATACAGTCGCACGGTGGCAGGCATGCCATGACTTGCCGACACCCAATGAATCACGCCTTTGACTTTACGTCCTTCGGGGTTGTTGCCCAGCGTTTTTGGGTCAATGGTGGCGATAAGCTCCACCACATCGCCATTAGCGTCCGTGATATGCTCTTCTACTTTTAGCACATAGCTGTTACGCAGGCGAATCTCGGGGTTCTCTGGCGATAGGCGTTTGTAGCCGTCTGGGGGCGTGATTTCAAAGTCGGCTTTATCAATATAAATGGTTTTGGTAAAGGGAATCTCACGCTCGCCATTATCCGCCTGTGGGTGCTTGGGTTGGGTGAGCCAAAGCACGCCATTATCTAGGCGAGCCTTGACGGTGTCTTTTTTTAGATTTTCAAAATCGGCAACCGCTTCATCAAAGTTGGCAATCGTAACTTTTAAGGGGTTTAGCACCGCCATACCACGACTGGCGGTATTTTCTAGCACGTTTCTGATACTAAATTCCAACTGGCGAAAATCCACCACGCCGTCCGCCTTAGACACGCCAATGCGTTCACAAAAGTCCCGCAAGCCCTCGGCAGGGTAGCCACGTCTTCTCATGCCTGCAATGGTCGGCATTCGTGGGTCGTCCCAGCCTGATACCACGCCCATGTCCACAAGGCGTTTTAGTTTACGCTTAGATGTCAATGTGTGGTCAATGTTTAAACGGCTAAATTCGTATTGACGGGGTGGTACGTCAAAGCCCACTTTTTCTACCAGCCAATCATAAAAAGGGCGATGGTCTTCAAATTCAAGCGTACAGATAGAATGCGTAATTCCCTCATGGGCATCTGACAAGGGGTGAGCGTAGTCATACATGGGATAAATGCACCATGTATCACCTGTTTGATGGTGGTTTGCGTGCATGATACGATAGATGACAGGGTCTCTCATGTTTATGTTAGTGTGATTCATGTCAATTTTGGCACGCAGTACCGCCTCGCCTTCTTTGTATTTACCGTTTTTCATGTCGTCAAAACGGGACAAATTTTCATCGATGCTGGCGTTACGTTGTGGCGACTCAACGGACGGCTTACCAAAACCGCCACGGTGTTCACGAATCTCATCAGGCGTTTGAAAGTCCACATAGGCATCGCCTTGCTTGATAAGCTGTACCGCCCACTCGTGCAATTTGTCAAAATAATGCGACGCATAACGCACGTCCCCTGCCCAGTCAAAGCCAAGCCATTCCACGTCCGCCTTAATGCTGTCCACATAATCCTGCTTTTCGGCGGTGGGGTTGGTATCGTCAAAGCGTAGGTTACATGCCCCATTAAACTCCTGTGCCACGCCAAAATTTAGGCAAATGGATTTGACGTGTCCGATGTGCAAATAGCCGTTTGGTTCAGGAGGAAAACGGGTCAAAATGCTGTCATGTTTACCGCTTGCTAGGTCATCACGGATGATTTGGCGGATAAAGTCGTTTTTTTCAGGTAAATCGGTCATGGGTTTTTCCATTATTTAAAAATCTAAAAGTATTTAAAAATCTAAAAGCGTAAATTTTATTATTTTAGCATAATTTTTATATAAATTGACAAAATAAAAATTCCATAAGTGGCAAAAAATAAATGAGATTTTTGGATGATTGATTGAATTTACGATGATTTTTAAAAGTCTGCTCCCTAACTGTCTGATGCTCTTTTACATGCTTTTGTTGTTTTTTGTGTTATTTATCAAATTTTGGCGATTTTGTGCTATACTACGCCATCTTTTTTCATTTTAACTTAATTTTAAGGAACTCCTATGGATATGCCTGTTGTAGAGTTTGACACCACACACGGTGCGATTGTCATTGAACTAAACGCCGAAAAAGCCCCTGTTACGGTGGCAAACTTCCTTGACTATGTCGAAAGCGGTCATTATGACGGCACGATTTTTCATCGTGTGATTGACGGCTTTATGATTCAAGGCGGTGGTATGGACAGCGACATGAACGAAAAACGCACCGGCACGCCAATCAAAAACGAAGCCGACAACGGTCTAAAAAATGACATCGGCACCATCGCCATGGCTCGTACATCTGACCCACATTCAGCGACTGCTCAATTTTTTATTAATGTCAAAAACAACGACTTTTTGAATTACAGCAGTCCCACACCACAAGGCTGGGGCTATGCGGTATTTGGTAAAGTAACGGACGGCATGGACGTGGTAAACCAAATCAAAGGCGTACCAACGGGGCGTTATGGCTATCACTCAGACGTGCCAACCACACCGATTGTCATTAACTCTGCCAAAGTGATTTCTAAATAATCAGCCAATAATTAGCCTAAGTTATTTTGGTTGTAGGGGTGAATCATGTTCGCCCTTTTTTATCATTTATAAAGCCTTGCTATGCAACGATTTGACCATCTTTTAACCACTCGCCCCCATGACATTAATGCGGTATTTGTCAGTGATTTGCATTTATCAAGTGATACGCCTGCCCTAAATGAGGCATTTTTGGCGTTGGTGCAAGATTTGTCCGTTTTGCCAAATTTGCAAAGCCTTTATATCTTGGGCGATTGGCTGGACGGCTGGATTGGTGATGATGATTACTTGACATTGTCCGATGACAAAAAAGCACGGCATTTTTTAACGCCCATTTTAAACGCCCTAAAAACGCTCTCTACAAACACCGCCATTTATGTCATGCACGGCAACAGAGATTTTGCCATTCGTCAAAGCCTGTGCGATACCTTTAACGGCAAACTTATCAAAGAACCGCACTTTTTGACATTACAAGATGACACACATATCCGCCTAGAACATGGCGACCGCCTGTGTACCGATGATAAGGCGTATCAGCGTTACCGCAAAATTATCCAAAATCCTGTTATCTCTTGGCTTATTTTAAAACAGCCCCTAGCCCACCGCCAACGCCTTGCCCACAACATCAAAACCAAATCCCAGAGCGATAAACACCAAAAATCCACCACCATCATGGACGTAAACGCCCAAGCGGTCAATCACGCCATGCAAACGTGCAATATCCTACTACACGGACATACGCACCGCCCTGCCGTGCATACATTGGGCGACAAAAAACGCATGGTGCTTGGCGATTGGCGGTATATCGATGACAAAGTGCAAGCGGTGATTGGGGCGGTGGACAGTGATGGCGTAGGGCTTTGGGTGTTTGATTGGTTTGTAAAATAAACGCCATTTTTAACGTTATATCAGCAATCCATCAAGGACAAACATGATTTGCCCTTATGTCTCAAAAAAACTCCCAATCATCAAAAACTTGCCATATTAATTGAGATTGGCGTTTATCTCTTCTTTAATGCTTTTTTCGTTAATATCATCTGTTGTGGATTTCCCACTTTCTTTATCTTGCCCATCTTTCCTGTCTTGCTCGTCTTTTTCGTCATTTGCCACATCTGTTATCTTATGATTGCCGTGACGTGCCAAATGCTCGTGTAGGATTTTACGTAATTGTAAAATGGTTTTGGGGTTTTCGTGAATACTATGTCCGCCTGTGATGACTGTTTCGCTAAACGCTCCATCCAAATGAGAGCTGTCATAGGGAACAATGCCGTCAGAGAGATTTTGCCCGACCAAATTGCCCTGTAAGCCCTCGGCACTGCCAGCACGGTCGCCCATGATGGTGTGATAGGCGACATTGTCATTGATGGTTAGCTCTTTGGTAAGTTTTATAAAGGCGGACTGGTCGGAGAGCTGGCTGGGTCCGTTTTGTAGGTAGAGTGAGCCGATGGCACTGTTTTGGAGTTGGGTGCTGTCCACTTGTCCGCTGTTTATGATGGTGCCAGTCACGGTTTTGGTGATGTCTAGGGGTAGGCGGACGACACGGCGGGCAAAGCGGGTAAACCAGCGGTCGGCATAGTCCGTGCCTGCAAAAGGGGCGGAGATAAACACCGCTGTATCAACCTGTGGCAGGGCGTGTAGGGCAAAGCGGTTGTGAAAATCTTCTTGATAAGTGTCCGCCAGTAGCTGTCTGATTGCGGCATTGTTGTGGGGGCGGATTTGGTTGTTGGTGATTTTATTTAGGTCGCCATCATCCATGCTGTCTATATGCGTGGCATCAACCAATTCGTCCAAATCATCCAATTTTCCCAAATCATCCAATCGGGGCAATAAATCATCATCCGAGACAAGCATTCTTGCCATGATACCACCCATGCTATGCCCGATAATCACGCTATGACGACTGGCGGGGTGAGTGCCGTTGGGGTCGGTGAGTGTGTAGGCGGTGTCGATGACTTCACGGATTTGGTAGCGGTTTTCGAGCATGGGTAGGTTGGTGGCGTAGAACACTTGCCATACTTGGTAGTTATCACGCAGGACGGGGTCAGCAAAGAGATTGTTGGTGAGATTGACCCATGTGGCAGGGCTAGACGCCAAGCCATGTATCATGATGATGACTTTTTGGTTGGGGTCGTAGGGCTTTAGCATGAACAGTTGGGGCAGGGTGGCGGTGTTTTTGTTTAGCATGTTTAAAATGCCCACGCCTTGTAGTTGGTTCTCGGCAAGCCATAGGGCATACCCTGCTGAGAAGTTTGCCGATAGGGGGTAATTTTTGCCCAAAATCTCAACGTCTTTGGTTTTATAAGGGTTGAAAAAATGCACGTCTAGCACGTTTGCTGACAGCACATCGGACAAGTGCGTGCCTTGGGGCTTGACCACGCCTGTTAGGAGCATGTGCCCTGTGGAATGAATGCGACTGGCGATGCTGTCAAGGTCTTGGCTAAGCAGGGGGTTATTTGCTTTGATGTCTTTGGTTGGGTTGTCGGTTGGATTATTGGTTGGGTTATCGGCAGGATTGGCGTTAGGGCTGTCGGTGGCGTGATTGGTGCGTGGTTCGGTGGATGTATTTTGACCAACCAGTTCTCGTAGGGTAATCATTGGGCGGTCGGACAGCACGCCCACATAAGGCACGCCCAGACCTGCCCGGCTACTGGTGGTGTTTAGGTCTGCCAAACGTGAGTCATAAGCTGAGACTAAGTCAGAGAGCAGGTGCTGGTTGTGTGGGTGTTCATCTAGATTTGCCATGTAGTCAGGGTCATTGGCAAGGTAGAGATTGACGGTGATGTCATCGCCGTGGTAGCTGTTGGCAAGGATGTGACCGTAGTCACTGGTAGGGGTGAGATGAAAGCCCTGCTGACGAGCATCGGCAAAAGCCCCGTTTTGGACTTGGTACAGCTCGCCAATCAAGGCGTTGCTCGCCACATGGTACAAGTCCTGAGCCTTGATGTCGCTCTCGGTGACTAGGGGTGATGTGGTCTGTCGTCCTGTTAAGTTATCATAAAACAGATAAGCATAGCTGTGGTTAATGCTTGCCTTGATGGCATCTCGCTTGGCGGATAGGCAGGCGTGACGCTCCTTTTGTTCATCAGCTTGCTCGCTGGCGGATAGGGGGGCATTGGCATAATGGGGGTCTAGCGGTGGACGGGTGGGGCTTTGGCAAGCGTCCTGCTCGCCAAGGCTTAGGGCTTTGGTGTAGTATAACTCGGAGAGTAGGGCAAGGGTGGGTCTGGCGATGTGTTGGTGTTGGCGGTCATTGACGGCAACTTGCGGATTGCCAAAGGCAAGTACTTCTTTGACCTTGTCCAAACAGTCATCAAAGGCATTCATACACTCATCTTGGGTCAGACCTGATGACAGTAAGATGCTGCTTGCCACGGCACTGATTTGTGGGCGGGTGGTGATGTTGGCACGGTGGGTTTCGATGATTTTGGATTGGATTTGTTTGGGCTTGTGAAGCGTGCTACACCCTGTGATGATAAGCGTTAGGGCAAGGCTTAGGGTGCTTAGCGTAAGTTTGGTGCTCATACAGGTCTTGTTGTGTTAATGTCTCCCCAATAATTTTACACAAAAAATCCATCAAAAGGAATGTTTGATGGATTTATTTTTAAAGCATTAGCAAGTATTTTATTGATTGCTGGCTAATTGCAATGGCTTAACATTGATGTTGTCGTTTTTGATGTTCCAAATATAATAACCGCCATTTTCAACGATACGAACCTGCTCGGCAATCTGAGTATTGGTCGGGTGCTGACTTTGTAAGGCTCTTAGGCGAGACAATGCCCCTGCGTGGTTGTCCGCCAGTAGCTCGGCTTGGGCAAGACTTTGCTCGGCTTCCACATAGCCGAGACTGGCAGCTTTTTGTAAGTATTTTTGCCCTTCAATAAAGCCACCGCCTTCACTAATCATCATGCCATATAGGAAATTGGCTTCGGCATTATTGGGGGCGAGATTGACGGCTTTTGCCATGTATTTATTGGCACGTTGGGTATAGTCGGTGCCGATGTTTAAGTTGCGTGCCATGCCGTTGATTTTAGCGGCACGCAAGATGACATCAAGGGTGGCATCATTGGCATTGGCGTAGGGTTCTAGCCAGTCAGAGAGATATTTGATGTTCTCACCTGTGACAAATTCAGTAGTGCGATTGGGGAAATTCGGTGGATAGTGGCGAGCATTGGGCGAGACATCGTCAATAAAATCATCAATCAGGCTCACATCAAGGCGGGTACTACCGCTTTGGTTGGCATTGATGGTAATGGTGGGAATACGATTGATGTTAGAGATATTGGCATTGATGGATGGCACGCCTGCCACAGACTGACCAAGTAGATTGGCGGTGTTGGCGTGGGAGATGGGCGTGGTTAGTTCACCACGCATGGCAGGGGCGATGCCTGTTTGGATGTTTAGTTGAGCCATGGCAGGCAGGGCGGTCAAGGCGATGGCACCAAGTGCTACTTTGTAAAAGGGTAGGGTTTTCATGGGGTTCTCTTTTAAAAATCTTAAAAATAAAATCAAGGTAAATTTTAAAAATTATAAGAAATTTACCTTAATCATCTATATGTATTGGGCGTTGTTTTGGTGGTAAATTGTTACAGGGTTGTCGGTTGTGTTACACTGTGTAGTTGAGTATGTTTGCTTACATCTCACCCAAAAATCCGCCCGACTGTCTTGCCCATAGGTTGGCATAAATCCCGTCTTGGGCGATGAGTTCGTCATGACTGCCCATCTCGATAATCTCGCCCTTGTCCATGACCACGAGCTTATCAAGGCTGGCGATGGTTGAGAGACGGTGAGCGATGGCAATGACCGTTTTACCTTTCATCATCTCATCTAGGCTCTGGGTGATGGCGTGTTCCACTTCGCTGTCTAGGGCAGAGGTTGCTTCATCAAGCAGTAAGATGGGGGCGTTTTTGAGCATGACCCGAGCGATGGCGATACGCTGACGCTGACCGCCTGAGAGTTTCACGCCACGTTCGCCCACTTCGGTGTCAAGTCCGGTGTTGCCATGTTTGTCTTCTAAGGTTTGAATAAAATCCCATGCGTGGACGAGGCGTGCCGCTGCGATGATTTCATCATCGGTGGCATCAGGTCTGCCATAGGCGATGTTCTCACGCACGGTGCGGTGCAGTAGGGCGGTGTCTTGGGTGACCATGCCGATGTTTTGGCGTAGTGATGTCTGAGTGACAGCACTGATGTCCTGCCCATCAATGCTGATACTGCCCCCATTCACGTCATAAAAACGCAGTAATAGATTGACAAGGCTAGACTTACCTGCTCCCGAGCGACCGACCAAGCCGATTTTCTCGCCTGCTTGAATGGCTAAGTTGAACTTATCAAATAGGGCGGTTCTGTCTTCGCCACGCCCGTAGTTAAAGGTTACGTCTTTAAACGCAATCTCGCCCCGTGCTACCACAAGCTCGCCAGCATCAGCCCTATCCGTGATGGCGTGGGGCGTGGTTAGTGTTCTCATGCCATCTTGCACCGTGCCGATATGCTCAAACAGGCTTGCCATCTCCCACATAATCCACTGAATCATGCCTTTTAGACGCAGGGCGATACCACTTGCCACCGCAATCGCCCCCACGCTTACTTCGCCCATCATCCACAGGTACACGCCGATGGCGGTACTACCGACTATCATAATCAGTGAGAGCGTCTCGGTCGTCGTCCCTAGTATGGACACCCACCGCATTTGGGCATGGACGGTGGTCATGAACTCGCTCATGGCGGATTTGGCGTAGGACAGCTCACGATTAGAATGACTAAACAGCTTGACCGCACTGATGTTGGCATAAGCATCAGTCACACGTCCTGTCATCAAGGCACGAGCGTCGGCTTGGTTGCTGGCGGTCTCACGCAGGCGGGGCAAGAAAAATTTCATCATACACGCCACACAAATCAGCCACGCCACAAACGGCAAAAACAGCCAAATATCCAGCCCTAATAAAATCACGCCACTGGTTACCAAATACGCCACGACAAACGATACCATCTCTGCCATTGTCATAATCGTATCACGCACCGACAGGGCGGTTTGCATGACTTTGGCGGAGACACGCCCTGAGAACTCATCATGATAAAACTGCATGGACTGCCCGAGCATGTGCTTATGAAACCACCACCGCAGTCGCATCGGCATGACCCCTTGTAACACTTGAAAGCGGATTAAGTTGCCGATAAATTCGCCAAAAATGGACAACACGCACAGCCCCAAAATCAGTGTAATGGTCGCCCCTTTTTCTTGCCATAGAGTCTCGGGGGTATAGACGGTCAGCCAGTCCACGACATCGCCCGCCCATGCAAACAACAGCGAGCTAAATATCCCAAGCAGTATCGACAGCACGATACGCACCCCAATCCAAAATCTCGCCCCTTCGGTACACGCCCACAAAAACGCAAAAAACCCACGCTGACTGGGGTCGGGGGTAGGCATGGGACTGTCGGGGTAGGGGTTTAGGCGGTTTTCAAAGTAGCGAAATAAAGACATGGTTATTATTTATAAATTATTAAAGGGAAAAGTAGTAAATTGCAAGGGTCTAATGTGGGGTTTGTGGGAGTATTATTCAATATCAAAATTTTAAAAATACGTTTTTAAAAATGGAAAACTAAGAGTAAAATTTAATTTGGTGTGGGCTGGGTGTTATTGGGGTATTTAAATCCATACAACCACTTAACCCTGTATCGCCCTAAGCACATCTTGTTTTAGGTTTAGGTATTCCACACTTTGCAAAAAATGTGGCGATTTATCAATGATAAAATGATGAGCCAGCGTGGCAGGAAATCCCTTTAATACATACAATTCATCCGCCAAATAAATCGCTTCATCAATGTCATGCGTGATAATCAGGCAAGTTAGCCCCTTGTCTTTTTGAAACTTCCCAAACCAGTCATACATCTGATTTTTGGTAACAAAATCCAGTGCCGAAAATGGCTCATCTAAAAGCATAAGGCTATCATTACTTAGATACGTGCGAAGTAGTGCCACTCGCTGACGTTGTCCGCCTGAGAGCTGAGCAGGGTATTTGTGGTATAACTCATCAAGCCCAAAGGCAGGTAGTAGGGGCATGATTTTGTCATGAATGGCGGATTTTGGCAGGTTTTGTAAGGTCAAAGGCAAGGCAATGTTGTCATATACACTTTTAAAGGGCAACAACAAATCCTTTTGGAGCATATACCCCACGCCCCCTGCCTGCCCTGTGCTGTCCTTGCCGTCTATCAAGACCTTACCTGATTTTGGCATGATAAGCCCTGAGGCGATGTTAAACAAAGTCGTCTTACCCACGCCACTTGCCCCAACAATGGCAACGATTTTGCCTTGATAAATGGTTAAATTCAACTTGGCAAATAATGGCTTATCATCAAATTCATGATGAATATCAACAAGTTGCAATTTGGCGGTTGGGGTGGTCATGGGGTGTCCTTTTTATAGTGAGTATTTGAAATCGCATTAGGGTTAAGATAGAACGTACAAAGGGCGTGTGCAACACGCCCCTACACAAATATTGCTTAGATTAGTTAATCACAAAATCAATATCATCATTTTGCATCATTAGGCAAATAATCGTTGCTAACCCCTGCTTGCGGGGCGAATGGCTTATCAATGAGTTTATTATCGTATACCCATTTAAAGAAATTGTCCCAGCGATTATAATCAAACCGCCCCCAACTGCCGTCTTCTGCCAGATATTGCCCTGACATATATTGCTGACTGGCTTTGGCAAGCTCGGGGTTAATCTCGGGGGCGTGCTTGATAAGAATCTTAGCACTTTCATCGGCGTGCTGACTGGCATAGGTGTAGCCTTGACTGATGGCGGTCATGGCTTTTTTGTAGCGTTCAGGGTCTTTTTGTAGCTCGTTGCTGTTGGCGATGATAACGGGCGAATAATAGTCAAACACAGGGTTTGAGTCTTTTAGATAAAAGAAATTGGTCTCCACGCCTTTGAGTCCTGCGTGAATGCCGTCCCAACTATAATACGCCAAAATATAGTCAAATTGGTTCATACGCAAGGCGGTTGTTGCGTCCGTACTCTCCCCAGGGATTGGGTTTAGTGGCTCACCGACAAGGCTTGCCACCGTCTTGTCGTCCACAGGGTCTTCCCACGTTGAGTAGCGTTTGCCGTGCAAGTCTTTTGGCGTGGTTGCTCCTAATGATTTGAGCGACAACAGCCCTGCGTTGTTGTGCTGAACGATGGCTCCGATGGCGGTAATCGGCTCGCCTTTGTTTAGGCGTTTGACCATGTTCGGCTGAAAATACACGCCCAAATCGGCACGCTCGTTCGCCACCAATGTGGACGTACTGTCTTCGGACGGCTGAACGATTTTGGCATCAAAGCCTTGCTCGGCAAAATAGCCCTTATCCAGTGCCACATACAGCCCAGTGTGGTTGGTGTTGGGCACCCAGTCTAGGGCGATGATAAGCTCTTGCTTTTCGGTTTTGGCAGGGTCTTGGGCGGGCTTGGCGGACGTGTCGGCAGGTTTGTTACACCCCGCCACACATAGGCTTACTCCAAGGGCGATGACGGATAATAATTTTGGGCTTAACTGAGCTAACATAACAACTCCATTCAATGTCAATAAAAAACCCTTGGGGTAACCCAAAGGCAAATACAGTCAAGCCGACAAAAACATGAGGTAAATCACGCATTTAGTTTCCTACGCCAGTATTAACTGTATCAGGTTCACGGGTATTATCTCAGCTTTTTGGTTAAATAAAAAGCACCCCGACTAAGGTTTTTATTATAAATGAAATGGGTGGTTTTGGCAATGGTTTTTAAGGGGTTAATTGGGGGTTTGATTTGATGGTATTATTTAAAGGCATTTTAAATTTAAAATTTAGTATTGCAAGGTGCGTACCACACACCTTTTAAATAAAATAATATATTGGTGCGTGATACAAACCCTAACACCTATCAATAATTTTTACAAATTATTTTATAAATAATTTAAAATAACCCTTAATATAAATCATGCTAATTTTTAAAAATAAAAAATCATTTGGCAGTAGTTCAAAAAGTATGCCAAACCAGGTTTTCCGTTCGCCCTTGTATCAACCCAACACCAAACCTAGATTATCTGCTAGAATGTTGTTGGGTTATACAAGCAAAGAGAACACGGGTTCGCCCTTAGTGTCTTAACACTGGTGCTCAGATGGTGTCCTTTGCTTGTCATCTTAACTCTGAATGGTATCTAAGTGCGTTTATTAAAACAGACACTGCATAAACAAGGCAAGAGACAGATGATACACTATATTGGCATAGACATCAGCAAAGCAAAGTTTGATGTTGCATTTATAAACCCAAGCACAAATAAAGTAAAAACCAAGGTTTTTAACAACAACAAAGCAGGCTTTGATTTACTGCTTGCTTGGTTAAAAACCAATGTCAGCAATCATCTTGATGAGCTACACATCATCCTAGAAGCAACAGGGGTTTATCATGAACACCTAAGTGAGTTTCTTGATGATAATAATATCAAGCAAAGCATTGTCAATCCTAACTATGTCCGCAAATTTGCAGACAGTTTGGGGGTAATCCATAAAACTGATAAAAAAGACAGCATTATTTTATCAAGGTATGGTTATAGCCACAAGCCTGAGGTTTGGGTAGCACCTAGCATTGAAGCCAAACAGCTAAAAGCTCTATTGGCTCGCTTAGAAGCACTCAAAGAAGATTTGCAACGAGAGCAAAACCGACAAGAGTTGCTCTTATCACCCAATCTGCCCGATTTGGTTAAAGCATCCATGCAAACAGTCATCAGTGTCCTTCAAGAGGAAATTGCCAAACTCACCAAAGACATTGATGACTTTGTTGACAAACAACCAAGTTTAAAGCAAGACAAAACCTTACTTGAAACCATTGACGGCATTGGTTCTGTTATTGCCAAAGAAGTGGTATGCTTAATACATACCAAACAATTTAAAAAAGCCTCACAGATGGCTTCGTTTTTAGGCTTAATACCCAAACAAAGACAGTCAGGTGTCTTTAAGGGAGCAACCAAACTGTCCAAACAAGGGCAAGTCTCTTTGCGTGCTAAGCTGTATATGTCTGCAATGAGTGCCATTCGTTATAATAGCACCATTAAGGCATTTTATGAACGATTACAACAAAACGGTAAAACCAAAATGCAAGCCTTATGTGCTTGTATGCGTAAATTGGTACATATCTGTTTTGGTGTTATCAAAACCCAAACATCCTTTGAGCAACAAGTATCTTTAAGTTAGTTTGTAAGATACTAGATACCAGATACTTAAAAAACCATTGACTTAGGTGGGGTATCATGGTATCTGAGCTATGCCTGCGGGTGGCGGAAAACCGTTATGGTTCGACAGGCTCACCACGAACGGTTTTCTTAATAGCATACTTTTTAAACCAGAACCAAATCATTTTAAATATTGATATTTTAATACTTGTCTTTCAATCAATTTAACACTTGCCAATAATACAAGCGTTAAAAAACTGATAAAAAATATCACCGCAAACATATTATCCAGCTCATACGATTTTCGCACACGGGTCATATAGACCCCAAGCCCATGATAACCACCAAGCCATTCTGCCACCACCGCCGAGATAAGGGCATAAGACAACGCCACTTTTAATCCTGTAAAAAAATATCCCATGGCGGACGGTATTTTTAGATGGCGGTAAGTTTGATAATGGCTTGCTTTTAATGAACGAAAAAGATTTAATTGCTCTTTTTGTACCGAATTATAGCCGTCCACAAGTGCAATCGTCATGGGGAAAAATACCGACAGCACCACCAGCACCACTTTTGGTAATATACCATAGCCAAGCCAAATCACCAATAACGGAGCGATGGCGATGGTTGGAATGGTTTGGTTGAGCAGTAAAACAGGGTAAACGATTTCTTTAAATTTTTTGGAAAAATCCATTAAAATGGATAATACAAAACTTAGTAAAAGCCCAATAACCGTTCCCAAAAATGCCGTCATCAGCGTATATTTGGCATGACCCATGAGTAAATAAAAATCATCAATAAACGCCTTAATGATTTGTATAGGCGATGGCAATAAATAATCAGGAATAAAACCAAACCCAATGACCGCCTGCCAAGCAACCAATAAGACAATAACAAGGCTATATTGTGTGCCAAATAACATCAATCGTGAGAGCCAAGAGGGTTGCATAATGATTTGCCAAAAGTTATAATATAAAAAATTATACGATAAAGACAGCCAAACCGTCAAGTTGATTTTATGGTTTGGGTTGTATTTATTTAAAAAACCATTACACCATAGTCCAATATTAAAACCATATAAGACCATCTATGACAAAGATTTAACAGATAATTATGTTAAGAAAAATCATATTTAATACATTAAATCTTGCCGTAAAAAATTTGACTTTATGGCAATTTATTATTGCCAATCTTTTATTGATTGGTATGTTATTTTTAATAAGTCAATTTAAATTTTTATACTGGCAAGTGATATTTTTTGCATTTTTATTTCTGCCTTTATTGAGTTTTATTTTGGCAATTAACAACCAAAAATATTCTCATAAATGGCTAAAACATTTATCCGCAAGTTTATGGACAATTGGTCTTTTTATTTTTATTAATATCAAAAATCAAGGAGAGATTGACTTATCATCTGTTTTATTTACATTGGCATTTTTTGCGTTCTTTTTCTTTATTCAGCATTTTTTAATTTTATACACCCAAAATAGCAAGCCAACCAATACACTATTATTTGTTATTTTAATGGCAGTTGCAACTCTAATGGATTTTTTTAGCAACATTGGCTTGCTTGGAGCAATACTGACACCTATCATCACCATTGGGCTTGTTATTTGGACGGCTCGGCTTATTTTAACTAAGCAATTTATTTTACGCCATTGTATCAATATGATAGTGGGGACATTGTTTGTCATTGGCTCTGAATTTAATGCCAATTATCAAAACACTAAATCACAAACTGACGGTCAAGCCCTTGCCAAAGAAATTACAGAATACCACAAAATTCACCAAACTTACCCAAATAAAGAAAGCCTAATCATCAATAACCCAAAAGTCCGTTATCATCATTGGCATTCTGAACCAGACAAAAAATCCCACGCAATGCTTTATTATTCAGATTTTAAAATGCCTTATTGTCGTTATTTTTATGATTTTGAAAAACAGGCGTGGAGTGAAGATTGCAAGGATTAATTTTATATCTACGCAAGCTCAAACGCCCTTATCAACGCATCATCTAGTCTATCCACGGCAATGATGTTTATTTTGGCAAAATTTTTATCGCCTGTTTTGGGAGCGTTGGCTTTGGGGATAATGGCGTGGGTAAAGCCGTGCTTCATTGCTTCTTTTAGGCGTTCTTGACCGTTTGGCACAGGGCGAATCTCGCCAGATAGTCCCACTTCACCAAAGACACACAGCCGTGCAGGGAGCGGTTTTTCCTTAATGCTGGACGCACAGGCAATCAGCACCGCCAAATCCGAGCCTGTCTCCATGACCTTGACCCCGCCCACGACATTGACATACACGTCCTGACCGCTTGTGTAGATACCGCCATGACGGTGCATGACCGCAAGGAGCATGGACAGGCGTTGATAATCAAGCCCCAACGCCATACGTCTGGGCTGACCTTGTGAGTCGTCCACCAACGCTTGAACTTCCACAAGCAAAGGGCGTGTGCCTTCACGGCTGACCATGACCACCGACCCTGCAATGGGCTTGTCATATCGGCTCAAAAAAATGGCGGACGGATTGGCAACTTCCTTTAAGCCTGTATCAGTCATGCCAAAAATACCCAGTTCATTGACCGCCCCAAAACGGTTTTTTACCGCACGAATCATTCTAAATCGGCTATCGGACTCGCCTTCAAAATACAGCACCGTATCCACCATGTGTTCTAGCACACGAGGCCCTGCCAACGCCCCTTCTTTGGTAACGTGTCCCACCAAAAACAGTGCTGTGCCTGTCTGCTTGGCATAGCGTGTCAAGACGGCGGCGGATTCACGGATTTGAGCGACACCCCCAGGGGCGGACTGTATGGCTTCGGTAAAAAGCGTCTGGATTGAGTCAATGACGGCAATGGCGGGCTGTTCGGCGGTGAGAGCCATGCAAATGGTCTCAACGTTGGTCTCGGCAAGCACCCTTAGGCGGTCGGTCGGTAGCCCAAGTCGCACCGCACGCATGGCAACCTGCGACAGGCTCTCTTCGCCTGTGATATATAAAGCCGAGCCAGCGAGCGAGTCGCTACTTGCCATGTTAATGGCGGTCTGCAAAAGGATTGTGGATTTGCCGATACCCGGGTCGCCCCCAATCAGCACCACCGAGCCTGCCACAAGCCCACCGCCAAGCACACGGTCAAACTCGCCCAAGCCCGTGGGCATACGAGTTTCTAGCGAAAAGCCGACATTGGCAAGGGTCATGACCCCAGAGCTGTCGCCTGCATAGTTGGCGGTTTTTGGAGCGGATTTGGCGGTGGTTTTTTTGTGGTGAGGCATGGCGACATTGGGGGCTTCGGTGAGCGTGTTCCATTCGCCACAGTCGGCACATTGCCCTGACCATTTTCCGTAATTGGCTCCACAGGATTGGCAGACGTAAGAGGATTTTTTTGCCATGATGAGTGTGTGTTAAAATTTGGGGTATTGTAGCATTTTTATTTGAAGCATGGTAAAAATTATGCAAAAGATGATTGTATTTTTATGGGTTTTTAAAAACTTCAACCCTAGTATTTATAGGGGTTTATTTTTAGTTTGGAAGGAGATCTGTTTTATAAAATGTAAAGATGTTATCAATGTTCAAAAAACCCCATTATCAGTGATAAAATAAGTACTGATTTTGTTTTGATAATGATAATTATTTATTAGATTGGTTTTTTGTAAACTGATAAAATAGCACTTGAAATTTGCCAATTTTGCCTTTATATTGATGGGACAAATCAATGATTTGTACAAACATTAACCCTAATTTTATTAAGGAATTATCATGTCTTTTACCCTGCCTGAGCTAGGTTACAGCTATGACGCATTAGAGCCACATTTTGACAAAGAAACCATGGAAATCCACCATTCTCGCCATCATCAAGCGTATGTCAATAACGCCAACGCTGCCCTAGAAGGCACTGAATGGGCGGACAAATCTGCCGAAGAAGTCATCGCCAATCTATCTGCACTGCCTGCCGACAAACAAACTGCCGTCCGTAACAACGCAGGCGGACACGCCAACCACAGCCTATTTTGGACAGTCCTAAAAACAGGCACAGAGCTAAAAGGCTCGCTAAAAGACGCCATCGTGCGTGATTTTGGCTCAGTAGAAGCATTCCAAGAGCAATTTGAAAAAGCCGCCGCCACTCGCTTTGGCTCGGGCTGGGCGTGGTTGGTTAAGCAAGGCGACAAACTTGCCGTTGTCTCAACTGCCAATCAAGACAGCCCACTGATGGGTAAAGACGTGGCAGGCTGTGAAGGCACGCCAATCATCGGTCTTGACGTGTGGGAACACGCTTATTACCTAAAATACCAAAACAAACGCCCAGACTACATCAAGGCATTTTGGAATGTGGTAAACTGGGACAAAGCCCAAGAAAACTTTGATAAGGCATAATTTATAAACATGATTATTTTTAAATAATTATTGCTTTAAAAATAAAAACAAGCTCAAATTGGGCTTGTTTTTTATTGGTAATTAATATTATTGATTAATGATGTCTTTGAGTGAAGTTGTAGGGGTGTGCTGTGCATGCCCTGAATATCAACGTATCATCAAGGGTGTGTGCAACACACCCCTACGAGTCCTGTGGTAAGATAAACACTTGGGCGAATCTGAACCGACCCCCAAATCTTAGACATAAGATTAAAGGTTAGGTTGTTGCAAGTGGTTGTATTAACCCTAATTGGACTAAGTTTCTGTACTTAACAGGACTTAGTCCTTTTAATTTGCTCTTTATTCTATCATGATTGTAGTAGTGTATGTACTCATCAATCACTTGTTTAAGTTCATCTGTTGATGTAAATGTGGTTGTCTCATAAAATATCTCTTGTTTTAGCGTACCAAAGAAGCTCTCTATCACAGCATTATCCAAACAATTGCCTTTTCTTGACATGCTTTGGGTTAAGCCTTGTTCTTTTAGGGTTTGTTGATACTGGTGCATTTGATAGTGCCAGCCTTGGTCTGAATGAATGATGGGTTTGTCATCCATCTTTTCTTGGCTTAGCTTGGATAGGGCATCATTTAACATCTCTTTGACCAACTCATACGTTGGTCTGTCCTTCATCGTATAACTGACAATCTCACCATTAAACAAGTCGATGATGGGCGATAGGTAGAGTTTTCTTTGAATGACACTGCCATCATTTGCCTTGTCTTGTACTTTAAACTCTGTGATGTCTGTTGCCCACTTTTGATTGGGTTTGTCTGCTTTAAAGTCTCTTTTGAGTATATTGTCCTGAATGGTATCTTTGCCCATTGTGCCTTTGTAAGTATTAAACTTACGTTGACGACGAACCAATGCTTTGAGTCCAAGTTTAGCCATCAGTCGTTGCACTCGTTTATGATTAATGACCATGCCTTTTTGGGCAAGCTGATTGTTAAGCTCTGATGTGATTCTACGATAACCATACCTGCCCTTGTGTTGGTGGTAGATGTGGTTAATGTGTTCTTTTAAGTCAAGGTCTTTGTCAGGCTTTGTACTTTGACGAATGTGGTAATAAAACACACTTCTTGGCAAGTTTGACACTGCCAATAAGTCAGCAAGTTTGTGCTTATGCCTTAATTCTTGGATGATCAGGACTTGTTCTTTGTTTGTACTGATTGTTCCTTTTGACGAATTAAGGCATCTAGCTTTTTTAGATAGTCATTCTCTGCTCTAAGATAGGCAAGTTCATCAAGCAAATCATCCACACTTTTTTCGTGGTCTTGTTTGGTTTTCCAAGTTGATTTGGTTTTATTAGCGTTGTGTTTGTTTGACATTGCTTTTTTGCCTTTGGGTTTGGGTATTAGTCCCATTATACCAAAGGCTTGGTAGGACTTTAACCAAGTTGACAGTAAAGAAGGTTGTGGCAGATTAAGCTCTATGGCAAGTTGTGTAAGCGATTTGCCCTGTTGTATGGCTTGAACGGCATTAAGCTTAAAATCTGTGTCATAGACAGCCTTTGTGTGTCGTCTTTTTATGCCATCAATGCCATGTGCTTGATAGAGTTTAACCCATAGCTCTACGGTTGTGTGGTTTAGATTAAAGTGTTTGGCGGTTTGTTTGTAGCCATGATGATTAAGATAATACCCAATCACAGACAGTTTAAAGTCGGTTGTGTATTTTGCCATAAAAAGCACCCCAAAGGTTAGTGTGTCTAACTTTTGGGGTGCGGTTCAGATTTGCCCTTAAAATTATTTAAAAGTTTATTGATCAACAATTAACAATCAACAATCACTTTTTATAAACCTTATGGCAACTGCCACAGTTTTCTGCCATGGCTCCAAAGGCGGTGTGAACATCATCAGCACTTTGGGCAGTGGCAGCGACTGCCACAAGGTTTTGGGTGGCAGCATCAAACTCGTCTTTTTTGGTTTGAAAGCCTGCCGCATCTGACCATACAGCGTCCTGAGAGTCGCCTTTGGCATTGGCATCATTAAAGTGCGTCCACATTTGGACGGTGCTACCACTGATGAATTCAGCTTGCTCTTTAAAGGTGGCGGCATCAAAATTGGCAGGGTTTTCCATCATGCCTTTTAAGATATCATTGGCAGCACGCCAGTCTTGCATTAGGTCTTGGCGGGCTTTGACATCGGGTGATGTTGCTGAGCTAGCACCAGCAGGGGCTTTGTCGCCACAAGCAGTCAGGGCAAGGGCGGTTAGGGCGATGAGACCAAAAGATTTTACCGATTGCAATTTTAGAGATTTCAATTTTGCTGATTTCATGGGGCTTTCTATCAAGGTGGCTTGGTATTTGACAAAAAAGAATTGGCAAAAACCAATTCTTTTTTATTATTCATGAGTTTATACAAACTAATATAAATATATCACAAGCCTTTGATGATTTCAAACGTCATTGCATAAAAGTACACAAAGTTACATTTGATAACAAAGCGGGCGTTTATGATTTACCCATCAAACCAAGCCAATCTCTGGGCTTTAAATAAAAGTCGGTCAGTTCAAACTCTGGCGTGCCTGCCACGGGTTCGTAGCGATATGCCCAGCTTGCCAAAGGGGGCATGGACACCAAAATAGACTCGGTGCGACCATTGGACTGCAAGCCAAACAGCGTGCCACGGTCATAGACAAGGTTGTACTCAACGTACCGCCCACGGCGATACAGCTGAAAGGCACGTTCATCGGCGGTGTAGGGTCGGTGTTTGTTATTTTCAAAAATAGGAATGATGCCATCGATGTAACCTTGTCCCACTGCTTGCATAAAGGCAAAGCATTTTTCAAAATCCCAGCCTTGGGTAGTGGTGTTTAGGTCGTCATAAAACAGTCCACCCACGCCACGGCATTCGCCACGATGTTTTAGGTAAAAATAGTCATCGCACCACGCTTTAAAAGTCGGATAAACATCATCGCCAAAAGGCTGGCACAGCTTGTGAGCGATGGTGTGCCAATGTACGACATCATTCATTATAGGGTAAAAGGGGGTTAAATCAAATCCGCCCCCAAACCACCAAATCGGCTTACCACCATCGGCAGGCGTGGCGACAAACAAGCGAACGTTGGCATGACTGGTTGGGACGTGGGGGTTTTTGGGGTGGACGACCAAAGACACGCCCATCGCCTGTGCGGTCGCTCCTGCCAGTTGGGGGTGGCGTTCACTGGCAGATGGGGGCAGGTTGCGGATGTGAATGTGGCTAAACATCACGCCCGCCTTTTCGATGACCACGCCATCAGAGAGTACGTTTGAGCGACCGCCACCGCCATCGGGGCGTTCCCAGACATCACTGATGAATCTGGCAGAGCTTGCCCCATCAACACCACCTGCGTGTTCTTGGGCTTCTAGGGCTTGACAGATGTTGTCTTGTAAGGTTAATAAAAATCGGCGGACGGCTAGGATTTTATCGTCATCGATGTGTTCGCTCATGATGTTCTCGTGGTTTGTAAATGATGGATAAATAGTAAGGCTTTATTTTAAAAATTCAACAAAAAACTAGGGCGTGCCTACCATTGATAACATTTTTAAAAATAAGATGAAATTTAACACTTTAATTCATTTTTGCATGAAAAATGGCTAAATCTGGTTTTTCATCGTCAAAAGCTCGTTTGATAGAATAACCATCAAACTTCACTTTTTCCTTGAAAAACGGGCGATTTTTCTCATTTTTCATGGCAAATATCAAAGGCGGGCACGCCCTAATACCAAGATTGGGTTTGGTTTGCCATCAACGTCCGTGCATGCGGTTTAACTGATTAAACAGCTCATTAAGATAAGCACGCTCTTCGGAGCTTAGAGAGCGACTGCCTTGTTGGCTGTTTTGGCGGTTGTTGCCACGACTGGGGCGTTCGCCGACGGTGATGGTAAGCTCATGCTCATCGTCACCACGCTTGACTACAGCATCAAGTGTGCTGTCGGGAGCCTTGGCAGAGACGATACCGATGAGTGTGTTGGCGTTGTCAATGGTTTTGCCATCAAGTGACAGCACCACATCGCCTGCCTGTAGACCTGCCTTGCCTGCTGGGCTATCTGTCATGACATTGGCGATGACCACGCCTTCGTGAGTGGTGAGATTGGTGGGGTTCTCCCTGACAGGGGCAATCTCCACGCCAAGCCAGCCACGGCTGACCCTGCCAGTGCTAATTAGCCCGTTCATGACCTGCTCAACAATGGTGGTGGGAATGGCAAAGCCGATCCCCATCGAACCGCCAGAGCGAGAGTAGATGACGGTGTTAATGCCAACCAATGCCCCATTGGCGTCCACCAAGGCACCGCCTGAGTTACCAGGATTGATGGCGGCGTCGGTCTGAATGAAGTCTTCAAAGGTGGTCAGACCCAGTCCAGAGCGACCTGTGGCAGAGATGATACCTTGGGTGACGGTCTGACCCACGCCAAAGGGATTGCCAATGGCAAGTGCAACATCGCCCACACGAATGGGTTCACGGCGAAAAGCGAGTGGAACTAGGTTGTCCATCTCAACCTTAATCACCGCCAAATCACTCTCCACGTCCGCCCCCACGATGGTCGCCCGTGCCTTACGCCCGTCATTTAAGGCGACGGTAATCTCATCGGCTTGTTCGATGACGTGGGCGTTGGTGACGATATAGCCGTCTTTGGAGACAATCACGCCCGAACCCAGACTGCTCGCCCCCCTGTCAATCTCTTGCCCTTGCCCATAGTATTCAAAAAACTGCTCTAACACAGGGTCGCCCATATAAGGGTTTTGCACTCTTTGGGTGGTGTAGATATTGACCACGGACAGGCTGGCTTGGGTGACCGCGTCATGATAAGAATCTACCGTGGGGGCGGTGTCGGGGTTGTTGTGGGCTTTGGGCGTGGCAAGGGTGGGTTGCCATACCTGCTCGCTTGATTGCGTGTTTGGGGCGATTTGTTCGGCTTTGGGAGCTTGGCTTTGGGTGGTTAGGGGCGTGGCGTTGTGCTTGGCGACCAATAGCACCAAAGCTGTGGCTAAGGCTAGGGCAATCAGCCATGGCAGAATAACCCAAATGCTTGCCCCTGTTTGACGGTGAGTGTTGTTCATGATTTTCCTAAAATTGTTTTGATAAAATAAAGTATATGTCAATCTCAACTTAAAATGATAACTTATTGATTGCCCTATAATTATTGTTGGGTTGTAGGGGCGAATTGCAATTCGCCCTTGATAAATCAATCACTTATAAAAAGTTGAGAATGAAGTAAAGTAGGATAATTTTACCAAAATAAACTTCAACAAGTTTTACAAAATCGGATGAATTTTAGGCATTTTTTTAACAATGGTTGCTAGAATATGGCAAATTTTACACCAAGTTTATCCCAAGCTTATTCCAAGGTCTTTTCTAACAAACCAATCAGCCTATTGGTCAAAATCACCGTATCATCATGACTAATATTTAAGGTAGGTAGCAGACGAATGACATTACCGCCTGTAACGTTTAAAATCAGATAAAACTCATCACGAGCCATGTCCACAATGTGCGTACAGTCCACGCCATCAGGCAAACCAAAGCCTATCATCATGCCACGCCCACGCACGTCTATTTGTGGGAAATGCTCACGCACGCTTTGGCGGATAAAATCGCTCTCACGCATGGCATTTTTCATCACTTCATCGGTCAGCTCATCATAGACGGCACAGACCACCCGACAGCCAAAGGGCGTACCGCCAAACGTAGAGCCGTGTGAACCCGCTCCGAACAGGTCTTTGGCTCGCCCTGACACCATACACGCCCCCACAGGAAAGCCGTTGCCCAGTCCTTTGGCGGTGGTCAGTACGTCTGGCTTGACATTGCTATATTGATAAGCAAAATATTTGCCCGTGCGACCGTTACCTGTTTGTACTTCATCAAGCATAAACAGCCAGTCGTTGGTATGGCAGATATTTTGTAGTTTTTCTAAATAATCATCGCTTGGGGTGTGTAGTCCACCTTCGCCCTGAATAGGTTCTACAAATACTGCACAAATGTCTTTGTCATCTATCAAGGCTTCTACGGCAGAGACATCATTAAATGGTACACGGATAAAGTCATCATCCAAGGTAAAAAAGCCTGTCCGAGCCTTAGGATTGGCGGTGGCGGTTACGGTGAGTAGGGTGCGACCGTGAAAGGCGTGTTCCATGACGATGACTTTGGGGTGAGATTTGCTTTGGTTGTGGGCATATAGGCGAGCCAGTTTTAAGGCACATTCGTTGGCTTCGGCTCCCGAGTTGGCAAAAAATACTTTGTCCATGCCCGCCTTTTGACAGAGTATTTCGCCTGCTTTTTCTTGCCAGTCAATTTGGTATAAATTACTGGTGTGAATGAGCGTGTCGGCTTGCTCTTTCATGGCATGGCTGATGGCAGGGTGGCAATGACCAAGCCCACACACGGCGATACCTGTCAGAGCATCCAGATACGCCGTGCCGTCTGCGGTGTACAGATATGAGCCTTGCCCACGCACAAAAGAAATGGGCTGACGGGCGTAGGTTGGCATAAGATAAGACATAAAAAGTCCTTAAATTTTTCTAAATAATAAAATCAAAAATTGTCAAATGAATGGCGTGTAAAATTTGATAAAATTCTCAAAATTTGGGTAAATCACGCTTTGGACAATTCATCGCTAAATGGCGTATCATCGGTTGCCACACGATATGATTCATCCGCCCACGCTCCTAAATCAATGAGTTTACAGCGTTCACTACAAAACGGGCGGTTCGGGTTGTCAGACCAACTGGTCGGTTTTTGACATTGGGGGCAGGGGTAAGTGGTCGGTGTGGTCATGTGATGGTCTTTGATGTGATTGTTTTGTGATAGGGATTTATTTTAACAAATTTTTACCATTTACACAAAACGAGTTTGTGTTACTAGGGCGTGCCCGCCTTTGGTATTTGCAATGAAAAACAAGATTTAGCCATTTTTCATGCAAAAATGGATTAAAGCATTAAAATTTTCATCTTATTTCATAAAAATGTTATCAATGGTAGGTACGCCCTAGGTGTAATGGGTTTTAATATCATTAAAAATTAGCAACTTAGCAAATATTTCATAATTTTTTACAAATAAAACATGACAGTCACAAAAAAGAAAGTTATAATCAGCACCGCACTCTTACTAGTACGATTGATTTATTAAATTATTGTTATAAAATAACTTATATGACGTTTGTGGTATTTGTAGAAATAATTAATGAATCGGTGGGATGGTAAGGTTGCTTGGTGTTTTAAAAAGTGTTTTTTGGCATTGTATGAGCATGCAGATGAATGCAAGACTTAGACAAATGAAAAAACAAGGATTTTAAAACGCACTTTTCTCACAGTGATAGGAGGTATTTGTGAGTGATGTTCAATCTGATTTAACCGAAGAGCAAATCCGAGAATACACAACCAAAAGCTATGAAGAGCTTCATAAGCCTTCATCTGCCTTTGAGTCTCGTGACGCTTATCTAAGACACGAATTGCAAATCATGAAACCCAAAAGATGGGGCGTGAACTTGCCATTTCGTGATTATCGTTTTGAGTTTGAAGATACCATTCCTGCGATGGCGGGGATGATTGGTAAAATCGTCATGGTGGGAGCGATGGCAGCTGCCTTTGCCGCACCGCTTGGTTTGGGCGAAGATTTTGTCTTGCAAAACGTCCGCTATGAGATGATTATTGCTGCAATCTTTGTACTTATTTTCTCAGCATTTTTCCTACCAACGTCCAACTTACCTGGCACACACGGACCGCTCATTCCGCTCATTCCTATTGTGGTGGCGGCAGGGGGGCACCCACTTGCTTTTGGTGTGCTCATCGGGGTATTTGGACTGATTATGGCGGTCTTAAAAGGCGGTAGCCTGATGTCCAAGCTCACCAGTAACGGGGTGGCAGGCGGGCTACTACTCTATCTGGGTTTTGTAGGGCTGATGGCTCAGGTCAAAAACATGATAGCCTGGGCGGATAAAATTGGTCTGCCACACATCGCCTTTATCATCATTTTATCAACCATTGTTATGTATGCCTTGCTAGAACACTGGCAAAAACGTTGGCTTGCGGTGCCTGTCGGCTGTGCGTTGGCGGGCTTTTTGGCATTTATCTTGGGAGCTCCCTTTGAGTTTAAGACCGAGCCAGGGCTGCCGCCACTTAGCCCCACTTACTGGTGGGGTGAGAATACAGGTTGGACGCTAGGTCTGCCCGACGCCAAAGCCTTTATTGTGGTATTTCCTTTTGCGGTGTTGGCGGTTGCCATGTGGCCACCAGATTTCTTGGGACACAAAGTATTCCAGCAAATCAGCTATCCTAAGCACTCTGAACGTACACACATGAATATTGATGACACGACCATTGCGTGCTCTATCCGTCAAATGGTGGGCTCGGCACTGGGTGGGGCGAACTTCACATCATCATGGGGTACATACATCGTGCCTGCATCCATCGCCAAACGTCCGATTCCTGCTGGTGCTGTCTTGACCGCAGTATTTTGTATCGTCGCAGCCATTTGGGGTTATCCCATGGACTTGGCGGTATGGCAACCTGTGCTCTCCACAGCTCTTATTGTGGCGGTATTTGTACCGCTACTAGAAGCAGGTATGGAAATGACTCGTGCAGGTAAGACAACTCAGTCAGCCGCCATCGTGGTGTTCTCATCAGCATTGGTGAACCCTGTGTTTGGTTGGTCGCTAACCATGATGTTGGATAACCTAGGTCTTATCGGTGATAAAAAACGCAGTGTTGAGCTGGGTCTGATGGGGCGTGTGATTATCCCTGTGGCAAGTTTTGTGATTCTATGTATTGCCATGGGCTTGGTGGGTATGTTCCCTGGTGTACCTGCATTACTACCGCAGTTTAGAGTTTAATGGTTTTATAAAACAAAAATCGCTCAATGGATATTGGACGATTTTTTTATTGGGGTGTGTTTGTTTTTTTGTGTTTTTCATTAAAAATGGGGAAAGTTGCCTATTTTTTATGAAAATAATTTAGGGCGTGCCTACCATTGATAACATTTTTATAAAATACACCCGAGAAACTTTAAAATTACCACAAACATAAAGAAGTTTGGGTGTAGGGGCATGCTGTGCACGCCTATAAAAATTGGCATGTTATCAAAGGATGTGCGGAGCCAGTCCCTACAAAGCCTGTGGTAAATATTAAGTTTGTTAGGTGTAAGATGAAAAATTGACAATTTCAATCAATTTTTGCATGAAAAATGGCTATCCAACCACTTAAATTTAAAAATTGAGTGAAACTCTTAAAATTTACCCAGTTAAGTGGTCGGATTGTTTTTTATAATAAAAACTTGTCTGATAAAAAACTCACAGCCTTTGTTTTTTTCTTGAAAAACGGGCGGTTCCCCTGCTTTTTTAACAGGTATTTTTCATTGCAAATACCAAAGGCAGGCACGCCCTAATAAAGTTCAACACGCCCTAATAAAAAATAAATGGATTTCATGGATAGACCTTGCTTTTCATACCAATTTTTTGGGATATAGGGTGTGTCAAAAGTTCGCACATCGGACTAAAAATAAAGATCAAGAATTTTAATTTGAATCAATTAGGATTACAACACCAATCTAACTTTCAAGATTTTATTAAAAAGATGTCAATCTTTCATTTATTTAAATCAAACCTAAACCAACATCACACCTTTTTCGTCTCCCCCACCTTATTCCCCACCAAAAATGCAAGAAGTCCAATCACCAACGCAGGCACGACAGCGTGCAAATCCCATAAAGCGATTTTAAAATAGGCAATGATGACATAGCTTGTCAGACCTGCCACCATAGACCATATCGCCCCTGTGGCATTGGCTTTTTTGTAATACAGCCCAAAGACCAGCACCCACAAAAAAGTCGACTCTAACCCACCAAAGGACAATAAGTTTAGCCAAATCAGCATATCAGGCGGATTTAGCATGGCAACGACCGCCAAAATCACAGTAAAACCAAGCGTGAGCGTGGTGGAGTAGCGTTTGATTTTGGCTTCGTTGTGGATAGCGTCAGGCTTGATAGACAGATACAAATCCTTAATGAGCGTACTTGACGACTGTATCAGCATCGAGTCAATGGACGACATAATCGCCGCCATGGGAGCTGCCAAAAATATCCCCGCCACAAAGGGCGGTAGCACCGTCATCATCAGCGTGGGAATGACTTTATCAGGCACATCAAGCTCAGGCACGACCGCACGAGCCAGCACCCCTGCTAGGTGCATACCCAAGACCAGCACCGTCATCACCACCGTCCCGACAAGTATCCCCCGATGTAGCGAGCGACTGTCCTTATACGCCATCGCCCGCACCGCCGTATGGGGCAGACCAATCAAGCCAAAGCACACCAGCACCCAAAACGACAGCATAAACGTTGCCGACAGCTTATCATCAACGCCTGTGGGGGTCAGTAGACGTGGGTCAATGGCATGCAGGGTTGTCATGGCGTTGTCCATACCCCCTGTGGCGACAAGCGTTGCCCCAAGTAGGAGCATCGTGCCGATGAGCATGACAAGCCCTTGCACCGTATCGGTCAAAACCACCGCCCGAAAGCCACCGATAAAGGTATAAAGCCCAATCACAAGGGCAAACACGCCAATTGACCACTCATAAGGCAGACCCAATGTCGTTTCAAGCAGACGACCCGCCCCAATAAACTGCACCACCATCATGCCAAAAAACGCAAGCAGGAGCGAGACGCACGCAAGCCATACCACGACTTTATTTTGATAACGGGCAAATAGCAGGTCGTTAATGGTAATGCTACCTGTTTGACGGGCGAACATGGCAAATTTTTTGCCGAGTGTACCAAGCGTGAGCCAAATTGCAGGCACTTGTATCATGGATAACAGCACCCAGCCCAAGCCAAATTTGTACGCCGCCCCCGGCCCTCCGATGAATGAGCTTGCCGAGACATAAGTCGCAACTGTCGTCATGGCAAGCACAAATCCGCCCATGGAGCGAGAGCCGACATAGTATTCATTTAAAAATCCGCCCGTTTTGCGTTTTTGATAAGCGTACCACGCCACCCCAAACACAAAAAACAGATACAGGACAAGGGGGATTAAAATTTGGATATTTAGATTCATTAATTTTCCCCTTGTTTGTCATTGTGATTTAACTCGTTGCTTAATTCACCGTCTAAATCCATTTCCTGATAAACCGCCTTTAACACCGCCATGCTGATTAAAATAAAAATCAATGGCAAAAACACACAGCTTAGCTCAAACCACAACGGCAAGCCCAAAACCCCCGTCCCCGTTGGCATAAAATAGGCAAAAACCACCCAACCTGCCATGTACAGGAGCGTAAGATACACCGCCCATTTGGCTTCACGGTTGAGTTGATGGGTAAGTGGGGTGGATGTTGGGGATTGGCTTGGGGTGGGGTGGTTGGCTTGGGGTGGGGTATCTGACATGGTGCGTCCTTACAAATTCTTATAAAACCCTTTAAATAAGAGCAGGATAAAAGCAAAATAAAGGCGAAAAAACGCACAAATTTTAACACAAAATCTGCCACTTTAAAATAAAAAAGACCTTAATCAATATTAAGGTCTTTTTAAGTCTGTTACCAAAACTGGTATGAGTGCCGATTAAGCTTTTAGGGCTTTGATAGCTTTGTTTAGACGGCTCTTATGGCGAGCAGCTTTGTTTTTGTGAATGATGCCTTTGTCAGCCATGCGGTCAATCACAGGAACGGCTTTGGCGTAGGCTTCGGTTGCTAGGTCATAAGACTTAGATTCGATGGCAGATACCACACGTTTGATGTAGGTACGAACCATAGAACGTTGAGATGCGTTTTGGGCACGGCGTTTGACGTTTTGGCGTGCACGTTTACGAGCTTGGGCTGAGTTTGCCATGATAATTTTCCTTACAAAAAGTAAAAATGGATAAAAGTAACTTAGTGTAGGCGATAATTCAGGCAGCCACCGAATTACCCAATAAAATAAAGGAGACACGTTGCCTAACACAATAAAGCCGATATATTAGCAAATTTTTGGGATTTATTCAAGTGCCTTATTAGGTTTTTAAAAATTCTAAAAAACCGCCAAACGGTAAAGTTTTAACATATTGATTTTTAATAATTTTTTAAAATAAAAAGCTCGTATTTTATGGCGTAAAATTCGCCATTTTTGCCATTTTGTGCTATAATGTCGCCTTTATGTGTGTTCCTTGGAAAAATTATGACCGATAGCGTAACCCCCGTTGGGATTGTTGATGAATTAAAGCAGTCCTACCTTGACTATGCGATGAGCGTCATCGTCTCTCGTGCCTTGCCTGATGTGCGAGACGGCTTAAAGCCTGTTCACCGCCGTGTGATGTACGCCATGCACGAGCTGTCCAACGATTATAACAAACCCTACAAAAAATCCGCCCGTGTCGTGGGCGATGTTATCGGTAAATATCACCCCCACGGCGACACTGCCGTGTATGATGCCATTGTACGTCTTGCCCAGCCGTTTTCTATGCGGTATATGATGGTGGACGGACAGGGCAACTTCGGCTCGGTGGACGGCGACCCACCTGCCGCCATGCGTTATACCGAAGTGCGTATGCAAAAACTCACGCACCAAATGCTTGCCGACCTTGACAAAGACACGGTGGACTGGGAGGACAACTATGACGGCTCCGAAAAAATGCCGTCTGTGCTACCTGCTCGTGTGCCAAACCTGCTTGTCAATGGGGCAACGGGCATTGCAGTCGGCATGGCGACCAACATGGCACCGCACAACTTGACCGAAGTTGTGAACGCTTGTCTTGCCTATGCCGATAACCCCATGATTACAGGCGATGAGCTGGCAAGCCACATCAGCGGGCCCGATTTTCCCACAGGTGGTATCATCTATGGGCGGAGCGGGATTTCGGACGCTTATCGCACAGGTAAGGGGCGACTGCACATTCGTGGGCGTTATGTCATTGAAAACATGGAAGGTAACTCAAAAGACCGTGAACGCATTGTCTTTACTGAGATTCCTTATCAAGTCAATAAAGCCAAACTCATTGAGCAAATCGCCCAACTTGTCAATGACAAAAAATTGGACGGTATCACAGGCGTGCGTGATGAGTCCGACAAAGAGGGTATGCGGATTGCCATTGACCTAAGACGTGGCGAAAATGCCGAAGTCGTGGTAAATAATTTATTCCTGCAAACGCCCTTAGAATCCAGTTTTAGCATTAACATGGTTGCCCTTGACAACGGACAGCCACGCCTTATGACCTTGCACGACCTAATCGCCAGTTTTATCCGTCATCGCCAAGAGGTTGTTACACGCCGTACCATTTTTGAGCTGAATAAAGCCAAAGCTCGTGGGCATTTGTTAGAGGGCTTGACCATTGCCCTTGCCAATATTGATGACATCATTGAGACCATTAAAAAGTCCGCCAACCGCTCTGAGGCTCGTGAAAACTTGCTTGGGCATATCTGGCAGGCGGGCAATGTGGTTGCCATGCTAAAAAATGCAGGGGCAACGTCTATCCGCCCCGACATCATCGAGGGCGAGGATTTAAACGCACCGTTTGGGCTTATCAATGACGACAAAGAATACCGCCTATCGCCCGACCAAGTGAACGCCATTTTGGATATGCAACTGCACCGCTTGACAGGATTGGAGCAGGACAAATTGTCCAAAGAATACCAAGAGATTTTGGGCGAGATTGCACGTTTGCAGATGATTTTGGCGGATTTTGACAAACTTATGGGCGTGATTAAGGCGGAGCTTATCCAAATCCGTGATGATTTTGGCGATGAGCGTAAAACCGACATCGTGGACGCACGAGCCGATTTTAGCCGTGAAGACCTAATCCCAGAGCAGACGGTGGTCATGACCGTGTCGCATACAGGCTATGCCAAAACCCAAGCCGTGAGCGACTACCAAGCCCAAAAACGTGGCGGAAAAGGCAAATCAGCGACCGCCATGAAAGAAGATGACGTGATTGAGCATTTATTGGTTACCAGTACGCACGCCCATATTTTGTGTTTTACCAACACAGGGCGAGTGTTTGGCTTGCGTGGTTTTGAAGTGCCGATTGCGTCTCGTGGCTCAAAGGGCAGACCGCTTGTCAATCTGATTAACATTGACCCAAGCGAGAGCGTAACCGCCATTTTGCCTGTGGAGAGTCTAGCCGATGACGGTAAATTTGTGTTTTTTGCCACGGCAAGCGGTACGGTTAAACGTGTGGCGTTGTCGCAATTTGCCAATTTGCGTGCCAACGGACTAAGAGCCATTGACCTTGTGGACGGTGATACCTTGATTGGTGTGGCGATTACGGACGGCGAGCAAGAGATTATGCTGTTCTCCAACGAAGGTAAAGCCATTCGCTTTAAAGAATCCGCCATTCGTGCCATGGGACGTACCGCCAAGGGCGTGCGTGGTATTCGTGTCAATCTCTTAGCTAGTCTTGGCTTAGACGATGACGAGCCGACCGATGACGATACCGATGATAGTGATAATGACAGCGTGGTGTCGGTCAGTCGTGTGGTGTCGCTCGTGGTTGCCCCACAGGCAGGCGAGATTTTGACAGCGTGCGAAAACGGCTATGGCAAACGTACTCCGATTGATGACTATCCGACCAAAGGGCGTGGCGGTCAAGGCGTGATTGCCATTAAGACATCAGAGCGTAACGGTCAGCTTGTCAAGGCGGTGGCAGTAACAGGCGATGAAGACGTGATTTTGATTTCCGACAAAGGCACGCTTGTCCGCACACCTGTCGCCCAAATCGCAACCGCAGGACGTAACGCCCAAGGGGTTAAGCTCATTCGCATTGGCGAGAGCGAAACGCTGGTGGGACTTGCATGCGTGGAGCATGAAGAGCCAAGCGATGATGACAGCGACAGCGAACATGGCGAGATGATAGAAACAAGCCAAGATGGCGAATGATAAAAAAGGCGGATTGATGTCCGCCTTTTTTGTTGGGGTGGGGTTATTGTTTTTTGAATTAATCCACTATCTTATTTTTTAGAAAAAACAAGATAGTATTTTTGGTATTTTGTTTTTATAATGCCGGCAGAATAGCAAACCGTTAAGAGATGACATGAATTTTAGTAATTATATTGTTTATGTAGATGAAAGTGGCGACCATAATTTGGATAACATCAATTCAAAATACCCTATTTTTGTTTTGGCATTTTGTATTTTTAATAAAAGATACTATAACAACCATACTGTTAAAGACATTCAAAACCTAAAATTTAATTATTTTGGGCATGACATGATTATTTTACATGAGCGAGATATTCTAAAACGTAAGGGGGTGTTTAATCAGCCCAATGAGATACACCAAGCATTTTTAAATGATATTAGCGAATTGATGAAAAATAATAAATTTGTTGTCATCGCTTGTGTTATCCGCAAAGATGAACTACCCAAAGCCGATATGGCGGACAACCCTTATCATTTGGCAATGTCAATGGGGCTTGAACGCTTGTATGATTTTTTGGGTGAAAAAAGACAACAGGATACCCAAACTTTTGTGGTATTTGAACAACGTGGATTGAATGAAGATAAGTTGTTAAAAGCTGAATTTGAGCGTGTTTGCCAAGATAAATGTTATACTCAATTCATATCAAAACCATACAAAAAACCGTTCGCCCTGAGCTTGTCGAAGGGTAACGGTTTTTCCTTATCATGGTTCGACAAGCTCACCACGAACGAAAAAACCTTTGTTGTGTTTTGAATAGAATTCACTATATCCATTTCAACTGATTTTGGCATCAAAATACGCCAACTCATCAGGTATGCAACTGGCGGATTTAATTGCACGACCCATTGGTAATCATGTATTAAGACCTGCTCAGACTAACCGAGCCTTTGATGTTATTAAACATAAATTTTATTGCAAGCATGGAGCAAATCATACAGGGCATGAGTATGAAGATTTGGGGTTGAGAATTTATCCCTAAAACAAAAGCCCCAAATTTCTTTGGAGCTTTTGCCGACTAGGAATTACGCTTACGCTACCCTGTCCATAGTTATATCTTACCTTTATTTGTGCATAAGGTCAATGAAAATTACAAAAAAATGTGCATAAAATTGTAAAAATATTTGCATAAAGTAAAAATGTGTGTTAAATCAGTTCCGTAGAGTGCATCCCATGCACCTTTTAAAAGAAAAAGCATAGTGGTGCTTGAACCCCCGCCACTTTAAATATAAATGCGTAGGAAAAACACAACACCCAAAAATCATACCTTATCATCAGACAAATTGCAATTTATCCCCACAAATCCACCAAAGACAAACACCCAAAACCACAACATTTCCCCAACCTGAATTTTTTTCAACTTTTTTTAAAAATATATCAGTTTTTTTCATCAAAAAAATGTGGTTTAATAGGGCGTGTTGAATCTTTGTATTTGCGATGAAAAATGAGAAAAATCGCACGTTTTTCAAGGAAAAAGTGAAGTTTGATAGTCGCTCTATCAAACGAGCTTTTGACGCAGAAAAACAAGATTTAGCCATTTTTCATGCAAAAACATTGTTCATACCTAAAATTTTTTAAAATGTAAAATGTGTTATAAAGGTTCAACACGCCCTACACACATTCCAAAAACAACCCCGCAAGGTGAAAAAATGACCGTACAATTTCAATGCCGAGTGCATACCCAGCGTTTTGATGAAAACTATGAGCCAGCCAGTAGCACCCGTTTGACCACCAACTTTGCTAACCTAGCTCGTGGCGAAAACCGCAAACAAAACCTACAAAACGCCATTAGAATGATTAACAACCGCTTTAATGACCTAGCGACTTGGGACAACCCAACAAACGACCGCTATTCGGTGCTGATTGACATTGTGTCTATTGACATTGACGTGGCAGGCAAGGGCGAATTTTTCTCAGGATTGGAATGGCTAAAAACGTCTGTGGTTGACCACAAAACAGGCAAAACCATTGACGGTATCATCGGCAACAGCTTTTCATCGTTTGTCCGTGATTATGATTTTAGCGTGCTACTTCGTGAGTACAACAAAGACAAGCCTGAATTTACTGTACCAGAAGGTTATGGCGATTTGCATGGCAAATTGTTCAAATTCATGGTTGCGTCCGAAGAGTACAAAGCTCAATCCAAAAAACCGCCTGTCCTGTGCCTAAGCGTTGCGACCACTCGCACCTATCACAGAACCACCAACACGCACCCGATTTTGGGCGTGGAATATGTGCAAAACGACTATTCATTGACTGATGAATATTTTGCCAAAATGGGCTTAAAAGTGCGTTACTTTATGCCACCAAAATCGGTTGCTCCGTATGCGTTTTATTTCGATGAAAATGCCGATTTGTTGAACGATTACACCAACTTAGAGCTGATTAGCACCATTGCGACCATGGAAGCGTTCCAGCGTATCTACCGCCCAGAGATTTATAGTGCCAACTCGGTTGCAGGGCAAGTGTACAAAGGCAGTCTAACTTATGAAGATTATGCCGTGCCAAAAGTGGATTATGACCGTGTGGAGCGTAACGATTTGGCGGTAAAACAAGGCAAACTTGCCGAAGAGCAGTTTATCAAGCCCTACAAAGAGATTTTGGACGCTTGGCTTGCTGAAAAATAAGAGATGAATTTCAATCAGCCGATAAATTTTGGTCGGCTGATTTGAATTTTTTGGTATAATGGAGTTTGGTGATAAATGGTTTTCCGTTCGCCCTTGTATCAACCCAACACCAAACCTAGATTATCTGCTAGAATGTTGTTGGGTTATACAAGCAAAGAGAACACGGGTTCGCCCTTAGTGTCTTAACACTGGTGCTCAGATGGTGTCCTTTGCTTGTCATCTTAACTCTGAATGGTATCTAAGTGCGTTTATTAAAACAGACACTGCATAAACAAGGCAAGAGACAGATGATACACTATATTGGCATAGACATCAGCAAAGCAAAGTTTGATGTTGCATTTATAAACCCAAGCACAAATAAAGTAAAAACCAAGGTTTTTAACAACAACAAAGCAGGCTTTGATTTACTGCTTGCTTGGTTAAAAACCAATGTCAGCAATCATCTTGATGAGCTACACATCATCCTAGAAGCAACAGGGGTTTATCATGAACACCTAAGTGAGTTTCTTGATGATAATAATATCAAGCAAAGCATTGTCAATCCTAACTATGTCCGCAAATTTGCAGACAGTTTGGGGGTAATCCATAAAACTGATAAAAAAGACAGCATTATTTTATCAAGGTATGGTTATAGCCACAAGCCTGAGGTTTGGGTAGCACCTAGCATTGAAGCCAAACAGCTAAAAGCTCTATTGGCTCGCTTAGAAGCACTCAAAGAAGATTTGCAACGAGAGCAAAACCGACAAGAGTTGCTCTTATCACCCAATCTGCCCGATTTGGTTAAAGCATCCATGCAAACAGTCATCAGTGTCCTTCAAGAGGAAATTGCCAAACTCACCAAAGACATTGATGACTTTGTTGACAAACAACCAAGTTTAAAGCAAGACAAAACCTTACTTGAAACCATTGACGGCATTGGTTCTGTTATTGCCAAAGAAGTGGTATGCTTAATACATACCAAACAATTTAAAAAAGCCTCACAGATGGCTTCGTTTTTAGGCTTAATACCCAAACAAAGACAGTCAGGTGTCTTTAAGGGAGCAACCAAACTGTCCAAACAAGGGCAAGTCTCTTTGCGTGCTAAGCTGTATATGTCTGCAATGAGTGCCATTCGTTATAATAGCACCATTAAGGCATTTTATGAACGATTACAACAAAACGGTAAAACCAAAATGCAAGCCTTATGTGCTTGTATGCGTAAATTGGTACATATCTGTTTTGGTGTTATCAAAACCCAAACATCCTTTGAGCAACAAGTATCTTTAAGTTAGTTTGTAAGATACTAGATACCAGATACTTAAAAAACCATTGACTTAGGTGGGGTATCATGGTATCTGAGCCATGCCTGCGGGTGAAAGAAAACCTTTTCATGGTTCGACAAGCTCACCACGAACGGTTTTCTATACCACATCTTTTTAAATAGAAATCATTTTTTAATTTAGGAAAACACAATGAGCAAAATTTTACTTCCCACTTCCACCGCAGGCAGTTTGCCAAAACCGTCTTGGCTTGCCGAACCTGAAAAACTGTGGTCAGAATGGAAATTTGAAGGCGATGAGTTATTACAAGCCAAGCAAGACGCACTTTTGGTATCGCTTGCCGAGCAGACCAGAGCAGGCATTGACATTGTCAGCGACGGTGAGCAGACCCGTCAGCACTTTGTAACCACGTTTATTGAGCATTTGGACGGTGTGGATTTTAACAAGCGTGAAACTGTCCGCATTCGTAACCGCTATGATGCTTCCGTGCCTAGCGTGGTAGGCGATGTGTCTCGCCCAAAATCGGTGTTTGTGGACGATGCCAAATTTTTGCGTCAGCATACCGACAAGCTCATCAAATGGGCTCTGCCTGGTCCGATGACGATGATTGATACCTTGTATGACGGGCATTATAAGAGCCGTGAGAAGCTGGCGTGGGAATTTGCCAAAATCCTAAACGAAGAAGCAAAAGAGCTGGAAGCGGTAGGCGTGGATATTATTCAGTTTGATGAGCCTGCGTTTAATGTGTTTTTTGATGAGCTAAACGATTGGGGCGTGGCGACCTTGGAGCGTGCCATCTCCGGGCTAAAATGCCAAACGGCAGTACATATCTGCTACGGCTACGGCATTAAGGCGAACACCGATTGGAAACAAACTTTGGGCAATGAATGGCGACAATACGAAGAGAGTTTCCCAAAACTGCAACAATCCAAAATTGACATCATCTCGCTAGAATGCCAAAATTCTCGTGTGCCAATGGATTTGATTGAACTGATTCGTGGCAAAACGGTCATGGTTGGGGCGATTGACGTGGCGACCAATGAGATTGAAACGCCTGAACAAGTGGCGGATACTTTGCGTAAAGCCTTGCAATTTGTGGATGCGGATAAGCTCTACCCAAGCACCAACTGCGGTATGGCTCCACTGTCTCGCACGGTTGCTCGTGGTAAGTTGCACGCTCTTAGCGAAGGGGCGAAGATTATCCGTAATGAGTTGGCAGGTAAATAATTGGTAAAAAATGTTGGGGTTTTAAAAATCCCAACCATTATGCCATTTTTATGCGTAGGGGCGAATCACATTCGCCCGTATGATTTTTAATTTATAGTCAAAACCCAAAATTTGATACGCTTGACAAGGGCGAATTGCAATTCGCCCCTACGGATTATGGGTAATTTGTATATCAATTTCAAATGTTGTTTGACTATAATTTGAATGATTTAAAAATAAAAATGGCGTTACACAAAAATAATTTTAAGAAAATAACATGGTATCAATCACAGATTTTAAAGACGCAATGGCAAAACTCACCACCGCTGTTCATGTGGTAACGACAGACGGTGTGGCAGGGCGACATGGCTTTACGGCATCGGCAGTATGTAGCGTTACCGACACGCCCCCAACTTTGCTTGTGTGTATGAATACAAATATCGGTTTTTATGACAATTTTGTCAAAAATGGCGTGCTTATGGTCAATACCTTGACTGCCGAGCAGTCGCACTTGTCTAACACGTTCGCATCACGGCTAAATTCTGACGAGCGTTTCACTCATGGCACTTGGGAGACACTTACCACAGGTTCGCCAATGCTAACTGATGCCTTGATTAGCTTTGATTGCAAGATTAGCGAAGTTAAAGTAGTTGGCACGCATGGGGTATTTATCTGTGAGATTATCGCCATTCGTCAAGGCGACAGCGATAAGGCATTGACTTATTTTAACCGTAATTATCATAAAACTGATGACGGCACGGCATTATAAAGGGTAAACAAAAAAGCATGGCGTAAGTTGTGCTTTTTTGTTTTGGTGGATTTGTTCCAAAAAATAATATTTTTTACTTCATTCTCAACTTAAAATGGTAAATTATTGATTATTGGTTAGGGCGTGTTGAGTATTGGTATTTGCAATGAAAAATGAGAAAAATTGCCCGTTTTTTAAGGAAAAACAAAGGCTGTGAGTTTTCTATCAGACAAGTTTTTATCCGACCGCTTAACCAGGTAAATTTTAAGATTTTAACTTAATTTTTTAAATCAAGTGGTCGGATAGCCATTTTTCATGCAAAAATTGATTGATATTGTCAAATTTTCATCTTATTTTATAAAAATGTTATCAATGGTAGGCACGCCCTAGTAAACCAAGTTTGGTGGTGATATGCCAACCAAGCTAAACCAAAAGGAGTATTTTATCCTTGACAAATATCATGAATAATACACCAAAACCAACATCCCAAAGGTGTCTTATGACTGTCCAAGCCTACAACCCCAAAGCCCCAAATAACCCCGCCCCCACTTCAAGCCCCACCCAGACCAGCCCCGAGCTATTACACATCAGCGAGCCAAGCCAAAGCCACACCAAGCAGTCAGACGGTTCGTGCGGTTGTGGCGGAAATCACGACCACAGCCACGAGCCTGAGTTTTATGATGACGGCATTCGAGTCATGCCCACATCAGACGACCTAAAACGCCTGTCATCGGATGCCGAACTCATACAGCGAGCCATCAGCGAAGAGAATGCTAATCACAGCAATCTTATCGCTTCATCTCGCCAAAGCGTGCCAACCATCACGGTCAATGGCGTGCTTATCAGCGAGCAAGCCATTGGCGAAGAAGTGCAGTATCATCCTGCCGACAGCCAAGATGAGGCGTTGTTTTTGTCTGCCCAAGCGTTGGTCATTCGTGAGCTATTACGCCAAGCGGTCATGGCGGATAATGAATTAAAAGACGAATGGCAAGTCGATGACGAAAACGCCATCTCAAAACTCATCGCCAAAAACGTCCGCCCCAACACGCCAACCGACAGCATTTGTGAGCAGTATTACACCGCCAATCAGGGCGAGTTTACCGCACCGCCCGTCATGAAAGTCCGCCACATTTTGCTCGCCTGTCCGCCCGAAGAAGGCGAAGAACGCATTGAGCTAAAAAAACGTGCCTATGAGCTGATTGACACTATCACAAATAGCCCCAACCCAACAGGCGAGTTCATCGCCCAAGCCATGCAATATTCTGCTTGTCCGTCCAAGACAGACGGGGGCGAGCTTGGTATTCTACAAAAGGGAGCAACCGTACCCGAATTTGAAAAGGCGGTCTTCGCCCTACCCAAAGGGCTTGCCCCAAGCCCCATTGAGAGCCGTTATGGGGTGCATATTGTGGACGTCATGGAGCGTATGGACGGCAAGGCGTTGAGCTTTGATGAAGCGTTGCCCATGATTAGAAATAGACTGTCTCAGCAGGCATTTCATCATGCGTTGATTGATTATTTGTACACCCTAAAACAAAATGCCGACATCGTGGGCATTGACATTAGTGTCAATCAAGAGAATATTTATCGGGGCTAAGAGGGGATTATGATTAGTGTAGAAGACTTACAACACGCCATCAACGCCACGGCAAGCACGCACGCCAAGGCTCACAAGGACACGCTAGCTTTGCCCCTATTATCCGCCATCGGTCATGTGCTGGCACAGGACATCACGGCAGGTTTTGACATTCCCCGCCAACACTTGTCCGCCATGGACGGTTTTGCCTTGGGGGCAGGGTCGGATTTGGCGAGTGGTAGCCCGTTTGTTGTCATTGGCGAGTCGTGTGCAGGCAAGCCTTATCAAGGCATGGTGGACGTGGGGCAAGCGGTGCGAATCTTTACAGGGGCGGTCGTGCCAGATGGGTGCGACAATGTGGTCATGCAAGAGAACACCGATTGGGACGACATCAAACACAGCATTGATAAATCCACCACTTACACCATCACCCTTGCCAAAGACTCATACGCAGGCAACAACATCAGGCACCAAGGCGAAGAAGTCGCCACAGGCGAGTGCGTGCTGAGTGTGGGCAAACGCCTAAACCCTGCCGACATCAGTCTGCTTGCCAATCTTGGCGTGGCGGATGTGGTGGTGTATCGTCCGCTTGTGGTGGGGATTTTGGCGACAGGCGATGAGCTTGTAACTGTGGGCGAGAGCCTGCCAAACCTTGCCAATATTTATAACTCAAACACGCCCACCCTAAAAGCACTTTTAAAAGATTTGCCCATCATCATCAAAGATTACGGCATTATCCCTGACGACTTAGCTAAGACTTGCCACGCCATAGAGCAAGCGGTGCATGAATGCGATGTGGTGGTGTCAAGTGCAGGGGTGTCGGTGGGCGATTATGACTTTTTGACCCATGCCATTGACAAACTGGGCAAAATCACCCATTACAAAGTCGCCATGAAGCCGGGTAAACCCTTTGTCTTTGGCGAGCTTTATGACAATGCCGATAGCCCCAAAACGGTGCTGTATTTTGGGCTACCCGGTAATCCTTTGTCCTGCGTAGTGGGCTGTTTGCAGTTTATCATTCCCGCCTTGTGGCGACTGTCTGGGGTGCGTGATGATGACTTGCCCAAGCGATTAACCTTAAAGGCGACCCTAAGCCACGACATCAAAAAAAGGGCAGGACGTAAAGAATTTATGCGTGGCATTTATCATCAAGATGAGCTTGGTGGATTTGTGGTGCAAGCGGTGGGCGTGCAAGACTCGCACCGTATCAAGCAGTTATCACTTGCCAACTGCCTTATCGTGGCAGACAAAGACAGCGAAGGCTATTTGGCAGGCGATGAGATAACAATAGAGTCATTTGGGTGGGGGTTTTATTGATTAGGGCGTGCCTACCTTTTATAACACTAGGGCACGTTGAACTTTATTAACAAAACAAAAAACGATTTTGGTACAATGCAAGCTCTAACCCAAACAAAGCACCAAAATCGTTATGGCTCGCACCTTACTCACAAATGAACAATGGTACAAGTTAAAGATTATTCTACTACAACTTGGTATCTACAACAAGCACAATCTTAGATTAACCGTAGAAGGCATTTTGTTTCGCATTCGTACAGGCATACCTTGGCGAGATTTACCAGTTTGTTTTGGTTATCATAACACCATTTACAAAACCTTTGTGCGTTGGTCTAAGCTAGGCAAACTCATGAAATTGTTTCAATGCTTATCCGAAGAAGCTGATGCTGAATGGGTATTTATAGATGGCAGTTACATCAAAGCTCATCAACATGCTTGTAATGTCGCTAACAAGACAGAACAAGGCATTGGCAAAAGTGTGGGTGGAAATACCACAAAAATTCATCTTGTGGTAGATGCTTGTGGGAATCCCATAGACTTTATCATCACAGGTGGACAAGTTCATGATGTTAAGATTGCTCCACAGCTGATAGAACAAAACAAACAAGTTTTACAAAGCATACAGAAGTATTAAGTGCTGACAAGGGTTATGACTGTGATGACCTAAGGGAGCAAATTAAACAAACCAATACAACACCCAACATACCAAAACGCAGTAATAGCAAAAGTAAAGACCAAAACCCAATAGATGACTACTTATACAAATTAAGACACCTAGTAGAAAACGCCTTTGAAAAATGCAAAAGATTTAGAGCGGTTGCTACAAGGTATGATAAGCTACTGGTGTGTTATGAAGGTACAGTAGCTTTGGCTTTTGTTTGTCAATGGGTGAGATTGTTGTGAATGTTCAACGTGCTCTATTTACAATTTAAAATTTTTAGAAGTAAACCAATCGTTTTTACATGAAAAATGGCTATCCGACCACTTAATTTAAAAAATTAAGTTAAAATCTTAAAATTTACCCCAGTTAAGTGGTCGGATTGTTTTTCATAATAAAATCTCGTTTGATAGGATAACTATCAAACTTCACTTTTTTCTTGAAAAACGTGCGATTTTTCTCATTTTTCATTGCAAATACAAAAGGCAGGCACGCCCTAGAGTTTGTTTTTAAAAAGGGTAAATTGATGAACCGACCCCCAAATCTTAGACATAAGATTAAAGGTTAGGTTGTTGCAAGTGGTTGTATTAACCCTAATTGGACTAAGTTTCTGTACTTAACAGGACTTAGTCCTTTTAATTTGCTCTTTATTCTATCATGATTGTAGTAGTGTATGTACTCATCAATCACTTGTTTAAGTTCATCTGTTGATGTAAATGTGGTTGTCTCATAAAATATCTCTTGTTTTAGCGTACCAAAGAAGCTCTCTATCACAGCATTATCCAAACAATTGCCTTTTCTTGACATGCTTTGGGTTAAGCCTTGTTCTTTTAGGGTTTGTTGATACTGGTGCATTTGATAGTGCCAGCCTTGGTCTGAATGAATGATGGGTTTGTCATCCATCTTTTCTTGGCTTAGCTTGGATAGGGCATCATTTAACATCTCTTTGACCAACTCATACGTTGGTCTGTCCTTCATCGTATAACTGACAATCTCACCATTAAACAAGTCGATGATGGGCGATAGGTAGAGTTTTCTTTGAATGACACCGCCATCATTTGCCTTGTCTTGTACTTTAAACTCTGTGATGTCTGTTGCCCACTTTTGATTGGGTTTGTCTGCTTTAAAGTCTCTTTTGAGTATATTGTCCTGAATGGTATCTTTGCCCATTGTGCCTTTGTAAGTATTAAACTTACGTTGACGACGAACCAATGCTTTGAGTCCAAGTTTAGCCATCAGTCGTTGCACTCGTTTATGATTAATGACCATGCCTTTTTGGGCAAGCTGATTGTTAAGCTCTGATGTGATTCTACGATAACCATACCTGCCCTTGTGTTGGTGGTAGATGTGGTTAATGTGTTCTTTTAAGTCAAGGTCTTTGTCAGGCTTTGTACTTTGACGAATGTGGTAATAAAACACACTTCTTGGCAAGTTTGACACTGCCAATAAGTCAGCAAGTTTGTGCTTATGCCTTAATTCTTGGATGATCAGGACTTGTTCTTTGTTTGTACTGATTGTTCCTTTTGACGAATTAAGGCATCTAGCTTTTTTAGATAGTCATTCTCTGCTCTAAGATAGGCAAGTTCATCAAGCAAATCATCCACACTTTTTTCGTGGTCTTGTTTGGTTTTCCAAGTTGATTTGGTTTTATTAGCGTTGTGTTTGTTTGACATTGCTTTTTTGCCTTTGGGTTTGGGTATTAGTCCCATTATACCAAAGGCTTGGTAGGACTTTAACCAAGTTGACAGTAAAGAAGGTTGTGGCAGATTAAGCTCTATGGCAAGTTGTGTAAGCGATTTGCCCTGTTGTATGGCTTGAACGGCATTAAGCTTAAAATCTGTGTCATAGACAGCCTTTGTGTGTCGTCTTTTTATGCCATCAATGCCATGTGCTTGATAGAGTTTAACCCATAGCTCTACGGTTGTGTGGTTTAGATTAAAGTGTTTGGCGGTTTGTTTGTAGCCATGATGATTAAGATAATACCCAATCACAGACAGTTTAAAGTCGGTTGTGTATTTTGCCATAAAAAGCACCCCAAAGGTTAGTGTGTCTAACTTTTGGGGTGCGGTTCATGATTTTGCCCTTTTTTAATCAATTTGCCTTTTTAATAAAATGGCTAGAGCACGTTGAACATTCACAACAATCTCACCCATTGACAAACAAAAGCCAAAGCTACTGTACCTTCATAACACACCAGTAGCTTATCATACCTTGTAGCAACCGCTCTAAATCTTTTGCATTTTTCAAAGGCGTTTTCTACTAGGTGTCTTAATTTGTATAAGTAGTCATCTATTGGGTTTTGGTCTTTACTTTTGCTATTACTGCGTTTTGGTATGTTGGGTGTTGTATTGGTTTGTTTAATTTGCTCCCTTAGGTCATCACAGTCATAACCCTTGTCAGCACTTAATACTTCTGTATGCTTTGTAAAACTTGTTTGTTTTGTTCTATCAGCTGTGGAGCAATCTTAACATCATGAACTTGTCCACCTGTGATGATAAAGTCTATGGGATTCCCACAAGCATCTACCACAAGATGAATTTTTGTGGTATTTCCACCCACACTTTTGCCAATGCCTTGTTCTGTCTTGTTAGCGACATTACAAGCATGTTGATGAGCTTTGATGTAACTGCCATCTATAAATACCCATTCAGCATCAGCTTCTTCGGATAAGCATTGAAACAATTTCATGAGTTTGCCTAGCTTAGACCAACGCACAAAGGTTTTGTAAATGGTGTTATGATAACCAAAACAAACTGGTAAATCTCGCCAAGGTATGCCTGTACGAATGCGAAACAAAATGCCTTCTACGGTTAATCTAAGATTGTGCTTGTTGTAGATACCAAGTTGTAGTAGAATAATCTTTAACTTGTACCATTGTTCATTTGTGAGTAAGGTGCGAGCCATAACGATTTTGGTGCTTTGTTTGGGTTAGAGCTTGCATTGTACCAAAATCGTTTTTTGTTTTGTTAATAAAGTTCAACGTGCCCTAAATAAACTCATCAACCCAACAACCATATCATGGTCGCCACGACATAAATAAGTGCAGATAATACCAGACCAAGCCACATACCTGTATCATTATAGGAACGGACATAACCGCCAATAAATGTACATATCGTGCCAAAAACAATCGCCCCAACCAACCAAAGAATAAAGAATAATATCAATATCATGGGGTTATTTCCTTGATTTAATTTATTAGGTTTTTGTTAAATTTCAATAAAATGTTACCAAATGGTAGGCACGCCCTAACTTTTTATTTGGATTTTTAAATCATACAGCGATTTGGTTTGGTGTTCAAGTGGTTTTATGATGACATATTGTAGTCATGCAAATAAAAATCCCATCATCTCACCCCTACCCCCAAAGTAGTATGCCGTTTGCCTTTTGGGCGATTGGGGCGAACGCACGGTTTTGCTACACTTAGCCCATACCCACAACCGAGGCAACGCCTTACGAAGCCATGAAAACGTCCGTCCCCACCTACCACGCTAAAGCCCCCTTTGCCGACATGGGCGGGCAAGGCTTACACACCCAACTTGCCCCCACGCCGCTTGTGGACGGATTTAACAGACAGCTGACCTACCTACGCCTATCCGTTACCGACTTTTGTAACTTTCGCTGTGATTACTGTCTGCCGAATGGCTATCAAGGCAAACGCCCTGATGACGAGCTGACACTTGCCGAGATTGACACGCTTTTTGGTGGCTTTGTCAGCCTTGGCACAAAAAAAGTGCGTCTGACAGGCGGAGAGCCGTCCGTTCGCCGTGATTTGGCGGATATCATCACCCTTGCTAGACAGCATGGCATTGCCAAAGTCGCCATCTCATCAAACGGCTACAAACTTGCCAAACATCTATCATCTTGGCAAAACGCTGGGCTTAATCAATTAAATCTTAGCATTGACAGTTTTGATAAAGACATATTCAAAAAAATCACAGGCTTTGACATATTGCCCACGCTATTAAATGACGTGGATAGATTATTAGAAACGACTGATATCAAATTAAAAATGAACGGTATTTTAATGCACGATACCGCTTATGATAATTTATTATCCGCCCTTGATTTTGTCAAAGAGCGTCCTGTTACTTATCGCTTTATTGAATTTATGCAAACCAGTGATAATGCCGATTTGTTTTTTGCTCAAAATCAAACCGCTTATTTTATCAAAGACCACCTTATCACACACGGCTGGCAACCAAAACCCAAAGCCCAAGACGATGGACCTGCCATTGAATATACCCACCCTGATTATGCAGGCAGTATTGGCATTATTGAGCCATATGCCAAAAACTTTTGTGATAGTTGTAATCGGTTAAGAGTCAGCAGTCTTGGTAAAGTGCATTTGTGCTTATTTGATTCTCAAAATTATGACATTCGCCCTTATCTTGCCACACAAGACAAAAAAGGGCTAATGACAGCACTAAAAGGCTTAATGCCAATAAAACCTGAACATCATTATTTAGACAGTCATAGCGGTATTATGAATAATCTCTCATTGGTGGGCGGTTAGTCATATCTTATGATATGATGTTGCTTTTCATGTATAAGGTGTTCAATCATGACCGCAGAGACAATCACACAACTAGATGATTTGCCAAGACTTATCGGCACATTAACCGATGTACGAGCAGGCAAGGTAGAGCCGTTCGTGCGTGGCGTGAGTGCCATTAACAAAATAGCGATTGAAGGTAGTATGAAGGTGAATCTGCTGGGTCTGTCCGAAGATGAGCAGGCGGAGCATAAATTTCACGGCGGACACCTAAAAGCCCTGCACCAAATGCCCATCACGACCTATGACGCCATCAATCAAGAATTTAATTTGAACGTACCCATCGGCTCATTGGGCGAGAACCTAACCGTGATGACATCAGGCGAGCCGATGTGCGAGGATAATGTCTGCATTGGTGATATCTATCAGTTTGGCGAGGGCGATGACAGCGTGCAAGTGCGTCTGATACAGCCGCGTCGTCCCTGCTACAAGATTAACGACAAACTTGGCAACGCAGGCGTGTCCTATTTCGTGGCACGAGAGGGTATTGCAGGGTGGTATTATCAGGTGGTGCGAACAGGGGTACTTCATGCGGACATGCCTGTTTATCTCATTGACCGCCCTTATCCTTTTGCTAATTTGACAGCGTTATGGTCATTGATTAACCAAAAATCTGGCATTGAGGCACAGACGGCGGATAAATGGCTTGGTATTGACTGCCTAGAAATCAGCTGGAAAAAGAAAATTCACGACAAACGTAAAGCTCATTGATATTTCATTTATTTTTATTTAAAAGGGCAATCCTATGTGCGAACTTTGCAACAACCTCAACCACATCGCTCCGCCAAAAGCGGACAAGCCATTTATTCCGCTCAACATTGCCGTGCTGACCGTCTCCGACACTCGCACGCTGGACGAAGACACGTCAGGGCAATATCTGGCGGACAGTATCAAAAAGGCAGGGCATACGCTCATCGACCGCAAGCTCACAACAGACGACATCTACCAAATCCGTGCCGTGATGAGTGCGTGGATTGCCGACCCTGATGTTCATGCCGTCATCAGCACGGGCGGTACGGGCTTTTATCATCGGGACAATATGCCAGAGGCGGTGTCGGTGCTGTTTGACAAAGAAGTGGCGGGCTTTGGCGAGATGTTTCGCCTGCTCTCCAAAGACGACATTGGTATGTCCACCTTGCAATCTCGGGCGGTGGCAGGCATGGCAAACAGCACAGCGATTTTTTGCTTGCCAGGTTCGACAGGGGCGTGCCGTACGGGCTGGGAAGGCATTTTGTTAGAACAGCTTGATAACCGCACACGTCCTTGCAACTTTGTGCCACATCTTATGCGTCAAAATCCCACGCACGGCTAAGGCATAAATATGAAATGCAAAAAGGTAAAAAAGATAAAGCCATGAGCGTGATTGGTCTATTGATTTTGGCAGGGGGCAATTCTCGACGTATGGGTTCGCCCAAGGCGTTGTTGCCCTTGCCAAATCATCAGACATTGCTTGATTTTCATGTCAATAATGCTAAGACATTAAATCTGCCGATACTCATTGGCGATAATGACAAAGGGTTTTTGGATAAGTCTTTTTTTAATAATGCCAATTCAATCAATTTATCTGTTGTTATCATTGATGACTATATCAAAAATGCAGGGGCGTTGTCTTGTATATTATCCGCTTTTCATTATTGCCAAAATCATTTTTTAAATAATAAAGATGAATTAGAAAATAAAAATTTATCCGATAAATTTTTAATGGTGATGAGCTGTGATAACTTGATTGATGTTAGCCAAATTTTTAATTTATTAAAAAAGGCTGATTTAAACAATCATCATGGGGCGTATTTAAAAGACACATCGGGCGATAAAGATTATCCGTTATTGGGCTGTTATTCGTTGTCTTTATATAATGAATTAAAAGTGTATTTGGATAAGGGCGAGCGGTCTGTGATGAAATTTTTAAAGGATAAAGATATTTGCCAAATATCCATGCCAACAGATTGGCGAAATCTTGCCAATTTTAATACGCCTGATGAATTTAAATTGGCATTGTCGTATTTTAAAAACAACCCACAAAAAGAGCAATCATGAATCTTACCCATTTAGACAAAGACGGCAACATCACCATGGTGGACGTGGGCGACAAAATCGCCACCGCACGCACCGCCACCGCACAGGGCAAGGTGGTGTTCACCCCTGACGTGTACCGCCACATCAAAGACACAGACGGCATGACCAAAAAGGGCAGTATCATTCAGACTGCCCACATCGCAGGGATTATGGCGGGCAAAAAAACGCACGAGCTGATACCCTTATGCCATGCCTTGCCCCTTGACACCATCAAGATGAGCTTTGAGTATGCTGATGATGAGTGTGCCATCGTGGTGGGGGCGGTCGCCAAAGTTACCCACAAGACAGGCGTTGAGATGGAAGCCTTGACCGCCGTATCTGTGGCGTGTCTGACCATCTATGACATGACCAAGGCAATCAGCCATGACATCACGATAACTGACATTCATCTTGTCCAAAAAACAGGGGGAAAATCCGATTATGACAAATAACAATCAACCATTTGATACGATAAGCCTTACTGTGCTGTACTTTGCCAGCCTTGCCGAACAAGCAGGTAAGGATAGTGAGACTGTGCAGGTAGATAGCGATGATTTGGCAGTGATTTATAATGAGCTGTCCGCCCAATACGGCTTTGATTTACCCCAAGACAAAGTGGCGGTTGCCATCAATCACGAGTTTGGCGGTTGGGGTGATACGGTCTCATCAGGCGATACGATTGCCTTTATTCCGCCTGTGGCAGGGGGCTGATATGAAAACGGTTCATGATAATGCGTTAATCACAAGCCTGCCTGTGGAGCAAGCCTATGAGCTTGCCCGAGTGGACGGTTTTGCTTTGTCGGATTGCCCCATTGATGATAGATTGTTAAAATCGTATCTACTAAATGACACCGCAGGGGCGTTGGTAACGTTTGAAGGGTGGGTGCGTAACCATAATAACAAGCGAGCGGTGAGCCGTCTGACTTACTACGGCTATGAACAGCTCGCCATCAATCACGGGGCGAAGCTCATCCGTGAAGCCAAAGCCAACTTTGACATCACGCACGCTGTCGCCATTCACCGCATTGGCGAGCTTGGCATTGGCGATATGGCGGTGTGGATTGGGGTGTGTGCGTCTCATCGCACGCCCGCCTTTGATGCTTGCGAATGGCTATTAAACGCCATCAAAGCCGACATTCCTGTGTGGAAGCAGGAGTTCTATGATGATGACAGCGGTTTGTGGTTGTCTAATAATGGCTAGGGACGACGAATAGTTACGTATCGGGGTGGTAAAATCGCCCTGATTTATTTTGATAAATCCCAACCCATTTTGATAAATATGGTACAATGTGCCACCATATTTATCAATTAACCCCATGTTCAAGCTCACTTTTTTAGGCACATCAAGCGGTGTGCCAACCCGTGAACGCAACGTCTCTGCTCTTGCCTTAGAATGCATTGCCAACGCCCATGCCAAACGCCATGCTTGGCTACTCATCGACTGCGGAGAAGGTACACAGCATCAGCTCATAAAAAGCCATCTGTCGCCCAATGGCTTATCCACCATACTCATCACTCACACGCATGGCGACCACTGTTATGGGCTGGGCGGACTTTTGGCGAGCCTTGGCATGAACAGACGCACCAAGCCTTTGACGCTCATCGCCCCAAAAGCCATCGCCAAACTGCTGGATACGCTAACCATCGTGAGCGAACTGTATTTTAATTATCCCATTGATTTTATTGCCATTGAGGATAATTTGGAGCGTGAGCTATCCCTTGATTTGGGCGATAATCATCGCATTGATATACGCCTGCACACGCTATCGCACCGCATTGCATCGTTTGGGTTTGAGATTAACCAGACGCTTGACAAAGACAAACTTTTGACCGATAAATTAAAAGCCGATAACATCGCCAATAGGTATTGGCATGAGATTTTGAAGGCGGATACGCCCCTAACACTTGATGATAATACCATCAATCCGCATGACTACAAAGTCAATATCCAAAGCACCACCAAAATCGTCATCGCAGGCGACAACGACACGCCAAGCCTACTGACCCAAGCCGTCAAAGACTGCCACGCCCTCGTCCATGAGGCGACCTATACCGATGATGTCATGCAAAAAATAGTGAACAAACCTGCCGAGCTGGGCGGATTTGACCCCAAGCATTCTAGTGCCAAAATGGTTGCTCAATTTGCCCACGCCTGCCACGTTCCCATGCTGATATTGACCCATTTTAGTGCCAGATATGCCCCTTTTGATAATGACACTGCCAAACAGCCCAACATGGGGCATATCCGCAAGGAAGTGGAGCGGTATTATGACGGCAAACTGGTGCTGGCAAAGGATTTTTTGCAAGTGGCAGTGGGTTTGGATACTATCAATTAACCTAATAAAACCAACCATTTATGAATAAACACATACTCTTAACTCCCCTAAATATCGGCAATCAAACCATTGCCAATCGCCTTATCGTTGCCCCAATGGCAGGGGTAACGGACAACCCTTTTCGCCGTCTTGCTAAGTCCTTTGGGGCAGGTCATGCCGTCAGTGAGATGATTATCGCCGATACCGCCCTATACGCCCACCAAAAGTCGCTGTATCGTGCCAACTTTTCGGGTGAGATTGCCCCTATATCCGCCCAAGTGGCAGGGGCGGAGCCTGATAAGCTCGCCCAAGCGGTACGATTTCAGGTAGAAAATGGGGCGTGTATCGTGGATATTAACATGGGTTGCCCTGCCAAAAAAGTGTGTCGCAAATTGTCGGGGTCGGCACTTTTGCAAGACTTGGATTTGGTAAAAAAATTGCTTGACAGTGCGGTGGAATCGGTTGCCGATTTGGGCGTGCCAATTACCCTAAAAACACGCTTGGGCTTTGCCAATGGACAAGAAAATATCCTAACGGTCGCCAAAATTGCCGAAAACGCAGGCATCTCCGCCCTTGCCATACATGGACGCACCCGAGAGGATTTTTATACAGGCAATGCCCGTTATGAGCTTATCAAAGAGGTCAAGGCAACTGCCAAAATCCCTATTATTGTGAATGGCGATATTGACAGCCCCCAAAAAGCCAAATGGGTGCAAGAGTACACAGGGGCGGATGCGGTCATGATAGGGCGAGCAGGGCAGGGGCGACCGTGGATTTTTCGGGACATTGCTCATTATCTTGCCACAGGCGAGCTTTTGCCATCGCCTAGCGTGAGTGAACTGCGTGAGATTGTGCTGGCTCACTTGGACGAGCTGTATCAATTTTATGGCGAATATTCAGGCTGTCGCATTGCCCGAAAACACATCGCTTGGTACACAGGCGGACTTGCCAATTCCAACGCCTTTCGTGAGGCGATGTATCGTGAAGAGACGACAAGCGGACAATATAAAGTGGTTGATGAGTTTTTAAAAGTCACACAGATGGATAAATAATCCCATTATTCATTATTTTTGTAAAATAATCATGGTTTTTTGTGGCATTATCCCCATATTAATAGGGCGTGCCTACCCTTTATAGCACAATTTACATGTTAAAATTTATAAAACAAACCATCTGTTTTTGCATGAAAAATGGCTATCCGACCACTTAACTGTTTGATTTTAAGATTTTTTTACTTCATTTTTAAAATTAAGCGGTCGGATGTTTTTTGCGTCAAAATCCTTGTTGATATTGCAATATCAACTGCGGGCTTTTTCTTGAAAAACGGGCGATTTCCCCTATTTTCATGGCAAATACAAAGGGCAGACACGCCTTAATCAAAGCATTCATCAAGTAGGACTTTATGTTTAATAAAACCTTTGAAAATACTCGCCAAGCGGTAGAAGATTTTGCCCACAAAGAACAGCACGAATACATCACGGTTGAGCATTTGCTACTGGGGCTTATCAGCGACCCCGAAGCACGAGAGATTTTGACGGCGTGCGGGGTGGATTTGGACTTTTTGGCAAATGAGTTGAAGCGGTATTTGCAAGTCTATATCCCACGCATTACAGGCACGCACGCCACACCGATGATGACCAAAGCCTATCAGCGAGTGCTACAACGGGCGATTTGGCACGTGCAGACCAGTGGGCAGGGGCGAGCGGTGTCGGGCATTGATGTGTTGGTGGCGATATTTAAAGAGCGAGATTCACAGGCGGTGGCACTGCTCAAATCGCAGGGCATATCGGGCTTGTCGGTCATGCGGTATCTGTCGCATGGCATGAATGAGCCTAACGATGAGCAGGACGAGAGCGAAGAAGATGAGAGTCCCAAAGCCCAAAAGTCCGCCCCCAAAAAAGACCCGCTCAAAGAGTTCGCCCAAAATCTCAACGAGCGAGCAAAACAAGGCTTGACCGACCCACTCATCGGACGCATGGCAGAGATAGAACGCACCGCCCAAATCCTATGCCGTCGTCGTAAAAATAACCCCCTGTTGGTGGGCGACCCTGGGGTGGGTAAGACCGCCATTGCCGAAGGCTTGGCATGGCTCATCACCAGTGGCAAAGCCCCAAAAGCCCTAGCCGATACCATCATTTATAGCCTTGACATCGGTTCATTGGTGGCAGGGACGAAGTTTCGTGGCGATTTTGAAAACCGTATCAAGGACTTATTAAAAGCCATTAAAAAACAGCCCAATGCCGTGCTATTTATCGATGAGATTCACACCATCATCGGGGCAGGTTCATCGATGAATAGCACCATGGACGTATCCAACCTTATCAAGCCTGCCTTAGCCAATGGCGAGTTACGCTGTATCGGCTCAACGACCTTTGCCGAATACCGCCAAGTCTTTGAAAAAGACCATGCCTTATCCAGACGTTTTCAAAAAATAGACATCAAAGAACCAAGCATAGAAGACAGTATTGGTATCTTACAAGGCTTAAAAGCCCAGTACGAAGCCTTTCATCGGGTCAGCTATACCGATGACGCCATCAAATCGGCGGTGGAGCTGTCCGCCAAGCACATCCATGACCGCTTTTTACCCGATAAAGCTATTGATGTCATTGATGAAGCAGGGGCGAGAATGCGACTGCAACATGGCGAGAAGTTGGACAATGCTGACAATGACACACAAACAGCCATCATCGGTACGGTGGATGTGGCACAAGTCGAAGAAATCGTCGCTAAAATCGCCCGCATACCGCCCAAATCAGTGAGTCGTGATGATGTGGAAGTGTTGAAAAACTTAGAGCGAGATTTAAAACACGTCGTCTTTGGGCAAGATGAAGCGATTGGCAAATTAGCCGACAGTATCAAGCTGGCTCGGGCAGGACTCAAATCCGCCGAAAAACCCATCGGGGCGTTCATGTTCGCAGGCCCGACAGGGGTTGGCAAAACCGAAATCGCCCGTCAGCTTGCCTTTGCCTTGGGCGTGGAACTTATCCGTTTTGACATGAGTGAATACATGGAAGCCCACACCGCATCACGACTCATCGGAGCACCGCCGGGTTATGTCGGCTATGATCAAGGCGGGCTTTTGACCGAAAAAGTCAATCAGCACCCCCACTGCGTGCTACTGCTCGATGAAATCGAAAAAGCTCACCATGATGTTTTTAACCTACTGCTACAAGTCATGGACCACGGCACACTGACTGACAATAACGGCAGAAGCGTGTCCTTTAAACAAGTTATCCTTATCATGACGACCAATGTCGGGGCGGAGAGTATCAGTCGTACATCGATGGGCTTTACCGAGCAAGACCACAGCAGTGATAACAGCGAAGCGATGAAACGTACCTTTACCCCAGAGTTTCGCAACCGTCTGGATGCGGTGGTGCAGTTCGCTCCGTTATCTAGTGAGACCATCGGTTCGGTAGTGGATAAATTTATCATCGAACTACAAAGCACTTTGGATGATAAAAATGTGGTATTAGAAGTCAGCGATGACGTGCGTACATATCTGGGCGAGAAGGGCTATGATAAACTCATGGGAGCAAGACCGATGGCACGACTGGTAACCGATGAGCTTAAAAAACCCCTTGCCGAGATGATACTCTTTGGCGAGCTGGCACAGGGTGGGGTGGTCAGAGTGCGACTGTCTGATGACTCATCCGATGACTCAACCAATGATAAGCATTCAAAACTTATCTTTGATGTGGTAAAATCAGCAAGCCAAACCCAAACGTCAGAAATGGCATAAATGACCAATCTTGGCGATTGTTCAATGGTTTTTTAAACAGACTTCCTGCAAAACTCCAATTGAAGAAAACCGTTCGTGGTGAGCTTGTCGAATCATAACGGTTTTCCGTCACCCGCAGGCATAGCTTAAGGCGAACGGAAAACCTAGTTTTGCAGGAAGTTTAACCAAGGTGGATTGTCATTCGCCCTTGGTTATGTAAAGCTGATAGTAGTATTTAAATAGCCAAGCCATTCCCCAACCACGGCAAAACCACCAAACATCCATCAACACAAGGTAATCATCATGACAGCGACCAAACTAGACGGCAAAGACGTTGCCAGCCAAATCGAAACTTCCCTAAAAGAGCGAGTGCAAACACTCAAAGACAAAACAGGACGTACGCCCATTTTGGCGACTATCCTAGTCGGCGATGACCCAGCGTCAGCGACTTATGTGCGTATGAAAGGCAATGCCTGTAAGCGTGTGGGCATGGAGTCTATCCGTGTGGAAATGCCAAGCGAGACGACCACCGATGAGCTACTCGCCAAAATCCGTGAATTAAACGCCAATCCCGATGTGCATGGTATCTTGCTACAACACCCTGTGCCTGCTCAGATTGATGAGCGTGCCTGCTTTGATGAGATTGCCTTATCTAAGGACGTGGATGGCGTGACTTGTCTGGGCTTTGGGCGTATGGCGATGGGTGAGCGTGCTTATGGCTCTGCCACACCACAAGGTATCATGCACCTGCTAAATCACTATAACGTACCACTGGCAGGCAAGCACGCTGTGGTGGTGGGGCGTAGTGCGATTTTGGGTAAGCCGATGGCGATGATGCTCCTAAATGCCAACTGCACCGTAACCATTTGCCACTCTAAGACCGCCAATCTAGCCGACCATGTCCGCCAAGCCGACATCGTCGTGGGAGCGGTGGGTGTGCCAGAGCTTATCAAAAAAGATTGGGTAAAACAAGGGGCGGTGGTCGTGGATGCAGGCTTTCATCCGACTGAGACAGGCGGTGTGGGCGATATTGAGCTTGATGGTATTGAGAATATTGCCAGTTTCTACACACCTGTACCAGGGGGTGTAGGGCCGATGACCATTAACACCCTAATCCGCCAAAGTGTCGAAGCAGGCGAGTTAGAAGCAGGTTTATAAAATAGAGCCAAAAAGCTAAAATTACCACAGGTTTATGATGTGTGGGCGTAGGGACGTGTTAAACACGTCCTTTGTAATTTTATGTGCTAAGCTACTTATAAAATAAAAACCACAAATGTAAATTCGTGGTTTCTAAGGTAAATGGGAATTTAGAAGGAAAAAAAGGGGTTAATCAATACGCTCAATACTGACATTGCCCACACCTTTTTGGGTTAGCCCAATGGCTTTGGCGGCACCATAAGACAAATCCAAGATGCGGTTGGCTTGGGCAGGGCGGTCATTGACTTTAACGACGACCGATTTGCCATTGTCTTTATTGGTGACCTTGATGTAGCAGTTCATCGGTAAGGAGCTGTGAGCGGCGGTCATGGCATTCATGTCAAAGGTTTCGCCACTGGCGGTAGGTTTGCCGTGGAACTGACGACCGTACCATGATGCCATGCCTGATTGTTTAAATTTGCTGACGGTATTAGAAGCAACGGCAGAGAGCTGTCCTAGCATGTCTGAGTCTTTTTGGGTGTCGCCCTTAGCATCCTTGATTAAAGAGCTTGATAACGCCAATGAAGTGTTGTCACGAGTGGATTTGACAAGGCTTGATGCGTTATTGTGCTGACGGCTAAGCTCGCCCAATACTTTATCAATATTGGCACTTGTATTTGCCGCATTGACCGCTTGAACAGGAGCGACTGTTCCTAGGGTTGTTGCAAGTGCAATCGCACCAGTTTTTAGATATTTCATGTGAGAACCTATAAAGGAATGCCTGACATTTTTTGTCATTCATACTTATTCATACAAAAGCATGATGGCATTCTGGTGGGTTAATGATTGGTGTTAAGTCAATTTAAGCAAGCCAATCGTTAGTTATCTTAATAAGATGGGGGTTTCTTTTTTATTTTGCAAGGTTGCTATATGAGTCACTTGAAAAAATAAGTTACTTTACAAATTTGCAAAGGTTAAAATGAAATCCGTCCCATAGTATAAAATTAATTGTTGCAAGTTTTATGCCAAATAACCACAATGATGTTAGGGCGTGCCTGCCATTGATAACATTTTTATAAAATAAGATGAAAATTTAACGTTTCAATCAATTTTTGCATGAAAAATGGCTAAATCTTGTTTTTCATCGTCAAAAACTTGTCTGATAGAATGACTATCAGCCTGCGTTTTTTCCTTGAAAAACGTGCGATTTTTCTCATTTTTCATTGCAAATACCAAAGGCAGGCACGCCCTATTGTTTTTTCAAATTTAACAAAATAAAGGAGTTTTTTAACCATTATTTGCTAAAATAACTTCAATAAAAACCATTATTTATGATTTTTTGTCATAAATCTGTCATGCTCTTATCTTAACATGATTTATAACAAAACCGTACATCGTTTTATGACATAAGGTCTTAAAATAGCGACAAAAGGTATTGTATCCTACTGCTTGGTATGAGTATGCACGCAGGTTAGCAGTCCAAAACCTGCCATTAGGGTAATCACCGCCGTACCACCATAACTGATAAATGGCAAAGGCACGCCAACCACGGGCAGTATGCCACTGACCATGCCCATATTCACAAAAATATAGACAAAAAATGACATGGTCAATGCTCCAGCGAGCAGACGACAATAAGTGTCAGGATTGACAACGGCAATATAAAAAGAACGAGCCAACAAGCACAGATAAAAGAACAGCAACAGCCCAACGCCTGCCAGCCCAAATTCTTCGCTAAACGCTGCGATGGCAAAGTCGGTATGACCTTCGGGCAAAAAGTGTAAGTGCGACTGCGTGCCTTCTAGATAGCCTTTACCCGTCAAGCCACCCGAACCGATGGCGGTTTTTGATTGGATGATGTTCCAGCCTGCCCCCAAGGCGTCCGCTTCGGGGTCAAATAGGGTCATGACACGGGTTTTTTGGTAGTCGTGCATGTAAAAATTCCACAAGCCCCACACAAAAGGAATAAACACCGCAATCGCCCCACCAATCATCCACCAAGGCAACCCCGATAAAAACAGCACAAACATGCCACTGGCCGCCACCAAAATAGACGTCCCCAAATCAGGCTCTTTGGCGATGAGTATCACAGGCACAGCGATGATGGCAAGCGTGGTAAAGACCGTGGGAATGCTTGGCGGTAGCTCCTTTCTCGACAGATACCACGCACACATCATCGGCATGCCAAGCTTCATGAATTCAGACGGCTGAACGCTACCAAAGCCGGGGATGTCAATCCAACGCCTTGCCCCCATGCGAACTTCGCCAATAATCTCAACGAGCACCAACAAAATCAGCCCCAGTACATAAAAAATGGGGCTTAGCGTGCGATAAAAAGTTGGGGGAATCTGTGCCATGACTGCCATGACCACAAAGGCAATGCCATAACTCACCATTTGTCTGATGACCATGGCGGTGTTTTGCGTGGACGCACTGTATAGCACCGTCAAACCCACAAAGCAGATACTGAACAAAATCAGGGTCAGCCACGGGTCGATGTGAATGCGTTGCCACACGCTCGGCTCTAAATCTCGCCCAACGAAGTGATGGCTTTGGCGTGAAAATCGGTACTGTTCTTCTCTCATGGCAAATCGTGGTGCGGTTGGATAAACTTTTGATAAAATTTATCAAAAAATTGCTGATAGTTGGCGGATTTCATGATAAATTAATAAGATGGTCGCATGACTGCTCAATATCAGTGACCGACATTTTTATCAAAACGTACTATTTTAATTCATCTTGATGATTTTTAACAGTAAAATTTTGTGTTAGGGCAAAATTTTATAAAATAAGGAAAAATTATGGCTATCATCGTGACACTCATCATATTGGCAGTTATCATCGGCTTTTTAATAGCGGTGTATAACGCACTGGTTCGCCTAAGAAACCAAGTGGCAAACGGACTGGCACAGATTGATGTTCAGCTCAAACGTCGCCACGACCTAATACCCAATCTTGTCAATGTCGCCAAACGCTACATGACCCACGAAGAGCAGGTACTAACCCGAGTGACCGAAGCCAGAAACATCGCCAAAAGTGGATTGGATGCCCTTAAAAATACAGGGCTGTCAGGCACGGACGGGCTTGCCAAACTGGCAAATGCTGAGAGTAACCTGTCTCGGGCGTTGGGCAGTTTTTATGCCGTGGTAGAAAATTACCCCGAATTAAAAGCTGATTCTGCCCTAAAAGAGCTGTCTGATGAGATTAAAAACACCGAAAATCGCATTGGATTTGCCCGTCAGTTTTATAATGACAGCGTGATGTTTTATAATAACAAACGTGAAAGTTTTCCTAATAATTTAGTGGCAAATTGGTTTGGATTTATGCCAATAGCACAATTAGAATTTGCCGATAAATCCGCCATTGATGTTGCACCAGCAGTCAGTCTTTGATGTATTGGTGATGTATGCCACAGCGAATTTATCAAAACTTTTTTGAATTACAACGCCATTACAAAAGAAACAGCATGGTGTTATATGCGTTATTTGTCATGGCGATGATGATTCATGTATTGCTTGCCTTATTATTTTTTATGATAATATGGTATGTCATCTTTGGTGATTTGGGTGGTTTTGCGTGGTTTTGGGTGCTGATTCTTGTACCCAGCTATTTTATCATGAGTGTTTTATATCATTATAATAAAATCAGCCATGATAATGACTTTTTATTAAAAGACATTGATGTCACACGCTTATTTATTAATATGTCAGGCGTGGATTTGCCTGTTAATCATTTTAATGATGATAAAGATAATAATAAAAAGAAAAAAAGACAACAGGTAATTTATGCCAAAGACATCAAGGACTTTGAGCCAAAATATCGGCGGTATTATGAATTTGCTGAGCAGTTAGCCATTGCGTCAAATATTACTTTACCCAAATTATACGTCATGGATGAGACGGGGGTAAATGCCTTTGTGGCAGGGGTTAATCAAGCAAATATGATGCTCGTTGTCAGTAAAGGGGCGTTAGAATTAGATAATGAAAGCCTTTATGGACTTATCGGGCATGAATATGGGCATATTTTACATGGCGATGCCAAATTAAATGTGCAAATGTATGTCTTAATGTCGGGGCTGTCATGGCTTTATGATGTTGCCGATGGCTTAGAATGGCTATCCAAATGGCGACAAAAACCCAAGGCCAAACGCTATCAATACCAAGATGATAAAGGCGAACACCAAGAATATGTGATTGTGATGGGTACGGGGCGATTGTCCATAGAGTTTATTTCTTTGGTGATTCGCTTATTGGGTTTTTTGGGTATGGCAAGTAGCGAATGGATAAAACAACATTTTAATCGTCAGCGTGAGTTTTTGGCGGATGCGACATCGGTGCAATTAACCCGTAGCGATGGCGTGGCAAAATTATTACAAACCTTACAGCGAACGCCGTATTTGGCACACGCCCAAAAACGCTATACCACGCATTTGAGTTATTTTTTCTTCCTAAACCCCCAAGATGCCCAGACATCTATTAATTGGCGTGAGCGAATGGGGCATATGGGTAGCACGCACCCGAGCAATCATGAGCGAATACTGGCGTTGAATGAGCATTATTATGATGACTTTGCCAAGATGGCGATTGATGATTTGGATGTGGATGTATTACAACAAACTCATGATAAAATGATGCTCATCAATTGGCATAAAAAATCAGGCGTGAGTGATTATACATTTGTGGAGTTTGTATTGTGTGATGATAAAGATATAGGTAAAGATAAAAATGCTCATTTATTTGTGAATTCTGGTGATAATAAAAAAGCGATTGACATTGCTATTTATAATAATGACATTGAAATATCACAAGATAAAGTGGTTAATGGCAGATTGGTTGTGAATAAATCATGGCAAGCCCAAAGCGAGATGATATACCCCAAGCAAGCCAGAGCCGATTATGAATTAAAAAATATTCATCATGTTAATATGACTCATGTCAAAAACATGACATTACCCCTTGTCATCGCTCGTTATTTGCGTAATGATGACCTACATCGCCCCATGAGTAAATTGTTTTCGCTGTTTTATGCGATTATCTTTTGTCATGATAATGATGGGTTTTATTTGTCCGATACACTGGATTTGGCAGATATTTTTTATATAAAATCAGGTAATAATGATACCATAAAAATAGATAAGTCTTTATTAAAAACCGTGGCAGAGATGGATAGGCGTATTGATAATGGCTTATTAATTCTGATTTATCATAGTATTATCAAGGATTTGGAGCATGATGATAAAAGAACTTTATTAAAAAATGACGTTCATCATCTATTGGGATTTATCAACAAGCCACATCATCCAGATAATCATCATAATGATTTAAGCCTATTATGGCAGGGCGTGCATTTATATCGCTTATTGGCGATATTTGCCGATGATATGGATATTACTGATAAGCCATTGTTACAAAAGCTGACATTCATGTATCATAAATATGACATGGACATGAATGATTGGATAATGATAACAGTAATGATATATATGGTTATGGCTCATTATGATGATGGCGATGACATAAAATGCCGTGCAAGCATACAACGGCTGATTCGGCTTATCAATCATGAGATTGTGATTAATGAGATGGACATGACAAAATTAATGCAAGCCATGAATGCATTTAGTGCGATAGATATGGTGTTGTGGCTGTTAAAATATCAGCAGAAAAATACATTGACGGCTAAGCGATATATTGATACACTACATACCGCTTTATTGGGCGATGGGATATTGTGTGAGCGTGATTATGAAATATTATTAACCTTACATCAATATTGGTGTCCTGATGATGAATTTGTTTTGTATTGATTTTATCCTAATTCTAAATTAACTTAAAAAATAATATTGGCAAAACGCCCCATATAACATGAATACCCTGTCCGACTGTCCGCCAAAGCTTGCCCAAAGTCGCCATATCCTAGCATTGGCGGGCATACCTTTGTGGGCAAAAAGACATTCAGTGGTGGGGCAGAGTAGGGCAGAGATTATAACCCTACCGCCTGCGTATGACCGCTTGCAACCCAATCCACGCTTGACTCATTTGTTGCCCGACGAGTTGCCTGCCAAGCCACATGCCAAGCCAAACACTACGCCAAACATCAAGCCAATATCTGACAAATCGCAAATCTTATCTGCCGTGGATGTCAGAGCGTTGCTCAGTCCTGCCAGTTTATCAGCCGATAATCCGTCATCTGCCGAATTAGCACCAGCCACGCCCGAATCACAAAGAGAGCTGGGGGGTAATACAACAGGCGAGCAAGCCCAATCCACAGCCCAGCCCCCAGTCCAACCAAATCCCATAACCAACCTTGCCCAAGCTCAGCCCTTTACTCCGCCTGCCCATCTTGACATCCGCTTCGCTCTACAAGGCGTGCGGTTCGGGCAGTGGGTGCTGATTGTGGATATGCTGATGATGAGCCGTGATGAGCAGTCGCTGTGGCAGTCGCTCAAAAATGCCCTAAGCAATCAAGCCAGTCATCAGCCCATTACCGCCTTTTATCGTGAGATTGGTTATCCATTGGTCAAAAACGAATTTCGCTCGGACGTGGGGCTAAATCCCGCCCAATATACCTTTGACGGCTTTGTCATTGGGCTTTGTGTGTCGCCCACCCATCATCAAGCGGTGCAAGTGGCGTTTTTGACAGATACGCCCGCAGGTGTTATCGCCCAAACCGCCCAGACCCTGCCGAGTATTCGCCAAATGATGACGAACCCTGCCCTAAAAAAGCAGTTTTGGCAAACGGTTGTGGGCTAAGTTGTGGCTAAATATGCCGATAACTGTTAAAATTTTACCAAAAATCTGCTACAATGCCGTATTCTCACCCACCTTTAAAGGATAGCTATGAACCGTCTTGCCAATTTTTGTGCTGGCCCTGCCACCATGCCCACCGAAGTCCTACAAAAAGCCCAAACCGAGCTGTTAGACTGGCGTGGCAGGGGCACCTCCGTCATGGAGATTAGCCACCGCAGTGCCGATTATATTGAGATTGCCACCAAAGCCGAGCAGGATTTACGCACGCTCATGGGTATCTCGGACGACTATGCCGTGCTGTTTTTGCAAGGCGGTGCGTCATTGCAATTTTCTGCCATTCCCTTTAACCTGCTAAATGGCGGTACGGCTGATTATCTAAATACTGGCACATGGTCAGAAAAGGCTTATAAAGAAGCCAAACGCTATGAAACGCTAGGCTTGGGTAAGATTAACCTAGTCGCACAAGGGGGTGGCAAGGACGTACCCATGCCCGACACTTGGGAGCTAACAGACGGTGCGTCCTATTTTCACTACTGCCCCAACGAGACCATTCATGGCGTGCAGATTTTTGATACGCCAAAAGTAAACGCTCCTATCGTGGCGGATATGTCGTCTTGTATCCTATCTGAGCCGATTAACGTGAATGATTTTGGGCTCATCTATGCAGGGGCTCAAAAGAACATTGGACCTGCTGGCTTGACCCTTGTCATCGTCCGCAAAGACCTAATGGAGCAGGCAAGTGCGTGGTGTCCCAGCATTTTAAATTATAAAAATCAAGCAGATAGCGACAGTATGCTCAACACCCCGTCCACGTTTGCGTGGTATTTGTCGGGCTTGGTGTTTGAATGGCTACTGGCAAATGGCGGGGTAGAAGGCATTGCCAAAACCAACCGAGCCAAAGCCGAGCTACTATATCAAGTCATTGATAATTCTAGCTTTTATGACAATGCCGTCAATCCACGCCACCGTTCTATCATGAACGTGCCGTTTACGCTTGCCGATAGCGAGCTTGATAAAGTCTTTTTGGAAAAATCTAAAAATGCAGGGCTGTTAAATCTAAAAGGTCATCGTGTCGTTGGTGGTATGCGAGCAAGTATCTATAATGCCGTAACCTATGAGCAGGTGCAGGCGTTGGCGGACTTTATGAAAGAATTTGAAAAAACGCACGCTTGATTTTATGATAATTTGACGTAGGGGCGGATTTGGTTCGCCCTTATTTTTACAACCGACCAGTCGGTTTTTATATTTTGGAAAAACTCATGCACATTACCCCCATTCCGATTTTAAATGACAATTATGTTTGGCTTATCGCGAAGGACGACAACGCCATTGCCGTGGATATTGGCGATGATAAGCCCGTGCTGGATTATCTAAATCAGCATAATCTCAACCTATCTGCCATTTTAATCACCCATCATCACGATGACCACATTGGCGGTGTGGCAAGTGTCAAATCCGCTTATCCCAATGCCCGTATTTACGCCCATAAGTCGCACCTTAACGCCATTGGCATGACCCCTGATGTGGCGTGCGATGAGAATAGCGAATTTGAACTGCTCGGCTTGACTTTTAAAGTATGGAAAACGGCAGGACATACCGACACGCATTTGTCCTATTTGTGTGATATGGACGACAAGACCCATGTATTTTGTGGCGATACGCTATTTAGTGGCGGTTGTGGACGGGTGTTTACAGGGACGATTGGGAAGTTATTTGATAGCATGGAGCGGTTTGATACCTTGCCTGCTGATACGCTGTTTTATCCCACGCATGAATATACGCTCTCCAATCTCAACTTTGGCTTGTCGGTATGTGATGAGACGACCAAAAAAGAGATTTTGAGTTATAAAAATACTGTGGAAAATGAATTAAAAGACAATATTCCGTCCTTGCCAACATCTTTAAAGCAAGAACGGCTAATCAACGTCTTTTTGCAAACCGATAATCCAGCGATGATAAATAACATTAAGCAAATTTATCCCTTAAATCATGATGATAAATTATCGGTGTTTTCGGCACTGCGTGAATTAAAAAATAAGTTTTGATAATAGGCGTTATTAAAAAACATTTTACCATTTTTAAATTTGGGCGAAACACATTCGCCCAACATTCATAGATTTTTATTTATCACTCTTCTTCTGTCTCATAAGTAAATGATTTAAACAATAAAAATATCCCAAAAGCGACAATCACACTAAGTAACGGCAATGACAATAATAAGCATAAAGCATAAATCATTGCAAAAAACATAAATAGCATGGAGACACCAACCAGTATTTGTAGGCTTAAATTCGCCATAGGGTGTAGCCAGTGCATTTTGTCATTATGGGCAAATAGATGAATACCAATCGGCAAACAAATAATAACCCACAATAAAGGCGTATATGCCATAATGGCATCTTTAAATTCCAAATCCTGAGTTAATAAGACCACACTCGGATAAAATACCGCCAATATCAAAAACACAAATACCGCCACCCAATACGCCTGTATGACAAAAGGATTGCCATAGCGATTGGCTCGCATGAGCGACCACCACAGTCCAAATCCTGCCAAATGAGCCAAGAAATAGCTTGGTTTGTCATACAGCTCGGTAATATTCGTTACGCCGTCTATGACAACTTCATGTTCTTTCCAAACCCGATAAAATGAAAATGACAGAATGCCAAAAATTAACGGCAATGAAATATATAAACTTCTTAAAAAATGAGCATTGGGCTGATAGACATAATCTTGATAAGAAAACTCACTGGGATTGGTAAATAAATGCCAACGTAATTGCCAAAAAATCATCATGGCAAATACAAATAAAGCAATCGGCAAAACATGGCGATTTAACCATGACAAATCGCCAGCAATGATTAAAGAGAATATTGAACCTATTAAAAACACCCCACCAAAAGCAAATGCCAGATAAATGGGTCTAAATACGCCTTTATTGACACATTGATTTAATAAGCCATATTCTTTATCATGATTTAGGATATTGTGATACAGGTTATTACCATTTGAGTTTTCTTGTTCTTGATTGGCGTGTCGGGTTAATAATTCATTGACCTTTTGTAAATCATGGTTTAATACAAGCAGATATTCAGGATAAAAAGATTTTTTGATAAAATGCCATAAAAACACCGCCCGATTTCTGGGTTTTGGCGAATAATAATAATTATATAAGACAGGGTAATTATCCATTAAAAATTCATGGAATTTACCATAAGTCGAAAAGGGCGGTGCTTGGTATTGATACCGCTCTTGTAAATCAATCAACCGAGACCACGGATAACGCTCTATTTGCCATGATTGTATGATTTCATGCCACGCAAATGTCCCAAACGCATGGCGATAGCTTTTGGGATATTCGGCATTTGACCATGTCAAAAAGTCCAACAATGCCTGTTCATAATCCATACGTTCATCAAGGGCGAATGTGTACAAACTGTCGGTTTGGGCGTAGAGTACGTCAAGTAGGGCTTGGTCTTTGTCTGCCACGTCATCATCATTGTCAATGTCATACCACAACGAGCTAAAATGTGGGCTGTTGTCCACGTCCTGCCAATCATCATCGCTGTTATGGCTGTCATCGGCTGTCTTATCATAAGGCGTATCGTGCGAATGCTCGTCATCGTCCGCCAATGGCGATTTATCCAGTAGCGACTCATCAAACGCACTGATATAATTTGTGATGATAAGCCCGTGTTGGCTAGGCTTGGCTATGTCCTTTGTGTCATCATGATTGTTATCAAGATGATTAGCCTTGTCATCGTCCGCACATTCATCGCCCACGCTGTCATCTTGCCAATCATCATCTTGATAATCATCATCGTCATCATTGGCATAATAATAGCGTGTGGCAAGGGCGGTTTCATAGGCTTCACGCAACGCCTTAAAGCCGTCTGGATTTTTGTCGGGTTTGTTGTGTTTGAGCTGTTTGGCATAAGCCTTTTTAATGGCGGATTCGTCATCGGTCGGCTCTATGCCCAGTATTTGCCATGCCGTCATCACCAGTCGTCCCTGCTTTCTATGTTATCCAAAAATTCACCAAATTTGACTTGGGCGTGGCGGATTTTGTCGGTGTCTTGGCTGTCAAGCACGCTCTCAAACCATGCGATGAGTCGCCCCACTTCGTCCCTGTCATGTCCTAGCCGTTGAGAGTACAAGCGTTCGGATCGTGCGATGAGCGTGCGACTTTCTAGCGTGTCTCGTGGGTGGATTTTTAGGGCGGAAAGTTTGTCTTTAGACGCTTTTAGCTCGGTGTCGGTTAGGCGTTTTGCCCCATTTTCTATCACAAGATTGTGCTGATTGCCCCCTGCGTCTATGTCCACTTCCAAAAGCCCGTTCACGTCATAAGAAAAACGCACGTCTATGGATAGCTCGGTGGCTTTGCCTTTGTAGGTGTGGGGGACTTTGACGGTGATTTCGCCCAGTTTGATATTATCCTTGACCAGCCGAGCTTCGCCTTGATAAATGCCAAATCGCACTTCGGTTTGGTCATTATAAACAGGGCTAAAATTTTGCACACGACTGGTAGGAATGACCGTATTTCGCTCAATGATAGGGGCAAAAATGCCGTCCCGTCTCTCGGTTTCACTTATCTGCATACTGGTCTGCACCCCAAGCGAATAGGGCGATACGTCTGTCAGAACCAGCTCATCTAAGGCAGAATCTTCGGCGATAAGTCCCGCCTGAATGCTCGCCCCAATGCCAATGGCTTCATCAGGATTTAGGCTTGCGGTGGGAAAACGCCCAAGCAGACGGGCAATCATCTTTTTAAACATGGGCATACGAGTAGAACCGCCAACCAACACAATCGCGTCCAACTCTCGCACTTTTAGCCCTGCATCTCGCACCGTGCGTTCTATGGGAGCGGTGATTTTGGCAAATAGGGACTGGCAGAGTGTCTCAAACTCATCGTCATTTAGTGTATAACTGTACTCTTTTTCATCAAGCGTTAGACGAATCTCGGTGCTATTTTGGGTGGATAAGGTGCGTTTGGCAGACTCACAAGCATCGTACAGCAGAGCGTAATGACGTTGCCAAAAGTCGGCAGGCGTGCCTTGTTTTTCGTGATGAGCGATAAAATCTTTGATGATGATGTCGGTAAAATCTTCTCCGCCCAACAGGTTATCCCCTGCGGACGCTTTGACTTCCATGACCCCTGCAAACAGTTCAAGCAAGGTAACGTCAAACGTCCCCCCGCCCAAATCCAGCACCAAAAATTTGCGTTCATCATCGTCATCATACTCATGCAAGCCATACGCCATAGCGGCGGCGGTCGGCTCGTTGATGAGACGGACGACATTTAGCCCTGCAAGTGTTGCCGATGTTTTGGTGGCTTCTCGTTGGTGGTCGTTAAAATAGGCAGGCACTGTGATGACCACGTCCGTAACGTCATGTCCCAGATGTGTTTGTGCGTCTTGTTTGAGTGATTTTAGGATAAGTGCCGACAGCTCTTCGGGGCTAAACTTTTGGCTATGTTTGCCTGTGGTGAGCGTGTAGGTTTTTTGGCTTCCCATAAAGCGTTTAAAGGTGCTGGCGGTGGCGGTCGGGTGGCTAATTAGACGTTCTTTGGCAGGTTCACCAACTAAAATCCGCCCGTCATCGTCCACGCTCACCACAGACGGCGTTAGCACCTTGCCAAGTGCGTTTGGGATAAGTGTGGGTTTGCCGTCTTTAAAATAACTGATGAGACTGTTGGTCGTCCCCAAATCAATACCGACTATCATAATAATCCTATTTTTAAAATGAAAATAAGAATTATAACAGATTTTTGGCGGTAAAATGGGTTATTTTAAGAGTTTGGGATTGTTAAATAAAAATATATTTTAAAATTTGAATGTGTAGGGGCGAATTGCAATTCGCCCAAAAATCAACATCTTATCAAAGGGCAAATGTGATTTTCCCCTACAAATTTATCCAAAGGTATAGTTAATGAATAATACCAAAAGTTTAAATCATGCCATTTTACCAAAACTATGCCGTCAGATAAATTACCGCCCAAAATATGCCTAAGACAGCACAAGCAATAAGTAGATTTTTAGCCAATTCTTTATGATAACTTATCATCGCTTGTTTGTCTTTTCTGATTTGAAAAATGCTAAACAAGTATTTTAAAAATCCCCTGACAAAAAACGCCCCAATCATACCGACAAATATATGCCCTAGATGATAGGTTTTAAAAGATATGGGTATAATTTTATTGCCCTTAATCTGATATTCAGAATGGCTCATATACATAGCACTTTCATTGATAAACAGATAGTTGCCATTATCCAACTGTTTTAAACAATCTTCTATGCAATCCTTGTCAGGTATGGTTAATGGCAGTTTGGGATTGGTTTGATATTCTTGCCACGTTTGACGATAATAGCCATTATCGGCATCTGTACCAATTATCATAAATCCATCATGGGGCGTATCATTGAGCTGATAACGCTCTGTGTTTAATTCGCTGATACCATGAGAAATGACACCTGCTAAAACAAACCATAGGATAATTAAGCCTATGGTTTTGATAGTGGCATAAAGGAATAATAAAAAGGCTTTTAGCATAATAATGTAAAACTAGGCAAGTTTTTCTTGGAGTAATGCCAAAATTCCTTTTAAGGTTTTTAATTCATCATCTTTTTGGGCAAGTAATTCATCTTTATGAGCGATAATGAGTTGCAATTTTTCAATTTCAGCTTGTGATTTATCTCCGCTATAATAATTGCCTTGAAAATTATTGTATCCACCATTCAACTCATAGATAATATTATGTTCTTTATTTGGGATTAAATCAAAGATATTAACTTCCAAAATATCAGCAATCTGTTGTAGGCGGTCAATGCTAATCCTAGTTTCACCACGTTCAATCTTAGAATAACCACTTGGGGAGATTTCCAACGCATTTGCAATCTCTTCTTGTGTAAACCCCTTGGTTTCTCTTATGTCTTTTATTTTTTCAAAAACCAGCATACAATTCTCCACTTTTTCGCCAGTAAATTTCACTTTTTGGAATGGTTAAGCATATCACGAAATGATAAAATCATCAATATATTCAATCTTGGAGAAATTTACCATGAAAAAACCTTCTTTGGCTATTGTGGCGGTTTTGCCATTATTTTTAACAGCGTGTTCTGACCCAACATGGAATAAAGCAGGTGTTAATCTATACGAAACCCAAAACCAGTTGGCAAAATGTCAATATGAAATTGGATTGGCAAAGGTCAGTAAAGACGAAAAAACTGCTTTACTAAATCAATGCATGAAATCAAAAGGATTTAGATATAACTAATCTAATTTGAAAATTCCAACCATTAAATTTTACCTAATAAAAAACTGGACAATCAACCTTGTCCAGTTTTTTATGCCAAATTGACAATCACTCAACTTGACTCACATCTCTCACTGCCCCTGTATCGGCACTTGTCGCCATAGCGGCATAGGCTCGCAAGGCTTGGGACACATAGCGTTCACGGTCTACAGGTTTCCACGCTTGTTTGCCACGCTCGTTCATGGCGGCACGGCGTTTGGCAAGCTCATCGTCCGATACGTCCAGATGAATGGTGCGGTTTGGAATGTCAATCTTGATGATGTCAAACTCTTCCACAAGCCCAATCGCACCACCTTCGGCAGCCTCAGGGCTTGCGTGTCCGATAGACAGCCCCGATGTACCACCGCTAAATCTGCCGTCCGTGAGCAACGCACACGCCTTGCCTAGACCTTTGGATTTTAGATAAGACGTGGGGTAGAGCATTTCTTGCATACCAGGCCCGCCTTTGGGGCCTTCATAGCGGATAATGACGATGTCGCCTGCCACGATTTTGTCCGCCAAAATTGCTTCTACTGCACTGTCTTGGCTTTCAAAGACTCTGGCACGCCCTGTAAAGGTCAAAATGCTCTCGTCCACGCCTGCGGTTTTGACCACACAGCCACGCTCGGCAATGTTGCCAAACAGCACCGCCAAACCGCCGTCTTGACTGTACGCAAATTCTTTGGAGCGGATACAGCCCGATTCACGGTTCAAATCAAGATTGCCCCAGACTTTGTTTTGGCTAAATGCCTGCGTGGTGCGTACGCCAGCAGGGGCGGCAATGTACAGCTCTCGGGCGGTTTGGTTATCAGGGTTCATTACGTCCCATTTGGCAAGGGCGTCCGCTAGGGTCGGGCTATGCACGGTTGGCACGTTGGTGCGGATTAGTCCTGCTCTATCAAGCTCCGCCAAAATCCCCATCACGCCCCCTGCACGGTGCACGTCTTCCATGTGGTATTTTTGCGTGGCAGGGGCGACTTTGGATAGGCACGGCACGGCACGAGATAGACGGTCAATGTCCGCCATTTTAAAGTCCACGCCTGCTTCATTTGCCGCCGCCAATAGGTGCAAAATGGTGTTGGTACTACCGCCCATGGCAATATCAAGGCTCATGGCGTTTAAAAATGCATCTTTGGTAGCGATAGAGCGTGGCAAAACGCTATAATCATCTTGTTCATAATGGCGTTTGGCAAGCTCAACAATCAGCCGACCTGCTTCCAAGAAAAGCTCTTTACGCTTGGCGTGCGTGGCAAGTAGTGAGCCGTTGGCAGGCAATGACAGCCCCAATGCTTCGGTTAGGCAGTTCATGGAGTTGGCGGTAAACATACCCGAGCATGAGCCACAAGTTGGGCAAGCAGAACGCTCCACATTTGCCACGTCTTCATCGCTGATAAGGTCATCGGCGGCATCAATCATCGCATCGACTAGGTCAAGTTTACGTATCTTTTTACCACTCTCATCGGTAATGGTCTCGTGCGTCATGTGTCCGTCATGTACTTCGCTTGCCAGCACCTTGCCAGCTTCCATAGGGCCGCCTGAGACAAAGACCACAGGGATATTTAGGCGTAAGGCAGCCATGAGCATACCAGGGGTGATTTTATCGCAGTTGGAGATACACACAAGGGCATCTGCACAGTGGGCGTTTACCATATATTCCACGCTGTCGGCAATCAAATCACGGCTTGGCAAGCTATACAGCATACCGCCATGCCCCATGGCAATGCCGTCATCCACGGCAATGGTGTTAAATTCTTTGGCAACGCCCCCTGCCTTTTCAATCTCACGGGCGACAAGTTGCCCCATGTCTTTTAGATGAACATGACCCGGCACAAACTGCGTGAATGAGTTGGCAATGGCAATGATTGGCTTATTAAAATCATCGTCCGTCATGCCTGTGGCACGCCATAAGGCTCTTGCCCCTGCCATGTTGCGACCGTGTGTGGAAGTTTTTGAGCGGTATTGTGGCATAATTTTTTTTCCTAAATTGGCGGTTGGCTAAAAGGGTTATTTTAGCACTTTTTAAAGGATAATATTTGACAAATTTTATTTATAATTTTTATAAATTTACAAACTTTTAATTATAAAAATACAATCATTTAACTTTAAAATGCACCAATGGCAGTAAGGTGTGTATTACGCACCCTGCCATACGACAAATGAATTGTTTAAAAGTTAGCATTGGTGCAAATTGGGATAATTGACCATAAATCAGCATTTTACAAAAATCCCTTGCCAAATTCGCCATTTTGGGCTACATTTGCACTTTTATTTATCCAATCTGCATCAAACCAATTTAGCCCATTCATCTAAGTGCCTGCCATGACCACATCTTACAAATCCGCCATTGTCTTTTTTGTCACCCTTGTCCTATTTTTGATGAGTTTTTATTATCTTATCCAAGTGTGGCTTATGGTATTTGCGTCCATTTTGGTGGCGGTGTTTTTGCTAAGTTTGGCACGGCTCACCTGCCAAATTCCCAAAGTGGGCGACTACTTTGCCAAACTGCCCCACGGCGTGCAAGTCGGTGCGGTAACGGTGGCGGTGCTGTCGGTGGTGGCAGGGTTTTTGGCGATGTTTGGCTCGGAGCTTGTCGCCCAATTTCAAGACATGAAAGAGCTTGCCCCCAAGTCCTTTGATGCCATAAAAGAGTACGCCAAGGGCTATCCTGTCATCTATGAATGGCTGACCCAAAATGCGTGGGCAGTGGAATTTCAACAAGACCCCAAGGCATTTTTTGCCAAATTCCAAGAAAACATTGTCGGCGGATTGCCTGCATTTTTTGGGGGTATGTTAAGCGGTTTGGGGACGTTTTTTGTGATTTTGGTGGTGGGGCTGTTTTTGGCATTATCGCCAAGCGTGTACACCAAAAGTGCCATTGCCCTTGTGCCAAAGCCGTATCGAGACAAGGGCGAATACCTGCTAAAACGCAGTTATGGAGCGATAGAGCAATGGCTCATCGGGCAGTTTGTGGTCATGGCGTTTGTGGGTGTGGCGACAGGGGTGGCGTTGTGGCTTATGGGCATTCCGTTTGCGTTGGCAATGGGCGTGATTGCCTTTGTGCTGGATTTTGTGCCTGTGATTGGTCCTTGGCTGTCGGCGGTGCCGATTTTGCTCCTTGTGCTGATTGTCTCGCCTGATTTGTTACTGTGGACACTTGTTATGATTGTCGTGGTTCAGCAGTTAGAAAGCTATGTGGTCGCCCCAATGGTGCAACAACGACTCATCGACCTGCCCCCTGTGGCTCTGCTACTTTCGCAAATCATCATGGGAACGCTTACTGGCGTGCTTGGCATTGCCATGGCGACACCGCTTATGGTGGTAGCGATTGTGTGGGTGCAGGTGGTGTATGTGAAGTTTGTCTTACAAGATTATTCAATCAAAGTGCTTGACCAAAACGAAAACGACATGAAAACCGACCCCTATGCCGATTATGACGCTTATAAGGCAAAAAGCGAGCCGAAAGTGGTGGTGTTATCTCCAAAGCAAGAAACGGACGACACGGACGAGAAATCTTAATTGTGAAATTTTTAAAAATAATCATTCTTAACCCCTTGCAATTTGTACAAAATTTAAGATAATATACCGATTGATAATTGTTATCGTTTCTTACTTTTTTATCCGTTTTGTATAACTTTTTGTTATGATCAATGCTGTTTAAACCCAAAAACAGCGTTTTTCTTTTGTGGGCTTGTGATGATGACTTTTGAGCATTCTAATAAATACAAGGTGTTGGCGGCGGCTGTGGCGATTATTTTGCATGGCGTGGCAGGCGTGGGTTTGGCGACCATGCAAATGCTCCATATCGAGCCACCCAAAATCACGCCACCGCTTGAAATTCAGATGATTAAGCTTAATAACGAAGAGTCGCCCGAGCCACCAACTCCCATACCTGCTCCTGAGCCAACGCCCACCCCTGCACAGTCTGTGGCAGCACCTGCCCCACCAAAGGCAAGTCCACCACCACCAAAAGCTCCCAAGCCTGAGTCTAGACCTGAACCCAAAAAAGAATCTGTTAAACTCGAATCCAAAGAACCGCCCAAGGTTACAGAGCCACAGGTGGACATCATCGCTCAGGAGCGGGCTCAAAAAGCCTTTGAACTACAACAGCAAAGAGAGCGAGAACAGCGTGAGCGTGAGCAACAAGAAAGAGAACGCCAAGCTGAGCGAGACAGACAAGCTGAGTTAGCACGCCAACAAGCTGAGCGAGACAGACAGGCAGAATTGGCACGCCAAAAAGCCGAAGCCGATGCCAAAGCCCGTGCCGAAGCGGACGCAAGAGCAAAAGCCAAGGCAGAAGCCGATGCTCGTGCCAAAGCCGAAGCCGATGCCAAAGCCCGTGCCGAACAAGGTCAAGGCAGGGGCGGTGATGGTAAAGACACCAAAACCGACAATAAAACTGGCAATAAAGACACGACAAAAAGTGGTGGTACTGGCGGCGGCGAGCTAAAAGGTCAAAATCTTGGCACTGTCTCCAATGCCAGTTGGCAAAGACCGCCGAATTTTCGTGGGCTTGATTTTAGTGAAGTGTCGGGTACACCACCACCTTTTACAGTAACACTGACGGTAGATGCCACTGGTAAAATTACGAATATATCTGGTATTAATACGGGTAATGCAAACCTAAACAGACAAATCAGGCGAGCATTAACACAAGCCAGATTACATCCCTTTAAATCAGCAAGTGGTCAGCCGATGTCAGGTACTGCAAGCTATGGGATTAATTTTAATGAAAAAAATTAGCATACAACAATTTTACTTAACCCATTCTTTATAAGGAATGATTATGGATTTTGCACATTATTGGCAATATACTGACATGGTCAGTAAAACATTATTTTTTATCTTGATTGCTTTGTCATTGGTTTCATGGTTTGTGGGTATTACTCGCCTGCTTAGCTCTCGCCAAATGGCAGGCGTGATTGGCGATGAGCTCACTGCCGAGATTGATAACGTCAGCAAAGATTTTGGCGAGCTTGATTTTAATCAACGCAAAATCATCACCGAGCAGAGCCTGTTACAGAACATCGCTCGCTACCGTTTTGAGCTTGAAAAGGGCTTATCGGTACTGGGTACGACCGCTGCCATTGCCCCATTTATCGGGCTGTTTGGGACGGTGTGGGGGATTTTTCATGCCTTGCATTCTATCGGTCAGAGCGGGCAGGCAGGACTTGCCCAAGTGGCAGGGCCGGTGGGTGAAGCCTTGATTATGACAGGTTTAGGTCTGGCGGTGGCGATTCCTGCGGTGGTGTTTTTTAACATCATCACACGTATCAATAAGCGTGCCATTCATCACGCCAACGATACCGCTCACGCACTGCTTGCCCGTGTGGCTCGCTAAGGGGGCGATATGGCATTTGAGCTAGGCGACAACGACAATGGGGGCATGAATGAGATTAACCTTATTCCCTTGATTGACATCATGCTGGTACTCATGATTATCTTTTTGGTTACGGCAACGGTGCTAAACCCGACCGTACCGCTTGATTTACCAAAGACATCGGCACAGGTCAATGACATGCCCCCCGATGTGATACAGGTGAGTATCAATGACAAGGGCGAGATTTTTTGGGACGAGACCAAACTGAGCCTAGATGAGCTTTCCGCTCGTTTTGGCGAAGAAGTGGCAAAAGGTAAAGACCCACAGGTTCATCTGCGTGCTGATAAAGAAGGCAAATATGACACAGTCGCCCAAGTGCTGGCAACGGCAAGTGGGGCAGGGCTGACTAAGATTGCTTTTGTCAATGAATAAATACTTTTCAATCAATAAAGCCCTGCATTATGTGGGGTTTTATTTATTTGGGCTAAAAATGCGTATCCGTCCAAAACCCAAATTTCATGATATAATACAAAAAATTAACTACACAACATTCAAAAATGCGTATCCGTAAACTCTTTAAATTTGAAAATGCCCACATCGTCCGTAACTGCACGTCCGACCGTTGTAGTCGTTCCATTCATGGGCATAGCTACCAAGTGGAGCTGATTTTAGAAGCCCACGCCCTTGACAATGGGCAAATGGTCTATGATTTTGGGCTATTAAAGTCGCACATCAAGGACTTGATTGACAGCTTTGACCATGCCATTACCTTTTGGGATAAGGACGATAGCGATTATATCCGTGCGTGCAAGGACTTTTCGGCTCGCTGGATAAGCCTGCCTGTGTCGCCGTCTGCCGAGCAGTTTAGCCGTGTGATTTTTTATTGGGCGGACAAAGTCATGCAAAATACCACCACCCAAAATGGCGAAACAGGCGTATCTGTCTATTCGGTCATCGTCCACGAGACCGCCACAGGCTATGCTCAGTGTTTTAAAGAAGATGTGGAAAACGAACGCATGGGCAAATTGTCGCTGGATATGTTTGATTTTAGCGAACAAGTCAAAGCCGAGTGGGGCGATAGCGAGCTGTTTGATAAGCTAAAACGTGGTGAGAAATTTGTCAATCCACAGCCGTTAAGACAGGTTAAAGTATGACGGATAAGGGTGTTTATTTAAATGAACAAGAATGGGAACGAATGTTGCAAATTCTACAAAATCCGCCCGAACCCAATGAAAAAATGAAAGCTCTTTTTGAACGTGGCAAAACATTATTTGCCAATTGTGATGATACTCTTAGCGATGATGAATACCATTATTTTAAACAATGAAACCGACACCGAGCGTCTTGCCAACGCCCTTGCCAAAATCAATCCCACAGGCAGTCTGTGGCTATCGGGCGATTTGGGGGCGGGCAAGACGACCTTTACCCGTTATCTTTTGCGTGCATTAGGGCATACAGGGGCGGTAAAAAGCCCAACTTATACCCTAGTTGAGCCGTATAACATCAACGGCAAGCCCGTGTACCATGCCGACCTATATCGCCTAAATGACCCAGAAGAGCTGGATTTTATTGGCTTTTTTGAATATTTTGATGAGTCAAATTCGCTGGTTGTCATCGAATGGGCAAGTCGTGCCGAGAGCATTTTACCAAAGCCTGATATAACGATAAACATTACAAGACAAGCCGATGAGAGTAGGGCGGTTCAGATTGTTGGGATTGAGCTAGAGTTGTCATGAATTTACATTATCAATCCCTGCCTGATAACACCGTCCTATCCCTTATCGCCCCGACTGCTAGCGGTAAGACCGATTTGGCGTGCCGTCTGTATGAGACGGGGCGGTTTGAGCTGATTTCGGTGGACAGTGCGTTGATTTATCAGGACATGAACATCGGCACAGCAAAACCGACCGATGATGAGCTTGCCCGTTTTCCGCATCATCTCGTTAATATCATCAAGCCAACCGAAACTTATAATGTGGCGACTTTTGTGGCGGACGTGGAGCGACTCATTGGCGACGTTCACACACGGGGTAAGATTCCGCTACTTGTGGGCGGTACGATGATGTATTATATGGCACTACTTGACGGCTTGTCCGCCGTGCCTGACACCGACCCCGTCATTCGTGGACAGGTCATGGCGTGGCTGTCTGACAAAGGCATTGGCGAGTTGTACGCTTATCTGCAAATGCACGACCCTAAGATTTGTCAGCGTCTAAAAATATCCGACACCCAGCGTATCACAAGGGCAGTAGAAGTGCATATGCAGACAGGCACGCCCATGAGTGTTTGGCAAGATACGCCCAAAGTCGCCCCGTGCCAAAATCCGCACCAATATTGGCTAACCCTATCGGTAGAGCCTGAGCGTGCGTGGTTACATGAGCGTATCGCCAAACGCCTTGATATCATGTGGGAGCAGGGTCTGGTAGATGAAGTGATTTATCTTTTGCAAAAATACCCCGACCTAACGCCTGATATGCCGTCCATGCGGTGCGTGGGCTATCGGCAGGTATTGGAATTTTTGGCGATAACCGACCATGAGATTATGCAAATTTCCCCCATTTGGCAAGCGTTTGCTCTAAATTTACAAAAAAACAACAAAATGACTGCCGAAAATGGCAAGAATTTTGTAACAAAAGGGCAAAATATGCATGATATGGCTTGCCAAGACATGAAAAATAAGGCATTATATGCAACAAGGCAACTGGCAAAACGCCAATCAACATGGCAAAAACAACTGACCAGTTTACCCCAATTTATAAACGCCAACGAAATGAATAAAACAAAGGCCAGCATAACAAGTGACCCCCAATCACAGCAACGGATTTTTTCATTTGCAAGCATGAAAGACGCACAAAATGAGCTTTTGGCGTGATTTTTTAACGTATTTTTCCAAGCACCGCTGGTTGCTTTTTCTTGTGTTAATTTTGGAGAACAACAATGTCAAAAGGGCAAAGCCTACAAGACCCCTTCCTAAACGCTCTGCGTAAAGACCGCATTCCTGTATCTATTTTTTTGGTGAATGGTATCAAGCTACAAGGTCAGATTGAGTCATTTGACCAGTATGTCGTATTGCTTAAAAATACCGTCAGCCAAATGGTCTATAAGCACGCCATTTCTACCGTTGTCCCCACTCGCAACCCACGCACAGATGGTGCAACCCCTAGCACAGGTACGGGTTATCCGTCATCGGTGGGCGTGATGAGTGGCAATAACTATCAAGGCACAGGCTATCCTAATGCAGGCTTTGACCGTCAAGGCTTTGGCGGTGGGGCGGGCACGACCCGTCCTGTGGGTGGCTTTACTCGCACTCCGCCAAACCAAGGTTTTAGCGGTCAAGGCTTTGAACGTGGTGGCTATCCACAAGGGGGCATGGGCTTTAATCAGGGCTTTGAGCGTTCAGGTTTTGAAGAGCGTGGTTTTGATGGTAAAGGCTTTGAGAAAAATGAACGTGGTTTTGATGGCAAGGGATTTGATAATAAAGCCTTTGACAACAGCACCTTTGACCGCCAAGGGTTTGACAAAACCAATGACGATGAATGACGTCACTCGTGGTAATTAACCATGCCAAAAAGCTCACATGATGTGGGCTTTTTTATCGTAAAAGTTTTTATGATAAAAGTTATCGCAGTTTGATAAAAATTTGCCATAAAACATCGTCAAATATGGTATCATACCTATTTTATTTTATAGACTATCTGCCACTCATGAATGACCAAACCCCGAACACAGCCGACCTTGATACTGACTTTATCAGCGTGGGCTTGACCGCCATTAATACCGAACAAGAAGCATTGGCACTACTTAAAAATGAGCTTGATGAGCGTTTTGTGCAGGCGTGTCAGGCGATTTTGGCGTGTCGGGGGCGTGTCGTGGTGACAGGCATGGGCAAAAGCGGGCATATCGGGCGTAAGATAGCGGCGACATTGGCAAGCACAGGCACGCCTGCGTTTTTTATGCACCCAGGGGAAGCAGGGCATGGCGATTTGGGCATGTTGGTACAGGGCGATGTACTGATTGCCATTTCTAATTCAGGGCAGTCTGATGAGATTAAAATGCTCATCCCTGTCGTCAAACAGTTGGGCATTCCCCTAATCAGTATCAGCCGTGACCGTCGTGGGTTTTTACCCAAATCTGCCAATATCGCTTTGACCCTTGGTAATTTTGAAGAAGCCTGTCCGCTCGGATTGGCACCGACATCAAGCACGACTGCCACACTGGCATTAGGCGATGCGTTGGCGGTGGCACTGTTGCATGCTCGGGGTTTTACCAGTAATGATTTTGCCTTGTCGCACCCAGCAGGGGCATTGGGGCGTAAACTATTGACCCGTGTCAAGGATGTCATGCACACTGAGAATCTGCCCGTGGTGCGAGCCGATACCAGTCTTGATAAGGCTCTGCTTGTGATGACGGGGGGGCGACTGGGCTTGGCGGTGGTGGCTGATGAACAAGATGATGTGGTGGGTATTTTTACCGATGGCGATTTACGGCGTAAACTGGCGGATAACGTGTCGCTATCCGCCCCCATGAGTACACTCATGACCAAGCACCCTAAGCACACCACAGGCGAGATGCGAGCGTCTGATGCCCTAACGCTGATGAATGAGCATGCCATTAGTCAGTTATTGGTACTGGATAATGGTAGGCTTGCGGGTGTGATTAGCATTCATGATTTGCTAAAAGCAGGCGTAAGCTAAATTTGCAAAACAACAAAAGGAAAAACATGAGCGACTTAACCAAACGATTGCGAGCAGTCAAACTTTTTGCCATGGATGTGGATGGGATTTTGTCAGACGGACAAATCATCTATGATGCCAATGGGGTGGAGACCAAAGCCTTTTATGTCCAAGATGGTGTGGGATTAAAGGCACTAAAAGAGCAGGGTATTATCCTTGCCATCATCACAGGTAGAAGCTCGCCCATGGTGGCACGTCGTGCTGATGAGCTGGGCATTGACCATGTGGTGCAGGGGCGAGATGATAAATTTACTGCTTTATCTGCCCTTGTCGATGAGCTTGGATTGTCTATGAGTGAGTGTATGTATATGGGCGATGATTTGCCCGACTTAAAAGCTGTGCGTGAAGCGGGTGTGGGTGTGTCTGTACCAAATGGCTGTGCCCAGATACAAGCGGTGGCGGATATTATAACCATCAAAACAGGTGGGCATGGTGCGGTGCGTGAAGTGTGTGAGCAGTTATTAAAAGCAAAAGGCGTTTATGATGCTTTTATCGCCCAATATACCTAGCCTAATACGCTTAGATTGATATCAATCAGAATTGGTAATAATAAGAGACAATCACTCATGAATCTAAAAATTATTAGCGTGCTGGGTGTGATGGCACTCATGGTTGGGGTGTGGTTTTTTTATAAAGAAGACGTCAAAATTGAACCTACCGTACCATCTGCTCCTACTGTCTCCTATGAGGTAACCGAAATTAAAGCGGTGCAGACCAATCCCAAAACAGGTGAGATTGAATACACGTTAATGGCAGACAGTTTGATAAAAAATAGTGCAGGCATGGATGAGATGAGAAATGCCAAAATGGACTGGACACCCCCAAATGGGCAAAGCCATTATTTAGAAGCCAATCTTGCCATTTTGGAGCAGACCACGGGCGATTTGTTATTGCAAGAGGGTTTTGTGTTGGTACGACAAGGCGATGATACCAAACCTAAGATGACCATCAAAGGCGACTTGCTAACAGCCAATACCAAACAGTATCAAGTGGCAAGCAACAAACCCATCAGTATCACCCAAGGTGCGGATAGTTTTATAGCACAGGGCTTTACTGGGGATTTGCAGACAGGTGAATATGAATTTTACCACATTCAGATGGAATTTACTCCGCCTAAGCGTGTAGATAAATCATTATTTTAACCATTGGACAGTTTATGAGAACATCACACTTAATATCACCCAAAATGTTGCTGGCTGTGGCAGGTATTGGCATGGCATCATCCGCCCATGCACTGCCATCGGATGCCAATCAGCCCATTCGTCTGCTTGCCGATAAAGCAACATATAGTGAGCGTACAGGTGTAACCAATTATTTGGGTAATGTCATCATTGAACAAGGCACGCTTAAAATCACCGCTGACAACATTACGCTAAACTTAGATGATAAGCGTAGCATTAAAACTGCTGTGGCAACAGGTCGCCCTGCAACCATGCAACAAATCGTTACCCAAGAAAAGGGGCTTGCCAAGGGGCGAGCAAATAGGATTGATTATAATGCACTGACGGGCATCATCACGCTTACAGGCAATGCCAAACTGACCCAAGCAGGGGCGAGCTTTTCAGGTAATACCATCCGTTATAGCCTAAAACTGGGCGATGTGGAGGCTAATGCTGGCGATGGTCGCCGTGTAGAGTTGGTGTTTCCGCCGAGCGAGTCCAACAGTCAAACAGGTGTTCGCCCATGACCACACTTGCCATGCACCATTTGGGCAAACGTTATGGACAGCGTTGGGTGGTCAAAGATGTCTCCTTTGAGATAGATGAAGGACAAGTGGTGGGTATTTTAGGGCCTAACGGAGCAGGCAAGACCACAAGTTTTTATATGGTCATTGGGCTTGTGCCGATGGATAAAGGACAAATCATGTTGGGTGATATTGATTTGTCCAAAAAAGCCATGCATGAACGTGCCAAAGCAGGTGTTGGTTATCTGCCCCAAGAAAGCTCTATTTTTCGTAAACTGACCATTGAGCAAAATATTTTGGCGATATTACAAACCCGTCAAGATTTGGATAAATATGCCCAGCTGACCGAACTTGAAAAGCTCATTGGTGAGTTTCATTTAGAGCATGTGCGTCATTCGCTGGGTATGAGTGTGTCAGGTGGTGAGCGTCGTCGCTGTGAGATTGCCAGAGCGTTGGCAGCTAACCCTAAATTTATCCTGCTAGATGAGCCGTTTGCAGGAGTTGACCCTATTTCGGTGGGTGACATTAAGGATGTCATTACTGCTTTAAAGCAGCGAGGTATTGGCGTACTCATTACCGACCATAATGTGCGTGAAACCTTATCCATCTGCCAGAAGGCTTATATCGTGTCCGAAGGCAATATCATCGCCCAAGGTTCGCCCAATGACATCTTACAAAATGAGTTGGTGAAAAAGGTTTATTTGGGCAAAGATTTTATGGTGTAGACTAGGATGTCTCTACCACTGATGAGTAAAAAGATGAGCGAGATGCAAAATACCAATAAAAATCTCGTTTTCTACAACCATTGTATTTATAAAACTTTCTAAATGATGTAAAGGTTGAATACATTCTAGACTTGTTAAAAATAAAACTGCCACAATTGAAGAATTTTTTGAATTTTGTGTTAAAATTGACCGTTTGATTATTTGCATGGTTTGTATTTTATGATGACATTTTGTCCCTATGACCCCAAGAATAATGACCCCAAGAATAATGACCTTAACATTCCCCATTCTGACGATTTTGCAAGTCAAAAGGCGGTCGTTTTGTTCTCAGGAGGGCTTGACTCCACTACTTGTCTGTATTGGGCAAAGGCTGTTTTTAAAGAGGTTACCGCCATCAGTTTTTGCTACGGACAACGTCATTTAAGCGAACTTGCTTTTTCATCCGCCATTGCCCAGATGCTTGGTGTGTCGCACCGCATCATTGATATTGACATCGCTCAGCTTGGTGGCTCGGCACTGACTGACAGTAGTATTGAGGTGCCTGACCATCAAGCAGACAGCGATGCTGTGCCTGTCACGTACGTCCCTGCACGTAATACCATTTTTCTGTCTTATGCCTTGGCTGTGGCAGAAGTAACCGAAGCCTGTGCCATCATCATCGGGGTAAGTTCGGTTGATTTTTCAGGCTATCCTGACTGCCGAGATGACTATATTCGTGCCTTTGAGACCATGGCAAATCTTGCCACCGTGGCAGGGCGAGCAGGCAGACGCTTATCCATCATCGCCCCTTTGCAATATTTATCCAAAGCCCAAACTCTAAAACTTGGATTGTCGTTGGGTGTGGACTATGCCCAAACCGTGTCATGCTACCGTGCCGACAGTGATGGGAGAGCCTGTGGCGAGTGTGACAGCTGTGTGTTACGCCATCAAGGCTTTGTGCAAGCAGGCATATCCGACCCCACTCGTTATCAAGATAAGACAGGGATAAATTAAAAAAACTTGCACTTAGCTATGATTTTTTGTAAAATATAAAACCGACCAGTCGGTTTTATTCATCATAGTTAACATTGAAATCATCATGCAACTACCCACCGCTTACGCCTTGCTCGCCCTTGCCATCATCAGCGAAGTAACAGGTTCGACTTTTTTAGTAAAATCAGACGGATTTAGCAGGTTCATTCCCACTTGTATTACGCTCATCTGTTTTGCCATCGCTTTTTACCTTCTGTCTCATGTCGTCAAGGTCATTCCCCTTGGCATGACCTATGCCATTTGGTCGGGCGTGGGCATTGTCTTGACCGCCTTGATTGGCGTGTTTATCCTAAAACAGCCCTTAGACACGCCTGCGATGATTGGCATTGGTTTTATCTTGGCGGGTGTGGTGATTATGAATGTCTTTTCATCCGCCGCTACTCATTAGCTTTCAAGATTATTTTTTAAATCATTTTAACCCCAAGAGATTCTTATGAATGACTTATTTACCGCCGACATCCCTACGCCCACATCGGATGATAAAACCAACAAACGCAAAAATAACCCCGAGCTGTTACGCCACACCATTCTAGTCTGTGCCAAAAATCTCATGCTTGATGCCCCCATTGGCAATTTATCCATGCAAAAAGTGGCAGACATGGCAGGTGTGAGCAAGGGTGGGCTGTTTCATCATTTCAAATCCAAAGATGAACTCATCACCAGCGTGGTGGAGCTGTTTATTGCTCAAATTAACACCGCCATCTTAGCCGACATGGACGCCCATTCTGATAAGATGGGGGCATTTACCAAAGCCTATGTTCGGGTGATGTTTGACAATCAAGAGATTGGACTAAAAAGCGACTGGGCAGGTCTTATTAGAGCCATGACCACCAATGTGCAGATGTATGGGCTATGGAGAACTTGGCTTGCCCAAAAAATCAAAACTCATGCAGGCACCGACAGCAACCCACGTTTATCCGCCATACGCTGTGCCGTAGATGGTGCATGGCTCAATGGCATCCCCCATGATGAATTGCCTGCCATGCGGACGTATTTGCTGGCATTGGCGGATGATGTTTAGCCAAATCTTTAAAATCATGACAAGCTCAATGATGTGTGAACATAAGGGCTAAAAATAACACCATTAAAAAAAGGGCGTGATGAGCACGCCCCTACAAGCCTGTGGCAAATATCAAATTCGTTAGCCATAAAGTTAAAATCAGACAGACCCATCAACCTGCTGATACCGTCACATCATAATTGGCAAAGGCTTCGGTGAGCTTTTTGATGTCGTCATCATTGTTATGTACCAGTAGAAAAAAGGCATTTTCATGCGAGCCAAGTTCCACCAATTTTAGCCCATGCCCTGCCAATTGCTCATTAAAATAGTTAAAAAACAGCTCACGCATGGCTTCAAATCGTGCTATCTGTTTTTGTATCATGGCATCAAACATCATGTTAATGTCAGCACCATCAAAATCATCATCTTCATCATCGTCATCGCCACATATTTGGGCATAATGCTCCAAAAACTCATCTTCAATGGCAATGTCACGCTGTTTGACCAAGGCAAATTTGTCAAAATCCAAATAAGGCTCTTTCCACTCCATGTATTCCATAAATTGCCCATCGGCAGGGGTTTGATAGTTATTATCGCTATCCCAACCCAGCACAGGAAACAGCACATCCGCCACCAAATCACATTTGCCATCATAACCAATGCCATCTAGTAGCGATGTTGGTACACTTGCACACTGCTGTAATACTTCTTTGATGTCGGTCAAGTCAGACATAAATTTACTCCCAGTTAATATTTAAAAACAATTCTCATTGTAGCATGGCAAATAAAGCTTGTAAATCCATCAATGTCATTAATAACACCAACAAAAAAACCATTCACCGCATGGCAAATGGTTTTTGTTGTTACCATACTCAAATCTAAATGGCATAGCCCAACGCATAAAACGCCACCAAGGCAATGGCAATGATGACCGTACCGACATTGAGCTTTTTAAACTCGCCAGAGATGACACGACCCAGCACGAGCGAGCCAAAGCCAAGCATGATACCTGTAACGATGTTGGCGGTCAAAACAATAAACACCGCACAAATAAGTCCGCTCATCGCTCCCACAAAGTCATCAAAATCAAGTTTAGAGACGTTACTTAGCATGAGCAGTCCCACATACATAAGTGCAGGAGCGGTGGCATAGTTTGGCACCAAAAATGCCAATGGCTGAAAGAACAGCATGAGCAAGAACAGACCGCCCACGACCACTGCCGTCAGTCCCGTTTTACCACCGACTGCCGTACCTGCCGCTGACTCGATATAGACCGCTGCAGGGGCAGTACCGAACACGCCCGACATGAGCGATGACACTGAGTCTGCCGTGAGAGCTTTACCGCCATTAACGATTTGCCCGTCTTTGTCAATCAAACCTGCCTGTCCCGCCACCGCACGAATCGTCCCTGTGGCATCAAACACCGCCGTCATGACAAGGGCAAACACCGCAGGCAACACCACCGCATTTAACGCTCCCATGACATCCATCGCCCCAAACAGCGACTCATTGCCAAAGCTTGGCAGTTTAAAAATAGAACCGCCAAATTTGACATTCGGGTCAAAAATCAGCCCGATGATGGTAATGGCGATAATCACCCACAGGATACCGCCCTTGACTTGGCGTTTTTCAAGACCGACAATCGCTGCCAGACCGATGAGCGACATGATGACCCCGAAGGATGTAAACTCGCCCATCTTGACAGGCAGTCCTGCATCATTTTTGATGACAAGCCCCACGCCATTGGCAGCGATGAGTAGCAAAAATAAGCCAATGCCAATCCCTGCCCCGTGAGCGATAGAACTGGGTAGATTCTTTAAAATCCACGCCCGAATGCCTGTGACCGATATCAGCGTAAACAGCACCCCCATTAAAAAAATCGCTCCTAAGGCGACAGGAATGCTAATGCCTTGACCCAGCACCAAGCTAAACGCGGTAAATGCTGTCAAGCTAATGGCACAGCCGATTGCCATTGGTACATTGGCAAACACGCCAATCAAAATAGAGCCAAGCCCCGCCACAAGACAGGTGGCAATAAATACCGACTCGGCAGGAAAGCCAGCATCAGCAAGCATCCCCGGAACGACAATCACCGAATACACCATCGCCAAAAACGTGGTCAAGCCTGCGATGATTTCTTGGCGTACCGTTGAGCCACGCTCATTGATGTTAAAAAAAGAAAGCAAAGACATAAATCGCCTTATCTTAAATTGCCCAAAAAATTAGCGGGTAATTTTACCGTATAATTACAATTTTTACAAATATTAACGAAAATTTTTTTCATTATGTATGCTTTTTTAACATTGGTAATTTAGGCGGTTTTTGGGTAAAATAGATAGGACGTGTTGAACATTGATAACATTATTTATTAAAATGATGAAAATTTAACGCTTTTATCAATTTTTGCATGAAAAATGGCTAAATCTTGTTTTTCATCGTCAAAAACTTGTCTGATAGAATGACTATCAGCCTGCGTTTTTTCCTTGAAAAACGGGCGATTTTTCTCATTTTTCATGGCAAATACCAATATTCAGCACGCCCTAGATTGTTTTTATCATCTTTTGCCCACTTAAATTACAAAACACCATCATGAAAAACTCCCAAGAAAATATCCGCCTACCCAACTTTAATGTTCATCTGGTTCGTCAGCATGATGATGACTTTATTAATGAAGACATTAATTTGGCAGAGTATATCAGCACCTATGGTCAAGGCTTGATTTTGTATTTTTATCCCAAAGACAACACCCAAGGATGTAGCGTGCAGGCGAGTGACTTTACCGCCTTGTCCGATGAGTTTGCCAAACTTGGCTATGTGGTGCTTGGCGTGTCTCGTGACAGCGTACGCTCACATCAGAATTTTATCAGCAAAAAAGAGCTGGGTATTGGGCTTATCAGCGACCCTGATGAGACGCTGTGCCAACATTTTGATGTCATCAAAGAAAAAATGATGTATGGCAAAACCCACCTAGGCGTGGTGCGTTCAACATTCGTGTTTGACAAAACAGGGGAGATGGTCGCAAGTTTTCGCAACGTCAAAGCCAAAGAACACGCCAACGCCCTATTGGACTTTTTAAAACCCCTATGAAAGTCATGCACTTATCATCATCGTTAAAGCACGATGAATCCGAACGGGGTATTTTTGCCATCACGCACGCCCTGTCCAAAGCGGGGCATGAATCCGTGGTCATCGGCTCTGCCACCACTGATGATGAGCTTGTGCTTCGCCTGCTTCGTGATGACACCGAGTATTATCGCATTCCCATGGCAAAAAAATCGTGGCTGTCATTGGTACACGTCCTAAAACTTAGACGACTCATCAGCGAACACGAACCCGACATCGTCCACGTCCATTCTCGCACGCCTGCATGGGTGCTACATTGGGCAATCCGTCCGCTACCTGACGACAAAAAACCCAAAATCGTGGCGACCATCTATGGCTTTTATCCGTTTAACAACTACGGCAAAGCCCTGTTTTTCTCTGATGTTATCATCAGTGCGTCTCGCAGTATTGATAAATATCTCAAAGAAAAGCTCGCCATCAAAAAAGAAGAATACAACATCCAAGAATTCCCCTTTAAAATCGTCTGCGTCCGCCGTGGCGTGGACACTCGTAAATACCCCTATCGCCATCATGCGTCCGTGCATTGGCTTCATGGCGTGTTTGCCGAATATCCCGAACTTGAACACAAAAAATGGCTCGTATTCCCCACGCCTGTCGGGCATGAATACGGTCAAGACTGGCTTGTGGACATTTTGGGCAACTTACAAGAGAAATTCCCCAACATCCACGCCATCATCATGGAAGATGATTTGGCAAACGTCACCGACCAAGACGTCGCCCACGAAGAGTTCGTCCAACGCCTGCATGCCTTAGGACTAAACAGCCGTGTGACGTTCATCGGACGGCGACCCCCCGACATGAAAGAATGGCTGTCATCTGCCAACGTGGTGCTTGCCCTTGCCGAACGCCCCGAGAGTATTGGCATTACCGCCATTCAAGCGATACATCTTGGCACGCCTGTCATCGGCTGGGCAAAGGGGGCTTTTGCCGACATCCTACAAACCACCTACCCTCAAGGACTGGTCAAAGAAGAGACCGCCCTTGTCCTGTGCAAAAACATCAAATTCCACCTACAAAACAAAACTCGCCCCCCAATGACGCACGAATACACCATCGAGCAGATGACCGCTGAGACTTTGGCGGTGTATCAGTCGCTCGTGCCAGACTGTCATTTGGTTGATAAAGATAAACATGATAATCTGGTCTGTGTCAAATCCGAAAGTGCCTAAAAATCATGGGTTTGCAAGTTATTTTTATGCGGAGCGTTTACAGGCGTTTTAAAATTATTTATAATCGGTTTTGTAGATTATTTGGTTTTATAAAAATAATCTACCTTTTTATTGGTTATATAAGGCTGTTTTATGAAAAAACTAAGCAAGCTTGGCAAAATCGCCCTAACATCCGCCCTATCAGCAACCCTACTATCAGGCTGTGCAACCAGTGCATTGTTAGAAAAGGACTCAGGCGGTACTTACACCACCACCCAAAAGAAAGTACTCACCAATGATGTCGTTGTGGCATTTGGTAAGCCGTCATTAAAGCTACCCAACATCCCATCGGATGCGATCGTGATTGTCGGTCAGCGTAACAGCTATGTGTTGGTTGAAGGCGGTACTCGCTTTAACAATCTCATCACTCGCCTTGACCCACGCCACATCAATCTCACCAAAGGCTTGGACTTTTATTCTGCCAATAATGACGGCAGTTTTACTGGTGAGCTTGCCTTTAAATACACCAAGCTAAAAGCCGAAGTGACCAACGAAGAACTAAACTTCTTTTTGCAAAATGGCGTCAAAGAATGCACCAGCCACAGCGAATCACAGCTTGGGGCTCAAAGCTACTGCTTCGACATCCCCCTAAAAGGTCACACCTATCCTGCCGTGAGCAATCAGTCTAGCCTAAAAGCACTGAGCAAAGCCTACCCTGTCACCATCTACACCAACGAGCAAACCACAGCTTACCGTGAAGGGCAAAGCAACCCTGTTGAAAAACTGGTGCTGTTTCCTTTCGCCGCCGCTTTTGACGTGGTCACCTTGCCACTGCAAATCATCGGGCAAATTTTTGACTGATATTAAAGTTTATGGTTGATACATAGGACGTATTTGGCTGCGTCCTATTTTTATGCCTATCTCATGTACCATAAGTTTTTGCGGATGATTGCCCTGTGATGGCGATGATTGTCATAGGAAAAACAAAGAAGTCATGATAAAATACGCTCTTTGCCATGACAACGACATCAAGGACATCTTGTGGACACCGAACTCATCAAAATCATTCTTGCCTTTGTGGTGTTGATAAACCCATTTAGTGCTTTGGGGCTTTTTTTAAATCTAACCAAAGGCTATCCTGCCAAAGACCGCCAAAAAGTCGCCCAAATCGCCTGTTTGACGGTGTTTGTGGGCATCACTTTTTTTACCATTTTAGGCGAGAGTTTGCTAAAAGTACTGGGCATCTCGGTGGGGTCGTTTCAGGTGGCAGGCGGGGTGTTGGTGTTTTTGATTGCCATTAATATGATGAATGGCGGTGGTAATCCTGTCAAGCCCAACGAAGAAGATGTGGAAGTCAGCTCGTCTTTGACAGCATCAGCGGTGGTGCCCCTAGCCATTCCCATGATGATAGGGCCGGGGGGTATCTCAACGGTCATCATTTATTCAAGTCAGGTCAAAGGCGTGTTTCAGGTGGGCATGATTTTGGCGGCAGGGCTGTGTATCAGTGTGTTTTGTTATGCATCGCTCATGGCGGCAGGTAAAATCAGTCGCTTTTTGGGCGATACAGGGCTCAATATCCTAAGTCGTATCATGGGCATGCTACTTGCGGCGGTGGCGATTGAGATTTTGATTAATGGATTGCGAACCTTGTTTCCACAGCTGATGAGCTAACCACACTACAAAAACCAAACATGCCAAGATGGGGCTTGTGTTATAATTTTTGCCTTTTTGTTTTTTGAACGCATCCATGTCAATATTTAATATCAAAACACCCAAAAAAGGCACCTTGCTTTATAAAATCTATGACTTTTTGCGGGACAACATCAATCTTGTTATCTCGGTCATCGTCGCCATTTGTGTGTATTTTTCTTTATCCGATGTGCGTTTTCTAAAGCGGTTTGTGCCAAGCATCAACATGGAGACGGTGTATTTGCTGGCGTGGGACAGCTTTTTGGTGGCATATTTGCTACTGGCACTTAGAATGTTCATCACAACGAACTCCGAAGATATCAAAAAACGAGCCCATGAGCAGTATGAACGCAAACGCACCATGCTCATTTTGATTCTTATCACGTCTTTTATTAGCATGATTGCCATCATCAATGAGATGCGTATCAGTGCTCAGTACGAAGGCTGGCTCTCTACTTTGCATGTTTGTATCACTTTTGGTACACTGATTGTCTCATGGCTGTTTATCCACACCTTATTTGCCTTGTATTATGCTCATGGCTATTATGACACCACACATGATGACAAGTATCCGCTTGATTTTCCTTATGAAAACAACCCTGATTATTGGGATTTTTTGTATTTTGCCTTGGGCATTGGGGCGACAGGGGGTGTGCCTGACGTCTCATTTACCAGCAAAAAACTGCGTCGTGTGGGAACGTTTCATAGCGTATTGTCCTTTTTCTTTAATACGGCAGTGCTGTCGCTGGTGATGGAGATGATGGGGTCGCTGGTTTCGCCATAAAATGATTTTATGTGGTCAAATGGGCGTGAAAAGTGGTGGAGAATTTTGCCAAAATGTTGTATCATAAAGAGTTTTTATGATTTTAAAAAAGTGATGTATTATGGAACAGATGCGTAATTTTATGCAGAGTTGGGTGGGTAAGGCGGTACTTGTCATCACGCTCATTCCCATGGCATTTTTGGGCGTGCAGTCATTTAGCGGTGGCGGACAGATTGCTCCCAACCAAATCGTCAAAGTGGGCGATACCGCCATTGATACCGCAACCTTTCAGTCAGAAGTCAATAACTATCGGGCTCGCCTGCTTGAACAAGTGGATGGCAGTCTGATTAATAACAAAGCTCTAAATGATGAAGTGCTAGACAGTATGATTGACAGAGCGTTGCTAGAAAACCAAGCTCAGTTTTTTGGCATGACTGTCTCTGATGATGCCATCACTCGCCTGCTACAAGCTGACCCGACTTTCCATGATGCTAATGGTAGATTTTCTAATGACATCTTTGCTCATTATCTACAAAGCCGTGGCATGAATAAGGACATGCTCTTTGCCATGTTCCGCACGCAGTTGTCGCTACGACAGCTGACAAACAGTATTTTGGGAACGGCTGTTTATCCTGACAGCCAAATCAGTCGCTTGATAGATTTGCAAACCCAAAGCCGTGAAGCGTGGGTGGTGCGTTACAACTGGCAGGATTTTGCCAACCAAGTAACGGTCAGCCCTGCCGAGATTGAGACCTATTATAACGCCAATAAGCAGGACATGATTCAGTCGCCAAGCGTGGATTTGGCTTATGTAACTCTAAGCGATGCTGACATTAAAGTGGATGCCGTGAGTGAAGATGAGATTCGTGTAGAATATCAAGCCAGCCTACAAGGTCAAGGCGATGGCAGACAGCTGTCGCACATCTTGCTAACAGGCGATGATGCTGAGAGTCGTGCCAAAGACATCAAGGCAAAACTCGATGCAGGCGAGTCTTTTGAAGCACTTGCCAAGGCACATTCAGATGACCCCACGGGCGAGAGCGGTGGCGACATCGGAAGCTATAACCCTGCCTTTTTTGGCGACAGTAGCAGTGCTGTGGAGAATGCCATCAGTGGGCTGACGGCAGGGGGTGTGAGTGAGCCTGTGCAGACAGGGTTTGGTTATCACATCTTTAAAGTCACCAAAATGGGTGACGCTCCAAGTCTTGATAGCATGCGTGATGAGCTGACCAAACGAGCGACCGAGCGTAAGCGTGCCAATGCCATGAACGAGATGATTACCAAAATCAACACCATGGCGACCGACAGCATGGGCATTAGCGACATCGCCCAAGAGACGGGACTGACCGCCCGTAGCATTAAGGGTTACACCGAGGACAATAACACCAGCGAGCTGTCCGCTCCTGTGGTGGTATCGGCGGCCTTTGATGACTTTGCCATCAGCGACCAGTCGGTCAGCCCCAACATCACGCTCGCTGACAAAACGGTGTGGGTACAGCCGACCAACTACCAAGATGCCAGAGAGCTGACATTGGCAGAAGCGAGTGAGCAAATCAAGGCGACCCTAACCAAGCAAAAAGCCATCAAACTTGCCTTAGACACAGCCAATGCCCGTGCCAAAGAAGACCCAGCGACCCTTACCAAGTCTGCCCAGCGTTTGGGTGTGGTTACTCGCCAAAGCCCAGAGCTACTGCCTGCCGAGCGTGCCAGCCTGTTTGTGCATAATAAAGACGGCATGAGTGCATGGGTGGTAGAGACGGACGCAGGGGCGAGTGTCATGGTGGGCGATAAAGCCCAAAGCACGGCAACCGCCCAAATCTCGGATGCAGAACGTCTGTCAGCATCACAAATCATCCGTGATAATGTCGGTCAAGACCAACTCCAAGACTATTTGCACTACTTGCGTGACACCAAAGAAGTACAAATCAACGAACAAGCCATGTCGCACTAAGACAAGCACAATACCAAAAACCCATATGCCAAATATGGGTTTTTCATTAGACGAGTCATGTTAATGATAAATATCAATATCAATACCCCTACTCATAAACCCAACTTCCACACCCACTTTACCACCCAAGCGGATGCAAGTTTCGCCCTGTGGCTTGCTACCCTTGCCAAAGACGGCACGGATTTGACCTTAGTCATTTGCCAATCCCAAAGCGAACTGCAACGCCTTGCCGATGAGCTACATTTTTTTGGGGTATCCGCTCATGTGTTTGCCGATTATGAGACGCTTGTTTATGACAATCTGTCGGTACACCAAGACATCATCTCCGAGCGGATTGACCTTTTGACGCATATGCCAACAAGGGGTGTGCTACTGGTGAGCGTACAGACACTCATGCAAAAAATCACACCGCCAAGCTATCTGTTGGGGCGGTTTTTTGATTTGAATGTGGGCGATAACTTTGATATAGAGCGTGAGCGTGAACGCCTTGCCAAGGCAGGCTACAAGGCGGTGGACAACGTCTATATGGCAGGCGAATTTGCCGTGCGTGGGAGCATTGTGGATATTTTTGCGGTGGGGCAAGCCTTGCCGTTTCGTTTGGAATTATTTGATGATGAGATAGAAACGATTAAATTTTTTAATCCTGATACTCAGCGAACCGTTACCGATGAAGAGCTTGATAAGCTCAAAAAAGACGGCGTATTTGACGACAAAACCGCCCCAACGTCGCCCAAAGTGGCAAGTTTTCGCCTGTTGCCTGCCCGTGAATTTGACCTAGACGACAAAGAGACGTTCCGCCAGAATTTTGCAAGCCTTTTTCCCAATGCGTCGGCTCGCAAGGTGGAATTTTATAATGACGTTATGAATGGCATACAGCCGTCTGGGGTGGAGTATTATGCACCGCTGTTTTTTGATTTGCATGAATGGCAGACGACAGGCACGCTGTTTCATTATCTACCCAAAAATACGCTGGTTGTCTGTGATGACAATTTGTCCGCTCATCATCACAACTTTTGGGAGCAGGTAAACGCACGCTATCATTCTCGGGCGTTTGATAAGGACGTGCCGATTTTACCGCCTGATTATTTGTATTTGCCAAGCAATGAATTTTTTCAAGCCTTAAAAACTTACCCAAGAGCAGTATTCCAACAACCGTTCGTGATGAGCCTGTCGAACCATGACGGTTTTCCGCCACCCGCAGGCATGGCTCAGGGCGAACGGAAAACAGCGAATGGCAACAAAGAAAATCCGCTTTCCTTATTTCGCCAATTTACCGCCCACACCGTCCCCAATTTGCCAATCAATCATCAAAAAGACAAACCATTGGGCGAATTTTTGGACTTTGTGGGGGCGTGCGATGAGCCGATTTTATTGGTGTGTGAAAGTGCTGGTCGCCGTGAGATTATTTTGGAATTATTAAAGGGCAAACTTGACAGCGACACGGTGGCGGATTTTGGTGAGTTTTTGGCAAATTTGGATAAATTTAACCCTAACAAAACCGTTCGCCCTGAGCCTGTCGAAGGGTACGGTTTTGGCAAAATTGCCCTAACCGTTGCTCCGATAGAGCGTGGATTATGGCTAAAAAATGAGCAAAATCAAGGCTTTTGTGTCATCAGTGAAACCCAAATTTTTGGGCGAGTGGTCGCAACCACCAAACGCAAACGCCAAAATGTCTTATCGCAAGCCTTTTTGATAAAATCGGTAAGCGAGATGACCGAGGGGTCGCTTGTCGTGCATTTGTCCTATGGTATTGGGCGGTATCAAGGGCTTGTTGTGCTTGACGTGGGCGAGGGCGAGCAGGAATTTATCCATATCAAATATGCCGATGATGCCAACGTCTATGTACCGATTACCAATCTTGCTTTGATTGGGCGGTATAGTGGTACCGATAGCGAGGCGGTGCAGTTGTCAAAACTTGGCTCGGGCAAGTGGGATAAGGCACGCCAAAAGAGCCTGACCGACATTTATGACGTGGCAGCAGAGCTGTTGAATGTGCAAGCAAGGCGAAATGCCAAACAGGGCATTCGTTTTGACATTGACATGGCAAGCTATGAGCTGTTTGCCAGTGGTTTTGCCTATGATGAAACCCCCGACCAACAAAGTGCCATAGAGGCGGTGATGTTTGACATGAAGCAGACCAAGCCCATGGATAGGCTTATCTGTGGTGATGTGGGTTTTGGCAAGACAGAGGTTGCCATGCGTGCAGCATTTATTGCGGTGCAGGCAGGTTATCAGGTGGCACTGCTTGTGCCAACCACACTACTGGCAGGACAACACGAGGACAGTTTTAAGGACAGATTTGCCGATTGGGCGATTAAGATTGAAAGTTTGTCTCGTTTTTCGTCTAAAAAAGCCCAAGATAAGGTGCTTGCCAGCTTAGCCGATGGCAAGGTGGATATCATCATTGGCACGCACCGACTGTTACAAGATGATGTTAGATTTAAAAATTTAGGCTTGATGATTATTGATGAAGAACATCGTTTTGGCGTACGCCACAAAGAAAAAATCAAAGCCATGCAAGCGGACGTGGATACGCTCACCATGACCGCCACGCCCATTCCACGCACGCTCAACATGGCTCTGTCGGGTATGCAGGATATTTCTATCATTGCCACACCGCCTGCTAGAAGGCTTGCCATTAAAACATTTGTCGCCGAAAAAAATGAGCAGACAACCAAAGATGCGATTTTGCGTGAGATTTTGCGTGGGGGGCAGGTGTATTATTTGCACAATGACGTGGCGAGCATTGACACGGTGGCAGAGAACTTGTCCGAGCTGATTCCTGAGGTGCGTGTGGGCGTGGCTCATGGGCAAATGGCACACAAAGAACTCCACGATGTCATGAGTGATTTTTATCATAAAAAAACCAATGTGCTTGTCGCCAGTACCATTATTGAAACAGGCATTGACGTGCCAAATGCCAATACGATTATCATCAACCGAGCCGATAAGTTTGGGCTTGCCCAGTTGCACCAACTGCGTGGGCGAGTGGGGCGGTCTCATCATCAGGCGTATTGTTATTTGTTTGTGCCGTCTATCAAGGGGCTGACGGCTGATGCCAAAAAACGCCTTGATGCCATTAGCCGAGCCAATACGCTTGGGGCAGGGTTTATGCTGGCGAGCGAGGATTTGGAGATTCGTGGGGCAGGCGAGATTTTGGGCAAAGAGCAGTCGGGCAATATGCAGACCATTGGCTTTGGGCTGTATATGGATATGCTAGAACGTGCCACCAAGGCGATAAAATCGGGCAATACGCCAAGTCTCGCCACACCGCTTGATTTGGTGAGTGATATTAACATTCATGCGTCTGCCTTGATACCGAGCGATTATTTGGCGGACGTGCATGAGAGGCTTTTGTGCTACAAGCGTATCGCCAATGCCGAGACGATGGACGAGCTAAACGAGATGCGTGCCGAGATGATTGACCGTTTTGGGGCGATGCCGACCGCCCTTGCCAATCTGTTTTTGGTACATAAAATGCGAGTGCAGAGCATACCGCTTGGCATTGGTAAAATTGACGTAACCGCTCATGGGCTTAGTATGGAATTTAAAGCGGACATGCCTGTGGACGGACTTGCAATTATCAAGCTCATTCAGTCTAATGACGGCTATCGCATGAACGGGGCGACAGGACTAAAATACACCTTTAAAGACGAAAAAGACGTGGTGGGGCGGACGAATGCGGTGTTTGAGCTGTTAAAATATTTGCATGGGCATATCATCAAAGAATAAGGATAAATCATGAACGCACTTACACTCACCACCCTATCTTTTGGCATGGCAATGGACGCTTTTGCGGTGGCGGTGGCAAAAGGGGCGAGCGAGCGACATCCACGCCTATGGCAAGCGGTGCAGGGCGGGCTATTCTTTGGGGTGGTGGAAGGACTTGCTCCGTTTGTCGGTTATTGCTTGGGTAAGGCTGCTGAAAGCTGGGTGCAAGCCTTTGACCATTGGGTTGCATTTGGGCTGCTTGGGGTGTTGGGTGTGCGGTTTATTTATGGGGCGGTGTGTCATGATGAACAAGTAGATAAGCAAACCAATGAACAACAAACCAAGCAAAAACAAGCAAACACTTCAAACATCGCCCTAATGCTCATTACCGCCATTGCCACAAGCGTTGATTCGGTGGTGGTGGGCGTGTCGCTGGCGTTTTTGGACGTGAACATCGTTTTGGCGTGCGTGCTGATAGGGCTTGCCACGACTGTTATGGCAACAGGCGGACTGTATCTTGGCAACCGTTTGGGAGCGAGTTTTGGGCGTTATGCCATGGGCGTGGGTGGGGCGATGCTAATTGGCATTGGCATGTTTATTTTAGGGACGCATTTGGTGGAGCATGGTTAAACCGCACTTCTCTCAAACACTTCCCGTAACTCAAAACTGGTATGAAGCTGGCTGACCCCGTCAATTTTGCTAAGTCTATGAAGCAAAAACTCTTCATAATGACTCATATCACGCACCACGACCTTTAACAGATAATCTTCCGACCGCCCTGTAACAAGGCTACACGACACCACTTCATCAAAGGTTTTGATGTGATTTTCAAATTCGCCAAAGCGTTCGGCAGTGTGCTTATCCATGCTAACCGCCACAAAGACGGATAGTGTGTTACCCAGCGAGCGTGCGGACGTATGAGCGTGATAGCCTGTGATAACGCCCATGTCTTCAAGCCGTTTAATCCTGCGAATGACAGGCGTGGCGGAGAGATTGACTTGCTCAGATATGTCGGCAACGGCAAGGCGAGCATTGCCCGTGAGTAGTTTTAGGATTTTATGGTCAATGGGGTCTAGGTTAATAGCGTTCATGTTGGGAAATTATCAAAATTTGGCGGATTTTACCATAAAATCATCATTTTTTGGTAAATATGGCTAAAATATGCCAAAAATTTTTGTAAAATTGGTAAAAATTAGTGCAAAATTTTGGTATGATAATACAATGATTTATTAAAGTTTTCCGTTCGCCCTTGTATCAACCCAACACCAAACCTAGATTATCTGCTAGAATGTTGTTGGGTTATACAAGCAAAGAGAACACGGGTTCGCCCTTAGTGTCTTAACACTGGTGCTCAGATGGTGTCCTTTGCTTGTCATCTTAACTCTGAATGGTATCTAAGTGCGTTTATTAAAACAGACACTGCATAAACAAGGCAAGAGACAGATGATACACTATATTGGCATAGACATCAGCAAAGCAAAGTTTGATGTTGCATTTATAAACCCAAGCACAAATAAAGTAAAAACCAAGGTTTTTAACAACAACAAAGCAGGCTTTGATTTACTGCTTGCTTGGTTAAAAACCAATGTCAGCAATCATCTTGATGAGCTACACATCATCCTAGAAGCAACAGGGGTTTATCATGAACACCTAAGTGAGTTTCTTGATGATAATAATATCAAGCAAAGCATTGTCAATCCTAACTATGTCCGCAAATTTGCAGACAGTTTGGGGGTAATCCATAAAACTGATAAAAAAGACAGCATTATTTTATCAAGGTATGGTTATAGCCACAAGCCTGAGGTTTGGGTAGCACCTAGCATTGAAGCCAAACAGCTAAAAGCTCTATTGGCTCGCTTAGAAGCACTCAAAGAAGATTTGCAACGAGAGCAAAACCGACAAGAGTTGCTCTTATCACCCAATCTGCCCGATTTGGTTAAAGCATCCATGCAAACAGTCATCAATGTCCTTCAAGAGGAAATTGCCAAACTCACCAAAGACATTGATGACTTTGTTGACAAACACCCAAGTTTAAAGCAAGACAAAACCTTACTTGAAACCATTGACGGTATTGGTTCTGTTATTGCCAAAGAAGTGGTATGCTTAATACATACCAAACAATTTAAAAAAGCCTCACAGATGGCTTCGTTTTTAGGCTTAATACCCAAACAAAGACAGTCAGGTGTCTTTAAGGGAGCAACCAAACTGTCCAAACAAGGGCAAGTCTCTTTGCGTGCTAAGCTGTATATGTCTGCAATGAGTGCCATTCGTTATAATAGCACCATTAAGGCATTTTATGAACGATTACAACAAAACGGTAAAACCAAAATGCAAGCCTTATGTGCTTGTATGCGTAAATTGGTACATATCTGTTTTGGTGTTATCAAAACCCAAACATCCTTTGAGCAACAAGTATCTTTAAGTTAGTTTGTAAGATACTAGATACCAGATACTTAAAAAACCATTGACTTAGGTGGGGTATCATGGTATCTGAGCTATGCCTGCGGGTGGCGGAAAACCGTTATGGGCAGGCATAGCTCACCACGAACGGTTTTAATTTAAAAAAAATATAGCGAGCCTAGCCATGCCAACACCCAAAATCACCCCCAAAAACCCCGCTTTTGACCATACCAAATACCGTCCTTTTGAATTTGCTCCCAAATTAGAAAATCGGACTTGGTGTGATAAAAGAATTGAAAAAGCCCCCATCTGGGCGAGCGTGGATTTGCGAGACGGCAACCAAGCCTTGATTGACCCCATGACCATTGAGCAAAAATTACGCTTTTTTAAATTGCTCGTAGCGGTTGGTTTCAAGGAGATTGAGATTGGCTTTCCGTCTGCCGCCCAAGTGGAATTTGACTTTACACGTCTTTTGATTGAAGGCGGTCATGTGCCTGATGACGTTACTTTGCAGGTGCTGGTGCAGGCTCGTGAGCATTTGATTGAACGCACCTTTGAGAGCCTAAAAGGGGCAAAACGTGCCATTGTTCACGTTTATAACAGCACGTCAAGGGTGCAACGTGATAAGGTCTATCAGCTTGATAAGGACGGCATTAAGGCGATTGCGGTCAATGGAGCGACCCTGCTTAGAGACATTGCCAAACGCCATCCTGAGACCGAGTGGATTTTTCAGTACAGTCCAGAGAGTTTTAGCCAGACCGAGACTGATTTTGCCGTAGAAGTCTGCCAAGCGGTGTGCGATGTGTGGCAACCCCAAGACGGACAAAAAGTGATTTTGAACCTACCTGCCACCGTAGAAGCGTCCACGCCCAACCTGTATGCCGACCAGATTGAGTATTTTTGTCGTCATTTGCCAAGCCGTAAAGACGTGATTGTGAGCCTACACACGCACAACGACCGTGGTTGTGGCGTGGCAGCAAGTGAGCTTGGTGTTATGGCAGGGGCTGACCGCGTGGAGGGTACGCTACTGGGTAATGGCGAGCGTACGGGCAACATGGATATTTTGACCATGGCAATGAACCTGTACACGCAAGGGGTAGACCCTGAGCTTGACTTGTCGCAAGTGAGTGAGATTGTGCAAGTAGCGACTGATTGCACCAATTTGCCCGTACACCCACGCCATGCCTATGTCGGCGAACTTGTGTTTACGGCTTTCTCAGGCTCGCACCAAGATGCCATTAAAAAGTCGCTTGATTATAATGAAAAACACCCCGAAACCGAACAGCATTGGGACGTGGCATACTTGCCCATTGACCCTGTGCATATCGGGCGAAGCTATCAAGACGTGGTGCGTATCAATAGCCAGTCGGGCAAGGGTGGGGCGGCGTATATTCTGCAACGTCATTATGGTTTTGATTTGCCACGTTGGACGCAGATTGATTTTGCCAAAGTGGTGCAAAACCAAGCCGAGAGTTTGGCTCGTGAGCTAAAAACGGACGAATTGCTTGACATTTTTACCAAGACTTATTTAACCCAAGAAACCTTTAAACTTAGTGATTATCAGATTAACAATAAGGGCGGAGATGTGTCATTCAACGGACAAATCGCCACGCCAACCGATGTGCTAGAAATCATCGGGCAGGGCAATGGTGCGTTGTCAGCATTTATTGACGGACTGGTCAAGGCGACAGGCAAGGACATTCACGTTACCAATTATTCAGAACACGCCATTAACGTCAAGGCGACCGAAAGCCTGCTTGATGACGAGCTGGGCGACAACCAAACCAACTCGGCGGCGGCGGCGTATGTTCAGCTTAATGTGGCAGGCAAGGTGTATTCTGGCATTGGCGTGTGCAACAGCACTGTATCGTCCATGCTAAAAGGCGTGCTGTCGGCATTGTCGCAGGCGTGGTAATTGTCGTAATGTAATGATAAAAAGGGCGAAAATATTCGCTCTTTTTTATTTTTACAAAAATTTATTTAACATAATCCTAATTGAATTTTTTGGGGTGGAATTGATAGGATGGGGGATTTAATCTATCGATAACATGTAGTGGGAAATTACATTCAATTTTGATGAATTAATTATTTGTACTTGATTAGGACGTGCCCACCATTGATAACATTTTTATAAAATACAGCCAACAAAATTGTATTTTACTACGGAAACCGTTCGCCCTGAGCTTGTCGAAGGGTCGGTTTCCGTCATGGTTCGACAGGCTCACCACGAACGGAAACCGTGGTACTTTTTCATTTTGTATAGTGTAAGATGAAAGTTTGACAATTTCAACCAATTTTTGCATGAAAAATGGCTATCCGACCACTTAATTTAAAAAAGCTAAGTTAAAATCTTAAAATTTACCCAGTTAAGTGGTCGGATTGTTTTTTATAATAGACTTCTTTCCAAACCCCGATTTTTGTGGATTTTTAAAAACTTCAACCCTAATACTTATAAAGGTTTATTTTTAGTTTGGAAAGAGATTTAATAAAAACTTGTCTGATAGAAAACTCACAGCCTTTGTTTTTTCCTTGAAAAACGGGCGATTCCCCTGCTTTTTTAAACAGGCATTTTTTATTGCAAATACCAAAGGTAGGCACGCCCTAGAGTGTGCCTACCTTTGATAATATTTTCATAAAATATGATGAAGACTTAACACTTCCATCAAACACCAAGGGTGGGCATGCCCTACTGACATAAAGTTGAGAGTAGAGTGTATTCTATAAAAATACCATCAATGGCAGGTGCTACTTACCCTAGCATTCATTTAAGCCCAATACTTGACTAATCAGCTCATAAGCAATCGTCCCTTGCTTGGGAATCAGTGGTAGGTCATCTTTGCCAAAGAACTGAGCGTGGGACAGTTCATCTTCATCGATGACGATGTTTCCCGACTTATAAGTGGCACAAAAGCCAAGCATAAGATTGGTCGGATATGGCCAGGCTTGGCTTTTGATGTAGCGGATGTTGTTCACATGAATGCCTGTCTCTTCTAGCACTTCACGATGAATGGTCATCTCGGCACTCTCGCCCACTTCCATAAATCCAGCGATGAGTCCATACATGCCTGTTGCCTGATGGCGATGATGTTGTGCTAATAGGATTTGGAGCTGACCTGTCACAGGACAGGGACGGGTGATGGCGATGATGACACAAGGCTGTATTTTAGGATAAAAATGCTGATGGCAGGCAGGACATGCCATGGTGTTTTCTTTGTGATGGCGCACTGTTTTGGTGCCACAATAACCGCAGAATTGATTGCCCTTTTGCCATAATAACAGCTGAATGCCTGCCGAGATTTCATGGGCGGTGTGGCTGTCGGTTACGGCAACGGTATGGCGATAGGCGATGAACTCGCCATTAAGATGGTCGAGATGATTTGGTTTGGTAGGGTGTGGCTCGACCATCTTTTGATAATCAATGGCAAACACCCGCCTGTCATCATATCTAAAATGAAGCAATTCAACCACGCCCAGTGTGTCATCTAAACCATCGTCCAAGCCGTCAATTAAACCATCTATGCCTATCTCGATATGGTCAAATGCATAAGGTTTGCCATCACGACAAAAAACACGCTCGCCATCAATGACCCATATTGTATGGGTAGTCGATGACGGAGTGCCTGTGAGAGTGATGTTCTGATGGCTCATGCCACAAGCTGATTTAAGCTATTTTGGCTGATGAGAATGCTTTGTTCATTGGTGGGTCGGTTTTCTTCGAAGTTTTCAAATTCAAAGTCCGCTGCAACCAAGACATCTGCCCAAGCATTGCTGATGCGTGCCAGCTCGCCATCAGGGGCGGTTTTGACTTTATCAAGCAGTCCATTTTCTAGGCGACGAGCCAGCAGATACAGCTGAGCCGATGTGGCAGATAGACGTAAGAATGCTGCCGCCCCTGCCACTTGGCGAATCATCTCGGGCGTGTTTTGTAGGTTCATGATGTCACGGTTACTATCTGCGATATAGTCAGTCAATGCCAAAGTTGCTGCGGTTAGATTGCTACGTGCTTCTTTAACTAGGGCTTCATAAGACGTGTCTAGCTGATGCAGGGAGATTTCACGGTTATGCAGGGGTAATTTAACCGCCCCTGGGGTGTGGCTCTTAGATAGGAAAATGGCAGCGTTCTCAGCGACCAATAGTTTGTCCAAGAAAGTATCCAAGTCTTCTAGGGTGGGATTTTGCCAGCTACCGATTTGAGATGATGCCGCTTTTAGTGCTTGGCTGGCATCGGTAAGTTCTAACAGTATCATGGTTCCAGACAGGGTGTCAAGCTCGGTTTTGATGTCATCGATACTGACCATGTCGCCAATCTCAGCCATGCCGTTAGATGCACGCACGAATTTATCCACTTTTTGTTTGATGGCTTCTAATTGCTCTTGAATCAAGTCATTGAGCGTATCGGTGATTTCACGGTTGGGCCCGAACAAGAAACGTTGCATTTCACTAAACTTGGTGTCACTCACTCGGTTTAGGGCGTACTTTTGATTGGCAAGGGTGGCAAAGTCTTTGTTTTTGTTGCAAGCAAAGCTAACCATCTCGGCAAAACGACGGTCTTCAATCGGCAGATAGTCAGAAAATTGCTGTTCTAGATAAACCAAGATGCGCTTTTTGGCATGGCTGAGTGGTAGGTCGTTGGCGATGTTCTGGGTGATGGTCTTTGCTGACTGCCAAAATAAGGTGTCAGAATGCTGGGCAATCACAGCACAGACTTTGGTCATGCCATCTAATTTTTGGCGTTCATCATCAGAGATGATACCATCTTTGTTTTCAAGAACGACAGACAGACCGGCACGATAGGCTTGGGTTAAGGCTCTGGCATTGAGCCCAAGCGTGCTAAGAGAAGTGTAGTTTGCTTGGGGGTCGGCGATGATAACGCTGTTAATGTTCTGGTTTAGGGTGGTGGATTCGATGGCAACATGCCCCAAATGCTCGCCCAGTTTATTAATGATGGGTAGTAGCAAGGCAGGTTCGGGTGTTTCTTTTAATAGGACAAATTCAACGTAGCGGTCTAGTAGCATGATGGCTTCTGAGATGTCTGTCATTAGAATCTCATTTTCGTCTTCGTCGCCATCGGCATTACCGTGCAGTAGAGTGTAGCTTGCTGATAGATTCTCGGCAAGCAGCCCTGCCCCGTTAAAGGCGATCAATTTAAAAATGGCAGATAACTGTGATAAGTTACTTGCCGAGTCTAGCAGTAAGGGGGCTTGGTCGGGGTCATCATAAAACTCACGCAAATGCGTCTCAGCATCTTTTAATACCGTACTGATTTCATTACGCAAAATATGAAGTGATGATAAGTCAAAATTGGTGGCGGTTTTGGCTGATTGAGTCATGATAATCCTGTTGTTTTACAGCACGCATTAATAATCGCTACATTTAACCATGTTTGGCGAAACTTGGCAAGTAAAATTATACTAAATAGGGCAAATATCGGATAAATTGTTATTTAAGTACGCTCTCACGCCATGCCCCATCGGCAGAGAAGTCATCTTTTGAGCGGATTAGTTGGGCGGACAATGCACTTAAATCACTAAAACTAATCTCGCCCCTGTTGTCATCTTGGTTCACCCCTTCTTCTTCCATGCTCATGGCAATCTGCCCACTGGTCATGGCAAGATAGACTTCAAGCAAAATCTGCGAGTCTTTTAATGCCCCGTGGTAGGAACGGTCAATGTCTTGACCGACGTCTAGGCGTTTGGCAAGGGCGTCCAAATTGTTTTTTTGCCCTGCGTACATTTTGCGGGCAAGCATGAGTGAGTCGGTGACTTCCACGACATCGGCAAAGTCGGTCATGCCCACTTTATCAAACTCGTGCGATAAAAATTTCATATCAAACTGGGCGTTATGAGCGATGATTTCCGCCCCTTTCATGAACTCATAGACATAAGGAGCAACATCGGCAAATCGGGGTTTGTCTACCAAAAATTCATTATGAATGCCGTGAACGCCAATGACTTCATCGTCCATCTCCCTGTCGGGATTTAGGTACACATGCAGTTGAACCCCAGTTGGCTTACGCTTGACCATCTCAACAATGCCAATCTCAACGATACGGTCGCCCGTGGCAGGGTCAATGCCCGTCGTCTCCGTATCCATAATCAGCTGACGCTCTGACGCCCCACGATGAATGGGGTCGGGCAGTACCGCCCAAAACGGCTCACGAATCTCATCGGTGCGTCCGTCATAGTCGGGGTTTTGGTGGTTGTGGCGAACCACTTGCATGGGGGCAGGTGGTGTTTTTTTCTTGGATTTTTTGGCGGGGGTTTTATTTTGCGTTTGGCTGACTGGCTCGCTGTCATTAATATCCGCTCCCACATCTACCATTGGGGTAGCAGGGTCAAATTCATCATCTGCCATCATGTTTGCCATGTCTGCATAGTAATCCATGTCCTCGCCCAAATCGCTCTCATAAACGGCATTTTCATGAATGGCATTGTCATGAAAATCATTGCCGTGAAAATTGCTGTCATCAAGGGCGTGGTTGGTGGTCTCATTCATCGTGGTTGTCTCGTCTGTCTCTTTTGATATGATGTTTGGCTCGGTATTGGTTTTGCTGTTTGTCTTGTCGCTTGCAGGGTTATTTGTTGGGGTGTGACTGATAAACAGCTCGCCACTGCCAGTAACGCCATCATTGGCAAGTTTGTCCGCCATCTCATTGCCGACATGTCCTGCATGTCCTTTTATCCATTGCCAATCAATGGTGCGACGTTGGCAGGCATTATCTAGGCGTATCCATAGGTCTTGGTTGAGCACTGCTTTGCCGTCTGCTTTTTTCCAGCCTTTGGCTTTCCATCCGTTAATCCACTGGGTAATGCCGTTTTTGACATAGCCCGAGTCCGTCCAAATCTGTATCGGCGTATCGGCAGGCGTGCGTTCTAAGGCAGTGATTGCCCCCATAAGCTCCATGCGGTTGTTGGTGGTGTCGCTCTCACCACCCCAAATGTTTAGCACGTCGCCTGTGGGGTAGATGATGTGCGTGCCAAATCCGCCAGCGGATGCCCCTGCCTTGCCGTTGCCTTTGCACGCCCCGTCAGTATAAGCGATGATGGTCATGAGTGTACGCCATTTGTTTTATATAAATTTTTTAAAAACCATGCTAATGCCATGTCATAACCCATGTCGCCAAGCCCACAAATCACGCCCACTGCCTTGTCCGAAAAATACGAATGACTGCGAAACGGTTCACGAGCGTGGATATTGGATAAATGCACTTCAATAAAGGGTTTGCCACTGGCAAGCAGGGCGTCACGAATGGCAACGGATGTATGGGTAAAGGCGGCTGGATTGATGATGACCCCATCAAATTTGTCGTGGTCGTCCGCCAATACGCCTTGGTTGCCGATGATGTCCACGATGTCGCCTTCGTGGTTGGATTGAAAATGGTCAAGTTGGATACCGTGCTGATGAGCGGTGGTGGATAGGCGGTGAACGATGTCTTGTAAGGTGGTCGTACCATAAATGTGCGGTTCACGCTTGCCCAGTAAGTGCAGATTGGCACCGTTTAGCACTAATAATTTACGGTTTAGGGGTGTGGTTTGGTTCATGGGTGCTGATGTCTGTGTGTTTTATGTTAAATGCTGATTATTTTAACAAATTTTTAAAGGTAGTGGGGCGTAAATTTTTTGTTAATGTTTGGTTACATACGTTTACAGCTCTTTAAAAGTGTGCTATATTTAGGCACGAGTTTATGGTAACTGCGTAGTGCGTAGACTTATTTGGTTATTTGTATCATTGTAAGTGTTACAATGTGGTATTTTTTAAGGAAGTGTTATGTCTGCTCGTGAACAAGGTCAGGTTAAATGGTTTAACAATGCCAAAGGTTTTGGCTTTATCCAGCGTGCCACTGGCGAAGATGTGTTTGTGCATTTTCGTTCTATTGTCGGTGACGGCTATCGCTCGCTCAGAGAAGGTGAAATGGTGGAATTTGTCGTGACCGAAGGCGATAAAGGATTGCAAGCCGAAGAAGTCACCAAATTAATGTGATATTTACGTCACGCAAAACCTGCCCTTGGGGTGGGTTTTTTTGTGGGGGTTTTAAAATTGGGCTTTTAAATTGGGTTTTGCCTGTCATGATAAGTTATGATAGAATATAGGATTGATTCTTTTATAAAGGCGTGATTATGCAAAAGCCAAACAAACTTATCTGCACACTCGGTACCCTAGCGTTGTTCGGTATCAGTGGCACGGCTCATTCGGCAGTGACTTTGTCAGCGGACGAATCAGCCAGAATCGAAGAGATAGCAGGGATTTGCATGGTTGCCAGTAAAGGTGTTTATGACATCGCCATCGACCATCAAAATGGGGTCAGCAAAGATAAAGCTAAGAAAAACCTTGACAAAGCCCTAAAAAGAGTGGAAAAAAGTTTTTCCAAAAAAGACATGGTGTCATTTATTGATGAGACATGGCACAACGGCTTGAATATCATTTATAAAATGCCTGTTTATGATGACAAAGCTGACAAAGAGCGGTTTGTTCAACAAGCCGTGGAAGGCTCACTTAATGCCTGTTTTGATGATTTGGATGGATGATTTAAAATTATCAAAAGATAAAAACGTAAATGTTGCCAATCACTTTTAATTTTATCATTTTTAAAAGTATCATTGGCAAGCATTTGGTAAAAATACCAAACAATATTCGCCCATTTAGCTTAAAAGGACATGCCCTTGACCGAGCAATTTAGCACGTTTCGTGACTTACCCCTAGCAGAGCCCATCCAAAAGGCAGTATCGGCTTTGGGTTTTGAGACTCTCACGCCCATTCAAGCCCAAATCTTGCCCCACACCCTAGCAGGACAAGACGCCATTGGGCAGGCACAGACAGGCACGGGCAAGACTGCCACGTTTTTGATTACCATCATCCAAAGCCTGCTGTCTCGCCCGTTTGGCGATGATGAGACACGCTATTTGGGTGAGCCACGGGCGTTAATCCTGGCACCGACCCGAGAGCTGGCACAGCAGATTTATAGCGACTGCCGAGAGCTGGTCAAAGAGAGTGGTTTGTATGCTTTGTGTATGACTGGTGGGGCGGATTATGACAAGCAGGCAAATGAGATAAACCGTCGCCCGATGGATATTTTGATTGGCACACCAGGGCGGATTATTGATTGGGTGCAAAAGGGCGTGCTGTTTCTTGACCGTGTGGAAGTGTTGGTGTTGGATGAAGCCGACCGCATGCTTGACATGGGATTCATCCCTGATGTCAAGCGACTCATCAGCAAAATGCCTGCCAATACGCACCGCCAAAGTTTGCTGTTCTCGGCGACTTTCAACACCGATGTTATGAATTTGGCGTATCGCTGGCTATATCAGCCGACCTTTGTGGAAATCGCCCCCGAGAGTCGTACCAATAAGAACATTGAACAGCGTTTTTATCTATTAACCGACCGCCAAAAACTGACGGCATTAAAGCAGTTGCTTGGCAGTGATGATGTCAAAAAAGCCATTGTTTTTGCCAATCGCAAAGACCAAGTCAAACGCCTGTATGACAATCTACGTAAGCATGTGGATGTGACCATGCTTTCAGGCGATGTCGCCCAAGCCAAGCGAGAACGTTACCTAAAACGCTTTAAAGATGGCGAAGTTAATGTGTTGGTGGCGACCGACGTGGCAGGGCGTGGTATTCATGTGGATGACGTGACTCATGTCATTAACTACACACTGCCTGATTTGCCCGATGATTATGTTCATCGTATCGGACGCACAGGACGAGCAGGGCAATCGGGCGTGTCTATTAGCTTGGTGGGCGAAGATGACGCCTTTAACCTGCCTGCCTTAGAGAAGCATTTGGGCATGAAGTTTGGTTTGTTGCAGTTTGATGATTTGGTGCAAGACTAGGTCTAAACTGGCATGATGGCTAAATATCATGCCAAATGGTATCGCAACCTAGGTGCGATTTAATACAGAAATAAACACAAAAATCATAACAACCAATCATTAAAAACAATAAAAGGCATGGCATGTGTCACGCCATATAAACCAATGAACGAACATAGTCTAATCCTTGACCCTGCTAATATCCCATTGTCTTTGTACATTCACATTCCGTGGTGTGTCAAAAAATGTCCATATTGTGATTTTAACTCGCACGCCTTGCCCGAGTCTGCCCCTTTTGCTGATTATGTCACAGCACTTTTGGCTGACGCTCGCTCGCAAGTCGCCTTAGCAGGGGGGCGTGCGATACAAAGTATCTTTATCGGCGGGGGAACGCCGTCGCTGTTGCCGATAGAGCAGTATCGGATGCTGTTTTTGGGGTTACGTGAGATGATCCCTTTTGCCGATGATATTGAGATTACCTTAGAAGCCAACCCCGGTACGCTAGAACATGCCCCCTTTGCCGACTATTTGGCACTGGGTATCAACCGTTTGTCGGTGGGTGTGCAGTCCTTTGATGATGGGGCATTGACGACATTGGGGCGAATACATCGCCATGATGAAGCAGTCAATGCCATCAAAAATGCCAAACAAGCAGGCTTTACCCGTATCAATGCCGACCTGATGCATGGCTTGCCTAGTCAGACCGCCACGCTTGCCGTGCGTGACATTGACATGGCATTATCGGCAGGGGCAACGCACATCTCATGGTATCAGCTGACCATTGAGCCAAACACCGCCTTTTATCGCAGTCCGCCTGACTTGCCCGATGATGACGAGCTAGAACGCATAGAGAATGCAGGGCGAGAGCGACTTTTGCAAGCAGGTTTTGCCAATTATGAAGTGTCGGCATGGGTCGGGCGTGATGATGAGCCGTGTCGTCATAATGTCAACTATTGGCAATTTGGCGACTATCTTGCCATTGGGGCAGGTGGGCATGGCAAAGTAACACTGCGTGAGCATACCGATTATCCAGATGGTATTTATCGTTATGCCAAATCTCGCCTGCCCAAAGACTATCTAAATTATAATAATGCTCCAAAGATGGTAGGCTTTGAGCGGGTGGCGGATGAGAGTCTGCCCTTTGAATTTATGATGAATGCCCTGCGTTTGGCAGATGGCACGACAACTCGCACCTTTGAAGAGCGGACGGGGCTACTTGTTAGCACCATTGATAATGAGCTTTTGCCCTTGCAACATCAAGGGCTGATGGTGTTTCACCCTGACATCATCGCCCCGACCAAGATGGGCTTTAAATACGTCAATCATTTGGTGCGGGCTTTTTTATAAAAACCATGAAATAACAACCATGAAACAAATCCATATCGTTCTCTATACTCCCAAAATCCCCAATAACACCGGCAACGCCATTCGTCTGTGTGCCAATACAGGGGCAAAACTGCACCTTATCAAGCCCTTAGCTTTTGAGCTTGATGATAAAAAGCTAAGACGGGCGGGACTGGATTATCATGAATACGCCAACATGCAAGTACATGATGACTGGCAGGCGTGCCGTGCCTATTTGACAAGTGTGGGCGTGGATACGGTCGTGGCGATGACGACCAAGTTTAGCCGTCCGTTTTATGATTATGATTTTAAAGTTGGTAACAGCTCGGTGGCACTGGTGTTCGGCTCGGAGACAGACGGACTACCGTCTGATGTGCGTGATGACATCGGGGCGGGTAACTGGCTAAGACTGCCCATGCTCCCCGACTCTCGCAGTCTTAACCTATCTAACAGCGTGGCAATTTGTCTGTATGAAGTGTGGCGACAGCTTGGGTTTGTCGGCGATGTTGGAGAGAGCGTGGGTTATCATCGTCTGTCTAGCCGTCCCGAGTGAGCTAGACGTATTGGGGTAATTTATTTGCCCAAAAATCAACACTTTATCAAAGGGTAAATTGCAATTTGCCCCTACAAGTCCGTCCAAAAGTATTATCGATGGAAAATACCAAAATTTACCCTTTGATAAATTCAACTTTTCAATTTATGCCAGCAATTGATGATTTTGCTTTTAAAATTAATAAAATCATCTAAAATCAAAAACCAACACAAACCAATTTAACTTAACCTTTATTAGTCACACCATGTCTATCAAATCTTATTCTTGTATCCTATCCATTCTCTTTGCCCTTGGCTTAACCGCCTGCAACCAATCAGCCCCAACCGATAACGCCCCGACTGCCAAAGCAGATGGGCAGGCAGGGACATTTGTCGGCTGTTATAGCGTTGAGAAAAACAGCCCTGCTCAAATAAAAGTGAGCAAGCAAGCAGGCAGTTTTGTCATGCAAATGAAAGAGCCTGACGGGGCAAAAACGCTGTGGGATAACCCCGAACCTTTGGATGAGATAAGCGTGGATAAGGCGTGGGATTATTTTGGCGTGAATGCCTTATCGCTTGATAAATCTGATGTCGAGCGTGTACTGGCACGCCCTGATGAGATGATGGTATTGGCAAAGGTCAAGGACGCCAGTCAAAACATCAATCCACTGCTTGACAGTGCTTATGTGGTCTATATTTTTAAAGGGGCGAACACCATTTATCAAGTGCCGTGCGATGAGACGCCTGTGGACATCATCAAAGATGGCGAGAAAAAAGTACAGGCGTTTTATCAGTAATCCGTTCTGTTCGGTCATCCTTTGGTGGTAGGCGATACGGTGTTTGGCTAGTGGGCTTGGGGTGAGATATCTGTTATGATTTCACCCAAAATTTATTTTCACTATTTATTTAAAAAATAGTCCAATGATAAACATTTACCAAAAGACATAACAAATTTTAGGCAAAGTCTTTTATAATATATGGCTAGGGCGTGTTGAACATTGATAACATTCTTATAAAATAAGATGAAAGTTTAACAATTTCAATCAATTTTTGCATGAAAAATGGCTAAATCTTGTTTTTCATCGTCAAAAACTTGTCTGATAGAATAACTATCAGCCTACGTTTTTTCCTTGAAAAACGTGCGATTTTTCTCATTTTTCATTGCAAATACCAAAGTTCAACACGCCCTAAAATTAGCTTTTATGACAGCTTTTCACAAAAGTGACACAGTTTTCTGTCAAGCTATCTGTGTTTGACATTCATCGCTAAGTTCATCTTAGCATTCACAACAGTAGGAAAATTTTATGACGACCTATTACAACGATTCCGACCATGTAGAAACCCAAGAGTGGCTTGATGCATTTGAGTCGGTCATCAAAAACGCCGACAAAGAGCGGGCTCAATTCTTATTAAAAGCCTTATATAACAAAGCAGTACAAGAAGGCTTGCCATTTAACCGCCTAGAAACGGCTTATATCAATACCATTCCTGTTGAAGATGAGCCTGCCTACCCAGGGGATTTGCACCTAGAGCGTAAAATCCGCTCAATCATGCGTTATAACGCCCTAGCGATGGTCATGCGTGCCAACCTAAACGATGATGATTTGGGTGGGCATTTGGCGACATTCGCGTCATCGGCGACCCTGTATGAGACAGGTTTTAACCACTTTTGGCGAGCTCCGAGCGAGAACCACGGTGGCGACATGATTTATTATCAAGGTCATGGAGCCCCTGGTATGTACGCCCGTTCGTTCATGGAAGGTCGTCTGTCCGAAGAACAGCTCAAAAATTTCCGCCGTGAAGTGGACGGCAAAGGCTTGTCAAGCTATCCACACCCCTATCTCATGCCCGACTACTGGCAATTCCCCACCGTATCTATGGGTCTTGGACCTTTGATGAGTATTTATCAAGCCCGTGCCCAAAAGTACCTAACCAACCGTAGCCTTATCAAAGACGAAGACCGCAAAGTGTGGGCGTTCTTGGGCGACGGTGAGACGGACGAGCCTGAGAGCTTGGGTGCCATCTCAATGGCAGGTCGTGAAAAACTTGATAACCTGATTTGGGTCATCAACTGTAACCTACAACGCCTTGACGGGCCTGTGCGTGGTAATGGCAAAATCATCCAAGAGTTAGAATCTGTGTTCCGTGGGGCAGGCTGGCGTGTGATTAAAGTCATCTGGGGCGACCATTGGGATAGCCTGCTTGCCAAAGACACATCAGGTGCCTTAAAACAACGCATGGAAGAAGTGGTGGATGGCGAGTATCAGCTTTATACCGCTCGTGATGGTGCTTTTGTCCGCAAAGAATTCTTTGGTAAATATCCAGAGCTTGCGGATATGGCGTCTGCCCTGTCTGATGATGAAATCATGCGTCTAAACCGTGGCGGACACGACCCTAAAAAGGTCTATGCTGCTTATGCTGAAGCCATGAAAACCAAGGGTCAGCCAACCGTAATCCTTGTCAAAACTGTCAAAGGCTATGGTCTATCCAAGCAAATCCAAGCGGTAAACAAAGCTCACCAACTTAAAAAACTAGACGAGAGCGGTCTAAAATACTTCCGTGACAGATTTGACCTACCAATCAGCGATGATGAATTGCAAAACCTGCCATTTTATCGCCCAAGCGAAGACAGTCCTGAATACAAATACCTAATGGGTCGCCGTGAATCTTTGGGCGGACACTTGCCTGCTCGTCGCAGTGGTCATACTCCACTCACCATTCCAGAGTTGTCTGTATTTGATGGGGTACTCCAAGGCAGTAAGGGCAAAGAGCAGTCCACAACCATGGTATTTGTGCGTCTGTTGTCTGCCCTATTAAAAGATAAAGGGCTTAATAAATACGTCGTACCGATAGTTCCTGATGAAGCTCGTACCTTTGGATTGGAGGGCATGTTCCGTCAGCTTGGCATCTATTCATCGGTCGGTCAAAACTATGTTGCCGAAGATGCTGAGGCCTTGATGGGTTACAAAGAAGCCAAAGATGGGCATATGCTAGAAGAAGGCATTAACGAAGCAGGTGCGATGAGTTCGTGGATTAGTCTTGCCACAAGCTATTCAACCAACGCATTGCCGATGATTCCAATGTACATTTATTACTCTATGTTTGGCTTTCAGCGTATTGGTGATTTGGCATGGGCAGCAGGCGACATGCAAGCCCAAGGTTTTTTATTTGGGGCAACCGCAGGACGTACCACACTAAACGGCGAAGGTTTACAACACCAAGATGGACATAGCCACATTCTCTTTGGTACTGTGCCAAATTGTGTCAGCTATGACCCATGCTTTGGTTATGAGCTTGCTGTTATCATGCACGACGGTCTACAACGCATGTATGGCAATGGCGAACGTGTGTACTATTACATCACGCTCATGAATGAAAACTATGAACATCCTGCCATTGGCGATGACAGACAAGCCATTGAAGAGGGCATTAAGCGTGGTATGTACCTATTAGAAGACAACGGTTCAACCCAAGTTCAACTGTTAGGTTCTGGCGTGATTCTAAGAGAAGTTCAAAAAGCGGCTCGTATTTTGGCAGAAGAATTTAACATCAAAGCTAACGTATGGAGTGTAACGAGCTTTAATGAGCTTACCCGTGATGGTATGGCGTGCGATGACTACAACCGCTTGCACCCAACGGACGAGCCAAAACTGCCTTGGGTTACCAAACAACTTGCCCCGCACAAAGGCATCGTGGTTGCTGCTACCGATTATGTGCGTAACTTCCCAGAGCAGGTGCGTGGTTGGTTGCCTGACAGCCGTCCTTATACCACATTAGGTACAGATGGCTTTGGACGTTCGGACACTCGTGCCAACTTGCGTAGTTTCTTTAATGTGGATGCAGCCCACATCGTGGTTGCCACATTGAAAAAATTGGCGGACGAGGGTGAGATTGACGTGCGTTTGGTCAAAGATGCCATTTCTAGCTTTGGCATTGACGTTGACCAAGCCCCTGCATGGCAGCCACAGCCACATCATGACTACTATCCAGATGCCCCAGCACCTGCACGTCCGACACCAAAAGAAGTGCCTGAACTAAAAGATGAGCCAGACAGTGCCATTAGTACCGAAGGGCGTAGCGAGGACAAAGCAGATGCCAAACTGCTTAACGACAGCAACATTACCGAACCCAAATAAGGAGACAAATCATGCAAATTAAAGCCCCCGATTTGGGTGTAGACAGTGCCGAAGTGGCAGAAGTGCTTGTTAAAGTTGGAGATGTTATCTCTGAAAATGACAGCCTAATTTTGGCAGAATCTGATAAAGCATCCGTAGAAGTGCCGTCCCCTGTGGGCGGTACCGTAACCGCTGTTTTGGTAAAAGTTGGCGATAGCATTTCTGAGGGTACAGCCCTTTTTGAGGTAGAAGCAGGTCAATCTGACTCTACTTCAAAAGCCGAAGTTCAAGAAGCCCCACAAGAACCAAAAGAAGAGCCACAAGCTCCAAAAGCCGAAGAGTCAAAATCCGAGCCAGTCCCAAGTGCCGTTTCAGGCGGTGCAAGCCAAACGCATAACCTACCTGACTTGGGTGTGGATAGTGCCGAAGTTGCCGAAGTGCTTGTCAAGGTTGGCGACAGCGTAACAGAAGGTCAATCTTTGTTACTTGTTGAGTCTGACAAAGCATCTGTGGAAGTGCCAGCCCCACTTGACGGCGTGGTCGAGGCAATTTTGGTAAATGCTGGCGACACCGTAACCAACGGTCAAGCCTTTATTACCATTAAAGGCGGTTCTGCCCCTGCCGCGTCCGCTCCAAGCGAAACCAAAGCAGAAGTTAAAGCTGATACGCCTAAGACAGAAGCACCAAAAGCCCAAGCTCCTGCCCAAACGTCCACCCCTGCAAATAGTGCCAAACTGCCAGAAGCGGAAGTCAACGCTCGTGCCAAAGACGCTCACGCAGGACCTGCCGTGCGTAAGTTGGCTCGTGAATTGGGTGTGGATATTAGCCTTGTTAAGGGGACTGCCCCACACGGTCGTATCCTAAAAGAAGACTTGTTTGGCTATGTCAAGTCGGTCATCAGCACCGCCAGCACCAAGCCTACTGCCAACATGGCAAGCGGTTCGGCGATTAGCCTGCCACTACTGCCTGACATGGGGAACCTTGAGATTTGGGGTGAGATTGAAGTCCAAGACCTATCCCGCCTGCAAAAAGTCTCTATCCCACAGCTTAACCTAAACACGCTACTGCCACAGGTTACGCAGTTTGATTTGGCGGACATTACCGACACCGAAGCCATGCGTAACGAGCTAAAAGCCGAGTTTAAGGCACAAGGCGTGGGCTTGACCATTTTGGCGTTTATTGTTAAGGCGGTTGCGTATGCTCTGACTCAGCACCCCAAATTCAACAGCCATGTGTCGGATGACAACACCCAAATGATTATCCGTAAATCGGTGAATATGGGTATTGCGGTTGCGACCGATGACGGCTTGATTGTGCCTGTGATTCGTGATGCCCAAGCCAAAGGCATTCGCCAGCTTGCCATTGAGATTGGCGAGCTTGCCAAAAAAGCCCGTGACAAGAAACTGTCTGCCAAAGACTTGCAAGGTGCGTCATTCACCATTTCAAGCCAAGGCAACATGGGCGGTACTTACTTCACACCGCTTGTCAATCACCCACAAGTGGCGATTTTGGGGATTTCTGAATCTACCTATCAGCCACGTTGGAACGGCAAAGAGTTTGAACCACGTCTTATGCTACCGCTATCGTTGTCATACGACCACCGTACGATTAACGGAGCAGATGCGGCGGTGTTTACTCGCTATATTGCCAAACTTTTGGCTGATCCAAGAAAGATTTTACTTTGATTGGGTGAAGTTTTAATACAAAAAGGACGGAAATTTTCGTCCTTTTTGTTACTTTAAAATGCCATCAACTAAATATTCTTTGGCAACAATAGAAATACAGTCTTGAAAAGTATCATCACGCCCACCGCCACTATTGGCACAATATGTTAAGGTTAAATCCGCATTTAAAAAACCTGTTTGGTAAATGTCGTTAATGTTTTTATCATTTAGCCATAATTCTAATTCGTTATTATTTTTTGGTAATCCGTGCCAATCGCTAGCACCTTCCAAATTTTGATAGCCAATAATTTTTTCTTTAAATTGTTCTTTGATTTGGATTTTAATGGCGGGTTCATAGTTTGGATTGATAAGTTCTGTCGTCTTAACTTCTTGTTGTGTGATGTGATTTAATAGGGTTGTGGATTGTGATGAAATATCTGATGAAAAACGATATTCGCTTTTGGTATGGATAAAAGTTAAACTGCCGAGCGTTTGCTCTTTGACTTCAAAGGTGCTGACAATACGAAAATCATCAGATAAAAATACCTTTTTTAATGCGTTACGCCGATATTTTGATAGCCAACCATCATTATAAAAATAGGATTGACAACTTTGACTGTTCTCTATTTTTAAAGTAATGATATTGTCATCAATATTTTGGCAAAAAGTTCTGACAATGACCTTTTCTGGATTATAATAATAAGCATAGCCAATGATTGATGACGTTATTAAAGCAATCATTGCAATAATGGAAGTTTTTGTTTTTAATTTCATTGATTTGTTCCTTTTTTATTATTTTAGCATTTGTTTTTATAAATTGCTACAAAATTACACTTGAAAATTATGACTGCATTTGCAATACTGTTTATTTTTAGTTAAGTAAAAATTATTTTTAGTTAAGTAAAAACTTATGACCAATCGCCGATTATTTTTAAAGATCCTTGTCATTTCGCCCATCGTTCTAGCGATGGCGTGTAGTGAGACGCCCAAAGTCGCCAAACTTGCCCAAGGCAGTAGGGTGGTGGCATTGGGCGACAGTCTTACCTTTGGCTATGGGGCGGACAAATCCCAAAGCTATCCTGTTATCCTTGCCCAAAAAACAGGCTGGAACATCATCAATATGGGGGTCAATGGCGATACGACCAAAGACGTGTTAAACCGCATGGACAGCGTGATTAGCGAAAATCCCAAATTGGTACTACTAGGCATTGGCGGTAATGACGTGCTAAGGCGAGTAAATGCGAGCGAAACCCGTGCCAATTTGGTAAGCATTATCAAGACTCTACAAGACAAAAATATCCCTGTGGTGCTGATTGCAGAGCCACATTTGTCCGCCAGTGCGTTGTTTGGTAAGGCAAGCGACAACCCTGTTTATAAAGACGTGGCGGACGAGATGAATGTGCCGTTACTTGAAAAAGCATGGTCAAATATCCTATCGGACGACAAGCTCAAATCCGACCAAATCCACGCCAATGGGGCAGGGTATGCCAAATTTGCCGATGAATTATATCAGTTTTTAAAGGAAATTGGCTATGTCTAGATGCATGATGAGTGCCAGTCTAAGTCTGTGCATGATACTGCCGATGATGAGTGTTGCCAATCCGTCATACAGCCCCCATGCCGACAGTGATAAAGCCCTAATTGGCAAATGGCAATGCCATGTCAAACACGCCAATCCACTCATCAAACAAGAAAGTCAGTTGCAATTTTTTAAAAACCACACCATGCACGAGCATATTCGCATTTATTATGGACAGCCCAGCGATTATGCCTATCAAATAGAATCCGCCATTGCCAAATCATCATGGACATTGGCACAAGAGACCCTGCATTACGGCAATCATCAATTTCATAATTATGCCGTCAGAATGCCAAATGCTAATAAAGATGATTTGGAGCAGGCAAATATCGCCTTACAAAAATCCTTGCCAATGGTGCAGGACATGATGAATAATGGCATTAATAAACGAGCATTTGATATTCATTTTATCAATAAAAAATCTTTTATCATGAATGATGTGGACAGTCAGATATTTACCACGTGTCATAAACAAGGTTTATTTGGTTTTATTTTATAAGGAACAATTATGCAAAAATTTCTTTTGGTATGGGCGATGATATTACCCATGACAGCCTTAGCAAATAGTGGTATATCTGCCCCCGATGTGGTGGGTGATTGGCATTGCGTGGCAGATAGTGAATATCATTCGGTAAAAGCACTCATGCGTTATCATGCCGATGGCACGGCAACGGAGTTTATGGAAATCAAAGAAAAAGTAAATCATTTGCCTGAATTAGAATTTAGTATCATGAATTATCAATGGCAACTCAAAGATAATAAGCTATTGATGAGAAATCCAGACATCACTTATTATCAATATTATTTTATTTTACCTGATGGTGGTTTTTATAAATTTGACGATGAAGTAAATGCAGAAGGTAGGGCATTGATGATTGAGAGTTTTGAAGAAAATAATTGGCATTATATTGAATTTGATGGCAAAGATAAGCACCGTTATTATTTTGAAGATGGTTATGAAGGGCATTGCCAACGCTTAAAATAAGTTTGGTTTTAATGATTGATTGTATATTAATTGGAGATAATAATGCTTAAAAATTTTCTTGCATGTATTTTGTTTTCACCAACATTAGCAATGGCAAATCTTGAGCAGAGTTTGGTGGGCAAATGGGAATGTAAGGGCTTGGAAAATGAGTATCTTCGCCATACTAGTGATATTGAATATCGTGATGACGGTATATTCACTGAACACTCGGTTATGCACAACTGGGCGGTTGATGATGATTTTTATCAAATTGATAGTTTCAGCACATCTTACAAATATCGTGTGATGGGAGATAAGGTTGTTTATTATGACGGTGTCGTTCAGTCTTATACGGTAGATATGCCCAATCTTGATGAGAGTGTTTATTATTTGGGTGAAAGAGATGAATTGATAAATTCCATAGTTGTGATGAAACGGTCTGAAGTCGAGCAGATGATATCAGAAGATATGATAAGTCGCATTCGTTTTCTTGATAAAGATACATATATTACCGCCTTTGAAAGCATTGATGAAGATTTTCCAACCGATATTGAAAATAATCATTGTAAACGTAAAATTTAATTTGGAGTAAAGTTATGAGCTACACACCCCCAAAAGTTTGGGCACCCAATGACATGGGTGGAAAATTTGGCGGTATCAACCGACCGACCGCAGGAGCAAGACACGAACAAACCTTGCTAAAAGGCGATAAGCCTTATCAGTTATACAGCCTAAACACGCCCAACGGCATTAAGGTCAATATCATCTTAGAAGAGTTAAAGGCGTTGGGGCTACTTGACTATGACGCCTTTAAAATCAATATCATGAATGGCGAGCAGTTTGGCACAGGCTTCGTGGAAATCAACCCCAATTCAAAAATTCCTGCACTCGTGGATTATAGTGCCGACACGCCCATATCGGTGTTTGAAAGTGGGGCGATACTGCTTTATCTTGCTCAAAAGTTTGACAAATTTTTACCAAAAAATCCCACCGACTACGCCCAAATGCTGTCGTGGCTCATGTGGCAAATGGGGTCAGCTCCCTTTGTTGGCGGTGGTTTTGGGCATTTTTATGCGTACGCTCCCGAGCCGATTGAGTACGCCATTAACCGCTATGCCATGGAAACCAAACGCCAGCTTGATGTGCTAGACAAGCATTTGGCGGATCATGACTATATGGCGGGCGAGTACAGCATTGCTGACATGGCGATTTATCCGTGGTATGGGGCGTTGGTGCTAGGCAATTTGTACATTGGCGAGAATGACTATGCCAAGTACGATGCGTCTGAGTTTTTGAGTGTACATGAATACCAAAACGTCATACGCTGGGCAACGACCATAAAAAATCGCAAGGCGGTAGAGCAGGGCGAGAAGTTGGAATTATTGCCGTTGGCATAATAAAGCCAATGTCAATTTAAAAGATTGATTGATGATTGGTTAATTGTTTTTGATATGGGGTGAATTAATTTGCCCTATATCAAATTAAAAATTATCGCTTAATTTATATTAGTCATTTTAATATTAAAAACATAGGAATAAATATTAACCATGCAAAAATTATTTATCACCAGTATCATAAGTCTCATGGCAACCATGACTTATGCCAATACGACTTTTCATAAAGATGATTTGGTGGGAACATGGCAATGCGATTTATTGATAGAGCAAGTGGACGGCAATGTTACCAAAAGTCAAAATATGACACATTTCTTTGCCGATGGGCGTTCGGTGGGTTATGGCGAAACTCGGCAGATTTATCAAGGGGTAGATATTCAATCCGTCTTTATGAGTACGCAAGATAATTGGGATTTTGATGGTAAGAATTTGACAGTAAATGTGGGGAATATTAATCATGTGATGATTTATAATGCCATATCAAAACAGCGAGAATATGAGAAAGAACCAGAAATGCAGGCTTTATTTACAGAGATGTTTAGAGAAAATAGCCCAATCATACAAGCGGTAACGATGATTGATAAAGATAATTTTAGTTATGAGCTGGGGGCGATTAATTATGGCGAGATAAAACAAAAAACGGCTCATTGCAAACGGTTGGGCGGATAAGGTGAATTAAGGTAAATAGAGATGGGTTTTCTTGGTTATTTGATATTAGGTAGTGCGGTATACGTCATCGGATTTATGATAAATTTAAAAATCCTAAATCCCAAACGCAAAGCGGGCACAAATTACACACTCACGCACCCGACCATGATACAGCTATTATTGGCGTGTTTTGTGGTGATGCTTGCGGTATCGGCACTGCTTGGGCGGTTTGTGATGGGGCATGAGAGCTTGGATTTGGCATTTATTTTGGCAAATAGTGTGGTGGCGACTTTTGTGTTTTATTTTGGGCTAAATCCTGACCAGTCGCAGATGAATTTACCAGATTAATTTTGTGAATTAATCTAGGGCGTGCCTGCCTTTTGTATTTGCAATGAAAAATAGGGGAAATCGCCCGTTTTTCAAGGAAAAACGTAGGCTGATTATCATTTTATCCAAGCAAGTTTTTTATTATGAAAAACAATCCGACCACTTAATTTTAAAAATTAAGTAAAAAATCTTAAAATCACACAGTTAAGTGGTCGGATAGCCATTTTTCATGCAAAAACGGTTGATTTATTTCTAAATTATGTCTAAATTGTAAATAGTGTTATAAAGGGCAGGCACGCCCTAATTTATCATAAAATACCATTTGCATAAACCGCCTAACGGTGGTAAATTATGACAGTTTAACCGATTAACTAAGTTACAAATTTGGAGCGAGCATGGCGAATAAGTTACTTGACTTGATTGAATCATCAGGGGCGAAATGGGTGGATTTTCGCTTTACCGACACGCACGGCAAAGAAATGCACCTAACCTTTCCTGCATACAGCGTGGACGAAGACACCCTAGAAGACGGTAAGATGTTTGACGCATCAAGCGTGGCAGGGTGGAAAGGTGTGGAAAGCTCGGACATGATATTATTGCCGGACGCTGATACCGCCTATCTTGACCCATTTTTTGAAGTGCCAACGGTGGTGGTGGCGTGCGACATCATCGAGCCTGACACCATGCAAGGCTATGCCAAAGACCCACGCTCTATCGCTCGCCGTGCCGAAGTGTACCTAAAATCAACAGGTCTAGGCGATAAAGCCTTGATAGGGCCAGAGCCTGAATTTTTTGTCTTTGATGAAGTCAAATGGGACATTGATATGTCAGGGGCTAGACACACCGTCATCAGTGAAGCGGCGGCGTGGAGTACCAACAAAGACTATGCATGGGGCAACAGCGGTCAGCGTCCTGCCGTCAAAGGGGCGTATGCGGTCGTACCGCCCATTGACCATTATCATGACATGCGTGCGGTGATGTGCGACCGCATTGATGAAGTCATGGGCGAAGGTCGCATTGAAGTACATCATCATGAAGTGGCGAGCAGTCAGCTAGAAATCGGTATCTCGTTTAATACGCTGGTCAAAAAAGCGGACGAAGTACAGCAGTTTAAATACATCGTGCAAAATGTCGCCAACCAATTTGGTAAAACCGCCACCTTTATGCCGAAGCCCTTGGTTGGCGACAACGGGTCGGGTATGCATGTGAATATGTCTATCTCAAAAGACGGTGTAAATACGTTCTCTGGCGATGAATATGCAGGACTATCCAAGACCGCTTTGTACTTTATCGGTGGGGTCATCAAGCACGCCCGTGCCTTAAATGCCATTACCAACCCTAGCACCAACAGCTATAAACGCTTAGTGCCACATTATGAAGCCCCGATTAAACTGGCGTATTCAGCGTCCAACCGCTCGGCGTCCATTCGTATCCCCCACGTCAATAGCCCCAAAGCGGTGCGTGTGGAAGTACGTTTCCCCGACCCGTCTGCTAACCCTTATTTGGCGTTTTCGGCACTGCTCATGGCAGGGCTTGACGGCATTGAAAATAAAATCGACCCTGGTGAAGCATCTGATAAGAACTTATATGACCTACCCCCCGAAGAAGAAATGCTTATCCCAACCGTTGCCGAAAACCTAGAAGTGGCACTAAATGCCCTGCGTGATGACCATGACTTTTTGTTAAAAGGTGGAGTCTTTACTAAAGAGATGATTAACGACTATATCGCTCTAAAAATGAAAGAAGTACAGCGTATCAATGAAGCGGTACACCCCTTAGAATTTGATATGTATTATCGTTGCTAATCGCTGGGGTACGCCCTAAAAAGACAGACGGCATGAATTTGGGTTCATGCCGTTTTGTTTTGCGTGCATTTTCGGTGATTTTTGGGTAAAATAAGATTATTTGTAACATTGGAATTCAGATGACTCATTTTTCAAAATCAGCCTTTTTCAAATCAGCAATGTGCATGGCACTCTCTGCCCTGCCGACATTGAGTTTTGCTTATCACATCCAAATCACCGAGCCTGCCGAAGACCGTGCCTATCATCGCCCTGCCCAGAGCATTGATGTGCAGGCAACTGTGTCGCCAACATTGGAGATGGGCTATACCACAGCTGTGCTATTAAATGGCAAAGTGGTGGGTGATGGGCTAACCGCCAGTGTGCCAACCCTTGATTTGGTGGCAGGCGAGTACACGCTAGAAGCCATCGTGATGGATAAAAATGCCCAAACGGTGGCGAGCGATACTCGCACAGTCTATGTCATTCAAAACAACCAAATCCAACGCAAAAAGAAAGCCGCCATTGCTGAGCGGGAAGCATATGATAATTCGTCAATTTGGCATAAGATTGCGGTGGGTCTAAACCCCAAAGTCCAAGCCCCGCCAAAGGTCTATGAATCCACACCAACATGGGAGCTTAGGGATTTGCCAAACAAACCAAATAAATAAGTCTTACTCATAAATAAAAGCCCTGTATGAACAGGGCTTTGTTAGAGTGTGTCTATCATTGATAACATTTTTGTAAAATAAGACCCCATTCTCAACTTTATATTAAGTGGTTGATTTATCAAGGGCGAATATGATTCGCCCCCACAACCCGAAAAATAGCTATCAGATAATCAATAAGTTGCCATTTTAAGTTGAAAGTGAAGTAAGTACTTTATTCATCCATTTGCCAATGTCTTTAATCTGCTCCATGCATACTTGATGAGCCATGCCGTAGCGTTTAAATTCAGGCGACAGACCCAAAGCGGTGAGTTTTTCGCTTGCCTTGACCCCAAGCACTGATGGCACGACGTCATCATAGTCGCCATGGTCGATTTTAACAGGCAGGGACGCATTAATATCAAGCTCGCCAATCTCCTGCTCGGTGGCAAGATAAGTGGATAAGGCAAGCAGTCCTGCCAATGGTCGGCTGTTGGTCAGGGCGTTGTGATAAGCAACAGCACCGCCTTGGGAAAACCCTGCGATGATGATGTTCTGACTGGGTATGCCGAGACGCACCTGCTCATCAATCAAGTCATTGATACGTTCGCTGGATGCCTTGATTTGGGCGGTATCCACCTTTCTGTCTAGGCTCATCTCCAAGATGTCATACCATGCAGGCATGACATAACCGCCATTGACGGTCACAGGAATGGATGGGGCGTGCGGAAAAATGAATCGCACGCCAAGCTCATCAGACAGCCCAAGCTCAGGCACGACAGGCACGAAATCATGACCGTTCGCCCCTAAGCCATGAAGCCATATCACGGCGTGTTCGATGGGTTTGTCTTTGGGGTTGTGAATGACTGTTTCAAAAGGAAGTAGCGAAACCATGTCAGCTCCTAACAATGCTCAATGTTTGACATACCCTAATTATACATAATTTTTAAAAATTCTTACAGATTTTTTGCAATTTTGCCTTATAATAGGCTAATTTTTTATGATAATAGGTGAGCTATGCAGTGGCGTGGTCGCAGATAGAGTAATAACATCGAAGACCGTCGTGGCGGTGGTGGCATGTAAGGCAGGCGGGCTAAGTATCGGCAGTATCATTCTTGCCCTTGTCCCATGGAAAGTGTTTGGGGTTAGCCCTGAGACCACGCTGGGGGTCACTCAGCAGATAGGGCAGGCGACTCAACAGCAATCCGCCCCTGCTAATGAGACTGCCGACCAAGCCGAGAGCCGTGAGTTCGTGGCGACTGTGCTTGCCGATACCGAAGACGTATGGACGCCCATTTTTACAAAACTCGGTGGTACTTATCAGCCACCAAAACTGGTGATGTTCACAGGTTCGGTCAAGTCAGCGTGTGGGGCGGCGACATCTGCCAGCGGTCCTTTTTATTGCCCTGCCGACCAAAAAGTGTATCTGGACACGCAGTTTTTTGTGGACATGAGACGGCACATGGGTATCGGCAGTGAGCGTCATGGCAGTACCGAGCTGTCTCGCCAAGACCAAGTGGGCGACTTTGCCCAAGCCTATGTCATCGCTCATGAAGTGGGACATCACGTTCAGACACTGCTTGGAATATCTCAAGAAGTGCGAAAAGCCCAAATGCAAGGCAATGAGCGACAGGCAAATGAGCTGTCCGTCCGCCAAGAGTTGCAAGCCGACTGCTTTGCAGGCATGTGGGCAAAGAAAAACCATGAACGCACCGGCTTTTTACAACAGGGCGACATCGAAGAAGCCCTAGACGCTGCCGAGAAGATTGGCGATGATTATCTGCAACACAAATCGCACGGACACGTCGTGCCTGACAGTTTTACTCATGGCACGAGTGCCCAGCGTCAGCGTTGGTTCTATCGAGGGTTTGAGACGGGCGATATCCAAGCCTGCGACACCTTTGGCACCAATCAACTCTAAGTGCTTGATTTGCAAAATACACAAGGACGGTTTTTGCCGTCCTTTTTATTGCATGGTCTGGACTTGTATTGAACGCCAATCATTCATTTTGAATAAATTTTAATCAAAATCTTGTCTATTTATCAAAAAATGTTATAATCTTACGCTCATATTCTTTAATATTTCAAAAATCATTCACCAACCGTCACGCCATGCAAGGTATCATCACACTCCTGCTTATCTTAACCCCGATGTTTGTTGGTTTTGCCCTGCCAAACAGCAAAAAAAGCACGCATTTGGCGGAGCGTGGGCTTAACTATCTGGTGTTCATCATCTTGGTGGTGATTGGCATGGAGTTGGGATTGGTTGATGATTTACAGCATAAACTTGCCAATATCGCCCTGTATCTGTCGGTGCTCATGGCGTTGACCATCGGCTCAGGATTGATGGCTTTGGTGGTTTTTGACCGCTTATCGCCTTGCCAGTATCGCTCACAGCCAAGCCCGACCGCCAAGCCTAATGTCAGCATTCATGGCAGTCTGACCCAAATCCTGTGTTTGGCGATGGGCTTTATTATTGCTAAGTTTTTACCTACCACGTGGCACCCACCAGAGAAGACCACGACGGTGCTACTCATGCTACTGTTGTTTTTGGTGGGTGTTTCACTCAAAGGCTCAGGCGTCAGTCTCAAACAAGCACTGCTAAATAAGCGGGGCTTGCAAATCAGCTTGATTTTTATGGGGGTGACACTGCTCTCGGGCGTTCTTTTTGCCCTGCTTTTTGATGATGTATCAGTGGCTCAGGGCTTGGCGTTGTCATCGGGTTTTGGTTGGTATTCGCTCTCAGGCACGATCATGACGGACGCTTATGGGGCGGTATGGGGGAGTGTGGCACTGCTAAATGACTTGGGGCGAGAAGTGCTGGCACTCATCTTTATCCCATGGGTCATGCGACATTCATCATCGGCAGCGATAGGGCTTGGGGGTGTGACCAGCCTTGACTTTACTCTGCCAACACTCACGCAGGCAGGTGGGGCTTCTATCATTCCGCTAGTCATCAGCTTTGGCTTTATTACCAATCTTCTCTCTCCCATTTTGATGGTGTTTTTTGCCAGTTTGTCTTAGGTATTTTTATTAAGATTTTATTAAAAAACTATTAATATAAATTTAATAAACAATCATCTTATCATAATATAAAATCAAAGAAAGTTTATTAAAGAAATCAATGATTATTTTTACAATTTTTAATAAATTATCACTTGATTTTTATGATGGTTTTTTATAAAAAATATTGAAAATTAATTTTGCTATTATATGCTATTTTTAGGTATTAATCCAGCAATATTTTTTATAAGATAAATGATAAAATTTTTTATAAAAAATAACAATATTTAAATGTTAGATATTTGATTTATAAAAAAATTCTTGTTATAATGATTGCCAGCTTGCCAGCTTGCCAGCTTGCCAGCTTGCCAGCTTGCCAGCTAATAATTATTTTCTCATGAAAAAGTTAAAGCGTGATAAAAAGTTAAAGCGTGATCAAATATTAAAAGGTGCTTGCAAAGGTTGCTAACGGGTCTGATTAAACATTTGGTTTGTCCTTGTTTTACAAGTTTGTCAGATAAATGATGATAGGTGGTTAATTGCAGTAGGGGTAAATAAGGGGCTAGGTATGATGTTAGATAATTTGCGAGCGATGGCGGTTTTTGTGGCGGTGGCAAAGCATGGTTCATTTAGTGGTGCCGCCAGAGAGCTTGATATTACCACGAGTGCGGTCAGTCAGCAGATTCGTTCATTAGAAAATGAGCTTGGGGCGGTGTTACTGCAACGCTCGACACGCAGAGTTAGTCTCACCGAAGTGGGCGAGTTATTTTACCAGTCAGCCTTAAAAATGGTAACGGCAGCCGAGATGGGTTGGCATCAAGCAAGTCGTTTGCGTGATGAAGTCATGGGCAACCTAACCATTGCGACCACGCCACAGGTGGCTTGCCAGTATCTCATGCCTGCTTTGGCAGATTGGTTGGCACAAAATGAATCGTTGTCGCTCAACTTCATGGTGCGTGGCGAAGAGCTTGACATGACTCACGACCGTGTGGATATCTGTGTGGGCTTTGTGGACATCAAAGACGTGGGCGAGCACGGCAAAAATGACGTACTACTTGCCCATGTGCCACAATTGCTATTGGCATCAGGCGACTACCTAGATAGGCATACACCCATCCACAGCATTGATGATTTGGCTGAGCAGGATTTTATTTTGTTAGACGGCAATCGCACGATAGCTTTTGCCACAGGCGAGACAGTCGCCATAAAAAGTCGTCTTAGCACCAACAGCTCCAAAATCGCCCTAAACCTTGCCATGTCGCACCAAGGCATCATCAAGGTCAATGCCTTGGACGCTAAGCCATTTGTCCAAAGTGGCGAGCTTAAAAACGTATTGGCAGGGCATGAACTACCGCCCTTGGCATTGGTGGCAAGACTACCCGATAAAGAATTTCAACCCATCAAAGTGCAACGCTGTTTGGATATTTTGGTAAAGCATTTTGCTAATCTTGAATAAAAACAAAACGCTCATCATTGAGCGTTTTTTGCAACATGGCGTTTGACCAATCCATCAGCGTCCGTACGGCTGTCTAATGCCGAGAGTAGGGCGTATGCCCCGATAAATTTGCGACTGATAAACATCAGCTCTTTGGGCGGTAGGCTAAATTCTAGCGACTGCATGCCTGATTTGGCGGTGGTCATGACACGCTGATACAGGTCGCTCTTTGCCCAGATATATTTGTCATCATCGAGATATTCGCTGTCCACGGTGTCACTGTTGGCAAATGGCTCACACGCCATGAGTAGCACGTCCGCCACGTCATCTTGGGGTTTGCCCGTTAATTTGTCAAAAAAATCATAGCCGGTCATGGCGTTTTTCATCATCGTTTTGTCTTGATGATGACCTGCGATGAGTAGGTTTTTGGCAATGGTTAATAGTTTGTCATCAAATTGTTTAATCGCCCCAAAGTCTAAGAGCACCAATTTGTCTTGTTGGGTGGTATCATCAAGCCTGACCAAATAATTACCAAAATTGGGGTCGGTTTGCATCTCGCCCCACTCAAAAATCTCTCGTATGACAATGTCAATGGCGGATTGCCCTAAGTGATTACGGCGTGTTTGATTTAATGATTGTAGGGTAGGGTCATTTAAATGAATGCCTGCTTCATAACTCATACAAATCAGGCGGGGCGTGGAATAATTGTCATAAATGGTCGGTACGATATACCGCTCGTCGTCTTTGAGATAATCGGCAAATCGCTTGGTGGTGCTTGCTTCCATGACATAATCCACTTCCCGATGTAATAACTGCCTAATCTCGCCAAACCAGTCATCTAGGGCTTTGGTTTGGGGGACGGCATTGGTTACTTTTAATAAATGCTTAAATAACGACAAATCCGAATCAATGGCTTGGGCGACATTGGGGTATTGGACTTTTAGGACGACTTCTCGCCCTGAATATTTGTGCGTGGCTTTGTGGACTTGGGCGAGGCTTGCCGTGCCGATGGGTGTCCGCTCAATCTCAAAATCGTCAATCCGCTCGCCCAGCTCCGCCCGTATCGTCTGATACATGATGTGCCACGCCAGTGGGGCGGTCTGAGCGTCTAGGGTGTGCAAGGCATTGACGACTTCACGGGGGAGCATATGCTCGCCATATAACGCCAGCATTTGCCCAACCTTGACAACTGATCCCTTTAATTTACCAAGCTCTGCCACCAAATAATCCGCCTGCTCTTGCATGAGCGTGTGCTTTTGGAGTTCTCGCTGTTCTTTGGATAAAAAAAGCCCTGTAACACCACTTTTCGCCCAGTTTTTGCCGATGTTTAGGGAAGTTTTGGCAATGCTTAACTGGCGAGAAAAGGTGGACGTTTTGACGGTATCTAGGGGCTTTTTGTCGGTCATTGGGGTGCTAAATCATTTAAAATTGGGCAGGATTATAGCAGAAAATGGGGGTTTTGGCTATGCTCTTTTGGGGGTAGGGCGTGATTGGGGTGGGTGTTGGTGGTATAAAAATGCCAAGTTTGTTGCTTGGTATTTAAATGGGCTAAGTTAAATGAATTGGCATTGTTGCTTAATTATACTTTTTGGATATTTTGTAGGGGTAAATTGCAATTTGCCCTGTATAAAGTATTGAATTTTGGGCGAATGTGATTCGCCCAATATATTTAATGAGATAATACCAATGAATCAAATCAAAATCAGCCACTTATCATTTAACCAATCTGCACAATTTGCCAATAATTCATCGTCCAAATCACAAGATAAGTCATCAAATGTAATCACGTCATTATCGGTAAAGCGGTCAATCAGTGCCAATTCATTGTCATTAAAACACACGCATTCGCCATTGATGTACCAATCGTCATTTTGTCGGACAAATCGGCAGGCAGGATTTATCATCAGGCATTCGCCATTTTGTAAGCGTTCGGCTAGCTCATCGGGGGCAAGCTCATCATCAAAGGCGACTAAATCATACTGGCGTTTGCTAACCAACTCACTCAATGCTTGGGTTAAAATGGCGTTGCCTTTATCAGAATTTAGCAAATTGATAAGCTCATTTTTTATGGCAGAAATGCTCTCGTTCGTGAGTTCATAAGCATTGTCTTGCAAGGTTTGGGGCAGGATAAGCGGAGAGAATAGGGCATGTTCGCCTGTGGCAACGTCTGCCACTTCGTCTAGGATTTGCACCATGTTGGGACGGCGAAACCCAAAGCTAAACGTCAAGCAGTCGTCTTGGGCAACCCCATAATGGCTAAGGCGTGGCGGTACATACAAAACATCCCCTGCTTCTAGGATTTCATCAAAAATAATCTGCCCCATGTCGTCAAGCAGGCGAATGGGCTGACCTTCGATAAATGGCGTGTCGCTATCGCATATTTTGCCAAGCGTCCAACGGCGAGAGCCATAGCCTTGTGCCAAAAATACGTCATATTCGTCATAATGCTCACCCACCGAACCACCCGCCCCAGCGACCGACACCATGATGTCGTCTTGTTGCCATTTTGGAATAAAATCAAAGGCTTGCCACAGCTCGCCAAGCTCGGGCGACCATTGTTCTAGGTTTTGCACCAATACCGTCCACAGGCGTGGCGTGTCTTGCAAGTCTTGCTCGGTCAAAGGCGAATTTTTAAGCGTCCATTGGTTTGGATTGTCGTCTTTTTGGGCGATAAGCCGTGCTGACACGCCGTCTTCTATCGCCAAATCCAGCACGTCTGTCGGCTCAAACATACCCACAAGGGCAGGTAAGCCGTTTTTGATAAGTAGGGGCTTTTTTTGCCAATATTCTTTTAAGAAAATCTCGGGCGTGATGTCGGCAGGTAAGCAAAAGGGCAGTTTGTCGGTCATGGGTGTCTCTTTTTGATAAAAATAAATTTAGTTGTGGTTTAAAAAGTACGTTATTAAGAAAACCGTTCGTGGTGAGCTAAGTCGAACCATGAAAAGGTTTTCTTTCACCCTTCGACTTAGCTCAGATACCATGATACCCCACCTAAGTCAATGGTTTTTTAAGTATCTGGTATCTAGTATCTTACAAACTAACTTAAAGATACTTGTTGCTCAAAGGATGTTTGGGTTTTGATAACACCAAAACAGATATGTACCAATTTACGCATACAAGCACATAAGGCTTGCATTTTGGTTTTACCGTTTTGTTGTAATCGTTCATAAAATGCCTTAATGGTGCTATTATAACGAATGGCACTCATTGCAGACATATACAGCTTAGCACGCAAAGAGACTTGCCCTTGTTTGGACAGTTTGGTTGCTCCCTTAAAGACACCTGACTGTCTTTGTTTGGGTATTAAGCCTAAAAACGAAGCCATCTGTGAGGCTTTTTTAAATTGTTTGGTATGTATTAAGCATACCACTTCTTTGGCAATAACAGAACCAATACCGTCAATGGTTTCAAGTAAGGTTTTGTCTTGCTTTAAACTTGGTTGTTTGTCAACAAAGTCATCAATGTCTTTGGTGAGTTTGGCAATTTCCTCTTGAAGGACACTGATGACTGTTTGCATGGATGCTTTAACCAAATCGGGCAGATTGGGTGATAAGAGCAACTCTTGTCGGTTTTGCTCTCGTTGCAAATCTTCTTTGAGTGCTTCTAAGCGAGCCAATAGAGCTTTTAGCTGTTTGGCTTCAATGCTAGGTGCTACCCAAACCTCAGGCTTGTGGCTATAACCATACCTTGATAAAATAATGCTGTCTTTTTTATCAGTTTTATGGATTACCCCCAAACTGTCTGCAAATTTGCGGACATAGTTAGGATTGACAATGCTTTGCTTGATATTATTATCATCAAGAAACTCACTTAGGTGTTCATGATAAACCCCTGTTGCTTCTAGGATGATGTGTAGCTCATCAAGATGATTGCTGACATTGGTTTTTAACCAAGCAAGCAGTAAATCAAAGCCTGCTTTGTTGTTGTTAAAAACCTTGGTTTTTACTTTATTTGTGCTTGGGTTTATAAATGCAACATCAAACTTTGCTTTGCTGATGTCTATGCCAATATAGTGTATCATCTGTCTCTTGCCTTGTTTATGCAGTGTCTGTTTTAATAAACGCACTTAGATACCATTCAGAGTTAAGATGACAAGCAAAGGACACCATCTGAGCACCAGTGTTAAGACACTAAGGGCGAACCCGTGTTCTCTTTGCTTGTATAACCCAACAACATTCTAGCAGATAATCTAGGTTTGGTGTTGGGTTGATACAAGGGCGAACGGAAAACCTAGTTAAATATACTTTTCAGAACATTGCTATAAATCTTATCTATTTTATCAATTTTTCCCCAAAAAAACCATTTTTGCCATAAAATTTAATGGCTGATTTAAAAAGCGGTTTAAAAATGGGCGATTTTTCTTTATAATGGCAATTTTATCCAATTAAGAGAATACCATGCCAGATACCCATTTAGATGACCAGTTTAGCGATGATACTCAGCAAGAATTTGACGGCTCGGACAATTTAGACGAGCTAGAAAATGGCAAATTAAGCCCTGCCCAAATTGATGAGCTACATATTCAGCTTGATGAAGCAGGTCGCAATTTGCGTACCATTCGGGATTTTATTCGTTTTTGTGTGAGCAAACTGCGTGAATATGACGTGGTGGTGGCACAGGGGACGACTGACGAATTTGCCGAAAGCTCGGCTATTGTCCTGCACACGCTAAACCTAGATTGGGGGGCGAATCCTGAGATTTTGGATTGTCGTTTGACCGACAGCGAAAAACAGGCGGTGCTTGACCTACTCGCTGAGCGGATTATTCAGCGTAAGCCGTTGTCGTATCTTATCAACTTGGCGTATTTTTGTAATTTGCCGTTTTATGTGGATGAGCGTGTGCTTATTCCACGCTCGCCCATTGCCGAACTTATCAATCAAAACTTCTACCCGTATTTTGATGTGGATAATGCCAATAAAACCAAGTTTTTTGCCCACGGTTTGCAAGAGTTGCAACTGGCTCCGCCTGAGCGGATTTTGGATTTATGCACGGGGTCGGGTTGTATCGCCATTGCTTTGGCGGTGGCATTCCCTGATGCCAATGTGGACGGGGCGGATATTGATAAAGATGCCTTGGAAGTGGCATGGACGAACGTGGAACACCATGAACTGTCTCATCAAGTCAATCTGATTGAGAGTGATTTGTTTGCCAAAATCCCTGCCGAAAATCAGTATGAGCTGATTGTAACCAATCCGCCTTATGTGGATGCGGCGGTCATGGCGGAGCTACCGCCAGAGTTTTTGCATGAGCCAGAACACGCCTTGGCGGCAGGACAAGACGGTTTGGATTTGGTACATCAGATTTTGTACCACGCCCCCGATTATCTGACAAAAGACGGGCTATTGGTGTGTGAAGTGGGCGATAGCGAATGGGCGTTACGTCAATCCTATCCTGAGATTCAGTTTGACTGGCTTACCTTTGAAAAGGGCGGAAGCGGGATTTTTGCCATTACCTGCGAGGAGCTTTTGGAGTATCGTGATGAGTTCAAAAGACAGGTGGATAGGGTGAAGGGGGAGTAATGGATGAATTGCTTTATTGATGATAAGGTTTTATTTATCGCTTTGACGTTATGACTGCTGAGCGATAAGTGGGTATTTTAAAAACCCAAATCACTAGATTTGGGTTTATGCTTATCAAATACCGCCAGCAAACTCACTCACGCAGGCATTAATCGTCTTGCTTACCGCAGATGTGGCGATTTGCACACGAGCATTTTCATCAATCACAGCTTGACCTAGTTCGGCAAGGGTGACACTTTGCGGGGCTTTTTCGCTGACACAGCCACATACTTTGTTTTCAAGAGCTGTCTTTTGCTCGGCAGGCATCAGCATGGTAATGGTTTTGTAGGCATTATAGCCATTGAGCTGAGTGCGACATTGGATGTCCACAGCATTTTTAAATACTGCCATACCAGCATTGGTTGCGGTATTGATGGCATTGGTTGTGCCATCCGTGCCTGTGGTAGCACAACCTGTTAGCATGGCAACACTCGCCATCATGCTAAGCATTAATTTTTTCATAAAACCTCTCTGATTAAAAATTACTCATCTATGATATCACAAAACTGTGCCGTTAAAACACCTGCTAACTCATCAGGGGCAATGCCAATATCCAGTCCACGCTTGCCACCGCTCACATACATTTTATCAAGGTTTTGGGCGGAAGAATGTATCACGGTTTTTAGGCGTTTTTTCTGTCCAATGGGGCTAATCCCGCCCACGATATAACCTGTTAAACGTTCGGCGTCGCTAGGATTTGCCATAACAAGCTTTTTTACACCCACGGCATTCGCCATTTTCTTCAAATTAAGCAGATGACACACGGGCAATATCGCCACAAAATACGCCTTACCGTCCGTAACGAGTAAGGTTTTAAACACCGTATCAGGCGACAAACCTAACTTTTCGGACGCTTCTAGCCCAAAATTTGTGTTATTTGGGTCGTGGTCGTATTCGTGGACGCTATGGGCGATTTTTTGCTTTTTTAATAGGCGAATGGCAGGGGTCATTGTTGATTATCTTTTAATTGAGAAATTCGCTCTCGCACGACTTTGTGAAAATCGCGATTATCATAGCCATTTGCTCGGTTTTGTTGGATACGTTGCCATGCCTTTTGTTCGGTCATGGGGAAATGATAGCGGTCAGATGCGAGCAAAATATTATAAATGTCATACACATCCTCGTGGCTTTGGTATAATTGCAACAGTTGGTTGGTAATCTCGTCTAAATCATCATCGCCATACATCAAAGTTAGCCGATGATAACCCCACACCATGCAATGATAATAGGCTTCATCGGAGAGTTTCGCCCCAAGCTGTATTTTTTCTGAACTTAACGGCTCATCTGAAAAATATTGCTCATCGCTGGGGCGTAGCATTTGCGAAAATACCGTACCGTCCAAATCTGACCCATAAACCGATTGAAATTGGGCGTAATTTGGGGGCATGACTTTGTACCAATCCATGAGTGTAGGCTCACTGGCAACAGACGACTGCCCAACCAATAATAATGCCAAGCCGATGATTTTAAAAAGTTTATTTTTCATCTTAAACATGATAACTTTTATTCAATCGGCTTTAATGGTTGCACAACATCGGCATTTTGCCCACGATGACGCAAATAATGGTCAAGTAGGACAATGGCAAGCATCGCCTCAGCAATCGGTGTGGCTCGCACGCCCACACAAGGATCATGGCGACCTTTGGTAATGACGTCTGTTGCCTCACCATCTAGGTTAATCGTCTTGCCTGCGGTGGTGATACTGGCGGTCGGTTTTAGGGCAATGGCAACACGAATAGCCTGCCCACTACTAATCCCACCCAAAATCCCGCCTGCGTGATTGGCACAAAAACCGTCAGGGGTTAGCTCGTCTCGGCTGTCATGCCCAAACTGCTCGGCAACCGCAAACCCATCACCAATTTCCACACCTTTGACAGCATTGATAGACATCATCGCATGGGCAATGTCCGCATCTAGGCGGTCAAAAATCGGCTCGCCCAAACCCACGGGGACATTCTCGGCAAAAACCTCCAATTTCGCCCCACAGCTTGTGCCTTGTTCACGCAAGGACGTAACCAACGCCTCAAAACGTGGCAGAGCGTCAATATCTCCACAAAAAAACGGGTTTTGGTTTACAATATCCCAATCTAGTTTCTCAGCCTTTTCAGTGCCAATTTGGGTAACGTGTCCACGAATGACAACGCCCAAACGTTCTTTTAAATATTTTTTGGCAATCGCTCCTGCCGCCACACGCATGGCAGTCTCACGAGCAGACGAACGCCCACCGCCCCGATAATCCCGAAAGCCGTACTTCATCGTGTAGGTATAGTCGGCATGATTGGGGCGAAAAGTTGTGGCGATATTGCCATAATCTTTGGATTTTTGGTCGGTGTTGCGAATGAGTAGCCCAATCGGTGTGCCTGTGGTACGCCCCTCAAACACCCCAGAGATAATCTCCACCACGTCATCTTCTTTACGTTGAGTGGCGAATTTAGAAGTCCCCGGTTTACGGCGGTCAAGCTCGGCTTGCAAATCCGCCTCGCACAGCTCCAAATTGGGCGGTACACCGTCCACAATCGCCATAAGCCCCACGCCATGCGACTCGCCACAGGTGGTTACGCTAAAAAGTTGTCCTATTGTGTTGCCTGACATGGGTTGCTCTCTTTGATTGTCTTATGTTTGGATAAGTATAATTAATTACATAATGATTTTTGATGATCTTGGAAGCTTGTAATCGTAAATTTAAAAGCTTTCAATATTGGCAATCTTGCTTTTCTAAATTACAATTAATTTTTAGCTAATAATTTTTGTGAATGTCACTAGGACGTGCCTGCCTTTTGCATTTGCAATGAAAAATGCCCGTTTAAAAAAGCAGGGGAATTGCACGTTTCTCATGCAAAAACGGTTGGTTTGTTTCTAAAATATGTCTAAATTGTAAATGTTGTTATAAAGGTTCAGTGCGCCCCATATCAAGTGTATTAATCAAGTGTCAAGTAAACAGTTTTTCTCTTTCTATCTATATGGGTGATAATTTTTTTTATCCATCTATAAAATTGCCAGAATGGTCTTTTTACCTCTCTCCAAATCTTTTTATACAAATTTTGATGAATTTTTTCACGCTCAATTCTAAGTATGTTTTCAAATCTGTTTCGACGATCTTGTTCTAGTTGACTTGAAATAATAGTTTGATTGGTCTGTCTGTCGCTTTGTATGCATAGACAGGGGTTTAATTGATATGGATGATACTTGCCATGCTGTATGTAATGTTCAAATACAATGTGATCGACAGCAATAATGCCGTTATATTTAGTATAATCTTTATGAAAGTCCACAAGATTGATAGCGGCATCTTTGGACAATATATATCCTGCACACCCAAGATGAATGTCAATAAGAGGGATTAAAAACCTGTCTTTTGCAGAAATCTTAGTGCCTTTTGACAAAATGATTTTGTCAAACAACTCTATTTTGATAATGTGGCAATCTTTGGGAATCCAGTCGGTATTATTTAGAAATGACTGGCTTGAATTGGCTAAGTATACATCATCCTCAAAGATTCCAATATACTCCAAATCATCATCAATGGCTTTTTGCCATAAACTAACATGACTAAATAAGCATGCCAACTCTCCTTTGGTTAGATTGGCATTGGTGATATCTAGCCCAAATTTAGTCGCTAACTCATCAATTTGGTCTGGTGTAACAGCATCAAAAAATTCAAAATTAATCTCTTTTTGTCCAAATTCTTGTATAATATGTAGACGTCTTTCTTGTGCATTGGCAAGGCTGATGACATAATTTTTAAGCATGGCGTTGGCGAATGAGAAAATTTATGGTATATTGCCTAAATTTCGTCATTTTGTCAAGCTACGATTGGGAGTTGCATGAAAATATTACACGTTTTATTAACTTCCCTACCTATTCCGCCCAATGATTATGGTGGGACGGAACGGGTATTATGGGCGTTATATCAAGGGCAAAAAGAGCTTGGGCATGATGTTAGGTTTTTGACCAAATACGACAATAAAAATCCCGATGGCTTGATATATGATGAAAATAAACCCTTGGAGGGTCAAATAGAAGGCTGGGCGGATATTATTCACTTTCATTTTCCCTATGATGGCGAGATAAATACGCCATTTGTCTGTACTGAGCATAGCAATAGTGATATTGAAAAAGAATTTAATATCAACACCATTTATTTATCATCCAAACACGCTGAGAATTATCATGCCAATTGCTATGTGCATAATGGGCTGTATTGGGCGGATTATGGCGAGCCAAATTTGGACAAGCCACAAAATTATGTGCATTATTTGGCAAAGGCGACATGGCGAATCAAAAACGTACAAGGAGCGATAAAAATCGCCAAAAATGCCAATATACCCATACATATTTTGGGCGGTAAACGCTTTAATCTAAAACGCAATCCATATTTTTATTTATCATCGGATTTGACTTTTCACGGTATGGTGGGTGGCATGGCTAAAAATGACCTTGTGAGAAATTCAAAAGGGCTGATTTTTCCTGTGTTGTGGCATGAGCCGTTTGGGCTTGCCATGATTGAAAGTTTATATTTGGGTTGTCCTGTATTTGCCACGCCATTTGGGGCAATGCCCGATATTGTCAGCGATGACGTGGGGGTGTTGTCGGACAGTTATGCGGTGCTGACCGAAGCGGTCAAAGATGTTGATAAGTTTGACAGACGAGCATGCCATGAGCGAGCCAAATCGCATTTTAGTCATCTGTCCATGTCAAAGGCGTATGTGGAATGCTATGAAAGAGTATTGGCAGGCGAGAATTTAAACGCACAACGCCCAAAATCAAAGGCGAATATCAAGGATAGGCTAAACATGAGAGTGTAGACAGTCAACTACTTAAATGGTACTATCTTGTAGACAAGTCTTTTTAAAATGCTTCGCTTCCATGTTTTCATGCGACGGTTAAATTGTTGGATTAAAGTCATAGGTTGCTCATAACGGTTGTTGCGAGTGGCTTCGAGTGTGCTTTTTAGGGTATTGTCATGCCTATCTGACTGAATGGCTAGAGCAGGGTTTAGCTGATAGATGGTTGAATTAATGCAAGTGTTTCCAAATAAAATATGGTCTATGGCTTGTCCGTGAATATCAAAATCGTGTTGCAAATAACCCATGAGCGAGCAAGCATGGTCTTTTGAGATGATGTAACCGCATGCTCCAACGTGGGTGCTTTTTAGGGGGTGTAATGCCCTGCCATGATGATGAATGATAGGTTTGCCCAAATGCACCAATTCATGCCATGTTTCTAGCTTGATAATATCAAAAGGAAAGTTTAACCAGTCGTCTTGTAAAAAGGCAACGGCATTTTCGCCCAAATATACGTCATCTTCAAAAATGGCGATATGCTCTAAGTTGTCATCTATCATCTTTTGCCATAAAAAGACATGACTTAAAAAACATGCCTTTTCGCCCAATGACAAGCGTTGGTTGTTTGCCAAAGGAATGTTTAATTGCGTGGAAATACGCTCTATGTTGTCTGGCGTAACCGCATCAAAAAATGCAAATTCAATACCTTGTTTGCCGAATTCCGCCTTGATATGCTCTCGGCGGTCATGAGCGGTAGCTAGACTGATGACATAGTTTTTCATGGCTTATTCCGATTCATCTGCCACAGCATGATGTATTTATCCAAGGTATAACCCAAAGACGCCACCGCCAAGATATAGCCGTACGCCCCGCCCATAAAGTCGGCACGGATGACATGCTCACGCACAAACGAAAACCACGAGCGAACAAGCAGTCCTGCCATGCTCACGGTTTTGCCTTTGGTGTGTTTTTCTTTTGCCCAGTCGTGGCTGTATCGGATATTTTTTACCAAAAAATGATGCAGATTGTCGTTGGTGATGTGGGGCAAATAGCCCTTTAATACCACGCTTGGCACGCCTTGTTGGTCAAGCGATTCATGCACTTCTAAGTCTGAATATTTAAACTGCGTGCGAGCATAGAGCCGAGCAAGCTTATCGGTGTACCATGAGCGTGGCTGAACTTCCACGCCACAAAAGGTATTGACCCGAGCAATGGCAAAGACCTTATCTGTCTGCACGGGTTGCCTTAATATATCAGCAATAGACTGCCTTAATTCTTGGTCAAGGCGTTCATCAGCGTCCAGCACCAGCACATAATCGCTTGTAGCATAAGACTGGGCAAGTTGGCGTTGTTTGCCAAAGCCTTGCCAGTCGGTATTGGTGTGCCATTTTGCTCCAAAAGATTCGGCAATCTTGCGGGTATCATCGGTGCTACCGCTATCCAAAATGATAATCTCATCTACCAAATCATGCACGGTATCAAGGCACGCTTTTAGGTGCTTGGATTCGTTTTTGCAAATCATGACAAGCGACAGCGTGCTTTTTTTGTTGGTCAAATCAATGGGCGTGAGATTTTTGGCAAATTCTACCGATTTTAAAAACGCTTGTTCGGCTTGGTTGTGGGTCAAATCGTACAAAATGGCGTATTTGTTAAAGGTGTATTGGGTAAACATCAGCGAATAAATCAACCCATACCTGCCCTGCAAAAAACGCCCGTCCACAAAATACTGTTTAAAAAACGCCCAAAACGGGTTTAAAATTACCTTACTAAATTTGCCTTTTTTGCCCTGTCTGTGCCTATCGTCCGCCCATGCTTTGGCGTATTCTAGACGTTTGGTGAGCCAAAATAGGGGCGTGTCTGCCGTGTGATGTCGCATAAAGCCGTCAAGCGTGGCAGTGCTTGCCCCATTTAGCACGACCGATTCATGCACTAAGTTATTGTCATAGTTATATTTTTTTGGATACAGTCGCCAATGAGCCTTAACCGCCCATAGCCTGTTATCAATCTCATGCCCAAAAATACAGTCTATGCGTTTGATCCCATATACCGTATCATTGGGTGGATTTTTAATGACCGCCAAAATGCTCTGTTTTAGCTCATCGGTAATCTCTTCATCAGCGTCTAATGCCAATATCCATTCGCCTGTGGCGTATGATTGGGCAAGTTGGCGTTGTTTGCCAAAGCCTTGCCAGTCGGTATTGACGTGCCATTTTGCCCCATATTGTTCGGCAATTTCTCGGCTGTTGTCGGTGCTACCGCTATCCAAAATGATAATCTCGTCCGCCAAGCCGTCTAGAGCAGGCAAGCTGATTGCCAAATTTTTGGCTTCATTTTTGACAATCATGACGACTGATAGGGGGTATTGACTCATTGCCAAGCATCCTTAATCCACTCACTTGGCAAAACATGGCGATACCATTTACCGCCCCCACCTGTGATGGCGTCTGGTGGATTAATCTCGCCATGAAAGATGACGATTTTTGCCCCGTGTGGTTTTTTGGGTGGGACAAAATACGCCATGGGAATTTTTTGCAGGCAGTGATATTTAAAACTCACACACCAACTGGCGTCCCAATATTCCAAATGATGATGTTCACGCAGATAATTGGATAAAAACGCCTGTTCGTGGCGAACTTCTGAACGGATTTTTTCAAAATTTTGTTCAAAATAACTAAGTAAGTTCGGATAAGTATTTTGCCCCACTTTAAAGCGATATACCGAACTGTTGCCGACCATTCGCCACGGCTTTTTCCAATCACGGATAATCATCACGCTGTCATCATGCTCCGCTTTGTGCGTAAAAAAGCAGTCAATATTATCCACGATGACAATGTCAATATCCAAAAATAACGCCGTGCCTTTTAAATCATACAATTCTGGCTTAAAGGTGGTGAGTTTTTTCCAGCCACGTTCGGGCAGGTTGGCAGGTAGGTTTAGCTCGGGAATGGGATAGCATTTGACATTATCATCAATGCCCGTGGGGTCGTCCGTCAAGCACACCATTTGAAAATCAAGGGTCAAATGGCGTTTTACCATATTATACAGGCGATTGACGTACTCGGCACCGTATTTGGTTCCCCATTTCATGCAAATCACATAGCGGTTGTCGGTCATGGATTTTCCTTGTTTTTGTCTATTTTATAAGATTTTATTTGGGCGTGCAAATCATCAAAAGGCAACAGATAGGGATTTTCGCCAAAAGGCGTGGTCTTAAATCGCCGATAGCCCCACATATAATGGGCAAAATGCTCATTTATCATCATCTGCATACTATTATTTAAAGCAGTGGTGGCGATGATGTCGTTTTTGTCGTACAAATTGGGGTCGGTCAAATCATAACAAAATATCTCAAATCCGTCCTTGCCTTTAATACACGCCAGACCAACCAACGCACAGCCTGTTTTTTGAGCAAGTTTGGTGGTGAGCGTGCCTGTCATGGTGGGAATGCCAAAAAACGGTACAATCTCTCCGCCATTTTTATCAGGCACATGGTCGGGCAAAATCACAGTAAATCCGCCTGATTTTAGCGTTTTAAAAATCGCCTTAACGCCTGTGCTGTCGGTGGGGACAAGCGTAGCGGACAGCCGTTCACGACCGCTTAGGATAAATCGGTCAAGGCTAGGATTGCCAGACGGTTTATACATAATCGTCAGATCGCCAAAACCGCACAGCCATGCGTTCATCATCTCCCAAGTGCCGATGTGTGGCACCACCAAAATCAGCCCCTTGGGATTGGCAAAACCACGCTCCAAAATCTCACGGTTATGCACCGTTTTGATTTGGGCGATAGACCATTCTGGGGACATTGCCCAGCTTTTGGCACTGTCTAGGGTGCTGATAAGCTGATTTTGCAAGGCGGTAAAGGCAAGCCTGTCTCGCTCGTCCTTATCCATAAAAGGGCGGACTAGCATGAGATTGGTGCAAATACTGCGGTAAATGCTGGCATTTGACCATTTGGCAAGATAAGACGCAAAACGAGCCAATGCCCCCAAAAAGGACATTGGCACGAATTTGATAAGATTAAGCATAAATCACAAGTCTATGATTATTCAGCTTTTTCTTTTTCACGCACACGAATGCCAAGCTCACGCAGTTGCTTATTATCCACGCCAGCAGGGGCTTCGGTGAGCGGACATTCTGCCGTTTTGGTCTTAGGAAAGGCAATAACGTCCCGAATAGAGCTTGCTCCTGTCATGAGCATGACCAAACGGTCAAGACCAAATGCCAATCCGCCATGCGGTGGCGCACCGTATTTTAGGGCGTTCAGTAGGAAGCTAAATTTCTCTTCGGCTTCGGCTTCATTAATGCCTAGTGCTTCAAAGACTGCCTTTTGCATATCTAGGGTATTGATACGAAGACTTCCACCGCCAATCTCGGTACCGTTTAGCACCATGTCATAAGCGATAGACAGAGCGGTCTCTGGGCTGTTTTTCATCTCTTCTACTGTGCCTTTTGGCTTGGTAAATGGGTGGTGAACTGATGTCCACTTACCGTCATCAGTCTCTTCAAACATGGGGAAATCCACAACCCATAGTGGAGCCCACTCACAGGTCAAAAGATTTAAATCATGACCGATTTTGACACGCAACGCACCCATAGCGTCATTAACCACTTTGGCTTTGTCGGCACCAAAGAAAATGATGTCGCCATTTTCGGCACCTGTGCGTTTGATAAGTTCTACAAGCACGTCATCGGTCATATTTTTGATGATAGGCGATTGTAGTCCGCTTTCTTTATCTACGCCGTTGTTGATGTTAGATACATCATTTACCTTGATGTAGGCTAGACCTTTTGCCCCATAAATGCCAACAAATTTGGTGTAGTCATCAATCTGGCGACGCGTAATCTCACCACCTTTTGGAATGCGTAGGGCAACCACACGACCTTTGGGGTCTGCCGCAGGGGCGGAGAATACTTTAAACTCCACGTTTTGCATGATGTCCGCCACGTCCACAAGTTTTAGTGGAATACGCAAATCAGGCTTGTCGGACGCATAATCACGCATGGCTTGTGAGTACGGCATACGCTCAAATTTATCAAATTTTACGTCCAAAAGTTCATCAAATAGCTTGGTGGTCATGCCTTCCATTAAGTCCATGATGTCGTTGTCATCAAGGAATGAGGTCTCGACGTCAATTTGGGTAAATTCAGGCTGGCGGTCGGCACGCAAATCTTCATCACGGAAACACTTGGCGATTTGATAATAACGGTCAATACCGCCTACCATAAGAAGCTGTTTGAATAGCTGTGGCGACTGTGGCAGGGCATAAAACTCGCCATTAGACACACGGCTTGGCACAAGGTAATCCCTTGCCCCTTCTGGGGTGGCACGAGTTAGGATAGGTGTTTCAACGTCCAAAAAGCCATGCTCGTCTAGGTAGTTGCGGATAAGGCTTGTTACCTTTGAGCGAAAACGCAAGCGGTCAAGCATTTCAGGACGGCGAATGTCAAGGAAGCGGTATTTTAGGCGTAGCTCTTCTGAAACGTTGCTAAAATCATCGTTTAGCGGAAATGGTGGCGTTTCGCTCGTGGCAAGGGTTTCAATTTCTTTGGCAAGAAGTTCAATTTGACCGCTTTTCATGTTGGGGTTTTGGGTGCCTTCGTATCTGGCACGCACACGCCCTGTGATTTTTAGGATAAATTCAGAACGTGCCTTATCAGCGGTGGCAAAGGCTTCTGGCGTGTCGGGGTCAATGACGACTTGTAATAGTCCGTCCCGGTCTCTCATGTCCAAGAAAATTACGCCCCCGTGGTCGCGACGGCGGTGTACCCAGCCGACAACGGTAATGGTTTGGTCAATGTAGCTTTCGGTAACACTACCGCAATATTCTGTGCGAATTGCCATAAATTTGCCTTTTTTAAAGTTGCTTTAATTTTGAAAAAGTTGAAACCTGCTATTATGCCTTTAAAATGCAATTTGGGCAAGTTTTTTTGTAAAAATTTGTCAAAAGGATATGACGGAGCAAGTTATCCCTTTGAGCATTTTTGACACTGGCTTTTGGACAAAAATTGGCACGTTTGGGGCGATTTTGTGTTACAATTAGTCTTTTTGACTTACCCTTTGGCGATTGACCGCTGTCAAGTTTTGCCCACAAATTACCCAACCCAAAAAGGAGCGTGATGGACACCCTAAATATTTTGTACCTTGTCTCGGCGGTGCTGATTTTTGTAAGTATTATGACAAGCCAGTTGTCGGCTCGTTTGGGCGTGCCTTTGCTGTTGTTCTTTTTGGGCGTGGGTGTGCTTGCTGGCGAAGAAGGGATTTTGGGGATTGAGTTTGAGCAGTATGCCCTTGCTAATTTTATCGGACAAGCTGCCCTTGCGTGCATTTTGCTTGATGGGGGACTTAGAACGTCTCTCAACTCGTTTCGGGTGGGGTTAAAACCTGCCGTTACCCTTGCCACTTGGGGCGTTGTGGCAACTGTATTGACGCTTGGGGTGTTTATTGCGTATCTTTTGGGGGTGGACTGGCGACTTGGGCTGTTGATTGCCGCCATTGTGGGCAGTACCGATGCGGCGGCTGTTTTTAGCCTGCTTAGAAATGGTGGGGTCAAGCTCAACGACCGTGTGCAAGCAACGCTTGAACTTGAATCGGGGGCGAACGACCCGTTGGCGATTTTGCTTGTTACGGTCATGATTGCCCTAAACCTTGACCCCGAAAGCCAAACAATCTGGACAATTTTGTCGCTACTTGCCACCCAAATTGGCGTGGGGCTGGTCATGGGCGTGGTGTCGGGCTTTGTGCTGTCAAAACTGCTCCCCAAGGTGCATTTGGCGGACGGTATGTATGCCATTTTGATTATGTCAGCAGGCATGGCGGTATTTGGGGCGACCAACCTGTTGGGCGGTTCGGGCTTTTTGGCGGTGTATTTGACGGGCGTGGCGATTGGTAATACCAAAGTGCGTGCCACCGAACACGTCCTTCGGGTCATGGACAGTTTTGCGTGGCTATCGCAGGCGGTGCTGTTTGTGGTGCTGGGGCTACTGGTTACGCCATCTAGTCTTTTGCAAGTGTGGCATTACTCTTTGATTGTGTTTTTATTTTTGTTGTTTGTCGCTCGTCCGTTTGCGGTCATGACAAGCCTGTTGCCTTTTGGCTTTAATTGGCGTGAAATTGGCTTTATCTCATGGGTGGGTCTGCGTGGGGCAGTACCGATTACCCTTGCCATTATTCCCATCATGATGGCAGTTCCCCAAGCCAATTTGGCGTTCAACATCGCCTTTGGGCTTGTGATTTTGTCGCTACTTGCCCAAGGGGCGACCATTCCTTTTATGTCCAGAGCCTTTGGGGTATGGGTGCCAACCGATAGCGAACCAAAGGCGGAGCATGAGATTTGGGTAGGCGACCATGCCAATATTACGCTTTATGAATTTGAAGTGGGCAAGGGGGCGTTTGCCGTGGGACGACACCCTGTCAATATCTCAAGCCGTTTTAATGCTAATGATGTCAATTTGTTTGCGGTGGTAAGAAACGACCATTTGCTTGTTGTCAATGACGACACGGCATTGCGAGCGGGCGATGTGGTGTGGTATGCCATGAGTGGGGACAATGCCAGCTCTGTGGCAAAGATTTTTAACAACTCTGCCACCCAATACCAAAAAACAAGCGAGTTTTATGGCGATTGGCTACTGTCTCCCCACATCAAAATTGCCGATTTGCCGTTTTTTAGCGGTGGGCAATCCTTGCTCAAAACAGACCGACCCAGCACGTCCAAATCCACCAAAAAAACGCCCTTTGACTTTTTTGAAGTATTTACCCCACCCAAATCAACGCTTGGCGGAATTGATGATGAGTTGATTGAAATATTTGATAAGCACAAAAATGAGACCATCGAAGAGTATATGCTAAACCATTTTCATGCTGAGCCTGTCAGTGGCGATAAGGTGCGACTCAACGACCATTGGAGTCTCATTGTGCGTGATGTGGACAATCGGGGCAGACTGCGTGGCGTGGGGCTAAAAAATACGGTCAAAAAGGAATAAGGGACTTTTAAAACGCCAAACAAACCCCATTATTTTTTAAAATTTATCAAAAAAGGTAAAACCATGCTATTTCATTCATCAAAAAAGCCGACTGAATTATCCATTATTCATCTTAATAAACTCCAAGACAAACGCCAAGAGCAACTCAAAGACGCTCTAAAAAACAGCCAAAAAGACGACAAAAAATGCGGTCTGTTTGGCAAATTGTACAAAAAAGCCAAAGATAAGGCAAAAGACAAAAAAGACAAGGCGGACGATAAGAACAAGGGCGACAACAAAAGCGTCTTTGTCCTAGATTTTGACGGCGACATCAAAGCGTCTGCGGTGGCTCATCTGCGTGAAGAGATTAGCGTGATTATCAGCTCGGCAAAATCAGGCGATGAAGTGGTGGTACGTTTGGAGAGTGGTGGCGGACAGGTGAATGCTTATGGTTTGGCAAGTGCTCAACTTGCTCGCCTAAAACAAGCAGGGCTTATTCTCACCGTCTGCGTGGACAAAATCTCGGCAAGTGGTGGCTATATGATGGCGTGTGTGGCGGACAAGATTATCGCCAGTGATTTTGCGGTCATCGGCTCGGTGGGTGTGGTAAGCCAGTTGCCTAATTTTAATAAACTTCTTAAAAAGCATGATGTGGATTTTGAGCAATTTACCGCAGGCGAGTACAAGCGTACCGTTACCATGTTTGGCGAAAATGACGATGAAGACCGTGCCAAGCACCAAGCGGACATTGACCGCATTCATGAATTGTTTAAAACCTTTGTCAAAACGCACCGCCCAAGCCTAGATGTGGAGAAGATTGCCACAGGCGAGATTTGGTTTGGGCAGGACGCTTTGGATTTGGGGCTTGTTGATGCAATTGGTACGTCCGATGCCTATGTGCTTGAACTGATGAAAGAGCATGATGTTTTTGTATTACACACTCGCACCAAGCCGACTTTGGCAGAAAAGTTAGGCTTGTCTGAACAAATGGGCGTAAAGATGGGTGATATGGTTGGACAAATGGTGTCATCGGTAGGCGAACAACTTGCCAAATATCAACGTCCTTAAAGAGTCTTACAAGTGATTGAATGTACACATCATTTTGCTTAAAATTTTGATAAAAATGGTGTAAAATAAGCCATTCAACTTTTTAAAAGCGGACAATGGTTGTTCGCTTTTTTATTGATTTTAACGTATGATTTGGGTTGTTTATGAAAAAACTGGAAGAAGTCTTTGCCAAAGCCGATAAGTTCGGACGAGTGGTTGCCAATAGATTTAGCAAAATCAAAGATTTAAATGACATTCGTGGTATCGGTCAAGGCAAAACGGTGCTGATTACAGGAGCAAGCTCGGGGCTTGGGGCGATGATGGCTCGCAAATTTGCCTTTTTGGGCTATGATTTGGCGATTTGTGCCAGACGACTTGACCGCTTGGAGACCCTAAAAGCCGAGCTAGAAAAAGAATTTGGCGTAAAGGTTTATGTGCGTACGCTGGACGTTACGGTGTATGATGATGTCTTTACGGTGTTTGAAGACTTTGCCAAAGATGTGGAAAATGACGGTGGCACACTTGATAAAATTATCGTAAACGCAGGCGTGGGCGACAGCCGTGTCATCGGGCATGGGCGATTTGCGATAAATCGTGCCACTGCCGAAACCAACTTTATCTCCGCCCTTGCCCAGTGTGAATCCGCCATGCAGATTTTCCGCCGTCAAAACAGCGGTCATCTGGTGGTCATATCTAGCATGTCTGCGGTGCGTGGCTTACCACGTCATTTGACGACTTACGCCGCTGCCAAAGCAGGCTTGGCGGCTCTTGCCGAAGGGATACGAGCTGATACCATTAGTGAAAAACTGCCGATTACGGTGTCCACAATCTACCCTGGTTATGTGCGTACCGACCTAAATATCGGAGCAAAATACCTGCCCTTTGAAGTGGAAGAAGACGAAGGGGCGGACGTGATTGTTAAAGCCATTGAAGCCAAGGTAGATGAAGCCTATGTCCCTGCGTGGCCGTGGTTGCCGATTGGACTGGGTATGAAATATTTACCGTTAAGACTGATTACCAAATTTTTGTAATTAAAAGGTATAGATGATTTGCATTTTATCCCAAAGCGGAGTAATATAGACTATCCCTTTACCGATAATATAGGAGTACGTATGAGCAGTCAAATTACCTTAGGTGGCAATGCCGTAGATGTGGCAGGCGAGTTTGCCAAAGTGGGCGAGACGGTCGCTGATTTTGTCTTAGTGGGCAATGATTTGGCGGATGTCAAATTGTCTGATTTTGCCGGCAAACGCAAGATTTTAAACATTTTTCCAAGCATTGACACGGACATTTGTGCCACGTCCGTGCGTGTGTTTAACCAAAAAACAGGTGAGCTTGATAACACCGTGGTACTGTGCATTTCGGCAGATTTGCCCTTTGCCCAAGCCCGTTTTTGTGGGGCGGAAGGACTGGATAATGTCAAAACTTTGTCCGCTTTTAGAAATGCTGATGTCGCCAAAAACCTTGGCGTTGCCATGACATCAGGGGCGTTGGCAGGGCTAACTGCTCGTGCGGTCATTGTGCTAGATACCGATAACAAAGTGTTGCATAGCGAGCTTGTGCCAGAGATTAAGAGTGAGCCTGATTATGATAAGGCGTTGGCATCTTTGGCTTGATTTACTTGGTTTGCTCAAAAAATAGCCCAAATATGGGCTATTTGTTTAACGGTTTGAAATTTATTTAACATAATCCAATTTTTATCTGGTTATTATCTGTGATAAACATCAAGTTCGTTAAATAAGTTCGTTAAATGGGATTTTCTAAGCGGACAATCCAAGCCGTTACCAAATAAAAACGCCCCAAATTTATTGGAGCGTTTTTTGTACCAAAAGATGTCATATTATTGCTTATGACATGGTTTGTACGCCTTCTAGGATTTTGTCGGCGTGGTCGATTAGTGCTTGTGGCATACGCTCACCCAATTTGTCAAACAACTCTTTGTGGCTTTGGATTTCTTTGACCCACTCATCTTTGTTTTGACGGGTAACGGTTTCAAAGTCTTCTTTGGTAAAGTCAGAATGCGTCCAATTTAGGTCTTCATAAGTCGGCACAAGACCAATCGGTGTGGCATGAGCATTGGCATTGCCTTCACAGCGGTTGATGATCCATTCTAGCACACGCATATTTTGTCCGAAACCCGGCCATACGAAGTCGCCATTTTCATCACGGCGGAACCAGTTAACCTTAAAGATTTTTGGCAGTTGCGTGCCATGTTCTTTAGTTAATTTTTCTAGTTTTTCGCCCATTTCTAGCCAGTTAGTGAAGTAGTCTGCCATGTTGTAGCCAGCAAATGGGAGCATAGCAAATGGGTCTCTGCGGACAACGCCCTGCTGACCAACTGCGGCAGCGGTGGTTTCAGAACCCATCGTGGCGGCTTTATATACGCCATCAATCCAATCGGGGGATTCAGAGATGAGTGGCACGGTGTCGGCACGGCGACCGCCAAAGATAAAGGCAGAGATTGGCACGCCTTCGGGATTTTCCCAGTTGGGGTCAATCGATGGGCATTGGCTTGCCGATACGGTAAAGCGGGCATTGGGGTGCGAGGCTTTCTCGGTGCCGTCATGCTTTTTGCCTTTCCAGTTGATGAGATTGTCTGGTACTTCTTTGGTTTTGCCTTCCCACCATGCTTCGCCATCTTCGGTCATGGCAACGTTGGTATAGATGACATCATGCGATAGCGATGCCATGCAGTTGGAGTTGGTTTTGGTGTTGGTGCCAGGGGCGACACCAAAGAAACCTGCTTCGGGGTTGATGGCGTATAGTTTGCCGTCCGCCGATGGTTTAATCCAAGCAATGTCATCGCCCACGGTTTCGACTTTCCAGCCTTCATAGCCTGCTGGTGGGATAAGCATGGCGAAGTTGGTTTTGCCACAGGCGGATGGGAAGGCAGCTGCCACATAGTGCTTTTTGCCTTCGGGGTTCGTTACGCCTAGGATAAGCATGTGCTCGGCAAGCCAACCTTGTTCACGACCCATGACAGATGCAATGCGTAGGGCTAGGCATTTTTTACCAAGCAGGGCGTTACCGCCATAGCCTGAACCAAATGACCATATTTCACGAGTTTCTGGGTAGTGAACAATATACTTATCATCGTTGCATGGCCATGCCACATCTTTTTCATCATCTGCCAATGGCTTGCCAACAGAATGCACACACGGAACAAATTCACCATCTGTGCCCAGCACCTCGTAAACTGCCTTGCCCATGCGAGCCATTTTACGCATACTGACAACCACATAAGGACTGTCGGTCAGCTCTATACCAATGTGGGCAATATGGCTGCCCAAAGGGCCCATACTAAATGGCACAACATACATGGTACGCCCCGCCATGCAACCGTCAAATTTGTCATTTAAGATGGCACGCATCTCATTTGGGTCTTTCCAGTTATTTGTTGCTCCTGCGTCAATCTGTTTTTCGCTACAAATAAAAGTGCGGTCTTCAACACGAGCCACATCTGATGGGTCAGAAAATGCCAAATAAGAATCAGGATGTTTCTCTTCATTCAGTTTGACCATTGTGCCATTATCAATCATGAGTTGGATTAGGCGATCATACTCTTCTTGTGAACCATCACACCACTCAATGCGAGCAGGTTTGGTCAGTTTGGCAATCTTAGCAACCCAATCAATGATGGCTTGATGGCGAACAAAATCAGGAGTGTTTAGAGTGATTGTGGTCATAAAAATCTCGCTTGATAAAAGTGGGTTTATGGTGAGTTATTTATCAGTAGAATTAAAAAAATACGCTATTAAACCATATTTTCTTATGAATTGTAATATTTATTTTTTTAAAAAATGAATGTATTTTCAAAAAAAATGAACATATCTGAATATGTTCATTTTAGGTTAAGTACTGATATATTAAAGTCAAGAGACTATCTTAAAAAGAAAAAAGCCCATATTGTAACGATGGCAATGGATATGAAGTTTAGGATAAGACCAACTTGCATCATCTCTTTTTGTTTGATGTATCCTGTGCCCATGACGATGGCATTTGGTGGTGTGGCAACAGGTAACATAAACGCACAAGAAGCGCCGATGCCAATGACCATGATAAGTGCCTCAGGGGGAAGACCAAGCTGTACGCCAATCGGAGCAAATAGTGGCACAAGTAAGGCGGCAGAGGCGGTATTTGAGGTGAATTCGGTCAAGAAGATAATGAATGCAGTGATTGCCAAAATAACTACAAATATCGGTGCAACCGATAAGGCATTGGCGATTTGCTCGCCAAGCAAGGCAGAGGCACCCGAGTCTTTCATGATATTAGATAGAGCGATACCGCCACCAAAGAGCATGAGTACGCCCCAGTCGGTATTATCAGACACTTGTTTCCAGCTGACCAAACCGCAGGCAAGCACCGCAACCGCTGCTGATAGAGCGATGATGGTGTCGGGGGATTTAAAGGCGAACATCTCACCGAGTTGTTTGCCAAAAATCCATGATAGGGCAGTAGCCACGAAGACAACGATGGTTAAAATGCGTGATGGTGTCCATGGAATGATCTCATCGGTCATGACCACATTCTGTTTTAGGTTGGGTTTTAAAAAGACGTACATCGCCCCAAGCAGTATCGGAAGCATGACAAGCATCATCGGTACACCAAATTTCATCCACTCTATAAAACTAAGCTCCAATGCTTTGGCAGCAATACCGTTTGGTGGTGAACCAATCATCGTGCCCAATCCGCCGATACTGGCACAATAGGCGATACCTAGTAGGACAAACAAAAAGGTAGAACGGTCTTTTTCTTTGTCAATCTGCCCCAAAAGTCCCAATGCCAATGGCAACATCATGGCGGCAGTTGCGGTGTTGCTAATCCACATGGACAAAATGGCGGTGGCAAAAAAGATGTAAAACACCGCCAAGCCCAGCTTGCCCCCTGCCAGTTTGACCAAGCCAAAAGCGATTTTGCGGTCAAGTTTTTGCACATGCAACGTGGCAGCAAGGGCAAAACCGCCAAAGAATACAAAGATGATGGGGTCGGCAAAACTTGCCAAGGCTTTTTTGGTGTCAAACTCAGGCACGCCAACCAGCACCGCAAGAATCGGCACTAAGATGGCAGTGGCGGTGACGTGAATGGCTTCGGTCAGCCATAATGTGCCGATAAAGACAAGTATCGCCAAGCCTTTATTGACGTCGGTGCCAAACGGCATGACTTGATATAATATGATGGAGACGATGGTGGCGACGGCAAAAATAATCATGCCCTTGATGGCGTCTTTGGTGATGACACCTGATGGCGTTTCGTCGTTACTGTCACCCATAAAGTCGGTGTCTAAGGTAAGCTCGGAGACGTGTTCGTCGTTGTGGGGTTTTTTAGAGTCAGTCATGATTTTCCTTTTTCATCAAATACATGTCATCGCTTGAAAATCAGTCATTGAAAGGTCAATTAGTGAGCATGCATAAAAATGCCAATATCAACACATCATGACTGATGGTTCCTTGTGGTGTCATGTGCGTTGGTATTGGCGTGTTTGACTGTACCATGCCAAATATTGATAAAATGGCACGTTTACATAAATTTAAGCTATGATAACAGAATTGTAATCGTTTGAAAATAGTTTGTTGGTTTTGTTTTTAAAATGAATCGTACCCAACTTACTTGGTAAATCCGTTCTTGGTAAGTCCGTTTGTAACAAAAATACTTACAATAAAGACAGTGGGCTTGACAAAATCTACTTGCTTGATAAGAAGTGATTGGGTAAAATGGGATTTTATTTGTCTAAAATTATCCAAGAAAATTACCTGAGAATGACATGTCCCAAGCCAGTGATACCCCATCTTTGATGACTTTTAAAGAAGCCTACGACATCTTAAAGCACAACGCAGACTCGCTAGAACAAAGTCAGACACTAGACATTGACAACCTAGTGAGCGTGGTAGAGCAGTCCATTGATGCTTATAAAGTCTGCCAAGAACGCATTAACGCCGTAGAGCAGGCATTAAAACATGCCTTTGATGAGACCGCCCTAAAAAACTAACCCATTGATAAGTTTATGACTGATTTTAACCAACACAAAGACAAGGACAACCCGTCCTTAAAAACTTTTTTTGAACCCAAAACCTTGACCGAGCTTGGTGTGTATGGACGGACTTTGACGGTGTCTGTCAATTATGAAGCATGTCAATTTGAAAAAACAGGCGTGCTTGCTTTTGTCAGAAAAATCCCCCTGCTAAAGGGGCTAACCCCGTTTCGCTCGCCAACGCTTGACATGGACATCGATTTGTCCTGCGTGATGCTAGATGGCTCACATCAGGTGTTGGACAAGATTTGGTATGGCAATGTGCGAAGTGCTGATGAGAGCGTGCGTCATGTTGGGTCGCTGGCAGGGGCAGGTCACTTTGAAGAGACGCTCATGCCACAGGAGTTAATAAGTGTTAAGCTAAATGAGTTGCCCAGTGAGGCACAGCGGTTGGTGTTTGTCATGTCAAGCCATCACAAGCATCCGCTTTTCCAAGCCAAAAAAGGCATCACAAAAATCAGTGATGACGACAGCATCATTCACGCCTATGAGCTGGCAACAATCACCGCAGGCGAGCACGGTGTTGTGGCGTGGGTCGTTGAACGTGATGGCGATGATTTTAGAATATCCGCCCCACAAAAAGTTTTGGGCACGTCATTTAATCCTGCCAAACTGGCTGATGAGTTGGATAAACTGGCAAGTGGGTTTTGATGCGTTATGGCATGTAGCATGTAGGGTGTGCCAGATAAGCACGCCTTGATGATGTTATTTGGCGTTGTTTATAAGGTGCTTTTGCAACTGGCCATGCAGTAAACACAACGCCTTGGCATGGAGCAAACTGCAATTTGCCCCATCATGCCGATTATTTTAATACCGTCACAGGGTCAATGTACACGCCATTTTTGGCGATACGAAATTCTAATAAGGTTGCCCCGTTTTGTTGTTGCTTCATTTTGGCGATGAGGTCGCCCACACCGATGTTCTGCCCTTTGCGGACACTCACATCTTTGACATGCAGATAGCTACTGACAAAGCCATCAGAGTGTGAGATGGTGATAATACCCCCTGTGTTAGTGTTGTCAGCATGCACGACTGTGCCTGAGCGAGTGGCACGCACGATGTCGTTATTACTGCCCGTAAACCACATGCCTTCGGCTTTGGTGTTAATGCCGTTAATGTTGCTAATCTCGCCAAAGTGACGAACGATTTTGTTGTTTCTGCCCACAGGATAGTCAAATTTCATGACACCAACATTGCCGACCATGGGATTTTTGACCGTGATGACCCTAGGCGTGGTTGCTGTGGCGGGTGTTTGGGTGATGGTGGTGGTTGTGCCAGCTTGGGCGGGATTTGATGTGTGCCATAGGGTCAGCCACTGCCCCACACGGATGGTGTGATTGCTGTCTAGGCGGTTGATGCGACTGACTTCACGCCAATTAAGACCGTAGCGAGCGGCGATTTTTGAGACGGTGTCGCCACGTTGGACTTGATAGCGTTGGGGTACACCTTGTCTGGCAGGACTGCTGACGGGGGGCGTGATGGTGGTTTGGGCGTTATTTTGTTGGTAGGTGGGTTTGTTGGCACAGGCAGATAGTGCCAGTCCCAGCGTGATGACCACTCCCAATGACATGTTAGAAAATCCACTTTTCCCAGTTAAGGCATGAGATGGGGTGTTGGTACAATAAGATGATTCAATCATGGTTGCTCCCATTATCAAGTATCTGGTAAAATAGTTGTCAAGCATCAAAGCCACTGACGGTAATAATATGCTCATCAGCAAGGCGATAGGCGACAAGTTTACCGCCCCACACACAGCCCCCATCTAAGGCACGGACGTGTTGGGTGGCAATCTTTGCTTCTAGGGCTGCCCAATGCCCGAACAGAATCTTGCGTTTGCGTGCCACTTCCCAATCAAACCAAGGACGATAGCCCAAAGGCATGGTGTCGCCAAGACTTTCTTTAAAAGAAAATTCAAGCGTGCCATGTTTGTCGCACAGTCGCATGCGTGTCAAGTAGTTGGCAATCAGTCGCAGGCGAGTATGACCTATCAGCTCATCCGACCAAGGCTCGGTGGCTTTACTGTATAAATTGGGCAACAGCTTATCAAGCTCATCCAAATCACCACCAAAGGCTTGTGCTAGTTCATTAGCATAACCTTTGGCATCTTTGACCTTCCAATGGGGCGGTATGCCCGCATGAGTCAGTACCGTTGTGTCATTGGGATATACCAAAAACGACTGATGACGTAGCCAGTCCAACAACTCATCACAGTCGGGAGCGACAAATATCGGTGCGGTGTTGTCCTTGGGTTTGATGGGTAAAACGCCCCGCCATGTGGCAATGAGCGTGATGTCATGATTGCCAAGCACCGTGGTTAATGCCCCGATGTCGGACAAACGCTTGACTTGTCTTAGGGTGTCTAGGGAGTTTTCCCCACGAGCCACGATGTCGCCGCATAGCCAAATCTTGTCTTGGGTTTCATCAAAATCCAAAGCAACAAGCAAACGGTTAAAAGCATTAAAACAGCCCTGCAAGTCGCCAATGACGTATTCATGGCGATAAGTTTTTTGTAAATTTTTTGTCATATGGTTTTATTATATCAATTTATCTTATTGTATCAAGTTTGCTTTAATTTTTCAAAAGCCACATCGGACAGTCGCACAAAATCTGCCACACTCAGCGTTTCGGGGCGGGCTTGGGGGTTGATGCTCGCCTTGGCAAAATCATCATCGTCCAATATCGGCAACATGTTCACACTTTTAAAAATTGCTCGCAAAGTTTTGCGTCTGTGGTTAAAGGTCTCACGCACGACATCGGCAAAGAGTTTCTCATCTTGGGCTTGCAAGGGCTTGACCTTAAAAGGCGTTAGGCGAAACACGGCAGACGTTACCTTTGGCGGGGGGTTAAACGCCCCATTTGGCACGGTCAAAAGATAATCAGTGGTGCAATGATACTGCATGATGACAGACAGTCGCCCGTAGGCTTTGGTGTTTGGCTCGGCGGTGATGCGATCCACCACTTCTTTTTGAAGCATAAAGTGCATGTCGGTGATGACATCGCTAAATTCTAACAAGCGAAATAAAATGGGCGTGGAGATGTTATAGGGTAGGTTGCCCACCACACGAAACGCCCCACGCCCCACCTGCTCGGCAAGCGTGCGATAGTCAATGTGCATGGCGTTGTCATTGATGATGGTAAAATCAGGATGGCTGTTCGCCCCGATGTTGATTTTTAGACCATTTGCCAAATCACGGTCAAGCTCGATGACTGTCATGCCATCCACTTCTGCCAATAGTGGCTCGGTCAATGCCCCAAGCCCCGGCCCGATTTCTAGCAAGTTATCGGTGCGAGATAAGCGAACGCTATCAACGATTTGGCGGATGATGTTTGTGTCGTGTAAAAAGTTTTGCCCAAAGCGTTTTCTGGGGGCATGGTTAAATTCTTTTGGCGTGCGAATGGTCATGATGCGTTTGTCTTAAAATTTAGCCAATTATAACACCCTTTGCCAAAAAATAAAAATTGGACGAACCAACCAGTCATTTTATGACGGTAAGCTCGCCCAAAGATGGGTTGAACTAACTTTTAAAACAAAGTCTTTACAACCAAACAATAATTGGCAAACACTAATTACTGTGTAGGGTTGATGATTTCAGGAGTAACTGAGACGATGTTGTTTAGTTTCCATACAGGAACAACTTTGCCCGCAGCTTCGTCATTGACTGCCGTTTGGCTGATGTTTAGCACATAACGGTTACCTTCTTCAAAGGTAAATCCTTCGATGTTGCCACTTAGTACATTGTAGTTACGCTCGTGGGTGCGACGGTATTGTAGGCATTCGCTGGCAACGGCATTGCCTGCGGTGTCGGTCAGCTGACAAGTGGCTTTGCGTGGGGCGATTTCAATATCAAAACTTGGAATATTAACCACTTTAACGGCTTTGACTTCGCCTTCAACGGTTTTAACACGAGTATTGTCAAGCTGAGTGCCAGCACAACCAGTTAGTGTTAAAGCAATAATAGATGATAGTGCGATGATTTTTTTCATGGGACATCCTTTGGGTGTTTGTGATAAAATGATTTAGCAAGGCAAAGACAAAATGAGTAGATAAGCCATTGCCTGCAAATTTATTGTAGACCTTTTTTATTGCTACATCCTTTTTAAAATGTAATAAAAAGTAATAAAGCGTTGATTTTGCCTTATATTTAGACAGTTTTTTCACAAAAAATGAACATGTGATGAGTTTAATTTGGGATATATTGTATTTTGATTTGTATTTTAAAAAATAAAAGCATGGGATGGCTTTGTCTCAATCTTGATTTGTGCTAAGTTTTAGGCTGTATGTTGCTTCTTTGGTTTGCATATCGGTGTTGTTTTTACAAAAAATAGCAATCGCTTAACAAGATAAGCCCATAAATTTGTTATAATAGTCAGCCTTTGCTTGCCAAACTATTTTTGTAGACATTGACTTTTGTAGCATTGACAGTTAATGGATTTGTTTGTTTTGGGGCGTGTCAAATTTTCATCTTATTTTATAAAATGTTATCAATGGTAGGCACGCCCTAATAAAAACATCATCAATGGCAGGCGTGTTTTATTCATTTTATCCATAATACCATCAACCAAGAGAGTAATCATGCGTTTATTTAACATCACTACCTTAACCTTGACCGCTCTAATCGGCATGCAGGCATCTGCCCACTCAACCACGGCGTCTTATTATGCTGATAAATTTAATGGTCGCAAAACTGCCAATGGCGAAGTATTTAGCAATAATGGCATGACCTGTGCATCCAACCGCTACAAACTTGGGACGTATGTGGAAGTTACCAATGCCAAAACGGGCAAATCCATCACTTGTAAAGTCAATGACCGCATTGGTAAAGCAGGGCGTATTGACCTAACCAAAAACGCCTTTAAACAGCTTGCTCCGTTGTCGGTTGGTTTGGTAAAAGTGCAAGTAAAACCTGTGGACAAAGATGCCAAAAACACCAAACAAGATAAGGCTGGCGATGTGATGCTAGCCAAAGACAGCCTTGCCAAAGATAAATTGGCACAAGATGAGCAAAAGACAAGCGAAAATAATCAAGATGGCACGATTAATTTGGCACTTGAACAAGACAAGTGATTGATAAGACAAGCGATTAAATCATCTTTAAAGACCACAAAAATCCGTCATTGGGCATAATGACGGATTTTTCGTTTTGGTGCTAACTGCCAATATAATTTACTTCATTCTCAACTTAAAATAGTAACTTGTTGATTTTTCAATAATTATTTTTTGGTCGTAGGGGCGAATTGCAATTTGCCCTTAATAAATCAATCACTGATATAAAGTTGAGAATGGGGTATAATTTGGAAAATCAACAGCTTAAATGTTGAATTTCCAGTCAAAGGGCATTTCATGATGCCCACGGAGTGCCATCATCAGAGTCTGTTTCATGTGTTGCAAGACTTCGGGGGTGTAGGCGATGGCAGGGCAACCCCAAACAGGGTTAGGCCAGCGAGCGTCATTTTGATAGCGGACGACATGATGAAAGTGTAGTTGTGGCACTTGATTGCCAAGGGCGGCGACGTTCATTTTGTCCGCCCCAAAGATTTTCGCCATTTGGCTAGATACCCAGCTTGATTCGCGCAAAAATTGCACTTGGTCAGCGTCAGACAGCTCGTAGATTTCTTTGATGTTTGAGACACGTGGCACCAAAATCAGCCAAGGAAATTGACAGTCATTCATCAAACGCACGGTACACAGCGGTAAGTCGCCAACCAAAAATGTGTCTTTGGCAAGCGTGGGGTGTAACTGAAACATGGATTCGCCTTTTTTTAATTATGAATTTTAACAGGATATTGTAACATGATTTTGGTAAAAATTTTAAGGGCTTTGGCAAAATTTTGCAAGTTTTTATCAATTTAAATTGATTTGATAAATTTTCAAAATTTGTTCAATTTAAGCTAGTTTTCCCCCTTGATTGTGTGTTAAACTAGATAGGAAAAACGCCAAAATTTGGCATTGGTTTAACTTAAATTAAGGTGAAAGACATGGGTAAAAATGTTGTCGTGCTTGGCAGTCAGTGGGGCGATGAAGGCAAAGGCAAAATCGTGGATTTATTGACCGAAAAAGCAACTGCCGTGGCACGCTATCAAGGCGGACACAATGCAGGGCATACGCTTGTTGTTGGTGGCGAAAAGACGGTGTTGCATCTTATTCCATCGGGGATTTTGCGTGAAGGCGTAACCTGCTTTATCGGCAATGGCGTGGTACTAGCCCCCGATGCTCTACTAAAAGAGATGAAAGGCTTATCCGAAAAAGGCGTGCCTGTGCGTGAAAGACTTCGTATCTCGCCTGCCTGCCCGCTCATCATGCCTTATCACACCGCCCTTGACCAAGCCCGTGAATTAAAGCGTGGCAACGGCAAAATCGGCACAACAGGTCGTGGTATCGGTCCTGCCTATGAAGATAAAGTGGCTCGCCGTGGCTTGCGTGTGGCGGATTTGTTCCGTAGTGATTTGGCGGACAAATTGGCAAATATCTTAGAATATCATAACTTTGCTTTAACCCAGTACTATAAAGCCGAAGCGATTGATTATGATGCCACCCTTGCTCTATGCCAAGAATGGGCAAGCGAGCTAAAAGACTTGGTGGTGGACGTAACAGACGAGCTAGAAACACGCCGTCAGGCAGGCGAGAATTTGATGTTTGAAGGGGCTCAAGGTACCTTGCTTGACATTGACCACGGGACTTATCCTTTTGTAACCAGTTCAAACACCACCGCAGGGGGCGTGGCAACAGGCACAGGTCTAGGTCCTTTGTATTTTGATTATGTGCTTGGCATCACCAAAGCCTATACCACCCGTGTCGGCTCAGGACCTTTCCCGACAGAGCTGTTTGATGATGTGGGCGAGCATCTAGGAACGGTGGGACATGAGTTTGGAGCGACAACAGGGCGTGCCAGACGTTGCGGTTGGTTTGATGCGGTGGCACTTAGACGTGCGGTCGTGCTAAACTCCATGAGCGGTATTTGCCTAACCAAGCTTGACGTGCTAGACGGTCTTAGCGAGATTAAAATCGCCACGGACTATACCTTGCCAGAAGGCGAGATTAAGGGGGCGTATGATGCTGAGTATTATGCCAAAGTAACGCCTGTGTATGAGACCTTGCAAGGCTGGACGGAGTCCACAATCGGTATCACCAAGTTTGATGATTTGCCAGACAACGCCAAAACGTACATCAAGCGCATCGAAGAGCTTGTGGGCTGTCCTGTGGATATCATCTCAACAGGGGCGGACAGAGCAGAAACGATTGTGCTAAGAGACCCATTTGATGCGTGATATTTTTTAACACAAAAACCACTTATTTTTACAATAAGTGGTTTTTTGTTGTCATTATTTTGTCATAATCTTTAAAAAATTCTTGACTTTGGGGTTGTAAAACGATTATATTTAGTTGTCATTTGGGCGTGGGGCATGCCTACCTTTTATATTTGCCGTAAATATGAGAATGATTCTCTGTTTTTAAGAGCCATGTTATTTGTTGTTTTAAAAATGATTTTTAAAAGGTTTTGCTTTATAAAACCTTGACAAATGGATAGGGCTTAGCAAAAGGATGAACGGTGGCGTGTCATGACCCAGATTACAAAAGTCAATTCATTTTTCTGACATAAGGACATCCCCATGAATGCAAAATTTGCACCATCAGCCTTGCTCGTTTCGCTTAGTCTTGCCTTATTTGGCTGTGGCGACAACGAGTCAAATACCAACGCATCAGGCAGTGCATCAGTTGTGACAGGCGAACTTGCCGATACACAAGAGGTGACCATTAACAACGCCGCCGAGCCTGAGTCGCTAGACCCGCACAAAGTATCAGGCGTGCCAGAGTCTAATATCATCCGCCAGCTATTGGTTGGTCTGACATCAACGGATGCAGACGGCAATACCGTGGCAGGCATGGCAGAATCATGGGAGAGTGATGATAATAAAGTGTGGGTGTTTAAAATCCGTGATGCCAAATGGTCAAATGGCGACCCTGTGACGGCTCAGGATTTTGTGTATAGTTTTCAGCGTCTGGTAAATCCTGAAACAGCATCGCCTTATGCTACTTATTTGGCGGCGGTCAAAGTGGTCAATGCTCAGGACATCGTGGATGGCAAGGCAAATCCTGATACGCTGGGTGTCAAAGCCATTGATGACAAAACGCTTGAAATCACCTTGTCTGAGCCTGTGCCTTATTTGCCTGACACGCTCATCCATACATCTGTCAAACCAGTCAATCAAAGAGCGGTAGAACAACATGGCGACAAATGGACAGCGGTAGGCAACTATGTCGTTAATGGTGCCTACAACCTAAAAGACTGGCAGGTTAATGAGCGTATTGTGTTAGAGCGTAATGCCAGTTATTATGACGATGCCAAGACTACCATCGATACTGTCACGCTACTGGCTATCCCATCGGAGGTTACCGACGTGACTCGCTATAAGGCAGGCGAGGTGGACGTCACGGCAGATTCTTTGCCGTCAGAGCAGTTTAAACAGCTCCAATCCGAGCTGGGCGAGCAGGTCAAGGTTCAGCCGAAGTTATGTACTTATTATTATGAGTTTAACCACACCAAAGCCCCGTTTGATGACGTACGTGTGCGTAAGGCGTTGTCATTGGCACTAGACCGTGACATCATCACGGACAATATCTTGGCACAAGGTCAGACGGTGGCTTATCAATACACGCCAAACGCCATCGCAGGCATGATAGATTATGAACCTGATTGGAGGGCATGGGATAAAGCCAAACGCATAGAGGAGGCTAAAAAGCTACTTAATGAAGCAGGTTTTAACGAATCTAACCCTTTAAAATTTGAACTGCTGTATAACACCTCAGAGTCACACAAAAAGCTGGCAGTGGCAGCGGCATCGTTTTGGAAGGATTCTTTGGGCTTTGTTGAGGTAAGTCTTAACAACCAAGAGTGGAAAACTTATCTTGAAACTCGGCGTACTCAAAAACATCAAGTCTCTCGTGGGGGCTGGTGTGCTGACTATAACGAAGCATCAACGTTCCTAAATACATTCGTCTCAACCGATTCTAACAACTATGGCAAATATAACAGCCCGGAGTTTGACCGTCTGATGAATGGTACTTTGGGGGGAGATGTAACAGCAGAACAACGTGCCCAGTTATATCACCAAGCTGAGGCGGTGCTGGACAAGGACAGCGCGACCATCTTTGTCTATCACTATGTATCACCTCGTTTGGTAAAACCATATGTTCTGGGCTATTCAAGCAACGACCCACAAAATACATGGCAAGTCAAAGACTGGAAAATCGCCAAACACTAATCATGTCATGACAGCACAAATCGCCTGTTGGTGATTTGTGTTTGCTGTTTATGATTTTTGACCATCATGCCATTAATAAAATCAGCAACATGTCATCAGTCAGATTAACACAAACATATTAAGTTAGATGACATCTGCCAAGATTTGTCATCCGTTCATCATCATGGAGAAGTAAGATGAAATTATCAACACTAAGTTTTGCCGTACTCACGTTATTTGGAGTTCTTGCTCTGTCAGGTTGTGGGAGTGATAACCAACAGTCTGCACCATCTTTGGCGACAACAACCAAAGATGAGATAACCATTCCTAATGGATCAGAGCCTGAATCATTGGATTTGCATAAGGCATCAGATTCAAGTTCATTTGCTATTATCCGCCAAATGTTTGTCGGATTGGTCAGTGCTGATGAAAAAGGAGCGACCATACCAGCATTGGCAAGTGAATGGGACAGTGCCGATGGTAAAGTGTGGACATTTAAAATCCGTGATGCTAAATGGTCAGATGATACGCCGATTACCGCTCATGACTTTGTGTATAGTTTTCAGCGTCTGACTGACCCAAATACCGCATCGCCATATTCTAGTTATTTGGTGGATGCCAAAGTTGCCAATGCCAAGCAAATATCTGATGGCAAAGCAGGCGTGGAGACTTTGGGCGTGACAGCCATTGATGATAAAACGCTTGAAATCACATTAACTGACCCTGTGCCTTATTTGCCTGATTTGTTGGTGTTGCCTGTGGCGTACGCTGTGCCTAAACAAGCCATCGAAACCCATGGCGACAAATGGCTTGACCCTGCCAACATCGTGGTCAGCGGTGCATATAAATTGACCGATTGGGTGGTTAATAGTCACATCAAGGTAGAACGCAATCCTGCCTACTTTGGAGAGGTGACGGGTAATATCAATAAAGCCACTTTCTTGCCCATCACATCAGCATCCACAGAGGTCAATCGCTATAATAAGGCAGGCGAGGTTGAGATTGCTGCCATTCCATCAGAGCATCTGACCAGCATCAAAAATGAGCTGCCAGATGAAGTGCATTCATCGCCAAAGCTGTGTACCTTTTATCTAGAATACAATCACGCCAAAGCACCATTTAATGATGTTAAAGCTCGTCAAGCCATCTCTATGGCATTAGACCGTGAGACGATTGCTGAGAAAGTGTTGGGTCGTGGCGAGAGGGCAACCTATCAGTTTACCCCGCCTGCCATCTATAACATGGGCGAAGTCAGTCATGACTGGATGGCGATGGATAGGTCGGCACGCATTGAGCATGCCAAACAGCTGATGGCGGATGCTGGCTACTCATCGGGCAACCCACTCAAATTTGAGTTGCTGTACAGCACCAGCGAAGCCGGTAAGCGTATTGCCACAGCAGCGGCGTCCATGCTCAACGAATCGTTCGGCGGTAGTGTCAATGTCTCCATCATCAACCAAGAATGGAAAACCATGTTGGATACTCGCCGTCAAGGTAAGTTTGATACAGCATTTGCAGGATGGTGTGCTGATTATAACGAGCCATCAACCTTTTTAAACGTGTTGCGTTCGGACAACAGTAACAACTCGGGCAAATATGCCAGTGAGACATTTGATCGTTTACTTGACTCAACTTTGAGTGCCAGCCTAAATGATAATGACCGCATGGAAAGATACCATCAAGCGGAGCAACTGCTTGACAAGGAAGCTGCCATTTTACCTATTTATACTGCCGTGTCGGTGCGTCTACAAAAGCCTTATCTGCAAGCAGAATCATTAAATGACCCGAGCAGTAACTGGCAAATCAAGGATTGGGCATTTAGCCGTGATGCAGAATAAACCTGCTGTTTGTTGTGTTTTTTGTGGATTGCAATAGGGTGTATCAGGATTTGATGTTTGCAAGAAAATTTCTGTGCAAAAAAATGATTGGGGCGGGCATGCTCTAATATCAAGCAATACTCGATACGCCCTAGATGATTGCCAGTATTTTGAGGTGTTATCTGCCTTTGTGTTTGCCATGGATTTGCAAATAATAAGAGAGAGCTTATGTTTAAACTCATTTTTAAGCGTGTGTTAGAAGCCATTCCAACCATGCTCTTTTTGATTACCATTTCATTTTTTATGATGCGACTTGCCCCTGGCAGTCCTTTTACGGGCGAGCGTAATCTGCCCCCTGCGGTACTTGCCAACATCGAGGCAAAATATCATTTAAATGACCCGATGTGGCTTCAATTTGTCAATTATCTAAAACAACTTGCCCAAGGGGACTTTGGGCCATCTTTTAAATATAAAGACCATACCATCAATGAATTGCTTGCCCAAGCTCTACCTGTGTCGGTGGAGATTGGCTTTTATGCTTTTGTCATTGCGGTGGTGTTGGGGATTGGTCTTGGGGTCATCGCCGCCCTAAAACAAAACAGCTGGCTTGATTATGTGTTGATGACGCTGGCGATGACGGGCGTGGTCATGCCAAGCTTTGTCAAAGCACCGCTACTTGTGCTGATTTTTGCGGTCATTTTAAAATGGTTTCCAGCAGGGGGCTGGAATGGTGGGGCATTCATGAATCTAGTGCTACCTGTGACAGCATTGGCGATAGGCTATGTGGCAAGTATCGCTCGTATCACAAGGGGGTCGATGATTGAAGTGATGAATAGCCCCTATATCCGCACCGCCAAGGCAAAAGGCTTGCCCTTGTCGCACATCGTCTTTAAACATGCCTTACGTCCTGCCATGTTGCCCATCATCTCGTATTTGGGGCCTGCTTTTGTGGGGATTGTCACAGGCTCTATCGTGATTGAGACGATTTTTGGTCTGCCTGGTATCGGTCAGCTGTTTGTGAACGGTGCGTTAAACCGTGATTATAGCCTTGTGCTGAGTTTGACGATTTTGGTGGGGGTATTGACAATCCTATTTAATGCGATTGTTGATATTTTGTATGCGGTGATTGACCCGAAAATTAAATACTAAAAAGGAATGCGTATGTCTATGAATGCAAGCGAAACAGTGCAAGCCATAGAGCCTGTGGTGAAAGGACGAAGTCTATGGCAAGATGCATGGCGACGTTTTCGCCGTAACAAAGCCGCCATGGCAAGTGGTGTGGTGTTGCTTCTTATCACGGCATTTGTGATTGTCGCCCCCATGCTGTCGCCATTTGGCTATGCTGACACAGATTGGAGTAACATGGGTATCGCCCCGTCTATGGAAACCAAGCACTATTTTGGTACGGATACCTTAGGGCGAGACCTGCTCGTGCGGACAGCTGTTGGCGGGCAAATCTCACTCATGGTGGGGATTGCTGGTGCATTGGTGGCGGTGCTGGTGGGAACGGTCTATGGTGCTGTCTCTGGCTTTTTGGGCGGTAAAGTGGACATGGTCATGATGCGATTTTTAGAAATCCTAAGTGCCTTTCCTTTTATGTTTTTTGTGATTTTATTGGTAACCCTATTTGGGCGTAATATCATTTTGATTTTTGTGGCAATCGGTCTGGTATCATGGCTTGACGTGGCTCGTATCGTGCGTGGTCAGACATTGAGCCTAAAAAATAAGGAATTTATTGAAGCTGCCCGAGTCACAGGCGTGAATAACTGGCAAATCGTGACCCGTCATATCGTGCCAAACGTGCTGGGCGTGGTCGTGATTTATGCGTCTCTTATCGTACCAGGTATGATTTTGTTTGAGTCATTTTTGAGCTTTTTGGGGCTGGGCGTACAAGAGCCGAGAACCAGTTGGGGGGCACTGCTCCAAGAAGGGGCTCAGACCATGCAAGTCGCTCCTTGGCAACTGCTTGTGCCATCTACCTTTTTGGTGGTTACACTGTTTTGTTTTAACTTTATCGGCGATGGTTTGCGTGATGCCTTAGACCCAAAGGACAGATGATATGACATTATTACAAGTAAAAAATTTGGATGTATTTTTAAAAACCGATGAAGAGCTTGTCCATGCGGTCAAGGACTCATCATTTGCCGTAGAAAAAGGACAGACACTTGCCATCGTGGGCGAGTCAGGTTCGGGCAAGTCGGTCACGTCAATGGCGATTATGCAACTTTTGCCAAAAAACATCGCCAGTTTTGGTAAAGACTCATCAGTACTGTTTGATGGCAAAGAGCTACTTAGCTTATCGGAGCGTGAGATGCGTGCCATCCGTGGCGATAAGATTGCCATGATTTTCCAAGAGCCGATGACGTCTCTTAACCCATTTGTCCCCATCGGCAAACAAGTGGCAGAAGCGGTCAGCATTCACAACCCGAGCGTGAGCAAGTCCGAAGCGACCAAACTGGCACTTGACACCTTACAAAAGGTCAAAATTCCCAATGCCGACAAAAAAATGACGGCATATCCGCATGAGTTCTCAGGCGGTCAGCTCCAACGCATCATGATTGCAATGGCGATTATCAATAAGCCCGACCTGCTTATCGCTGATGAGCCGACGACGGCACTTGATGTGACCACGCAGGCGGAAATTTTGGATTTGATGCTAGAATTGCAGCGTGATTTGGGCATGGCGATTATTTTAATCTCTCATGATTTGCGATTGGTCAAAAAGTACAGCGATCAAGTGTGTGTCATGCAGTATGGCGTGATTATTGAACGTGGCACGACCCAAGAGGTCTTTGATAATCCACAACATCCTTATACTGTTGAGCTGTTGACCCCCATTCCCAACAATCACAAACCCATCCTTGATGAATCCGCCCCAAAGCTCATCACAGCAGAGGACATTAAGGTGGATTATGTCATCGCACGCAACTTCTTTGGCAAGCCTACCAAAACCTTTAATGCAGTCAAGGGCATCACACTTGACCTAAAAAAAGGCGAGACATTGGGCATTGTCGGTGAGTCAGGTTCGGGAAAATCCACATTGGGACGTGCCATCATGCAGATTGTACCGTCTGTGGGCGATATTCGTTTTAATGGTGAAAAAATCATTGACACAAAGGGCGATAAACGCCAAGCATTGCGTCGTGATATGCAAATCGTCTTTCAAGACCCCTTTAACTCATTGTCGCCTCGTCTGACCGTGCGTGAGATTATAGAAGAGGGGCTTACTGTACATTTTCCGCAGATGAGCAAAGAAGAACGTCGGCAAAAGGTGGTTAAGATCTTAAAAGAAGTCAATCTATCGCCCACCATGATAAACCGCTATCCGCATGAGTTCTCAGGGGGTCAGCGTCAGCGTATCGCCATCGCCCGAGCGATTATTTTAGAACCAAAATTTGTTTTGCTTGATGAACCGACATCTGCCCTTGATCGCTCTACCCAAATCATGGTAGTCAATCTTTTAAATGACCTACAAAAAAAATATGGACTAAGCTATATTTTTATCAGCCATGATTTATCGGTGGTCAAAGCACTCTCTGACCGCGTGATTGTGATGAGTGAGGGCATGGTGGTGGATATGGGTACGGCAAGACAGATTTTTGAAGAGCCACAACATGAGTATACCCAGCTTTTGGTACAAGCCTCTAATTTGTCTTAACTTTAACATTGACCAAACAAAAACCAGTCAGGCGACTGGTTTTTTGATGATTGTCTTAAAAATCAGTTTAAGCATCCTAGCCGATAATTTGAAAAAATTGTAATAAAAACAATACGGTAAACCCTGCCAAAAACACAATGCCACAGATGGCATAGATATTCATCAAAGGCGAGAGTTTCTTGCCACGGCTTTTGATGAGTGAGTAGTTTAAATAGGCAAAAATCGGTGCAGTAACAAAGGCTGAAATCATCGCAAATTTGAGCAAGGTTGCCATCTGCCCCATAAAAAATGTAATGAGCCCAAAACCTGTGATGGCGGTAATCGTCGTCCAAAATGACGTGATTTTGCCTGTTGATTTGTGTCCGCTGATGAGTGCAAAACATTCGGCATTGGCACGCCCATAGCCATCCACACACGTGATTATGGTGCCAAACATACACAAAAAGGCGATGAATGTCACCAAACCTCTTGACCATTCGCCAATGGTGTTGGTGTACATATTGATGAGCTGTCCGATATAAGCACTGCCCTGCATGGCAATTTCTTGTCCTGTGCCATATTGGACAAACACTCCCAAAGCCAAGAAAAATAACGCCAAAATGGCAGAGCTAAGATAGCCGACATTAAAGTCAAGCAAGCCTTGTTCATGTGTTGGATGGTCATCACGAATTTTTTTGGCGGTCCATACCGATGAGATGACGGAGAATTCTAATGGTGTTGGCATCCAGCCCATCAAGGCGATGATGAAGGAAAGTCCTGCCATGTTAAACGGTGATACTGCCACAAAGTCATGGGCAGGTGGTGGTGCTTTTGCCCCTGCGATGATGACCGCCAAGATGGTCGTAACGGTCAGCAAAATAATGATCCATTTGGTCACATTATCAAGCATCCGAAAATGCCCAAAGATAAGCAATGCCCAAGATGCCACCACCATCACCGCCGACAGTACAACTGTGGAGAGTTCAAAGGGGAGCATATAACTTAAAATCACCGCTGTCAGCAGTACCACAGCCCCTGTACTGATCATGCCTGATATCATGGATAGAATGAAAAATGCCCAAAGATAAAATTTAGACTTTTTGGCGTAGCCTGCAATGAGACTCTCACCCGTTTCATAAGCGTAGTCGGTGGCAAAGCGAAAAAAAGGGTATTTAAAAAAGTTTGCCAATAAAATGATGATGGCAAGTTGCCAACCATATAACGCCCCCGCCTGTGTTGATGCGATCAAGTGTGAACCACCAATGGCGGCAGATGCAATCAAAATACCTGGCCCAAAGGCTTTCCAGTTAATGCCAATTGCCATAATTACCCCAAAGTAAACATAAAGTAGAAAATAAAGTTTTTGAATATTAACATATTATATCTTATTATTTCATAATTTTTTATGATAAATTATTTGTATTTTTATACAAACAGTTATATATTGAGCCAAATTTGGTCTGAATGCACTTGACTGTGTCATTTATTTAAGCCGTACCCTTTGTATTTGAGTATTTGCCCCCATCATATGTCATTATTTTTTAAGAGCCATTGTAAATGACCGCTTCAATGACCACATTTGTCAGTTTTAACATTAATGGGCTACGTGCCAGATTACACCAACTCGTTGCCGTGCGTGATACGCTTGGGGCGGATGTTATTGGTTTGCAAGAAACCAAAGTCCATGATGATGCCTTTCCCCTAAAAGACGTGGAGAGCCTTGGTTATCATGTGGAATTTTTTGGGCAAAAGTCGCATTATGGTGTGGCGATTTTGTCCAAATTTGAGCCGATTTTTGTGCAAAAGGGCTTTCCCTTTGCTGATGTGGATGCTCAAAGACGGCTCATTCATGCCCGATTTGATGTCAATGGGCGTGAGATTGATGTTATCAACGGCTATTTTCCCCAAGGCGAAAACCGTGAACATGAGACCAAATTCCCCATGAAACGTGCTTTTTATGCCGACCTAAACCGCTACATTGACGAGCTAAAAGGGCAGGGGCGTGAGCTTGTCATCATGGGCGATATGAACATCTCGCCCCATGACAACGATGTGGGCATTGGCGAGCCAAACGCCAAACGCTGGCTAAAAAATGGCACTTGTTCGTTTTTGCCCGAAGAGCGTGAGTGGTATGATGCCTTAATGAGTCGTGATTTGCACGACACTTACCGTAAGTTTAAGCCTGACAGTGCAGACGAGTTTAGTTGGTTTGATTACCGCTCAAAAGGCTTTGATGACACGCCAAAACGGGGTTTGCGGATTGACCATATTCTGTGTACAGACAGACTTATCCAAGACTGCGTGGATGCAGGAATCAGCTATGACATTCGTGGGCTAGAAAAGCCGTCTGACCATGCACCGATTTGGGCAAGGTTTGGGGTGTGATAACACAAAGGCAGTCATTATAATTGGTGTATTTATTGGGGTAAATGGCAATTTACCCCATATTTGACACGTTTGACACGCCAATTTTTTAAAATCATCTTGATTGGCAAATTTCCCTTTTTATTTTAAAAATTTATTTAACATAATCCTAATTATTTACCCCTATTTTACAAAGAAATTCAAAAATCTCATCATAAAAACCTGCCACAAAACACCTGTATAAGCCTGATTTTATGCTATAATGGCTCATTTTATACTTTTAAAAACATGAAAAACTTAAAACCCACAACCCTAATCCCCGCCCCGCACATGGGCGACAGTGCGGTGCTTGAAGTGGACGCACATTGGGCGAACTCGGACACGCTGGCTTTGATATTACACCCCAACCCCAAAGCAGGCGGGACGATGAATAACAAAGTGGTTACGACCCTATACCGCTTTTGCAAAGAAGCTAGCATGGATACCGTGCGGTTTAATTATCGGGGCGTGGGGCAGTCAAGCGGTGAGATTGAGTATGGTAATGGCGAGTATTTGGACAGCCTATGCGTGCTTGATTGGGCGTTGAAGCAGACGAATGCCAAGACACTGTGGCTGGCAGGATTTTCTTTTGGGGGATTTATTGCGTGCCGTGTGGCGGATAAGGTGTTGACGGATACAGATGTGAATCTACAAAAACTCACGCTCATCGCCCCGTCCATTGAAAAAAACGACCCAACAGGGCTAACACTACCGACCGATACGCTCATGATTTATGGCGACCAAGATGAATTTGTCCGCCCAAGCAGTATGGCGGATTTTGCCGATGAGTTTGGCATACGCCGTAAAGTGATGACAGGGGCGAGCCACTTTTTTCATGGGCGACTTGGCGAGTTAAAAGAATTGATTGAAAAATAAACCATGTCAAAATCACAAGACCCAAACAAAGTCAGTCTCGGCGAAGTGTTTGCTTTAATAACAAGCAATAAAGCATTATTTTGGGTGGTGGTTTTGGTTACGGGTTTGATAATTGCCGTGCTTTGTGGGATTGCTTACCACAATCAGCAAAAAACCATAAAGAAACACGAGTTATTAAAAGACAATGGCGTGTTGATATTAGCCACGTCCTACCGTGAACATTGCGGAAAAAACGCTAAAAGATTTTATCGTTTTGATGTAAATGGTAAAAGTTATATTAAATCTGTTGGAATGTTTTGTGGCAAGCCGTTGGGCGATACAGTTGAAGTGTATTATTTAAAAGACAAACCGCACATCAATTTATTTAAAACAGAGTTACAACGTGGCGTGCCAAGCCATTGGCATTCGGTATTTATGATAATCGTGTGTACGTGTTTGTTGTTATTTTTGACCGTTTATAAAATCATACATTCTTATTTGGTTGCCAAAAAACATTCACAAAACGAGCTTAAATTAAGGAAAAATAATGACCAATTTATCCCCCCAAAAACGCTATGATGAAGCCCTAGCCACAGGTAATTTTAGCCATGATGACGTGCAAGCTAAGGCAGTTGCCTATCTTGACAAACTGCACCATGAAATCATGGCAAGCCAAAACACCAATCAAGGCTTTTTTGCCAGTCTGTTCAAAGCCAAACCTACGCCCCCTAAAGGCTTGTATATGTGGGGCGGTGTCGGACGTGGCAAGACGTGGCTTATGGATATGTTTTATGACAGCTTGCCGATAGAGCGAAAAATGCGACTGCATTTTCATCATTTTATGAAGCGAGTACAGTCCGAGCTTGTCAAATTGCAAGGGCAAGTCAATCCCCTACAAAAAGTGGCGGACATTATACATAGCGAAGCGGTTGTCATTTGTTTTGATGAATTTTTTGTCTCCAACGTGTCGGACGCCATGATTTTGGGCGATTTGTTTAGTATGCTCTTTGAGCGTGGCATTACGCTTGTGGCGACGTCCAACATTGAGCCGTCTGGGCTTTATAAAAACGGCATTCACAGAGACCGCTTTTTGCCCGCCATTGAGCAGGTTGAAAAGCACACGACCGTGATGAATATTGACGCAGGCGTGGATTATCGGCTAAGATTGTTAAAGCAAGCCAAACTTTACTCATCGCCCCTAACGGACGACACCAAAGACTGGCTGTCCGAGCGGTTTGATACGCTGGCAGGCGGACAAAAGGTAGTAACCGACCCCATTGTCATCGGTGGGCGTGAGATTGCTATCATTAAGCGTACCGAGACCATGCTTTTGGCAAGTTTTAGGGATTTGTGTATGCAACCCCGTTCAGCGTCCGATTTTATTGAGATTGCCAGTGATTTTGATACGGTCATGGTGGATAATGTCCCTGCCTTGACGGATACATTTATGGACCCGACCAGACGGTTTATTTATTTGGTGGACGAGTTTTATGACCGCCGTGTCAAATTGCTCGTGCGTGCTGAGCAGTCTATTTTGGAGTTGTATCAAGGCGAAAAACTCGCCTTTGAGATTGAGCGGACACGTTCACGCCTGCTAGAAATGCAGTCTGAGGAATATTTGTCAGAAGAGCATCGGGTAGAATAGGGGGTTTATAGTAATCCCAATTTGTACCAATAAACCTTGATTTTGGGCGAATAAATTGCCCCCATATATTCATATTGCAAACTGATTAAAAGTAAAAATCAAACGAGAAAAACCATGAACGACCTAATATCCCTTATCCACGCTCGCCGTAGCATTGGCAAACTCTCCCTACCCATGCCAAGCCATGATGAGCTAAATACCGCTTTTGCGTGTGCGATGACCGCCCCCGACCATAAGGTGTTACGTCCTTATCGGTTTAGTGTGATGACAGGCAAAGCTCTTGATGAATTTGGACAGGTACTGCTCCAAGCAGGGCTTGCCAAAGCCGAGACGGACGGCGAGAGCCTAGACGACACCGCACGCACCAAGCTCATCAATATGCCAAAACGGGCTCCGATGATTATCACGGTGGCAACCGATTATAAATCACACCCAAAAGTACCAGAGTTTGAGCAACTTCTGTGCGTGGGGGCGGTGGTGCAAAACCTGCTGTTGGCACTGCAAAGCATGGGCTATCGCACGGTATGGCGTACGGGCGATTTGTGCAATGAGCCTGCCGTCAAAGCCCATTTTGGGGTTAGCGATGATAACACCGTGTGCGGATTTATTTATGTTGGGTCAAGTGATATTGTCATGCCTGAGCGTGAAGCGGTGGATTTGGCAGAATTTGTTTATTTTTATCAATAGATTGCCCAATCTCAACGATTTTTGATTGTTTTTGAATGGTAGGGGTAATTTATTCGCCCTTGATAAAACAGTGATATACCAAAAGAACTTTAAAAATGATACAAAATTTATCATTGACCGTAGGGGCGAATTGCAATTCGCCCGTACAAAGCCGTATCAAATTTTAGGTTCGGTAAGTATGAATAAAGTTGAGAGTGGTATAATAACTTATCAATGAAAATTTAAAAAAGGACAAGCCCATGAAATTGCCAAAAGATAACCCCAAAGTTAAAAAAATTGTCGATGTGGCAAGCCAAAGCATCAATCAAGGCCTAGAAGAAGCCCGTCATCTGTTCGAAAAATCCGAAGCCGAAGGCGGAATTTTGGCAAACCTTGCTCATCTTGCCAAAAAACGCAAAAAAGAGCCAGACCCCGACACATTTGGCGTTCATGTGGATAAGAACATGGATGCGCCCCTGCGTATCGTGGTACTCGGTGGGGGCAGTTTTGGCACGGCAATGGCAAATCTATCCGCCAAAAACGGCTGTGAGACGACCCTGTGGGTGCGTGATAAAAAGACGGTCAAAGCCCTACAAAAAACCCGTATTAACAAAAAATACCTACCCAATCATGTACTAGATAGTCGTTTGGCGTTTAGTCATGATTTGGCAGAATCAGTCAAAAACAAAGACATTATCTTTGTGGCGGTGCCAAGCTCGGCGGTGCGTGAGACCTTGCAAAATATCCGTCCACACATCACACATCAAGCGGTGGTGTCTTTGACCAAGGGCATAGAAAAAGGCACGTTTGCCCTGATGAGCGACATCATCAAGGAAGAGTTGCCACAGGTGAGTTTTGGCGTAATGAGCGGGCCCAATCTTGCTCTTGAAATCATGAATAATATGCCGTCCGCCAGTGTGATTGCCAGTCCGTCCGAGCCACTTAGAGTGGCGGTACAGACAGCACTGCACAGTGCGTTTTTTCGGGTGTTTGCGTCCGATGATGTCAAGGGTGTGGAGTTAGGCGGAGCCTTAAAAAACATCTATGCGGTGGCAATGGGTATGGCAAATGCCTATGGCGTGGGCGAGAACACCAAAGCCATGCTACTGACTCGGGCGTTGGCGGAGATGAGCCGATTTGGCGTGGCGGTGGGGGCAAACCCCTTGACGTTCTTAGGTTTGTCGGGTGTGGGCGACTTGTATGCCACTTGTAATTCTACCCTAAGTCGCAATTATCAAATCGGCAATATGCTTGGTAAGGGCATCACGCTAGATAACGCCATTAAAAAGCTCGGACAAACCGCCGAAGGGGTCAATACCATTGCTCAGGTAGAAGAGCAAGCCAAAAAACTAGGCATTTATATGCCAATCACTCACGCCCTATATGCGGTGTTATACGAAAATAAATCGGCTCTGAGTGTGGCGGTAAACCTTATGGAAACGGGGTTTCGAAGTGATGTGGAATTTGTCATGCCCCATGATGAGAGCAATGAAAAGCTGTCAAAAGAGTTTGATAAGGTCTTAAAAGCAAGTAAAGAGAATAAACCCAAAGATGATGAAGCTGTTGATGATACTGATAAATAGGTCGTGATTGTTAAATTGGGTTGTATTCTTACAATGCACCTTTGAAATTTTAACTAAATGTGTAGGGGTAAATTGCAATTTACCCTATATTAAAAGAAGGATTTACCATGAAACTTATCTTTATCCGACACGGTCAAGCAACTGCCTATTGTGCTGATGATGCTGGGCGTGATTTGACCGAATTTGGGCAAGCTCAGGCGAACCAGACTGCCACGCATCTCACCGAGCGATATAGCCTTGACATGATTATCGCCAGCCCCTTTAACCGTGCCGACCAAACCGCCAAAATCTTACAAAATATCGCAAATAACAAAGGACAAAACCCCACATTCATCACGTTGGGTAGCATTACCCCTGATGATGACCCCGTGGCAGGCGTGGCGGACATTGAGCAAATCATCACATCGCACTATGGACATGAGCATGATAAAACGATAGCGGTGGTATGTCACATGCCGATAGTCGCTCGCATGGTGGCGTATCTGGACACAGACGGTTTGCCCCCGCCGATGTTTGATTTGGCAGAATATCGGGTTATGACAGCCGATGTCATCGCCCAAGGTCTAGCACGTCAAAGCGAGAGATTCTCGCCTGTGCAACCTTGATGGATTGATAAACATAACCGCTTTGTAGGTTAATTTAATAAACCGCTACCTATTTGGGTGGCGGTTTTTAGGGCGTGTTGAATATTGGTATTTGCAATGAAAAATGAGAAAAATCGCAAGTTTTTTCCTTGAAAAACAAGATTTAGCCATTTTTCATGCAAAAATTGATAAAAGTGTTAAATTTTTATCTTAATTTTATAAAATGTTATCAATGTTCAACACGCCCTATTTACCTTTAATAAAAATAAGTTACCTTTTATTTATAAATACAACAAATTATTAATAAGCATAACAAATTTTAAAAATTGTGTCATAAAGCATTGACTTTTGGCGATGGGTGGGCGTACAATGCCATTTTAAAGATATATTTAAAATATATTTTTAAAACAGTCATTAAGATAATGCGATTATCTTATCAATCACAATTCCCAATCAAGCCACGAGATAAGGAGCAAGAGATGGGTGAGTATAAAAAGCACTGGTGGGTGCTGTTTGGGGTGCTACTTTGCACCTTTACATTGCTTGGATGGGGTGGGGCGGAAGTTTATCGCTCTGCACCGCCCATTCCACAGCAGTTTGTGGACAGTCAAGGTCAGGTCATCATGACAGATGATGACATCCTGCAAGGTCAGTCAGCATGGCAGACGACAGGTGGCATGCAGTTGGGTTCGGTGTTGGGGCATGGGGCGTATCAAGCTCCCGACTGGACGGCTGATTGGTTGCATCGTGAGCTGGTCGCATGGCTTGACATTCGTGCCAATGAAACCTACGGCAAGGGATATGATACTCTAACATCATCTGAGCAAGCAGGACTGCGTCAAGCCCTAAAAGAAGAATATCGCACGAGTGCAGATAATGGCGTACAAACCGTAGTACTCTCCGACACACGCATCAAGGCAATCAATGAAGTTGCCCCTTATTATATCGAGCTGTATGGCGATAATCCCGAATACGTCAAGACTCGGGAAAATTTTGCCATGAAAAATAACACTTTGCCTGATTTGACCGCACGGCAGCATTTGGCGAATTTTTATTTTTGGACGGCGTGGATTTCATCGGCAAATCGTCCTGGTACAGATGCCACATTTACCAATAACTGGCCACATGAGCCACTGATTGATAATGTACCAACCGCCGAAAACATCATTTGGTCAGTGGCTAGCGTGGTGTTTTTGATTGCGGGCGTGGGATTTTTGATTTGGGCGTGGGCATTTTCCAAAAAAGAAGAAGATGTCAAATTGGCGGTGCCAGAGTCTGACCCTTTGACCAAGATAAGTCTAACACCATCGCAAAAAGCGTTGGGCAAATACGGACTGCTTGTGGTGGCGTTATTTGTACTACAAGTATTTTTGGGTGGTTTTGTTGCTCATTATACGGTAGAAGGACATTCGTTCTATGGCATTCCTGTGGCGGACTGGTTGCCTTACTCACTGGTGCGGACATGGCACATTCAGTCGGCACTGTTTTGGATTGCCACGGCATTTTTGGCGGCAGGCTTATTTTTGACCCCCATCATCAATGGTGGCAAAGACCCTAAATTCCAAAAACTGGGCGTGGATATCTTGTGGGTGGCACTCATCATCGTGTGTGTGGGTTCGTTCATCGCCCAGTTCTTTGCCCTAAAACACATCATGCCTGCCCATCTTAATTTTTGGTTTGGACATCAAGGCTATGAGTTTATTGATTTGGGGCGTTTTTGGCAGATTTTAAAATTTGTTGGTATTTTGCTGTGGCTTGTACTGATGGCACGTGGCTGGGCTTATGGGTTTAAACAAAAAGGCGATAAAAACCTATTGTTTATCTTTGTGGCGTCTGTGGCGTGTGTCGGTCTGTTCTACGGCTCGGGTCTGTTCTATGGTGAACGCACCAACATTGCCATCATGGAATACTGGCGTTGGTGGGTGGTACATCTGTGGGTTGAAGGATTTTTTGAAGTATTTGCAACCGCAGCATTTGCCTTTATCTTTTATAACCTTGGGCTGGTGCGTTATAAAACCGCCACAGGGGCGACCATCATCTCAGCGGCATTGTTCTTATTGGGCGGTGTGCCAGGGACGTTCCATCATCTGTATTTTACAGGAACGACTACGCCAATCATGGCAATCGGTGCGTCATTTTCGGCATTGGAAGTTGTGCCACTCGTGGTGCTTGGCTATGAAGCCTATGAACACTGGGAAAAACAACATCAAGCCCCGTGGATGGACAAGTTAAAATGGCCCATCTTGTATTTTGTGGCAGTCTCGTTTTGGAACATGGTCGGAGCAGGCGTGTTTGGATTTATGTTAAATCCGCCATTGGCACTGTTTTATATCCAAGGGCTAAACACGACTGCCGTCCATGCTCATGCGGCGTTATTTGGTGTGTATGGCTTTTTGGCTCTCGGCTTTGTGCTGTTGATTGTGCGTTATATTCGCCCTAATCATGTCTTTGATGACAGTCTGATGAAGATGAGTTTTTGGGCTCTGAATGCAGGTCTTGTGCTGATGATAATGACAAGTTTGTTGCCTATCGGGGTGTATCAAGCCCATGCATCCATTACCGAAGGCTTGTGGTATGCACGCAGTGAAGGCTTTTTGCAACAGGACTTTTTGGTCATGCTAAGATGGATTCGCACCATTGGTGATGTGGTCTTTATTATCGGGGCGATAGCAGTAGCATGGCAAGTAGTAAAATTGGTCTTTGCCAAAGCAGGTGATGATAATCATCAGCCTAATGCCCTGTAAATCGTTAAATCTTTGTCAGTATTATAACCGCTACTTAATCTGGGTGGCGGTTTTTAATAGACTTCTTTCCAAACCCCGATTTTTGTGGATTTTTAAAAATCTCAACCCCAATACTTATAAGGGTTTATTTTTAGTTTGGAAAGAGATTTAATGGTAAAAAGGCGATCAAAAGTCAATCACAGGGCAATCGCACTATATTTAATTTCTAGCAAATAAAATTATGTTTTTGAAGAAATTGGCAATTTTTAGACACAAATTATTTAAAAACTCACCAAACCAATTATATTTTGAATAATTTATTAAAAATATATTTATATAAAATTAACTATAAATACTAAATTTGCTTGATTTTTAATCAATTTCATGTAAAATTTTGTAGTGCGATTGCCCTGAAGTCAATCATGAGTGATATTTAATCTTTTGATAGAATGTGTTATAATGTCAAAAGATGTATTTATCCATTTTGAGAGACCCATGTCATATAGTTTGCTTCGCCCTTATCTATTTTCCATGCAACCTGAAAAAGCCCATGAATGGACGCTTGAAAATTTAGAGCGATTGCACAAAGCACGCCTGCTTGGGTTTGCTTATCCACGCCAGTCAATGCCGACCAACTGCATGGGCATTAGCCTGATGAACCCTGTGGGACTGGCGGCAGGGCTTGATAAAAATGGCGAGTATATTGACGCTTTGGCTGAGCTTGGCTTTGGTTTTTTGGAGATTGGTACAGTCACGCCACAACCACAGGCGGGCAATCCACGCCCGAGAATGTTCCGTTTGGCGGACAGTGGGGCGATTATCAACCGTATGGGCTTTAATAACGATGGCGTGGATAAGATGATTGCCAACATTGAGCGTGCCAAATACAAAGGCGTGCTTGGTATTAACATCGGCAAAAATGCGACCACGCCTGTTGAGAATGCTTTGGATGACTATGTGTACTGCTTGGAGCGAGTTTATCCGTACGCCAGTTATATCACGATTAACATTTCTAGCCCCAACACCGCCAATTTACGAACCCTGCAAGGGGCATCTGAGCTGGCTCATCTGTTGGATGGCATTAAGACTTGCCATACAAAACTGGCAAGCGAGCATGGCTACTATGTGCCACTTGCCCTAAAAATCGCCCCTGATTTGGACGAGAGCCAAATAGATGACATCGCCAAAAATCTCACCAACTTTGACATTGATGGGCTGATAGCCACAAATACCACGTTATCACGAGTGGGTGTCGAAGACCAAGAGCATGCCCATGAAGATGGTGGTTTGTCAGGCAGACCGCTTAGTCATCAAAGCACGTTGGTACTGACGGCATTTGCCGAGCGACTGTCGGGCAAGGTGGATTTGATTGGGGTGGGCGGTATTGATACGGGCGATTTGGCGGTGCGTAAGCTGACCGCGGGAGCGACTGCTGTACAGCTGTACTCAGGACTGGTTTATAAAGGTCCTTCGCTCGTGCAGGACTGTGTACAAAGCATTGCCAACTACAAAGAGCGTGCCTTGGTCGTGGCGGATAAATCTGATAGCTTGGATAAAAACGTGGACGATAATGATCCAGACAAAAATGCTTCGGGCGAGCCAAACAAAGCATGAGCATTCTTGATATTGGTATCGCCTTTATGGTGCTTGTTGGGTTGTGGCGTGGTTTTCAAGCAGGGGCGATTAAGACAGCGATGTCACTGGTGGCATGGTTTGTCGCACTCATTGTGGCATCAGCTCTTGCCAAAGAGTTCTCGCCTTTGTTCGTGGGTGTGGTGGATAACGAAGTCTTACAGATTTCGCTGGCGTTTTTGGTGATTGTGCTGATTATTGTGAGTATCACGCACGTTATTTCGTGGCTGGCATTAAAAACCTTAAAATTTTTAAAATTGGGCTTTTTGGATAACATTTTGGGTGGTATCTTGGGGGCAAGTAAGGGCGTATTAAAAGTGCTGATTATCCTAAGTATCGCATCCCCCTTGCTCGTTAAATTGCCCCAATGGCAAGAGTCCATTCTCGCCCAAAACCTACTGCCCCTTGCCCCTGTGGCACAGGCGTTATTGACCGAAGTGCTTGGCGAAGCATGGAACCAAGTGGAAAATCCGTATCAATAGGACGGATTTTTTAATGCAAAAAATTTGTTAAAACTAACTTTGTATTAGTGGTAAATCTCTTTAACCTAATTGGCGTGTTGCCAAACTTTTGGAGTGAGTGACTATGTGTGGTGTGATTGGTGTGTGTGCCCATGAGCCTGTGGGTCAGATGTTATATGATGGCTTGACCATGTTACAACATCGGGGGCAGGACGCGGCAGGGATTGTGACCCTAAAAGATGACCGCCTGTATCTGCGTAAAGACAACGGCATGGTGCGAGATGTGTTTTTAAATAAGCACATGGTGCGTCTGGTGGGGAATTTTGGCATCGGGCATGTTCGCTATCCGACCGCAGGCACGTCAAGCACGGCAGAAGCTCAGCCTTTGTACGTCAATTCGCCCTATGGCATTGCCTTGGCACACAACGGTAACCTAACCAATGCCGAAACCCTTGCCAAAGAAGTCTATGAGCATGACCGTCGTCATTTGAACACCGACTCGGATTCGGAAGTGTTACTCAACATCTTTGCTCATGAATTGCAAAAATTCACCAAAACCAAACTTGCTCCCGATGATATTTTTACCGCCTTACAAGCTGTCTATGACCGCTGTCAAGGGGCGTATGGCGTGGTAGCGATGATGGCGGGGCATGGCATGCTCGCATTTAGAGACCCGAACGGCATTCGCCCACTGGTCTATGGTCGCCGTCTGACTCCTGCTGGCGTGGAGTACATGGTGGCGTCGGAGTCAGTGGCACTGACTGCGTTGGGCTTTGAAGTGGTGCGAGACATCAACCCCGGTGAAGCAATTTTTATTGATTTAAATTATAACTTGCACACCAAACAATGCACCGACAAAATCAAGCACACACCTTGTATTTTTGAATATGTCTATTTTGCCCGTCCTGACAGTATCATCGATAACATCTCGGTGCATAAGGCTCGCATGCGGATGGGGGAGAAGCTCGCTCAGCGAATCATCTCTGAGTGGGGCGAGAATCACGAGATTGACGTGGTTATTCCTATTCCTGATACATCTCGCAACTCGGCATTAGAATGTGCTACTTATCTGGGTGTGAAATACCGTGAAGGCTTTAACAAAAACCGCTATATCGGGCGTACCTTTATCATGCCTGGTCAGTCCATGCGTAAAAAGAGCGTCCGCCAAAAGCTAAACGCCATTCCTTTGGAGTTTAAAAATAAAAACGTCCTACTGGTGGATGATTCTATCGTGCGTGGGACGACCTGCCATGAGATTATTCAAATGGCACGAGACGCAGGGGCGAAAAACGTCTTTTTTGCGTCTGTTGCCCCGCCCGTGATTTTCCCGAATGTCTATGGCATTGATATGCCAGTGCGTAGTGAGCTGATTTCATCGGGGCGTACGGTTGATGAAGTGCGTGAGATTATCGGGGCTGACCGCTTAATTTTTCAAGACTTAGATGATTTGGTGGAAGCGGTAAACAACACTAAATACAGCCGTGTTGATGGCTTTGACTGCTCGGTGTTTGACGGTTGTTATGTGGCAGGGCAGATTACCGAAGAGTATCTACAAGAGCTACAAGCCAAACGTAATGACGGTGCCAAAAAACAGCAAGTGGCAAATAACCCTGTGGACATTACAGGAATTATGGAATAAGTTCATGCTTTGTTTTGTGAAAATAGGTCTTGTCTGTCAAGATCTATTTTTATAGACACCCAAGAAACTTTAAAATTACTGCAAACACAATGATGTTTGGATGTAGGGGCGTGCTGTGCACGCCTTGTGTGGTAATGTCATCAAAGGGTGTACTCAGTACACCTGCAAACCCGTGGCAAATATCAAGTTGGCTGGGTGTGTACATTTGCCCTTTGATAAAGTGTTGATTTTTGGGCGAATTGCAATTCGCCCCTACACGTCCAAATTTTGAAATATATTTCTATTTAACAATTCCGATTTTTCATTAAAAAGGTGCGTGGTACGCACCTTACCATACGACAAATAAATTTTTAAAATTTAGCATTGGTGAAATTGGGGTTAATTGACTATATATTTGCCAACGCTTTGACAAGTCAAAAAAAATAAGCCCAAATCCATGAGCTTATTTTTATGTTATTCATTATAATTTACACGCCCCGCCTGCACAGCCGTCATCTAACTCGCCTTGGCTGTCGTCTGCTCCGTCTCGGGTATTATGATAATACAGGGTTTTTACGCCCAGTTTATAAGCGGTGAGCAGGTCTTGAATCATGATTTTCATGGGGACTTTTCCGCCTTCAAACTTACTAGGGTTATAATTGGTGTTGGCAGAGATGGACTGGTCGATGAATTTTTGCATGATACCAACGAGTTTTAGGTAGCCGTTATTGTCAGGCATTTGCCATAATAGCTCGTATTTATTTGCTAGGTTTTCGATATCAGGCACGACTTGTTTTAAAATACCGTCCTTTGACTGCTTGACCGACACCAAGCCCCGTGGCGGTTCGATACCGTTGGTGGCGTTGGCGATTTGGCTGGATGTCTCAGATGGCATGAGAGCTGACAGGGTGGAGTTACGCAGACCGTGCTGTTTGATGTTGGCACGCAGGGCTTCCCAGTCTAGGTGTAGTGGCTCATTGCAGATGTTATCCAAATCCGCCTTATAGGTATCAATCGGCAAAATGCCTTGGCTGTATGTCGTCTCGCCAAAGGCAGGGCAAGCCCCTTTTTCTTGGGCAAGTTTGTTCGATGCTTCTAATAGATAATACTGGAACGCTTCAAAAGTGCGGTGAGTTAGTCCAATCGCCCCCATGTCCGAGTAGCGTGTGCCGTTTTTGGCAAGATAATAGGCGTAGTTAATCACACCCACACCGAGTGTACGGCGGTTCATACTGCCATTTTTGGCGGCGATGACAGGGTAGTCTTGATAGTCAAGCAAAGCGTCCAACGCACGCACGATAAGCTCGGCAGGCTCTTTCATCTCTTCTAGTTTGTCAATCTTGCCTAGGTTGATGGCGGACAACGTACACAGGGCAATCTCGCCATGCTCGTCATTGATATTATCAAGCGGTTTGGTGGGTAGGGCGATTTCCATGCATAGGTTGGACTGACGAACAGGGGCAACAGACGGGTCAAAGGGGCTGTGCGTGTTGCAGTGGTCAACGTTTTGGACATAGATACGCCCTGTGCTGGCACGCTCTTGGAGCATGAGACTAAACAGCTCGCGAGCAGGGATTTTGCGTTTGCGAATGCTCTCGTCATTTTCATATAAGGTGTAGAGACGTTCAAACTCGGCTTGGTCAGCAAAAAATGCGTCATAAAGCCCTGCCACATCAGACGGGGAGAATAGGGTGATGTCTTCGTTTTTGATGAGTCGGGTGTAGAGTGTTTTGTTAATCTGTACGCCATAATCCATGTGGCGGACACGGTTGTCTTCGACGCCACGGTTGTTTTTTAGGACAAGCAGACTCTCCACTTCTAAATGCCACAGCGGATAAAACAAGGTCGCTGCCCCGCCACGCACACCGCCTTGTGAGCAGGATTTGACCGCTGCCTGAAACATTTTAAAAAAGGGAATACAGCCCGTGTGCTGAGCTTCACCGCCACGAATGGGCGAGCCCAACGCACGAATCGCCCCTGCATTCACGCCAATACCAGCACGCTGTGAGACGTAGCGGACGATGGCGGATGTGGTGGCGTTAATGCTGTCTAGGTTGTCGCCACACTCGATGAGTACGCATGAGCTAAACTGACGGGTGGGGGTACGCACGCCTGACATGATGGGGGTGGGCAGTGAGATGTAGAAGTTGGATGTGGCGTCATAAAAACGTTTGACATAGTCCAGCCGCACCGCTTTATCATAGCTGGCAAATAGGCACATGCCGACCAAAATGTACAAAAATTGGGGGCTTTCATAGACTTTTTTGGTGACACGGTCTTGGACGAGATATTTGCCCATCATCTGCTCAACCGCCGCATAAGCAAGGTTCATGTCACGTTCGTGGTCGATGTAGGCGTTTAGCTCATCAAATTCGGCACGGTCATAATCTGCCAAAATGTGTTTGTCATATTTGCCCATTTCGGTCAAGCGAGCGACATGGTCATACAGATGTGGCGGTTCATAGTCGCCATAGGCAATCTTGCGTAGATGAAAAATGGCAAGACGAGCCGCCAAATATTGATAATCAGGCGTTTCGGCTGAAATCAAGTCTGCTGCTGCCTTGATGATGGTCTCGTGAATGTCACGGGTAGCAATGCCGTCATAAAACTGAATGTGTGATTTTAGTTCCACTTGCGACACGGAGACATTGTCTAGCCCTTTGGCTGCCCATGTGATGACCTTGTGAATCTTGTCAAGGTTGATGGGTTCAAAGGTGCCGTCTCTTTTTTTGACTTTGATTTGGTCGATGTGTGTCATAAAATCACCCGTTTTTGTTGTAAATTGTAAAAAATTACCAAATCTCAATGACTTAGCGATTTTTCTATTTAAAAATTAACCACTAGATGTAGTAATGCATTTCTAAGGTAGCACAATATAGCCTAAAAATTTTTAAAATACTAGCTTGTATTTTGTGCCAATCTGTGATTTTATCATTTTAGCCAAACTTGAAAAACGTACAGAAAAGACAGGGTAAGGCTTTGGGGCTTGTCAAGAGATGGATAAAATTTTTTAAGAAAATTTTGTAAAGAAATTGGGTAAAATTTAATCAATTTGTTAGACAGGCGATTATCATATTTTTGATAAATTTTATAAAAATTATAAAAAACCAACCAGTTGGATTTTTAAAATTTATTTAACATAATCCATTTTTTAGATTCTTATTTTGAAAAGAAAAATGCACGTCAAATCAATCATTATATTTTTAACCATAGAGAATTGTTTTTTTGCTTAATTTCAAAATCATCTCCTTGGCGTATGCAGTTTATAGCCAACAAAAAAGCCGTCCAAAGACAGCTTTTTTAAAATACTTTTAAAATACCTAAATCATTTTTCAACCCATTGGCGGATTTTTTCACGCTCTTCGGGGGTGGCATTGAGCCACAGTTGCATAAAGCCGTCTAGGTTGTCCTTAGGGGCGACCATGGTTGGGGCGGTAGGCTGCGTGGGGGCTTGATTAAGGGCGGCGATGGCTTTTTGGTTGGCTCGGGTGGCGTCATCACGACCGAATAGCCCGCCAATGCTGTCACCCAGTGTTGATAAAATGCCCGTGCGACTCTCTACGGTCTGCTCAGAAGCCAACACTTTGCCATTTTGGCTGATGGCAAGGGTAGGGGCTTTGGCGTATTCTTTGGCATCTCTATAATTGTTTGGCTGATTTGGCATGACCAGCTGATAAGCTTGGTTGTCCGCTAGGTCGGCGGTGATGGTAACGTTACCTGATTTTAGGTAGTCATGCTCGCCACGGGGCAAGTCAAATAAGCGGTCATAGCGAGCGGTGATGACATGGCGACCAGCGTCAAGGGTAAACTCACGTTTGAGTGGTTGCAAAGCCCCGTGTTTAATCTCTTGCCCGTTGATGGCGGTTACTTTGATATGCTCATCCACATTCAGGCGTACCTCGGCAAAAGCAGGGGTGGCAAGTGCGATGGCAAGCAGTAGGCTTAATTTTTTCATGGTATTTCCTATTGGGTGGGTGGAAGTTGGAAAAAGCGAGAAAACGCTAATTATTTAAAATCAGTAAAGCAAAATCAGTCGCTCATGTCATCGATGTAGTCGCCCAGCTCCAAAAGTAAGGTTTCTTTATCGATGATTTTTTTGGTGTCCTCTAAGGTTTTTTTGCTTACGGGCGTGCGTGCCAATCGTGTGAGCAGGGGCGAGATACTGTCTAGCACGCTCATCATGTCCGTGGCATTATAAGGACCATCACTGACCAGATATTCAAAAATAACAGGGGGCAGTCGCCAGTTTTTACGTCTTAGAATGGACTTTAACATTGCCTCACGGTCGGCAGGGTTATCGCCATCGGGCAGTTTAAAGGCAGGGGCAAGCGACAGCCGTGTGAGCAGGTCAAGCAAGTTGATGTCTAACTCACGAGCAGGGTCGTTGGCTAGGAACACGAGCTGTTTTTGTTCACGTCTGACTTCATTTATCAGATGAAACAGCCCCTCTTGCCATTCATGACTGCGTGCTACTGCCTCGACATCGTCTAATATCACAAGGTCAAACAGCTGTAAGCCTTGTAGGGCGGACGCATCATCGCCCTCGCTCTCTATCATTTTGTCAAGCGATAGACTGATGGCGGTTTTGCCTGTTTTGGTGTATTCGTTGTAGATGGCGAGAGCGAGATGGGATTTGCCAGAGCCTTTTTTACCATAGATAAAGATTTCGGGCAACTCGCCTTGGCAGAGCTTTTGGGTGGCGATGATGACTGCTTGATAGCCCACGGACGTAAAATCCGAAAGCCGAGATTCCTCTTGTACATCAAGGTCTAGGGCGGACTGAAAAAGGTCGGTCATGTAAGCTTGGTATCCAAAAGTCTGCTAGAACCGCTCAGCGGTTTTCAACTGATTTAAAAATGTGCTATATATACCAAATTTTTGGCGGTTTTGCAAGTCATATCGCCTTAATGCTCAAAAATAATATCCTTGCCATCATGTTTGTCATGCACGCCAAATTTATCCACCAAGGTTTTGCTGGCTTCATTTAGCCCAAAGACTTCCACCGATACGCCTTTTTTGCGGTATTTCATGACGATTTTGTCAAGGGCGGATACGGCTGTTACGTCCCAAAAATGAGCATAAGTCAAATCAATGCTCACCGCCTTAACAGGCTTATCAAAATCAAACTGAGCGACAAATCTATCAGCACTGGCAAAAAACACCTGCCCCACCACGCCATAGGCGAGCGTGGTCTCATCTGGCGTGGGCAAGGATTGTACCGACATAAAGCGACCGATTTTATTGGCAAAAAACAAAGACGCAAGTAGCACGCCCGCCCCCACGCCAAGGGCTAGATTGTGGGTATATAGCACGATGGCGACCGTGGCAATCATGACGACATTAAAGCCCAAGGGGTGCGTTTTTAGCTCTTTGACCGACTGCCAATTAAACGTGCCGATGGACACCATAATCATCACCGCCACCAGTGCTGGCATAGGAATGACACTTAGCACATCGCTCAAAAACACGACCATAATCAGCAAAATCACACCCGCTAAAAACGTGGATAGACGTGTGCGACCGCCTGATTTGATGTTGATGACCGACTGCCCAATCATCGCACAGCCTGCCATGCCCCCAAAAAATCCCGCCACAATGTTGGCGACCCCTTGCCCTTTGCATTCTTGGTTTTTGTCGCTTGTGGTGTCGGTCATCTCGTCCACGATGGTTGCCGTCATCAAGGATTCAAGCAGACCCACCGCCGATAGGCTAAGTGCATACGGCAAGATAATCCACAATGTTTCCAAATTCAAAGGAATGTCAGGCAACAAAAACACAGGCAACGTATCGGGCAACTCACCCATATCGCCCACCGTCCGCACATCAAGTCCCATCATCACGCTGATGATGGTCAAGGTGACAATGGTAACAAGGGGTGATGGCAGGATTTTGCCAAGCTTGGGAACGTAAGGAAAAGCATAAATAATTCCAAGCCCAAGTGCAATGAGAATATAAGTTGCCATGCCACGCCCCAAAATCTCAGGCAGTTGTGCCATAAAAATCAGTATCGCCAATGCATTGACAAAGCCCACGACCACCGCACGGGCGACAAATTTCATGAGATACCCGACTTTTAAAAAACCAAAAATGATTTGTATCACGCCTGTCAGTAGCGTGGCGGCGAGCATATATTCTAGCCCATGATTTTTGACAAGACTTGCCAAAACAAGTGCCATCGCCCCTGTGGCTGCCGAAATCATGGCAGGGCGACCACCAAAAAAGCTAATCATCACCGCAATGCAAAAGGACGCATACAGCCCCACTTTTGGGTCTACCCCTGCAATGATAGAAAAGGCAATCGCTTCTGGAATGAGTGCAAGGGCGACTACAAGCCCTGACAGCACATCGCCACGGACGTTTGAGAACCATTGGTCTTTGGTAAAGTGGTTAAGAATATTCATCGGTTAAGTCAGTACAGTATCAAAAAACCGCCTATTATAGCGTATCTGCCACCTAAACCCAAATAACCGCCCAAAAAAATAATGGCAAAGACAAACCCTGCCATTATTTATTTTTTAAAAACTCGATAGTGGTTTAAAAATTCACCACAACGTCAGCTGTTTTTGCCCTTTATACCAATCGCTATCCAGATAAGCACAGTACGCATGATGAAACAGGACATTTAAAATCGCTGAGACGGGCAGGGCGATGAGCATACCGACAAAGCCAAACAAAGACGCCCCTGCCAACACCGAGAAAATCACCCACAATGGCGACAGTCCGATTTTATCGCCGAGCAGTAGGGGCTGTAACACATAACCTTCCATTGCTTGACCAACCATAAATGCCCCAATGATAAGACCGATGTAAATGGGGTCAAAACCAAATTGGAACAGCCCCACAACAATCGCCGCAATAATCCCCACACCAAAACCCAGATACGGCACAAAACTTGCCACGCCTGCCCCGATACCGATGAGCAGTCCGAATTTTAGTCCGATGAGTTGTAGCTGTATGGCATAAATTGCCCCAAGCAGTAACATGACACTAAGCTGACCTTTGATAAAGTTCATGAGCGTGGTATCGCAGTCTTTGGCGATTTCTAGGGCTTTTTTTTGATGAGGTTTGGGTATGGCATGCAGCCATGTATTTAGACGTTTTTGCCAGCCGATGAGAAAATAAAACGTCAATATCGGCACCATTACTGCCATGCCAACATTATTTGCCACCATGATGCCTGAGCTTAGCACTTGTTTGATGAGTGACTGGGCATCTGCCACCTGATAATTTTTCTGAGCGTATTCAATGAATGCATTTGAGATGACATCAACTTCAAGCGGCATGGGACGTCCGCCCATGTGCTGACTTATCCATGTTCTTGCTGTGGTGTTATACCACTCTACAAGCAAGGGTAGTGACTCCCACGCCAAAGTGATTTGTTGCCACAATACGGGCACAAACCACACAACCAACGCCCCCGTCAGTAGAATGCTGGCAAAATACACCACCACAATGGCAAGCATGCGATTCATGTAACGAGCCAATCGTGTTACCAACGGGTTTAGCATGTATGCCAAAATAAACGCCGCCACAAAAGGCAAAATCACCGCACGCATGAGATACAGGGCGTACAGAAAAATCACCCAAAACAGCACAATCAGTATTCGGCGAAAAAAGGGGTCAAGGGTACGATGTCGCATGATAAAATAGCACAAAAAAGTGGGCAAATATCCGCCTATTTTATGCTATTTTTACCAAAAAGGTAAGTTATTTATGATGAATTTTGTAAAAATAAATGATAGGGCGTGCTGAACATTGATAACATTTTTATAAATAGACTTCTTTCCAAACCCTGATTTTTATGGATTTTTAAAAACTTCAACCCCAATACTTATAAGGGTTTATTTTTAGTTTGGAAAGAGATTTAATATAATCAAAGAACTTTAAAATCACCACAAATTTATGATGTTTGGGTGTAGGGGCGCGCTGAGCACGCCTATAAAAATCGCTGTGTCATCAAAGGATGTGCGGAGCCAGTCCTACAAAGCTTGTGGTAAATATCAAATTCGTTGGGTGTAAGATGAAAATTTAATGTTTTAAATCAATTTTTGCATGAAAAAATGGCTATCTGACCACTTAATTTAAAAAATTAAGTAAAACTCTTAAAATTTACCCAGTTAATTTTTGAAAGATTTTTTGAAAATTTATTGGCAAATAATTGGGGCGTGTTGAACATTGATAACATTTTTATAAAATAAGATGAAAATTTAACGCTTTTATCAATTTTTGCATGAAAAATGGCTAAATCTTGTTTTTCATCGTCAAAAACTTGTCTGATAGAAGACTCACAGCCTTTGTTTTTTCCTTGAAAAACGTGCGATTTTTCTCATTTTTCATTGCAAATACCAAAGTTCAACACGCCCTGATAAATAGACAGGCAAAAGACATAAAAAAATCCCTAAGTCAGGGGAGACTTAGGGGATAAACTGGAAAAACCAGTTAAAAATGGCGCAGCGGACGGGACTCGAACCCGCGACCCCCGGCGTGACAGGCCGGTATTCTAACCAACTGAACTACCGCTGCTAAGGTCACTAATCTTTTTTAACCATAAAAGATTTAAAATGGTGGGCGGTAACGGATTCGAACCGCTGACCCTCTGCTTGTAAGGCAGACGCTCTACCAACTGAGCTAACCGCCCGAACTTAACTTACTTAACTGTTTTAATAAACAATTTAAACCATGTTTATTTGTTATGTATGTCGTTCGTTGTGGTGCGTATTATATAGATTTTTTGGTGGGTGTCAAACACTTTTTGCAAAAAATTTTGAATTTTTTTATAAGTGTTTGATTTTTATTAAATTAAAAGCTATATAAATTTGCCAATTTAAGCCAATGCTTTGACAATATCATCTTCCAAACTCTCAGGTTTGGTGGTGGGGGCGTAGCGGTCTAGCACCTTGCCATGACGACCGACCAAAAATTTGGTGAAGTTCCACTTGATTGCATCGGTCAAAATTCCGCCTTGCTCGCGCTTTAAAAACTCAAAAATCGGGTGAGCGTTGTCGCCATTGACATCAACCTTGCTCATCATCAAAAAGTCCACGCCATAGTTCATTTCACAAAAACTTGCAATGCTAGTTTCGTCATCGGGTTCTTGTCCGCCAAACTGATTGCAAGGAAAGCCGATGACAACCAAACCTTTGTTATGGTATTTTGCGTGTAATTCTTGCAAACATGCAAGCTGTGGCGTAAATCCACATCTGCTGGCGGTATTGACAATGAGCAATACTTTGTTTTTAAAATCGGCAAAATTAACCACATTGCCACGAATGTCGGTGGCGGTAAAGGTGTAAATGGTTGTCATAGATTTTCCTAAATTATTGATAATTATAACAAATTATTGATTTTCAAGGTGAATGGACGCTGAGTTAATGCAATATCTCATGCCTGTGGTCTCTCTTGGTCCGTCTGGAAAAACGTGTCCCAAATGTCCACCACAATTGGTACAAGTCACTTCAATACGTCTCATGCCGTGCGACAAATCAAGCGTCTCGGTCAGGGCGGTATCACTGATTGTTTTGTCAAAACTTGGCCAGCCACAGCCTGAGTGGTATTTGTTATCGCTGTCAAACAGCTTGGCATTACAGCCCTTACAGCGATACACGCCCTTATCAAACACATCGGTATAAAGACCAGTAAAAGCTCGCTCGGTGCCTTTTTCACGCAAAACATGATATTCATCATCGCTTAGGCGGTTTTGCCAGTCTTGTTCGGTTAATTGGGCGATTTCATCGGGGGTTAGGGTGTTGTCAGATAGCATAAATGTTTCCTAATCAAAAATGCAAGTGTAGCATAATTTGACACGGTGGCAAATTGGCTTTTTGTAACGGCTTTTTGGTGGTAAAAGGGTAGGGCTTGGGGTATAATGAAAATAAACACAAAAGGTAGCATATGTGGCTAAAATTACTTCCTTATATCCAATTTATTTGCTTTATTATCTTTGTTATAGGGGTAATAAAATATGCAATTAGAACAAAGACATTTTTTATCATGCCAAACATGAAACACCCAAAACACACCAAAGATGAAATTATTTTAAGCGCTTTTGGACTGCTTGGCTTTGTTATTAGCAGTAATTTAAGGGGATTTTTGGACATATAACAAAATCGCTTGCAAAATCCCCCAAACAGGCGTATGATAATTGCAACTTTTACTTGCAATGACCGCCATGACCACCAACACCCACCCACCAAATACGCCCACCACGCAGGGCGAACGCCTAAAACAGCTCCGCAAATCCTTAGGATTATCCGCCCAAACCCTAGCCGATAAGTTAAACGCCCACGGTGCGTCCGTCAGTCGTGGGGCGATTGCCAATTGGGAATGCGACAAAAATGGCATCACAAGTAGCAAGCTCCCCATTGTCGCCCAAGTGCTAGGCACGACCGAAAACTATCTTTTGACAGGCAACGTATCGGCAAATCCAACCGCCAATAACGCCAGTCAAGAGATTGATTTTCAAGAGATTGATTTACAAGACAATTTATCAAATTCACACAATCATTCTCACAAGGTAGCCCTCATGAAGCCTTTAAAAAAATCCGCCAAACTTGCCAACGTCTGCTATGACATTCGTGGTGAACTTTTGCAAACCGCCAACCGCATGGAAGCCGAAGGTCAGCGTATCATCAAGCTAAACATTGGCAATCCTGAACCCTTTGGGCTGTTGCCCCCTGATGAGATTGTGCAAGATGTGGCGATGAACTTGCATAATGCGTCTGGTTATTCGGATTCCAAGGGGATTTTTTCGGCTCGTAAGGCGATTTTGCAATATTATCAAGCCAAAGGTCTGCTGTCGGCGACTGATGTTAATGATGTGTATATTGGTAATGGCGTGTCGGAGCTGATTGTCATGACCTTGCAAGCCCTGCTTGATGACGGCGATGAAGTGCTTATCCCTATGCCTGATTATCCGCTATGGACAGCGTCCGCCAACCTAGCTGGGGGCAGGGCGGTGCATTATCGCTGTGTCGAAGAAGACAACTGGCACCCCGATTTGGCGGATATTGAGAGTAAAATCACCGACAAAACCAAAGCCATTGTTATCATCAACCCCAACAACCCCACAGGGGCGTTGTATAGCAAGGAAATCTTAGAGCAGATTGCCGATTTGGCAGTCAAGCACGGCTTGGTTATCATGGCGGACGAGATTTATGACCGTATTTTGTATGATGATGCCGTGCATACGCCCATGTGTACGATTACCGATAAGACGCTCGTTTTGACGTTTAATGGCTTGTCAAAATCGCACCGCATTGCAGGCTATCGCTCGGGCTGGGTTATGTTGTCGGGCAAAAAAGACCATGCAGGAGACTTTATTGAAGGCTTGACCATGCTTGCCAGTATGCGACTGTGTGCCAACGTGCCTGCCCAATACGCCATACAGACGGCAATGGGCGGTTATCAGTCCATGCAAGCTCTGACCGCACCGACAGGGCGACTGTACAAACAGCGTGAAATGGCAGTCTCTCGCCTAAATGCCATTAAGGGCATTAGCTGTACCAAACCGCAAGGGGCGTTTTATTGCTTTGCTAAGATTGACAGAGATATCTATCCCATTGAAAATGATATGAATTTTATGATGGATTTACTTATCCAAGAAAAAGTTCTAATGGTGCAAGGCACGGGTTTTAATTGGGATAAGCCCGACCATTTTAGGGTGGTATTTTTGCCCAATTTGATAGATTTAGAAGATGCGATGGATAGGCTGGATAGATTTTTTGCCAATAAACGTAAGGAATTTGGCACGGAATAGGGTAGGGTACAAGGAAAACCGCTCAAAGTGAGCTAAGTCGAACCACAACGTTTTCGTTACCCTTCGACAAGCTCAGGGCGAACGGAAAACCTAGTTTGGCATACTTTTTAGGCTACCACCCAAAAATAAAGGGCGATTGATGTGAACCGACCCCCAAATCTTAGACATAAGATTAAAGGTTAGGTTGTTGCAAGTGGTTGTATTAACCCTAATTGGACTAAGTTTCTGTACTTAACAGGACTTAGTCCTTTTAATTTGCTCTTTATTCTATCATGATTGTAGTAGTGTATGTACTCATCAATCACTTGTTTAAGTTCATCTGTTGATGTAAATGTGGTTGTCTCATAAAATATCTCTTGTTTTAGCGTACCAAAGAAGCTCTCTATCACAGCATTATCCAAACAATTGCCTTTTCTTGACATGCTTTGGGTTAAGCCTTGTTCTTTTAGGGTTTGTTGATACTGGTGCATTTGATAGTGCCAGCCTTGGTCTGAATGAATGATGGGTTTGTCATCCATCTTTTCTTGGCTTAGCTTGGATAGGGCATCATTTAACATCTCTTTGACCAACTCATACGTTGGTCTGTCCTTCATCGTATAACTGACAATCTCACCATTAAACAAGTCGATGATGGGCGATAGGTAGAGTTTTCTTTGAATGACACTGCCATCATTTGCCTTGTCTTGTACTTTAAACTCGGTGATGTCTGTTGCCCACTTTTGATTGGGTTTGTCTGCTTTAAAGTCTCTTTTGAGTATATTGTCCTGAATGGTATCTTTGCCCATTGTGCCTTTGTAAGTATTAAACTTACGTTGACGACGAACCAATGCTTTGAGTCCAAGTTTAGCCATCAGTCGTTGCACTCGTTTATGATTAATGACCATGCCTTTTTGGGCAAGCTGATTGTTAAGCTCTGATGTGATTCTACGATAACCATACCTGCCCTTGTGTTGGTGGTAGATGTGGTTAATGTGTTCTTTTAAGTCAAGGTCTTTGTCAGGCTTTGTACTTTGACGAATGTGGTAATAAAACACACTTCTTGGCAAGTTTGACACTGCCAATAAGTCAGCAAGTTTGTGCTTATGCCTTAATTCTTGGATGATCAGGACTTGTTCTTTGTTTGTACTGATTGTTCCTTTTGACGAATTAAGGCATCTAGCTTTTTTAGATAGTCATTCTCTGCTCTAAGATAGGCAAGTTCATCAAGCAAATCATCCACACTTTTTTCGTGGTCTTGTTTGGTTTTCCAAGTTGATTTGGTTTTATTAGCGTTGTGTTTGTTTGACATTGCTTTTTTGCCTTTGGGTTTGGGTATTAGTCCCATTATACCAAAGGCTTGGTAGGACTTTAACCAAGTTGACAGTAAAGAAGGTTGTGGCAGATTAAGCTCTATGGCAAGTTGTGTAAGCGATTTGCCCTGTTGTATGGCTTGAACGGCATTAAGCTTAAAATCTGTGTCATAGACAGCCTTTGTGTGTCGTCTTTTTATGCCATCAATGCCATGTGCTTGATAGAGTTTAACCCATAGCTCTACGGTTGTGTGGTTTAGATTAAAGTGTTTGGCGGTTTGTTTGTAGCCATGATGATTAAGATAATACCCAATCACAGACAGTTTAAAGTCGGTTGTGTATTTTGCCATAAAAAGCACCCCAAAGGTTAGTGTGTCTAACTTTTGGGGTGCGGTTCAATGTCGCCCTTTTTGATGTGTTTTTGTTTTAACCAATAATCCCAAAAAACTGCAATAAAAACAATCCTGCAAATCCCGCCAAAAAGGCAATGCCAAGCAGGGCGTAGATGTTCATCTTTGGGGTAAGTAGGTTTTCAGATTTTGCCAAAGAGTAGTTCAGATAAGCAAAAATCGGAGCGGAGACAAATGAGCTAATCATCGCAAATTTGAGCAGACTTGCCATTTGTCCTGCAAACACGTTAATCAAGATGAATCCACCGATAACCATGGCAGTCGTCCAGCGTATGACGTATTTTTCGGTAAGCTCGGTTGTGCCTGTTTTGATGAGCGACAGACTCTCGGCATTGGTACGCCCATAGCCGTCTGCACTCGTGATGACCGTGCCAAACATACACAAAAAAGCGATGAATGCCACGAGAATTTTTGACCAGTTGCCAATGGTCTCTGTGTACATATGTACAAGCTGACCGATGTAAGCTCCGCCTTTGGTGGCAATCTCTTCGCCTGTGCCGTACTGTACAAACACGCCAAGCGTCAAGAAAAACAACGCCAAAATCGCCGATGTAAAGTAGCCCACGTTAAAATCCACCACGCCTTGAAAATGGCTTGTGTGGTCGGTGCGAATTTTTTTGGATGTCCAGACGGATGTGATGACCGAGAATTCAAGCGGAGCAGGCATCCAGCCCATCAGAGCGATGATAAAGCCCAAAGACGCCAAATTCCAAGGCGACATCGGCACAAAATCAGAGGTGACTTCTTTGGGCGACATACCTGCGATAATAACCGCTGCAATGGTGGCAACCGTCAATGCTAGGATAATCCACTTTGAGATGTTATCCAAAACCTTATAATGCCCTGCAATGAGTAGCCCCCATGAGACCGTCATCACGATGATGGATAGAACAAGTGGATTTAGCTCAAAGGGCAAAATAAAGCCCAAAATGGTCGCACAGAGCAGGGCGACTGCCCCTGTGGTTATCACACCTGACACAACAGATAAGCCAAAAAATGCCCAAAGATAGGCTTTGGATTTTTTGGCATAACCTACCACAAGGCTGTCGCCTGTTTTGTAGGCGTATTCTGTACCAAAGCGGTAAAAGGGGTATTTAAAAAAGTTGGCAAGCACAATCATAATGGCAAGTTGCCAACCGTATAATGCCCCAGCTTGGGTGGACGATACAAGGTGCGAACCACCAATGGCGGCGGACGCCATAAGAATGCCTGGTCCGAAGGCCCTCCAAGTGAGTTTTTGTGTTTGTGTGTTGGTCTGTGGCGATATGCTTTGTTCGGCTGTTGTCATGTTTATTCTCAAATAAAAAAACTATCAATCAACAAAGATATAAAATATAGATAAATAAGATAACATAGTTTATACAGAATAAAAAGTGAAATATTTTTGAGATAGGTTGAATAAAATGGTGTTGTTTAGGCACTCTTCCCGATAGGTCAGGGGTGAAAAGTTTGCCCATCTACCATCAGTCAAAAACTTGCCCCATTTAGCGAGATATTTATAAAAATCAAATACTTGTATTTATAACACATGCATGACCTATCAAAATGTCTAGACAAATTTGCAAAACTTTTTTATAATCACAGTCCCACCCACACATTTTTAGGGACAATAATGAACATCGATTTTGACAACTTAGCCCGCCTTATCAAGCTGACCGAGACCGCCCAAATTCACTCGCTAGAAATCCAAGACGGCACACAAACCATCAAACTTACCAAATACCCATCTGATACGCCACCTGCTCCTGTTGGACACATCGCTCCTGTGCCAACAGCCGACACAGCCCCCACCAGAGCCACTCAAACACCCGACAATCCAAGTGCCAAACACACCATCACATCGCCCATGCTGGGGACATTTTATCGCAAATCCGCCCCCGATAGCCCAAATTTTGTGGAAGTGGGCGACACCATCAAGGCAGGCGACACCTTGTGTATTGTAGAAGCGATGAAAATCATGCACGAAGTCAAGGCGGACACCGATGGCGTGGTGGCTGAGATTTTGGTAGAAGAAGGTGACATGGTGGAATATGATGCACCATTGTTTGTCATCGATAACAAATAGACAACAAGGACAGTCCATGAACCCAACTCCCTTCAAAAAAATTCTCATCGCCAACCGTGGCGAGATTGCCCTAAGAATTATCCGTGCTTGCCGTGAGCTTGGCATTACATCGGTGCTTGTGCATTCTACTGCCGACAAGGACAGCTTGCCTGCCCGTCTTGCTGATGAGACGGTGTGTATTGGCAGTCATCTGCCCAAAGATAGCTATCTAAACCAGCGTGCCATCGTATCGGCAGCCGAGCTTTTGGGGGTGGACGCCATTCATCCTGGTTATGGGTTTTTGAGCGAAAATGCCGATTTTGCCGAATTTGTCAGCGAGCAGGGGTTTGTGTTTATTGGCCCTACCGCCCAAAATATCCGCATGATGGGCGATAAAGTCGCCGCCAAAAACACCATGATAGCCTCAGGCGTACCGTGCGTGCCAGGCTCTGATGGGGCGTTGCCTGATGATGACGAACAAATCATCAAAATCGCCCAAGATGTGGGACTACCTGTCATCATCAAAGCCGCTGGCGGTGGCGGTGGTCGTGGCATGAGAGTCGTTGAGAGTATGGACGAGCTATTGTCTGCGGTCGCCATGACCAAAAAAGAAGCAATGAGTGCCTTTGGTAATCCTGTGGTTTATATGGAGCGATACCTAAAAAACCCACGCCACATTGAAATTCAAGTCATCTCAGACACGCACGGCAACGCCATTCATCTGGGCGAGCGAGACTGCTCCATGCAACGCCGTCATCAGAAAGTCATCGAAGAAGCCCCTGCTCCCTTTATCAGCGATGACGAGCGTGCCAAAATCGGACAAGCGTGTGTCAAGGCGTGCCTTGATATGGGCTATCGTGCCCACCATCATCACCATCCAATCTGCCATCTGGGAATACATCAGAAAAGACAAAGACGGCCAAGACCTAAAAGTCACGCAAGACCGCCTAAAAATCAACTTTACAACCGAAAAAACAGAAAACCTAGAAACAGTGGATGTCATTTACAACATGAATGATGAACCTGTCAAAGAGGGGGCTGTGCTTTCAAACTTTGTGCCTATTTTGAACCTGATGGACAGCAACGGCAACCAAGGTTTTTCCTCAAAACGTGGGGTTGTGCCTAACAAAATTTGGAATGCTGAAAAAAAATCATGGGAAACAGTCAATGAGGAATATGACCATGATGAAAACATGATTAATAAACGCATCGGCGTGATTTTTTTCCAAAACTGGTATGTGAACGCAGAGAACGAACTCAAATCGAACACAAAAATCTATACAGTATATAGCGAAAAAGGTCGTCAAACAGGGGGCGACATCGCCATTGATAAGACCTATGAGCCTGATGACAACAAACACTTAAAAGAGCTGTGCCAAGAGGCTTTACAGGTTTCCTTGTCTCGTAAAGAAAAGGCTTTGGCCAAGCAAAAAGCCCAGTTCAAAGAACTGGAAAAGGCTAAAAAACCCCTGCCTAATGTACAATTAGGGTCGTACGACAACGCCAAAGAAGTGGATGAGGTAACGCCTAAGGCGGAAAAGTACGCCAAACCTGCATCTCATGACCTTGAAGTGGATTTAAGTGATGCGGACATTGAGCGAGAACTCAGTGGGGACAGCGACAGCTAATTAGGGTTCTCGCCTGCCAAAATCTACCAAAAAATAAGCCCATGAAACATCATGGGCTTATTTTTATTGGGCTATTTATCATCGTCATCCGTGGATGCGTTCGGTGCGTTGTTTTTGGTTAAAGGATTAGAGATGTCGGGCGTGCCTTTGTTATCAAAATAACGAGGGCAATCTTTACCTGTATCACAAGACCATTGAATATAAGGTTTGGGGTTGCTGTTAAAGTTGGTAAAGTCGGCAGGGCTTTAACGCCTGCTGGTGCTTTGGCTTGGTGTATTTCAAACAAAAAGAAATGCGATGATATCATTGATGATACTGTTGAAATTGTCTGCGATGTCTCAGGGGTTTGTACTGCTGAACGCAAAGACGACGATTACAATAACGACTCAAATTTATCAGACGAAAAATGTCTAATGTATTCAACTGATGGCGATTATTACTATGACTTATCTAAAGTGTTAAATGATGCCAAAGAACGAGTTCAAAAATCATCTGGCAAAACATTGATAATGTCACAGCGTGATATTATTGAACTCCAAAATAAATCTAAGTCTTTATTTAATTCTTCAAACTCTGGTGCTGGCTCTGACTACGTCAGATTATATTATAAGCAGGGTGATGAATATAAACAGCATACTGTATCAATCAAAGTTTCTTATAAGACGTTATCAAATGATAATTGCAATCCTGGCTCCGACAATGTCAATTCTGAAAAAAACCACAAACAGTTATCAAAAGATGAGCTAACAGCACTCGCTAAAAAAATCGCTGAAAAAATGGACGATGACGATATCAAAAACTACTACAACACAAAGTATGACGATATCATCATCAATAACAATCACTACTACGGCGATGAAATTAACAGAGAAACAAACATTGACAAGTATTGTGAGTCTAACGCTTGCAATGAAATATCAAAAGAAATTGAGCAAGACATCAAAGATAAAAAATATGACATTGACGACGTTAATGAAAAAAATTGCACTATGGAAGAAAACACAGGCAAATACATAGCTTGTAACATGACAATCAATAACGAAGAAGAAAACACCCAGACACCGCCCAAAGACGATACAGACACACCCAAAAAAGAAGATGATGACCCTTTAAGCTGTGATAGTTCCAAATTTCATAAAAAAATTTGTGAATGGATGGACTGGACACAAGATGACTTAGAAGTACCAGATGAAGACAAACCAAAGATTAAAGATTTATCAGATGATTTACAAATAGATAAAAATCGTGTTAATTTCGGTCGTGCTTGTCCCGTGGGCGATAATCTAGCTTTATCACTGCATGGGATTAGCATATCGCACCAAATTAGCTATCAGGGGCTTTGTGATGCGTTTACTACCATGCGTCCGTTCATCATTGGCATTGGTGGCATTATTTCTGTGATGATTATTGGGGGTCGCCGTGTCTAGTCTAGCCAATCTTATTTATAATGTCGGTGATAAACTCCTACAAGTTGGCATAAAAAAAGCCCTTGCCGGTGCCGGTCTTGGTCTTGCTACTTATGCCGGCGTATCAGAGATGTTAGATAAGATGATATCAGAAGCCAATGCCATGCTTGCAAGCGGTGACGGCAAAATTTTATCACTTATCGGCTTAACTGGCATTGATGTCGCTTTAAGCATGATTTTATCTGCGTGCGTGATTCGTGCAACGATTTCTACTTCATCAGTCTTTGTTACAAAACTTGACAAATAACCATTGGGACTACTTCGCATAATATATATTATGTTAAATAGTAAATATCGCACCACATTCAGTCAGCCCCATTTAAACACAGACATCCCCTGTCTGTCCCCTGTCTGTGTTTGGATTTTCCATAATAATTCATCATAATCCATCATTCCCAAATCTTATCAGGATTCATGATGTTTTTGGGGTCGATGGCAGATTTGATGGCTTTCATGACTGCCAAAGCACCACCATGCTCTTTTGCCATGTATTTACGTTTGCCTTGCCCCACGCCATGCTCGCCTGTACAGGTGCCATCCATATCAATGGCACGCTCGGCAAGACGTGATAGGATTTCTTTGGCGTGTATCACTTCACGCTCATCATCCATGTCCACCAATAACAGCACATGAAAATTGCCATCGCCCACATGACCCACCACAGGCCCTAACATGCCACGCATCTCTATGTCCTTGACCGTCTCAGTTACACACTCAGCAAGGCGTGAAATCGGCACGCACGCATCGGTAGATAGCCCGCTGGCAGTCGGGCGTAAAGCACGGCTGGCATGATAGGCGTTGTGGCGTGCCGTCCAAAGCTGTTTACGCTTACTCTCATCCGTATCCCACGCAAAATCCTGACCGTCAAAGTCAGCAATAATATCCCCGAACAGCTGTGCCTGTTCTGCCACGCCTGCATTAGTGCCGTGAAATTCCACCAGTAGCGTGGCGGTCTCTTTGAGCGACAGCCCAGAATAAGCGTTGCACGCCTTGATTTGTGTGGCGTCCAGCAGTTCGATACGAGCAATCGGCAAGCACATCTGTATCGTCGCCATCACCGCCTGACACGCCCTATCCACATCGGGAAAATGACAAATGCCACTGCCGATACACTCAGGCAAACCAAACAGCTTCACCGTAATCTCAGTCACTATCCCAAGCGTGCCTTCGGAGCCGATGATGAGCCGTGTCAAATCATAGCCTGCCGATGATTTTTTGGCACGACTGGCGGTGCGGATAATCTCACCATCAGGCATGACTACTTCAAGCGACAGCACCACATCTTTCATCGTGCCATAACGCACGGCATTGGTGCCACTGGCACGAGTCGCCACCATTCCACCAAGCGTGGCATTCGCCCCAGGGTCGATGGGGAAAAACAGCCCCGTGTCTTTTAGGTATTGATTAAGAGCTTCTCGGGTCACGCCTGCCTGCACAGTGGCGGTCAAATCTTCACTATTGACCTGCAAAATCGCATCCATCTGACTCATGTCAATGCACAGCCCGCCATGCGGAGCATTTAACTGCCCTTCTAGTGACGAACCTATCCCAAAGGCGATAACAGGCATGCCGTGAGCATGGCAAATTTTGACTGCATCGGCAACGTCTTCTTTGGATGTGGCGGTCAGCACCGCATCGGCAGGTTCGTTATCTAACCATGTCATGGTATGGGCGTGCTGCTCTCTAATGGTTAGATTGGTACTAAGAGCGGTGCCAAAACGGGCTTGTAATTCGCTGATGGCGGCGGCAAATCTGGCGGTCATGGGGTGTCCTTGTGGATATGGAATGAATGGTAAATACAGGGCGTAAAATAAAATTATCCTTGATTTGTCAGGGTTTTGCAAGTGCATTTATCAAAAAGTGTAGGCTTGGATAGACCTTACTGCTTTGTTATAAAAATTTAAAATATTTGTTTCTTTTTGTAGATAAAACTGCATAAATATCATGCATTTTTAAGATAAAATTGTCGATTTTTAAAATTTTAATAATAAATATTTATCATTTTAACAAAAAACAATCAGTTTTCATTTTTAAGGTAACCCTAATTGACAAATTTTGTAAAAATTTATACAATAACATAACAATAATTATTACTATTTGATAATAGTAATATTAGTGAACAACATTTTTATTTAATGGTGAAATTTTATGAAAATGACAACCAAATCCACACTGACCCTATCCTTGGCGATACTGATGACCGCTTGTGCGTCCAACAAAGGCGATGTCGCACTGACTGCCATCGAACCGATAAAGCCGCCCAGTACCAACACCCCTATCCATGAAGATGTCCCCACGCCACCTAGAACCGCAGAAGAGCTTGATGCACTCATGGAGCCATCACTGGGCTTTCATATGGCAACCGTCAGACGTAACTTGCACGCAGACAGCACAGAAGAACATGTACCCCTGTCTGCTGACATGATTAAGCCCATTAATGACAGGCTTAGCAGAGTGGTTGACAGACACAAAAAAGACTTGAACAACCTAAACGGTGCGTCCAGTCTTTATTCGGATAATTACGAAGACTCACACAGTCCCGTGCCAACATCCGCAGGTGCATGGTATGGCAGTCGTGACCGAGACTACATGAAATTTGTCAAATCAGGCTGGGTGGCTGATTTGCAGCCCAGACCGAACTTTGCCACAAATACCATCCATAATGGCATGAACGGCTTTGTGTTTTATCAAGGCACCAATCCCGCCACCGCCCTACCCACCCAAACCATCACCTACAAAGGCACTTGGGATTTTATGACGGATGCCAAAAAAGGACGTAGCTCTGATGAGTTTCACAGCGAATACAAGAAAAATGCAGGGGCGGATTATAGTGCGTTTTCTTTTCATGAATCCACCAAAGATGATGCCAAATGGCGTGATGAAGGCAGAACAGGCGATGTAAGTCACACCAGCGTCTTTACCGTGGACTTTGCCAACAAAACCCTGACAGGCGAACTCTCTCGCCACAAAAGCAAGTCTGAGAAAGTCAAACGCTATGACATCAAAGCTGACATCAAAGACAATCGCTTTCGGGGCAGTGCCACAGCAAGCAACCCTAACGACCCATTTTTTAAATCCAACTCTAAAAGCTTAGAAGGCGGTTTTTTTGGGGAGCATGCCGAAGAACTTGCAGGCAAATTCTTAGCCGATGACAATTCTTTGTTTGCCGTGTTTGGGGCAAGACAACATAAAGACGGCAAATGGGATGACATCGACCCTACCGAAAAAGCCTTTGATGCGGTCAAGTTTGGCATTGATGAGCTTGACAAAAGCAGTCTTGATACCTTTGGCGATGCCACAAAATTGGTGATTAACGGCAGAAGTTTCTCACTACTGCCTGCTACAGGCACTGCTGACTTTATCCAAACCAACAAATACGACGTCAATGGCAAGAATTTGGTCATCAGTGCTTGCTGTGGCAACCTAAACCACGTCAAATTTGGCACTTACTTTTATGATGACAATGGCTCAAAATCAGACGCTTATCTATTCTTGACGGGCGAGCGGACGGCATTGTCAGAGATGCCAAAGGCAGGCGAGCTAGAATATCACGGCACATGGCAGGCTTATATCTTGACCAAAGATTCTTTGACGGGTGCGATTGATGCTGGCAAGGGTCAAAACGCCAGTCGGGCAGAATTTGGCGTTAATTTTGACAACAAAACGCTCAAAGGCACGCTATACGCTGGGGGTAGTGTCGCCCCTAGCATCATCATTGACAACGGGGTCATCAGTGGCAATGGCTTTACCGCCGATTTTAGAACTGGCGAGAAAGGTCTAAGCCTAGATAAAAGCTCAATGAGTGGTGCTGTGGCTCATCTGTCAGGTAAGGTTGATGGTGGTTTTTATGGTAAAAATGCCACAGAGCTTGGCGGGTCGTTTTATAGTGAACGTACCAGTAAAAAAGACGGGGTTGCTGGCGTTTTTGGTGCCAAACAACAGGTTAAAAAGTAACCGTTAGCATTTTTAAAATATATGATGAAATCTTGGCATGTCAGGCATTGGTGTGCCAAGATTTGGTTTTGATTTATTTAAAAATTATTAGGAAATATCATGTTATCATCTTATGTTATCTCACGTCCGACCACGCTACATTTGACGGTGCTGTCTGTCTTTTTGGGAATGGGCAACATGGCTTATGCCAACACCACAGAAAACCCAAGCACGCCCCACTCCGATGATGAGCCACACGTCGTCTTAGAGTCAGAAACCATTAAAATCGTACGCAAATTAGGACGTAAAAGCACCGAAGTGACAGGGCTGGGCAAAATCGTCAAATCTACAGATGACATCAACAAAGAACAAATCATGGGCATTCGTGACTTGACACGCTATGACCCTGGTATTGCCGTGGTTGAGCAAGGACGTGGGGCAAGTAGTGGCTACTCCATCCGTGGCGTGGATAAGAACCGTGTGGGTTTGCAAGTTGATGGGATTGTGCAGGTGCAATCCTACATCAACGATCTAAGCAACAAAGCCAATGGCGGTGCCATCAATGAGATAGAATATGAAAACGTCCGCTCCATTGAGCTCTCCAAAGGCTCAGCGTCATCTGAGTTCGGCTCTGGGGCATTGGGTGGGGCGGTGAGTTTTCGCACCAAAGACGTGGGCGACATCATCAAAGATGGCAAAGATTGGGGTGTCTCTACCAAGAGTGCATACAGCAGCAAAAACAACCAATTTGCCAATACCGTTGGACTGGCAGGACGTGCTGGCGGTTTTGAAGCACTTATCCAGTACACGCACCGCACAGGCGAAGAAACCAAGGTACACAAGGACGTGGCAGACCTGCCCCAAAGCCTTACCCGTGTGGGGGCTTTTACCGATTTGTACGAACTGCGGGGGTCGCCGTGGAACAACACAGGCAACACTGAGATTGTGAATAATCACAACTGGTTTATCCTACAAAATGAATGCCCGACACGAGACTGCACCCCAAAAATGCTCGCCAAACACACGCTGGACAACCCCTATACCATGCGTACCGACCCGCCCTACACGCCTGCCGAACAAGAAGCCTACGACAAGATGAAGCACATCACCGAAACCGTGAGTGCCAGCGACTACACAGGGGCGAATCGTATCATGGCAAACCCCATGGATTATAAATCCAAATCCTACCTTGCCAAAGTCGGCTATCGTTTTGATGATACGCATTATGTTGGCGGCGTATTTGAGAACACCAAGCAAGAGTCCGACATCCAAGACATGAGCCAAGAAGCCTACATCACGCCTGCGTTTCTTAAAAAATACATGAGTGGCACGCCTGCCATCCGTGGGGTGTATTATGGTGACAATCTACTATCAGGCTTGGTCGTGCCGATAGCCCCACATAACCTAAGTCTGGGCTATACCCGTGGTTTTTATTTTGATGAACATCACGACAAAAACCGCCATGGCATCAACTATCACTACACACCAAAGGCTCATGCGTGGATTGATGACTTGCGTCTTAGCTATGACCGTCAGAGCATCAAACTTGACACGCTAAGACGAGAGACCAGTTGTGCTGTTTATCCGACATTTGATGAAAATTGCCGAGCAGACATCACCAAGCCACTGTCAGGCTATCTGTCTGAGCGTAACACCTATAAAGAACAGCAGACGTGTTACAACTGTCCGCCCAAAAGAGCTTTAAATTTGCCAATACCGAGCATAGGGTTAATGTCTTGATGGGCATGGATAAGTTTGATTCTGCTCTAAGACGTGGCGATTGGTACTCCGAACAAGCCCAAACTAAGGTGACTAATCTGGGCGGTAAGGGCAAACAGGATGACCCTTATGTTTATCAGTTTGAGCCCACAACCATCCACACCGAGCATTTTTGTAAAGATGGGTTTAGCACCCAAGACTGTACCGACCGCAACATTACAGGGTACAACCATTTCTTTGCCATACGAGACCACATCCAACTGGGCGACAAAGTGGACTTGGGACTGGGCGTGCGTTATGACAGACACAAATTTGACTCCGATGATGATTTTGCTGCCACAGGCAAATACAGCAACTGGTCGTGGAACACGGGTCTGACCTTTCATGCCACAGACAACATCGCCCTATCCTATCGTCGCTCCAATGGGTTTAGGGTGCCAGCATTTTATGAGTTGTACGGCACTCGTGGAGCTTATGATGGCAGTAACGCTGTTAGTGTGGCAAGACAATACATCTCACAGCTTGACCCTGAAACATCATCCAATCAAGAATTTGGCATTGGTCTGACGGGCAATTTTGGATATCTTGAAGTAAGTCATTTTGATAACAAATATCGCAATCTCATCACTGTCGGCGAGAAAATCGGCAATGGCAGTGAACGCAATGACGGCTATCATAACCTACAAGACATCAGACTCTCAGGCATTAACGTGCTTGGCAAAATCGACTGGTATGGCGTTTGGGACAAACTGCCCGATGGTCTGTACACCACGTTGGCTTATAACAAAATCACTCCCAAAGAGCTAAGTATCAAAGAAGGCTACACCAAAGTGCGTACACCCATACTGGACACGCTCCAACCTGCTCGCTATGTGGCAGGGCTTGGCTATGATTCCCCTGATGATAAATGGGGCATCAATCTCATGGCAACTTACTCAAAAGCCAAAAATGCGGATGAATTACAAGGGGTAAGCACCTTTGGTATTGACCGAGCCATCGTGGCAACCCAAGGGGCAACAAAACGTTGGTACACCTATGATTTATCAGGTCATTATCATGTCAATGACAGCATGACTTTGCGGGCAGGCGTGTATAATCTGTTTAATCGCAAATACAGTACATGGGAGTCTGTCCGCCAATCTTCTATCAATGCTGTCAATCCAACCACAGGCAACACCGCCCGTTATGCCGCCCCAGGGCGTAACTTTAACGTAGCGTTAGAATTTAAATTCTAAATTCTAGCTTGTAGATATGCTTAATTTTTGTTAAAGTGTGCGATTAGTCGCACACTTGCCGTTTATGGGCATTTAATAAACCTTTGTGGACTTTCATGTATTTTATGCAAAAATTTCATCTCCCATCACGTTTAGCTCTCCTGCCTTTTATTGGCTTTTTTGGCATGGGCTTTGGCGTGAACATCGCCCACGCTGACGCTCTGACCAAACAAGACGACAGACGTATCCAAGACAGTCATCTACAAAGACAGGTAGAACAGCAGAATCTGCCCCCATTCTTGCCATCCATGGATGTCCCCATCATAGAATCTTCTGATGACAGCACCGTCTCGCTAAGTGCCGATGAGCTAAAAGAACATCCCCAGCTTATCGTGCGAGCCTTGATGGGCAGTCTCATCCAAAACCAAGCGGACAACGTGGCGTTTTTATTGCCCTATTATCAAGACCTGCCTAAGCATCAACGTGAGCCGATGATAGAGTATTGGGCAACAGGACTGGTTGCCGAACAAGTAGGCAAAAACAGCCAAGCCATCCATGCGTATGAACAAGCCCTAACTTATAATGAGCATGCTAGCCTGATTCGTCTGCGACTTGCCATGGTGCTGTTTTATGATAAACGCTTTGTCAATGCCGAGCAAAATTTTCATCAGCTTTTAGGCGAACCTGACATGCCCGATGAGCTAGCCACACTCATCAATGCACACCTACAAGCCATCCACGCCCAAGAGAAAATCCCCATCCAAGGCGGGGGTAACTTTTTGAATGATAAAAACATCAACAACGCCCCTGCCAGTCGTGATTTGGGTAGGGGCTGGGTGGCACCCGAGCCAGAGTCCGCCCAAGGCATTGGTCTTTATCTCAATGCCCACAAAAAATGGCTAAGACCCGATGGCTTTTATCATGAAGCCCGACTGGATAATAACGGCAAATATTATTGGGACAATAAACCCTACAACGAACTCACCAGTCGCTTATCCTTAGGCATGGGACATGCCAACGCCCATCATGACATCACGCTTTTGCCATTTAGTGAACATACGTTTTATGCAGGTGGAAGTAAAGACTCGGATGACTTAAAGCATTTTTCACAAAATAAGGGGCTGGCAGTCGAGTGGCAATATCGGTTTAACCCCCAATGGCAGAGCAGTATTTATGGCGAAGTTGCCAAACAGACCTACCACACACGCCCCCATCTAAACGGTATCGCTCGCAGTCTAAGTGCCAGTGCCATCTACTCGCCAAATGCCAAGCGGTATTGGCTGGTTGGTGTGGACGCTCATCGCACAGACGCTCGTGATGCCGATGATTCGTTCATCAGACGGGGTGTGCGGGCAGGCGTAGGACAGGAGTTTGACAATGGTTTTGGTGCTCGTCTTAATGTCGGCATGGCACATAAAGACTACCGTGGGGCAGGTTTTTTTGGTGAGATTCAGCACAACAAAGAATACACGCTTAGCACGTCTGTGTGGAACAACCATTGGCAAATGTTTGGTATCATGCCACGCTTGACATGGAGTTATCAAAAAGTGGACAGCAATCTACCCTTATACAAATACGATAAAAATCGTGTGTTTATCGAAGCAACAAAACGGTTTTAAGATTTTTTAAAGTGCATTTGAGATATTTTAAAAATAAGTCTAACTTTAAAACCAAAGTCATCCACACCAAAAAAAATCCCTAACAAAACGGCAGGGATTTTTATCATGATTTAGCTCTTAAAATGAATTGCAAATGAGCATTGTGGCTTTTACTGCTTTTTCGCCCCATACGCCCCTTTGACTGCACCATCATCACTGGCAAAGACACCGCTAAGCTCGCTGGCGTTTTTGCCATAAAAAGCTCCTTCGGTGCGGATGTTGATTTTATCGTTTTGCTGAGTGCCCGAGAAGGTGTTGCCTTTGATGGTTGCTGATAGTTTTATCAATTCATTTGGCAAATCCACGCCTGCCACTGTACCCGTCAGAGTTTTTTGGTCAAAATTAACAGAGAACTTAGAGCCCGCACCGACCCTGATGCCATTGTCATGCACATAAAGTGATGAGCCATCATAGCTGACCACCCCTTTGGGCAGATCATCAACGCCAGTCTTAGTGCCTTGATGGAACAGATGCGTGGCTTTTGTTTCTTTGTCAAAGACATAGCCGTATTTGGCATTGCCCAGATGAGTGCCACTGACCATCAAGGTGTGGTTCTCATCGCTGGTATTTTGGATAAAGTTTTCGCTCGTCCCTGTGCTGGGTGCTAAGTTGTAACGCTTGCCATCTATAACCAACGTATTAATGTCGGCAAAGGTTAGCTGACTTAGCACAGGCTTGTTATCTTTGAAAGTGTAGCCTTGGGAGATGTTAGTGTCATCAACAGTATTGCTTGGGTTGCTTGGTGTGTCATCACCTGATTTTTTATCATTGCTATTGGTTGGCGGTGTGACAGGCTTGGGTGTGACTGATGGTGTGGTGTGGTTAGCGTGGTTACTGTGACCACCGCCACTACTACATGCACTGATGGTTAGGGTAGAAAGTAAAGCAAGTGTTAATAATGTCGTTTTTTTTCATAAAATTACCGTTAAGGTTATGAGTGCAAAATACAAAAAGTCAAGAAAATAATCAAGACCTAGATGTCGGCACAATAAGGGCAGGTACGCCCAAATGATTCTTATAAAATATAAAATAATGCACTCTTGTTAAAAATACCCCACCCGATTGGGCGGGGCGGCATTATAACACATCTGTTCTTATAATTCAAAAAATTAATACCAATATTTTAAAAAAACAATGATTTTAAATTCATGTTTTTGGAACCTGCCGACCTGCCACCCAAAACCCTTGCAATCGGTTTTGCCCGATAAGATAAGACAAATCGGCAGGTCGGTCAATCTGCCACAACGCCACATCAGCATCCATACCTACCGCAATTTGCCCTTTGGTGTCTTGTAGCCCCAAGGCTTGGGATGCGTGAATGGTTGTTCCTGCCAGAGCTTCTTCGGGCGTTAAGCCAAACAGCGTACACGCCATGTTCATGGCAAGCAGTAGGCTTGTTGATGGCGATGTGCCAGGGTTGCAGTCGGTAGATACTGCCATCTTTACGCCATGTTGTCGCATGGCATCGATGGGGGGCAGTTTGGTTTCTTTTAGGACATAAAAGGCAGTCGGCAACAGCACGCCCACCGTACCATGTTTTGCCATCTTGACAATACTGTCGGTGGACAGATATTCAATGTGGTCAGCAGACAAGCCATCAAACTCTGCCACCAGTCCCGCTCCGCCCATATCGCTCATCTGCTCGGCATGAAGTTTGACAGGCAATCCTAGCGATTTGGCAACTTCAAAGAGCCTGCCCACTTGATGAGTGTCAAAGGCGATGGATTCACAAAACGCATCCACCGCATCCACCAAATTCTCATCATGCAACACTTTTAGCCACTCGCACGCCTGCTTGACATACTCGTCTGCTTGCCCTTGATATTCTGGCGGTAGGGCGTGTAGGGCAAGGTAGGTTTTTTTGACGGTAATGCCAAAGTCATCGCCCAATTTTTTGGCAACTTTGAGCATTTTGCGTTCGTTATCCAAGTCAAGCCCATAGCCCGACTTAATCTCAATCGTCCCCACGCCTTGACTTACAAGACTTCTAAAACGTGGCAAACTAAGCTCATACAAATCATCAAAATCCGCTTGTCTCGTGGCTTTCACAGTGGACAAAATCCCGCCACCTTGTTTGGCGATGTCTTTGTAATCCACGCCATTTAGACGCATCTCAAATTCATTACTGCGATTACCGCCATAGACCACATGGGTGTGGCAGTCCATCAAAGCAGGGGTTAGCCAGCCTTGTTTGGCATCAATTATCTTGTCAGCAGTTGCCGTGCCAAGCTCGTCCATTGTGCCGACAAAGGCAATTTTGCCATCTTTGATACCAACCGCACCGCCATGTATCGCCCCATATGGGGCGTCTTTGGTAAAGCCAAATGTATCGCTCATGGTGGCGATGTTGGCGTTGGTGATTAGGGTGTCAAATTGCATGGTTTTTTCCTTAGATATTGGGTTGATATTTATCAATAAGCTTTAAGTTTAATGTAATCCCAATCACACGCCATCAAGCAATGCCCGCTCCACACACACCGCAAGCAGTCGTGCCACGGTTTTTGCCCCACGGCTGTCAATGTCGTAAGTTGGGTTAAATTCAGCAAAATCCAAGACGTTGACTTTGCCTGTTTGAATGAGTTTTTCAAGCAAAAATTCCACCAAATCAAGCTCAATGCCCTTGGCATTTACCGCACTGACCGCAGGCATGACACCACTTGGCAGACAGTCCAAATCCACCGTAACATACAGCACATCAACACCCCGAGCAAAGCCATCAAGCCTTGCCCAAATCTCATCATAAGTCAAGCGATGGCAGTCGTCATCACTAACAACACCAACGCCCAAGGCACGGGCTTTGTCAAATAGACTTGCTGTATTACCAAAACGGCTAATGCCCACACAAAAATAATAAAACTCATCGCCCATCATATCAGCAATTTGCAAAAATGGCGTACCTGATGTGGCGTACTCGTCCGTTCGCAAGTCAAAATGGGCATCAAAATTGATAATACCAATCTTGGGTAAGTCCTTACTATTTGATTTTAGATACTCATACAACCCCAAAAAACTGCCATAAGCAATCTCATGCCCACCGCCAAGTCCCACCGCTAGGGCGTTGTTTTGTAGGGCGTGAGTGATGTGCGTGGCATAATGTTTTTGGGCGGATTCCAAACTGTCCTTAACGATGGTATCATTGTCATGACACACCACATCGCCACAGTCGCCCACCAAGTCGGACAAATTGGCGTATTTGTCCTGCACGTCTTTTGTGATGGGCAATTTGGCAAAAAACTCCCTAATGACAGGCGGAGCGGACTTTGCCCCCACTCTGCCCAAGTTTCGCCTTACCCCTTGATGGCAAGCAAAACCCACCAAGGCAACAGGCTGACGGTCAAAGGCTTGCACGGCATTGTGCCAATACATCGCCCTATCGCTCTCAAAAGGGTCGGTGCGTCCTGTATAATGGGCAGGGTCAAAGGGGATATGGGTGGTGTGGATGTCGGTCATGGCTTTTAATTGGCTTAAAATGGTTAATTGGCTTAAAATGGATGGATAAAAATTAGGATATATCCAGCGAACTTGATATACTTGCTTAACTTCAAAATGTAGATTGGTGCAAAATGGGGTTAATTTGCTATATTTACCACAGCAAGATTTGTAAGGTGTGCCTTTTTATAAGGGCGAATTGCAATTCGCCCCTACGGGACAATCACGGATTTTGTATCATTTTTTAAAGCTCTTTGGGTGGATAGTTTACCTCTACAAAAATTGGCTAGATGCCTATGGAGCAAACACACCCCAACCATTACACATTGCTAAACCAGTTTTGGCGTAGCTCGTCCCAACCGTCAAGCAATTCGCCCGACAAGACAAGCTGTTTGGCACTTTCAATATCAGGGGCAAAGTAGCGGTCTTTGTCATAATGAGCAATGCTCGCATGCACTTTGGCATGAACGTCCGTTAGCACCTTATCGCTCTTGTAGCCCAAGTCCTCGCTGTGAATGTCCACGCCTTGGGCAGCAGCAAGCAGTTCAATGCCAACCACGACAGCGGTATTGTGTGCCATCTCAAACAATCTTCGCCCTGCATAGGTCGCCATTGAGACGTGGTCTTCTTGGTTGGCAGACGTTGGAATGCTGTCCACCGATGCAGGGTGGGCGTGTGATTTGTTTTCGCTAACCAAAGCGGCGGCGGTAACATGAGCAATCATAAAGCCAGAATTCACGCCTGCATTACGCACCAAAAACGCAGGCAGTCCTGACAAACTACTGTCAATAAGCAGAGCAATACGGCGTTCGCTCATTGAGCCAATCTCGCTGATGGCAAGTGCCAAGGTGTCGGCAGCAAAGGCGACAGGCTCGGCATGAAAATTACCGCCCGAGATGGCAACAGGCTCATCATCGCCAAAGATAAGCGGATTGTCGGTTACGGCATTGGCTTCGATGAGCAGTGTCTTACCTGCTTGATTGATAAGGTCAAGGCACGCTCCCATCACTTGGGGCTGACAGCGTAAGCAGTAGGGGTCTTGTACACGCAAATCCGCCTCGCCACGGTTTTTGCCCCTAAATCCGCTATGTTCAAGCAATGCCTTATAGGTCTTGCCAAGCTCAATCTGCCCATGATGTCCACGCACCTCGTGAATGCGTGGGTCAAAGGGCGAATCATTTCCACGAGCTGCCTCTACCGACAACGCCCCCGTTACGGTCGCACTTGCCAGTAGGTCGCACGCCATAAAATAGCCACGAATGGCAAGGGCGGTGGACGTTTGGGTGCCGTTGATAAGTGCCAAGCCCTCTTTGGCAGCAAGTGTGATGGGCGACAGTCCTGCCTTGGCAAGGGCATCTTTGGCGGACACACGCTCGCCACGAACCAACACATCGCCCTCGCCCAAAATCGCAAGTGTCATGTGCGACAACGGGGCAAGGTCGCCTGATGCTCCCACTGAACCTTTGGCAGGGATGATGGGTGTGATGTCATGATTGATAAGGTTGATAAGTGCGTCCACCACTTCACGGCGAACACCCGACACCCCTTGCGATAGGCTTGATACTTTCATGGCGATGATCAGGCGAACTACGTCCGCAGGTAACGCCTCACCCGTGCCAACCGAATGGCTTAGGATAAGATTTCTTTGCAAAAGTTCAAGCTCATCGTCAGGGATACGAGTCTTGGCAAGCAGTCCAAAGCCTGTATTGATGCCATAGGCAGGCTTATCACGGGCGATAATCGCTTGCACGGCTTGGTGCGACTTTTCGATGGCATCATAAGCCGATGGGTCAAGGCTGATGGTAACGGGGCTGTTGTAAATGGCACGCAACTGCCCAAAGGTGAGATGGCGTGGGGTTAGGGTAATAGCGGGTTTCATGAACTGTCCTTATTTAAATAAAATGAATAAACAAAAGATAAATTTGTCTATACAAATATAACAAGAAATTCCACCGAGTGCAAGCCCTAAGACAAAAAATTTATCCCACAAAACCGTCCATTTTATCGCTAGTCAAAAAATTTAAATTATGATATAAATACTTACAAAAATTAGGTAATTATAGTGAAAAAAGGGGCTTATCATGATTTATCTGTTTTCGTTTTTGATTTATGCCGTGGTTTTTGGGGCGGGGTTTTATTTGGTTAGAAAAAACCCTACCAAAGTCGAGCGATTAGTTGGGCGGATTTGCTTTATTGGGCTTATCCTGCAACTGTTTGTCAATTATCTGTTTTGGGGCAGTATGGCAAGTGCTTTCAACCCTTTGGCAGTCATGATAAGCCCTGAGCGGAGTGCGGTAAACTTGATGTTTTTGGCACTCATTAGCATTTTTTGTTATGCCAGTTTGCTTGTGGTTTTGTTTAAAGCGAACGATTTTTATAACGAATAAGTCATTTGCAATCGTCCCTTAAAATAAGTACAATGGCAATCATTTGCTTTTTTAAGGGACGCTCATGCCACGCAAAAAAACCACCGCCACCGACACACTCACCATTCTTCGCCAAAGTGCCGAACAAAAATACGCCCACGAACTTGACCGCCTAAAAGAATCCGACAAAGCCCCAAAACCCCAAGGCTGGCAACTGTCCGCCCATGCGGTACGCAAGTTTATTTTGGGCGATGATGAGCTTGGCATTAGCCAAAAATTCTATGGCGATGATGCCCTTGTGGACAGAAGTTTGGTAACGCTCATGGGCAAGCAAGGACTTATGCTCGTAGGCGAACCTGGCACTGCCAAATCCATGCTCTCTGAGCTTTTGAGTGCTGGCATCTCAGGCAACTCCAATCACACCGTACAAGGCACAGCAGGCACGACCGAAGACCACATCAAATATTCGTGGAATTATGCCCTGCTGCTGTCGCAAGGACCAAGCGAGAGTTCGCTTATCCCATCGCCCATCTATCACGCCATGAAACACGGCAAAATCGCCCGCTTTGAAGAGATTACCCGTTGCCCTGCCGAGATTCAAGACGTGATGATTTCTCTGTTGTCCGAAAAACGCATGATGATACCAGAAATGGGGCAAGATTATGCCCTAGAAGCCCAGATTGGCTTTAATGTCATCGCCACTGCCAACCTAAGAGACAGGGGCGTGCATGATATGTCGTCCGCCCTAAAAAGACGTTTTAATTTTGAAACTGTCAAAGCCATCAAAGACCGCCAATTTGAAATAGAACTTATCAACACCCAATTAAAACAAGAACTAAAAGACTTATATAAAGAAGTCAAAATTCATCAAAACGTCATTGAAATTTTGGTAACGGTATTTAATGAATTACGCACAGGACAAAGCCATGAGGGGGCAAGCCTAAAAACCCCCAATGCCGTAATGAGTAGTGCCGAAGCGGTAAATATCGCCCATAGTGCGTGTTTGCAGGCGATTTATTTGGGCAATGGCGAATTAAGTGCCAATCATATCGCCGAGCAATTGGCAGGCGTGGTATTTAAGGACAATAAAGACGATGCCAAAAAATTATCCTATTACTTAGACACGGTTGTCAAGGAGCGTGGCAAAAAAGACAAAGATTGGCAAGCGTTTTATCAAGGCAGTAAAGGATTTGAATAATTTATCCATTTAAATCTGTTTATTTAATTTATTAGGGCAATTATTTGCCCTAACCTTTATTTTTTATCCGCCAATCATTTGTCACGCCATGAAAAATACCCACTCTGCTTTATTACCAAAAACCACCCCAAAAAGACTGGTTCACGCCTTTGATTCGCTTGATTTTTTGGCAAACCAGAATATCCATTTTGCTCCCATTCGTCATCACAGCCCCATGTGCAGTTTTGCATTGATGGCATATATCAAAGCCCTTGCTCCCACGCATATTTTAATTGAAGCTCCTTATACTTTTGATGTACTAATTGATGATTTAACCACCCATCACACCAAACCTCCTGTTGCCATATTCGCCCAAGCGGTCGCCAAACAAAAAACAACAAACAAAAATAATCAAGAAGATGATGAACATACCGCCCCTACCATTCACTCTGCCTTTTTTCCTTTTTGTGAATATTCGCCCGAATGGATAGCCTTACAAGAAGGCAAAAAAATAAATAGCCAATGTCAATTTATTGATTTGGACTGGGCAAGCCAAAGTGAATTTGACAGCCAAGCCGACAAACAAACCCATCAAAAAAGCCTAATGCAAGAGCGGTATTTGGCACACAGCACCTATATCAAAATCCTTGCCAAAAAATTGCATTGCAAAGACCACGATGATTTATGGGAGCATTTATTTGAATTAAGACAGCCCAATACCCTATCGCCCAAAGATTTTTTTAATGATGTATTTACATGGTGTGCTCTTGCCAGATTGGATTATGAAGAAGAAGTGCTATATCAAGAAGGCTCACTTCACCGTGAATACTGCATGATTCAAAAGATATTGCCCCATATCAAAAATGATAACAAACTTTTGATTATTACAGGCGGATTTCATACCCTAAGTCTTATTGAAAACTTGCATAAGCATTTTAATAATACGCCCATTACCCCCTATGCCATAAATAGCACTTATGAAGAAAATTCATGGCTTATTCGTTATAGTTTTGATAGATTAAATGCCCTAAATGGCTATGCTTCTGGTATGCCATCGCCTGCCTATTATCAGTATTATTGGCAGTATTTATTATCCCATGCGGACGATAATAAAAACCAAGATACTTCTGATAATAACGATTTGGCGATACAGTATTTTTATGATTATGTGTCTTTATTATGCCACCATCTAAATGACAAACAAGACTTGGAAATCAATCCCTTTATCGCCACAAAACATACGTTGGAGATTGCCACGGGATTATCCCTACTAAGGGGGCATTATTATCCAAGCCGTTATGATTTGATTGATGGCATAACAACTGCTCTTATCAAAGGCGACTTAGATGACGGTCAGGCGTATTTATGGCAAGTGGTTTTTGATTATCTAAGTGGCAATCAATTAGGACAAGTCGCCAAAACCCAAAAAAGCCCTGCTTTATTACAAAACACCCATGCAACCGCCCAAGCATTTCGTTTTAAACTAGACGATACACTAACCAAAACTCGCAAATTAGACACATATAGAAAACCCCTACATAGAAAGATTAGCCAGTTTTTGCATTTGTTGTTATTTTTGGAGGTTGGATTTGGGCAATTTGTCTCGGGGGCGGATTTTATTCGTGGGGTCAATTTGGATTTATTGTTTGAAGAATGGCAATATGCGTGGACACCCAGCGTTGAAGCACGATTGATTGAATTATCTGAAATGGGCAATGATTTATCCCAATTAGCAATCAATAAACTGCTCATTCAAAAACAAGCCTTACAAAAAGACGGGCAGTTACCATCAGCTCATCATACCGCCGAACTATTCGCCCAAGCGTGCAAAATGGGCTTGCATAAAGCCATCAATGAATTAACACACGAATTAACAACGCACCTAAATAACGACAGCAATTTGTCATCGCTCATTGGAGCAACTGGGCAGTTATTTTATTTATATCAAGCAAGACAACTGATTGACATAAATGGCGATGAATTAAAGGCAAATATCTTATTGGGCATTCGCCAAAGCTGTTATTATCTGCATACGCTGTATGATACCACGCCTGAGCATATGGATGATAATCTTGGTCGTATGATTGCCCTAAATAAACTTATCAAAAATACCGCCATTTATTTTGATATGCCTGATGATTATTTGCAACTGTTTTATCATAAATTATCACACGATGAATTTATGAAACTTGAACTGCATTCATTGGCAGGGGCATTACAAACGCTGGCGTATTTGGATAATAAAATTGATGACACGCAATTACAAAATGCCATTAACAAAGCCTTTGCCATTGGCACATTGCCTGCTGATTCTGTGGCGTATTTACAAGGGATGTTTCAAGTCGCTCCTGAATACTTTATCGGCTCGCCTGTGGCTATTGGGGCGTTGTATGAGCTTATCAAAAGCTGGGATAATGAGCTGTTTTTGAGCATATTGCCCGATTTGCGTTTTATATTTAGCACATTAACCCCACGCCAAAGCAAAGAGATTGCCAATATCATTGCCAAAAAGACTTTAATTGACGACAGTGATGAGCTTATTGCCGTGGATTTATCCATTAACCAAAATGATATGCTCTATGGCATCTCTCTTAATGAAAAAATGCGTTGCTTATTAAAAAATGACTTTTTATAATTAGGAAAAATAATGACAGACACCCCACACACCATATCAGACGACACCATCAACACAAGCGATTGTGATACTGCCGATTATGATAATGCCAGACGTTGGCGATTGATTCTTGGGCGATATGCCGATGACGCTTTGAATAATGCCAATTTATCCGCCGGTGAATTAAAATTGGAGCGGTGCTTGGATTATCTGTATCGCCACGAATATCAAAGACGAGGCATAAAACAAGGCAATCGCCAAAATGGTATTGGAGGCGGTTTGGAATCATCGCAACTGTCCGCCATCAATTGGCTCAACCAAAGTCGCAAGCTCTTTCCAAAATCAACCTTTGAGCGTATGCAAAATCACGCCCTAGAACGCTATCAGATGACGGATATTCTAAAAAAAGCAGAAAACATCAAAGCACTAGAACCCAATCCTGCCACTGCCAAAGCCTTATTATCACTTCGGGGTCATCTTAATCAAGAAACCAAAGAAGCCATTAAAGAGCTAATTGGCAAAGTCGTGCAAGAGATTATGCAAAAAATACGCCCAAACTTTATTCAAGCGTTATCAGGCAGACGTAACCGTTTTTCTTATTCGCTTATCAAACACTCCCAAAATTTTGATTATAAAAAAACCATTCGTCATAATCTAAAAAACTACAATCCCGATAGTGGACAGCTCATTATAGAACGCACTTTTTTTAATAGCCGTGTACAAAAACACCTTGAATGGGAAGTGATATTATGCGTTGACCAAAGTGGCTCGATGTCTGATTCTATCATGTATGCGTCTGTTTGTGCCAGCATATTGGCAAGTCTGCCATCTGTGGCAACGCATTTGGTGGTATTTGATACCCAAGTTGTGGATTTGTCGCATATGGCACACGACCCTGTGGAGGTGCTATTAACCATTCAATTGGGCGGGGGTACGCTTATTGGACAAGCCATTGATTATTGTGCCAAAAAAATAACCAACCCACGCCGAAGTATTTTGATTGTGATTAGTGATTTTGAAGAAGGTGGTTCATTGGCTCATCTTTATAAATCCATCTCAAAACTCAATGAACAAGGCACAAAATTATTAGGGCTTGCCGCTTTGGATAATAATGCCAATCCCTGCTATGACCCTTATGTGGCAAATGAATTATCAAGTCGTGGTATGAATATTGGGGCAATGACACCTGAGCATTTGGCAACATGGCTTGGCGATGTGATGAATTGATTGTTAGAATAAGGAAACCCCATGAGCATTTATTTAAGTTATGATGATGACACCTTAGCCACATTTGCCAATATGGGGCTTGTCAGACGTGCCAAAAAAACCATTGATGATGTGGTATGTGTTGATATAGATACCATGACTTTTGAGACAGAAAGTTTTGTGGTGCAACTGTCCAATGACGGCATTCAAAAAGCCACTTGCACCTGTCCAAGTCATGAGTGTTGTAAGCATATTTTGGCAAGTATTTTATTTTTTCAAAAAAATTACGCCAATCTTGATACCAAAGACAATAACAAAGATAACGACAAAGACAACAATAACACCAAAAAAGATAATACTGACAATAATACCAAAAATAGCAAACCTAAGCAAAAAACCACCGATAAAAAAACCCCAACAGAGTCATTATCCGCCTTACAAGACTTATTAACGCTTGACCCTATTTTATTACAAAAATCCGTCAAAAAATCTGAGCGAATACTAGCCCATACGCTTTATGATGATTTAATAAAAGACAATGTCGTATCCGTTATAGAGACAAATAACAAACTTACCATCACATTAACCCATCTTGATACGTCCGTTTATTATTTTAATGGATTGTCATTGTCAGGTATGGTATCACAATTACCCGACAAACAAAAAACCGCCTATCATCTGGCAATCATTGCAAGTTTGTTTACCATGAATAACGCCCCTTGGCAATGGACAGATGATGTCAATATCGTGATACAAGCCAGTTTTGAATTAAGCGATGATGAATTGGCATTTATCAAAGAATTAAAACAGCTTTGTATCAATTTTTTGAAACAAGGCATATCACACATAGCCAAAGAATCTGTGCTGTCTTTGCATTTATTTAACCTACAAGCACGCACTCATCAAATGCCACGCCTTGCTGGTATCATTCGCCGAGTATATGGAGCGATGATGGATTTATTAACTGATGACATTCATATCAAAGAAAGCATGATATTCGATGAACTTGCTTTTTTATATCATTATCTACAAAGTTTTATTAACAGCCATCACGCCAAAAATCAAGAACAGATTGACAAACTTCGTGGCAAAGTCATCAAAGACTATGACGAGATTGGCATTAACAAACTTATTCCTTTGGGCGGTACATGGTGGCAAAACAAAACAGGGGCTAGGGGGGTGGATTTTTGTTTTTGGGATTGCGACAACAATGAATTAAAAAGCGTTACCAATGGACGTGCCAATGCCCTAGATACCACTTTTACCAGTCATTCTGCCTATCAAACGGGCATTTGGGGAGCGTCCATTGACTATCTAAGTCGGCATATCATCAGCCTAACTCATGCCAAAATAGCCGATAATGGCACACTTAGTCCAAGTGAGCTGACCCGTTATCGTGAACTTGGCGAATTAAAATCCTTATCCGTTCAAGCCTTTTTGGATAATGCCAAAGGTATAGATGATTGGCAAGAGATAATTGGGCTAATTCGTCCTGATTCACGGCTTTTTTTGACTTATCCCAATTATCTGTTATTGCACCCCAGCGATGTTAGCGAGATAGAACTTGATGAGATTAACCAGCAGTTTTTTTGTCAAATCAGCGATAAAAACAACCGCCAATTAACCCTAACGTTGCCTGTATCGCCTTTGTTTGAAAAAAGACTAAAAAACTTTGGCTTTTGGGCAAAGTTTCATCAGATTGTGTCGATATTAACCAAAGTACAAATACAAGACAATGAAGCAAGTTTTTTGCCTGTGGCATTAATCATCAGCGAGCCGTCTGGTATTTATGTGTTTAATTTGGATTTTGATTATGTGCCTTATGCCAAACAAAAACAAAAATACCTAGATAATTTATCAGGCAGAATTGCCAATCTATTAGCACAAAAACAAAAATCTCGTCATACGCCCATTAACAGCGACAATTTGACAATCGCTGTTAATCAGACCTTATCCATCATCAATTTTTATGCCAATACAGGTCGCCATATTAGTCAAGATGACAAAGACACCTTAACATCGCTTGGGGTGTATTTTTACAATATGGGCATAGATATTATCCATCACGCCATAAAAGATATGTGCCAGCATGATGGCAATAAGGACAAATTATTAAGACTTCGGTATTTGATTGGACTGTTGCAATTACAACGTTTGGCATTACCGATTGTTGATGGCGAGAGTGATTACGAGAGCGATTAAAGATATTGTTAATGAGTCATATCTATGGATAAATTTGTAAAGAAAAATTACAATTTGTCCTTTGTAAAAAATATTGATTTTTGAGAGAATGTAATTCGCCCCCTACACGCCCTTATTATAAAAATTGCTTTTTTAACCAATGTCCATTTGTACCACAACCAATCCCAAAAAACACCTATACATTTCCCTTTATTTGTTATATGATAATCCCTATCATTTTTGTAAGGACATACCATGACCACACTTAGACATCATCTACCAGCCCATGAATTACAGGATAAGACCTATACCCTACTGACCCAATACGCTCGCCCCATCTCTCATATTGACGAGACACACGAGAATGAGTTGCTTGGTTATATTTTGACAGGAGAAAAGCCTGAACTGTTATTGACATTGCACGGATACAATAACGACAAAGGCACACAACTTTATGGCAATATGGCAAAGTATGGCTATCACTCTTCTCATAACAGTTTTAAAAAAGATGTAAAAAAAGACGTGCGAGTGGGTGTAACTGCTCGTGGTATACTCTACAACCATCTGTTTGAGCGACTGACAGGCGAGCAGATTATCCGCTACGCCAAAAGCATGGTTGCCATCACCTGCGAGCAAACCAATCCTAAGTTTCATGATGATGTGCCACTGTGGTTTAGTTATCTTATCTCAGATGCGTTTCGCACCACAAATTCGTCTGGCTCACTAGCAAGCCGTAAATCGTGGACACTTGCCAATCTCATCAACTTACTCATCTTGGACGGGCATGAGCATGAGCAGGCGGTTAGGATAATTTTGGGGGCGTTTTTTGAGCGTAAGGGCGATTATAGCTACTGGTACGATGATGATATGCTTCACGTCTGCCAACTGCCTGATTTTGATGAGTTTATCGCTGACAATGCCAGTATTGCTACCGCATTTATTCCCACATTGTCAGTGCGTGGGCAGACGGTGTTTTTGGCTTATCTCAAACCTGCCAAAGCCACAGCGCCCCTTGCCATGCTCATCACCGCCCTTGCCCTGTCTGGCTCTAAGAGTATCAAAGAGCTTGCCACGCCTTTGCTTGCCACGTTGCCCGATGACCTACTGGGCGAACATCTGTCGCATTATCTTATCAATGGCGACAGCAAACAGCGAGCCAACTCTGCCGACTATTTGGCACGAATGGGCGAGACGGCTCGCCCCATCTTGGAGCAAGCCCTAACAAATGAAAAAACCAAATCCGTACAATCCGCCATCACGTCCGCCTTGTCTCGCCTTGATACGGTGCAATCCGTGGATGATGATGACATTCCGCTTGAAACCATGGTAGAGCCTGTGATTGGCACATTACCCGACCAGATAGCCACGCTCATCGCCACAAACTTCGACATCGTTAAAAAACTATACGAACAGTTTGCCGAAGAAGAAATCGCCTACAACGAAGCCCACAAAGGCGATAAGAATTTTTATAAAAGCACATGGCGACAAGACGACTTAAAAAGATTTAACAAAACCAACAAAGACAATTTTGTCAAAAAAGCTGCCGCCTACCTACAAGGCACAGGCTCAGACAAGGGCTTTAATCGCCAGTATTTGTCTGAGATATTAAACACAGATAAATCCTTTATGGCTTATCCTGAGTATGGGTTATATCATGCCATTTTGATTAGCATACACCCACATTATTCTTGGATAAATTGGTATGAGGTTTTTAATACCCACTCAAAGCCTGAGTATTGGCAGGACGTGGAGCTAAGACAGCTTGCTTATCTCTTGGGTAAAGCAGGCATAGAAGACCCCAAACGTGTGATTGCTGATGGCTATCTTAGTCATTCGCTGTCTGAATACATCAACGAGCCTGCCAAGGTCTATCCGTTTTTTGTTGAAAATATCGAGTATGTGCAAGAAGCCTTTGGACTGCTACCAAGCCAAGCCGATAGCCATTACTACGCCTTTACGCCACAGCAGGCGATAACTCTGCTCAAACAATTCCCACGCCTGCCCAAGATGTTCATCGCTCCCTTGTTGGAGCTGGCTTTGGGCGAGCAAAAAACCTTACGTCATGATGCCCAAGACCTGCTGGCAAGCCATTTGCCCAACACCGTTTCGCTTGCCATAGAAGCGTTGGAGAGTGGCAAGCAAGACATTCGTATCACTGCCATTCGCTGGCTGACTCGCTTGGACGACAAATCTGCCATCAAGCCTTTGTACGATTTACTCAAAAAAGAGAAAAAAGAGGTCGTCATCGCTGAGATTTTGACCGCTCTTGAAGCCTTGGGCGAGGACATCAGCAAATACCTTGACCCAAAAGCTCTCTTAAAAGACGCTCAAAAAGGACTGACCGCCAAGCTGTCATCGTCTTTGGCGTGGTTTGATTTTGATACCTTGCCCACGGTTTATTGGCAAAATGGCAAAGAAGTCCATGCCGACATCATCAAATGGTGGGTTGTCCTTGCCGAAAAACTAAAAGACCCCAAGCCTAATGCCTTGTTTGTCCGCTATTTGGAACTGCTTGATGACAAAAGCCAAAAAGCGTTGTCGCTCCATCTGCTCCAAGCCTTTATTGCCGAGGACACCAAGCACCCAAGCCTAGACGAGGCGACCGCCCTTGCCGACAAAGAAGGAGAGAGCCGTCTTAAAAATTATCAGTATTGGTACAAGCAACATCCTGAATATTATACCAGTTACGCCAATGCAACGTTGGAGAGTGTCAAAGCCGAGATAATCCGTGAACACATGGCGATATATCTGGGCAGTGCCATCAAGTCCAAAGGCATATTGGCCCTAAGTGCCAAAACCCAAGGGGCAACGGCGGTAAAAATCGCCCAAGACTTCATGAAAAACCACTACACTCGCCGTAGCCAAGTGGAGGCGATGCTAAGTAGCTTTGCTACAAGTGATGACCCGCTTGTCATTCAGCTACTGCTTGGCATATCCAGACGCTATAAGATGGCGAGCATTCAAGAGCTTGCCAAACGCTTGGTAAATGAGATTGCCGAACGCAACGGCTGGACGGCAGACGAGCTAGCTGACCGCACGATACCGACTGCAGGGTTTGACGATGATGGGATTTTGCGTATTGACTATGGCAGTCGCAATCTTATGGCGTATATTGACGACAAAGACAAATTCGTCCTAAAAAATGAGGACGGCAAAGTCATCAAAGCCCTGCCCACCGCCAAAGCCGACGATGACAAAACTGCCATCAAAGAAGCCAAAGCCCTGTTTAGCACCGCCAAAAAAGAGTATAAGCAAGTGCTAGACCTACAAAGCGTTCGCTTATATGAGGCGATGTGTGCCGAGCGTTCGTGGACAAGTGGCGACTGGCAAGAATATCTGGCAACCCACCCCTTAATGAAAAGGCTCATTGCACGGCTGGTATGGCTTGAAGTGGATAATGATGGCAACGTCATTCAGTCGTTTCGCCCTGCCGAGGATGGGGCATTACTCAACCTAGATGATGATGAAATCACGCTACAAGAGAACAGCCACATCAAAGTCGCTCACCGTGTCTTGCTTGATGACGAGACAGCGATGGCATGGCGTGAGCATTTTGAGGATTATAAAGTGGCGTTCTTGTTTGAACAGATGACGCGCGCCCTGCCTGACTTGTTATCGGCTCCCGACCACCCAGAACAAGCCTGCACCGATGCCGAGATTAACACCTACAAAGGCTATCTGACAGATACCTATACCTTGCGTGGGGTGGTTACCAAGATGGGCTATGTGCGAGCGAGCATTGAGGACGGTGGGTCGTTTGATAGCTATTATAAGCCATTTGATAGCGTGGGTTTGTCGGCGGTTATCTCATTTAGTGGCAGTTATGTACCTGAGGAGAACCTGCCTGCGGTGGTGTATGGGCTGTATTTTGAGGATACTACCGTCCGCTCATGGAACAAACCTAGTAAGTCCCTAAGCGAAGTACCGCCTGTACTATTGGCGGAGTGCTTTGCCGATTATCACGCCCTAGCCCAAAAAACCCAAGGCTATGACAAAGAGTGGGAGAAAAAGACACCGTGGTAAGGGTGGGCTAGGCGATAAATAGGCTATCTGATAGCCTATTTTTATTAACACCATCGCCAAAACGTGCTAGCCAAGCCAGCCCATCATCATGGCAAATTGCCCAAACCACCCTGCCAGCACAATCGACAACGCCACACGAATCAGCCATACAAGCACCATTTTGCCAATGCTAAGCGGAATTTTGGTGGCAAGCACACAAGGTATCATTGCCGAAAAGAAGATAATGCCCGACACCGACACCACCGCTGTTACATAACGAGTCAAAATATCAGTGTTGGCAAGCAGTAAGGCAGGCAAGAACATCTCTGCCAGCCCTGACGAGATGCCTTTTGCTGATGTCATCGGCTCAGGCAGTCCACCAATGAGCGTAAAGGGATACAGCACCACACCCAAAATATCAAAAACAGGTGTGTACTTTTCTAATAACAGTCCAATCAAACCAATGGCGATGATGGATGACACGATGGCAGATGCCATATTGATACCATCTTTAAAATTTTGCCAAAGCAATGTGGGCAGGCTTGGGGCATTTTTGGCAGTGTGAATGCCTGTATCAATGGCGACTTTTAGGCGTGGGGCGGTTAATTTGTCATCATCGGCAATGCGTTTTTCATCGTTAAATCGGCTAATGGGCGGAATGCGTGCCGTGATTGCCGTTACCAAAAATGTGATAAAAAGACACGACCAAAAATACACACCCCAAAACGGCATAAGCTCCAATGTCTTGGCGACAATCACCATAAAGGCGGTGGATACGGTCGAAAATCCTGTGGCGATGATAACCGCTTCTTTGGCAGAATACGCCCCTTGCTGATAGACCCTATCAGTAATCAAAAGCCCCACCGAATAACTACCCACAAAAGACGCCACCGCATCAATGGCGGATTTGCCCGATGTTTTAAATATCGGTTTCATGACAGGTTGCATGAGTACGCCAACCATTTCAAGCAAACCAAATCCCAACAAAAACGACAGCATGACCGCCCCAATCGGCACAATCATACCCACAGGCAAGGCAAGTTTGTCAAACAAAAAAGGCAACATATCTTTTGCCATCAGACTGGCAGGGGCGGTATTGGTAACATAAAGGCACGCCAGCACAAACCCTACCACCTTTAAGACGGTTAAGATTTTATTGGTTAGATTGGCGTTAAATGATTTATCCCTAATAGGCTTGATAATGCCATATATCATCAAGCCAAATAATAAGACAATGGCAAAACTTCTTTGCTCTTTGACTAAATAACTTGCCATGTGGTCAAAAGCGATGGTGTTTTTGCCACCGATGTCAATCGGCACAAAAAACAAAAATATCCCAAGCAAGCTAAAACCGATAAGTTTGGCAAGTGCCATGCGATTTTGTGTTGTCATACATTATCCTTAATTCATCTTACAACCTAAAAACAAAACAAGCCATCGACTATTGCCAATGACTTGTTTTTTAATTATAGCTTTTAAATCACCAAAAGCTATTTAACCATCGGCAAATTTAGCCCATAATTTTTGGCGGTTTCGATGGCAAGTTCATAGCCTGCATCAGCGTGTCTCATAACCCCACTGCCACAGTCATTGACAAGCACATTGGCAAGGCGTTCACCAGCTTCGTCTGTGCCATCCGCCACAATCACCATGCCCGAGTGCTGACTGTAGCCCATGCCAACACCGCCACCGTGGTGCAAACTTACCCACGTTGCCCCGCCTGCGACATTGAGCATACCATTTAACAACGCCCAGTCGGACACCGCATCGGTGCCGTCTTTCATGGATTCGGTTTCACGGTTGGGACTTGCCACAGAGCCTGTGTCTAGGTGGTCTCGCCCGATGACGATGGGAGCTTTTAGTTCGCCATTTTTGACCATTTCATTAAAGGCAAGCCCTGCCTTATCACGCTCGCCCAAGCCAAGCCAGCAGATACGAGCAGGTAAGCCCTGAAAGTGAATGCGGTCTTTTGCCATATCAAGCCAGTTGTGAACGCGGGTGTTATCGGGGAACAGCTCTTTGATTTTTTGGTCGGTTTTGTAGATGTCTTCTGGGTCGCCAGACAGTGCCACCCAGCGAAAAGGCCCTTTACCTTGACAAAATAAGGGGCGAATATAGGCAGGAACAAAGCCGGGGAAATCAAAGGCGTTTTTTACCCCTTCATCAAAGGCAACTTGGCGAATGTTGTTGCCATAGTCGGTAGCAGGCACGCCCATCGCTTGCAAATCAAGCATGGCTTGCACATGAACAGCACAGGACTTGGCAGCATCTTTGGTGAGCTTGTCGTGCTGGCTTGGGTCTTGTTGGGCGGATTTCCACTCATCCACCGTCCAGCCCATCGGCAAATAGCCGTTAATCAAGTCATGAGCGGACGTTTGGTCGGTAACAAAATCAGGCTTGATGTCGCCATTTTTGGCACGCTCAACAATCTGTGGCAAAATCTCAGCAGCATTGCCCAAAAGTGCAATCGACACCGCCTCACCCTTGGCGGTATGTTCTTTGATAAGCTCATAAGCGTGGTCTAAATCACGAGCCTGCTTATCCACATAGCCTGTCCGCAGACGAAAATCAATGCTTGACTGCTGGCACTCGATGTTGAGACTCACCGCCCCTGCAAAAGTGGCAGCCAGTGGCTGGGCTCCACCCATACCGCCAAGTCCTGCGGTCAAAATCCAGCGACCCCTCCAGTTGTCGGTGGATTTGTCCTTGTCATTGCCAAAGTGCTGACGACCCGCTTCGGCAAAGGTTTCATAAGTCCCCTGCACGATGCCTTGCGTGCCAATATAAATCCAGCTCCCTGCGGTCATCTGTCCGTACATGAACAAATCTTTGCGGTCAAGCTCATTAAAATGCTCCCACGTTGCCCATTTTGGCACAAGGTTTGAGTTGGCAATCAGCACTCGGGGGGCGTTTTTGTGGGTGTTGAACACGCCAACGGGTTTGCCTGATTGGATTAGCAAGGTTTGATTGACTTCAAGCTCTTTTAGGCTTGCCAAAATTTGGTCATAGCACTCCCAGTTGCGAGCAGCACGCCCAATACCGCCATAGACCACAAGGCTTTGGGGGTTTTCGGCTACATCGGGGTGCAGGTTATTTTGAATCATGCGGTAAGGGGCTTCGGTCAGCCAGCTTTTGCAGGTAAGCTCTGTACCTGTAGGGGCTTTGATGACACGGCTTGTGTCGGTGCGAGTAAAGTTGCTCATATGCGTTCCTTATTTTTTTGGGGTTTTGGGGTGTCTTGTGAATGACTGAGTCAAATTCAAATTTGTCTATACAAATTTAAGACTAATTTATCAAAAATTTTGGGGGAATGCAAGGGGTTTTTAGGTGTTTTTTGCCAAAAATCATCGTCTTTAATTTTGGTTTAAAATACGCTATACTATCTATTTTTCCTATCAAACCATGCCAAAAACACCCGCCTACCAACGCATCAAATCCGCCATCTTAGCCAAAATCCACGCAGGACAATGGGCGGTTGGCTCTGCCATTCCTACTGAGATGGCGTTGTCTCGTGAATTTGGCGTGGCTCGCATGACTGTCAATCGTGCCCTAAAAGAGCTGACAGATGAGCAGGTATTAGAACGCCGTCAAGGGTCGGGGACGTTTGTTGCTCAGCAACAATTCAACCAGACCTTTATCACCGTTCGCAACATCGCCCACGACATAGAAAGCACAGGCAAACGCTACCACGCCAAAGTCGTAAGCCAGCTTGCCTTGCCCCATAGCGACCTACCGCCATCGGCTCGGGCGGTATTTCACGACACTCAGCGTCTATATAAGGTGGAAATTGTGCATTTTGGCGATGATAAGCCTTTGCAATTTGAACGGCGTTTTGTGGATTTGGCAATTATCCCTGCCTTTGAACATCAAGATTTTAACAAAATCAACACAAGCGACTACCTTATCAGCCAAGTACCGCTTGTGCGTGGACACTATTTTATTGAAGCCAAGCCCTGCCCGTCTGATGTGGCGACTTGTTTGGGTTGTCCGCCAAACTCGCCCGCCCTGCGTTTGTCTCGCTACACTTATTCAGGCGATAAGGTTGTTACCTTTGTGCAGATGTGGCACGATGGGGCGACTTTTCGGTTTGATGGGGAATTGGGATAAGGCTGGGTTTGTCATAGATTTGTCGCATGGTGTGATACATGCTTTTTAAAAATAAGTTTTATGAACAAAACCCCAATCTAACCTTAGATTGGGGTTTTTGATGGCTTAAATTTTTAAAAATATTTATAAATTTAGAGCTGTTTTAAACCATTTTTAAACCATTAACTTCGCTCAGCAGTACCGACAGCTCCGCCAGTCCCACTTTGTCCGATAAGCCATCTATCTGCTCTGACAGTACCGCCAGTCGCTCACGGTGCTTATCCTGCCATGCTGACAGACCACCCACCGCCAGTACATCGGTGATGAGTGCCATGAGCGTGCGGTTAAACTCACCGGTGAGTGCATAAGACGCTTTTCTATCCCAATAACTCTCAGCAGGCAAGTCCGCCACCGCTGATGTTAGCTTGTCCATGTGTAGCTGTGAGAATACGCCAAAATATGCCTGTGCCACGTCAGTCACTGCCACGCCTTTTTGGTCGGCAAGTGCCACGACATCTAGGGCATGCACATAGATGGGCAGGCGGGCAAAGGCATGGGCATCATCATCGCTAAGCCCTTTGGCAGTCAAATCAGCGACATCTTTGGCGATATACGCCCCAAAATGCTCATCAATGACATCATAAGAGAACAAGTCCGCCACCAAGTTTTTAAAGGTTAGTGCCGTCTGTGCCACACTCTCGTCTGTCAGCTGACGGTTTAGGAACCATGTCATGCCTTGTTTTAGCACATCTTGGATGGTAAGTTCAAGCTCGATTTGGGTGTTGCCAGCGACGGCATTGTCAAGGCCTGACAATCTGTCCCACACCGCTTGCACATCAAAGACATCACGCACGATGGCATAGCTTCGGGTAATGTCCGCCACGCTATGACCTGTCTCATCACTCATGGCAAACACATTTTCTATGCCCAGACGGTTCACCAGTCCGTTAGTCAGATAAGTACAGATAATCTCACGGTGCAGGCGGTGGCGGGTCATCTCATCAAAGAACTGCTCGCCCAAGGTATTTGGGAAATACTTTTTAAGCTCATGCAAGAAGTAGGCATCTTCGGTCAGACCACTGCCAAGCAATTCATCATACACCCACATTTTACCATAAGACAACAGTACCGCCAGCTCAGGGTTGGTTAGTCCACGCCCATCTTTTGCCTTGCGTTTGGTTAGCGTGTCATCGCTTGGCAGATATTCGATGGCACGGTCAAGGCGACCTGCTTTTTCTAAGAAATTCATAAAGCGAATATGCTCGCCTGCACGCTCAGGGGCTTGATAAGCTGACAGCTCAATGGTCTGTGGCTGTAAGTAGTTTTGGCGTAGCACCAGATTTGCCACCGTATCGGTCATGCTCGCCAGCAAGTCATTACGCTGTTTGATGGTCATATCCCCACGTTCGGTGACTGAGCCCAACAGGATTTTGATGTTGACTTCATGGTCTGAGCAGTTCACACCGCCTGAGTTGTCAATGGCATCGGTGTAGATACGTCCACCATTTAGGGCGTACTCGATACGTCCACGCTGAGTACAGCCTAAGTTACCGCCTTCACCCACGACTTTGGCACGCACTTCACGCCCATCCACACGAATGGCATCGTTGGCACGGTCACCCACATCGCTGTGGTCTTCATCAGATGACTTGATGTAAGTGCCAATACCACCATTCCAAATCAAGTCCACAGGGGCTTTTAAAAGCTTATTTAGTAGCTCATTGGGCGTAAGGCTATCTTCAGCGATGTCAAAACGCTCTTTCATCTGTGGGGTGATGGCGATGGCTTTGTCGGTGCGGTTAAATACCCCACCACCTTCGCTGATAAGCTCTGCCTTATAATCCGTCCATGCCGAACGTGGCAAATTGAACAGACGCTCACGCTCTTCAAAACTTGCTTTGGCATCAGGATTTGGGTCAATAAAGATGTGCAAGTGATTGAAGGCTGCCACAAGGCGGATATTTTTGGATAATAACATACCATTACCAAACACGTCTCCGCTCATGTCGCCAATGCCCACCACGGTAAATTCATTACGGGCTTGAATGTCCTTGCCCATCAAGCGAAAATGACGTTTGACACTCTCCCACGCCCCACGAGCGGTAATGCCCATGCCTTTGTGGTCATAGCCTGCCGAGCCACCTGAAGCAAAGGCATCTTGTAACCAAAAATTGTATTCGGCGGACAGGGCGTTGGCGATGTCTGAGAAAGTCGCTGTGCCTTTGTCGGCTGCCACCACCAAATACGGGTCATCTTCGTCATGGCGGACAGTATTGGCAGGCGGAACAACGTTGCCATCAACCAAATTGTCCGTCAAGTCCAACAAGCCACGGATGTAGGTCTGATAGCACGCCACGCCTTCGGCTTGCCACGCCTCACGGCTTGTCTGCTTGGATTTGTCTTTGCAGACAAAACCGCCTTTTGAGCCCACAGGCACGATGACTGAGTTTTTGACCATTTGGGCTTTGACAAGTCCCAACACTTCGGTGCGGTAATCTTCCATGCGGTCAGACCATCTAAGTCCACCACGAGCCACCTTGCCACCACGCAAATGCACCCCTTCAACCCTTGGCGAGTACACATAAATCTCAAACATGGGCTTGGGCTTGGGCAAATTGGGAATATCGCTTGCTTTGAATTTAAAAGACAAACGGTCTTTTCTTGCTCCATCTTTATCGGTTTGATAAAAGTTGGTGCGTAGCATGGCGTTTAACAAATCCAAGAACCAACGCACAATGCGGTCTTCATCAAGGCTGGTTACCAAGCTAAGCTCACTGTCAATCTGTGCTAAAATCGGTGCGGTGTCCGTCTGCTCAGTAGGCGACATCTTGGCATGGAACAGCTTGACAAGCAAACTGGCAATGGCAGGATTGCCCACCAACGTACTGTGAATGTAATCGGTTGAAAATGGGGCTCGGGCTTGGACGATATAGCGAGACAAGGCACGCAGTACCACCACATCATAGGTGTCAATGTCTGTGGTCAAAATCAGCTGATTTAGGCGGTCGGACTCAACCCGTCCTTGCCAAATCTCATCTAAGGCATGCTCTACCTGCATTTTGACTGCGGTCAAATCCACCGTCAATCCTGCTTTTAGGGTGAGTTTATACTCTTGTAGCCACAAATCATCGCTGACATCAGGGGTATCTTGCCCACCAAAGTCATAAGTGGACGCTGAGATGACTGCCACCCCAAAATGCTCCAATATCGGTAAGACGTGCGATAACGTCAAAATCTCGCCCCTGCCGTAGAGTTTTAGGGTCAGACTGTCCACACGCTCGCCCGCCGACTGATACAAATGCCAAATCTTAGGTTTATCATCATCAAGCGACAGCAGTTTGGTGGTATCCGCCACTGCCGTATGCACATCAAACCGCTCACGATACGTCAAAGGAATGCTCGCCCCCAATGTCGCCAGTATTTCTCTGGCACGACTCTCGCCTGTCTGGGCGGTTAGGGCTTTGGCGTATTCATCCGTCCAGTCATGCATGAGTGCCGACAGTTCACGCTCCAACTTGGCTAGGTCATAATCCTTGACTTTGCCCGTCTCGGTGCGTACATGGATATGCACACGGGCATGATGAAGCTCGTTAAATTCGGTTGTAAAGCTTGATGACACACCGCCAAAGGCTTGGGTTAGGATGTCTTGGATTTTTTGGCGTAAGTCGCTGTTAAACTTAGACAACGGCACATAGACCAGACACGATACAAATCTTTGATAATGGTCGGTACGCACGAGCAGGCGTAGGCGGTTTTTGTCCTGCAAGCTGGCAATGCTCGCCACCATCGGGTAGAGCTCATCGGTACTGGCTTGGAATAGGTCATCACGGGGCAAGGTATTGACGATGTGAGCAAGTTTGAGATAAGCATGGCTGTTTTTGGGCAGGCGTGACATGGCAAGGATTTTGCCCGCTTTTTCGTTGAGTAGCGGAATGTTCGCCACGCTGGTCTGATATGCCCGTGATGTCAGCAGTCCGACAAAGCGATATTCGCCAATCAGCTCGCCTTGGTCGTTGTATTTTTGAATGCCCAAAAAGTCCAGATAAGCAGGGCGATGAATAGGCGACAGACGTGCTGATTTAGACAGCAGTAGCACACGTGGCTCGGCTATCAGATGTTTTAGGTGCGTGGGCAGACCATGAAAGCTCTTGGATAACTCATCGGTCTCTTTGCCTTGTAGCACGCCCAGTCCGCTACCGCCCACCGAGTACAGCTCAGGTGTGCCATTGTCATTTTCAAAACGGTATTCACGATACCCCATAAAGATAAAGTTATCACGCCCCACCCATTCCAAAAAGCCCGTCACCGCTTCTTTGGTATAATGCTCTGTGGGAATGGGCAGGCTTTTTAGCTCTTCTTTAATCTCGTCCAGCTTATCCGCCATCGCCCCAAAGTCGCCAACGATGACATCAATGGTGTGGATTTTCTTTAATAACATCTCTTTGATGTCCGCCAACTTGTCATCGCTTTGGCGGTCAATTTCAATATGCACCAACGCAAAACAGCTGTTCGCCCGACCACTGCTCTCATCGACGGCTTGAATGTCGCTGATGTGTCCGTCTGTGCGTTCCACCTTGATGATGTTATTATAAATGCGATGAACGCCAATGCCCTGACGCTCCAAGCTCATCAGGAGCGTGTCGGTCAAAAAGGGACGGTCAATGGCGACCAAAGCAATGATGGTACGCTCGCTATTAAACAGGTGTGACTCGCCCAAAGGATTGATGACGCTGATATTGGGGCTTGTGCCGTTATGTGTTTTTAGTAAGCTAAAATGGTGTAATGCCATGCCCGACAACGTCTCATCGGAGAATCTGTCCGCCATCTCTGTGGGCAAGTGCTGATAATAGATGGGGATAAACTTCGCCAATATCTCTTGATGGTTGGCGTGGTTGTCATGATGATGGCTTATGGCGTGACGGGCGATGTTGCTGACACGTTTTGGGCTGATGGTTAGATGGTTGCTTGTCATGTTTTTTCCTATTGGTTTTTAACCGTAAATGTTTAAAAATAAACGTGTATAAACTAAACCAAAGCGGGCAAAATAGCAAATGGAAAATCTTTGTATTATTATTAGTTTTTATGATAAATATAAAATTTTTTAGATATATTTCTGATAAGTGTTTTGGTGTTGGATTTGAGATGTACTGACATCCGTCTTTGTAGTTTAGATTTTACAATGAAAAATACAAAAATAAAAAGGACGGATAAATCCGCCCTTTACAAACCCTTAAAGCATCATACTCGGGTCAAACGCTCGCACAGGCTCTTGTCTTAGCACGTTGGGGTCGGCTTTATAATAACCTGCCGTTGATTTTGGTAGTTTTTGCCCACGCATGACATCGGCGATTTTTTCTGCCATCATAATGGTGGTGGCGTTTAGGTTGCCGGTGATGATAAGGGGCATGATAGACGCATCAACCACACGCAAGCCTTCTAAGCCATGCACACGTCCCTGCCCGTCCACAACCGCCATATCGTCCATGCCCATTTTACAGCTACAAGACGGATGATAGGCGGTCTCGGCATGATTACGCACAAATTCATCAAGCTCGGCATCGGTCTGGGCATGACGGCTTGGGCTAATCTCACGCCCACGGTAGGCATCCAAAGCAGGCTGGTGCATAATCTCACGGGTGATACGAATGCCGTCTCTAAACTCTTGCCAGTCTTGCTCGTGCGACATATAGTTGAACAAAATGCTTGGGTGGTCATGGGGATTTAGCGATTTTAGGCGGATACGTCCACGAGACGGCGAACGCATGGAGCCAACGTGTGCTTGAAAACCATGCTCTTCTACGGCATTTGAGCCGTTGTAGTTAATGGCAACTGGCAAAAAGTGATACTGGATATTTGGCCATTCAAATTCAGGACGAGTACGGATAAAGCCCCCTGCCTCAAACTGGTTGCTTGCCCCAATGCCCGTTCCCAAAAACAGCCACTCAGCCCCAATGGCAGGTTGGTTGTACCATTTTAGGGCAGGATACAGCGATACGGGTTTTTTGCATTCGTATTGTAGGTACATCTCCAAATGGTCTTGTAAGTTCTCGCCCACCCCTGGTAAGTCATGGACAAGAGGGATTTTAAATTCATCAAGCAAATTTTTTGCCCCAACGCCCGAACGCTGTAAAATCTGTGGAGACGCAATCGCCCCTGCCGAGAGTATCACTTCTCGCTTGGCGTGGACGGTTGTGGGGTTTGTGTCATTACCTTGTAGATACTGTACGCCAATGGCACGCTTGCCTGAAAATAGGATTTTGTCGGTTACAGCGTGGGTTTTTATGGTAAGATTGGGGCGTGATTTTGCCATGTCCAGATAGCCCCGAGCCGTGCTAGAACGGCGACCTTTTGGCGTAACCGTTCTGTCCATAGGTCCAAAGCCTTCTTGCTGATAGCCGTTCAAATCATCGGTGCGTGGATAGCCTGCTTGCACGCCTGCTTCTACCATGGCATTAAACAGCACGCTACTGCCAATGGTTGAGCCACGCTGTGAAGTCGTTACGCTCACAGGGCCTGTGCCACCGTGATAGTCGTTTTCGCCCACATCACGGGTTTCTGATTTTTTATAATAAGGCAAGCAGTCGGCATAGCTCCAATCTTCTAGTCCGTCCATTTTTGCCCAATTGTCCAAATCCATGGCATTGCCACGAATGTAGCACATACCATTGATAAGCGATGAACCGCCAAGCCCCTTACCACGTCCGCACTCCATACGGCGGTTGTTCATATAAGGCTCAGGGTCGGTCAAATACGCCCAGTTGTAGCGTTTGCCTTGCAAGGGGTACGCCAGTGCTGCGGGCATTTGCGTGCGAAAATCCAAGCGATAATCAGGACCACCTGCTTCCAAAAGTAGCACGCTCACATCACTGTCTTCTGTCAGACGTGTGGCAAGCACATTGCCTGCCGAACCTGCACCGATGATGATATAGTCATATTCTGTCATGAGTTTTCCTTAATAAGTTAATAAAAATAAGTTAATAAATTTTGATAATCTGCCCCAATCTCAACTTAAAATGCCAACCTATTGGTTTTCCAATGATTATTTTTTTGGATTGTGGGGACGAATTGCAATTCGCCCTTGATAAATCAATCACTTACACAAAGCTGAGAATGGAGTATGATATGGTGTTATTTAAAAATAGATTCAAATTTACCCATTTCTATTTGAATGGATTTGACTTGGGTATAATGCTCTAGCGTCATTATGCCGTTTTCACGCCCCACGCCTGATTGTTTGTAGCCCCCCACAGGCATTTTGGCGTCCGACTCGCCCCATGTATTGACCCAGCAAATGCCTGCCTGCAAGGCGTGAGTAATGCGATGAGCTTTATTTAAATCAGACGTAACCACGCCCCCTGCCAAGCCAAAAATTGTGTCATTGGCACGCTCTATCGCTTCATCTTCATCATCATAAGTCAAAATACTCATGACAGGGCCAAAAATCTCATCAGTAACAATACTCATCTCATCGGTACAATCGGTAAAGACGGTCGGTAGCACAAACGCCCCCTTGGACAGCGACTCGCCACGCTCGGCAAAATCGTCCGCCACCGCACGCCGTCCACCAAACAGCACCGTTGCCCCTGCTTTTTTGCCCTGCTCCATATAATCAAGCACTCGCTCCATGTGGGCAAAGCTCACCAAAGGACCCATGTTGGTTGTCTCATCAGTCGGGTCGCCCAAGCGAACCTTGGGCAGGCGTGCCAAAATGGCTTGTTCAAAGGCGTGTTTTTTGGCAGTTGGCACAAAAACTCGTGTGCCATTGGTACACACTTGCCCTGTGCTATAAAAGTTTGCCATCATCGCCACATCGGCTGCCAGCTCAATATCAGCATCATCACAAATAATCAAGGGCGACTTACCGCCAAGCTCCATGGTTACGTCTTTTAGTGATGACGCTCCTGCAAGGCTCATCACTTTTTTGCCCGTTGCCACCGAGCCTGTAAATGAGATTTTGGCAATGTCAGGGTGTTCGGTCAGATACGCCCCCACATCGCCACCGCCTTGCACGACATTAAACACCCCGTCAGGCACACCAGCTTGGCTATAAATCTCGGCAAGTTTTAGGGCGGTCAAAGGCGTAACTTCACTCGGCTTAAAAATCATGGCATTACCAGACGCCAAAGCAGGAGCGGATTTCCATAGGGCGATTTGAATGGGATAATTCCACGCCCCAATCCCTGCCACCACGCCAAGCGGTTCTCTTTGGGTATAAAAAAAGCTCCCTTCTTTGCCAGTACGAAGTGGCACCTGCACCCCTTCAACGGCTGTGGCAAGCCCTGCATAATACTCCAACACGTCCGCCCCTGTAACAATATCCACATAAGCGGTTTCGCTGATTGCCTTGCCTGTGTCCGCCGTCTCCAAGCGTGCCAGCTCATCATTTTGTTCACGCAAAATCGCCACCGCTTTTAGCAGTATCCGAGAACGCTCCACCGCCGTCATGCTTGCCCAGATTTTTTGTCCTGCTTTGGCACTTTGCACCGCTTTATCCACGTCCGCTTTTGAAGCACTTTGTAGCTTGGCAAGCGTGTCTGCCGTGGCAGGGTTGACCGTCTCAAAAAACTCCCCACTGCTGGCGGATACATATTTTCCACCGATATATAACGATGTTTGTTCTACGTTTGGTAGTGATGACAATGGCATAACAAGACTCCTGTATTTTTAAAAATATATCATCAAAACTTATAAATTTTATTCAAAGGTTGATGAAACCAAAAAGATAGGTTATGATAACAAAAAATCATCTATAACGCAAATAATTGATTTTTAATGAATTTCTTGTTTAATTTGTGTTAAATGATTGTGTATTGCAAATTGATTTTTGTAAACTTTTTGTAAATTTATTAGGTTTTTTGAAAATATTTAGAGCGTGTTAAACCTTGATAACATTTTCATAAAATAAGATGAAATTTACACTTCAATCAATTTTTGCATGAAAAAATGGCTAAACCTTGTTTTTCTGCACCAAAAACCTGCCTGATAGAATAACTATCAGCCTACGTTTTTTCCTTGAAAAACGTGCAATCTTTCTCATTTTTCATTGAAAATACCAAAGGTAGGCACGCCCTATCAATTTTATATCATTAACAAACTTGGAAGGTAACGCTATGGAAGATACCAAATCCAAAGACGGTCGCCTAAACCGAACGGTATTTGCCTGTTCGGCGGTGATTATTGTCTTTTTTAGCTTATATACCATGCTGTTTAATGACAGTGCATCCGCCATTTTGGACGGTGTGTTGGCATGGGTAAGTACCACTTTTGGTTGGTACTACTTTTTTGCCGCATCGGTGTATATCATTTTTGTACTGTTCATCGCCTGCTCTCGCTATGGCAACATCAAGCTAGGCCCCAAGCACTCCCAACCTGAATACAGTCTTTTGACGTGGTCATCCATGCTGTTTGCTGCAGGGATTGGCATTGACATCATGTTCTTTTCGGTGGCAGAGCCTATCATGCAGTACATGAATCCGCCTGTTGGGGACGATCAGACCACACAGGCGGCTCGTGAAGCCTTGATGTGGACGATTTTTCACTATGGGCTGACGGGCTGGTGTATGTATGCGTTGGTGGGCATTGCCCTTGGCTATTTTGCCTACCGCTACAATCTGCCCCTAACCATTCGCTCGGCATTGTACCCCATGATCGGCAAAAAGATTGACGGACCAGCAGGTCATGCTGTGGACGTGGCGGCGATTTTGGGGACGATTTTTGGTATTGCCACCACTTGCGGTATTGGGGTGGTGCAACTAAACTACGGACTGCACGTTATTTTTGATTTGCCCGAAAACTTACTTTGGCAAATCGGACTTATCGCCCTAGCGGTCGCCATTACCATTGTGTCGGCAACCACAGGGGCATCTAAGGGTATCAAAATCCTATCGGAGCTTAACATTTATTTTGCCTTGGGGCTTATCTTGTTTGTGCTGTTTTTGGGCAATACCGAATTTTTACTAAACGCCATTGTCATGAACGTAGGCGACTATCTTAGCCGTTTTCCGACTTTGACTTTGGATACTTTTGCCTACAACCAAACGCCCGAACAAAAACAATGGATTCAAGACTGGACGCTGTTCTTTTGGGCGTGGTGGATTGCGTGGTCGCCTTTTGTGGGGCTGTTTTTGGCTCAAATCTCAAAAGGTCGCACCATTCGTGAATTTGTCATTGGCACCTTGTCCATTCCCTTTATGTTTACGCTCGCTTGGCTGTCGGTCATGGGTAACAGTGCCTTAAATGAAGTGCTAGGGGGCAACCTTGCCTTTGCCGAAAAAATCATCGCACGCCCTGAGATTGGCTTTTATGAGCTGTTATCCACTTATCCGTGGTTCTCGGTAACGGCAATCATCGCCTTTGTCTCGGGACTTTTGTTTTATGTAACATCGGCAGATTCTGGGGCGATTGTGCTTAGTAATTTTAGCTTTAAAAGCCAAAAAAACACCGACACGCCCCCCATTTGGATACGCCTGTTTTGGGCGGTGGCAATCGGTATGCTGACGGCTGCCATGCTGATGACGGACGGCATCACCGCCCTACAAAAAGCAACCATTGTCATGGGTTTGCCATTTAGCTTTGTTATGTTTTTTGTCATGGTGGGGCTGTTTAAGTCATTACGTCTTGAAGATTTTAGAGAAGAGATTACCAAAATCAACGCCGTGCCTGTGGCAGGGGGCGTGGACGTGAGCGACTGGCAAACTCGCCTGCACCGCATTACCGCCTACCCTGATACCCAAGACACAAAAGCGATGATGACAAATGTCTGTCTGCCTGCTCTGACTGACGTGGCGGACGCTCTACGCCAAAAGGGGCTGTCGGTGCGTGTGGAATCGGTCGCCTTGGACGATGAGCCAAGCCTTGTACAACATATGCTGACGGTGGATTATAAGGACGAGTACAACTTCGTCTATGGCATCGTCCCTGTCAAATACCCCGTGCCAGAGCGTCCAACGGTTGATGATGGGCAAGAGTTTTATTATCGCTTGGAGACATATTTGTTTGAAGGCTTGCAAGGCAATGACTTGTCAGGCTTTAACAGCGAACAAGTCATCAATGACGTACTTGACAAATACGAGCGTCATCGGGCGTTTTTGCACTTAAATCGTGAAACCCCTGGCAATCGCCCTGTGTTTCCTGAATGATTTGTCAAAAAATAAAAGCGTGTCAAAAGGCACGCTTTTTTATTAAAATCCCCCTAAACTGTCATTCCCAAACTGCCATTTTTGCATTATAATAGCCCTATTTAAATTTTACCCGTGAACAGTTATCATGAAAAAATCCTTACTTAGCCTAACCCTACTTTGCCTTAGCTTGTCCGCCCATGCCCAATCAGACACATCAGCCCTTGACGGCTTGACCATTGGTGCCTTAGCCAGTTTTGGTTCGCACGCCTATGCCACCGATGATAAAGTGGGGGCAGTGCCACTCGTGCTATACGATAACGACTATTTTTATGCCGAAGGCTCGGAGCTGGGTTTTTATGCTCACAAAGACAGCGAAAACTGGTTTCGTGTGGGGGCGGGCTATGAATCTCGCCACTTTGAGCCAGATGACGCAACCATTACCGCCCTAAAAGGCTTAAACAGCCGTAAATCCAGTGCCAATATTGTGCTAAGTTATATGCGTATCACGCCGGTGGGCGGTTTTGAGATTAAGGCAGGCACGGACATGATGGACAGAAGTGGCGGTCAAACCGTCTCGCTGGCTCATCGCAGTTTGTTTAAATTCGCCGATGACAAACTCACCGTGTATCCCAAATTTGGCGTAAACTGGTACAGCGATGATTATAACCAATACTACTTTGGCGTATCCGAACAAGAAAGCACCAAAACAGGCATAGACACCTACACCGCCAAATCCAGCTACTCGCCCTTTGTCTCGGTCTCTGGCAAATACCAATTTACCGACCACATCGGTGCCTTTGCCAACACCAAAGCCGAATGGCTCTCATCAACCCAAAAAGACAGCCCCCTAACTGATGATAAAGTGGACATTGGAGCAAATGTGGGTTTGACTTATACCTTTTAATGGTTAAATTTATATAAGTGCTTGATTTATCAAGGGCGAATGTGATTCGCCCCTACAAACCAAAAATAATTATCAAACAATAAAAAGGGCAAACCCACGTTGAACCGACCCCCAAATCTTAGACATAAGATTAAAGGTTAGGTTGTTGCAAGTGGTTGTATTAACCCTAATTGGACTAAGTTTCTGTACTTAACAGGACTTAGTCCTTTTAATTTGCTCTTTATTCTATCATGATTGTAGTAGTGTATGTACTCATCAATCACTTGTTTAAGTTCATCTGTTGATGTAAATGTGGTTGTCTCATAAAATATCTCTTGTTTTAGCGTACCAAAGAAGCTCTCTATCACAGCATTATCCAAACAATTGCCTTTTCTTGACATGCTTTGGGTTAAGCCTTGTTCTTTTAGGGTTTGTTGATACTGGTGCATTTGATAGTGCCAGCCTTGGTCTGAATGAATGATGGGTTTGTCATCCATCTTTTCTTGGCTTAGCTTGGATAGGGCATCATTTAACATCTCTTTGACCAACTCATACGTTGGTCTGTCCTTCATCGTATAACTGACAATCTCACCATTAAACAAGTCGATGATGGGCGATAGGTAGAGTTTTCTTTGAATGACACTGCCATCATTTGCCTTGTCTTGTACTTTAAACTCTGTGATGTCTGTTGCCCACTTTTGATTGGGTTTGTCTGCTTTAAAGTCTCTTTTGAGTATATTGTCCTGAATGGTATCTTTGCCCATTGTGCCTTTGTAAGTATTAAACTTACGTTGACGACGAACCAATGCTTTGAGTCCAAGTTTAGCCATCAGTCGTTGCACTCGTTTATGATTAATGACCATGCCTTTTTGGGCAAGCTGATTGTTAAGCTCTGATGTGATTCTACGATAACCATACCTGCCCTTGTGTTGGTGGTAGATGTGGTTAATGTGTTCTTTTAAGTCAAGGTCTTTGTCAGGCTTTGTACTTTGACGAATGTGGTAATAAAACACACTTCTTGGCAAGTTTGACACTGCCAATAAGTCAGCAAGTTTGTGCTTATGCCTTAATTCTTGGATGATCAGGACTTGTTCTTTGTTTGTACTGATTGTTCCTTTTGACGAATTAAGGCATCTAGCTTTTTTAGATAGTCATTCTCTGCTCTAAGATAGGCAAGTTCATCAAGCAAATCATCCACACTTTTTTCGTGGTCTTGTTTGGTTTTCCAAGTTGATTTGGTTTTATTAGCGTTGTGTTTGTTTGACATTGCTTTTTTGCCTTTGGGTTTGGGTATTAGTCCCATTATACCAAAGGCTTGGTAGGACTTTAACCAAGTTGACAGTAAAGAAGGTTGTGGCAGATTAAGCTCTATGGCAAGTTGTGTAAGCGATTTGCCCTGTTGTATGGCTTGAACGGCATTAAGCTTAAAATCTGTGTCATAGACAGCCTTTGTGTGTCGTCTTTTTATGCCATCAATGCCATGTGCTTGATAGAGTTTAACCCATAGCTCTACGGTTGTGTGGTTTAGATTAAAGTGTTTGGCGGTTTGTTTGTAGCCATGATGATTAAGATAATACCCAATCACAGACAGTTTAAAGTCGGTTGTGTATTTTGCCATAAAAAGCACCCCAAAGGTTAGTGTGTCTAACTTTTGGGGTGCGGTTCAATGGTCTGCCTTGTTTTTTGGTTTTTTGGGATTGAAATTTTATGGAAATTTTTTTCTTATTATCAAAGAGTTTGCAGAAAAAATATTTAATAAATAAAATTTTCTATTTAAAAGGTGCGTGTTACGCACCCTACCATACTATTTTGTGTAGTTAGGGTATAATCTTTATATGTCAAAAATATTCTATCATGAAGAATGGGCGAACACTGCCTCTCTTTTGGGGTTGATTCTTTATCCAGTAGTCATTATTGCCATGCTTATGTCGAACCATTATGGCTATTCTGAATTTAAACTAAAAAGTTATAATAAATTTTTCCTCTTCTTCTCGTGTGGTTATATGGTGGTTTTTGTTAAAATTGATGAATTTTTTAAGAAAAAATATGTCAATCAAGATCTGATAAAAACAGATGATAAGTACGAATATAAAGATCAATACCCAATATTCATGGCAATATTATATTGGCTGTTTTGTTTCTTTCAATCAGCTTTCGTGCCTGCTATGCTTTTAACATTTGTATTACTATACTCCAAATAAATACACTCAACAAACCACAAAATCACCACACACCCCCATGTTCCAAAACAACTCATCTAAATCATCAGTATGGTAGGGTGCGTATTACGCACCCTACCATACTGAGTATGTCTTTTTTATTTTTATTGAGTGTAAATTTGAGTTCAAAAGGGTGAGGTTTATAAAATTGCTGTTTTTTTATGGAAAAACAAAAATGTTTAAAAAACCCTTATCATTTATTTTAATATCATCACTACTATTATTGGGTTGTGATTTTAGACCTGCTCATAAAGTCATAGAATATCAAGAGGAGGTAAAACTATCCGATGGTAGTTTTATATGGGTGGATATTAAAAGACATTATAGATTGGCAGGAGAACCTTTTCAAAAAGCAAACTATTTACCCAGTATTGTAGAGATTAGTTGGGATACGGGGTTTCCTAATGTGGGTAGGCAGTCATTATCATTTGTAGATGATATTTATTTGCTTGACAAGATAGATGGCAAATGGTATGTCATTGGAAATACCTATGGACAAGCTTATGATTTTGATAATTCTAAGTTGCATAATTGCGTAACAAGCGGTACTTATACGCCAAGAATGCACATATCACCAATATGTCTTGTTGTTCTTGATGAGAAAGGTAAATATCAACAAATGTCAAAGGGTATTGTGACAGATGTTACTTTCAATATTCTAAGAGTTCGTTTTATAGATACCCTAAGCAAACCGCCTACTGAATTAAATAATCAAAAGTTAATTTGGCAACAAAAACTTGATTTGCAACAACATCAACCTGAATTTTCACGCAACATAGGCAAAACTTACCAAGCCTATTATGACCCTAAGGAGTATGGTTATGAATAATACAGATGTATCAAAGAATGCAGTGTATGCTATCTTGTAGATTTTGAATTTTCCCCCAAATTCTTATACAATAAGCCATTTTTATCATTAGGTACAGACCATGTGGCAAGATTTTCCCGAACTGCTTTCTAAATTACAATTTGACGACTCGCCTGCCGGTGGCTCACTGGTCATCACTCACAAAGGCGAGACGGTGGTAAACACCGCCATAGGGCAAGCCTTGCCACACCAAGACTGGCACGCCCACACACTATCGGTAAATTTCTCTATCGGCAAAGGCGTGATGGCGACCCTTGTGGCGGTGCTGGTCTCAAAGGGGCTACTAGACTATGATACGCCCATTAGTTCGTATTGGGCGGAGTTTGGGGTAGGGGGCAAAGAGCATATCACGCCACGCCACATCTTGACCCACACCGCAGGGCTGTTTAACATCACCACGCTCACCCATGACACCGATGAGCTGACCGACTGGCAGACGATGACCGCCAAAGTCGCCCAAATGTCGCCTGACACCCCCAAAGGGCAGGACGAACAGGGCTATGGCAGTGCGTATAGTGCGTTGGTTTCGGGGTGGATTTTGGGGGGATTGGTGGAGCGTATATCGGGATTACCCTTGCAACACGCCCTAGATGAATACCTTGCTACGCCCTTAGGCATACAGGGCGAGCTGTATTATGGACTACCTGCCGATAAGCTAGGGCAAGTTGCCAAGCCAGTGCGGTATTTTGATGGCACGCCCACCACCAAACGCAAACCAACCCTAAAACCTGACACCCCAGAGATGTTGGCGGTCTATGCAGGGCTTGACATCACGCCATTGTGGGCGGATAAAGCAGAGACGCTTGGTACATCTGGCATTAATAAGCTGTATTTTGACACCGCCAAGATGAACCTTGTCAATTATAAAAACGCACTCATGCCAAACGGACGTGATGGCGTGGAATATCATCATGATAAGGTGTTGCAAGCGGTCATTCCTGCCGCCAATGGGGTCTCTACCGCTCACGCCCTAGCGACTATTTATGCCATGCACGCCAATGGTGGCGTATGGCAAGGGCAAACGCTCATCACGCCTGCGGTACTTGCTGACATGCGTGCGGTGCGTGTGGACGGTTTTGATGCGGTCATGCCTGCCAATATGCGGTGGCGGTCGGGTTTTCATCGCCTGTTTAGCTTGCAACACACGCCAAACGCCTACGGACACATGGGTTATAATGGCTCGGTGGCGTTCTGCGACCCTGACAGGCACTTGTCGTTTGCCTTTATTCATAATTTTGATACAACCATGCTAAATGACGTACGTCAGTTTGTACTATCAGAGACGGCAATCGCTCGCACCACGCCTTAAAAAACTATTGCAAAACGCCCAAACGGTGTTATAATCATGCGATTACTTTTATTTTATGAACGCTCTAAGTTTATAAAATAATTTTATTAAAAGCTCTTTTTTATCAAGGAAAAACTTATGAGTTTAGCAACCCAAGACGGCAAAATGTGGCTAGATGGCGAACTAATCAACCAACCTGATGCCAAAGTCCACGTTTTGACCCACAGCCTGCATTATGGTTTGGCGGTTTTTGAAGGCGTGCGTGCCTATCAGACCCCTGACGGACGTACCGCCATTTTCCGTCTGCATGAACACACCGAACGTCTGCTTAATTCTGCCAAAATTTTTCAGCTAGACGTGCGTTATAGCCATGATGAGCTGGTCAAAGCCCAAAAAGACGTGGTGCGTGAAAATGGCTTGGCGTCTGCCTATATTCGTCCGCTCATCTGGGTGGGTTCAGAAAAGCTCGGTATCGCCGCCAAAGACAATACCATTCATTCAGCCGTTGCTGCATGGCACTGGGGGGCATATCTGGGCGAAGATGGTATCAAAAATGGTATCCGTGCCAAAACATCAAGCTATACACACCATCACCCTAACGTAACCATGTGTAAGGCAAAAGCCGCCGCCAACTATCCTGTCTCTATTCTAGCCAACCAAGAAGCGACCAAAGCAGGCTATGATGAAGCCATTCTTATGGACCCACTGGGCTACGTATGTCAAGGCTCGGGCGAGAACTTATTTTTGGTGAAAAATGGCGAGCTGCATACCCCAGACCTTGCAGGCGGAGCGTTAGACGGCATTACTCGCCGTACGATTATTGAGTTCGCTCATGATTTGGGTATCAAAGTCGTAGAACGCCGTATCACTCGTGATGAGTTCTACCTTGCCGATGAGATTTTTATGACAGGCACCGCTGCCGAAGTTACCCCAATCCGTGAATATGATGACCGTGTCATCGGTAAGGGCGGACGTGGCGAGCTGACCGAAAAACTACAAACCTTGTATTTTGACGTGGTGCAAGGGCGTAATGACAAATACAAGCACTGGTTATCTTTTGTTGATGAATAATCAAATTTGATTGAGTTTTTAACAATCCCCAAGATATGATGTTTTGGGGATTTTTATTCATCAAAATTTTTAAACTTTTTTATAAAAATTATCAATTTTTGCTTGCAAATAATAATAATTATTGCTAATATAACGCCATAAGTTAATAAGAATAACCGTTCTTATTTTCGTTTAAAAAATAGCCGATCCACAACAGCATTCACCAAGGACTTCGCCATGTATGTTTGTATTTGCCATGACATCAAAGACACCCAAATCAAAACTGCCATGCTACAAGGCGTTGATAGTGTAGAAGCGTTGCAAAGTGAGCTACTGGTCGGCACTTGTTGTGGCTGTTGTATGCCAATGGTGCAGGACTTGGTTGATGAACATCATGCCAAATATGTGGCGGTAGATGCCATGGCGGTGTGATTACTGGTATTTTTTGTAAATATTTGGTAAATTTATTGCTATTATATTTCTGAATATAAGCGTCTTTGCACAATCTTAGCTAGATTAAAATTATCAATCAATAGTCATTTTCAAGTTGATAAAATTAACTAATAAGCCTTATTATTTGCAAATCATTAAAATGGTAAAAGGAATTGTCATCAATAATAAAAATAACAACATAATCAATAACTTAGCATATTTGCCAAAACCATTTTCTCCAATTCACCTAAGATGATTTCTTAGGTGAAAATTTTTGTTATTGTAATAGCCATTCTCACAGCGTAAGTCGTTCGCAGTTCCTTTGCCATACAAATACCCCCTTGTCAATCCCTATCTTTGTGCTATGATATGTCCCATACAGCATTTGCTGATTTTCCCTTTATCTAACACAGGATTTTTATCATGAAATCATCTCAAAAAGTCATTGATTATCTAAATTTCTTATTGGCGGGCGAATTGGGTGCCAGAGACCAGTATTTTATCCATTCACAAATGTACGCTGAATGGGAATTGGGTAAATTGCACGACCGCATTTATCACGAAATGGAAGACGAGACCCTACATGCACGCCTGATTATCAACCGTATCATCATGCTAGGCGGTACGCCAAATATGCAAGTGGGCGAGATTAACATCGGTGCCGATGTGCCTGCCATGCTAAAAAGCGATTTGGAGCTAGAATACACCGTGCAAGAACACCTAAAAGAAGGGATTGCTATCTGTGAAGCCGAGCGTGATTATGTAACCCGTGATATGCTCGTGCGTCAGTTAGAAGACACTGAGCAAGACCACGCCCACTGGCTAGAAAAACAACTACGCTTGATTGAGCTGATGGGATTACAAAACTACCTACAAAGCCAAAGTGCTGAGCCTAACATGGTCGGTGCCACGCACTAAGTAGGGCGATAAGGCAGAAAAAGGTAAAAAAGGGGGTGTGTATGCACCCTTTTTTAAAAAATTAAACGTTGAAATTAAAGATAAAAAGGTAATAACATGAAAGGCGATAAAGACGTTATCCGTCAGTTAAATTTGGTATTGGGTCAGTCCCTAATTGCCATTAACCAGTATTTTTTGCACGCTCGTATCGTCAAAAATTGGGGCGTGGAAGAGCTAAACGACTCATTTTTTAAGCAGTCCATTCGTGAGATGAAATGGTCAGATGAGCTGATTGAGCGGGTTTTGCTGTTAGAAGGTTTGCCAAACTTACAAGATTTGGGTAAGCTCATGATTGGCGAGACCGTAGAAGAGATTTTGGCGTGTGATTTGCGTTTGGAAAAGCGTAAACATGACGTGTTGGTAGAAGCGATTGATGTATGTACCGCCAAGCGTGATTTTGTTTCTCGTGAGCTACTCATCAAGCTAAAAGACGGCAATGAAGAATACGAAGACTGGCTAGAAACCCAGCAAGAGAAGATTGCGGACATCGGCATTCAAAACTATATCCAATTACAATCAAGCGATGATTGATAAACGGATAAACAATAAAAAGGGCGTTCATGAACCGCACCCCAAAAGTTAGACACACTAACCTTTGGGGTGCTTTTTATGGCAAAATACACAACCGACTTTAAACTGTCTGTGATTGGGTATTATCTTAATCATCATGGCTACAAACAAACCGCCAAACACTTTAATCTAAACCACACAACCGTAGAGCTATGGGTTAAACTCTATCAAGCACATGGCATTGATGGCATAAAAAGACGACACACAAAGGCTGTCTATGACACAGATTTTAAGCTTAATGCCGTTCAAGCCATACAACAGGGCAAATCGCTTACACAACTTGCCATAGAGCTTAATCTGCCACAACCTTCTTTACTGTCAACTTGGTTAAAGTCCTACCAAGCCTTTGGTATAATGGGACTAATACCCAAACCCAAAGGCAAAAAAGCAATGTCAAACAAACACAACGCTAATAAAACCAAATCAACTTGGAAAACCAAACAAGACCACGAAAAAAGTGTGGATGATTTGCTTGATGAACTTGCCTATCTTAGAGCAGAGAATGACTATCTAAAAAAGCTAGATGCCTTAATTCGTCAAAAGGAACAATCAGTACAAACAAAGAACAAGTCCTGATCATCCAAGAATTAAGGCATAAGCACAAACTTGCTGACTTATTGGCAGTGTCAAACTTGCCAAGAAGTGTGTTTTATTACCACATTCGTCAAAGTACAAAGCCTGACAAAGACCTTGACTTAAAAGAACACATTAACCACATCTACCACCAACACAAGGGCAGGTATGGTTATCGTAGAATCACATCAGAGCTTAACAATCAGCTTGCCCAAAAAGGCATGGTCATTAATCATAAACGAGTGCAACGACTGATGGCTAAACTTGGACTCAAAGCATTGGTTCGTCGTCAACGTAAGTTTAATACTTACAAAGGCACAATGGGCAAAGATACCATTCAGGACAATATACTCAAAAGAGACTTTAAAGCAGACAAACCCAATCAAAAGTGGGCAACAGACATCACCGAGTTTAAAGTACAAGACAAGGCAAATGATGGCAGTGTCATTCAAAGAAAACTCTACCTATCGCCCATCATCGACTTGTTTAATGGTGAGATTGTCAGTTATACGATGAAGGACAGACCAACGTATGAGTTGGTCAAAGAGATGTTAAATGATGCCCTATCCAAGCTAAGCCAAGAAAAGATGGATGACAAACCCATCATTCATTCAGACCAAGGCTGGCACTATCAAATGCACCAGTATCAACAAACCCTAAAAGAACAAGGCTTAACCCAAAGCATGTCAAGAAAAGGCAATTGTTTGGATAATGCTGTGATAGAGAGCTTCTTTGGTACGCTAAAACAAGAGATATTTTATGAGACAACCACATTTACATCAACAGATGAACTTAAACAAGTGATTGATGAGTACATACACTACTACAATCATGATAGAATAAAGAGCAAATTAAAAGGACTAAGTCCTGTTAAGTACAGAAACTTAGTCCAATTAGGGTTAATACAACCACTTGCAACAACCTAACCTTTAATCTTATGTCTAAGATTTGGGGGTCGGTTCACCATCTGCCCTGTTCTTTTTTCACCCATCATAAAAACGTAATTTTACCGAGTAAATGCGGTTTTTCCGTGCCTGCCGCATACAGGGCAAAGGCTCGCCCATCGCTCTCTTGGCGTGCCACAAAGTCAATCTTGGACGGCAAGAAAATGGGCGTTTTAAATGACACGTCCACTCGGTAGGCCTTTGGCAAGTCATAAAATTGAGCAATGCTCGCCGCCTTTGACCACATACCATGAGCGATTGCCTTAGGAAAGCCAAACGCCCGAGCCGATAAGGGGTGCAAATGGATTAGGTTAAAATCCCCCGACACGAACGCATACCGCCGTCCGATGTCTTCTGGGATATTAATCAGCTCCGCCCAACCATTGTCATCAGGCTCTAAGCGTGCCACGCTCTCAGGCACAGATTTGACCGTGCGTTCTTCCTTGGGCTTTTTTTGGCGAGACAGATAGGTTGATGTCCCCTGCCATACCAGCTCATCATCGATATGCACTTCGGTGATAAAATCAAAGGTCTGCCCCTTGTCATGGGGGGTTAGGTTATCAAGTCGCACGCTCATCTTGACCGTTTCGGTATCAAAAATCGGACGATACTGCGTAACACTGTTTTCTAAATGCACCAGCCCAAGCATGGCAAAAGGAAAATCAGGCTTTGCCATCATGTTCATCTGCAACGTCTGCGACAGCACCGCAAAATACGTTGGCGGTACACGCCCATCATCAATAAACCCACAGATTCGCCGATAGTCTCGCAAATTGTTCTGGTCAATGGCGAGTTTGTCCACTGCATACACCGAATCAGGCAATGCTCCTGCTCGGTTGTCGCCATGCGGAATCAAACTTTTGATAACGTTGGCGTAAGTGGTGTGCATTTTTGGCAATTCTTTAAAATTTTGTTCTGCCATATCATACCTTTAAATATAGAATAATTTTGGTAAATTTTAATGGATTTTTGGGGGAATGTAAATCAAAAATGTACAAGTGTACGGCTGATATATTTCACATCAAAATTTACCAATGAATAAAATCACGCCCCAAGCACGCTTTGACCGCACACACGCACCACGTTGCCATTAAGCCCTGACGCTTTTGGCGACAGTAGCCACGATATCGTCTCTGCCACGTCCACAGGCTCACCGCCTTGACTCATCGAGTTCATACGGCGACCAGCTTCACGAATGGCAAAGGGAATGGCACCGGTCATCTTGGTCTCGATAAATCCAGGGGCGACCGCATTGATACGGCGTGCCGAACCGTCTAGGCTCTTGGCGGTTGCTTCAACCAGACCGATAACCCCTGCCTTACTCATGGCATAGTTGGTTTGCCCTAGATTGCCGGCAATGCCTGAAATACTAGACACGCAGACGATACGAGCCGACTCGGACAAGCCGTTATTGGCAAGCAGGTAGTTATTAATGGTGCTAATGGCTTTTAGGTTGATGTTTAGCACCAAATCCCATTTGTCAGCACTCATGTTGGCTAGGGTCTTATCACGAGTAACACCAGCGTTATGCACCACGCCGTCCAACACGCCACACGCCTTTAAAATCTGCTCGCCAGCGTCCGTTTGGGTGATGTCCAGTGGTAAGGCATGACCGCCCAAATTGCCAGCAACTTTTTGTAAATCTGCCAAAGACGCAGGCACGTCCAAACAGTACAGCTCCGCTCCGTCTCGTGCTAACACTTTGGCAACCGACTCGCCAATGCCACGACTTGCCCCTGTTACTAGGATTTTTTTGCCTTTTAGGGGTTTGGTTTCGTCAAAATCAACCAATGACAGCTCATCGCCATTATCCTTGATATAGACCGCCTGCCCTGACACATATGCTGATTTTGCTGACATAAAAAAGCGTAAGGCGTGGTCTAGGTGCTTTTCGGCACCGACTTGGGTGTATAGCACATTAGCGGTAATGCCTTTTTTGAACTCTTTGGCGACTGATTTAACAAATCCCAACACCGCCCGTTGTGCTAAGGCAAAATCAATGTCCGTACCTGTACAGCAAGACGGACGAGCAATCAGCACAATCCGACCAGACGGTTTGATACGGCGGGCGATTTTATGGAAAAATTCATACACCGCCTTTAAGCCGTCCGTGTCTTTGATGTTGGTTACATCAAAAATCGCCACTTTAAAACGCACATTCTCGTCCGTTAGGCGGTCATCTAGTTTATCGGCAGTGGTAATCTTGGCGTCCAATGCGGTCAAAATCTCATTCACGCAACGGCTCACATCGCTGTCGCCGACCGCTCCAAATGCCACTTCGCCACGCACCACAGGCTGACCGACTTCAAAACGGTCAAGTTTAATGGGTGTGGGTAAACCTAGATTTTTTGCAACAGTTCTACCCAGACCTGATTGCACCAATTCACCATAACGGTCGCTCATAGGAGTATCCTTTTGTTTGTCAATACGATAAGCCCCATTCTAGCACAAAAATAAATGTTGGCACAAAATTTTCTCTATTATAAAAATAAGTTATAAATTTTAAATAAATAACAAAAAATTAGTTAATAAAGCAAAAAACATTTTCCCTTTTAAGTCAAATGATGATAAGCTAGGATAAGCTAAATCAGCCTTTTACCTTTATCAATTCATTTCATTAAGGATAAGTCATGACCATCAAAAAAGTTGCCATTCTTGGCGGAAACCGCATTCCCTTTGCTCGCTCAAATGGTGCGTACGCAGACGCCAGTAATATTGATATGCTCTCATCGGCATTGGACGGTTTGGTTGCTCGCTTTGATTTGGCGGACAAAGAGATTGGCGAAGTGGTTGCTGGCACGGTCTTAAAGCATAGCCGTGATTTGAACCTAACCCGTGAAGCCCTGCTAAACACCGCCCTATCGCCCACGACCCCTGCCTATGACATCTCGCAGGCGTGTGGCACAGGTCTGCAAGCCACGTTTGCCGTTGCCAACAAAATCGCACTGGGTATCATCGACAGCGGTATCGCAGGCGGGACGGACACGACATCGGACGCACCGATTGCACTCGGGGACGGCATTCGTAAGCCCTTGCTTGCCATCAATAACGCCAAAACCGCCAAAGCTCGCCTAAGTGCCCTAACCCACATCAATCCCAAAGACCTACTGGCATTCCCTGCCAATGGTGAGCCACGCACCCGCCTATCTATGGGCGAACACCAAGCCATCACTGCCCTAGAATGGAACATCAGCCGTGAAGCCCAAGATGAGCTGGCATTTAACAGCCATCAAAATCTGGCTCGTGCGTATGACGCAGGATTTTTTGATGATTTGATGACCCCTTATAAAGGGCTAAACCGTGATAATAACTTGCGTGCAGACACCACACTAGATAAGCTCGCCACGCTAAAACCTGCCTTTGGTAAGCGTAACGCCAACCCAACCATGACCGCAGGTAACTCCACGCCACTGACTGACGGTGCGTCTTGCGTGCTACTTGCTAGTGATGACTGGGCGAGCCAACACGGTTTTGAACCGCTTGCCTACATCACTCACCAACAAACGGCGGCCGTGGACTTTGTGGGTAAAAATGGACTGACCGAAGGACTGCTTATGGCACCTGCCTATGCCGTACCAAAAATGCTCGCTCGTGCTGGTCTGACCTTGCAAGACTTTGATTTTTATGAAATTCATGAAGCCTTCGCCAGTCAGGTACTCTCTACTCTGACTGCTTGGGAAGATGAAAACTTCTGCAAAAACCGCTTGGGATTAGATAAGCCATTAGGTAGCATTGACCGCAGTAAGCTCAATGTCAATGGGTCAAGCCTTGCCGCAGGACACCCCTTTGCTGCCACAGGCGGACGTATCTTGGCAACCGCCGCCAAACTACTCGCCCAAAAAGGTTCAGGGCGTGCCTTAATTTCTATCTGTGCCGCTGGCGGTCAAGGTGTTACTTGTATTTTAGAACGCTAATCACACCAAAAATTACCCTAACGCAAAACCCCAATCTGTCATGGATTGGGGTTTTTGGTTTGATGTGTTAAACGATAAAATGGGGTTTTATACACCCAGCCAACTTAATATTTACCACGGGTTTGTAGGGGTGTGCTGAGCACACCCTTTGATGACATTACTACACAAGGCGCGCTCAGCACGCCCCTACATCCAAACATCATTGCGTTTGTAGTAATTGGCAGTAAGGTGCGTATCACGCACCAATAAGATTTTTCATTAATTTCCAAACACATCAATCAGCCATTTATATAAAATTTTTAATAATTTCAATAACTTATAAATTTTAACATATATTCCTGCTCAAAGGACGAATGTAATTTGCCCCTGCATTCAAAACTTTTTAATAAATCCAATTCCCCCACCATTTCAAATAATTACCAATAATGAATTTTTCAATTTTCTATGGTTAATAATGATGTGTTTAAATTTTCATTTTTTCCATTTTAATAGTTTACTAAAACAAAATGTATTATGTTAAATAAATTTGATATAAAGTGAAACAGGGGTTTAGGTTTTGGAAATTAGAAGAAATTAGAAATTGGTAAAGTGGGGAAATTGGAAAATTTGGAATTTTCCCTTATAAAGTTTTAAGAAAAATAGGATTATGTTAAATAATTTTTTAAACATTTAAACCAGTCCCCACGCATTTACTCTAAAAATTCATTCATTGACAACGCTTGTTGATTTTTTATTTATAAGTGGCTTGTATTTTTGTAAGTTATATAATAACATAGCTTACTTTTTGCCATTTGGCTGACCTTAGGATTTTATCATGACTTTTAAATACACCGCCCTAGCCTGCTCACTTGCCACCGCCCTAGCCTTGACCGCCTGCGGTAATGACGACAAGGCGACTACCGCCACAGACAACGCCACGCCTGCCACGAGCGATAAGACACTCACGGTCGTTACCCCTTGGGAGATTACCAATGCCGACCCCAGCACATCGGGCTTTGTTTATCAGCGTATGGGTATTGGCGAGACGCTCGTGGACGTGGACGACAAGGGGGTGATTATCCCTGCCCTAGCCGAAAAGTGGGAAACCGCCGACAACGGCAAAACATGGGTATTTACGTTGCGTGATGATGTCAAATTCCATGACGGCACGCCCATGACTGCCAAAGAAGTGGTAAACAGCCTAACACTTGCCCTAAATAAGCCCACCGCCCTAGAAAGTGCCAATATCGAGCTTATCAAGGCAGTTGATGATAAAACCGTAGAGTTCACTCTTGCAGAGCCTTTGACCACCCTGCCGTCCTATTTGGCACACGCCACCGCCATTATCCTAGCCCCAGCATCCTTTGATGACAAAGGGCAAGCCACCAAAATCATCGGCACAGGGGCGTATCGGGCGGATAAAGTTGAGCCACCACAAAAGATTGAGCAGTCCGCTTATGCCGACTATTGGGGACAAAAAGCCCACATTAATCGCATTAACTACCTTGCCAATTCTCGCAGTGAGACCCGCACCCTGCTCGTGGAAAGTGGCGATGACCATTTGGTGTACACCCTAGACAGTGCCAGCCTAAAACGCCTACAAAACAACAGCGACCTACAAGTGGCAACCCAAACACTCGCTCGCACCATTGCCATTAAGATGAACATCGCCAATCCACTCTTTGCCGATAAGACCACCCGCCAAGCCCTATCTGATGCCATAGACCGTGAAGCCATTGCCAAATCGGTGCTACGCATTGGCGATGCAGGGGCGTATGAGCTACTACCACCCATGTTTGGCGGTTGGCAGGCAGGCGTGGCAAAATCCGCCCCTGATTATCCTGCCATTAAAGCCAAACTGCTCGCCAATGGCTTTAGTGAAGGGGCAAATGGCGTGCTACAAAAAGACGGTAAGCCCTTTACCATATCGCTCATCACGTTCTCTGACCGCCCAGAGCTACCGCTTATCGCCACCGCCCTACAAGACCAATGGCGTAAAATCGGCGTGGATTTACAAGTTAATATCACCAACTCATCAGAAATTCCCAAAGCTCATCAAGACGGCTCCCTGCAAATGGCTCTGTACGCTCGTAACTACGGCAACACCCCAGACCCACTAGCTTCACTACAATCCGACCTAAGTCCACAGGGCAACGACTGGGGCGTGATGAATTACCAAAACCCCACACTTACCCAAGCCTTACATGACATCGCCACCACGACTGACGATGTCAAGCGAGATGAACTCAAAAAACAAGTCGCCACCATTTTGGCAGATGAGCGTCCACTTATCCCTGTCGTGTACTACCAACAAAGTGCGTCCGCTCACAAGTCGCTACAAGGCTTGACCCTTGACCCCTTTGAGCGTAAATATAACCTAAATCAGCTTAAATGGTAAGCCCATAAAGACCGTGTTATGCGGTCTTTTTTATGTTGTCAATGTTGCAAATTTTGTTTAAAATTTTAAAAACCACACACCCTTATCATTTCGTCATTTTTGTCATCATTGGAGCTTATCATGAGTGAACAGAACGTGAACAAAAAAGGTAAAGCCAAATTCAAGCCCACGCCCAAAGCCAAAACCGCAGGGCGACAACCTGAAAAATGGTTTAATGTCTTTTTGTGGATTGTGGCGATGATTTTTGCCGGCTTTTTGATTGGATTGGGTAGCAAAATCGTGGCGGATTTGCCGATGATTAGCACCGATTTTGTGGAGCTGTCTGACTTTGTCGCCGACCGCCCTGCCTATGACCGCCTAAAAGACGAACTGACCCAAGCCGAACAAAAAGAGCAAGACATCACCCACGAATGGGAACAAAAAAGCCACGAGCTAACCCAAAAACAAACCGAAAACATCAATGCCCGTGAGACCTTTGAAAACTGGCTTGCCACACGCTCTGTTACCGAGCAATCCGACCAAAATCCCGAAGTCATCAAACGCACCAGCGAGCTTGACGAATTAAAAGCCCAAGAGCAAGCCCTGCAAGGCGAGCTGTCCGCCATAGAAAAACGCCAATTAGACAGACGGCAGACGGTGGAGAATATCGAAAACCAAATCATGCTCATGGAAGCGGACGCTATGGACGGCTATAACCGCCACAATAACCGCACCGAATTGCAGGTATTTATTTATCGTTTGATGATTACCTTGCCACTGCTATTATTGGCAGGTTATCTGTTTAAACGCTATCGCCACACCAACGCATGGCCGTTTGTATGGGGCTTTGCGTTTTTTGCCTTATTTGTGTTTTTTGTGGAGCTTGTGCCGTATCTACCCAACTATGGCGGTTATGTTCGCTATGGCGTGGGGATTATCGTAACGGTGGTCATCGGCAAATACGCCATTGGGGCGATGAATGCCTACCTAGAACGCAAACGAGTCGAAGAAGCCCTATCCAGCAACGAACGCCAACAACACATGGATTATGATGAAGCCCACATCAAAATCGGCAAGGGTATTTGCCCAAGCTGTGAACGCTCGCTGGATTTTAACAACACCGATTTGGATTTTTGTCCGCATTGTGGGATACATTTGTTTGAATATTGCCCAAATTGCACCACTCGCAAAAGCACCTTTAATCATTATTGCTTTAAATGCGGTTTGGCAAGTCGTGCGGAACGTTCGGACGAACAGGTTTTTACCCCTGTGATAAATCCAGATACTCCGCCCACCCAAGCATAAACAACAAACCCCATACTGTGCGTGGGGCTGTCTATTTTAAAAATATTATGTTATTACATTTGCTTTTATTATCAATAAAAATTATAATAGCCCAATTTTTCTTATCACTACTACCATGCTAAAACTACTCACATCACGGCTTATCCAACTGCTCTTGGTCGTTTGGTCGGTCGGCACCTTGACCTTTGTTCTGATGCGAAGCCTGCCCGGCGACATGGCATATCGTATCGCTGCATCTCGCTATGGCTACGACCAAGTAACCGCAAGCTCTGCCGACCAAGTACGAGCCGAGCTCGGGCTTGATTTGCCGTGGTATGAGCAGTATATAGCATGGTTTGGCGACCTGCTTCGCTTGGATTTAGGTAATTCGCTCGTCAGTGGGGCAAGCGTGTGGGACGAGATAGCCCACCAGTTTGGACACACGCTGTCGCTGGCTTTGGTTGCTTTGGTCATCTCACTCATCATCGCCCCACCGATAGGCATACTCTCCGCCCTGCGACCTAATGGCGTCTTTGACCGTTTTACCTTATTTATCGCCACCTTGCTCCGCTCTGCCCCTGCCTTTATCATTGGCGTGCTACTCATTACCATTTTTGCGGTGCAATTAAAATGGCTACCTGCTATCGGCTACGGCAAACCGATTAACTACGTCTTACCTGCTCTCACGCTTGCCTTGGGTCTGTCGGCAGTGTCCATTCGGGTCAGTCGTAATGCGGCGTTGTCGGTGTTTAGTGCCACTTATTATGAATTTGCCAAATTAAAAGGGCTAACCCCTTGGCAAGCATTTAGACGGCATGGCGTGCGTAACCTTGCCATTCCCATTGTTGCTTATCATGGTGTACAGCTTATTTATCTCATCGAAGGCGTGGTTATCGTGGAGAGCCTGTTTGCATGGCCGGGTATCGGTCATGCCCTAGTCCATGCTATCATCGCCAGAGACATACCAATGATACAAGGCTCGGCGTTGGTCATGGGGGCGTTGTTTGTCGTGCTAAATACAGTGCTTGACATCATCAATCGGCTCATAGACCCACGTTTTGGGGTGCAATAGCATGGGCTTTTTAGCTTTTAATTTTTAATTTTTAATTTTTAATAAATTGATAAATTGATAAATCAGCTTTTGTTTTTTATGGCAAATTAACGCCAATTTACACCAATGCCACATTTTTTAATAAGACATTTTTAGGGTGGCGTACCACACACCTTTTGAAGGAAAAATCTTATTGTTGCGTGATACGCACCTTACTGCCAACGGTGTATTTTGAAGTTAAACGATTATAAATTTTAAAAACAACGTGGCATTATCATGACAAACACGCCAACTTATCAAGGTTTTATCAAGTTACAAAAAACACCGCCAACCCACGATTTATCAGATGATAATTTTACTGGTTAATGATTTATATGAACATACTAAAAAAACTCACGCCTGCTCAGCTTATCGGACTTGTCATCTTAGTGGTACTACTTGGCTTTGCCTATGGCAGTCCGCTCGTACGTCCCTATGACATGGCACTGCAAAACCTAGATGTTATCCTATCTGCCCCCAGTGGCGAACATCCCTTTGGCACCGACCATTTGGGGCGTGATATGATGGCACGGTTGGCGTCCGCCATTCGCCTGTCTTTCTCGCTCATTATCGGCTCGGTGGGGGTGTCGCTCATCTTTGGGCTACTGTTTGGCTTGCTGGCGGGGATTTTTGGGGGGATTTTGGATAAGTTTTTTAACTTTATCTGTGATTGTATCATGGCATTGCCTGGTTTATTGTTTATCCTGCTGTTTGCATCTATCGCCCCTAACAGTTTTTGGTCGCTGTATCTGGGCGTGTCGCTGGTCATGTGGGTGGAGTTTTTTAAGATGACCCGTGCGATGAGCCTAAACCTACGCAAATCAAGCGAAGTACAAGCCAGTACACTCATGGACATGGGGCTGTGGTACATCATCAAACGCCACTATCTGCCACGGCTCGCCCCTGTCATGTGGACGCTCTCGGCATTTGGGGCGGGTAATGCGGTGCTAGCCCTTGCCACGCTCGGCTTTGTCAATGTCGGTCTTAAACCACCGACCGCCGAGCTGGGTCTGATGATGACCGAACTATTTCCTTATTATTATGAAGCTCCTTTGGTGTTCTTTTTGCCGATTATCACCGTGTTTTTACTCGTGCTTTCTTTTCAATTATTATCAGGCAAACAGGACGGCTAATCATGCAAAACACCCAAACATCACCAGATATTTTAATCCAAATCAACAACTTATCCGTCCACACCACAGACGGTGCTACCTTGGTTGAGCCCATTAGCCTTGGCATACAAAAGGGACAAAATTTGACCATCTTAGGCGAGACAGGCTCGGGCAAAAGCCTACTTGCCCAAGCGATTATAGGGGCATTGCCTAAGGGCTTGACGGTCAAAGGGCAAATTCTCATCAACGGCAAAACACTCCATGACGAACAAGGCGAACTTGATGAACATCAATTTGCCAAGCTGTGGGGACGTGATTTGACCATGCTCCCCCAAGAGCCGGTGCGTTCGCTTGACCCCACCATGACGGTGTTTCGCCAGATTTGGGAGAGCCTACATTTTGTCAAACGAGCCGATAACACCACCGCCAAAGACACCACCTTACGCACCTTAGAGCAACTCTCGCTAGCCCATGCCAAAGACTACTATCCGCATGAGCTGTCAGGGGGTATGGCACAACGTGCGTCCTTTGCGTCTGCCACCGTGAGCGGGGCGTATATGGTCATCGCCGATGAACCCACCAAAGGGCTTGACCACACCAATAAAATCGCTGTCGTGGACATGCTCGCCCAAGTCGCCAAACAAGGCGGTTGCCTTTTGACTATCACGCATGACATCGAAGTGGCTAACCGCCTAAGTGGCGATAATGACCTGCTTATGGTCATGAAAAAAGGCAAACTCTTGGAGCAAGGGCAAGCCACCGACGTCCTACAAAATCCCAAATCCGACTACGCCAAAGAGCTGATGAGTGCCAACCCTGCCACATGGACAAAGGCGGACATCGCTCCCACTGAAACGCCCCTTTTGACCCTAAAAGACGTGGCTATCAGTCGTGGCAACAAAGAGCTGTTTAGTGGGCTAAACATCACGCTCCACGCAGGGCAAGCGGTGGGACTCATCGGCGATAGTGGCATTGGCAAAAGCTCGCTGGGGGACGCCATTTGCGGTCTTATCACCCCATCCAAAGGGGTGATGACATGGCACACCAAGCCCAAACGCCACCAAGTGCTAAAACTCTACCAAGACCCACCGTCCGCTTTTGCTCAAAACATCAAACTTGGCACGCTCATCGATGACGTGGTCAAACGCCACAACCTTGATAAAAGCCAAATCGCCCCGCTCATGACCGCCTTACAGCTCCACCCCGACCTACTACACCGCACGAGCGAAAGTGTCTCTGGGGGCGAGCTTCAACGCATTGCTATCATGCGAGCCTTGATGATGAAGCCTGTACTACTGTTTGCCGATGAAGTTACCAACCGCCTAGACCCCATTACCCAAAAAACCACACTAGACCTACTCACGCACGCCTGTCGCACCCAAAACTGTACGCTGGTTATGGTGAGCCACGACCACGATTTGACACGGTATTATTGTGATACGGTGGTGGATTTGACGGATTATAAAAGGGGTTGATGAATAAATGGGCGTGCGATAGACGATGATGTTAAATTATTTATTTTTCAAAATAGACAAGGAGAAATGATTTAAAAACAACATCGTTCAAAATTCTGACGATTTTTAAAAATAACGTGTATTTTTGTTGCTTTTTGTGTCATATTTATTATAGGATAAAAAGTTATGTTACAGATGTTTTAATCATTCTTTTATTTGGTATCTTATATGACCCAGCATAAGCAACCCTGCCCTAAACTCATGTCCAACTTGGGCGTTTATGTTCGTCAGTACTGCTCACAGCACGACGTTAGCATGGAACGACTGGCCAGTAACGCTGGGCTTGCCAAAGCCACACTCTATGCCTTATTAGACCCTACCAAAGATGCCCGCATGAGTCAAATCATCAGTCTGGCACGGGCGATGGGCGTACACCCACAGATATTATTGCAGATGAAATGGGCGGATTTTGATGTTGGCACGATTAATGCCATCATTCCAAAACAGCACTTTACCAACAGCACTCATGCAGGCAAATTAGATGCCAGTGCTTTTGTTACCGAAGCACCGCCTGATGGTCTGCTCATCGCTCCCAACACCCGATTTGTCAAAAGCTGGACGATTCAAAATGTGGGACGCACCGTGTGGCAAAATCGTTTTTTGACCTGTCAAAACCCCAAAACAGACATTATCTATCCCAACAATCAAACATCTGCCGACTATCATTTCACACCCCTAACCAATCAAATCGCCATCCCCACAACACACCCTGGCGAATGTATCACACTCTCAGTTGAATTCATCACGCCCAGCACATCAGGGCAATACATCTCTTATTGGAAGATGACCGATGAGCATGGCAATTATTGTTTTGGCGATGGCATCGGCTTATCCACGCTAATCTTGGTGCAGACTTTGGGGTATCACAACTCATTACTCATCAGAGCTAAAAGCTGATAAAGCTGATAAATGCGATAAATATCACAACGCCCCATACTGTGACCACCGCTCGCCTGTATCATGGCGTGCTTTGTGGGCGTGTAGCTCGTAACACGCCCAGATATGTACGCCAAACAGCACCGCTATCGCCATCCATGCAACGCCTTGCCCTTTGATGATGTTTTTGCTTTGCAGATATGTTAGCACGCCTGCGATGATGGCGGTAAGTGCCAGATAGCCCACACCCCAATCAAATATCCACAGATACACCCCAAGCATGATGAGTGCCGCCCAGCTAATGCCTTGCAGAAAACGTAAAAATTTTGTCATGTTTTTGGTTTATTTAAATTATCGGCTTGTTTTAAATTACAGTCATTGGGGTAAATATGATTCACCCACACGTCTAAATATTAAAATCCATAACTATTTGATAAAAAATAAAGGGCAAATCTGAACCGCACCCCAAAAGTTAGACACACTAACCTTTGGGGTGCTTTTTATGGCAAAATACACAACCGACTTTAAACTGTCTGTGATTGGGTATTATCTTAATCATCATGGCTACAAACAAACCGCCAAACACTTTAATCTAAACCACACAACCGTAGAGCTATGGGTTAAACTCTATCAAGCACATGGCATTGATGGCATAAAAAGACGACACACAAAGGCTGTCTATGACACAGATTTTAAGCTTAATGCCGTTCAAGCCATACAACAGGGCAAATCGCTTACACAACTTGCCATAGAGCTTAATCTGCCACAACCTTCTTTACTGTCAACTTGGTTAAAGTCCTACCAAGCCTTTGGTATAATGGGACTAATACCCAAACCCAAAGGCAAAAAAGCAATGTCAAACAAACACAACGCTAATAAAACCAAATCAACTTGGAAAACCAAACAAGACCACGAAAAAAGTGTGGATGATTTGCTTGATGAACTTGCCTATCTTAGAGCAGAGAATGACTATCTAAAAAAGCTAGATGCCTTAATTCGTCAAAAGGAACAATCAGTACAAACAAAGAACAAGTCCTGATCATCCAAGAATTAAGGCATAAGCACAAACTTGCTGACTTATTGGCAGTGTCAAACTTGCCAAGAAGTGTGTTTTATTACCACATTCGTCAAAGTACAAAGCCTGACAAAGACCTTGACTTAAAAGAACACATTAACCACATCTACCACCAACACAAGGGCAGGTATGGTTATCGTAGAATCACATCAGAGCTTAACAATCAGCTTGCCCAAAAAGGCATGGTCATTAATCATAAACGAGTGCAACGACTGATGGCTAAACTTGGACTCAAAGCATTGGTTCGTCGTCAACGTAAGTTTAATACTTACAAAGGCACAATGGGCAAAGATACCATTCAGGACAATATACTCAAAAGAGACTTTAAAGCAGACAAACCCAATCAAAAGTGGGCAACAGACATCACCGAGTTTAAAGTACAAGACAAGGCAAATGATGGCAGTGTCATTCAAAGAAAATTGTACTTACTGTACTTACAGCTAACAAATTTGAATTTTGCCACGGAAACCGTTCTCCCTGAGCTCGTCGAAGGGTCGGTTTCCGTCATGGTTCGACAGGCTCACCACGAACGGAAACTGTAGCACTTTTTCATTTTGTAGAGTGTACACGATAAAGGATAGACCAATATACGCATTGGTTAAAGAGATGTTAGATGATGCTTTATTAAAGTTAGGTGGTGCAGATAGATATGATAAGAGCAATAAAAATAGCAAGCTCATCATTCATTCAGACCAAGGCTGGCACTATCAAATGCACCAGTATCAACAAACCCTAAAAGAACAAGGCTTAACCCAAAGCATGTCAAGAAAAGGCAATTGTTTGGATAATGCTGTGATAGAGAGCTTCTTTGGTACGCTAAAACAAGAGATATTTTATGAGACAACCACATTTACATCAACAGATGAACTTAAACAAGTGATTGATGAGTACATACACTACTACAATCATGATAGAATAAAGAGCAAATTAAAAGGACTAAGTCCTGTTAAGTACAGAAACTTAGTCCAATTAGGGTTAATACAACCACTTGCAACAACCTAACCTTTAATCTTATGTCTAAGATTTGGGGGTCGGTTCAATCCACTCACCCTTTATTTTTGTATTTATGTCATGCTTATGCTACTTTTTTAGGCTCGCTCTGGCTCTCTTCGCCCACTTCTACCACTGGCTCTTTGGCATCAGGAGACGGCACAAACTTAGTCGGCTCTGGCACGTCTGCACTATCCTGTGGCTCGGGAGTACTTTGGGTTTTTGATGTATAGACCAGACCCAATGTGCGACTGGTGTCGGTACGCACCTTATCAAGCAGTTCTGGATTTTTTGCCAAATCCTGTCCATAAGACGGGATAATCTCCAAAAGTTTGGCATTCCATTTGCCCTGCACTTCATCAGGGAAAGATTTTGCCAACAAATCCAACATCATGTTTGGCGATGTAGACGCCCCCGGCGATGCACCGAGCAAGGCACTAAGCGTGCCATCTTGGGACGCAAAAATCTCTGTCCCAAACTGTAATTTGGCAGGCTCATTTGGCAGTTTTTTGATGATTTGCACACGCTGACCGCCTTGATTTTCTATCCAGTCGGCTTGCTTGGCTTCTGGATAATATTTACGCAGTTCCGCCATTTTTTGTTCAGGCGAGAGTGATACTTGACTGACTAGGTATTTTACCAAATCCAAATTATCCAGTCCCACCGCCACCATAGGCAAAGCGTTATCTTTGGTCGCTGATGCCAATAAGTCGGCTTGTGAGCCATTTTTTAAAAATTTATTTGAATACGTGGCAAAAGGTCCAAACAGTACGTATTTTTTGCCGTCAATATAGCGAGTATCAATGTGTGGCACGCTCATGGGTGGTGCTCCAAGTTCGGCACGTCCATAGACTTTGGCGGTGTGAGCATTGACCACATCAGGGTTATCGGTCATCAAAAACAGACCACCCACAGGGAATCCTGCATAATATTTGCTCTCAGGCAGTCCTGTCATTTGTAGCATTTTTATCGCCGCACCACCTGCCCCGATAAAGACACGGCGAGTCTTAGTGTGTGAGACACTATTATCGGCAAGATTTTTGACACTCACCGTCCACGTGCCGTCATCATTACGGCTAATACCCGTCACTTCGGTGCTAACTTTTAGGTTAAAATTGCTATTTTTGCCCAAATGATTGATGAGCTGTGTGGTGATTGCTCCATAGTTTACATCTGTACCGATGTCCATGCGAGTGGCGGCGATTGGTTGGCTGTCGTCACGCCCTTTGGTAACGAGCGGTGCCCATTGCCCTATCTCTGCCTTGTCTTCGCTATAAATCATGTCGCTAAACAAAGGGGATTTTATCATGGCTTCGTGGCGACGTTTTAAAAAGTCCACGTTGTCACCCCACACAAAGGCAATATGTGGCACTGGATTAATGAATGTTTTGGGGTCGCCCAATGCTCCGTTTTTGACTTGGTGCGTCCAAAACTGCTTGGAAATCTCAAACTGTACGGCAGTTTTTTCGGCACGCTCAATCGAGATACTGCCGTCTTCGGCTTCGGCGGTGTAGTTCATCTCCATGAAGCCTGAATGCCCCGTGCCTGCGTTATGAAAGCCGTTTGAGCTTTCTTGGGCGACTTTGTCAAGGCGTTCGTACATTTGTATCTTCCACGTCGGTTCAAGCTCCGACAGATACGTGCCAAGCGTTGCCGACATGATGCCGCCGCCCACCAGCACCATGTCCACCACAGGTTCATCACCTGCCAATTTCACTGGTTTGGTCGCCACAGGACGAAACAAAAACAGTAGCACCGCCACCAAAACCACGATTAACAAAACCCCGACAATCATCAAGATTTTTTTCATTTTATTTGTTTTTGTCATAAAACACCTAAATTTACAATGCATTTGCAAACAAAAACGGACTTAATTTAAAATTGCTTAATCATTAAAATTGGTTAACCATTAAAATTGTTTAATATTTTATTTAGTTTTATAAATTATTAAACAATGTATGATTAAAAAATCTCAACCTAAGTACGTTTCAAAGCCGGCTATTATAAAGAAAAAATCTCAAAAGGGTTAGTTTTGTAATATTATCCGCCCTGATAATTACAAAAACACAACATTAGAACAGTTTTTTGTCCCAATGTTGTGTTTATCATTTTGCTAAATTGTAACTATTTTTTAATATTCATTTAATATTTAATCATCATCTTTGCTGTCTTTTTTGTCGCCATCAAGAATGACCGCCCCAACCACTTTTGCCGTGCCTTTAACCACGCCTTTGGTGGTCTTGTAGGCAACTTTGGCAGGGGTGGTGACGACTTTATGAACACAGCCTTGCAAGATTAGGGTAGATAAGGTTAAAGTTAAGATGATGGATAATTTTTTCATGGGTTGCCTTTTATTAAGTAAATTCCGATTTGCCTTGTGTCAATTATGAACGATAGTCCGCATTGATACTCACATATTCATGCGACAAATCGCAAGTATAGACCGTATCGGTGCAATCGCCCTGCTCTAAATCAATACTGACCGTTATCTCAGGGCGACTCATGACCGCTTGCCCCTGCTCTTCGGTATAACCGTCCGCCAGTCCGCCACGCTGACAAATAGCAATCTCGTCGAGCGATACACTCACACGGCTTTGGTCAAATGGCACGCCCGCATAACCCACCGCTGCCAAAATCCGCCCCCAGTTCGGGTCGGACGCAAAAAATGCCGTCTTGACAAGGGGCGAATGAGCCACCGCATAGGCGACTTTGGCACAGTCGTCCGTGGTCTTACCGCCTGTTACCTTGACCGTGATAAATTTGGTCGCCCCTTCGCCGTCTCGCACGATGAGCTGGGCGATTTTTAGCATTACTTCTTTGATGGCTTGATAAATGGCTCGATAATGGGCGTGGTTTTCGCTGTTTATCAAATCCCCCACTTTGCCTGTGGCGATAAGTGTACAGCAGTCATTGGTGGACGTATCGCCGTCAATGGTAATGCGGTTAAAGGATTGATTGGTTAAGTCCACCAAGATTTTTTGGAGCAATTCTGGGCTAATGTGAGCGTCTGTCGCCACAAAGCCCAGCATGGTCGCCATGTTCGGGCGTATCATGCCTGCCCCTTTACTGATACCCGTTACTGTGTAGGTCTTACCATCTATCGTGGTCTGCACGCTATGCCCTTTGGGGGTGGTGTCGGTCGTCATGATACTGTGGGCAGCGTTTAGCCAGTTATCCGCTGTCAAGTCCGCCAACGCCTTATCAAGCCCTGCGATAATCCGCTCGCTTGGCAAAGTTTCGCCTATCACACCCGTGGAGTATGGTAGCACCTCGCACGCATTCACACCTGTTTTGTCCGCCAACGCTTGACAAGTCGCCAACGCCCTATCCAAGCCGTCCTGCCCCGTGCCTGCATTGGCGTTACCTGTATTGATAAGTAGATAGCGTGGTGTGTGCGTTTGGATGTGTTTACGCACCACTTGCACGGGAGCTGCCACAAAGTAGTTTTGCGTGGTAACGACCGCCACGCTCGCCCCATCATCTATCTCAAACACCGTCAAATCACGGCGGTTTGCATAGCGGACACCTGCTTCACAAATACCGATTTTTACGCCATCAACGGGCAACAATGGCACAAGACTAACATCACCGACTGGCATGGTTTTTTCCTTATTTGGTTTAAAATAACAATTTGATTTAAAATAAAACCATTGTACCAAAAATTTGTGTATTTTTGTAAAAATTTATGGAGCAAAATCATGTGGATGGTTTTTTATTTTTATACTTTTGAAAAATGGATTATGTTAAATAAATATAAAGACAAAACATTACCATTGTGATAATAATAAGAAAATAAGTTTTGTTAAAATGGCTAAGCATAGCTATGCATATTAGCATGTCATTAATAACACACTTTATATTTTATCAGGAATACGTTATGAACATCACTACCCTACGCTCTGTCGGTGCCATCGCCTTAGTTGCCATGGGCTTGACCGCTTGCCAAAGCACACCCACCAACCCTGTCATCGCTCGGGCGGATAACACGTTTGAGACCACGGGACTGGGTAAAACCAAAGCCACCGCCCAAAACAACGCCCTAGCGTCCGCCAAAGCCCAGTGCGGTTACAAAACCCCCGTCGTCATCAATGACACCACCACCTACAATGGCGTGATGGACGAACGCATGGGGCGAGTCATGGAACAAGGGGCAAAAGTGGTCGGCACGATACTCGGCACAGGCTCCCCTGAACTAAGCCGTGATGATGATTATGAATATTTTATTAAATTTCAATGTCAATAATTCTCATCTTTTTTATAAAAACATTTTTATAAAAACATTGGGTTAAATATTTATCCCAATGTTTTTATTTTTTCAAATAAATTATTTAAATTTGACAAATTTTAATTTAACCTATTTTATATTTAAAATTTTTAAAAACTTATTTTAAATCCACCCCACTTTTTATGTCATCATGTACTAATAATCCTGTTTGGCGGATTGTTGGGGTGTTGACCGCTTTTAATAACGCCTGCTCGGTGCTGTATATCGCTACTTTGGTTTTGGCACGGGTAATGGCGGTATAAATCAGCTCTTTGGATAACAAACGCTCGTTATCGTCATTAAAAACCACAGCGACTTTTTCAAATTCCGACCCCTGTGATTTATGCACAGTCATCGCATAGGCGGTCGTGGCAATATCGCCGTCTAGCATATTAATCGGCAAGCCTTTTACCGAATCACCAAAATACACCGATAATTCATGACCCCGTTTGCCACTTTGCAAGCAAATGCCAATATCGCCATTAAACAATCCCAAATCATAGCGATTTTTTAATATCATCACAGGGCGACCATGATACCAAGGCGATTTTACCGTGGGCAGTTTTAAATAATCACGGTGTAATGATTCAATAAAGCCATTAATCAACTCATCACCACAACTACCAATATGCGATGCGGTCAAAATGCGATATTGATTAAACCGCTCATTTAATGTTTTTAGCTGTTTTTGTTTTTCATCATCACTATATGTGGCAAACTGCTTTTTTAATGTTTTGGTTAAAGCAAAAAAGCCGTCAGATGTCATATATTCATCAGCGATGTTTTTATAAAACTGCTGTCGCAAAAATGACGGCTGTGCTGTTAAAAAGGCAATGTCCGTCCATGACAGATGGCTTTCTTGATGAATGAGTGCGGTGAGCTTGTCAAAGGCGATATTCTCCGGTTGATTGACAAGCTCTGCCAAACGCCCAATGCCCGAATCCTTAGAAAAACGGTTGGATACGACCAAATGCGTGCGTGTCGTCATCAAGCTCGGTATGCGACACAAGTCCGCCAGCACCGCCCCTGCGTCCACCGCCGAGAGCTGATGAGCGTCGCCAAGTAGGATAATCCTAGCCCCACGCTTGACGGCACAGAGCAGATGACGTGCCAGCTCCGTGCCAAGCATGGACGCTTCATCCACGATAATCAGCTCATACGGCAGTGGGTTTGACGCATGGTAGCGGGGTGTGCCACTCATGCCAATGCCAAGCAGACGATGGATGGTCATCGGCTCGGGCAGGACGATATTGGTCTGACTGCCCGAGAGTGCATTTTGAAGCGACTCCGCCATACGCTGTGACGCCTTGCCCGTGGGGGCGACCAGTGCCAAACTCAGCTCTCCGCCCACATCTGACAGGGCATGGTGCAACGCCAGTACAATCTGTGCGACCGTAAAAGTCTTGCCCGTCCCCGGCCCGCCCGTGATGATACTAAATGGCTCGCTCGCCACCTGTCTGATGGCTTGCTGTTGCTCGGGGTTTAGCGATGGGTTGATGGGCAAATCTAGGGCGTGGATGGGACTGTGGCGAATCTCATGAATGGCGGACAACAGCTCACGCTCCGCCTGATAACTGCGACCAAGCCACAGATACAGCGTGTCATCATCATGATAAAACACCACCGCCCCATCCGCTCGCTCATCATAGCCATGAACAAAAAAGGGGCTGGCGTGCAATCGCTTGATAAACTCATCAAAATCCCGACCCAGCGTAATACTCGTCACATAATAAAAACGCAACGCACAAATCATCAGCTCGCCAAGCTGTGCCACCACCTGCTCATCTGACTGATGACTGTGGCTTTTGGTGATGATACTGTGCCGATAATACCGCTCTTTTAGGTCGTGTTGGGTGTGATGGATATAATGAGCCAAAGCCGTTTTATCATTTGATAATTCATCAATACGCCCAAAAATAGCATTAAAATCCAACTCATCCCCCACTTTATCGCTAATTAGCGACATCACGGGATGTAATACTGACAATTGCCACGGGCTTAATTTATCATAGACGGTATTTTGATTATTGTTAATATCATCATGCTTCTTTAATACTAGCACCGTATGCCCGTCATGTAATAACTGACTGATGACAAAATGAATCAAACAAAATATCGTCTCATCAGCCGTATTAAATACAAAGTCATCAATACGCCCTGTCTCATGATACCAGTTAGCATTATCCTGCATGCGTCTGGTGAGATATTGGGCGATGTTGTTTTGATAGGGGGTATTCATGGATTTCCTTTTATCTTAGCGGTTTATTTTAAAATAAATAACGCTCATTAATCGGTTTTAGCCAAATTGTCTGATTAAATCATTTAATAAAATATAAAAACTTAATCAAATCACTTAACCAAATAATTTATCCAACGCATAAATAAGTGGTAATGGCACTTGCCAAGCAATATGCCCCAAGGTCGGGTCATGTTTATCCACGCCCCGCAAAAAGACAAATTCCACCGCTCCCAAATACTGCTCTTCACGCCCGACATAATCTTTTATGCGTAATTTTAATAAACGGTGCAATGCCACTTGATATACACACGCTTGGAGCCAATAGCCTGCTTTGTTCATGGCGGATTCTAATGAGTCATGGCGATAATGCGACAGACTCTCGCCGATAAAGTTGGATTTATAATCCACAACATAAAACTTGCCTTGATGTTCATAAACCAAATCCATCTCGCCATTGAGATATTTATAATAAGCAGATGGGTTTTGCTCGGTGAGTATTATCTCTTTGTCGCTGTACGTTTTAAATATCTCATTTAGCTCATTGATATTAAAAGACTCGGTCAATCTTAGGGTAAAAGACATTTCTTTGGCAAGGCGATTGGGGGCTAATGCACTCAAACTTATCTTTGATGATAAAAATGGTGTGTGGCTAATGTCATACAGCCATTCTATCAATGCTTGATGATGGTTTAATACAGCCTGATTAGCCAATTCATCATCTGATTCATTCGATATATCGCCATGGGTGCTGTGATAAGCATGGGCAAAGTTTAATTGGCGAATCTCATCATCAATGTGACTGCTGATGTTGTTTTTATCATTGGGGTCGATAAATTGTAATAAATGATGTAAAAATGTTCCTGCATTTACGCCTTTTTCAAATAATGGGCGAATGTCATTCTCAGGATAAGGGATAATATCATCCATGGGCGTCGCCATTTGTGGGATGATGGTTATCTCATCATCGATGGCATTATCATCATCCATCACCGATGGTTTATTAAACGCACTCATCAATGCCGTAGCACTGGTCTTGGACGCCCCATAAAAATACGCCTTGGCAAATACTGTCTGCCACGGCTGATAATGCATCGGGGTCAATACCATATCATCGCCTTGATAGCTATCGGTTATCAGCTGTTCTGATTCTGCCAACTTAACCACATTTACATTATCCGCCAATCGCTCGGGCAATACGATTTCTTTTTCACTACAACCGAACCATAAGAATAAAGGTCGCTCATCTGTTTGCTTGGCACTATATAAATCCTGCCCGACCACAAAAGTCTGCTCTGATGCTCGGGTCAATGCCACATAACCCAGTCGCAAACGCTCATCAAGCAATTCTTGGTCTTGTTTGGTTTTATAATAATTGCTTATTATCTCATTATCAGCCACTTTATCTTTGATGGGGGAGATACGGCGGTTATATCGCTCATCACTATAAGCATAAAACATGTCTTTCTGGTTCTTGCTTGTGGCAGGGTCATCCAAATTCATCACATAGACAATGGGGAATTCCAAACCTTTTGATTTGTGAATGGTCATGAGATTCACGCCCGACTCGCTTGGCAATATTATCCGTTGATAATCTTCATTATCATCTTGTCCTGTCATTTTATCAGCAAGCCAATTCATGAGTTTTATCTCATTATTATCCTGATGGGTATATTCTCGCCCTATCAGTTCGGTCAGTTGCCACAAATCCGCCAAATATCGCTCGCCTGCCTTGGCGGATGTTTGCCACAGATTGTCATCGGATAACGGATGGTGCAATAAAGCATAAGTCAAAGCACTGGCAATGCCATATTTTAAAAACCGCTGATGGCATTCTTTTAAATAAAAAACAACGGACTGGACGACTTGTTCGTCATTTAACAAATCAGTAACTTCTTTTAACTCATGGCCAAATAATCGGGTAATCAAAAGTCGTCCCAAAATCTCTCGCTCTTGGCTTATCATGGCAGTGAGTAGGGCATATAAATCTTTTGCCGACTCTGTGGTAAAAACATTAATGTCGTTGGGCGAAATCGATGGAATGCCCAATTTATCCAACTGTTTTTTTAATTGTGCCAAATCTTTTTTGGTGCGTGCCAATACCGCAATGTCATCAGGTTTTATTTTTTTATCATCAAGGGTATGTCCGCCTTGCAATAAGCTATTAATATGATGGGCGATGTATTGGTATTTATCCAACTTTTTGTTGTCATCATCTTTTTTATAAGGCAAATGCAATAATGTTAATGGTTTATGCCCTAAATAATCAAACAATGTGGAATTATTTAAATATTGCCATGATAATAAACTTTGCTCTTTGTGGGCAGTGATGGACTGATAATAAATACCGTCGCCCAGATAAGCAGGGTTATGGGCGTTATCTTGATGAGCAAACCAATAATTTAAACTGTCGATTAACCCGCTATTAGAACGGCGGTTGGTCGTGAGTTTCAGATCGCTGTTTAATAAAGACGGTGATGTATCAGTCTGCCCATAATGTTTAATGCTGTTATAATTGGCAACATCCCCACCCCGAAAACGATAAATCGCCTGTTTGGGGTCGCCAACCAATAATAAAAATCCCGTTCTAGATTTGCCTTTGTCTCGCCTTTCTTTAAAATAATCCAAATAAACAAGCTCTATTAAGCGTTTTTGCAGTCCATTAATGTCTTGGGATTCATCAATCAATGCCACAGGATAATGATGGCGAATGTGCCTTGCCAGCTCAGGGCTATGCTCTAAGGCTTCGATGAGTCGCACCATTTGAAAGGTAAAGGTGCTTTTATGCTGACGCTCTAAGGTGCTTTTTAATAATGCCCGCACATCTTTGGCGATGGTTTGGTATAGATAGGATTTATAATAATCAGGAATTTCCTTGATGGCAGTCACTGTTTCACTGATGATTAATAATTTATCTAACGGCAAAGCAAGAAAGGCTTGTTTGTTATCTTCAAAATTGTTTTTAAAATTTGTTTCTTTTTTAATGTCTTTTAAGTCATTCAAAAAACTTTTATCTTCATCACTGATATGATTCACAAAATCCAATCGATGGATTTTTATCATTTCCATGATATTTTTTAAACGTCCAAATTCTTTGACGGCTTTTCCACGATTTACAAACCCAAATGCCAACATATAATCAAGCTCATAAAAAGGCTCAAAGACGGATATAATCTCAAAGACAGACATCAGCCGTTTATCCAATATCGCCAAATACTCATCCACACTTGCCATGGTATCAATGGGAGTGTCATAGAAATTCAACGCCACGGCAACTGCTTGATGTGCCGAGCCGACATCGCTAAACACCGCCTTATCAATGAGTGCATACAGTGGCAACTGGGCGACTCGCACATGCTCACGGCGTAAGGCGTCATGAATGAGAGCATGGGTTAGCTCATTGCTGCTCGTGCTAAGCTCGGTGTTCATCTGATAGCCGATTTGGTCGGCAAATTCTTTGAGCCACTTTTGGGCAAGACTGTCTAGCGTTCCCACAAACAGCTTATCCAAGGTCGCAAGCAGGAGCGAACACCGCCGAATCGCCAGCGTCAAGGCATTGGGATCGCTGTCTGTGATGAGCTGTTTTATCAAATGCTCATTAATCGGGTCGTTATGGTCGACAATGCCTGCCACGCCTGCCTGCTCTACTATCTGCCCCCATGTCTCATTGATGTCTCTGGCGGTATCGCTGTCCGTATCTTGGGCGTGATAAAACCAATGGGCATGGGTCGCCTTTTGCCCGTTTAGCCAAGAGAGATAACGATAAAAACTGCTGATACGAGCCTGTATCCGCTCTTGCATTTCGCTGGCGGACGCTCGTGTGAAGGTCGTGGCAATAATACGCTCGGGGGCGTATTTTTTCTCTATCAATAGCCGTAAAATAATGCCGGTCAATGTCCATGTCTTGCCCGTGCCTGCGGACGCTTCTATCAAATAGCCATTACTGAGCGTGCAAGCAATGGCAGGGATGTGGGATTGGGTTGTCATTTATTGTCCTTATCACTTTTTTCATTAATTCTGGTTCAAAAAGTATGCTACAAAGAAAACCGTTCATGGCGAGCCATGCCTACCCATAACGGTTTTCCGCCACCCGCAGGCATAGCTCAGATACCATGATACCCCACCTAAGTCAATGGTTTTTTAAGTATCTGGTATCTAGTATCTTACAAACTAACTTAAAGATACTTGTTGCTCAAAGGATGTTTGGGTTTTGATAACACCAAAACAGATATGTACCAATTTACGCATACAAGCACATAAGGCTTGCATTTTGGTTTTACCGTTTTGTTGTAATCGTTCATAAAATGCCTTAATGGTGCTATTATAACGAATGGCACTCATTGCAGACATATACAGCTTAGCACGCAAAGAGACTTGCCCTTGTTTGGACAGTTTGGTTGCTCCCTTAAAGACACCTGACTGTCTTTGTTTGGGTATTAAGCCTAAAAACGAAGCCATCTGTGAGGCTTTTTTAAATTGTTTGGTATGTATTAAGCATACCACTTCTTTGGCAATAACAGAACCAATACCGTCAATGGTTTCAAGTAAGGTTTTGTCTTGCTTTAAACTTGGTTGTTTGTCAACAAAGTCATCAATGTCTTTGGTGAGTTTGGCAATTTCCTCTTGAAGGACACTGATGACTGTTTGCATGGATGCTTTAACCAAATCGGGCAGATTGGGTGATAAGAGCAACTCTTGTCGGTTTTGCTCTCGTTGCAAATCTTCTTTGAGTGCTTCTAAGCGAGCCAATAGAGCTTTTAGCTGTTTGGCTTCAATGCTAGGTGCTACCCAAACCTCAGGCTTGTGGCTATAACCATACCTTGATAAAATAATGCTGTCTTTTTTATCAGTTTTATGGATTACCCCCAAACTGTCTGCAAATTTGCGGACATAGTTAGGATTGACAATGCTTTGCTTGATATTATTATCATCAAGAAACTCACTTAGGTGTTCATGATAAACCCCTGTTGCTTCTAGGATGATGTGTAGCTCATCAAGATGATTGCTGACATTGGTTTTTAACCAAGCAAGCAGTAAATCAAAGCCTGCTTTGTTGTTGTTAAAAACCTTGGTTTTTACTTTATTTGTGCTTGGGTTTATAAATGCAACATCAAACTTTGCTTTGCTGATGTCTATGCCAATATAGTGTATCATCTGTCTCTTGCCTTGTTTATGCAGTGTCTGTTTTAATAAACGCACTTAGATACCATTCAGAGTTAAGATGACAAGCAAAGGACACCATCTGAGCACCAGTGTTAAGACACTAAGGGCGAACCCGTGTTCTCTTTGCTTGTATAACCCAACAACATTCTAGCAGATAATCTAGGTTTGGTGTTGGGTTGATACAAGGGCGAACGGAAAACCGAGTTTGGCATACTTTTTAAACTATTACCTTTTTTCATTTAACTTATCAACAGCAATCAGCGAGCCAAACATCAGCTGATACAGTGGCAACGCTAAGGGTAGATATGTCGTCAGGGCTTTGTAGGGGTCAGCCCCTTGTAATGCCAACTGCCATGTCTCATGGCGACTGTCGGTTTCATAAATATCACTATATTCATACCCTATCCATTTTTCAAACAGCTTAGGCGTGATTTTCGCATCATCGGTCTGACTACGGGCGATGTACGCCAAAGCGTCTCGGTGCGTCATGACAATCAGCTCACGTTTGGCAAGCTGTGCCAATACGATTAGGTTTAGAATATGGGCTTTGGCGGTGCGTGTGTCAATGCCCCCGATGGCAAATGTCCGCCCCGACAGATGAGTGTCCCCGCCTGCCTTACGGTATTGCCACAGGCTAAATTTATCATCATCGCCCGTCATCTGCCATAACAGATGATGAACAAAAAAACGGAACAAATGCTCAGCTCGGGCGGTGTTTGGTAAGATGGTTCGCCATGATGTGTCAGGTGTGTTAGATAGGTCAGATGTGTCATTGGTCGGCAGACTGGCAGTGATGTCAATGTGGATGTCATCACAGATGAGTGGGGCACTTTGTTCAGAAGTGGTGCTTAGCACACCGCCCCCAGTACCTAATGCCTTGGCATAACGCTCATCCTGCCTGAGTGTATCTAGCGTATTGCCAAACTCGCCAAGGTCGTCTTTGAGCTGGGTAAAATACTCATCAGGCGTGGATAAGCGTAACTGCCCTGCTGGCAGTCGGTCGCCATAATACAGCGACTGCATGGCAAAGATGGCGTCATTATGGCGATGGTCGCCTGCCCTACTCATGGTGTCTAGCACCTGCCGAAATGACTCATCGCCCGTCTGCGTGTCAAACAGCCCAAACTGTGCCCCACGAATGAACAGCTCATTCATGTGATAATTAGCCAATGAGTCTAAGCTCAACGGCTCGTTTTGCTCATCGGGGGTGCGTTCTTTGTCAATCTTGACTTTGTCGTGTAGGTAGGTTTTGCTTAGGTTTTTAAAGCGACCGATAAGCTCGCCTGCCTGCATGTGTGTCGGCAAGGTCAGCTCATAATGCTCGCACATCGCCTTGATATGATGGGCAAGTGCCTTATCATCTGGGCAAGCCAAAGACTGCCCAAGCCAGTCTGCTAACTCCTGCACTGCCTTATCATCCATGATAAGCGATGATGGCTGTGGCGTGGCGACTGGGCTGTCTAGGGTGTGGCGGATGTCTTGCCACAGCTGTGGCGGGGGCAGGGCTTGTTTTTGGCGGTGTTTTAGAGCGGTCAGTCTCGCTGTTAGGTGTGCTTTGAGCTGTCCTGCCATGTCATCGGCAGGGGTTATCTGATGGTCATCATGATAATACACCGCCTTGTCAAAGAATGTCGGGCTATGGTAAGTGATGAGATAATCTTCGACTAGGGCAGGCATGAGCTGATTGATGAGCATGGTAATGTCATCATTCATGTCGTCTGTCTCTGTCTCTACATCCGTCTGCCAATCATTCATGCCGTCAGCTCGCCACTGAGCTTCGGTTTTTAAAAACTCTATCAGCTCTCCCACGACAGACGCAGGTAACAGCTTGGTTTTGCCGTCACTGCTTAGTCCTTGATAAAAAATCAAACACGCATCTTTGGTGCATAGCAAGGCATCCAAAAACGCCCCATTATCATCATCTTCGTTATAGCGGTCGCCCAGTCGTCGCACCCCTGCACGCATCAAATCAAGTCGCACCGCCCTGTCTTGGCGTGGAAAGGACGCCAAATTCATGTCTAGCATGACCGTCAAACCAAAAGGAATACTCCGCACCGCCCCAAAGCGGGCAAAGGTAATGACTTCTGATGGCTCGGCACTAATCGCCTGTGCCTTGACTGTCTCGGACAGGCTCTCCAATACGAATTTCATCGACAGGCGAATGTCATCAGCACTTGCCACACTGCCGACCTGCTCCTGCCCCACGGTCAGATGGTGATGATAATAGCGATTCGCTCGCAGGCTACTCATCATGGCGTTTTTGGTGTTAAAAATCGCCCGCATGGCAACGCTGTCATGCCAATGCCCAAAGTAGCGGTTGATGACGTCATGCTCGATGTGGTTCAAAAGTCGCTCCACGCTGTCCACGGCAGTGAGCTGTTGGCGGTTGGCGGACAGTCCTGCATGGATGGCGGTCAAGGCATGAATCACAGGCTCGTCGCCCAGACTTACGCCCATGAGCGGTAGGCTCGCTTCGCCAAACGCCCTTGCACGCCATACAAAGGGATGTAAGGCACGACTTGGGGTCTTGGTCGGGTTCAAGAGTCCCAACACCAAACGGTCTAAGGCATGGCTAAACGTATAACGATAATCGCTGTCATCAGCATGTAAGGTTGCTGACAGGTGTCTTTCATCAAAACCCCGTCTAAACCCTGCCTGCCTTAGTAGCTCCACGCCCCGTCTCATCTCATCAAACGACAGCCCAAAGCTCTCATATAACGCAGGGGTCAGTAGCCACTCATAGACTTCATCAGCATAAAACCGACTGGTCGGTTCGCCAAGCAGAGTATAAAAGCCCATGATAGCCCCTATCAGCTCATCAATGCTCTTATCAGGCGTGCCTGTGATTTTGATGGGCAAAGTCAGTCCGTCCGCCCCCCGTCCGTCAGGGAACACCGAGCGAATGATGTCTTCGCTACTGACGATGTCAGGCAGTAGCACGACCACATCGGCAAGACTTCGCTCGGGGTTATCATTGAGATATTTGGCTATCATGAGTCGAGACAGCTCCAACTGGCGTTTTAGGCTGTGGCAGGCGTGAATGGAGAGACTGCCCATGTCCGCCCCGATGTCTAGCCCAAGCGGTATCTTGGGGCGGACTTTTTGCATGAGCATATCATCTGCCACGTCATCAGCATGGGCAAATAGCTCATCATCGAGCAGAGTCGCCACGACTTGCCCGCCTGCCTGCTCATGGACGTCCTTATCATGGTTTAGCATGAGAATGTCCGCCTTTAAGCCTTGTAGCAGGTTCGGCAGTGTGCCACCGTCAGGCACGGACTCATCAAAATCATCCTGCCAACGCACCTGCCATGTGGCGTGACTGTCGCCCCCTGATAGGTCGGCAAGCATGGCAAAGGTATCTCGGGACTCTTTGCCCAGTCGTGACAGCAGTCCATGCCCGTAGTCTTTGAGATAGACCATGTGCGGACGGATGATTTGCTGAGTTTTTAGCCATTGTCTGTCCACGATGTCCGCCCAAAACATCATCGATGGGTTAAAGTGCAGTAACACCACATCTAGATACAAAGACAACTGTTTTAAAAAATCAAGCTCCACTTTGGGGATTTGTTGCACGGTAAACAGATACAGAGCTTTGGGCAGAGCTTGTATGGCACGCATGGACAAAGTTTCGTTATTGGTATGATTGGCGTTGTTAGCAGTGCCGTCTCGCTTGCCTGACAGCACCTGCCAAAAACGCTCTTCTAACGCCAAGCGATAACGATACGTCTCGCCAAAAAGCTGTTGCCACAGATAGCCAAGCAGTCGCTCCAAATCCAAATAATGCTCTATGAGCCATTCAGGCATGTCGCTGTCATTGGCTTTGTCAGATTTATCATCAGATTTATCATTATCATTGTCATCGATTGGCTGTATCGCCCTAAAGGCTTTATCCAATCGCTCTTTCTCGCTCATCATCTGCTTGACGGTATCGGTGAGCGACACGCCATTTGCCCAGTCGCTAAGCCACTCAGGGCGATGGGTCAAATACCGCACATACAAGCGTGATAACTCATCGCACGCCTGCCACAGCCGAGTCTCGGGCAGGCTATTTGTATCGTCATCATACAAAGGCTTTATCAAAAAATAAAGTGGATGAGCCGTATCATCAAGCAGTTGGGCATTTTTTTCAAACTCACTCATCACAAAGCCAAAAATCCGCCAACGCATGATGGACGCGGACAAAACCGCCACTTCTGGCACGGACAGAGCGTCATGGGGATGTGCCTGTGCGTCTAGCTCCAACACCGTTCTCATCATGTCCCACTGGTATTTACCCCAAAACTGGGCGGTAAACAGCGTGCTAATGCCCACACGGCTCGCCACGGTCTTGGTCAGCCAGTCGCCTAACACCATGGACGGCACGATGACGGTAAACGGGGTAAAAATCAGATGGGCAAGGTCATCTTCTGCGTTATTTTTTTGATAAAAATCAATCAAATGACCCACAAGACGGTCGGTGTTATTGGACTGGATGATGTGAAACATGGACAAATCGGCTCGGTATTGATGATAAGATGATGACTGGGATAGCCCCAAAAAATTTCCTTAATTTTACCGTGATTTTGGTAAATTTTCCATGTTATAATAACCCCATTTAGCAATCATTGACAAATTTATCAAAACAAACCCCAACCCATTGATTCATATCATGAAAAAATCCGACATCAAACACGCCTGCTCCAAATGCTATCCTTATCTTAAAAAAGCCGTGTTAGGTGTCTTGGCGGTGTTTGTATTGCTGTTTGTGGTGTCAATGGGCATAGGCTTTTATCAAAACAGCCAAGAGATTAACCCCATACCTGTGGCGTTGTGATGATGGATTGGTATTTTAAATTAATGGTGTGTTAAGTTAAATTAAATGGATTTGCTGGGAAAAATGGCATTTTGCTTTATGACAATTTTTTTTAAAATTAATATGTTAAACTTCCTGCAAAACTAGTTTTCCGTTCGCCCTTGTATCAACCCAACACCAAACCTAGATTATCTGCTAGAATGTTGTTGGGTTATACAAGCAAAGAGAACACGGGTTCGCCCTTAGTGTCTTAACACTGGTGCTCAGATGGTGTCCTTTGCTTGTCATCTTAACTCTGAATGGTATCTAAGTGCGTTTATTAAAACAGACACTGCATAAACAAGGCAAGAGACAGATGATACACTATATTGGCATAGACATCAGCAAAGCAAAGTTTGATGTTGCATTTATAAACCCAAGCACAAATAAAGTAAAAACCAAGGTTTTTAACAACAACAAAGCAGGCTTTGATTTACTGCTTGCTTGGTTAAAAACCAATGTCAGCAATCATCTTGATGAGCTACACATCATCCTAGAAGCAACAGGGGTTTATCATGAACACCTAAGTGAGTTTCTTGATGATAATAATATCAAGCAAAGCATTGTCAATCCTAACTATGTCCGCAAATTTGCAGACAGTTTGGGGGTAATCCATAAAACTGATAAAAAAGACAGCATTATTTTATCAAGGTATGGTTATAGCCACAAGCCTGAGGTTTGGGTAGCACCTAGCATTGAAGCCAAACAGCTAAAAGCTCTATTGGCTCGCTTAGAAGCACTCAAAGAAGATTTGCAACGAGAGCAAAACCGACAAGAGTTGCTCTTATCACCCAATCTGCCCGATTTGGTTAAAGCATCCATGCAAACAGTCATCAATGTCCTTCAAGAGGAAATTGCCAAACTCACCAAAGACATTGATGACTTTGTTGACAAACAACCAAGTTTAAAGCAAGACAAAACCTTACTTGAAACCATTGACGGCATTGGTTCTGTTATTGCCAAAGAAGTGGTATGCTTAATACATACCAAACAATTTAAAAAAGCCTCACAGATGGCTTCGTTTTTAGGCTTAATACCCAAACAAAGACAGTCAGGTGTCTTTAAGGGAGCAACCAAACTGTCCAAACAAGGGCAAGTCTCTTTGCGTGCTAAGCTGTATATGTCTGCAATGAGTGCCATTCGTTATAATAGCACCATTAAGGCATTTTATGAACGATTACAACAAAACGGTAAAACCAAAATGCAAGCCTTATGTGCTTGTATGCGTAAATTGGTACATATCTGTTTTGGTGTTATCAAAACCCAAACATCCTTTGAGCAACAAGTATCTTTAAGTTAGTTTGTAAGATACTAGATACCAGATACTTAAAAAACCATTGACTTAGGTGGGGTATCATGGTATCTGAGCTATGCCTGCGGGTGGCGGAAAACCGTTATGGGTAGGCATGGCTCGCCATGAACGGTTTTCTTTAATTTGGGGTTTTGCAGGAAGTCTGTTATCTTTTTAAATATGTTTTTCCAACAAATTTACCAAAATACCATACATAAACACGACTTATTTTAAACATGAAAATTTTAAAAGCCATACTTCAATCTCAACTTAAAGTTATAAATTATTGATTTTTCAATGATTATTTTTCAGGTTGTAGGGGCGAATTGCAATTCGCCCTTGATAAATCAACCACTTACATAAAGTTGAGAATGGGGTAAACCATTTAACTTTTAAAAACCATTTAACAGCCAATAACCTTTTATTTTACCAATTATTTTCCCAAACCCATTTTAAAAATTAAAAACAGAGCGAATTTATGTCATTTGTGCATTTGGGTGTGCGTACCGAATACGCCATTGTTGATTCTATCGTCAAAATCAAAGAGCTGGTCAAACGTGCCGTGGATGACGGGCAGACCGCCTTGGGCATTGCCGATCTTAAAAACACCTTTGCCCTAGTCAAGTTCTACAAAGCCTGCCTTACTGCTGGTATCAAGCCCTTGCTTGGCACAGAAGTCATCACGGGCGATGATTTTAGTGCGACCGCTGAGCATGAGAGTTTTAGCGTCATACTCTACGCCATGAACAACGACGGCTACCAAAACATCTTACGCCTAGTCTCAGACAGCTACACCAACCGACCCATGGGCGAGAACGGCAAAGTAACAATCAGCACGCCCATTGTGTTAAAGCGGGATTTGTTCGACCCTGCCAAGAACGCAGGGATTATCGCCATACTCACGCACCGCTCGGAGATAACGTCCGCCTTGCGTGGGGGGATGAATGCGATAGGCACATGGCAACAAGCCTTTGGCGACCGTCTGTATCTGGCGGTCAAACGCACCCACGTCCATGATGACGACCTAAACCGTGACATCATCATGGCAGGGGCGAGATTTGGCGTGCCTATCATCGCTCATAATGACGTGCGTTTTATGAACGCCAGTGTCCGCAGTCAAGGCAAAGAAGACACCGCCAGTACAGACTTTGACGCTCACGAAGCCCGTGTATGTATCGCCAGTGGCTATGTGCTGGCGGACACCACACGCCCCCGCATTTATAGTGAGTTGCAGTATTTTAAAACCCAAAGCGAGATGAGTGCGTTGTTTGCTGACATTCCCCAAGTCATCGAAAACACCGCCCTGCTGGCGTCTCGCTGTAACGTCACGCTCACCCTTGGCAAAAACTTTTTGCCCGCCTTTCCCATACCCGAAGGCATGACCGAAGAAGAGTTTTTCCGCAAGACATCCGAAGATGGGCTAAACAGACGATTAGATAAACTCTATCCGCCCGAGAGCCGAGACGAGAGCTGGGCGGACGTGCGAAAGCCTTATGATGAACGCCTTGAATTTGAAGTGGACATCATCTTAAAAATGGGCTTTCCGGGCTACTTTCTCATCGTGATGGATTTTATCCGCTGGGCAAAAGAAAATGGCGTGCCTGTCGGACCGGGGCGTGGCTCGGGGGCAGGCTCGCTGGTGGCATATAGCCTAAACATCACTGACCTTGACCCCTTGCGATATGATTTGCTCTTTGAGAGATTTCTAAACCCTGAACGTGTCAGTATGCCTGACTTTGATGTGGACTTTTGTATCGAAGGGCGAGACCGAGTCATCGCTTATGTTGCCGATACTTATGGGCGAATGGCAGTCTCACAAATCATCACCTTCGGTACGATGGCGGCAAGGGCAGTGGTGCGAGACGTGGCACGAGTGCAGGGCAAATCATATGGTCTTGCCGATAAAATCTCCAAACTCATCCCCAAAACCCCTGGTATCTCGCTTGATGACGCAGTCAAAGAAGAGCCTTTATTAAAAGATTTGCTCACCAATGCCGACACCCAAGACCACGAACAGGCGGTTGAGATTTGGGAGATGGCACAAAAACTCGAAGGCATGACCCGTAACGTCGGTAAGCACGCAGGGGGCGTACTCATCGCCCCGAATCGTATCAGTGATTTTAGTGCCATTTATGCCGATGATGAAGGGCATTTTGTCAGTCAGTATGATAAAGATGATGTCGAAGCGGTCGGACTGGTGAAGTTTGACTTTTTGGGACTTAGAAACCTGACCGTCATCAAGTCTGCCATTAACAACATCGATGAACGCCTTGCCAGAGAAGGGCTTGACCCCATTGACCTAGATGAATTGCCCCTAGATGACACGGCGGTGTATGAGCATGTCCTACAAAATGGCAACACCACGGCAGTATTCCAGCTTGAAAGCTCAGGCATGAAAAAATACCTAAAACAGTTAAAACCGTCCAACATCGAAGACGTCATCGCCATGTGTGCCTTGTACCGCCCCGGCCCTTTGGAGACGGGAATGGTGTCGGATTTTATCGACCGCAAGCACGGCATACAAGAAGTCGCCTACCCTGACCCCCAATATCAGCACGACTGGCTAAAACCTGCCTTGGAGCCGACTTATGGGGTCATCGTCTATCAAGAACAAGTCATGCAAATCGCCCAGACCTTAGCAGGCTACACCTTAGGCGGAGCGGACATGCTAAGACGTGCCATGGGCAAGAAAAAGCCCGAAGAGATGGCAGCTCAGCGGTCGGTGTTCGAAGAAGGGGCGATAGGGCTTGGCGTGGATGGTGAGCTTGCCATTAAGATTTTTGAGCTTGTGGAGAAATTTGCAGGCTATGGATTTAACAAATCGCACTCGGCAGCCTATGGCGTACTCGCCTACCAAACCGCTTATCTAAAACATTACTACCCTGCCGAGTTCATGGCGGCGGTACTGACATCGGAGATGGATGACACCGATACCGTGGTCTTTTTAATCAGCGACTGTAAGGATAACTTTGATCTAGAAGTGCTACCGCCATCGGTCAATCACAGCCAATTTCACTTCGTCGCTCGTGACCCCAAAACCATCATCTATGGACTAGGAGCAGTCAAAGGCGTGGGCGAAGACGCGGTCGCCAGTATCGTCAAGGCAAGAAGCGAAGGGGCTTTTAAGGATTTATACGATTTTTGTAACCGTGTGGACACCAAAAAAGTCGGCAAACGTGCCTTGGAAGCTCTCATCAATGCTGGCTGTTTTGATGACCTAGCAGGCGTGCTACGTCCCGAACTGCTTGACATTCATGGCAAAAACTTATCCTACCAAATCCGTGGCGGACTCTGGGAACAACTCCCCCAAGCCATGGAAGTGGCTCACCAAAACCGACTAAACAGCGAAGCAGGTACGTTTGACTTATTTGCCGAAGTAGATGAAGGGCTGTCCGTCGCTCCGCCCTTGCCTGACATCATCTGGGGCGACCAAACTCGCCTGCGTGGCGAGAAAGACACGTTAGGACTGTATCTGACAGGTCATCCCATGGATGCTTATCGTGATGAATTGCCTCGCTATACCAACGTCAAAAACCTAAGCGAAGTGTCCGAGACAGGCTATGGTAAATTTGCCTTAGTGGCAGGACTGGTGATAGACGTGGCAAACTTTGGCAACCGTGTCGCCATCACCTTAGATGACGGCAGTTGTCGCTTGGAGCTGAGCTGTTATATGGACAAATACCAACGTATCTCGCCCCTGCTTGAAAGCAACATCAGCCTAAATGCCGTCCTAAGCCAAAAATACGCCCATCTTGCCAAAGAAGACAAAAACTTCAACCCCAAACGCCTAAACATGCAAACATTGGCAAAGATTGACAAAAAAGACTGGGAACAGCTAAACAACCTAAACGGCGTGATTCTCATCGCTCGCATTAGCGTTAGCGAAAATGACGGACGGGTGTTCGCTCGCCTACAAGGGGGCAAGAACATCATCGAGTCTCGCCTAAAATCGTTGGACGGCTTGCACGTCAAACTGCACAGCCACGACACCGAGCGACTGTCGGTACTGACCAGCCTGCTAAAAGAGAACGTCCCGCCCAACCCTGATGAGATTGACAGATTCATCAAATCCGAAACAACGACCGAAGATGGGGGAGCCATCATTGACGCAAATGGCAACACCCCTGACGGCTGTCTGCCGGTGTCGCTGTATCTGTACGATGAATGCAGTATCTGTAAAGTGTTGACGAATGACCGTTTTCGCCTATATCCATCTGACAACAACCTAAACCGCCTAAGATACACCTTTGGGTCGGATTTGGTGGTGAAATAAGCCCTGATTTAGTTGAATTGACATGCCAAACACCCCCCTAAACCGCATTCACACCATCATGGTTAATACAACCCTGCCTGCCAATATCGGCTCGGCAGCTCGTGCCATGCACACCATGGGACTGTCCCACTTGACCGTGGTCGCCCCCCGCCTACCCATTGATGAGACCAGTCACGCCAATGCTGCTGGTGGCGCGTCCGTCCTAGATAATGCCATCATCGCCGACACCATCGAGACTGCATTATCGCCACACGCCTTGATTGTCATGGCATCGGCACGCACTCGCCATCTACCCAAGCCTGTCATCACACCAAATGAGTGTGCGGTGCTATGCCATGATTTTTTGGCTAAAAACCCCCATGCAACCGTCGCCTTGGTCTTTGGACGTGAAGACAGGGGGCTGACCAATGATGAGTTGGCACTGGCGGATTATCATGTACAAATCCCTGCCAACCCTGCCTATCCTGTGCTTAACGTGGCAAGTGCCGTGCAAGTCATTACAAGCACGCTCTATGCCTATTTTGATGAGCAAAACAGCGACAAAACCAAAGACGACACCCATTATAATCAGCACAATCTCAAATACCAGCTTGACATCCATCATCGCACCGAATGGGACGAGCCTGCCATCACCCACGCCCAAAAAATGGGGCTTGATGACGCCATCACAAGCCTACTCATCAAGCTCAATCTCGCCCGAGATGATGAGCTAAAAGACCTACCCAAACGCTTATCCCGCCTATCTTCTCGCCTGCAACTTGACCAAAAAGAATACGCCCTACTGCGAGCGTTATTGGCAAAGATTGATAAGAAGATTGGCTAAATATTGGCGAACTTACCACTTTTGGGCAATGGGCTAGGACGTGATTTTGTTATACAATCATGTCATCTTGCTTTTTCTTAACTTATGTCAATTTTTTAATGGTTGTTTTGGTGTCCTTTATGAAATCTTTGACCCTACCCCTATTATCTACACTCATGCTAAACCTGCCCGTTGCTCATGCTGACGTGACCGTCTATGCAGCAGCCAGCTTGACCGATGTCATGGGCGAGCTTAATGCGATGTATGAGACAAAATACCGCACCAAAGTAAAGACTTCTTATGCATCATCAGGCACGCTCGCCAAGCAGATAGAACAAGGCGGTAAGGCAGATGTGTTTATCTCGGCGGACGTGGCATGGATGACTTATCTTAATAGAAAAAATCTCATTAGCTCTGCCAACACCACGCATTTGCTGGGCAATCGTTTGGTGATGATTAGCCCCACCAAAAAACCTGTCGCAGTCACGATGAGCCAAAATTTTAATATCGTTGGCAGTTTTACAGGCAAACTCTGCACAGGCAACACCGCCAGTGTCCCCGTCGGCAAATACGCCAAAGAAGCACTCACGCACATGACGTGGTGGCAGAGTATCAAACCAAGACTGGTCGAGACCGAAGACGTGCGTGTCGCCTTAAATTTTGTTGCCCGTGGCGAATGTCCACTTGGTATCGTCTACGCCACTGACGCCATCAGCACCCAAGCGGTAAAGACCGTGGCGACTTTTCCCACTAACAGTCACACGCCCATCATTTATCCTGCGGGACTTGTCCGTCCCAATAACAGCGATGCCAAGCGATTTTATCAATTTTTACAATCCAACGATGCCAAAGCAGTTTTTGAAAAATATGGATTTACCCCATTAAAATAAATCATACCTGCGAACACCACTTACAAATGGGCGTTAAAGGACATTAGTGGTCAGATTGCCCATTTTGCTTTATAATGTCGCCATCATTACCATCATTGCCATCATCATTTGCCATGTTATTGTCACTCAGCCCCGATGAGCTTGAAGTCATCAGCTTATCGGTCAAAATCGCCCTATCCTGCTTGCTCATCAATCTCATCCCTGCCATCATGATGGGTTATTTTTTGGCACGCTCACAGTTTTGGGGCAAGTCGCTTGTGGAGACTTTGGTGTATCTTCCCCTTGTCCTGCCACCTGTCGTCCCTGGTTATGTACTGCTTGTTCTATTTGGCAATCAAGGCGTGATTGGCAAGCATTTGAGTAGCTTGGGACTTGAATTTGCCTTTAATTGGAAAGGGGCAGTGCTTGCCAGTGCGGTCATGGGCTTTCCTTTGATGGTGCAGTCATCACGCCTTGCCTTTGAGATGATTGATACACGCCTAGAATGGGTCGCCAAAAGTCTGGGAGCCAGTAGGATTGGTACATTTTTTAAAGTGACCCTACCTTTGTCAGCAAGCGGTATCGTCGTTGGGGCGATTTTGGGCTTTTGTCGCAGTTTGGGCGAGTTTGGGGCGACCATCACGTTCGTAGGCAACGTCGCAGGCGAGACACGCACACTGCCCCTTGCCATGTACAGCTTACTGCAACAGGCTGACAGCGATGTCGCCATCATGCGACTGATGGCGTTCTCGGTCGGTGTGGCATTTGTGGCGTTATTTTTCTCGCAGTGGTATCATCGCCAGCAAAAACAAAAGGTGTAGCAATGAATAGCCATGACAAACCCACCTTTGACTGTGATGTCACCCTAAAACTGGGCAAAATCACCCTATCGCCAAAGTTTTGTTTTGATGACAACATCGTGGGACTGTTCGGGGCGAGTGGTACGGGCAAGACCAGTATTCTACATGCCTTTGCAGGGATTATCACACCCACATCAGGACACATCAGAGTCAATGGCACAACATGGTTTGACAAACAAGCCAATATTAACCTACCCATCCAAGACCGACTGGTCGGTTTGGTATTCCAAGATGGGCAACTGTTCCCCCACAAGAGCGTAATGGACAACCTGCTGTTCGGCTATCGGCACCGTGAAAAGTCTGCCCGCCGCTTCCATCCTGATGACATCATCAGCCTATTAAAGCTCGGACATCTGACCAAGCGTCTGCCTGCCAAACTCTCAGGCGGTGAAAAACAGCGAGTGGCACTCGGACGGGCGTTGTTATACTCTCCCAATCTACTACTCATGGACGAGCCATTGTCCGCCCTAGACAGTGAACACAAACAAGAGATTCTGCCATTTTTCCAAGACATCAAAACGATGAACATTCCTATGTTGTACGTCAGTCATGACATACAAGAGATTGAATTTTTGACATCGAGTGTGTATCGGGTGGTGAGATAGTGCTTATTGATGGTTTGATGTGTTGGATTGTATTTAAGTGTGTAAATGCGGTCATTTATAAATCCTATTTATTGTTGAAGGCACAGTACATACAATTTTAAAAAACCCTACCATTAAGCACACAATCATGCTAAAATTCTGACAGATTTTTATGTGTACACTAAGGAGAAAACCATGACAAACGCCACATCTATTACCATTGACCTAACACAGACAAGCAGTGTTCCGCTTGTTGATAGGGACGCCATTGTTCATCAGCAAGCCTTTGAGCGACTAGATGCTTTACTCAAGAATATCTTAGAGCGTTCTAACACTCAAAGAGATCAAGCCGCAATCTCCCATTTAGAAAAACAACTTTCCAAACAGATGGTGAATAACACCATTTTTATCCATGGTAAAAGAGGTGCGGGCAAAACCACTTTTCTCAAATCTGTCTTAAACCACTATCTTGAACCACAAAATCAACAGAGCAATCAAAGTCGCATACTACCCATTGCATTTATCGACCCAACCATTACGCATACTCATCAACATATCTTGATAGATATTATTGTAAAAATCAACATGGCGACAGAAGAGAAATTTAAATACTGTTCTGACGACAAAAAACGCCAAGAATATCGCGAAAGCCTACAAGCAATGTCTGAGGGCTTAAAACTACTAACAAATCACCAGCCCAATCCTGCCCATGATGCACAGTGGTTCTTACATCAGGCACTCAAAGAATCAAAGCATGGGCAGGTGCTAGAAGAAAGGTTTTATGACTACATTAATAAAGTGATAGACATCCTAGGGGCGGAGCTACTCATCATTGCCATTGATGATGTTGATACAGAAACCAAGGAAGCTTATGAGGTTCTTGAAAATATTCGCTCTATTATTACTCATCCACGAGTGTGTGTATTATTAACAGGTGATGAGAACCTATATAATACCATCGTTCACCAAAAGAAATTAGAAAGCCTAGGAAAAGCAGACGAAAAACAAATGCTGCATCTAGAATCAAAATCTGACATGGCAATACACCTAACTCAGCAGTATCTACTAAAAGTCCTACCCGCCCAGCAACGATTAAAACTCAAAGATTTATACAGTCTACTCAATGACAAAGAAGCAATTGACATCAAATTAAAACATCCAAATCTACCTAACAACAATACCGAAAAATCTCTTAGGGATTTTTGGGTGAATATATTTCAACAGGGACTGTTTTTGATAAAAAAGGAGGCGGATAAATGTGTTGATTTTGTATTACAGCAACCCATTCGCTCAGTAATACAGCTGTCAAAAATCTTGGCAGATGCCCAAGACCCCAAAAACCATGTTAGCCCAACAGCCTTACTAGAGGCATTTGCAAACGTGTTTTATAACGAGCTATTTACCGAAAAGTTTGACATGGATTTGCTTTACAAGCCCAATCCTGCCATTAATGGCATTGGTAAAACCATGGTTGAGTTGTACGCCAAATATGGAGAGTTAGAAACTGGTTTTTATGCTCGCCCTGACACCAACCATGACATGTTTAACGCATGCCAGCTCATCTTATCTACCTTGCTTGCCAATTATAACTCTACCAATAAAAATTCTTCCAAGTTGGGTGGTATGTTAGCCATGATGCTCGCAACAAGTGCACCTTGCAATATATTGGTAAACTATGTACCCGACCATGACAAAAGCGAGAATATTAAGGATTATATTAACTATATCGGACTATCAAACAAGGATGATATTTATAGTGTTGCTGCTCACTATTCGCCCATTATTTTAAACGATATTACCAGTGGTCTTGCGGTAAAATCGGGCGTGATAAGAATCCGCAGAAAAAGCAAAACTGAATTAAAAGAATACCTCAAAGGCATGAAAAGCAATCCCCCTATAAATGGAGTGGAGTATATAGATAATTCAGGTACTTTATCACGCTTATCTCAAACAGCAGAAAATTTATTGGTAGTCAAAGATGATGTGGATAAGAATAATAATATCTTAGCTACAGCCCTTTCTATCATTACTTGCCGCGTCTCAGGGCATGCCATTATGACATCCCGAGGGGTGCATGACCATATATCCTGCTATACCCTACTGGCATTTATTGCTGAGTTATTAAATGCCAAAGATGAAAGCTCTTTTGAGAAAACCTTTTATCAACGCTTAGAGATACCCACTTATAGCTCACCTACTTTCATGGGTAAAGCAGATGGGATGGAGGATATTGACACTGATGAAGAAAATAATAATTTAAATCTAAATACATCAAATAAAGATTTATATAAAGAGATTATTGACATGCTTTGGAATTGGAAGGGCGAGATGGATAAACTAAATATCCAAGGCATTTCTTCTGTATTGCAAGGCAAGGTCTGGACTAGGGTGTTTTATTCCTTAAGCCGTGTTTCGGAAGATTTGCGAAAAAAAGGTTTTTTGATCCCAAAGAAAATCAGAGAAAAAACATTAATGGCGGTTTTGGCATTTTACTACATGAACTGATGACGATACATATCGTGGCAATCATTAATGCGGTTATGATTGAAGAGAGTCGCTTTTTAACATCTCGCAAGGCGGATGAAGGAATTCATAAAGTGTTGCTTACCGCACAAAACGTTAGTACCACTTTGGATAAATTTGAAGAGAGCCTAAAAAGAATAGGGTCTGTCCTCAAAGACACTAGCATTAGTTCAAAGATGCATGCCAAGTTAGGCTTACCTATTGAAGAATTTGAATGGATGAAAGGATTAAAAGAAAAACTACCCTTAACTTACGGCTTAATGACCTGTCCTTTGCTTATACCATTTTTAATTCACCCCCTACATAGTTTTGATGAAACTGCCGAATCCAAATGGAGAGAATCCACCGCTATCAAAGAGACAGTCAAAGCATTGCTGGCTGATAAGGGCTGGAAGGAATGTTTTATATCAGACAATGACTCTCTTCAAATTATTGACATGCATTACATTAGTGCATTACCTATCTTGCAAGCATAGGTAATTATCATGCCACATTTTTCGCCTTATCTACTCTCTCATAACGAAATCTATCAAATCTTGCAGTCGTATTTGCAGGACTTTGATAGACTAACACCTTTGGATGATATCGGACTGGAGGAGCGAATGTATGAAACAGTATACACCTCTTGGTATCAACGTAACCATACACAGCCAGACCATGTATTTTATGGTTATTGGAATCAGTTTAGGCATCAATATGAAAATACTAGCAGTTGGAGCTTAACAACACTCAGCTCTATTGCCACTTATTATTTTGATGTTGGCGATAAGACATCCATCAAGACACATTTATTTGATGAATGGCAGACTTATTTATCCAATCATACCGCTTTGCCAGTTTTGGCAAATAAAATCGCCAACTTCACCTACGAATCTGCCATTGCTGATACTTTTGACCTATTGCACCTACTCAAAGACAGGCTAGGATATCGCCCTTATCTGACACCAGATGAGCCTTTGTTGGATAACTTTATCCAGCGGTTCAAGTTGTATGAAACCCACATGCATTTAAATGGCACCTCCTCATTTGAACACAACTGGTATGATGCTTTATTGCGTCCAAAGGCATTTATCCACAACCTGCAAAAAAGCCATCACAGCAGTAAAAGGGTTAAATTACTCTACGCCACTCACCCCTACCTAAAAAGCCCAATGGATTATCACAAACTCATCGTGCTAGCAAGACACCTTAGAGAATATCTACTGGCTTGGCGAGATGGTCATGATGATGAGACCAAAAACATTCAAAAAAATATCTCAACAATTATTACAGATGGTGAAATAACGCATGCAGGTTATTTTAAATATGAGCAAGTCCAATTTGGTGTAGATTTTAATGATGCTGTTATCAAAGATGGCTTGCTTGACATCTCCGCCTATGATAGTTACATCAAAGAGTTGCATTGGCATATTCAAATACAGCAAAAACTAATGAAGCACCCCAAGCATGAATATGGCGATATTGCTTATTTGTTGTATATAGTATGCATGAATGCCATGCAACGATTATTTGTACAAAGAGATGACCAGTATGGTTTTGATAACTTTCAAAAACTTGCTGATGATGAAGCTCGGGAATTGGTTGAGCAAAAATACACTGACAGATTTTTTCAACTTCACGGACCTTATCATCAGCAAAATGGAGATATGGCAGTTATTGAGGGACGATTTGCACCCAAAGCAACCATCAATAAAAATATTGATATCATCAAAAGAATACTCACTGGATTTTTAGAATATAGCAACGCCATCAATCACAACCAAAATGAGATTGATGCAGATGACTTGGCGACATTGATTGATAAAGTCATCGACCAGCCAACCAAGCTATATCTAATCGCTCACTTCATCAAAAAACCCAAAACAAAAAAGGAGAATTATGAATTTGCCGAACTTCGTAAAGATTTATGGCTAAAAGCTCATCTGCTCATCATGTTAGTGCAAACTTACCCAAAACTCCGTCGTATTTTACAAGCAGTTGATGCCGCCTCTAATGAATTAGAAACACCTCCTGAGGTGTTAGCTCCTGTTTTTCGGTACTGTCGTCATCAGGGCATTAAACACTTTACTTATCATGCTGGAGAGGATTTTGAACATCTCATTGGGGGAATTAGAGCCATTCATGAGGCGATTGAGTTTTTACCCCTACAAAATGGTGATAGAATAGGTCATGCCACTGCCATTGGCATATCGCCAAAATTATGGTTAAACAATACGCCCGAAGGGTTGATTCTAAAAAAAGGAGACTGGCTGGACAATCTTTTGTTTGTTTGGCAAATGATATTATCTCATCATCTCAAAGGCTTTAATCTACTCGAATTAGAAAATCATATATACCAATTATATGCTGAGATTTATGATGGTATTTATATTACCGATGACCAAGGTAATGATATTGGTGCAACCCATTTGAATCTCAATCTAATTTATTTGGCTTACACATATAGATATCTAGACCCTGAAAAGGTCAGTATATTTTTAAACAAAGAAAATCATCAATTATATGAAAAAGAATATCTGCATTTAAGAACGCTCAACACAAAAGCTTTGCGACTCGCCCACATTACTTGGTTTAATGACATCGTAAGAGCTAGAAGAGATTTACTATTTCAAACCAACATGGATTTTAGTGCCAAGCAGTTATTAAAATTACAACAATGCATCCAAAAATCCATTGCTGATAAAAAAATAGTGATAGAGAGCTTACCTACAAGCAATGTTCGAATCAGTCACTATAAATCATTACATGAGCATCATATTTTTAGATGGCTTCACATCAAGGGCAGGGCAGTCGACGGTGATGCAAGAATGCGTATAGTTCTAGGTTCTGATGATCCAGGTATATTTGCTACCGATTTACGAGGGGAGTATTATCATATATTTTGTAGCTTAAAATCTCATTTTGGTTATGGCGAAGAAAAAGCCTTGGATATCATCAAGAAGTTACACGAGAACAGCCAAGTGTATCATTTCAACTAACAGCATTGACCTCTTATGCTTTGACAACATCAAAAAACCATTGCCAAACAGAACAAGGTATTCAAGAGATGGAGCGTTTTGTGGGACTTTTTTATACCAAGGTAAGTAGCAATAAATCACAGATTAGCTTTCGATTTAAACACAAAGATGACTGCTTGTTTTATTTAAAGATTGCCACAGCCATTCTGCCAAGCAAATATTGGCGTATTAACATCTGCCAGTTAACACCCAAACAATCAAGCAATGAAAATACTTGCTCAGAGTGCAACCATGACGCCACACAAAAACCGACCAAAAGACTTTTAAAAGAGCTAAAAAACTTTGAAGGACAAATTACCCACAAAGCCGATTATAATGGCTATGCTGTCAGTACCATCAGACCCAACGCCAAAGGCAAACCCGCTCCAGATGAGCCTGCGTCTGCCATCATGAAATATGTGTGCCATTTGTTGCTTGTGTATGGGTTTGGTGAAAGTATAGATACTAACTAAAATTTACTAAAAGTCAGTTTATACAGCATTTAAAAGAAACCCAAATATTGCTTTTTTGTAAAAAAGCAGTTAATATGTTGCTTTTACAACACCAAAACACCCATGAACACACTTGATAATTTTAGAAAACAGATAAAATCTCGCCGTCTTGCCTTGGGGTTAAAGCAAAAAGACATGTTTGGTAGAACAGGCTTATCAAGACAACAATATCAAAACATTGAAAAAAGTGGTAACCCCACTTTGGAGACCTTGCTACTGATTGCTGACGGGTTGAACTGCGAGCTAACACTCACCCCAAAAAATCCATCACCAACCACACCAACTGCGTCAAACATACCACAAGATGACCCAACCCAAGACCCTTGGCAAGGAATACTTGACTCATGAATGCTTTGGATTTTTTAGAGATTAGATTGCATGAGCAGACAGTGGGCTATCTTGTGAGCCTATCACAAGGGCAAAATCGCCTGTATTTTAGCCCTGATTATATTCATGACGAAAATAGAGCGACGTTTAGTCTGACCACACACAAAAACTTTGCAAATCATCAAAAACTACTTAGCACACCTTGGGTGAGATGGCAAAGACTGCACCCTGTACTGTCCAATCTATTGCCAGAAGGTACGTTAAGGAAACTGCTTGCCCAAAGCCTAAAAGTACATATTGACAATGAGTTTTTATTATTAAAGCATTTAGGACAAGACCTACCAGGAGCCATTACCGCCATTCCAATCAACATACAACAAGTGCCTAACTTCATCATTCATCATCTAGGATTGACCAAAGATGATGTCAATATAGCTCCACAGCAAGACAGTCATGGTGATATACCCATTAAAGACAGCGGTCTATCTCACCCCTTTTCTTTGGCGGGCGTGCAGACCAAATTCTCCATGCGTCAGGTGATGACTCACACAGGCGAGCGGTTTACACTGCCCTTGGTTGGTCAAGAATCCACGCTTGGCAACTGGATTGTTAAGACACCATCGCAATCACACCCTTTTGTCCCCGAAAATGAATACAGCATGATGCGACTGGCAGAACTTGCAAAAATAGAAATCCCACCAATCAAGCTTACACCCATCTCATCACTGACTGGTATTGCAGATACTACCATATTCAATGATGATATGGTAGATATATATAATCCACCACTGGCTTATGCCATACGGCGATTTGATAGGCAAACCCTAGCCGATGGTAGTGTCAGACGGGTACATAGCGAAGATTTTGCCCAAATTCTTGTCAAATACCCCCATGAAAAATATAACGGTGGTAATTATGCCAGTCTTGCTAAAATCCTGTATCAATTTAGCGAACACGGCTTGTCCGATGTTAATCAGCTTGCCAGACGAATCTTGGTAAATATCTTAATTGCCAATGGTGATGCTCATCTAAAAAATTGGAGCGTGATTTATAAAGATGGCATAAATCCTGTGTTATCATCAGCCTATGATTTGGTTAGTACCAAAGTGTATCTACCCAATGAAACCAGCTTTTCACTCAATCTTGATAGTACTAAGCACTGGTATCAAGTCAATATGGCTCATTTTGAACATTGGGCAAAAAAAGCGGACGTGCCTTGGCGAAGTGTCAAACCACAACTGATAGAAGTAATGCAAATCGCCAGAGATACTTGGAAGGGTGCATTAGACGACTTGCCAATGGCACAAATACACAAAGAGATATTAACCAAGCATTGGGCGATGCTTGATAATGATTTTAGGGTGGTTTGATAAAAATCATGGTGCTGATGGGACCGTTGGCTTGATGTACCTGATAATTCTTTATAAGCTTACATTCTTAGTATTTTGTGATACACCCCCCAAACCCAAAATATGCTACAATACCCTAACATCCATTAAACAGAGACTCTAAATACCATGACCCACTCCCTAGACTTTCGCAAAAAAGCTTTGGCACTCATCAATGACAAAGGCATGTCTTATCGCAAGGTAGCATCTTTACTTAATGTCTCTACTCGTCCTTACAAAACTGGCAACAAAACATAGAGATTAAACCCGCCAAAGAAGTAAAGCCTAAAAAGACAGATGATGAAGCATTACTCAAAGATGTAGAAGACTACCCTTATGATTACCTGTATGAGCGAGCAAGACGTTTTGGTTGTACTGACATGGGCATTTACAAAGCTTTAAAAAGATTGGGCATTACTCGTAAAAAAACAAAAGAGTACACCCTAAGTCAGACATCAACAAGCAGTTAGAGTATTTAGATAAACTTACTGTCTATCAAGAGCAAGGCTATCCCATCATCTACATGGATGAGTCAGGGTTTCAAATACACACTTATCGTCCTTATGGGTATGCTCCTATTGGTCAGCCTAGTATTTTGCATCATAACTACCAAAACAGCAGGTTAAGGGTTAATGTCATCGGTGCTTTGTATCACAATCAGTTGTTTGCTTTGTCTTATTACAAACACCACACCAACACCCAAACCGTTTATGATTGGTTAAAACACACCTTAATTCCAAAATTAAAGCAAAAGTGTGTGATTGTCATGGACAATGCTCCTTTTCACAAAAACAAAAGAATCCAAAAGCTATTAAACAGACATGGACATTGTTTATTGTTCTTACCCCCTTACTCTCCTGACTTAAACCCCATTGAGTATAAATGGAGTCAAGCTAAGTTTTTAAGACAAGGCTGGATGACTGATGATTTAGATGAGTTGTTTTGGAACATGGGGGGTGTGGTGATTTTGTGGTTTGTTGAGTGTATGATGAAATACTTTATCGCCACTTTATTTGCCTTTATCCATACAACTGCTTTTTCAGCACCGCCTTATGAGTCAGCAGATTATTACGGTAAGACATATTGCAAACCAGAATGGCAGGTAAAATACAATTATCTTCCCCCGCCCTCGCATATTGGCATACCTCATGACAGAAAAGTTAAACTGATGTCTTTTGATGAATTCTTGACCCGTTTTGAAGTATCTTTGGATAAACATACAGACGATCTAAGTCGTTGGGTTGTAAAAGAAAATAAAGTTCACATCATGCAGTTTAACGAATTAAACAGCTATCTTTATATCGGTAGAAGTCATGGCATGGTTCACTATTTACAATATTACATGCGTCATGAAACAGAAAAAGATAAGAAAAGAACGCATACTTTATCCGACGATGATAAAATGGCAATGATAGAAACCATCAACTTGGTTGTTCAAGACCATCAAAAATCCCAAGAAATATTGGACGAACTGTATAAAAGATATTTAGGTCAGTTAGAGCTTGTTATCGATGGGTATATCTCTGTTTTTTAGAGCATAATGGGAAGTATTTTTCTTTAATAGGTGTTAATACTCATTATCATCCCATAGAAAGATGTAATTTTAAAGTAGTGTATGCCTTATCTATTCTTTAAATGATGATGGAACATCCTCCGTACTGGCAGAAGTCTAATCACAACAAACCTTCATCATTTTCTCATCTACCACAATCATGATTTAGTCGTGGACTTTTGGTTAGATATTTTGTTATGATATTGCTTTTAAACCACCAAACAAGGAACCGATATGTCTCAAATCAACCGCTCTGCTTTATTTGCCAAACTAAATACATCACTATATAAGAGCCTTGAAAGTGCTTTTATGTTTGCCAAGTTGCGTGAAAATCGCCATGTCGAGCTCTCTCACTGGATATATCAGCTTCTACAAATGAATGATACAGACTTGAGATTTATAGAGAGTCATTTTGAACTAAATCATGACTATCTAATAAGCGACATTGCAAACCACTTAAAAACCCTAAAAACAGGCTATGAACAGGTCAGTGACTTCTCTGATGACATCATGGCACTCATTGAAGAATCATGGCTGTACACCTCTTTAAAGTTTAATCAAACACACATCACCACAGGTCATCTTATTTACACACTGTTAGAATCCAACCAGTTTAAACACCAACTTCTTAGAATCAGTTCCGAATTTGGCAAAATCAATACTCAAAAGCTGTATGGCGACTACGACCAAATATGCCAACATTCCATTGAAAAACCCACAGCTCAGGAAGTCTCCTTGTCACCCAATGACCCAACGGGGCAATCCGCCTTGGCACGTTTTGGTACCAATCTTACCGAGCAGGCACGACAAGAGAAGTTAGACCCTGTTACAGGCAGGGATAACGAAATCCGCCAAATGGTGGATATACTCTCTCGCAAAAAGCAAAACAACCCATTATTGACTGGTGAGGCTGGTGTAGGAAAGACCGCTGTCGTTGAAGGTCTTGCCCTAAAAATTGCTCAAGGCGATGTGCCAAACCACCTAAGAGAAGTTGAAATCATCTTACTTGATATCGGTGCACTCAAGGCAGGGGCAAGTGTCTCTGGTGAGTTTGAAAATCGCCTAAAAGCAGTTATCAAAGAAGTTAACCAAAGTCCCAAGCCCATCATCTTGTTCATTGATGAGATTCATACATTGGTGGGTGCTGGTGGTGCCGCAGGTACAGGTGATGCCGCCAATCTTTTAAAACCCGCTTTGGCAAGAGGCGAGCTTCGCACCATTGGTGCAACCACATGGTCAGAATACAAAAAATATTTTGAAAAAGACCCCGCACTTACCCGAAGATTTCAAGTCATTCAAGTGCCAGAACCCAACCAAGAAGTGGCAACCGATATGCTAAGAGGCTTAGTGGACAGACTAGAATCCCATCATCAGGTACTCATCTTAGACGATGCCGTGCAAACTGCTGTCAAATTCTCAGCTCGCTATATTCCTGCACGACAATTGCCAGACAAAGCTATTAGCATTCTTGATACCGCTTGTGCTAGGGTTGCCGTCAGCTTAAACAGCACCCCTCTGTCTATCACCACCAAAGAAGAAAGCATAAAATCCATCGAACAGCAGATTCACCAGCTTCAAAAACAACAAGAATCAGGCTACCTAACCGATGGCGATGTCATTGCACAAAAACAGCAACAAATCCAAGCCATACAGTCAGAGTTAGATGTTATCAATGCACAATATCAAGACCAAAAACAACTTGTCGAGGCACTTCATGCAATCAGAGCATCCATAGCCTCATCGGATGATGATAAACCAGAGGAAATAAATGCCCTCAAAGCAGAGCAACAAGCACTTATCACAAAACTTCAGACCATACAAAAACAAGAGACGTTGGTTCATCCTGTGGTAGATTCTCATCTCATCGCTCAAATCATTGCTGAATGGACAGGCATTCCAGTTGGCAAAATGATGGATGACGAAGTGCAAAAAATCCTTCATTTATCAGAAACGCTCAACCAACGAATCATCGGTCAGCCTCATGCAACTGATATGATAGCCAAACGCATACAGACCGCCAGAACCAATCTAGACAACCCCAACAAACCGATTGGTGTCTTTATGCTAACAGGACCCTCTGGCGTAGGCAAAACCGAAACCGCCCTTGCACTGGCAGACATTATGTATGGCGGTGAACAAAACCTCATCACCATCAACATGAGTGAATACCAAGAACCTCATACCGTCTCCACGCTTAAAGGTGCCCCTCCAGGGTATGTCGGCTATGGTGAAGGTGGTGTGCTGACTGAAGCCGTTCGCAGACGTCCTTATAGTGTTGTCCTGCTAGATGAGATAGAAAAGGCTCATCCCGATGTTCACGAGATTTTCTTTCAGGTCTTTGATAAAGGATTTATGGAAGATGGCGAGGGTCGCTATATTGACTTCAAAAATACCATCATCATCCTAACCACCAATGTCGGCTCAGAGCTTACCCTGACTTTATGTCAAGACGAGCTTCTAAAACCCGATATAGAAGGACTGGCTACGGCATTAAGAGAGCCTCTATTGCAGACTTTTCCGGCAGCACTTTTGGGTAGAATCCAAAACATTCCCTACTACCCACTCAATCACAAGATGATGTCACACATCATCACCCTACAACTAAACAAAGTCATCAAACGCATGCAGGACAATCATAACATCACACTAAGCCATGATGATGCCGTCATCACCCTCATCACCAACCGCTGTCAAGAAATAGAGTCAGGCGGTCGTATGATTGATGCCATCATCACCAATCAAATCCTGCCCATGATAAGTCATGAGATACTTTTATCTATCGGCAATCCCAACCCCATAAGAAACATGACATTGACCGTTGTTGATAATGAATTTAAACTTACCATTGATAGACACACTCAACATGAGGATATCCCATGCCCCTAACTCGTTACTACATCCTAGAGAGCGATACCACCACTGCTGGTGGTATTGTCCAAACAACCACCAATCCTACTATCTTTAATGTCAGCGGTAAAAAACAAAGCTGTATCGGCGATGATGTTTGGTGTCCTGCTTGTCAATCAATGGGCAAAATTGTACCAACAGGTCCAAGATTATCTTTTTCACTCGGTGGGGCAATGCCTGCTTTAAATGATGATTTGTGTCTATGCAAATGTAATCCACCACCAAAACTTATCCATTCTCAGACAAGTTTTAAAGAGATTATTGATGATAATAGGCTTGCCCAATATCGCCAAGCACAAGCACAGTATCGCCAAGCAAAATTACAAAACAATCTAACCAGCACCAAGACTAACGATGAATTGCCAAACTTTACTGCGCATTTTAGAAGACCTGATGATTATCAAGGAGGATATGGGTTTGATTGGCTCCGTGATGAGTATCTTTATGGTACCGATAAAAGCAAAAAGGTATATTTCGGTGCAATAGAAGATTTGACGGAAGAATACCGTAGCTACCAAAGAAAAGAGTTAGTCAATTTATCAGAGATTATTCAATATGGCAGACCCAATGAATATACACCTGCTTGGTTAAACTTATTTTCACCAAGCAATCAATCAAAAACAGGTCTTAGTAGTGTAGATCTACACTTGTATTTTGAGCAGTCAGACCAAGACACACCCTTGACAGATGATGAGACGTTGCTGATATTTAGATGCAGTGATGGACTGATGGTAGATACACCCACTTTGACAATGAGCGATGTGTTGTCCAATATGACCAAAGAAAGCGTCAATCTTATTATGGAGCAGTCAGCCTATCAACAAAAAAAAACCGTGTATACATCAGGGGATGTGCCGACATCTGTAACCAAGACCATTATTTATTACAAGAGCAATTACCCCATGATTACTGTTACTTGTACCAGTGCTTTAAGCCAACTTGGCACCATAGAAGTGTTTGCCAAAAAGAATGGAATAGAAAAACGAGTCGGACTGCTGTGTGTATACCCAAATGCAAAAAGAAGAAAAGTCACGATACAACCCATTGAATTGGTAGCTCATCCATTTTCTGCTACAAATGCTTATCCACAAGATTATCCAAATGCCATTCAAAGCAAACTTTTTAGCCAAGTAGGTATTATAGCAGAAGTCAAAGAAAGTATTGGCATTAATTTAATAAATAAGCAAATTTTTCACAAAGATAAAGACGGTAAAGACACAATCACCACCATCAGTAGCCACCAGTTACAGCAACGACAGGAAATTGATGATTTTACCAAAAAATATCAACAGGCAGTGAATGATGTGAAAAATGTCAATTTGACTCCTTTGAATGGAGATAGTAGTAGAAAAGCCTTTGATGATGCTATTAAACTATTAAAATCTCTAAATATCATTCAGTATGAAACGGGTAATTATGAAAATGTCACCTATCTTATTTTAACCAATTATGTTGTAGCAGAAAATGATAAATTAACATTGGGTATGGCTGACAGAAAAGAGCCTGATGAATATGCAAAACGTCAATGTAAAATCACAAGAAACTGCAATTATTGGGGTAATCATGTCATTATCTACAGAAATATTTATAATGCCCATGATGAAACTCGGACGATTTTACATGAGCTGGGACATAGTTTGGGGTTGGAACATAGTTTTAACCATAAGGAACCAAATCATTTTGTATTGCAAGAATCCCACACAGACAATCTTATGGATTATAACTCAGGCATTACACTTAATAAATACCAATGGGATATTATCTATAATGATAATAATATCATTACTTTACAGGAGAAAAATAAATGAACTTGTTAAAATTCTTTATTGGAACTTTATTAGTTTTTAATACAACCATTTGTCTTGCTAGTGGCGGTTATTATCAGGTCATGCTAACCAATGAACAAATGGCACAGCGTCTTGATAAATATGATACGCTAAAATTTGTAAAATATTCTAAGACTTATGATAAAACAACTGGTCAATTTCATTATAACTTTCCTGATGAATTTATTTTATTCAATAATAAGGTAGAGCTTCTTAGATTAGAGTTGGGACTGAGTTATACAGACGAAGCAGATTGGCGATTATGGATGGACAGACACGATCCAAATAAAGTCAATATTATGACCAACTCAGATAAAGAAAAGATGATTATTCTTATCAGTACCATCACAGATGATAGACAAAAAGCTGAAAAATTGTTTGAGGAACTATACTCGACTTATCTAGAAAGATATGAGAAACTAAAGGATTTGCCTGAATGCAAACAATATTGCCCCATATCCGTAACGATACAATACGAAGATAAAGACATTGATTTGCGTGGCAAAATCAACGAAAGCAATATTTTACAAAACTACCCAAAAAATCGGCATAGTATTGACATTTTTTTTATTGCTGACTATAGATATTAATAAAGACACAATGGTTTTTATGGGTAAAAATCGGACGATTTTACACGAACTGGGACACAGCTTTGGATTGTCGCATACTTTTAGAGATGAGACAGGATTGAGATTTTCATGGGGTTATACCGACAATATCATGGACTATGAACATACCGAAAATGGCGATATTAATCCACACAAAGGCACTCAATGGTCTCTTTTTAAACACCATTGGGATATTATGAACAATGACAACAATCTTGAATAGGAGCAATCTGATGAAATATGTCCATCTATTATGTGTTTTTGTGCTCTGTGTTTATTCACAAATAAGTTACGCTGGTCGTTATCTCCCTATATTTTTAACTGATTTGGAGCTTGTAGAACGCATTGAAAAATACGATGATAAAAAGTTTATTGACTATCGCTTGATAAGCGGTTCAAATTATTATTTTGATGAGCATTATGTGTCACCTGATATCCCTTTTAGTGTTGGGCTACGATACTTTTTTCTTGGATATTTTGAACACTCAAAGGTGGTAAATAGTGGCGGTCGTATTCCGCAGGAGTTTTCATTGTTTTATGATAAAGACCCTGAGGAGCATCTAATATTTGATTTTGAAAAAGACAGAGTTATTACCTTAATTAAGATTGCTACCGATAACGAGAAAGAGGCTGAGGCTATTTTTTATAAACTATATCGTGATTTTTTAAGTCAAACCAAGCAAGAATGTCATGATTATTGGTGTTATATCGGCTCCCAATATATTTATGACGATATTATTATTAATTTTCACGGTAGATTACAGGGGCATGATAAAGATGTCAATACTGGAATTTATTGGATGGATATTAAGAGAATGTCAGAGCGATGATTATGCTCACTTTTTAAATGGCAATGGGACATCATCCAAAACGACAAAAGCATCCAAAAAGGTCAATCATATGTTTAAATCTTTGTTAGTATTTTTGACAATCATAGCATTAACACAAAACGCTTATGCTCTAACCGAAGAGTCGCTTTGCAAGCTATCTTCTTATATCAAAATTCTTAAATACAAATAATGAAAATTTTTAATTTTACATGAGTTGAGGTGTGGTTTTGGTTTAGTAATTGCTTATTTGTTTGAGAGCTAAAATAAGATTATTGGAGTAGAAAAGTTGTAAGATTCTACTATTTGCACAGAGTAAAGATGGATAGCATTACAGATTATATGTTTATGGTTTTTTATCTCTTTAAATACAGGAATAATAAACTATTCATAATGAATAATATCTGGAATGTTATCCAAATAAGAAAATGATTGTTATGACAATAAATAATCGATGACCATATCATATTCCAGACAGTTGAACTTTCTACAAATAAAAATATAAGATATTGACATGCAAAGTAAACAGAAAATAAAAAGGCATATCCAATTTTATTTCTCACTGGGGATAAAAATAGTGCGAAGAAAAAAGTAACTATAGCCAATAATTTAAATGCGACATCATCATCTCCTCCTGCACCATTAATTTGATATAAATACATTATTGAGTATTTATCATATCCAAAACAAATTTTATCATATTTAATAAAAAGTAAGGGAAATGCTGATAAAAACAGACATAGTTTTGATGTTATCAAAAAAAGTTTTGGCATGAGAATTTCTATTTATGGTTAATTAGATGAATAATATATTTTATCCGCCTATTCCAACACTTCAATAGTATATGTTTTTTCAAATTCTTTGCCAACAAACATACTGCCATAAGTACTCCCTGTTAATTTGATGGTAATTGGTTTTAGTTCAGACGGAGTGCCTGTAATAGTTAAGTTTGAGTAATCTGTTCTATAAACAGGTTTATTATATATGTCTTTATGGCTTTCATACACTTTCGGCTCTACCATAATATCTTCATTTGAAACTTGTATGTCAACCGTTTCCTCTATAATGGCGGCTTCTATCTCAATTTTTGCATAATAAGGTTGATTGAGATGTGCTTTGGGTAATTCTTGGGTTACAAAATGTGGACGATTAGCAAAATGCGATGAGACTTTAAACATAATAATTAAAAAAAACAATCAAAAATACTATGGTTGCCAAAAACCACAATGCCACTTTCTCCCATAATGCCATATTTTGCCATAACGCTGTCTTTTTCATGTCATACCCTTTTTACAATAAAAGCGGTTTTATGGTAGAGCATAAATTTATTAAGTGGCAAATTTGACTGAATAGACCAATTGTTCTTGCCCCAAGAAAATACCGTCAAGTGCACTATGTCTGTCAATTTAGTATTTAAATCAATGGCATTTTTTCCACTTCGCAATAAACTTGTCCATACTACCCAATGCTCTGGAATGACACCAAAGGCAGAATTGCCTTTTTGTAGTAATTCTGTATTGATTAAAGAGATAACATAATAATCTTGCTTGGTGAAATAAGCATTTAATTGAATATAATTTGCCAAAGTGTCTAATTCATATGTTTCAATGTGCTTAAAGCCAATTTTTTCCAACCAACCTATTAATTCATGAGGAAGGGTTATTCCTGCAGTCTCATCATCGGGCGATTTGTAGCGTATTCTTTTATTAAAGGTATCTCTTAAACTAGCTAAAGTCATCCAATCCAGTCCTAATATTTTGGGTTCATTATTGGCTTTAAAATAGCTGGTAGGATGTTTGGTTGCGTTCGATGGTTTAAGTTGTATTGATTTGATGTTTGCTACACCATGGTACCACAGACTCCAAACAAGACTTTTGTAGGTATTTTTATCCACTAATAGTAAAAAATAAAAAAATACAGCAGGACCACACAAAGAGGATAAGCCCTGGTCAGGAACCTCTCTACCCTCCAGCCTCTCCCTTAACGCCCTTCAATTACATTCCAAGCAAAAGGATCTAACTGGTCGCCAATGCCGTGCTCGTGTGCGATAAACGGTCTATTGCAAATGGTTTGAGTGATAACTGGTGTGCCAGTACCAGCAGAGGTGCAGGTAGTTTTATCACTCATTATTCATCTCCTTATTTTGCCAGTCCAAGTCCAGTTTAATTTCATAATCATCAGGTGAATCTGTAAAAAAGTGTGGGGTTTGACCATTTTCATCCGTTCTGCCTGAATGTATCTTACCTGTCTTTTTGTTTTTGGCGGTATATGAGACATTAGCATAAGGATAGCCATCATCATCTACAAAGCGTACTGAGGTGCTATAGGTGCTGGGTGTTTGAGTTGGACTTTCTTTTAGTTGAATAGCACTTATTGCCATGCCCTGCGAACTGACTTTTTCTTTAAAACTCATCTGCGAATGCACAAGCTTTGGCGGTGGATTACATTTACATAGACATAGGTCGTCATTTAGGGCAGACCAAGCCATTTACTTTAACAGCCGTAGATTATTGCTAGATTTATTAAAATCAATCAAGACCATCATCTTTTAAACAGTTTTTTATGTTTTTCCCATAAAAAACTTTTTTGTTATTAATGCAAAAATCAAATCCAGAAAATCCATGACCCCCAAGCTCATATTGATATAACATAAAATGATAAATTTTTTTATCATGAATCATGGAGGGGTAATTTTCAATGGTTAATTTTGATACTTTTTTCCCCAAGCCTTGCGAATAAACGGTTTGGCTATCATAACCAATATCAAGACCACTTGCATAACCTTCCTGAATCTCAAAGACTAAATCGTTTTGCTCAATAATTGCATTTTTTAATGAATTATTTTTGACAAGGTCTTTGTCTTGAGACATGATATGACTTATCCATAACATCAAACCAATCACCATAACAAAAAAACATAACATAAAAACAGCAATTGCCTTTATGAATTTTTCTACCCTTTCCATCATACCAGTCCTAAGCGCCAATTGCTTGCTTTACTTTTTCTTCATAAAGTCGAATCACTGCATCCAAATTTCTAGCCCTGACATTAGTTTCAAAATTTTTTGTTATCATTAAGTCGGGGTTTCTTTTAAATTTCAATGCCCAGTAATCAGCTATGATTTCTGCCTGAGATTCCATGTTGTAATCTGACAACTTGGACTTAATTGTCACAATATTAGAGACCGATTTATTCTGAGAAGTTTGCATTTTAATCACCTTGCTTCCAAATGTTTGGTGAATGTTGTATAAATAAGGGTTAGTGTCATTAAGACGAGCACAAGTATGTATTTTAGCACCTATCAAACGCACCCACATGCCCTTACGGCTTTGCCAGACATGAGCCATCTCATGGATGAATAAGTGCTTCATGCTATCGCTATCAAGAGCATAATTTTCTCTATATACCTTTTTTGCTGGATATAAATTGCCATTGGGTGTTACGATGGTTTCTTCTTGTTGATTAGGTAGGTAATCAACCTTAAATACTTTAACTGCTTGATACTTAATGGTTTCACCAAATATTAATCTTGCCAAGGCTATTTCTTCTGCCGTTAAATCTCTGCTTGGTATGTTAATGATTAGCTTGTCACCACTTTTATTGATTGGTATGCCCATTTAGTTGTCTCCATCTTGCGAGAAAAACAGCTCTAAATCCGTAATTTCTGTTTCTATATCGCTATAGAAAATATCTGTATTACCTTCATCATCAAGCTCTCCTTCGTATGTTATACCATCTATCTTTAATCTATATCTCAAAAATGGGGTAATATCATTATTTATTTCTCCAAAGTCGAACTTAATGCGTTTATCAAAAATTTTTGAACCACTCTTTTCCTTGTGATTCTTGGGCTGAGTGTTATAGCCATCATCAACCACTTCCCTAAAACTCGTCTGCGAATTCACCAGCTTTGGCGATGGAGTGCATTTACATAGACATAGGTCGTCATGCAGGGCTAGCGTTTGCCGTTTACTTTAGTGGAAAGTCTGTCTTGTTTCTAAGTTAAAATTCGCTTTATATTTTATCTGTAATAAAGATAATTTATTTATGCAATCTGATACACAAGACTAAAATAATCCTTCATAAAACTATTAAACAATTTTAACAATTTATTTTTTTACACCTTAATACCAAATACTTTCAAATGGATTTAAATAAATAGTCTTCTTCCAAACATTTCATTATAAGAATTTCAATAATGAATTCTTAATACAATCTAAGAATTTATCATAAAATATAGTCACTTATATATATTATCCACCACTCCTTTGTATACAATAATTTCTCTTTTATCAAAACCAACAACAATATTACTTTCAATGCCGTAATACCAAATGGCAATACTATGTATATTATTTTTATCAAAATCATCACAGCTAACCATAGATAAAACCAGACAATCATTTTTATCATATATTAGATCTGGATGTCCCAATCTATCTATAGCTGTATGCATATTATCACCTAAATTATTTACAATGAGATAAGGTTCAAATATTATATATAGCATCAAAATAAATACAATTAAAAATATCAAAATAATTAATTTATCCGCAATTTTCTCTACTTTGGTTTTTCTAATCACACAATCTCTCCTTGTAATTTTCTAAACCGTACACAGCGGCATCATGACCAGCATTATTTCCAGAAAAATCATTTAAAATATCTTTAAAGTATCCGTCCACTCCAGATTTGCTATGATATGCGGAAAAAACACTACCAATATAAATGTAACCAGTAAGAAAACTCCAAGCTAAAAATCCAGTAAAAGGATCCACTGTTCTTCTATATCTATACTGCACCAAGAAATACTGTAAATCAACCCCGTCTGTCGTATTAGGGTGAATACCCAAACTCCTAATATAGGATTGTTCATCACCTATTTCATTGCTGTAAAAATCCGGAGGGTTATCAAAAGTCCAAATACTTCTATTTTTTATAAATAAATCCAATGCTTCACAAAATGAAACTTTTTTTAATGATGTAGTTGGTGCTATAGGCTTATTATACCCAACAGAAATGATGGTTTTGTTCATAGAAATTTCTCCATACTTTACTTTTACTTCATAAGCATTATCATTATATTTCCCATTCATTGTTGGCATAACAAATATTTTATCTATCAAATCATTACCTATATATATTTCAAACCAAACAATATCAAAATAATCTGCATTATACACCTTACTACAGCCATTATCATCAAATACACCGTTATAAGACTTAGATTTTTTAAAAAACACCAATCTATATTTCAGCATTTTTCTAATTTTTTCGGATTTTGATGTAACTTTAATTCTAACAGTAAAATTTTTTTCACTCACAATATCACCTCTTCAAAAAAATGTATCTCAAAAGTTTCTTCTTTGTCCTTAGTTAACACTTCTGTTAAACCACATTTATCAGTCAATCCTTTTAAGATAGTACCGGTATTAGATACAGCAATATAATAAATACCAAAAATTGGGGAACCACTTACACTATCAATGCACTGAAATTGCAACTGATAATTATCATCTATAATAAAATTATCTTTTTGGATCAATGCCTCATTATTTATTGTGCGATTGCTATTATTCTCAATCACCTCCTTAAAACTCGTCTGCGAATTCACCAGCTTTGGCGGTGGAGTGCATTTGCATAGACATAGGTCGTCATTTAGGGCGGGCATTCGTCCATTTACTTTGGTGGAGAGTCTGCCTTGGTCTGGTGCAATCTTACCCATGGATTGACAAGCAGGACACCAAACATCATCGCCGATATAGCTTTGTTCTTTACCATAGACTTTAAAAGATAGGGTATTGGTGGTTTTTTGGACGACACCGCCTACGGTGGTGGTGTCACCCTCTAGGATGTAGTAACGCACAGTCATGATTTATTTCACTCACACAAAAACAAAATAGCAACCCCAAAGCAGGGTTGCTAGATACTCATCAATCCTTTCTTAGCGAAGGTAGTTTTGACACCAATCGCAAGGACACTGTCAATCCCTCAAGCTGATAGTGCGGACGCAAGAAAAACTTGGAGGTATAAAACCCTGGGTTGTCCGCCACTTCTTCTACGATCACTTCGGCTGCCGCCAGAGGTTTCTTGGCTTTGGTCTCCTGGGATGAGTTGACCGGATCGCCATCCACATAGTTCATAATCCAATCATTGAGCCAACGCTCCATGTCTTCACGTTCACGGAAAGAACCAACTTTATCACGCACGATACATTTTAGGTAGTGAGCAAAACGACAGCAAGCAAACAGATAAGGCAATCTGGCAGAGAGCTTGGCATTGGCTGTGGCGTCTGCATCATGATATTGGGTTGGTTCTTGTAGAGACTGTGCCCCGATAAAGGCGGCCAAATTAGAGTTTTTACGATAAACAAGTGGCATCAATCCGTTGGCAGACAACTCCGCCTCTCTGCGGTCGCTAATGGCAGTCTCGGTTGGGCATTTTAAGTCCACACCACCATCATCAGTCTCAAAGGTGTGAGTTGGTAGGTTTTCCACCGTACCGCCAGATTCAACACCACGGATAGAAGTACACCAACCATACTCGCTAAATGAGCGGTTGATATTGACTGCCATGGCATAAGCGGCATTTGCCCATGCATACCCTTCATGGTCTGATACCTGCTCTTCAAAGTGAAACTCATCAACAGGGTTACTGGCACTACTATAAGGTGCTCTCACCATAAATCTAGGTAATGCCAACCCCAAATACCTAGCATCATCACTGGCTCTCAAGTTTCTCCATGCTGCATATTCTGTGTTTTGGAATATTTTGGTGATGTCTCTTGGGTTTGATAACTCCTCCCAAGAATCCATCTGCATAAGGCTTGGATTAGCACCCGTAATAAACGGGCAGTGAGAAGCAGAGGATATCTTAGCAACCTCCGTCAAGATTTCAATGTCTTGTGGACTGTGGTCAAAATAATAATCCCCCACTAAGCAACCAAAGGGCTCGCCACCAAACTGCCCGTATTCCTCTTCATAGATTTTTTTGAATATTGGGCTTTGATCCCACATCACCCCTTTAAACTTCTTGAGGTTGCGAGCGAGTTCTTTTTTGGTTAAAGGCATAACCTTGATTTTAAGCAGGTGATTGGTCTCGGTGTTATTGACCAAATGATGTAGCCCACGCCAAGCACTCTCCATTTGCTTAAATTCTTCGTGATGGATAATCTCATTGATTTGGTCGGATAGCTTTTTATCAATCTGAGCGATGATTGCTTGGATGGTTTGATAAGTGTCCGATGAGTGCTTGACAGTGTTACCCAGTGCTTGGCGAGCCAATGTTTTTAGCGCACCTTGAACCGCATCTTCTGCTTGCTTGGATTTGGGTTTGAATTCTTTATTGACCAAAGCCTCAAAGTCGTTATCAAAAACGGTCTGAGTCTGGGTATGCGTTTGATGTTCGTGTTGCGTAGTCATGACGCCTCCTTAGGAATTATTATCTTCTGATGTGGCGTTTTTTGGCAAAGTTGCCAAAGATTGAAGTAGCTCATTGTCAGATAGAATCTTATCAATCAAATCTTCTGCCCCCGCCTTACCATCCATATAGGAAAGTAGATTTGACAACTCTGTTCTTGCATCCAAGAGTTGCTTTAATGGGTCAATTTTTTGTGCGATTTGCTCTGGTGAGAAATCCTCCATTTTTTCAAATTCCATTTCAATACCGAGCTGAGTCCCATCCTCTTCTAATCTATTATCTACATTAAAAGCAACTCTAGGCTTGATTGATTTCATTCGGTCGTCAAAATTGTCCGCATCAATCTCCATGAATGCTCTATCGGCAATGCTTGGCAACTCCTGCTTGCTTTTGCCTGCCAAGTCAGCAAACACACCCATCACAAAGGGCAATTCTATCTTTTTTTCGGTGCCATACACCTCCACATCATACTCAATCTGAACACGAGGCGAGCGGTTTTTGGCAATAAATTTCTGAGCGGATTTACTACTCATGTCATCTCCTATGGGTTTGACTTAGGTTTTAATTAAATTCATCATCATTAGACAAGGGTTGCCCCACCAAATTTTCCAATCTATCTAATGATTCTGGACTGATGTCTTTCATTATTTCATAAAAATTAAGATTCATCAATTTTTGAATGCGTCTGATAAATAATGGCGCAGGATGTGAAGGTTCGTGCTTTTCAAAATACACATGAATCTTTTCAAGCAATAATTGCACATCCTCTCTTGAATTCACAGAATAGCTCGCCCAATTCATCACAGGCATGACAGATTCTGCTGTTTTTATGTCAGTCATCTTGGTTGGTGTGACATCTTGTCGCTCCAAACCAGACTCTCCTGATTGGCTTAGTAAATCCAAAATCTTTTGAATCAACTGCTCGGTAGGCTCAAATTTTAGACCACTTATCTCATATTTTTCAAATAATGCCTTGATTGCCGATATGAGCACGCCTGCCTCTTTTAGCTGGCTTATGGGCGAGTGCCCATCATCAGAGGCAACAGACAAATCAATGACTAGCCTTTGAATGCCTCCAGCATATAGTGACTCATCATAGCTCTCCAAGAAAGCCTCTATCTCTTTTACCGTATGAAACTTTCCTGACAACCCATTTTTGACCAAAGGGGCATTTCTTAGGTCTTTTAAGATACCATCAGGAGCGAAGAACAAAGACAGTGCATTTACCCGAAAATCAGGGTCGTAATCACCATCTTCATCAACAAGCTTTGGAAAGACATCCTCCCAATATTTCTCAAGATTGCCCTTAATGATAAACAACCCTTCTTTTAATCCCATAAGCCCATTTAGTACAATACCACTTTGAGTAAAATAACTCATGACAAGCAAATCTTTACTCTTATGCAGTAAAATCTGATGACAAGACTCATAAATAGCACGCCAGTCCTTGATTCCAGCTTCAACCACCAAATCGCCATATTGTTGCTCTGGCTTGTCTTGTAGTAGGCTCATCAAGTTTAAAAAATCGTCATCATACTCGATATTATGCCCTGCTACCTGCTCATCGTGCAATGGTGCCAAAAAGTCATCCATCCAATCCTCCTAAGAACTCATGATTAATTTACGATAAAGTGTACTATTTAACTGTGTGGAACTCAAACGCTCTGGGGTACAGCAGGCACTCTGCCAGACACCTTCGTTTAATGGCACTTCAGTTCTTTGCAAAAAATCTTCATAGCCATCCAACAGCTCACCATTATTCATATCTGCAAGCAACGAAATGTCGAAACTCGCCTGCCTAATGGCATCTTGACAACCATCCCTAATCAACATTAACGACTGCTTTTCATATTCATGAAACAACACAAAGGCGAACTCCCTGTGTCTGCTGTCATGACTCGCCAAAAAAATACCTGAAATCTGAACTGGTAAGTCATGACCGTCTATCATAAAAAAATACACGCTTGGTCTTTTGTGATTTTGCTTTAAAATCATCTCACCAAGCTGACCGTGCCCTTGAATCATCCAGCTGGTGATGGTCTTAGACCATAATGGTGGGTTATTTGATGTTAGGAACTCAGCATGGTGAGGCAATTTACCATAAAATGACACTAACATACAAACCCCTTTAACTCACCAAGCAAAAAAGGATTTGTGCCAGAGATAGACTTAAACTCAATATGCACTTCATGTTTATCCAATTCAAAGGTTGCAATCACCCCTTTGTTATCTTTGGTATTAATAATCCGACTTGCCTTATCCATCAATCTAAACACAGACCAATCACCTTTTACTTCCAAGCCATGGCTTTGATTGTTAAAATCCATGGCTTTTAGAGTCATGCTTTTTTGCGTTGATGGCCAGGAGAGTTTGATGCTTTTTTGAGGTCCATGATAATAGGTGGTCTGCGTACCATCATAACTTACGGACAGCTCTTTAATGTCTTTATCCATCGCCATGATTTTCATCGTAAAATCCAATGCAGGGTTTTTGGAGCCCGCCAAAAATTTTGTATTAATTTTTTGGGCGTTTTGGTAATGTTTATGCCTATCGGAACCTTCAAGTAGCGACAAAAAAGGGGTGCTTAGTCGCTCATTCACCAAAATATTACTCTGCAATGTCTGCATGAACAAACCCTCTGAGCCAAATACTTTAGCAAATTCTTGAAGCGATACCTCTTGAGAGGCTGATTTGTCAAAAGGATACTTTCCAGCGATTAAGCTTTCACAGCCTTGCCTGACATGAGCATCTTGTTGTTCAGCGATGGACAGCACCGTTTTTTTTTGCTCTTCGATGACGGCTTGTGCTTGCTCGTCTTTATAGGTTTGCTGATAGTCTTTGCTCGTTTGGGATATCTGCCCCACAAATTGGTCTAACATGGGTCTAAACGGGTCAGGCAGACGACTGACCTGAGCCTGATAGTTAATGACCGGTTTGTTATCAGGCATCAGTGCATCATTGTTTTGCATACTCATCTGCAATGCCACCAAATACACATACAGGTCATTGATTGATTTGGCAATTTCATCCAACTGAGATGGCATGCCTTCACTGCTTTGGACTAATACATGAAATTGAGAAAAATGAGTTGCCACATCCTGCAGATAGCCTCTCATCTGAGCAGAAGTTTCGTTGGTCTTGGCGGTCTTTTTGGCCTGCATCACAGCTTCCTTGCCCTGCTTGACTTCCTGACCTGTGTTCGCCGTAGCATCATTGGCAACATCAGGTGTCGGCTTGGTAACCTCCTCCACAAGGTTGGTATTATCATAAATACCACGGATGATACCTGCCAAAGAGGAGTTTTTTTCTGATAATTGCTTTGACATGACGATGGTTTGTTGTAAATTTTTTGGTTCTAACATCCTAATGTCTGCAATGTACTGTTGCCAATAGGTGATATAATCATTGGTGTATTTTTGATAAATATCTGACAACACCTGCTCTTTTGAGGCAAAAAAAGCATTGTTTGGCATGACCCAATTTTCTGTATTATAAAAATTATCTAGGCGAGTATTGACATAAGGCAAAAACAGATTCTGATAGCCATATTTTGTGTACAGTACTGGCATGGGAGAATTCAATGTCTTGCCACTTACCCTGCGAAATAAGCTTTGCGTAGCAGAACCGCCCATGGACACAAAAGATACGGACGGCATGCCTTTGGTGTCAAGAGTTTGGGTATATCCTATCAAATCGGCATAGACCACATTACCAATATCCTGCCCTGCCAACATCTCTCGGGCTTTATTTATCATCGCCAAATCTTGGGGGTCGTTTGGCGTGATTTTTTTGTCAATCAAGATTTGCTTTAACTGCTCAAAGTTATCAGCGTTTGACTCAAATGCTTCATTAGGTAAGTTGGATTGCACCCATCCGGCGATAAATTTGCCATCATAATGCTTATTATCATAAAGCATGAGATAGGCTTTTAGATTTTGATATAGTCCCGCCAAAGAGCCTTGGGCGGTGTTATTTTTGAGCTTATCTTTGATGGTGGTGGAGATGAGTTCGTTCAAACTCTCCTCAACAAGCGAACGATATTTTTGTTGTGAGGTGGCATAAATCCTGTCATAATCATTTAGACCAACATCGCCCAAAAAACTTTTTTGGGTTAGCTCTGCTGATATGTCACGATTGGGGATAACCCTAACTTTGTTGGCAAAATCAAGTACTGCCAAGGCATTACCACCATCCACCGAGCTTGACATGGCATGAGCCTCTTGGGTGTTTTTCTCCACCTTATCAAGATACGCTGAGTTCTTGAAGAAAGCCTTGATAAAAATCACCGCACACGCAATGGTTAATGCCGACAATAACAAGCACAACCCCCAATAAACCATTCTTTGCTTCTTGAGCCAAGAAGCATCCGTCCCTGCCAAATTGGACGCCTCCATCAAAACAAAATGGTAAAAATGATTAATAAAATAAGGCTTCGAACCAAACATTAAGCCGTTATTGTCTTGGATGTATTTGGATTGCAGTTGGTATTTGGGATTGGCATGAGCCATTTCCCCCATTTCCTGCTGAGCAGAACTGGTAAAATAAACCCCGCCCAAATGAAGCATGGCATCATATTTTGACAGATTTAGGAGTTTTTTGAGATAGCTTTTTAGGTGTGTGGTAAAGTCAGCAAATTCTGAGGCAAAAGACAATGCTAAATCCGATGGTTCATTCTGCTGATTGTTATATGCCACACTGTTAAATATATTTAACTCAATGGATTCTGCGATGTCGTCTAATTTTTTGGTGATGATATTTATCTTTTCTGCCGAATTATCGGACAAAACATCCAAAGTAATACCAAATACCTTATTTCTATCCTCTTCGGTAAGATAATTAAAATACTGCCCAAAACCAGTGATGAGGTCAATTTTATTAATGACCACATAAAATGGGAAGCTGATGTTAAATGTGTTTTGCACCTCTTGCAATCTAATTCTAAATTCGGACAGCTGGCTTTCTAGATACTGTTCATCATTTTTCATGATGTCGTCCGCCCCAATCATCAACACCAGTCCATTGATGGGCTGTTTGGTACGGCACCGCTTTAATAGATGGAGCAACTCCTGCCAGTCACCACTGTTTTTTGACTGATTGTCCTGCTCAACGAATCTACCTGCTGTATCAATCAGTACCGCATCATCCGTCAAAAACCAGTCACAATCTTGTGTGCCTGCCAACCTAGAAGTATTCTCCACAGTGCCAATGGGGAATTTCAACCCCGAATTTAGAATGGAGGTGGTCTTTCCAACGCCTGAAGCACCCACCAACAAAAACCAAGGTTTTTGATAGATATAACCTTTTTTATCCGTAAATAGTCTTTGTACAAGGTTTTTATTTTGTGTATCATTATGTTTTTGCAAAATCAAATCCACCGAATTGAACTGTTCGGTGATTTTGTTTTTATTGACTGCTTTATCATCAGAGGATAGGTCGCTAGCTTTTAGCTCTTCCATGACGTGTTTGTTAAGCTGTCTTTGTTTATACCATTTATAGGCATTTACCCCGATTACCACCAGCACAATAAGGCAACTTAACAAGACTTTTACCCAAGTTGGCTCCAAAGGCTTCCATGTACCTATCTGAAGATAAGCACCCCCAAACCAAATCATAGAGATTAGAGATACCGCCCCAAATCCACCCCATAGCATCCCAACATTTATCATCGATAAAAAGTTCATTATCACCCCATTATTGTATTGTGTTAATTTGCGTGCCTTCGGTATCTTTTAGCAATGGCGAACCTTCATCCAAATACACAATGATTTCTACTCTGCGATTTTTCGCTCTGTTTAATTCAGAATCATTAGGCAGTACAGGATTTTGGTCGCCTTTACCCTCAGAACGCACTCGAGAAGCATCTTCAATATATCTGAGCAAAATCTGCTTAACTGCATCCGCCCTTCCTTGTGATAGGTGCCAGTTAGAGGGGTAAGCCGAACTACTGATTGGTCTATCGTCAGTATAGCCTGAAACAATAATCTGACCATGGACGATATTTAGGGCTTGGCTCACACTTGCCAATACAGGGAAAAATCTATCTTCTATCTTGTCTGAGCCTGAGGCAAACAGCTCATCACCCAAGATGGTAATCTTGCTTGCTGTTGGTGTCTCACTGACCTCAATAAGCCCGCTTTCAATCTCATTTTTGAGTAGTGGTGTCAGCCTTCTTGGTTGTGTGCTTGCAACGGGCGTTTCTTGCTTGACGGGAATGGTCAGTGCTTGTATGGATTGATTGATGCTGTCTGTTCTGTTTGTAAGCTGATAATCAAAGATTTTATAAAGCCCCAATAACAGCAAACCAAAAGCCAGTGCCATCACCCAAATAGGCACCACCTTATTTCTAATACCGCTTAGCTCGCCTGCTGATGGCCTATCCATGAGCAATGGCGATGAGGGCAATGGCTTGTATTTGGCGATGAGTTTTTCTAGCTCTTTTTTGAGGTTATGAATGCTGACCTGTCCATTATTGAGTACTTGATATTTACCCATATACCCAATAACCAAACAATAGTACATAAACTCAATTAAGTTAAGATTCTTTTGGGGCTCTGCCTTGATTTTATCCAACATGGCAAAAAACTGCTCGCCACCCCACGTCTCACTATGAAACGTGACCAATAGACTGTTTGCCATCCACTCTTGATCCGCCCAACCATGCTTGGCGGCAAATTCATCAAGCAGCGTGCATAAACAATATCTGGCAGCACGAACCGTCTCATAACGCACACCCATGCCCTCAGACTGCTCTTCAAAAGCCTCAATCTGTGCTTTTAGATGTTTTAATACTTCTGCACTCCCTAGATTGCTATAGTAGTACTTCATCTGAGAGGCTATCGCAAACAAGGGGATGGCTGATTTTACCAAAGGATTGCTGTCATCAGCACTGATAGAGGCACTCTGCTGACTGGATAATCCTGTCTCAATTTCTTCAAATCTGACCGCTTGCATGATTTGTCCTGTTTAAATACATTATTATCACAACTTAACTAACTTATCATGTCTGTTTAATCAATAAACAGGTTTGATTGCCCAAAATTCAATTTGCAACTCTGGAAATTCACCCGCCAGATGTAGTGCCATGCCTGATGATTGGTGCAAATCCGCCCACAACTCAGAAGTCTTATCAAGCTCAAAGTAGCTAAACCCTGCATAATATGGGAGCTCTCTGGGTGCTGTTGCCAATGCATTAACCTTGACCCCAGGCAGATGATAAGCCACCAAATCTTTTATTTTTTCAACAGAGCCGATCTTGATGGTCGCTGGCAGCGTCTGTCTTAATGCCTCCGGCTGGATATTGGCATTCACCGCCAATACAAAACGGCAATTATTAAGCAGTGACTTATCGGGTGTAATAGCAACTCGGGTCGTCTCATCAGTCATCTCAAACGGAATGAGAATGGCTTTTTGTTCTAGCACAATCGACAGAGCCTGTTTTAGCAACGCCATGAGTTCAGCATAACATTCTTTGAGATTGTCATGGTGGTAACTCGGCAATGCCAAGTTCATTTTGGTTGGCTCGAACGTGCTTAGGTCACCATAGAGTTTTAACCAACTTTCATATAATTCACAAGGATGTATCACAGGCAATGTGGCGGTATGGTGCATATAAGCCTGATAGCGATTGAGGGTCTGTAAAAACAGGAAGTCTCTAACATCATTACTTGTCATTAGAGATGGGTTGATCAAAACCCCGGTCAAGGATTGAATACGCTGTTTTAATATGCCATGCAACTCTTGATGATGGTTGGCTAGAATCTCATTTTTGTTCACGTTCAAAAATGGCGGAATGAATGTCTTGTCTAGAAAATACTCGCCGTTAGCGTTGCTTGATAAAATCTTGGCAACAGGCAGGTGAATCATGCCATCGCCAAGCTGGCTTGATAACACCAAACGCAAGTTTTTATTGGCAACGACGACCTGTCTTTTGGCAGAATTTAATTCGGTGACATCTGACAGTTCAATACCGTGCAGGATATACTGAGCATTTATACCATCAGCATCATCAATCATGGCATAGTTTTGCTGGTATACAGACTCATTTGACCATGCCAAATACACGGTTTCGGATTCTATGTTTGGCGGAATTTCTATCTTTAATCTTGGACAGCTTTGAGAAGTCTCTTCAAAATACAAGCCATTTTTAAAAAAACCGCTGACCTGTGCCACTTCCAAAATACCCATTTCCTTGGCGGATTCATTAAAATCCAAGTTTTTAAAACCCCAATGATGGTTTTTATTGAGTGCAAAATTATTAATCAGTGTCTCAAAATAACGCTCTTGCTGTTGAAAATGCTGAGGTGAGATTAACGTACCCTCTCCCCAAACAACCTTAAAATCAATCATACGCTCACCTCTTGTAGAAATATCAAAATCACATCAATCCGCCATCAATACTTTATCCGTAGCAGTTTTACCATCCCCCAAGACATCAACCACATCCAGCTTTGGCTTGGGTGATGAAAAATAACCCTTTGACATGTCAGCAGGTGCGGATTCTTCAAGTGCTTTTTCAAGTTTTTTTAATGCTTTGTCTTGCTCACGCTTGGTGAGTTTTTTAAAATCCTCCATGCTCTTGCCCTGCTCTTTGAGTTTAAAGGCAAGCATTTTGCTTAAAGCTTCTTGTTTGGATAACTGAACCACGCCCTGTGGCTGAACATGCAAGTATAAAAAATGATTGTCCCTGACTTGATACCAGCGTTTATCCTGCTTTTGCAGGGATTGCTTCCAATCATTTGACTCATCACGATAAGCTGTCGCCACTCCTAGGTATTTGGTTTTGTCATTTAGGGGAAGCTTGAATTCTAAAAGCTCATCAGGTCTTAGGGTGACATCAGTCTGTTCAAGCATGCTTCCACCCAAAAGCTCGCCATAGGATTTGTCATCACTCATCATATGTGGCAGTTGTCTAAACTGTATCTCAGAACTTAGCTGTAATAATGTCAGACGAACAGGTGAAGCAACACCCAATATATCCTCGTTGATGTCGGCGTCAGACATCAAAATCACGTCAATCTCAGAGGGTGCTTTGTCATCACTTGACGGCAAAGAAGCACAGCCATACAGAGCCATCATGGGTAGCAAGATAGCCCACAGACCTTTTGTGCGTTTAATAATATTCATCATCATCCTTATCTGGATTATCAGGCTTGGCATGTTGGTCTAAGATGTTTTTGGTGGTTTCTTTGAGTTTTGTTAAAAATAACTGCTCTTGAAGTTCTTTTTTATGCTCATAAGAGAGGCTTGACTGAATGTACTGTGACAAATAAACCGTCATGTCATCAGAGGGCTTATCTACGTCGCCTCGGGTGCGGCTGTCTTTGTACATCTGTCTAAGCTGTGCCACATCATACAAATCCATGTAAATGGTGGCGATTTTTTCATTCAACCAAGAGTCAAACTCAGATGAAGATACCGACTCTGCCATGCTCTGTTTTAGCATGGATGAAGTCGCTTTGTCCTCATGGTACTGTTTGATAAGTTCTTTTTGCTTATGGGTTTTGATAAGCTCAGCAAGCGCTTCATTGACCAGAGTCTCGGTATCGCCTTTTAGAAGACCTGGGATTTGATGGGACTGAGCCACTTGATGGGCAATAAAGTATTCATCATCTAGGTCAGCCACTGCGATGGTCGATGTCGTCAGCAGTCCTAGCAACATCATCTTTGGCAGTAAAACCCAACTGCGTGTAAAGCTTTGGGACATTAACTTATTTTTCATCTGCCTTGTCATTCTCATGGTTGGTCTGGTTCGTCTGACCTTCTGATGTCTCATCATCCACTGCTGTCTTATCGGGTGAATCATCAGGATAAACCAAAGCAGAACGATGCTCCATGCCAAAATTTCTATCCAAAAAAAACTCATGCATTGACTGTTTGAGTTCTAATAATTTTTTTGCCAGCAGTTCATTGTTGTGACTGTCTGTGGTTGGTGGGGTCTGAGCCATTTGTAACTGTGTCAGTGAATGCTCATGCTCCTTTTGCAAAATCAAATACGCCTTGATAATCTCATCCTCAACCTGTCTCTCCTCTGCGGTGAGCTCTCTATCTGCCTCTGCTAAGCTCTCAAAAATGGCTTGGCGAGCATACTGCCTTGCCTTATCTTCTGATGCCCCAGTGTTGGCGTGTGCGGTCGTCATACATAGCACACAACCCAATATTCCTAATATATTTTTGCGTTTAACCATACTTCACCAATCATCAACGTTGCTATGCTCATAATAAATCAAACAAAAGAAGCCACCCGACCACATCAAATAGATGTCTAAATCACCCTATAAAATCATACATCATTTAGAACAAAATAACAACAATTACTATTAAAATTTATACAGCCACACTTGGGTTAAAACGTTCGCCCCAATCCTCCTTTTTTGACTGTACGAGCGTGAGTGTAGGGGGTTTGTATAACCCCTACATGATGGCAACATCATACCACAATTATACACAAGGACGTTTACGACCACGGCTGTCTTTGCAGGTGGGCATGATAGATTCATGGCGTTTCCAGTATTCTAAATCTTTAACAGGAATGGTAGGAACACCATTTTTACAAATAAAGTCATTTAAAGCTAAGGGTAATTGGTGTTTGGTTGTAAAGGCATTTAATTTGCCCCACTACGGATTTCACGACCTTGGCAGTCTTTGGGAAGTTTGGGGGCGTCGCCATCGCAGATAAAGTTACCACCGATTTCACGGGGGAGACCGTGTTTTTCTGGATAGCTATTTCCTTCATGAGCATGTATAAATCCTTTTTGACAATCAAACCTCGCCTCACCTCGAGCATTTTTAAATCTCTTTGATTTACCATTTGCCCCTGCTTCTTGACCATAGCCTCTTAGACCTTTAAATGGGTCGCAGGCGGTTAGGGTAAATGATGATAAAAGGATTAGACTTCTTTCCAAACCCCGATTTTTGTGGATTTTTAAAAACCTCAACCCCAATACTTATAAGGGTTTATTTTTAGTTTGGAAAGAGATTTAATATTTATTCATCATAAATTTTCCACTAATGTCCAAGCAATCTCCATTGCCTCGACTGTACGCCAGTTGGCATCTGTGTGAATAAAGACATCAAGGGTTTTTGTCCATCTCTAAAAAAATAGACGGTTAGGTGTGCAGATGGTAGCAACTCAATCATCAAGTAACCGAAAAACTAGTTAGCCTATTTTCCTGACATTTAGGATTTTTAGTATCAACAGAATAAATGCCCATTAATTCAAATAATCTGCCTTGATGCTCCACATTAGCTACAACAATATCTTGTGCCAAAAATTCTTTTTTATCAAGTTTCTCTTGATATATACTTTCTAACTCTGATAGAATCTGCTCAGATTTGAACGGATCATCAATAACAATGCTTAACAAAGTGATAAGCTCTTTCTTTTCTTGTTCGAATAATATAGTTTTATTGTCCGATATTGTATGATTGGCAAAATCATAATCAATATAATTCATTGAAAAATTATTATTTCTACCGCTACCCAATCCAATACTTCCACTTATTGACATCCTTATGAAATTTGTATTTTCTTTGGACTGATAGTATAAATAGCCGAATCCATCGAATGTTACCCTATTGTTATTTATTTCATCATCCTCAAACAGAGTATTAAAATGGTACTTTTCCATTCTTTCTCTCAATAAGTTTCCTGAAATAATACCATCTTTTGCTTTTTCTCTCATCTTATCCGTAAGTGTAATGGGTATAGGCACTTTTACACTAGTAGATATTTCTTTATCCGTACAGATATTTTGATTTGTCACATTTGGAAAATTGTTTATTTCTTTGCAAGAAATAATTATCAAGCTTAGTATTAGTAAAAAAATTTTTGTGCATTTAACCATTTTTCTCTCCTTACGCTAATCACTTATAAGAAATACTACTATCTTTTCTTAAAATTTCCCATTGCCATTTAAATAATGACCACATATACTTCGCAAACTTATTGCTTTCTCCACGTTCGCCTTTTGGCACAGGCACATACGAATAATCCATCAAATTATCTGTATAACCCTGATAAAAAGTGTGGTTACTGTTGGGTGGTGTTTCAAAGGTGTGTGGCAAGCTAAGGCTGTGCCCAATCTCATGAGCAAAGGTAGATAAATCAGTATTGCCTTGATTAAAGAGTACAACTGCATTCCCCCAAATAATTGGGCAATCTGCCACCAAACAAGCCAAAGATTCAAACATTCCACGTTCTCTAGTTGCCGCACTACCTAGTGTGGTATAAGTAATTGAGGTAGCTGGATCTGTATTTTGAACCAAATAATCTGTGAAAATAACAAAAGTGATTTTGCTATTTGGATTTTCAATGCCACCTTTGGGTACATACTTTTGACTAAACTCTTCATAAAGGGCGATAATGTCTTTTTTAAGCTCGCCACCTTTGGATCGGGGAACTGTCTGTCCAATGGGGTATTTGGTAATGAATACTTTTATTTTTCCCAACTTTCTTCTTTCTTCAGAAGTAATGGTGCCTTTGACAACTTTTGCGTTATACTCATTTAGATAATCTACAAGATTAAAGAATGAAATGCCTTTTATTTCTGCTCTAACCAAAGCTTGATTAAAAGAGCGTTTTTTTAAATAATCCTGATAGGCTGGCGGTGTTGGCACTTCTCTAACGCCTGCTCGTGTAGAAAAATGAACAATGCGTATGTCTGCTTTTGGTATGATAGCATTGGGGTAGACCATTAAAAGACCAACCGTCTTTTTAAGGTTGTTTTTGCGAGCAATAACTTTAATGTAAGCAGGTTCTGAATAAACATCGGTTGCTGTTATTGTTATGGCAGTCTTAGTTAAGTGGCGGTAAAAGCTCTTTGATGAGACACCCTGATGACTAGAGCTTAGGTTTTTTTTGGTGGGCGACTTCTCAATCAATTTAGCTAAGTTAATTTTTTCTGGACTAATTTTTAAGCCTGTGCTACACTCAAATATCAACTCCGTACCATCATCCGTCAAGACTTTAGCTGAATCCTTATCATCTTGGTCTATTTGCAAATATAATTTTACCCCATCTGTGTTTATTTTAGAAGAAGCGTTATTGTGTTTAGTGTGCTTGGTACTGGGAAAAATAGCTAGCCATGCAGGGATATAAGGCTCTGCATTCAAGGTTTTGATCTCGTTAATGTGGCTAATTTTTTGACCTTTGAAATGTGTATACTCTTTGATTAAATTTTGAATATTACCCTTGTATAAGGCTTTTTTGGCTTTGGCAACCCTAACCCTAATCTCGTCATACACATACTCATCTCTTAACCAATCAAAACCAAAGCTGCCACTATAACCAGCTTTTTCAGGACGTCTAAAATGAACATAAAAATGTCTAAGGGAGGTTATTTTTTGTCTCACTGTGCGGTCGCCAGAATTGGTAGTAGTGCCAGTTGTTGTACTGCGATTTGTCATTTTGCCTCCCATTAGATATGTAAATAAACTTCAATTTGATTAGGTTTATCGGAATAAAAATACTCTGTAAATCCCTCATTATCTGTGACACCAATCAAGGTTTCTCCAGTATCCTTATTGATCGCCTCATATTCGGTATTGGGATAGGGTATGCCATCATCATCAGTAAAGTGAAATCTTAAACTGTAAGATTTCGGCAACCTCACCACCTCATACCCCACATACTCACCCCCCTCCATCACCTTCTCATTACTCTTGACTCTAAACACCCCAGGTGTTGTGATAAACACGCCTTGTTCGTTCATTTTAAACTCAGAACCACAGATGTTGATGGATAATTGAGTGGGGCTTGTGATTTGGATTTTACCTTCTGTTGAGATAATCTCTATGTTGTCTTTGGCGATGTGTTTGATGTTGCCTTGTTGAGCTTGTAGTTCTATGTCGTCTTTGGCGGTGTAGTGTTTAATGCCTCCGGTTTGGACAAAGACTCTGATGCCGTTTTGGACGGTTAGGTTGTATTTTGAGGTGGTGGCAAGGCTTAGGTCTTTGTTTGTGGTGATGGCAAGGTTGTTGTCAGTGGTGATGTGAATGTTTTGTTTGGCAGTTAAGGTCATGCCCGCCAGTGAGGCAAGGGCAATATGTGGGTTTGACAGCTCTGGATGATTTAGGGTGTCATCTGAGTCGTCATCGTGGTGATTGGCATGGTCTACGCCCTCCCCTGTCATGCTTGTGTTAAGCTCATCTAAGGTGGGCATGAGCGTGTCATCCAAGGCTCGCTCTTCGCATTGTGCTTGGATGCTACTTTGTATGAGTGATGAGTGGGTGCTTGTGGCGTTCTGTAGTTGAGCTGTGGTCTCTTTGATGTCTTTGATGTGACTTGTGGCATGTGGCCTCCCATGCGTGGTAATCACCATGCCTTTATCTGCTCTTATCACCCCATGCCCATCAGTTCTTACCTCAAAGCCCTCGCCTCGGTATTCACCTCGTCCTTTGGGGGTAGTCAGGCGTCTGATGTGTCCTAGGTTAATCTCGGTGTGTAGGTGGTCGGATTTTAATTGGGTTTGGAGTTTACCTGTGGTGTCATCCATGATGAGTTGGTTGGATTTATCTCCGCCATACTCTTTGGAGCGGATGCCAGAGAGGACTTTTTCATGAGGCAGGGTGTATAGAGGCATGTTGTTTGGATTGGTCAAGGAGCCTGCCACATAGGGCATGTCAGGATTGCCTCCAAAGAAGTCAATGATGACCTCTTGGCCTGCTCTGGGTAGTGCAATGTACCCAAAGTGATCTCCTGCCCAGGTACTGGCAACACGAAGATAGCAGGTGTTTATCTGACTTAGGTTGTCTTGGTTATCATCAGTGCGATTGTCTACAAGGTGTCTTTGGGTGAGTGTGGGTTTATCCCAGTGGAACTTGACTTTGATGCGACCGTATTGGTCGGTGTGTATCTCTTCACCTTCTGGGGCGACAACAGTGGCGGTTTGGGTACGGGCAATGGGTCTTGGGCAGGGGGTTGTGGGTACAAGCGGATGTGTGGCAGGGTATGCGGTGAAGCTTGTATCGGCGGTGTAGTACTGATGGGTGTTGTTGTCTTCATCGATGGGCTTGATGCTCATCTGTAAGGCGTAGACAACCCAGTCGGTATTCATGCTTTGATTGGGATGACCTGTTAGGGTAAATAGGTGAGCGATTTGTATGCCCTTTAGTCTGCCATGTGCTGTGGCACTTAGGCTTTGATGTTGATAAGAGGCGGTGAGCTGTTCGTTTCGTGTGACTATCTCGTCATTGCCTGCTCGTCTGCCTTGATGCCACTCATAGCGTTGTAGATGATGGATGAGTGCCTGATGTGGTTTGTGTGTGTCAGTTTGTGCCTCTTTGATGGTATCATGAGCCATTAGGGGCTCACCTGGGGTTTTAAACTGATAATCAGATAAGAGACTTTGGGCACAGGTCAGTATGCTTTTGGGGGTAAAGTGCTCTAGGTATTCAGCATACTCTGGCATGCGCTGATTGGGCGGGTAGAGTGTTAGGGTGTCATAAAAGGGATTGGCATGTCTTTTTAGATGACTGACATGGTCGGTGATGATTAGGGTGTGGTTGTCTTTGGTGTGTTCAAAGTAAAAGCTGATGCCATGCTCACTCATGAGGCGAGTGATGAATGCGTGGTCTGATTCGTCATATTGGGTTTGGTAGTCTTGTACAGGATAGTCATGGGTGAGTTCAAACTGCCAAGGATAGGGGTAGCAGGATAATACCTCTTCGATGATTTGTGGGATGGATTTGTGTTGGTGGATGTGGTAGTTATTTGTTTTGGTGAGTAGGTAAGTCCATGGAGATAAGGTGAGTTCATAGACGGCATGCCTGTGATGGGTGGTGAGTTTGGCACAGCCGGTGATGATGCCATGTCTTATGACTTGTCCTGTGATGGTTCTATCATCGATGGGGTGTTTGTCATTTAAGTCAAGGGATATGCCTAAGGGGGTACCGATGAGGGCGGTTAGGTCTAAGTGAGAGGCGACGCTTTGGTAGGAGATGGTGCCTTGGTGGGAAGGCATGTGGGGTGTGTGGGAGACATGAGAAGAATGGAGAGAAGAGAGAGAATGGGAAGAAGAGAGAGAAGTGTCATTGTCTTTGGGGTGGATGATACTGCCATGATAAGCTTCAAAACTGACATAACCTTCTAGTCCCTCTATGCCATGGGCAGGGTTGCCATGTTCGTCTTTGGCTTTGACGATGAGTTTGTATTCAAACAGTCCGTTGATGCTCTCTACCCCCTGTAAGCTGTCGAACCATAGATAAGGGGTGCCAGATACACTTTTGGGCAGATAAAGAGAGTGTAGATGAGCACGATGGTTCATGGGGATGTCCTTATTGAAAGATTGAATGATTGAATGGTTAGGTGGGGTTAATGAGAATGATTTAGGAGTGATTGGATTGTAGCATGGGAGGTGGGAGGGGGTCAAGGGGGGGGTAGAGAATTAAAAGAAAAACACAGCTAGGGCGAGCTGTGTTTTTTAGGAAGTGTGTTTAAATTATTTTTTTGCATTGGCGAGGATTTCTTCTGGGATGAGACTGATGCCATGCTCTGTGAGTTTGTACCAAACATAAGCCTGTGATTTAGATAAGTGGCTTGGGGTTGGGTAAATGGGTGATACATCACCGATGTTTAAGTAGATGACTTTTTTAGTCATGCGGTCTTGGTAATAACCTGATACAGTAGCAGGTTGTCCTTCTTGGATGATGCAGGTTTCATCGTATTTGGGTGGGGTGGTTGGTGGGCTATTTTGACTGGCAACAAAGGCGGCAGCACTCTCTGGGGTGATACCTAGATTATCCACCACTCTATTAATGTCCATCATAATCTCAAAGGGTTCTAACTGCGTGATAAAGTTAATGTGTTCAAAGATATTAACCTTTTGTACATTTTGCAGAAGTTGCTTACCGCCCAAGGCAATGGCTGGCACAAAGGTATATATCTCATCTTCTTTGAGTTTGCCATAACTGGCAAGACAGCGGTTAAAGAGGGGGGTGTGGTGGATGTCGGTTAAATCATAGGATTTTTCGCCTTTGTATTCAACGACACCAGCAGCCACAGTTAAGCCAATGGCGTGCTGTCTTTGCGTTAGTTGGCGATTGTCTAGGATTCTTGGAAAAATCTGCATATCATCAATATAAATGGTTAGACTGGATTTGGTCTGCCGACCCATCACTTTTAAAGTCCCAAACGCCGTTCTACCCAGCACATACCAATCATCGTGGGCATAAAACGGCGTGGGTTTTAAAATCTCATCAAGCAGGTCAGCATAATCATCAGGATTTACCAGCCAAAATCCCCCATCATCAAAACAAGCAAAGCCGATTTGCTCCCAAAGATACCACAACGGTCTTGGGAAAAAATCACCATAGGTCTTGATAAAGGCTTGGGTGGGTTTGGCACCTGTTTCTATTTTGATGTTTTTAAATTCCCAATATTCTATTGATTCATCAATTTCTTGTTGTGCGTCTGGTTCTAACTCTTGCATTATTTGCACCTCTCTAACTTAACATTCATACGAGTGTTGGCTCGCTCACTTTCGGGAATTGATTTGATGGCTTCATCAATAGCACCCACTCGGGTACGCCCTTTGTCCGATGGGTCTATTGTAGCATCATCAGGCACATTTTTCCACTGACTGCCGATGGAAGAATTGACATTTTTAAGTCCCATATCCATTGGTACTTTGCTGTTAAGGTTGCCATCAATCAGTTGGTCTGGGTTATGTAAGGCAGCCAAAGTTGCCATCACATTGTCGGTGGTGGTATTTGCTTTTTGTTCAGCCTCTACTTGTGACATACCGTTTTCTTTATATTCATTTGTGTAACGCTCCAATAAATCCGCCCTAAATTTATCCCTTGTCTCTATTTGGTCTTTGCCATCGCCTCGCCCACTGCCTTGAGAGGCTTTTCTTGCTTGAAATGCCTTTCTTCCTGCCTCATACTCTGCCACCGTCAAACTGTTAATGCCAGCCTCTTGCATTTGCAATTGTCTGTCAGTTTCTCGGTTCAGATAGTCGTCTGCCGATGTACTGTTACCAAAACCAGCAGGGTAATCATTTTTAATATTTTCATCGGCTCGTTTTTTGGCTTTATCAGTATTGACACGATTAAAACACGCCACCCGCTTTTGGGGCATTTGTTTGAAAACAGCTTTTTGGCTTTTTTGAATAAGGGTGGATTGTGTAGGAGCATTTAGATTTCCTCCGCCCCCAATATGAATATTTTGCGTAACCTTACCCCCATTTGCCACCATTGCCATTGCATAAGGCGTGGATAATAATCCATCCACTTTTTCTGTAATTTCTTTAGCAATTTGATCAATATAATCATTGATTTGACTGGCAATTTCATCAACTCTTTTAAATAATGCATCAAGCCCAGTATCCAATGATTTTAAACTGGGTCTGTCTTTAAAATTAACGCTATTAGCACTACCAAATGTTTTAAATTTATACGATAATTCTGATAGATATTTTTGAATGCTAGTTTTTGCTCTATCCGCCAGTTCTTGCCAAGGTTTGGTTTGCAACCAACGAATTGGATTATCCTTCCAAGGAATTTGATTGCCTGCCCCTATTTTTCTAAGATAGGTTTCACAGGTTTCCATAATCTCAGCTAAAGCTTTTATGTCAGCAAAGTCTTTATGTCTAATCACCTTAATTAAAGTCTTGACAACAGAACCTACCGTTGGTATTAAACCAAAAGCAGTCAATGCCAGATTGATCCAGTTCTCTTTGTTTTCTCTCTCAATCTCATTTGTCAATGTAAGAACATTTGCCACCAAATCTCTAACATCTGACACTTGATCCGCCACAGGAATGATACTTATCAAACCTGCAACAATAGTTTGGCTAAGTGTTGGCTCTTTATTAAAATCCCCAATAATGGCACCCCAAGCCCAAGACACCCATTGCTGTATTTTATCCCATACACCATAATCATCATTAACAATCGCCACCAAATCAGCAGAAACCTCTAAAAGTGAGCGTTTTAATTCTTGGGCAACATTCTCCCAATCATTAGGATGATTAACAATCCTAATGATACCATTTTTTAATTCGCCAGCCCCAAATGCTGGTGAAAGTTCAACATAATTGCTTTTAAGTTCAGGTAAATATTTTTCCAATAGTTCTACTGATTGACCAAACTCATACTTAATATAATCAGAACGATTATTGATATTTGTCCAAAAATTTCGGTTAGCCAACTCTCTGTCATTATCTTGAATATCACTCATCTTATTTATCCTTACTTCTGTGTTGCCAACTCATATTCAACCGTTGCCTCTCCTATTGGAGCATTTTTGATAACTGCTTGCCCTTTTTCATCTAAAATACCTGTTTTTTGTGAGCCATCTGCGAATGTAACTGTATATTTCGCTCCATAGATAGGTGTTCCATCGGCATGCAGATATTCCAAAACTAGATCGGATGGGTCAATCTTGACGTTTGGCAAGGTTGGGATTTTTAAGCTCACCCTCTCACCCCCCTCCATCACCTTCTCATTACTCTTGACTCTAAACACCCCAGGTGTTGTGATAAACACGCCTTGTTCGTTCATTTTAAACTCAGAACCACAGATGTTGATGGATAATTGAGTGGGGCTTGTGATTTGGATTTTACCTTCTGTTGAGATAATCTCTATGTTGTCTTTGGCGATGTGTTTGATGTTGCCTTGTTGAGCTTGTAGTTCTATGTCGTCTTTGGCGGTGTAGTGTTTAATGCCTCCGGTTTGGACAAAGACTCTGATGCCGTTTTGGACGGTTAGGTTGTATTTTGAGGTGGTGGCAAGGCTTAGGTCTTTGTTTGTGGTGATGGCAAGGTTGTTGTCAGTGGTGATGTGAATGTTTTGTTTGGCAGTTAAGGTCATGCCCGCCAGTGAGGCAAGGGCAATATGTGGGTTTGACAGCTCTGGATGATTTAGGGTGTCATCTGAGTCGTCATCGTGGTGATTGGCATGGTCTACGCCCTCCCCTGTCATGCTTGTGTTAAGCTCATCTAAGGTGGGCATGAGCGTGTCATCCAAGGCTCGCTCTTCGCATTGTGCTTGGATGCTACTTTGTATGAGTGATGAGTGGGTGCTTGTGGCGTTCTGTAGTTGAGCTGTGGTCTCTTTGATGTCTTTGATGTGACTTGTGGCATGTGGCCTCCCATGCGTGGTAATCACCATGCCTTTATCTGCTCTTATCACCCCATGCCCATCAGTTCTTACCTCAAAGCCCTCGCCTCGGTATTCACCTCGTCCTTTGGGGGTAGTCAGGCGTCTGATGTGTCCTAGGTTAATCTCGGTGTGTAGGTGGTCGGATTTTAATTGGGTTTGGAGTTTACCTGTGGTGTCATCCATGATGAGTTGGTTGGATTTATCTCCGCCATACTCTTTGGAGCGGATGCCAGAGAGGACTTTTTCATGAGGCAGGGTGTATAGAGGCATGTTGTTTGGATTGGTCAAGGAGCCTGCCACATAGGGCATGTCAGGATTGCCTCCAAAGAAGTCAATGATGACCTCTTGGCCTGCTCTGGGTAGTGCAATGTACCCAAAGTGATCTCCTGCCCAGGTACTGGCAACACGAAGATAGCAGGTGTTTATCTGACTTAGGTTGTCTTGGTTATCATCAGTGCGATTGTCTACAAGGTGTCTTTGGGTGAGTGTGGGTTTATCCCAGTGGAACTTGACTTTGATGCGACCGTATTGGTCGGTGTGTATCTCTTCACCTTCTGGGGCGACAACAGTGGCGGTTTGGGTACGGGCAATGGGTCTTGGGCAGGGGGTTGTGGGTACAAGCGGATGTGTGGCAGGGTATGCGGTGAAGCTTGTATCGGCGGTGTAGTACTGATGGGTGTTGTTGTCTTCATCGATGGGCTTGATGCTCATCTGTAAGGCGTAGACAACCCAGTCGGTATTCATGCTTTGATTGGGATGACCTGTTAGGGTAAATAGGTGAGCGATTTGTATGCCCTTTAGTCTGCCATGTGCTGTGGCACTTAGGCTTTGATGTTGATAAGAGGCGGTGAGCTGTTCGTTTCGTGTGACTATCTCGTCATTGCCTGCTCGTCTGCCTTGATGCCACTCATAGCGTTGTAGATGATGGATGAGTGCCTGATGTGGTTTGTGTGTGTCAGTTTGTGCCTCTTTGATGGTATCATGAGCCATTAGGGGCTCACCTGGGGTTTTAAACTGATAATCAGATAAGAGACTTTGGGCACAGGTCAGTATGCTTTTGGGGGTAAAGTGCTCTAGGTATTCAGCATACTCTGGCATGCGCTGATTGGGCGGGTAGAGTGTTAGGGTGTCATAAAAGGGATTGGCATGTCTTTTTAGATGACTGACATGGTCGGTGATGATTAGGGTGTGGTTGTCTTTGGTGTGTTCAAAGTAAAAGCTGATGCCATGCTCACTCATGAGGCGAGTGATGAATGCGTGGTCTGATTCGTCATATTGGGTTTGGTAGTCTTGTACAGGATAGTCATGGGTGAGTTCAAACTGCCAAGGATAGGGGTAGCAGGATAATACCTCTTCGATGATTTGTGGGATGGATTTGTGTTGGTGGATGTGGTAGTTATTTGTTTTGGTGAGTAGGTAAGTCCATGGAGATAAGGTGAGTTCATAGACGGCATGCCTGTGATGGGTGGTGAGTTTGGCACAGCCGGTGATGATGCCATGTCTTATGACTTGTCCTGTGATGGTTCTATCATCGATGGGGTGTTTGTCATTTAAGTCAAGGGATATGCCTAAGGGGGTACCGATGAGGGCGGTTAGGTCTAAGTGAGAGGCGACGCTTTGGTAGGAGATGGTGCCTTGGTGGGAAGGCATGTGGGGTGTGTGGGAGACATGAGAAGAATGGAGAGAAGAGAGAGAATGGGAAGAAGAGAGAGAAGTGTCATTGTCTTTGGGGTGGATGATACTGCCATGATAAGCTTCAAAACTGACATAACCTTCTAGTCCCTCTATGCCATGGGCAGGGTTGCCATGTTCGTCTTTGGCTTTGACGATGAGTTTGTATTCAAACAGTCCGTTGATGCTCTCTACCCCCTGTAAGCTGTCGAACCATAGATAAGGGGTGCCAGATACACTTTTGGGCAGATAAAGAGAGTGTAGATGAGCACGATGGTTCATGGGGATGTCCTTATTGAAAGATTGAATGATTGAATGGTTAGGTGGGGTTAATGAGAATGATTTAGGAGTGATTGGATTGTAGCATGGGAGGTGGGAGGGGGTCAAGGGGGGATGAAAATTTGCTTGATTATTTATTTTGTTTTCGCTATAATCACATGAACTCATTTAAATGAGATACGATATTATTTATAAAGTAGCGTATCTCCCATTGATGAGTTAATCAACCTCACATTTTCTTTTATAAAGGTGCACATTATGGCTATAGATATTTTCTTAAAAATCGATGGTGTGAATGGCGAATCCAAGGATGCAGGACACAAGGATTGGATTGATGTTCATAACTTTACATGGGGTGCCAGTCAGCCTGCCACTCTAACCACAGGTGGTGGTGGTGGTGCAGGCAAAGTCAACTTCCAAGACCTAAAAGTAACAGCCGCTATTGATAAGGCAGCTCCTACCGTTCTCAAACACAGTGCCATTGGTCGGCACATCCCCAAAGTGGAAATCTCAGTTTGCAAGGCAGGTGGCGAACAGATTGAGTACTCTAGAATCACACTAGAAGACGTCATGGTAACTGGCGTTGAGTTCGTCGGTTCCAAGGACAATGAAGTTCTTTATGTGAATTACTCATTCCAAGCCGTCAAAATCAAAAACCAATACTGGGAACAAACCGAGCGTGGCGGTCGTGGTGCCGAAACTCAAATGGGTTACGACATCAAACAAAACAAAGCCATCGGCTAATCAGCCATTTCACCTTTTTAAAACACAACCTTATATTAATATTAGGTTGTGTTTTTATATCAGTATAGGTCACCTTATGATTATTGATAACATCACTCACCATATAGAGACACTCATTAGCCAGCTTAAAAAAGATCCCATGAACCTAAATGCCAGACTGGCACTCATTCAATGTTATTGCCTAGAGGCGGATTGGCAAAAAGCCTTGAACACCACCGATAATTTTCTAAAAATCCATAACGACCCACACGTCAAATCCCTACTTAAACAAAACATTCTTTGCGAGATACAGCGAGATGAAGTGTTTAAAAACACCAAAGCACCGCTTGCTTACCCTGATACAGCTTTTCATGACAATCAGACCCTGTTATTACAAGCCTTCTATGGCGATAACGATAATATAGTGGATATTTTCAGCCAGCTCATTGATGAGTGCGACTTTTGGGCAACCATCGCCACATATGACGAACAGAACTATCAAGATTCATGGATTGACAGTGATTTTAGATTGTCTAGTGTCTTTGAGATATTTGTGGATGCTCATTACTACTGGTTACCCGCCAATAACATCCGATCCATTCATTTTTGGCGACACGAAGTACTCACAGATATTTTGTGGCGACGTGCCAAAATAACCTTACAAAACCAACAGGAAATCTCAGCCTTTATACCTGCCAGATATCCTATTTTAACCGAGGTATCAGAAGACATCAAACAAAACAAGCGCACCCAATGGGAACAAATATCTAAATTATCATGGGCAAACGGTCAGAAGACATTGACATCAGGCGATGTGGATATCCCCCTGCTTGATATTGATGTCATCACAAGAGGGTAACTAATGGCAAACAATACCGCAAGTATCTATGACAGGCTCATGCAGTACACCTCTGGTGCTAGCATCTCTCACAGTCAGTTAAGAGAGTTTGTGATTCGGGATTTGCTCTCTTTATTAAATACCGCAAGTTACTACACAGACAATCACGCCTATTTTAGCCAAAACGAAACCTATCACTGCGTCATGAATTATGGCATACACCCCTTATCAGGTAAAAGAGCCTCAGAGATCAACTGGCTTGATGTAGAGAGCAACATCACCGCATCCATCAGAGCCTTTGAAAGTCGGATACTGCCAGAAAGCTTGGAGGTAAAATGCCTAACAAAGCACGCCGATGACATCCTACACAATCAAGTAAGCATACAAATCACAGGGCTAATACGCTCAAGCCCACATCCCGAGCGATTTGTATTAACCACCAAACTAGACTTAGAAACAGGCAGTTTTAACCCAACATAATATCTAGGAGCATGTCATGAACCGCAACTTTTTGGAAAAATACCATCAAGAACTAAAAAATTTTCGTGAAGCCAGTAAAGAATTTGCCAAAGAGCATCCTGCCGTGGCAGGACATCTTGGGTTATTAGCACCAGAGATAGAAGACCCTTATGTTGAAAGATTGATTGAAGCAGTGAGCTTCTTAACTGCTCGCATCAATCTAAAAATCGATGAGCAATACCCCAAATTTCTAGAACACATCTTTCAAGTCATCCAGCCAAGTTTTAATAAGGTCATACCCAGCTGTGCCATCGTCTCTTGTTACACCAATGAGAACACCCCCTTTATCATTCCTGCTCAGAGCTCCGTATTCACGCATGCCAAAAAAAAGAATACAGCTACCTGCAACTTTTCCACCTGTCATCCGCTACAAATCACTCCTTTTCACATCCAAAAAGTCAATTACATCAAGACCTTTAAAAACAATTACCTCTCCCAAGAACGCCAAAAAGCCAAATTAGACATCATTTTTAGCTTTCCAAAAACACTGTCCATTAAGGACATTGACTTTTCTTGTATCCATTTTTACATCAAAAATACCGACCATTATACCGCCACAGAGCTATTATATCACCTATCAACCAAAGCCACTTCTCTTAGTGTCAGTCAAAAAGACCATAAAAACATCTACTCCCCCAAAATTAAGCTTACTGGCATGGATTTTAATCTTGACATATCCAACGATAGAAAAATCAGCCATTTAAAAGATGTGGTGGAATACAGCATACTGCCTGAAAAGACCTTGTTCTTTACCATAAACGATTTACAGGCTATCATAATAGATTGCCTAAAACGACATAAAAAAACCTCCTCTGATGACATGGTGGAGTTTACTTTATCGTTTGGCTTAAGTGACTTTTCTGATAATATCGAAAAATATCTCACCCATGATTGTCTAGACCTAAACAGCATGATTATTAGCAATCATTTTATCAAAAAAACACGTTTTGTCATCAACCAAAATACCAACGAACAACACATCGTCATGGACAAAATCAGAGCCAAAGATTTTGAAATTATCTCCATAAAATCCATGGAAGGATTTAATTCAGTCAATACCAAAATAAAATCTTTTGAACCCATCTACAAAGTCGATGGTTATCACACCTTGGAGAGCACCCAAGATGTTGGATTTTATACTGACACCTATCGCTCAAACCAACTAGCCTCTACGAACAACTCCTACAAGGGTAATGAATGCTATGTTACCATCACCAATCAATATCAGCACATCACTCAGCACGACCTAAATCAACTATCGGTTGAGGCTTGGTGTAGCAACCGAAGTCTGGTCAGAGACATCAGCTGGACGCTTGATGAAGATTTGCAGCTCGATGACCGATTCAAGATCACCAAAATCGTTAGGCAGTGTCGTTTCACCGAACCTTTGGACTCACCCTCTCACACTGTCGCCCAGTGGCGACTGATGAATCTGATCGCCTCTAATTTCATCATTGATGATTTGAATAATGTAGAATCACTAACCAACCATATCAAAGACAGTCTGCTGACCATTCATGAAATGTCAAAAAATCAATCTTTTAAAGCACAGATTGATGCAATCATTAGCATTACAGCCTGCAAAACTCACGAAAGCCACAAACGCAATCGCAAGCTCATCCCCTTAAATGGCTTACATTTTGAAATCATCATAGATGAGGCAGTCATGAGTCATGCCCATCCTTATATTTGGGGCTGTGTTTTGCTCAGTCATCTAAAAGGGTATTCGCCCATCAATCATTTTACCAAACTAACATTACGCAATAAAAAGAATGAGATTATTGCCACATTGAGTTCTTTGGAGTAGTTATGTCATCTGATATCCCAGTTCAAGCAACCCCTTTAAACACCGATGACATGCAACTGTTTGCTCTACTTAGATATTTACATCTGCACGCCAATCTTACTAGAAACATCGGAGACGAGGTACAACTAACAGAGCACAACGTGCGATTTGGACAGCTCGCCAAACTATCATTTCAGGAGCGACAAGTACACCAAATCACCTCACAGGGTAAATTTCTCAAAGTCAAGATAAAAGGCTTTGGCATGCTAGGGGCAAACGGTGCCCTACCCTTGCACCTATCCGAGACGATTTATGAGAAGAATCTACACGAAAAAGATCATACCTTTAACGATTTTTTAGACATCTTTCATCATCGTCTAATCAGCCTATTTTATAAAGCGTGGCTTAGTTCAGAACCTGCGGTCATGCTTGACAATAAGAGCAATCCTCTATTTAGTGAGCACATCGCTGGCTTTGTTGGCAACCAGCCTTTGGCTGATGAAGGCATGGAGGGACTGTTAAAATACAGCCAGTTTTACTATTCTAGCTTATTACTCAATCAAAATATGCCCACACACAACCTTGTGGAAATATTGCGTGGCTATTTTGATGTTCCCATACAGATTGAAGAGAATATTGGCGAATGGATTCCTGCCGAAGCACACACCACCACCCTTTCTTCTCAACTTTTAGAACCTTTAGGTTCAGAACTTTTGATTGGTACACATTATTTTGATGCCACTCAAAAATTTCGAGTCATCATCGGGCCTGTGAGCACTGCTAAATATTTGGATTTTTTAAAAGGAGGACATCTATTTGATAAGCTCATCAGGTGGGTCGTCCGATACACCAAGCACAGCTATCAATTTGACATCAAAATCATTGTCGATAAAGACGACATCCGCCCCAGTCGCCTAGACACTTTGCACCCACTAGGGCGTAACAGTTGGCTTGGGCAACCCAAAGAAAACCCCCATGTCATCATAGATATTGATTAGGGCGTACTATGACTTTTATCATCGCCATACAAGCCAAAGACAGCATCGTGGTCGTCAGTGACACATCAAGTTTCTACATCACTGATGACGGTCGTATAAAGCCACACTCTCACAAGCGACTGCCCAAACATCTTATTAAAACCCAATTTATCAGAAATAGGAAAATTAAAGTTGACACCAAACCAACTAACAGCCAGTTTAGGTATTTTGGGTTGTATTGAAAAACAGGGTGGATTTTCTGAATGCGGGGAATTATTTATTGACAACATTAAAATCCAAGAATTTTGGCTGTCACTTGATAATAAAATTTATTACATACCACCAAAGAATATTGCAAACTCAAAGACAATAACTATAGATGGTATTGATTATAAGATTGAAAATGAGTTAACGATTGTTGGAAGTATGGCTGATACTTCGCATTCGTTATCCCAGCAATTTGAGAATCTAAATCAATTAAAGAAAGACTATGTCACAAGATTTGGTCAGGATAATGCCAATGTGATACTTATGAATGGGTTAAATAGATATTTGATTGTTTTGGAGCATATTCATACCTTAAAATGGAAACAGTCAGAATTTGCAGAATTTTATCAAAAGATTTCTGAGTCTCAATTAAATTTTAAGGATTCTGTCTAATGAGCAAAATTGACTATGTATTTTTTAAAGAGACGGGCGTACATAAAGTGATTTTAAAAGGAAAAAGGTTAGAATGACACCCATTTTGCAATATGGCATATATTTACCCGACCCTTTTAGTAGCACGGTTCACCGAGCATCTTTAGAAAAAATGGGAGATTTTGATGTGTGTATTAATGGGCAATGGGATGGCTATAACATTGGTACAAATGCCAATCAAGGACTGTCCATTCTTGCCAATGATGAGATTTATGGTATGCCCTCACCTGGTCTTTGGAGCATCTCTCAAACCCTTGATTATCAATGGATAGTAAAAGAGGGAGACCCAACAACACAGCATCATACAGGGATAGGGGGACTGTGTCCTTTAATTATTAATAGTCTGCTTTATGGAGAAAAAAATGTGTATACCAAAAGTGATTTAAAAGATATTATATTATATGGAGAGCCTAAACCAGAGCATAAAAAATATCTGTTGCAAAGAAGCTCTAAGAAATTTCATGATTTAAATCTGGCTTCAAGATCGGGACAAGTGGGCTTTGGTATCAAATCCAATGGTAATGTGGTGATATTTTTAGAGGAAGATAAAACCGCAAAAATGAGTTATTATGCATTTAGAGACTTATTTGAAGGTGAGGGCTGTATTCATGCCTTTGCTTGTGATGGCAGTGATTCTGTGTTTTTATATTTAAATAAAAAATGGAAAGTTAGAGCGGCTCTTCATAAAGACAATACCCAAACTTCTGGTATAGGATTTAGAATTGATGATTGATATTAAAATTTTATCACACGCCATTCTTATAGCTGCTTGGATTATTACCAATTTTTATTGGGTTAGTGTACTTCATACTCGTTCTTTATATGAATTTATTTGGGTTTGGTGCTCTAAATCAATATCTAATTTTTTTGAATTTTATTATCTTGGATTTTTATTAAATCTGATGGTTTTAACTCCTGTTGTTTATTTATTGTTGATTTTAAATAAAAAAGTAAAATTATTTTTATTAAAAAGATTTAAAATAATACTTTTTTCTCTTTGTTTTCTTGTGGTTTTATACAATGGAGACTTTATTAGAGCACGTTGAACATTCACAACAATCTCACCCATTGACAAACAAAAGCCAAAGCTACTGTACCTTCATAACACACCAGTAGCTTATCATACCTTGTAGCAACCGCTCTAAATCTTTTGCATTTTTCAAAGGCGTTTTCTACTAGGTGTCTTAATTTGTATAAGTAGTCATCTATTGGGTTTTGGTCTTTACTTTTGCTATTACTGCGTTTTGGTATGTTGGGTGTTGTATTGGTTTGTTTAATTTGCTCCCTTAGGTCATCACAGTCATAACCCTTGTCAGCACTTAATACTTCTGTATGCTTTGTAAAACTTGTTTGTTTTGTTCTATCAGCTGTGGAGCAATCTTAACATCATGAACTTGTCCACCTGTGATGATAAAGTCTATGGGATTCCCACAAGCATCTACCACAAGATGAATTTTTGTGGTATTTCCACCCACACTTTTGCCAATGCCTTGTTCTGTCTTGTTAGCGACATTACAAGCATGTTGATGAGCTTTGATGTAACTGCCATCTATAAATACCCATTCAGCATCAGCTTCTTCGGATAAGCATTGAAACAATTTCATGAGTTTGCCTAGCTTAGACCAACGCACAAAGGTTTTGTAAATGGTGTTATGATAACCAAAACAAACTGGTAAATCTCGCCAAGGTATGCCTGTACGAATGCGAAACAAAATGCCTTCTACGGTTAATCTAAGATTGTGCTTGTTGTAGATACCAAGTTGTAGTAGAATAATCTTTAACTTGTACCATTGTTCATTTGTGAGTAAGGTGCGAGCCATAACGATTTTGGTGCTTTGTTTGGGTTAGAGCTTGCATTGTACCAAAATCGTTTTTTGTTTTGTTAATAAAGTTCAACGTGCCCTATTTTTGATGTTAAATTTTATCCATTTAACCCCCATATTAATGAAACTGTCTATTGTGAGTATTTTAATTATTTTTCTGATAACTATTTACAATCTGGCGGTTGTGATGTTCCTGATTAATACTTAAGGTTATTTAACGTACAAGTGATGTTAAACTCTGACGCCATAAATACAAAAACCGTATTTATGAACACAATACAAACCACCACCGCCACCAATGCACAAAATCCCAATCACAATAAACAAACAGCAATCTGTCCTCACAATCAAGATGGAGCGATAGAAGTAGCGAAATATATTGTCGGCGAGATTAAGAGAAACGTAAAATCCTTGGTTGCTCAAAAAATTCGTTATCATAATACCGGAGAGATAGGAGCAGAATTACAAAGAGAGTTTGATAAGTCAAATGAGAGAATTGGCAAAATTAAAGACCCATTTGAATTCGGACAACCCATTCGTAACCCAGAAATCCAAAGAAACCCCATAATATCGCTTAAATTATGGCATGACATGGTTGATACGAATAAGCCTTGGGATCATAAGTGGCAGATAGTAACAGATGAAAAATTACTAAAAGTAACAGTACATAGACTAACTCCTAGAGGGGCATGTTCTCACAGCCATTATCATAAATATAAAAAATTTGATTATTTCTATGATATATGGTCAAATATTCACTATGGCTATGTTGGGCTTAGTGTTGGGTTTTCCGAGCAGGCCTTGCTGTCAGGATCTTGGGTGCAACAAGTTGGGAGTGATATTATATCTGCATTCAAAGAAAGAAGATTGCCAAGAGCAGATACCTTAGATGACAATACTGCAATGAAAATTGGCTTTGAGCTTTATAAAAAACGTGGTAAATTTGCTGACAAATTAACCCCTGAAGACATGTTGTATATTTTCAACACACCACAAAACCAACTACCAAACTCAAAACAAATCCATTGGTGCAACAATCCAAGCAACCCAAATAGGATTAAAAAATGAAAAAATTAAATTTAGTAAAATTAATAAAGAAATATAAAAAAACTTCTTTTTTTGTATTTTTAATATTTTTATTTTCAATATACAGTGAGTTTTCTTTATTTTATTATGATACAACTTTCAAGATATATAATAAAAGCAATCATCTAATTAAATATACAAAAGCAGAGATTCCCAATGTTATAGACCCTATGTTTAGTGACGAAGAATTATCAACCTTGAAATCTTACTATGATTTAACAAAACAGAAATCAATAACACTAGTATCTAATAGCAAATATTGGAGAAAAGAAAAAAGACGTTTGACTCTTAATTTCTACACTACGGATTTCATAGAGATGAATCACGCTAGCTTTATAGATGAACCCACATACCCCAACCAAAAACCTTCTTGCTCTTTTAAAATAGAAGTTGATCCTGATAAAACTGTGGTAACACCAACCTATAAGCGGTTTTGTAAAAAGCCGATGTATAACTATGAGAATTTTAATCCTTACAATCCAAAACACCAATCACAATCTTATTAACCCCATAACAGTCTGTTAGGCATTGTAGATAACATACCACAAAACCAACTACCAAACTCAAAACAAATCCATTGGTGCAACAATCCAAGCAATCCAAATAGGATTAAAAAATGAAAAAATTAAATTTAGTCAAATTGATAAAGAAATATAAAAAAACTTCTTTTTTTATTTTTTGCGTCACAACAATGTATTTATACGTACAATTATCTATATTTTTTTACGATACAGTATTTGAAATACACAATAAAACAGGCAAACAAATTTCTTTCTCAAATTTTCAATACAAACATAAAAATGAAGATAGTTTTGATTTTGAAGATAAGGATGAATATAAAAGTTTTAAATATTATTATGACATAAAAAGGAATGGAAAATCAAAATATTTCTTAAATCCAAAGTATCACCATGAACAAAATCAGGTTTACGTTTCTATTGAAATAAGATATGGCGGAAAATATTTAACTAACAATAATATTTATCAACGTTTTCATGTAAATTTTTCTACAAAACCAATAGAAAATCATCAAAAACCCTCCTGCTCTTTTAAAATAGAAGTCTATTCTGACAGAACTGTGGTAACACCAACCTATAAGCGGTTTTGTAAAAAGCCGATGTATAACTATGAGAATTTTAATCTTTATGATATTTAGGTGTGATATTTAGTATAATAGACCTCTTGCGAGATTAAGATTTTATCGAGCTTGTCAAAATTCTAAATCCAATAAATCAAGGTTTGCAAGCCAAAATTTTTGAATTTCGCAATAACTCTAATACAAAACAGCCATAGCTCATATAGACAAACTGAGCAACTCTGTAATAACCATCTTCAATCAAAATTCACTCCCCTATATTCCTTAAGTCTCAAACAACAAAAAAGCCCAAACCTTTCGATTTGGGCTTTTTAAAATTTGGAGCGGGAAACGAGATTCGAACTCGCGACCCCAACCTTGGCAAGGTTGTGCTCTACCAACTGAGCTATTCCCGCATATCAGCATTCGCTGTATGGGTGCGTATTATATAGCATTTTTGGCAGACGTCAAGCACTTTTTTAAAATTTTTTTTAAAAAGCACCCAAATTAGTAACAACTGATAAACTCACGAAACACCCAACCGATGTATCTATCAGTTCTGGCATTAAATACCAATGCCCATGGACGTCCTTTATCATCATAATCATACTCTGAGACATAGACAGTCGTACCATTTTTGACTTGCCCGATAACTTTACCGTTAGGCGTGGCACGGGCATTAAGCGGAGTGCCTGTCGGGTCGGTAACTTTGCAAGTTTGGGCAAATGCAGTGGTTGGCATGGCAAGTGCCATACTAAGTCCGATGGCGGTTAGGGTGGGAGCTAATAAAGATTTGATTTTCATAACAATGCTCAAAAAATAACTCAAAAAGACGTTTATTAATCTTTAAATTTACAACAAAACAGGGTATTTGTCAGCATAACACAAATACTCTGTCATTAACAACCAATTTAGCAAATAAACAACCGATTAATTATTCGCCATCACTTCCGCCACACGAATGACCTGCGTGCTGTATCCCATTTCGTTGTCATACCACACATACAAGGTTGCACGGTTGTCGGTGGCGATGGTTGCCTTAGCATCAAAAATCGCCACTTTTTCAGAACCAACAAAGTCGGTAGATACCGCCTCTGGGCTGTCTGAGTAGTCAATTTGCTCTTGCCACTGCTCGCTTTGTGATTTTTCTTTGATAAAGGCGTTTAGCTCATCAGCAGAACCGACTGCTTTGTCAAAGTTAAGGTTTAAAATCGCAAGCGAGACGTTTGGCGTTGGCACACGAATGGCGTTGCCTGTGAGTTTGCCTTTTAACTCAGGAATGGCTTTGGATACAGCAGAGGCAGCTCCCGTTGAAGTCATGACCATATTTAAGGGAGCGGCACGACCACGGCGGTCGGATTTGTGGTGGTTGTCTACCAAGTTTTGGTCGTTGGTAAAGGCGTGGACGGTTTCCATATGTCCGTTTACGATACCATAGGTGTCGTGTAGCACTTTTAGCGTTGGCGTGATGGCGTTGGTGGTGCAAGACGCTGCCGATACGATGGTGTCGCCCCCGATGGTGTCATGGTTTACGCCATAGACCACGTTTTTGATGTCGCCTTTGGCAGGGGCGGTGAGTAGTACTTTTTTCACGCCTTTGCTTGCTAGGTGCTTGCCAAGCCCTGCTTCGTCTTTCCATTTACCTGTATTGTCAATCACGATAGCATTATCAATGCCGTGGGCGGTGTAGTCAATCTCGCTGGGGTCAGAGGCGTAGATGAATTTGATAAAGCGACCGTTCACGATGATACCGCTATTGGCGTTGTCAATCTCCACCGAGCCGTCAAACCAGCCATGCACACTATCACGCTCCAATAGCGAACCACGCTTATCAAGGTCGCCGTCTCCTGCGGGGCGTACCACGATGGCTTTTAGTTGTAAGCCCTTATCAGAGGCAGGACGGCTCATAAGTAGACGTGCCAAGATACGCCCGATACGCCCAAAGCCATAGAGTACCACGTCCGTGGCAGGGATTTCGGTGCCATTGGCAAAATCGCTTGCTTTTTTACCTTCTTTGACCGCTTGTCCCAAATCGGCGGTGATATTGGTAGCGGTGATGTCTTTGGCAAGGGCAAGGGTGTCCGCCACGTCAAGTCCTGCCTTGGCGTGCTTGGCCAGAATGTCCGATACCGACAACGCCACGCGCTCACCAAAAAACAGAACATTGACGTTTTGGGTAGACAATTTGGCAAGGGCAACAAGCAGTTCTGTTGCTTGGGTTTCTTGGGTTTGGCGTTTGGTTAGGTGGTCTTGATAAATGCTCATATGCTGTCCTATCATGAATGAATGGAATGGATAATATAACAAAACACCCAAATTTTAAAGGAATTTGGGTGTTTTGACAAGGGTTATTTATTTTAAAAATAGGGGTATTTTTTAATTTACATACTATCCAACCACATCAAAATCTGCTGATTTGCTTGCGGAAACCGTTCATCACTTTGTAATAAAGTCATTTTATCAAGCCATAATAAAGCCTGATTATCCAAGCCAAATTTTTTGTCTTTAAAATCAAGATATTGGCTATCACTCAAAATAATATCATACACATATAGTCTAACTGCTTTATCTTCATAATCGTGATAAACTTGCCCAAGCTCACTCATCGCATTATTACTAATATCCAAGCCAAGCTCTTCACTCACTTCACGGATTAGGGCGGTTTGGGGTGTTTCATCTGGCTCAATCTTACCGCCAACAAATTCCAATTTACCGCCTTGATGTTGATGAGCATGACGGGTCGCCAGTAAAAATTCATCGCCATATCGCAATACCGCTACCGCCACAGGGGTGATTTTTGGAGAATTTTTGCCTTTGGTAGTCATATTTATACCTTTTATCAGAAAAATGGTCAAATTTATCAAATTTTGCAATTTATATTTGCAATCTTAGAAAAATTTGATATTATATCAACAAATGATAACTTTTATTGTTTGTAAAAATTTAGTGTTTAGATAAAATTATCATTTTAAGCTAATAGTTATTATCAGCCAGACGGCTCGGAAAAATATCCGCAACCCGTCCAATCATAAGGAAACTTGTCATGACCATGACCATCGCTCGTTATTTTAGCAACCGTGAATCCACTCGTCTGCCCACCCTGCATTCACAAAACTTATTCGCTTTGACCAAGGAAGTGCGGATTGAACATCAGGGCGAAGAATATCGCTTGCGTCTGACACGCAATAACCGCTTGATTTTAACCAAATAATTTATCAAAATTTTCATAAACTCCAAACCAAAAAGTACGCCCCTAATCGTGGTGTGCTTTTTGGTTTTTAGCAAATAGGTAAGGATAAATTATACCCCATTCCCAACTTTGTATAAGTGATTGACTTTTCAAGGGCGAATGTAATTCGCCCCTACAACTCTAAAAATAATCATTGAAAAATCAACAAGTTACCATTTTAAGTTGAGAATGAAGTAAATTATACTTATCCCATTATCCAACCTAAAACTTCCAACGATAAATCACATCAACCATGTTTTCAGCGGCAGATGTCGCCTGTACATAGACACGGCGGGTCAGCTGATATCGCATGGACAGTTCAGTCTCGGCATTAAATACGCCCACACCATAGCGGATATATAGGTCAGGCGTGATGTAGCCTGTAACATTAACATGCGTGTCGCTTGAATTACCTGACGCGTCCACCGTCAAGCTCTCAAAACCCAACGCACTGCCGATTTGGTTGGTAAGTCCACGTGTGCCTGACAAACCAAGGTTTAACCCTGCCGCCGCTAAGTTATTGGTGACCTGCGAGCGAAAACCTTGTTCGGAGATTTGACTGTCTGCCGATGGTGACAGTCGCCCTGTGATGATGGCGTTCATCGCTTGTTGTTCGGACAGCCCTGCGTTATTAAACACGCTAATATCTGGAGCATTTGCCGTGCCTTTGATGCGTACACCCACCGTTTGTCCTTCTATCTCTTTTTCAGCTTCGATAGATAGACGGGGGTTTAGCATATCGCCATTAAAGCGAATTTGGGCATAGTTGAGTTCGAGATTTTGCCCAATACCATCAATCTTGGTGCGTTCAGACACCTGTATCACGCCCCGGGCTTGGGTTTTTCCCTGTCCGCTTTGGGTCAGGTGCAACGCCCCTGCCAGTGGGAGTTTAGCACCAAAACCACGGAATGTCACATCATCGCCCAAATCCAGTCCGATGTCAGCATTGATACTCCATGGGGCGGACACTGCCAACACCTGTGCGACATTGCCCGACAGGCGACGGTCAAGCACCGACACATCAGGCGACTGAACCACGACATCGCCCTGTGCTTCGGGCGGGCGAATGGTCGCTGATGGTATGACCACCACGCCTTTGATGTCCACATAGCGAGATAAGGGCTTGACCACCACTTCAAGGTCGGGACTGACCTGTGCCACGACCATGGGGGGCGAGCTGATGGTCAAATCATCGGCGGAGAGATTTACTTTGGCTTGGAGTTCCTGTTGCCAATCTACCTGCCCCGTCAGCACGCCCTGCCCCTGCCCACCAACAAAATCACCTGTCAGTGTCGCTTGCGTGCCTGATACCTGAGCTGATAGGTTGATGTTTGTCAAATCCAAAGGCACATCCATGACCGCCAAATGCCCATCCGTCAGCTCAGCATTACCATAGAACAAGGGGCGAGACAGCGTACCGCCCACACCACCTTGGAGCGTAACGTTGCCCGATAGGGCTTTTAGGCTTGGCAAAAATGGACGCACCACCGCCAAATTAATGTCATTAACCACCACCGCCCCCGAGATGGGCTTGTCATCGGCGAATGGATTCATCAGCACATCAGCATAGCCTTCGCCTATCGTCCCTGCCACATCGGTGCGTAGTTTTAGCCCTGTGGGCGTACTTTGGGCGATGACCGAGATACGCTCATAGGGCATTTCCACATAGCCTGTATCATCGCCATACAGTCCCAGTCGTCCATTATCCGAATATAGTACAGCATTAATTTGGGGGTTGGCATTGCCTTTTTTATGACTGATTTTGGCTTTGCCATTTAACTTAGAATGCCAAAAGATATCACTGGGCATGGCAGGCGAGAGTACGGACGTATCAAGGTCTTGGATGACCAAATCCGCTTTGATTTCATTGGGGGTATAGACCAGCGTGTCTTGTAGGCACAGCGACCCTGTACCGCCTGCACGGGTTTTACTTGTCTGCCAGCAGTGCGGGGCAATTTGTAAGCTCTTATCTAGTCCTATCTTAAACTCGGTCGGCTGTCTTTGTGATAACAGCCCAAAGCGGGTCTCCATCCGCCCTTCGCCCAGTACGCCTTGGTAAGTCTTGGTTTGACTGTTAAAACCGCCCACCACTTTGGCACGTGCCTCCACCTGAGCATTTTTGGTCGTCAGTGCCAACTCGTGCTTATCCTGCGTGCCTTTAAAATCAAGCCGTGCCGACTTCACTACCCGTCCCATGGCGATGATGTCTGACACCTCAACTAATAGCTGACTGGGGGCATTGCCCAGATTGACAATCTTACCCACCAAGCTCGCCTTTTGGACAATGACATCCGCTGTACGCACGTCATTGGCATTTAAATCCACATAAATGGTCGGTAACTCGGTGCGATTATCCACCAAAATCACACCGCCTTTTATCGCCCCCCGAGCACTCGGAGTGAGCTGACTTAGGTCGGTAAGATTAAGTGCTGTGGTGAGATTTTGCTCATTGCCATGCATGCTTGCGACATTATCGCCCATGCGAACTTGGACTTTCTCGGCATTTAGCTTACGGATGATTTGGCGGGTTTGTCTGGTGTTTTGTTCCAACTGACGCTGAAAATCGGTAATGCTTTGCAAGTCAAAACTCTCAGGACTGGTTTTTAGACTGCCAATATATCCACCCAAATCATCAGGCAAATCAAACTCCCCCGACAGCGACCCTGTGGCAGTCACATCCTGCCCTCGCATGACACCTGTCAGAGCCAAGCCATCAATGGCGATACGCTGAATGTCCTTACCCCACCGCCCTGTCGTGGTAAAGCCCCCTGTCAGCTCGCTGTCCATGTCACGCACAAAGCGACCGATGTTCAAGGCATTCATTTTCGCCGTCAAATCCCACGCCATCTGCCCGATATCCACCGTCCCTGACGCTGACAGCTCACCTGCCCCCCCTGTATGCTCCAAGCGATGTACCACAAAGCGGTCATTCGCTCCGCTAACATCTACCATCAGCTGACCGTCTGGCACGTCATCATGAGCGACTTGACCGTCAAATTTGGCGGTAAGTTTGCCCAGTTTACCATCTTGATAACTGCCTGTGCTACTCATGTCGCCTGTGATGACAGCAAGCAAGCTCGTATTATCCACCACAGTAGACGTGTCTATCTCATCAAGTCGAGCCTTGATGTCCCAACCAATGCCTTGGGCGAGCGTCAACACCCCCGAACCTGACAGCCCGCCTTTGGGCGTGCGATAGTCTAGGGTGTTGATGTTCATCTTATCTAAGTTGCCATAAACCCCAAGCACAATATCGCCCGTGCCAACCTTGGGCAGTAGACTCTGACCAAATCTGCCCTTAAAATCGGCGGTAAAATGACTAACGTCCGCACCTGCCATCTGCACCAACGCCTTGCCCTCGCCTGATAGAGTCATGGTGCTGTCATCAGCAAGGGTCGCTGTCAAGTCCGAGCGAATGATGTTAATCTCATGCGACTGTCTTGTATGATTTGGCTCTTTGGGCGAGCTTGTGGTATTTGTCTTTGCCTTGGTATTTTGCCCATCTTCACGCATTCGCCCTGTGGCTAGGATGGTGCCTTTGATGAGTGAAAATGGGGTCTTATCAGGGATGTCAAAATACGCATTGGGCATAAAGCCATCGGTCGCCAAATCAAACTGCCAAGCCAACGGCGTGCTGGTTGTAGCAAGGTCAATCCGCCCTGTCCCCGTCAAGCCCCCAAGCTCGCCTTGATAATGAAAGTCCATCAGATGAATCCGCTCGCCCTTTTCGATATTGGCACGAATGTCATAATCCCCCACAGGGGCAACCGATAACGCCTTGACGTTTGCCTTGCCCTCAATGTAGGTTCGCCCCTCTTCTAGGCGAATGCTTGCCGTGCCGTGTGGGCTATTGATGTTATCAATGTTTGGCACGCCTGTTCGCACCAAGTTTTGCCAATCGGCATGAATCCGCCACGGGGCGTTAGGGCTGTCTTGGCTTTGGGCGAGCGTTGCCTGCACTCGCTCGCCATCTTTTTGGGCTAGGTCAAATGCCAAGCGAGTCTCATTGGTCGCCTTGTCCAGATAAAAATATTGAAAACTCAAAGCCCCATCTAGCACCATCGGCAGATACGCCTGATAGTCGGTGTATTCAACAGGCATGAACTCACGCACTCGCACGCCATCGCCACGCACCGTCACATCCATCATGAACTCATCTGACCACTCCATGTTGCCATCAGCATGGAGCTGTCCGCTCGGGGTGTCTGCCGTCAGTGTCTCGATGTCCATGCCACCATCACGCACCACGCCCCGACCATAATACCGACCGGTTGGTATGTCTCTACCTGTCAAGTCGGCATTCATGCGTAGCTCAATGCGTTCAACCACGCCATCAGCGGTAATTATCCCATCTTTTATCGTGATGTTCTGCTCCTCGGCATAGGGCAGAACGGCATGATTGACGTACAGTTTGGCACTAAATGGCGAGCCGTCATCTAGCCCTTGGGCGACGAACTCACCATGAATGTCGTGTTTGTTGTATTTACTGGTGACTTTGCCGTGCGTGCGTTTGAGCGTGCCTTTGGCGGTGGCGTGTAGCGTGTCAAAATACGCCTTATCCAAGGCGGACACCTTAACATCCGCCGTGGCGGAGAGCGGATAGTCGCCTGTCAGACGAATCTCGCCATTGACATTACTCACGCTCACGTCATGATTAAAGTCAAGACTCCCGCCTTTGATATGCACATCCGTCCCTACCCATTTGCCATCTGTCAAAGCAATGTCGTACAGATAAATGGCGTCTTTATAACCGCCCGTGCCATCACTTTGGATATAACTGACTGTGCTTGCGGTCGTGTTTTGTAGGCGTAGGCTAACGGGCAAATCAATGGTCGCATAATCAAACGGCTCGCCTGTGGGCGGTTTGTGGTTGATGATGTCAAGCTTATCAATGCTCGCTTCTGCCAAATGTACTTGACGGGCAAAGACCGCTCGCCAGCCCAATTTAACATAGGCTTGATTGACCTTTATTTCCATGTCTTCGCCTTGGGCGATGATGACATCATTCACCCACACACCCCCACGCAAACTGCCTTTGCCATAGGACAGCTTGGTGCCAGTCTCGGTTGCGATTTTTTCTAAAACAAATTTGGTGCCAGTCTCGGTGCTAATGGCATAAAACAGCAATGCAAAAATCAGCATAAGCACGATGACAATGGCGACAAACAGCCGAATGAGATACACCTGCCATTTGGGTTTTGGCGGTGTGTGTGATGGGTCTGTACCCAACTGATGAGGCAAATCCGTCCCTGCCTTATCATCAGGCGTGGCATTTTTAGGGTCGGTGGGCTTGTGGTCAGTCATGGCAAACAGTGGTCGTTAGGCGATAAAAATTATCATAAAAAATGATGCATTAAACCATAATTTGAGCAATTTTTCAATAAATCTCTTTCCAAACTAAAAATAAACCTTTATAAGTATTGGGGTTGAAGTTTTTAAAAATCCACAAAAATCGGGGTTTGGAAAGAAGTCTAATGTAAAATCAACGTAAAATCAATCATCATAACAAATAAGAATATATGCCAAATTTGAACATACAATAAAAAATTGCTCACTTAAAAATCAATACTTTACAGCTTTATATGGGACAAATTGCAATTTGCCCTTACAAATCCATCCAAAGACATCATCCATTTACAATACTCACGAATATTTCAAATGCAAATTTGAACGGACTTATCATTTAAATTTTTAAAAAGGAGCCCCGATAAAGAAGTGCAATTTCACCGATTTATCTTTTTCTCCCACGCCCGTTGCCACATCCAGTCGCACCTGTCCTACCGGGGAGGCATAACGCACACCCACGCCTGCTCCAACTTTGGTGTCATTTTTAAAATCCTTATCATAGGCATTGCCCACATCGGCAAATACACCCAATCTTAGCCCTTCTAGGACTTCATAGTTATACTCACCGCTTGCTACGGCTAAGGCTTGACCTCCTGTCAGATAACCTTTATCAGATAAAGGTGATAAGCTGTCATAGTTGTAGCCACGAATGCTTTGGTCGCCACCTGCAAAAAAGCGTAATTTATACGGTACAGCATTAAAGTCATCTGCCCACAAATAGCCCAAATTAAGACTGCCAATCAGCTGGTGCTGACGGTCTTTTCCATGGCTGTTATCACCAAAGCTATACACGCCACTTACCCCCGCTCTTAGTATTGCCATATCGGTATCGGTTAATAAGCCCTGTTTGCCAAGCTCTAATGAGTAGTGCTGACGATAACCTTTCATGGGATTTGCCAAATTATCCGCCACCATCTTATTCATGGCATAACCTAGCAGTAGTGCTTGTTGGGTAGGTTTACCATGTTCAAATTGCACTGGCAGATCCTGCCATGTCTCCCGTGGGGCGTTGGTTTTAAGCTCATCTAAACGATATTTTAGCGAATAGGTGCGATTCCAACCATTGTCTTTGACAAGATTACGGCTTAATCCTGTCTCTAAGGTTCTGCTGGACAAATCAAAATTCCCCACACCTTGATTAATTCTCTCCTCGTTATAGCCCAGTGATGCTTTGGCTTTATCATTTAAGGGGTGACCGATGGGGCGAGTAATGTAAGTATCTACACCTTTTTTGTTTTGTGATATCCGTACATCCGCTCCTGCTTGCATGCCATCACGGTTGAGTAAATTATGCTCAATCCTTGTGATAAATCTTGTGCCACTGTCTGACCCCCAACCCACACCGATTTGGGCATCTCGGGGCTTGTCCGACATCACAAAGACATACAGTGGCACTTTTTTGTCTTCATAGACATCCTGCCCACCTTTTCGCCCTGCCAGTACAGGCGATTCTACACCTTCGGGTAGCTCTGGCAGGACATCGCTGGACTCATCGGGCAGTATCATCTTAGCCACGCTACTGACCGCATCCGAGATACGCCCTAGGATACTGCGTGACTGCTTACTGCTGTCGGTGACAAGCAGGCGGTCATCAGGGGCGTTATAGAGTCGCTCGGCTTTTTGTTTGACCAACGCCAGTTTGTCGCTGATAATCTCACTTGTGGTAAAGTCAATCGGGTCAATGGTCGCCGTCACGCCATCACCCAAATCCACCGTCTGGCTACCATCATCCGTCTCGGCTCGGACAGTGGTATTTTCAAAATTAATCCCCGTCTCTGGGGTCTGACTGGGTAGGACTATCTCGGTATTGACCGCATTAAAATAACCCGTGGCAAGTAAGTTATTGCTTAGGTTGCGTGTGGCGGTGCGATTATAGGCATCACCCATCTCAAAGGTGACCAGTTTGCGTAGCACTTCGGGCTTGACGGGCAGTTTGTCAGGGTCGGTCGTCAGCTGACCTGTGTTCTTATCCACGGTAAAAAACACCACATCATCAAAGCGGTATTGCTCGCCTGTATCATAGACCAAGTTCACGTCCGCCACATTATCAGGCAGTATCACGTCCGCAGAGTTGCTAAGCCATCTACCATCAAAATAACCATGCTCGCCACTGACTTCATCAATGATTGCCTTATTGTCTTCATATTTGCCATGATGAAAGACATCGCCCTGTTTGAGCGGAGCGTTGTCTTGGGCTTGGACATAGGCAGGGTCATCCGCCCCCAGACCACGCACATCCAGTACCGCATTATCCACAACGACAGGCTCGCCCAAATCATGCATGACCAGATTTATCTCGCCTGCCCCTGCCCGCTCTATGCTAAAATTTAAATCATAATAACCCACCGCTTGACCTGCGGTGATGACCGTCTGCCTAAGGCGTGCCACCGACGCCCCAAAGTCTGCCACACTCTCAGCACTAATCTCTTCTAAGGCGGTCACGATGTTGGCAAATGGTTCGGATTTTAGGGTTTTACGGGCGACTTTGTCGGCATTGTCGGTGGCTTTGGCGTTATTCATACGTCTTGCCATCATCTTGGCTCGCAGGGCTTCAAAGTCATCCAAACTCTCCACCGCCGTATTCCAGCCCACACGCTCGCCCCCGTGATAGACATTGACTTTTAGGCGAGTGACCGCTTCTACGCCGTCATTGAACAGGCGGCTGTACAGGCGTTTGATGAGATTTGGCGGTTTAATCTCATCAACGACGGCATCAGGACGTGGGGGCGGTGTGTTCGCTTCGTATTCGTACTCAGGCAAATAAGCGGTCGGGTCAAGCTCGCTTTGTGTCTCATCCTGCCCTGCGGTCACACTCTCATAAGTGGGCAATTTGGTAATGGCACTCTCGTCCAGCCCGATGGGCGTCTTATCCGTGCCAAGCGTGGCAATGTCGCCATCTTCAATCTTGGCAAAACCATCTTCATGGCGGGTGTCGGCATGACTGACATCTGCTGTCTCATAAAAGCGGTTGTCCGTACTGGCATCTTGTAATTTTTTCTCAATCTCTGCCGTGGTCAGCATTTGACTGGCGGACATGTCCCCAAAAAACACATCATCAGGCAGACCATTCGCCAACATCTCTGTATCGCTCAGCTTGCCATTATTCATTCCATCATTATCTGTCTTGCTTGGCTCGCTATTGTTGGTCTCGCCTGCCATCTCAGACATGGACGCATCAGGGCTGACTGCGGGCGGTAAGGTCGGCAACTGACCAGCACTCGCAGGCAATGCCCCAACCCCCATCAGGGCATGCAAGCACAAGAGCAGGTGTGTTTTTTTGTGTACAGATACAACTTTTTTCATGATAAATTTTAAAAATTTTAAAAATCTCTGCTATTATAAACAACAACATTTCTATTATCAACACAAAGCATCATGGCATCCCAATTCTCTTTATTTAAAACTCGTCGTTTTAGTTCAATGTTTGCCACTCAGTTTTTAGGGGCATTTAATGACAACATATTCAAACAAGCACTCATCTTGGTGCTTACCTACACCGCCGCCGCCAAAATGGGGGTTGCGGTCAGCTTGCTTAACAACCTTGCCGCCTTGCTATTTATCCTGCCTTACTTTTTGTTTTCGGCATTGGCAGGGCAAATCGCCGATAAATACGAAAAATCACAACTCACCCAAAAACTTAAAGTATTAGAAATCATCATCATGACTTTGGCGGCGGTCGGGTTTGTCTTTGAGTTATATCCCTTGCTGTTTGTGGCGTTATTTTTGATGGGCACGCATTCTACCTTTTTTGGTCCTGTCAAATATGCCTATCTGCCCGAAGTCATGCACAAAGATGAGCTGGTCGGGGCAAATGGGCTGTTTCAGACGGGTACCAGTCTTGCCATCTTAACAGGCATGATGTTGGCAGGGGTCTTAACCCAGCTTGATAACTCGCTTGTGTGGATATCAGCAACCACCTTATTTATCGCCGTTTTGGGTTTTATTGCATCTGGCTTTGTGCCTGCTATTGCACCCCACGAACCCAACTTAGATATTGATTATCATATTTTTCGCACCAGTTTTGGGGTCATCAAATATTTATACAGTTTGCCGTTATTATTTTTTATCATTTTGGGCAATAGCTGGTTTTGGTTTTATGGGGCGACTTTTTTAACCCAAACCCCTGAGTTTAGTAAAGTGATTTTGCATGGTAATGAATCTGTGGTGATTTTATTATTGACCCTATTTTCTGTTGGTACTGCCATTGGGTCGTTATTATGTAAAACACTCACCAAAAACCAAATCAGCCTAAAACTTTTGCCCATTGGCATCATCGGACTTAGCTTATTTGCTGTGGATTTGTATTTGTCACTAAGTGGCATACATATCATCGCACCTGCCCATGGTACTTATACCATCAGTGAGATATTAAATCTAAATGGCACAATTCGGGTGTTTGCTGATTTGTTTTTATTGGGTCTATCAGGGGGTATTTATATCGTGCCATTATATGCCTTTATGCAGGCTTATGCCCCCATCAGTCATCGTTCACGTATTATTGGGGCAAATAATATCTTTAATGCGATATTTATGGTCGGCTCTGCCATTTTCTCTATTATCATTTTAACGGTATTAACATTATCCATTCCCCAATTATTTTTAATCACGGGTATGATTAATGCTGTTTTTGGCATATTTTTATACATCAAATTAACCCGTTACAAAGACAGCATGGCAATGGCAGAAGATGATGGCATGATGTGATGAACTGATAAAACAGACAAATACCGTCAGCCCCCACTCATCATCACCGCCATCTCGGTAGCACGCCTAAGACTACTGCTGCTCGCCTGCCCTGTCCCTGCCAGCGTCAATGCCGTGCCATGATCAACAGAGGTACGCACATAGGGCAGACCCAAAGTAATATTGACCGTATCGCCAAAACCGTGCGATTTTAAGGGAGCAAGCCCTTGGTCATGATACATGGCAATCACCACATCCGCCGCCGCCAAATTCCGCTCGGTAAAGAGTGTATCGGCAGGCATGGCAAGACTGACATCCATGCCTTGTTTGGCAAATGTCTGCAAAACAGGGTTAATCACGGTCAGCTCTTCATCACCCAGATGTCCGTCTTCGCCTGCATGGGGGTTTAGTCCACAAACTAGGATTTTGGGGCGAGTTATGCCAAATTTATACACCATTTCATCGTGCGTGATTTGCACCGTTTGGCGAATCTCTTGGGGTGTGATGGCACTGGGTACGTCTTTTAGGGGGATATGCGTGGTTACTAGGGCAACCTTCATCTTGGCATTGGCAAGCATCATCACGACCTTATCCACGCCTGCTTTGTGCATAAAATACTCGGTATGACCGCTAAATTTATCGCCATTATCTAGGCACACCCCACCATCTATCATCACCGATTTTTGTAGGGGGGCAGTGATGATGGCACGAACTTGGCGAGTGGTGGCGAGCGTGTGGGCGATGTCAAGTTGAACCTTGACCATGCGGGCGTTATCGACATTTAGCACGCCTGCGACCACAGGGGCAGGGCAAGGCACATGGAGCAGATAGATAGAGCGTGGGGCAGATAGGTCAATCTCACCGATGTCATCTATCACTGCCATATCCGCCAGTATGTCTGTCTGTGCCTTGCTGTGTCTTTGTAGCTGTGCCACTCGCTCAGCAAAGGCGTGTTTGTCCGCACAGATAATCAGGGGCGTAGGCAAGGCGTGGGCGTGATGGGTCAGCGTATCGATGACGATGTCCATGCCAATGCCGGCAGGTTCGCCTGTGGTAATGAGTAGGGGTTTGGGGGGCGTGGTCTGCATATTGATGTCGTATGTGGATAAATGAGTCGTCTATTTTACCGATTAATCAATATTTTAAAAAGCACATTTTTGGGCTTTGTGGTAAAATTTACCACCATTTTTAAAAATAATCACCATGACCGAAGTTAGCACCCCAAAAGACACCAAAACCACCAATGATGACCTACTGACCCTGCAACCGCCACACAACATGGACATTGAGCGGGCGTTACTGGCGTCACTCATGAGTATTGATGATTCCTTTGAGAAAATCGATGGCATTGTCAAGGCAGAAGATTTTTATGGCGAGCGTCATCGGCAAATTTTTAATGCCATCAATCATTTATCACGGGTCAATCAACCTTATGATACGCTGATGGTGCATGACTTTTTGAGTCAGCAAAATCTACTTGCCATGGCAGGCGGGGAAGAATATCTTATGCAAATCAACCAAAGCCCTGCCACGCTCTTTAACCTAATCCCCTATGCCGAGCGGGTGCGTGAGTTCTCGGTCTATCGTCAGCTCATCAAATCCGCCAATACCATGCTCAATCTGGCGTATCATCCCAAAAAACAGACCGTGAGCGAGATTTTGGACGTGGTTGAAGCAGATATTTTTCGCATCAATGAAGACTACTCTCGTGGCACGGGCAAGCAAGGGGTTCGGCGAGTCGAAGACATCTTGCAAAGCGTGACTGACCAACTTGTTGAGATTAAAAGCCGTCAAGGCGGACTCATCGGACTGCGTACACCCTTTGAAGAGCTCAATAATAAAACCCAAGGCTTACAGCGGGGCGACCTGATTATTTTGGCGGCACGTCCGTCCATGGGTAAGACCACCTTTGCCATGAATCTCGCCCAAGAAGTGCTGGTGCAGGAGCTACCCGTGGTCATGTTCTCCATGGAAATGCCTGCCGAATCCATTCTCATGCGGATGATGTCAGGGTTTAGTAGCATTAACCAAAGCAACCTACGCTCAGCACAGATGAGCGAAGATGAGTGGGTGCGTCTGTCGCAGGCGATGACCTTTTTTCAAAACACTCATCTGTACATTGACGACCGTAACAACCTACCGCCATCCGAAGTCCGCTCCACCTGCCGACGTATCGCCAAGAACCACCCCGAAGGCTTGGGCATGATTGTCGTGGATTATTTACAGCTTATGAAAGTGCCGGGCATGGAGAACAACCGTGTCCAAGAGATTGGCGAGATTAGCCGAAGCCTAAAAGCCCTAGCCCGTGAGATGAACTGCCCTGTCATCGCCTTATCTCAGCTCAACCGTAGCCTAGAACAGCGTACCGACAAACGCCCGATGATGGCGGATTTGCGTGAATCGGGGGCGATTGAGCAGGATGCTGATCTCATTATGTTCATCTATCGTGATGAAGTGTATTATAAGGACAAGGCGGACAACAAAGGCTTTGCCGAGATTATCATTGGCAAACAGCGTAACGGCCCTATCGGCAAACTACCCCTTAGGTTTGTGGGTGAATACACCCGCTTTGATAATCTCATCGTTGGCGACAGACCCGATGATTATGAAGAAGAATGACAAATAAAATGACAAATAAACAGGACAACCCATGCGACACACCCACATCACCATAAGCCAAACCGCCCTAGCCCATAACTTGGGCGTAATCAAACGCCACACCCCCCATGCACACGTCATGGCAATGGTCAAGGCGAATGCCTATGGGCATGGGGTCGCCCACTGCCTACCTGCTCTCATGCAAGCAGATGCTTTTGGCGTGGCAAGTTTTGATGAAGCCCTGACGATTCATGAGCTTTGTGGGCAGTTACCCAAACGTATCATTCTCATCGAAGGCGTGTTTAGCCAAGATGAGTGGCTTACCGCCCAAACACACGGTTTTGAATGCGTGGTGCATTGTCAAGCCCAACTAGACTGGGCGTTATCGCACACGCCTGCCACAGACAACCCCACACGCACCATTTGGCTCAAATACAACACCGGCATGAATCGCTTAGGCTTTGGGCGTGATGACGTACTAGCCTGTGCCAAACTTTTACACGATAAGGGATATCGGCTGATTCTTACCAGTCATTTTGCCTGTGCTGATGACAAAGACCACCCTGCCAACGCCCTACAAATCCAGCGATTTGATGATGTGCTAACCACCCTAAAATCCTTATATGGCGATGTACAAGGCTCGCTGTGCAACTCAGCAGGAATCATCAACTTCCCCCACGCTCATCATGACTGGGTGCGTGCAGGCATTGCCTTATATGGGGCAAGCCCTGTGGCGGACAGCTCTGCCGATGAGCTCGGCTTATCCCCTGTGATGAATTTTACCGCCCAAATCTTTGCCACGCATGAGCTAAATATAGGTGAGCAGGTCGGCTATGGTGGGCTATGGAGTGCGGACAAACCCACTCGCATTGGCGTGCTAAGTGTCGGCTATGGCGACGGCTACCCCCGTGTGGTTACTGATGCTAAGGTGTCTATCGTCAAAGACACTCAAACCTATCTTGCCGACATTGTCGGGCGGGTCGCCATGGACATGATGATGATAGACATCACAGGCTTGCCTGTGGGCGTGGGCGATACGGTCATGCTGTGGGGCGATGATTTGCCTGCCGATAGTGTGGCACATTGGGCGAATACCATTAGTTATGAGCTGTTTTGTAAAACCACCAACCGCCCATATCGGGGTGTTGTGGCATAAGTTTATTTACCAATAAAATCGGTTAAGGCATTGCATTTTTATAAAAAGATTTGTTATACTCATGCCTTTATTTTTCCATGATTAAAACAAGGAGTTGGCATGAGCGTTCGCCATTTTTTAACATTACTTGACTTATCCAAAGAAGAACTTCGCACCGTTATCAGTCGTGCCAGTGAACTTCGCCAAATGCAACACAAAGGCGAGATTTATCGCCCCTTTGTCGGTCGCACGCTTGCCATGATTTTTGAAAAATCCAGCACTCGCACCCGTGTGTCCTTTGAGACAGGCATGGGGCAGTTTGGCGGTCAAGCTCTGTTTTTATCGCCCAATGATACCCAGCTTGGGCGTGGCGAACCGATAGAAGATTCGGCGCGTGTTATTAGCTCGATGACCGATATCGTGATGATTCGTACATTCGCCCATGAGCGTGTAGAGACCTTTGCCAAACACTCGTCCGTGCCTGTCATCAACGCCTTGAGCGATGATTATCACCCCTGCCAACTACTTGCTGATATGCAGACCTTTTTTGAACACAAAGGCGACATCAAAGGCAAGACGGTAACATGGGTCGGCGACGGCAACAATATGTGCAACTCATACATCTTAGCGTCCGAGCAGTTTGATTTTCATCTGAACATCGCCACGCCAAAAGGCTATGAGCCAAACAGTGAACTGGTCGCCAAATACGCTCACCGCTTGACTTTGACAAATAGCGTTGCCGATGCGGTCAAAGACTCACACCTTGTCGTTACAGACGTATGGGCGAGCATGGGGCAAGAAGCCGAGCAGAAAAAACGTGAAGCTGACTTTGCAGGTTTTCAAATCACGCCCAAGCTACTAGACACCGCTGATAAAGACGTGCTGTTTATGCACTGCTTGCCTGCTCATCGTGGCGAAGAGATCAGCCATGACCTGCTAGATGACCCCCGCTCGGTGGTGTGGGACGAAGCAGAGAATCGTTTGCACGCCCAAAAGGCACTGATGGAGTTTTTGTTAAAAGATAAAATTAAATTGGCTTAATACTGATTGTCCGCCATCAAGGGGTGTGCCTAGCATGCCCCTACATCTATATATCATTGAATTTACCGTAATTTTAAGTTTTTGGGCATATTTATCCTACCCCATGCCCTTTTTAAAACCCATCGTTATATTAGGCATAAATAATTTGGATTATGTTAAATAAAATTTCCCTTAAAAATTTCTCAACTTAAACATCTCAAAAATCAAACAAGCCCTATACTCAGCGAGCTTTTGATGGTAGAATAAGCCATTTTAAAATGCGTTATCTGCCATGAGTATCTTTTCCAAGCTAAAAAATTCCAAACTCAAAAGCCTAGCCTGTGCCATCGATGATGATTTGAGTGCGGTGCTAGAACGTGACCCTGCCGCTCGCACCAAGATTGAGATCGCCCTGACTTATCCGGGCATTCATGCTCGCACCTTGCACCGTGCGTCTCACACCCTATGGCAGGCTGACCACAAATTTTTGGCAAGGGGTTTGTCGCACTTGACACGCATGGCAACAGGCATTGAGATTCATCCTGCCGCCAAGATTGGCAAACGTCTGTTCATTGACCATGGCATGGGGGTCGTCATCGGTGAGACAGCCGAGATTGGCGATGACGTGACTTTATATCATGGTGTCACGCTTGGCGGGGTGTCATGGGAGAAAGGCACAAAACGCCACCCCACACTTGGCGATAATGTCGTGGTCGGCGCAGGGGCGAAAATCTTGGGTGGTTTTAGCGTGGGCGACAACGCCAAAATCGGTTCAAATGCCGTGGTTGTCAAGCCTGTCCCTGCAGGGGCGACCATGGTCGGTTCGGCAGCTCGCATGATTGACAAAAACATCAAAAACACCGAAACAAGCGATGACATCAAAAGCGACACACCCAAGCCTAGCACCCCCGATAAGGGTATCCGCCTAGAATCTACCAATGACGCCAGTTTCAACGCCTATGGGCTAAGCCCAAACAGTGCCGACCCTGTGGCAACGAGTATCGCCAAACTACTCGCTCACATCCAAGCCCAAGATAAGCACATTGAAGCATTGCAAAATGCCATCTGTCGTCTTGACCCTGAGTTCTGCAAATCCAATATTGACAACCTTTGCAAAGACGATTTGGCAATCTTAACCGATGATGACGGCAAATAACCATCAAACCCAAACCCTACTTTTATCCACTTATTATTTACCAATCCAGTCTAATTTGACACACCAACATCACAGGAAACTCTCATGGCATGGCAACAAATTCACCTACAACTGACCAAAGAGCAAGTTGAACTTGCCGAAGCACTGTTCTATGAAGCCGAAGCGGTCTCCATCCTACTAGAAGACGCAGGCGATGAACCGCTGTTTGAGCCCATGCCCGGTGAAGAGCCATTATGGGGCGAGGTGGTGCTGACCGCCATTTTTGACACCAACACCGATGGGCGATTTGACGGCACCAACTTTGAGAGCCTTGCCCATGACATCGCCGCCGAAGTCAGGGCAAGCCGTGTGTGGCTATCAGTGCTTGATGATAAGGACTGGACACGTGAGTGGATGACCCATTACAAGCCCATCCAATGTGTTGGTAATCTGTGGATAGTCCCCGAATGGCTAGACGCTCCCGACCCAGACGCTACCAACCTTATCCTAGACCCCGGTCTTGCCTTTGGTACGGGCTATCACGCCACCACTCGGCTGTGCCTTGACTGGCTGACCACGCAGGATTTGACCGATAAAGTCGTCATTGACTATGGCTGTGGCTCGGGGATTTTGGGCGTGGGAGCGTTACTGCTTGGGGCTAAGCAAGTATTGGCGGTGGATATTGACCCCCAAGCGGCGCTTGCTACCCACCAAAACGCCAAACTAAATGGCGTCGAAGATAAGATGTTGGTATTTTTGCCCGATGAATTTAAGGCTTATCAACAAACGCATGATGTACAAGCGGACACGATTACCGCCAATATCCTAGCCAAGCCACTCATTCACTTTGCTCCATTGTTTGCCACCTTGTTAAAGGATAAAGGCAATATTGTCTTGGCAGGGCTTATTAAAAACCAAGTCAATGATGTTATGATGGCATACCAACCCTATTTTGACCTTGACACGCCCTATCATTATGACAACAGCGAAGACCATCATTGGTATCGTTTATCCGCTATTAAGCACAGCTGAGCGGATTAAAATTGTCAAATTCGTAACAATTTAGTAGCATAAAGAAAAATAGTGTATACGATGTTGATGATATAAAAATCATCATCCAACCTTTGTCTAAATTGGATTTAACAAAAACATGAGCAACCAAACTAAGTGCCCCCATTGCCAAACGACCTACCCCATGCCGACCGCCAAACTTGGCGACCCCAATGCTCGTGCCAAATGCGGTAAGTGTCAGCAAGTGTTTTTTCTAAATGCCAATCTGGTCAGTAGCTCGCCTGCTGCTCAAGCTCAAAGACAGACAAATCCCACCCCACAACCCCAAGCTCAGACAGCCCAAACAGTGGCACGCTCTGCCCCAACCACCTCACAAGAGCCATCCACCCCCAAACGTACCAAGCGTGTCAAACCTGTACCCACCGAAGGCATGATTCATGACGAGATGGATGGCATTGAAGAGAATAAAACCAAAGCTGTCTCTGGCGTGAGTTTTTCTGATGATGAGTTGGACAGCTTTTTAAAAGACAACATCAGCTTTGCTCCGACAGTCGCCAAAAGCACCAAGGATGAGATGGCGGATAACGAAGGGGAAGAATCTTGGGCTGATGATTTACTCAAAGACACCAAGCCTGTCAACATCACCCAAACCACTAATACCAGCTCTGCCATAAACAACGTCGATTTGGATGCCATCATCCCTGTCGCCACACCCAAACCCAAAAAACCAACCAACATCAAAGAAATCCAATCAAACAAGCCCACCGCTCAACAACTTGCTACCAAAAAATCCTTAGGGTCACAGTTACTATGGCTTGTCGGGTGTTTGTTGCTCGTTGGGCTACTGGCAGTACAATATGCCCTGTTTAATGTAGATAAACTTGCCAAAAACCCCGAAACCGCCAGCCTTGCTCATACCGTCTGCGGGGTCGTTCCTTGCAACATTCCATCAGCAGATTTAAATGGCTTGGAAGTCACATCATCCCTAGAAAATCAAAAAGACGTCATCATTGACATCACCAACAAAACCAATTTCGAACAACTGTTTCCTTACTTACTGGTGCAGTTTAAAGACAGTAGTGGTGTGGTCGTGGGGGACTTTGTGGCGGACACCAAAGACTACCTTGGCGAATCTCAGACCACCTTACTTGCCAATCAGCACAAGCGGATCATGCTTTTAGTGAACCCTACCCCCAAAGCAAGCTCGGTAACAGTTACGCCATTTTATCAACAACCCTAAGTCACCTAGCACCAAGCTAACTTGCTCTGTTAGATAAAGATTCATCCCATCATTTTGACGGATAAATGACCACTTTGTAATTATTTATTAACACAAATTAACAACAGGATAATACAGCTTAACATTAAAAACATCTCATGACTTGCCAAATTACGGCAATTATTTTACAATAATTCTAGGAAATACGCCTTCTACTAACAGGTGATTGATAGATATTGACTAGGACGTGTTAAACTTTTGTATTTGTAATGAAAAATAGGGGAAATCGCCCGTTTTTCAAGGAAAAAACTTGAGACTGATAGCCATTCTATCAAGCAAGTTTTTGACGATGAAAAACCAGATTTTAGCCATTTTTCATGCAAAAATGCACCTTTATTTCTAAAATATTTCTATATTTTAAATTGTGTTATAAAGGGCAGGCACGCCCTAGCCTACCACTCGCAAGAACAAGGTTAAGTGAGACACAGGAGCTGTTATGATGACCCCCACGCCCCCCATCCAAGAAACCACCCCGCTACATGATGAAGTTAAAAAAGCGGTGGAGAGTTACTTGATGCACCTAAATGGCGAGAACACCACCAACATGTATGAGATTTTTTTACATGAGCTTGAAAGACCCCTGTTGGTAACGGTCATGAGACACACACGCAACAACCAATCCAAGGCCGCCCAAATGCTTGGGCTAAATCGTGGCACACTCCGCACCAAGCTAAAAACGCATGGCTTATTATAATTTTTCCATGTTTTGTACCCGTCATTTTTGGCGGGTTTTCGTTTTGTTTTAATCCCACTTTTAATCCCATTTTATCCACCCTTGTAACCCAAAAAGGTATTTTTATGAAAAAATTTGCCCTACTCTCCGTCTCTGACAAGGCAGGCATTGTAGAGTTTGCCCAAGAATTATCCGCCTTAGGCTTTGGTATTTTGTCCACTGGTGGCACCTTCAAACTCTTGACCGACAATGGTGTCCATGCCACAGAAGTCTCCGCCCACACCGGTTTTGCCGAAATGATGGACGGACGAGTCAAAACCTTACACCCCAAGATTCATGGCGGTATCTTAGGTCGCCGTGAGATAGATGGCGACATCATGGCAAAGCATGGTATCAATGCCATTGATATCGTGGCGGTGAACCTATACCCCTTTGCCCAGACGGTTGCCAAAGATGACGTTACCATGAGCGATGCCATTGAAAATATTGACATTGGTGGCCCTGCCATGGTACGCTCATCTGCCAAAAACCACAAATATGTGGGCATCATCACAAGCCCTGCCGACTACGCCACCGTCATCAACGAGCTAAAAGCAGACGGCAAATTATCAGACAGCACTCGCTTTGATTTGGCGGTTAAAGCCTTTGAACATACCGCCAGTTATGACGGCATGATAGCGAGCTTTTTGGGGGCAAGACTGCTAGACAAAGGCGAGCCATTAAGCGATGATGCCACCGCCAAAACCCAATTTCCACGCACCTTTAACATTCAGCTTAACAAAGTCCAAGAACTCCGCTATGGCGAAAACCCCCACCAAACTGCCAGTTTTTATGTAGAAAGTGGGACAACAGAAGCATCTATCGCCACCGCCAAACAGTTGCAAGGCAAAGAATTATCCTACAATAACATTGCCGACACCGATGCCGCCTTAGAATGTGTCAAATCCTTTGCCAAGCCTGCCTGCGTAATTGTCAAACACGCCAACCCTTGCGGTGTGGCGGTATCGCTTGACGGCATTTTAGACGCTTATAACCTAGCCTATGCCACCGACCCTGAATCTGCCTTTGGCGGGATTATCGCCTTTAACCGTGAGCTAGATGTGGATACTGCCAAAGCCATCATCGACCGTCAATTTGTCGAAGTCATCATCGCCCCAAGCGTGGCAGACGGTGTGCTTGACATCACGTCCACCAAGAAAAACGTGCGTGTACTGACTTGTGGCGAATTGCCAAACATTGACGAACGCACGCCACAGCTTGATTATAAGCGTGTGAATGGCGGTCTGCTTGTCCAAGAGCAGGATTTGGGTATGATTGACAAATCCGACCTAAAAGTCGTTACCAAGGCACAGCCCACCGAACAAGAGCTTGATGATTTGATTTTTGCATGGAAAGTTGCCAAATACGTCAAATCCAACGCCATCGTCTATGCCAAAAACCGCCAAACCATCGGTATCGGTGCAGGGCAGATGAGCCGTGTGAACTCCGCTCGCATTGCCGTCATTAAAGCCGAACACGCAGGACTGCCTGTTGAAGGAGCGGTTATGGCATCGGACGCCTTTTTCCCATTTAGAGACGGCATTGATAACGCCGCCAACGCTGGCATCAAATGTATTATCCAACCGGGGGGTTCGATGCGTGATGAAGAAGTCATCGCCGCCGCCGATGAGCATGGCATTGCCATGGTGTTTACCGGCATGAGACATTTTAGACACTAAAAATTAGGACATATCCCAACCAACAATAAACCCCTATCTTGGGGTTTATTTTTTGCTTATATAATCACCAAAGGGCGTGTTCAACACACCCCTACAAAGGCATTTTTCAAGATTTGACATTGGTGCAAATTGGGGTTAATTTGTTGTATCTTACACCATACGAATGCTTGGCAAATGCCAATCATACCGCACCGCCAGCATTCGCACACCAAACACCACCATCAGCATGGCAAGCTCGCACAGCCACGCCACCACACCCAGTCGTCCCAGCCCCAGATAGGTCAGCGACCCCAAGATACTGGCGGTAATATAAATCTCCTTTTGCAGTACCATCGGCAACTCTTGGCAAATCATGTCTCGCATGATACCGCCTGCGATACTCGTCATCACCGCCATCATCACGGCAATCAGCGGTGTCGCCCCCATCGATAACGCCACCGTCAGCCCAATCACACTAAATGCCGACAGCCCAATGGCGTCAAACAACTTTAACACGCCGTTCATGCGTGCCGTCGGACGAAAAAACATCTGACATAGGATTGATGTTATCGTAATGGCGAACACATAATTTAAATCTATCGTCCAAAAGAGCGGATGTCGGTCAAGCATGACATCACGAATCGTCCCACCGCCAATGGCATTGACCATAGACACCAAGATACAGCCAAACAAATCAAAACCCTTACTAATGGCAAGCATGGTGCCTGCCACCGCACAGGCAATAACTCCAACAAAATCAAGTACATAAATCAAACTTGCCGTATTAATCGGCTGAGCTAACTCTATCATAATCATTCTATCATCAAAAAATCGGGTAAGATACCCGATTTTTATTTATAATCTTAAAATAGTTTATATAAATCAATGGTTTATTATTACAACCCAATCTCACCGATGAATGGCAAATGGCGGTATTTTTGTTCATAATCCAAGCCATAACCCACGATAAAGCGGTCTTCGACTTCAAAACCCAAAAACTTCACGTCCATGTCTATCTCACGGCGAGACGGCTTACTGACCAGCGTGCATAGCTCAATGGAGTTTGGCTCACGGGTTTTTAAAATATCCACGACCTTAGACAAGGTACGCCCAGAGTCAATAATATCTTCGACAATCAGCACATCTTTACCACGAATGTCGCCGTCCAAATCTTTTAAAATCTTAACATCGCCACTAGATACCGTGCCTTTGGCGTAGCTGGATGCGGTCATAAAATCAAACTCATGCGGTTTGTCAATCGCTCGGCACAAATCCGCCATAAAAATTACCGAACCACGAAGTAGCCCGATTAAAATCAGCTCTTTGTCGCTGTTGGCATAATGGGCGGTGATTTGTTTGCCAAGCTCGCTCACTTTTTGGGCGATTTCTTCGCTACTAATCATCACGTTTAGATTTGGTATGGTCATAAAACTACCTTTTGGTTTTGTTAAAATTGATTTAAATTTGATATTATTTGGTGCGTACACACCCTACCACTCTTGATATTAAAAAGTGGAATTAAATGGAAGCCATCATCGCTGGCGAATATATCGCCCAAACAAAAGCTAGGGCGATTAAAAAAGACAGCACAAGCACCAATAGCCCAATATGCCATTCTTTTTTAATGATTGCCACACTGCCAATGATTAAATTAAGTTTTGGGATTAGCCAAATGGCTTTTGCTTGGGTGATTGACAGCATAAAAGCCGTATAAGGCACAATCTCAACGCCAAAACCCTCCCACATTCTAAGCAATTTATTTAACTCGTGTGGATTATAACCGCCAAGCAGATAGATAAACACACCTTGAACACCTACGCATATCAGCAGTAATAGGATAAAAAGTGCTTTTATTATCATATTTGACTCACAATCAATCCAACACAGGATTTATCGTTGGGATTTTGTTGCTAAATTTTGGGTTAAAGGTCTGCACTTGTGGGGCGGTTGGCAAGCCAATATCGGCAAGTTTTTCACTCACGCCCACTTGGATATTATCGCCTTCAAAGAGCCGTTCATCGTCCGTCCGCTCGGTTTTTAGACTTTCAAAATCAAACAATTCACGGTCGGCAAGCTGACTTGGGGCGACATTTTGCAAGGCTTTAAACATACTGGCTAGGCGTTTTGGGTGAGCGTTATCCCATTCCCGAAGCATATCATTTATCATCGCCCGTTGCAGGTTTTCTTGTGAGCCACACAGCCCACAAGGAATAATGGGAAACTGCTTATAATTGGCATATTTAATAATATCCTTTTCGGCAACATAGGCAAGCGGACGGATGAGCACGTTTTGTTTGTCATCGGATAACAGCTTAGGGGGCATGGCTTTTAGACTTCCGCCATGAAACAAATTCAAAAAGAAAGTCGCCAAAATATCATCACGATGATGACCAAGTGCAATCTTGGTCGCCCCAATCTGCTTGGCAAAGCCGTACAACGAGCCACGTCTTAGGCGAGAGCAAGCCGAGCAGTAAGTTTTGCCTTCTGGCACGACTGATTTTACGATACTATACGTGTCCTTTTCTAGGATATAATGCGGAATGCCTTGTTTGGATAGGTATTCGGGCAGGACGTGTTCGGGGAAATTGGGCTGTTTTTGGTCAAGATTGACCGCCACAACATCAAAGTTAATCGGAGCAATGCGTTTTAAAAACAGCAAAATATCAAGCAAGGTAAAGCTGTCCTTACCGCCTGAGATACACACCATGACGACATCGCCGTCTTCAATCATGTTAAAATCACGAATCGCCCACGACACTTCTTTACGCAGTTTCTTTTGTAGTTTCTTGAAACGGGCGGATTTGATGCCGTCATCAAAGTCATGCTCATCATCGCCGTCCGTGTCCGTCTCTCGCTCGCTGTCGGCAGATAGGGCGTGAATGATTTCAGAATGGCTTTCTACATCGTTTAGAATTTCTTGGTTTGAAATGTCATCGTTCAAGGTTTGGCTGTCGGTCATGGCTGTTTCTCAAATTTATATTTGGTTTAATATTGGGCGAATTGCAATTCGCCCCTACATTCCAATAAAAAACGGTTATTTGGTGTGTGGTACGCACCTACCATTTTTAAATCTATTTTTAAATCATGATTTTGGTTTTACCGTATATTTTTTGGGTTTGCCCGATTGATTGGTTTGGGTGTTGTCAATGGGTATGGCAACCAATTTACCGTCAATCTTTTCATAGCGTACTTTTGGCTTATCTGATTTAGCAGGTTCATTATCATAAAATCTGTCTTTACCTGTTTGTCTTTTATCAAATGGTTTATCAGATTTATCAAATTTTTTATTAAAAGATTTGTCTTTATCAAATGACTTTTTGCCATTATCTCTAAAACCACCTTTAAAATTATCTTTTTTAAAGTTGTCTTTTTTGTCATCTTTTTTAAATCGTGGATTGTCTGATTTATCAAATTTTTTATCAAACGATTTTTCAAAAGATTTATCAAAAGACTTTTTAAATTCTCGCCCTTTTGAATGTTTTATCTCGCCTTTTTTATCATTGTTTTTGTCATGACTATAATTATCATGATAAGCCGTTATTTCATCTTGCCAATCGTCATTCACCGTATCAAATGCACTTTCAAATTCATAAACTTTCATCATTTGATTTTTGTGCGTGATTTTAAAACTTTGATGAATGGGTTTTTTAAGATTAAAATCCACGCCAATGGTTTTATCGGTGATTGGCGTTACGTCATAGCGGGCTTTGACTTCATCGTCCAACACAAATTTGGTAAAGTTATTACTAAAATACAGCACGCCATTTGGGGCAAGGCGGTTCATGGCACGGCTAATCAAGGCAACATGGTCTCTTTGTACGTCAAATGTTCCCTTAAACTTTTTGGAATTGGAAAAAGTGGGTGGGTCAATGAATATCACGTCAAATTGTTCGGTGTTATTTTTTAGCCAGTCAAATACATCGGTGGCGATGAATTGATATTTTGGTGTATCGTCTAGGGTTTTGGCGGTCAAATCAAGCCCATTTAGAGCAAAATTTTGTTTGCCCCAATTTAAATAATTGGCGGATAAATCCACACTCGTTACCGATTTTGCTCCGCCCATTGCCGAATGCACGCTGGCGGTACAAGTATAGGCAAATAGATTTAAGACATTTTTGCCACGACTGGCATTTTTTATCATTTCACGGATATTGCGGTGGTCAATAAATAGCCCCGTATCCAAATAATCAGTAAAATTCACATACAAATACGCCCCATGCTCATGAGCGACATACATTTTTTTAGACTTTTGATTATCGTCTTTGGTGTTTTTGGTATATTGGTCATTGCCCGATTGTCGCATACGGGTTTTTATAAAAATGCTTTCACGGTGAACATTAAAAATATCCCGAATGGCAGATAATACCAAATTAAAACGGGCTTTGGCAATATCGGTGGGAATTTGTTTTGGCGGGGCGTATTCTTGGACATGAATTTTATCGCCATAAATATCAATCGCCACATTATAATTGGGCAAATCAGCGTCATAAATTCGCATATTGCTGATATTGTTTTTTTGGGCGTGTTTTTTTAGGCTTGTGATATTTTTTTGTAAACGGTTGATAAATTCTTGGCTGTCAGGATTATCAATTTCTTTTTTATTAAAATTGACAATCAATTCATGTGCCAAACGGTCGGTTTTGGCAAATTCTACCGCCCCATGACGAAAATAGACAGTCAATGCCCCGTTGTGGCATTTTAGGGTGTTTGGTTCGCTAATCGGCAAGGTGTCAGCGTGTTCAATGTGGCTTGCCAGCACCGCCATGTCTGCACGCCCCACATGGCGTAAACCGTCCGCCACGATAAGCCCCAAGCCGTGATACAAAGGCTTGATAAAATCGCTCTCGCCCAGCCGTTCGCCATAAGGGGGGTTGGTGATGACAAGCGGATAGGCGGTGGCAAGCTCGCTCAGCACGGCTTTGGCGGTGGCAAGCGATCGCTGTTCTAGGCGGACGTACTCGGCAATGGGGGCAAGGGCGGACGCTATCAGGTTCTTGTGACAGGCACGCACGGCATGAGCGTCAGCGTCTAGGGCAAGGGCGGTAAAGTCGCCTTTGATAATCTCTTTTTCTAGGCTTGCAAGGTTGGCATGAAATTCGTCCAAGGCTTTACTAGCAAGGGTTTGCCACAGCTCGTCATCGTGGTGTTGCCAATGATAAAAGCCAAAATCGCTTGCTTTTTTGTCAATGCCCACAGGGTAGGCGGTTTTCATGAGCAAGGCTTCGGTAATGAGCGTGCCAGAGCCACACATGGGGTCAATAATGGCGGTATGCTCGCCCTTGTGCCAGTTGCATTCATAAAGCAACGCACTTGCCAAATTTTCCTTTAAAGGAGCGTCCGTGTTCGCCACACGATAGCCACGGCGGTGTAGGCTTGTGCCTGATAAGTCCAAATACAGCTCGGCAAGCTCACCTGTGGCGTGGGCGTAAATGTGAAAATCGGGGGATTTATCCACGTTTGGTCGCTCGCCTAATTTTTTGTTAAAGCAGTCGGCGACAGCGTCTTTGATACGCAAGGTGGCAAATTGTTGGTTTACCGACAGGCGTTTGTCGGTGGATAGGCGTATGGCGAAGGTGTTTTCTACACCAAACACGCTTGTCCAATCATAACGACTGGCGAACTCATACAAGGCGGTGGGTACGTCTTCGTCAATGACTTTGGTCTCTACCGTGCGAGTGGTTTTTTTACCGCCACTTTCACGCACTTGGTTTACGGTTTGGGTTTTTTGGCGAAAATAATACTCGCCAATGGGCAGTAACACACGGCTTGCCACTCGGCTATATAGGCAAATTTTGTAAAAGTCGGCAAGCGACACGCCCACACGCACACGCCCCGTCCGCACAACCTGCCCGACTAGCCCAAATAAGTCAAGCTCTATCAATAAGGCATTTTCAAGACCGTCCGCACAAGTGATGACAACGTCAAAGGCGGTGGGGGTAAAGTCGGCGAAGGGTAGTTTTGGCATGGTGTGGGCTTAGGCTTTGTAAGAATTTTGGTAAGGGGGTTTGGGTAAACCAAGTATTATAGCATAATTTGGGGCAGGTGTGGTAGTGGCGGTTGTTGTTTTTGGGATTTTAAAGGAAAATAGGTCAAGTAAATGATGTTGATGTCATTGTTAAAATGGTTGTTTGTTATTATCAATTTAAATCACAGATAATTGTATAAATAACATCAATTTATTTAAATTAACTTTTATTACTTGTTATTGCTTTTTTATAGCACTCTCTACATCTTCTTCTTTATCATTGATATTTTTATCTAATACTTGATGAATTACTGCTAAGCGTTTTTCTTTATCATCTGAGCGGTTAAATAATATCTCTTGATAAGGATAAGGAGTTTCAAATCCTGCTTCATCTAAGGCTCGTTTAATACGCTCATTGATGTTTTCTTTGATAATCGGAATACGGGCAACCGATAATGGAGCAACCCAAAAACGCACAATAAAATAAATGGCATATTCGCCCACTTCACTGACGGTCGCCATAGGGGCTGGGTGTTTTAAAATCACTTCATCTTTACTTAATGTTTTGATGATGATTTCTTTGGCGTGGGCGACATCATCATATAAACCAATTCTTGCTTTGACATCAAATCTTATCATCTTTTTGGACGTTAGGTTAATCACTTCCGATGATGACATGGTCGAATTAGGAATGATGATAATGATGTTATCACGGTCAAGAATTTGCGTGGCTCGCAGGGAGATTTTGACCACTCGCCCTTCTTTATCACCCAACCGAATCCAGTCGCCCACTTGAAACGACTGTTCTATCAAAATGGTAATGCCCGCAATGAAGTTGGCAAGCGTGCTTTGGGCGGCAAAACCCACTGCCAAACCCACAATACCCAAACCTGCCACTAAGGAGACAATATCAAAACCGAACTGGGCGAGTACGCTTGCCAAAGCAAAAACGATAATCAGCACCAAAATCAAGTTTTTAAGCAGTTGTTCAATGGACGCATTGAGTTCATAGTAACGTAACACTCTGGCGACCATTTGCCCACTGGTCGCCCACAGCACATAATAAAACCCCGCCCAAGTCGCCGCTTTTGCCGTTGCCTTAATGGTCTCTGCCTGCGTGCCAATCTGCGTCATCACCGCAAGCAAGCTCGCCACAAACCATGTATAGCGTAGCACCGCCCGAGCAATCCAAACATGACGCTGTGATAGGTGTAGCGGACGGCGACAATGCTTTAATAAATAGACCAACAGCCAATAAAAAAAGCCAATAATAACCAATAAAATCAATATCTTAATACTGATACTGGCAAAAGCCATGCCCCGCTCTGTCCAGTTTAGGGTCTCATCTTCGAGCGAACCGCCAAGCGACACATACACGCTTTGGTACAAATCATTTAGGATTTTTTCAAAAAAATGGGGTAGGTTCATGAGCTGACGAATGGACGATGATAAAATGGGCGATAGCAACCGACAAATAAACCACATCAGCAAAGATGTGGTAGAATGAATAGGGTTTGTGAATTATAACATAAAGCCTATGATATTAAAAAGAGTTTTAGCCAAATATTGACCGAAAAGCGTTTTATTGGGTATAATCATCATACCAATGATTAACAACACTTTATTAAACGTTTGACATAGGAGCATGCCATGATTTTAGACATTCCCCCAATTATAGAACAAAATATTGCCATTCAAGCTCAAAAACAGGGCATGAGTGCCAATGAATGGGCAATTTCGATTTTACAAAAAGCCAGTAATCCTGATGAAATGCTATTGGCAGATTTTATCAAGAATAAACAATTAAACAGTTTTCAAGGCAATCCTACGGACATTCAAAAGGCAATGCGTGATGAATGGCAATAATTACCTGCTAGATACTTGTTTTATTTTAGGGATTTATAATGGCGATGAACACGCCCTATCTTTAATGCAAAACATTAGCTTAAAGCAATGCTCGGTTAGTGTGATTACTTATATGGAATTACTTGGCTATCATGGCATTAGCCCACAAGATGAAAAAGAACTAACTCAATTTTTAAGCTTAGTTAAATGCATTGATATCAGCCAAGATATTAAACACACCACCATTCAACTTAGAAAACGCCATAAAATAAAACTTCCTGACTGCATTGTATTGGCAACGGCTCTTGTTGATGATTTACAATTATTAACCGTAGATAATGGATTAAAGAATAAATTTTTAAAAGAGACGAATAACTTCTAATAATTTTATTTTTTGATCATGTTAATTAATGATAATATTAAACAGATTTTACAGATAGTGAATTACATAGCCAATTAACCCCGATTTGCACCAATGCTAAGTTTTAAAAAATTTATTTATCTTATAGCAGGGTGTGTAATACGCATCTCACTGTAATTAGTGTATTTTGAAGTTAAATGATTATAACCCCTTACCCTACCAATTTTACCTACCAAAAATTCAACTAGGATTATGTTAAATAAATTTTGATAAACATAAAAAAGAGCGAATATTTTCGCCCTTTTTATCAAGTCCAATTACCACGCCTGCGACAATGCCGACAATACGCCTTTTAGCATGGCAGAGACGGTACTGCTACACACGCCAAAAACAGACATACCCCAAACCACACAAAAATAAACCCAGCTTATCACTAAGCTGGGTGTGGGTAAGATTAAAATGAATTTTCCTTGCCATTCCTAACGGCGATTTAGTTCCTATTATCCTGGTTTTTTTCTTGATTTTATCATCGATTTTATCACCATATTTTTGTGTATTATAAAAATTCTGCCCATCGCTGACCATTGGTAAAATGCCTAAAATTTTGTAAGCGATTGCCGACATTTGTGTGAAAACTTATCAGTTTTACTGATGTTTACTGGAAAATTTATGAAATTTAACAAAAACACTTGCTTTTTTTGCCCAAAAAAGGCATAGTTATGGGTTACAACTTTTTAATAAATTTAAGGTGTTAATTATGGCAGATAAATTAACTGTCGGTCTTGTGGGCTGGCGTGGCATGGTTGGTTCGGTACTCATGAACCGCATGATTGAAGAAAATGATTTTGAGCATATCACTCCTGTGTTTTTTTCAACCAGTAATGCAGGTGGCAACGCCCCTGATTTTGGTGGCAAAATCAAGAGCGATAGCACATTAAAAGACGCAAACGACATCAATGAGCTTGCCAAATGTGATGCCATCATCACCTGTCAAGGGGGCGACTACACCAAAGCAGTACACCCTGCCTTGCGTGAAAGCGGTTGGAATGGTTACTGGATTGATGCGGCAAGCTCACTGCGTATGGACGACAACGCCATCATCATCTTAGACCCAGTTAACCGCAACGTCATCGATGATGCTCTAGCCAATGGCAAAAAAGACTTTATCGGTGGTAACTGCACCGTAAGCCTTATGCTCATGGCAATCGGCGAGCTGTTCCGTCGTGATTGGGTAGAGTGGGTGTCTGCCATGACTTATCAAGCAGCAAGCGGTGCAGGAGCCAACAACATGCGTGAGCTTATCTCTGGTATGGGTGTACTGCGTGATAGCGTGGCAGACAAACTTGCCGACCCTGCATCTGCCATTTTGGAGATTGACCGCACCATCGCTGACACTCAGCGTTCGGATGAGTTTCCCAAACAGCATTTTGGGGCGGTGCTTGCAGGTAGCCTAATCCCTTATATTGACAGTCAACTTGATAACGGTCAATCCCGTGAAGAGTGGAAAGGTCAAGCCGAAACCAACAAAATCCTAGGTAAAGCCGACAGCGAACTTATCAATATTGACGGTATTTGTGTGCGTATCGGGGCAATGCGTTGCCATAGCCAAGCCTTGACCATCAAACTCAAAAAAGACATTGCCCTTGACGAGATTGAACAAGCTCTGATTGATGCAAAAAGCCCTTGGCTTGACGTTGTCCCCAACAACAAACCCGACAGCATGGCACGCCTAACCCCTGTGGCGGTAACGGGTACGCTAAATGTGGCGGTCGGTCGTCTGCGTAAGATGAACATGGGTGGCGAGTATTTGACTGCCTTTACCGTGGGCGACCAACTACTGTGGGGGGCTGCCGAACCACTTCGCCGTATGCTTGCCATCATTCAAGGGCGTATTTAACCCTTAAACCTGCTTAGCCTACCCAAGCAGAATGTTGTTAGGTTGAGCGGTTTTGGTTTTTGCAGATATTGTAAAGTTTTGCAAAAATCTTACCGCTTGCCTACATTTTAATACCATATATTTGCAAATTATCAAAATAAGCTAGCATTTTTTGCCATATTTTGTTATAAATGCACCATAAAACCGTTTATTTGACGGTCTCTTTTTATTCATTATTGACAACCCTTTAAAGGATAACTATGTCTTGGCATAAAACTCACCGCACTACTTTTATTTATCAAGCAGTGCTTGCTTCGTTGTTTGGTATGGTAAGCCTAAATGCTTCTGCCATGAATCTAGGTCAAGCCAACATCACATCGGCACAACATGAGCCTTTATCTGCCACGATAAATGTTACCAATATTGATGCGGCAAACTTCCATGCATCTGTCGCCAGTAACGACATCTATCGCCAGATGGGTCTTAGCCCCGATGCTCAGATTTCGGTGAGTTTTACACCCACATCAAACAACGCAGGTCAAATCACCCTAACTTCCAACCAACCCATCAGCACACCCTTTGCTGATGTCGTACTAAACTTAAATAACAACGGCGAGCAAATCATTGAGCCACAGACCTTGCTCATGCCTTTGCCTGCCACCAATGCTTTCACCCTACCTGAAGACAAAGTAACGCAGGTAGTGACCGCTGAGACCCGACCCAACCTACCCGAAACCAGTCCCATCACCGAAACACCTGATGACTTCATGCAGTTTGACGAACCAATAACACAGGTCATTACTCAAGGCACCCCTGTGCTTGAACCCGTACCCACTGCCATAGGCACCAGTGAAGGCAACATCATCTCCAAAGAAGAAGCGGTATTATCACAAATCACCCCTGAAGGCACCAACAGACAAGTTGATATCCTAACCGAAGAGATAGTGCGTCGTGTATACCCTGCTGGGCAAGTACCGCCGATGCCTACCGCTCCAACGTTTGATGAGCCATTCATCGCCCAAGACACCATGGCAGAACAACCCGCATCACAACCTGAGCAAACCCAAACAACAGCACCTACCGAATCCCAGTCAGGTCAAGCGACTTATGTTGTGCAACAAGGCGATAGCTTGTGGAGTATTGCGAACGTCATTGCACAAGCAAACAACATGAGTGTTAATGAAGTGATGACTGCCATCCATGAAACCAATCCTGACGCTTTTAACAAAGGCAACATCAACCAACTCAAAACAAGTGCCAACTTAAACCTACCCAGCTATCAAGTTGTGCCATCACAAAAAGCGATTGCCGAAGCGATTGAAGCCAGACGTGCCAGCAGAGAGCGGGCCGTTACCGCAAGACAATCAGCAAGCAGAAGTAGCACAGCAAGACAAACCAGAAATGACACGCCAAGACGTGGCAGTCAAGTGACCGCCAAGCCCGCTCAAAAAGCACTACCAAGAGCTCAAATGACCTTGGTAACACCTACTCAACAAGGCAGTGCCACAGGCACCAACAGCAAACCTACATCTAACACAACAGCAGGTGGTGGTAACTTGGCAGGCACCCTTAAAAATACACGTCAGCAAACTGCCAATAACGCCAAACGTGTCAATAGCCTAAACGAAGAGCTCTCATCAGCTGCCAGAAAAGTTCAGTTGCAAAACCAAAGGCTTGCCGAACTTGAAAATCGTCTAAAAAATCTCAAAGAGAAACAATAATTAACAAGGGTAATACCCACCAAGCCTGTTCAAGCAGGCTTGTCAAATTGGAGTTATTATGGAAACCATTATTATTGCCATTGGTGCTGTTGTTGTAATTGGTATTGTGGCATTTTTTGTATTAAAAAAACTACAAGCCCAAAAATCAGAACTACCTGCCAGCCCACAAGCCCACTTGCCCACTCAGCAAGCTCCTGTGGCACCTGCACCCACACCCACCGCTACTGATGAGCTTGCCACGGCTGATGCACACATTCGCAACCAAAATTATCAAGAAGCCATAGCTGAGCTCAAACGCGTGTTGATGACCAATCCGCGTCATAACGGTGCCATGCTAAAACTACTACAAACTTATGGTGTTACTAAACAGTTTGCCGCCTTTAATCAACTTCATCAAAAAATTCACGAGATTGCCGATGGCGAGACCATTCGTGAAGCTGATTTTTGCAAATCTCTACTAGAAGAAGAGATGACTGGTGCGACAGTTCAAACACCTGCACCAATGCCACAGCCGACACCTGCCCAAACTGCAGCTGTGGTTGCTCCTGCTGCTGCAACAGTCGCTACACACAACCAGACATCCACCGCCTTTGACAGCGGTCTTGACTTTGAATTTGAGACACCTGAGCCTGCCCCCATGGCACCAGCTCCCACCCCTGCCGTCTCTAATGATAATGTTCATGGACTTGATTTTGATTTTGATACATTACAAGATCCAGCACCATCAACCAAACCTGCTGTTACTGACAATGATTTTGACCTAAGTTTTGACGTTCCGTCCCAAGAGCCACAGTCTACCGCAAAGCCTGCCTTGGAAGAGCCTACCTTAGATTTTGATGATTTCTCTTTTGACGAACCATCAAGCACACCACCAGTCAGCGAGCCGACCCTTGATTTTGATACGCTAGATGATGGTTTCAACCAAGACTTGGGTAGCGATTTAGACACCGGTTTGGATGGTGGATTAGCTGGCGACTTATCAGCTGACTTTGACACCACGTCAGCACCAAGTACAGTTGCTCAAACAGCTCCAGCCCCAAGCTCCGATGAGTTAGATGCGTTTGATTTTAACTTTGACGCTCCTACTCCTGCTCCTGCACCAACTCCAAGTGCCAGTTCCGACAGCTCTGACGACTTAGGTTTTGACTTTGATTTGGCACCCGAGCCAGTTGCAACCCCAGTTACCACTGCACCTGTTAATGATTTGGCATTTGACGACTTTGATTTTGATGCCGACTTGTCATCCACTCCTGCACAACCTACCATACCAGCTCCTGCCCCAGCACCCCAAGCTGACGTATCAGACTTTGGCGACTTTGACTTGTCATTTGACACCCAAACCACCCCAACAGCACCTACGCCACAAACGAGTGCTAATGACGGATTGGATTTTGACGGTCTGGATGCTGACTTTGGCTTGGTTGGTGAGCCTGAGCCTGCCGTCAAACCAGCACCCACACCTGCTACCCCCAGTGCTGACTTTGCTGATTTTGACCTAGGTTTGGATAATACGCCAACACCCGAGCCCACCCCTGCCAATACTAATGATGGCTTGGATTTCGGTAGTTTTGACCTAGGTTTGGACACGCAAACAACCCAACCTGCACCATCAAAACCAGTTGCACCAGTACAAGATGCCACACTGGCATTTGATGCCAACGAGCTGGTGTTTGATACAACACCTGCACCTGCCACCGAGACGAGCGACCTTGATTTTGGCGGTTTTGATTTTGCTGAAACACCAGCAGCCACCGCTCCAACAGCCACCCCAAGAGCCACACCACCTGCTCAGCCAGTAGCCACCGAATCCCCTGTGGCAAAACAACCCGCCCAAACAGCAGGGGTGCCATCTGAGCTGAGCTTTGTTGATAATCTTGATAATACAGGGGTAACACTCAATCTTGCCAAACAATATCTTGATCTTGGCGAGTACGACAGTGCCAAACGTCTGCTTGATGAAGTGATACAAACAGGCAGTGCCGCTCAGCAACAAAACGCTCGTGAATTACTGGCTCAGTTAGCATAAATCACGACTTGACAACACAATTAAAGGCATGTCTTACGATGTGCCTTTTTTGCTTTTTTATAAAAACCATGCTATGATTTGCCCAATCATTTTACACTTAGCTTATCATGCTCTATCAATCAGACGACATTCATCTTATTTATGCTGGCGGTACTTTTGGCAGTCATGGCACGCCTTTATCGCCCTTGTCTGCCCATGAGTTTTTACCTGTTTTACAAAATTTATTAAACAGCCGATTAGACAGCAGACAAGTCATTTTGGATAATGACTGCATTAAAGACAGTAGCACCTTAACCCCTGCTGACTTTACCCATTTTTATGAACTCATCCGCACCGCCCATCAGCAAGGTGCCAGACGATTTGTACTGATAACAGGCACGGATACCCTAAGTTTTTTGGCAAGTTTTTTATTTCACGCCTTTGCCGACAGCGACCTATCCTTGGTGATTACAGGGAGCATGAATCCACTACTTGTGGCAGATAATCCTGCTTATCACATAGATGATACCAGCGATGCTTGGCACAATCTATCAGATGCCATCAATGTCAGCCAAACCCATCAAGGTGTGTTTGTGCAGTTTTGCCACCAAACCTTTTGGGCGGACAACACTCAAAAAATAGACAGTCTCAATCCTAATGCCTTTTATGGCACACACGTTAGTCATCCAAGCCTGACATTACCCACAGTCTGCCCCGAGCCTTTTGACATCATCAAACATCACACCAATACCGCCAACATCAAAAGCGTTTTTTTATTGCCTAATGACACAAGCCACATCGCCCAAGAGCTAGCCAATATCGATGACAACACCACCGCTGTCATCCTTATCGCCTATGGGGCAGGCAACCTACCCAAAAGTGATGCTATTATCGCCGAGCTTGACCGACTGCATGAGCAAAACATCCCTGTGATATGCACCACCATGTGTCCTTTTCATGGAGTGAGCACCACTTATGCCGCAGGGTCTTGGCAATATGCTCATCATGTGTGGTCAGGGGGCAAATTGAGCATTCCTGCCATCTATGGGCGACTTTTATGGCTGGCGGTAAATAACGCCTTATGTTCTGATAACTGGTGATTGGTGATGAGCATGATAATCCACGCCATTGGCATTGAGTTCATTGGCACGCATTATAAAGGCTGGCAACGTCAGCAAGAAGTGGACAGCATTCAAGCTCGCCTTGAATACGCCATCTCCAAGGTCGCCAACGAGCCTGTGGAAGTCATTGCCGCAGGTCGCACTGATGCAGGGGTGCATGCAGGTAATATGGTCGCTCATTTTGCCACCACCGCCCATCGCACGCCCCACCAGTGGCTTCGTGGCGTAAACACCCTACTGCCCGACGACATCGCCTTAACGTGGGTCACGCCCATGCCTGATGACTTTCACGCACGCTTTGGTGCCATCGCTCGCCGTTATCGTTACATCACCCTAAACCAACCCTATCGCCCTGCCATCTTACGCCATCAAGTCACTCATTTTTATGAACCCCTTGATGTCAATGTCATGGTACAAGCCAGCCAGCTTCTGCTTGGCACACATGATTTTAGCAGTTTTCGCTCATCCATGTGCCAATCCAACAAACCTGTCCGAGACGTTCATCATATCCATCTATTTAAACATGGGGCGTATCTTGTGTTAGACATTCAGGCGGACGGTTTTTTGCACCACATGGTGCGTAACATCATGGGCACGCTTTTTGCGGTTGGCACAGGCAGGCTCCACATTGATGCTTTGCCTGCACTCATCGACACCAAAGACCGCTCACTACTGCCACCCACGGCAGATGCGGACGGGCTGTATTTTATCAACGCTTATTATCCTGATAAATTTCAACAGCTACTGCCAAAACAGCTTTTGACCCCGTTGTGGCTTGGTTTATTAGAGTAATCCATTGCTATTTTATGCAATTTCTACTATAATACCGCTTTCATTTTTAACTTATTTGACTTATGGCAAAAAAAGACGACATCATCGAGTTTGAAGGCGAAGTCATTGACACGCTACCGAACACCCTATTTAAAGTCCGCCTTGACAACGGACACGAAATCATCGCTCACATCTCAGGCAAGATGCGTAAACACTATATCCGCATTCTGACAGGCGATAAAGTCAAGGTTGAGATGACCCCTTACGATTTATCCAAAGGTCGCATTACTTATCGTGGCAAATAAACCCACCACGCTCGTCTTACATGGTTTACACCAAACCAGTTTGATTGTTTATCCGCTTGCCAGATACATTCGGCGAGCGGGTTTTGTCGTGCATACACCCACCTATCACAGTCTACGTCAAGACGTCTCGGCACACGCCAAACGCCTAAATGACTATCTGCTCACTCATCACAACCCCGACAAGCCCATCAATCTCGTGGCTCACAGTCTGGGCGGATTGGTGATTCGGCAGTTCTTGCATGACTATCCCGCATGGCAGGTTCATCGCTGTGTCTCCCTTGGCACGCCCCATCAAGGCAGTGTCTGTGCCACTTATGTCAAACGCATGCTGTCGCCCCTAGTGGGACAGTCCTATATCGGAGCGTTGGACGGCACTTGTCCGAGTGTACCTAATGACGTGGAATTTGGCGTGATTGCAGGGGATAAGTCCCAAGGCTTGGGTTTGCTGTTTTTAAATTATCACAACCGCCACTACCGCACCCAACATGCCCATGACGGCACGGTATTTGTCCATGAGACAGAACTGCCTTCTGCCACTGACAGTCTGATTTTGCCTGTCACTCACACGGGCATGCTAACCAGCTCTGCTGTTGCCAACCAAGTGGTGCATTTTTTGGAATACGGTAAATTTAGACGGGCTTAGCCTATCTAGGGTGTGCTTTTGGCTTTTTAGCTTACCTTTATCGGTTGCAATTTTAAAAGCTGAGCCACGCCACGCCCCACCGCCTGCCCTGTGGCAAAACATGCCGTCAAAAGATAACCACCCGTCGGAGCATCAAAATCTAACATCTCACCACAGACAAAGACGGCAGGATTGGATTTGAGTTGCAATTCATCCGTTAATGCCGTCCGCTTGACACCGCCACCTGTACTAATGGCTTCATCCATCGGACGAAAACCATCGAACGCCATCGGCAAGCATTTGACAAAACCTGCCATGCGTTCGTGATTTGCCCAGTCTGCTTTATGGGTGCATTCACGAATTAGGGCGATTTTGATGTCATCCAAGCCGATTTTTCGTAAAATGTTATTCAAAGACTGCTTTTTATTTTTGGTAAATGTCTTGGCGATGTCATCTGGTGATTTGTCAGGCAATAAATCCAAATACACCCTTATCCCATCATGACACGCACGCATGGCTTTGTTGTATTTATAAATCAGCCCGCTCTCCACGCCATAATGAGTGATGATGATGTCGCCTTGGGAGACAGGCTCGCCATCTGTCCACAGACCCACCCTTTTTAACGGCTTACCAAAAAATTTATCCATATAAGGCGACCACGACCGCACCACCCCGACATTACTGGCATACAGTGGGGTCAGTTCATCATCAGACAGCCACGCCTGCCATGTGCCTGTCGCCCCCAATCGCCGATACGAACCACCACCACACGCCAGCACGATGACATCAAATGTCTGCTCAAACTCCGCCCCATCATGAGCAAATCGCACGGCATTACCATCGATACCCAAGCACTCGTAGCGATAAAAAATCTGCACGCCCCTTGCCATCAAGCGACGCAACCACGCCCTTAGAAATGCCGATGCTTTCATCTGCACAGGAAAAATCCGCCCACTTGACCCGACATAGGTCTCAATGCCCAGCCCAGCGAGCCAATCCACGACCCACGCATTATCACAGACTTGCAAAAAAGGTGTCAACCAGTCAGACGGGGTGTAACGCCCCACAAAAGCCGTCATCGGCTCGGCATGACTGACATTTAGCCCTGTCTTGCCTGCCCATAGGATTTTGCGACCTGCACTTGGCATTTGCTCATAGACACAAATGTCCACATCATAAGCGGACAAATGCTCTGCAACCATAAGACCACTCGCCCCTGCCCCAATGATGGCAACCTTAAGCTTCATCGCTTGGCGACCATGATAAATGTAGGGGCAATGTCTCATCAAAACGGGTGCGATAACCGCTCGGCTTGGTAATGATAAGCTCTTGGCAACGCTCGCCCCGTGCCAAATATTTAATCTCAAAATGCGTGCGTGCCGACGTCGGCTCTATCTGCCTTTTGGTATAAGGCAGTTGCCACACATCAGTAAGCAGTCGCTCAGCTTCATCGATATAGTCGCCAATGTTACTTGCCAAAATAATCTGCCCGCCATCTGCCATCTTTGACAATAACAGCTCAAAGAATGGCATGTTCAAAAAACGCTGGTTTTTGTTTTTGGGTTCGGGATTGGGGTATAAAATAAAGCAGGTTTGGAGCTGCTTGGGATACACCGCAAAGGCTGTCCACGCAATGGCGTCAGCGTGAATGGCGGTGAGATTGGGCGGATTTGCCATGCCTGCTTGCTTGTCAAACGCCCCAAACTTTATGGCGGTACGTTCTATGGCATACAGGTGCTTATCAGGATTTTGGCTGGCAAATAGCAAGGCATGTTTACCCTTGCCCGCTCCGATTTCAAGGCAAATGGGTGTGTCAGCAATGGGGTAAAAATCCCTAGGCGGACGTAAACTGGCTAAATGAAATATTCGGGAAAAATGATGAGATAATGGACTAGATGACATAAAAATGATGGATAAAAATGATGGAAAATGACAGTTTTTGTAGCAATACTGTTTTAAAGATAAGATAATGATTTTACAAAAATATATTTTATCTCATTATGCTCTCTTTAAAGTAACCAATAGCGGAAATTCGGCTTCTTCGGCATACTCTTGTACGATGGCGATTTTCATCTCACCAATCTCTTTGGGCAGGGTCGCCACAATCGCCTGCCCCGTCTGATGAATGTCCATCATCAAAGATACGGCTTTATCCATGCCATGAGCAAACACTTCAACAAGCACAAACACCACAAAATCCATCGTGGTAAAGTCATCATTGTGCATGACCACATGAAATAACGGTACTTCTGCCTGTTCTGGTGCTTGTTCTGGCACGTGTTGTGGCTTAGTCACCACATCACTTTGATTGTCAATATCAGATTCATGTTGGCTCATACCACACCTTTGCTTTTACCGTTATTCGCCTGTGCCGATGGGTCGCTCACTCACGCCCCTGTCTTCTTTTTGTGCGATAAATTCGCCCACCTGCCAGTTGTAGAGCTGTTCAACACGCTCGCCACCTGTATTGATTTCAAATTTGATTTGCCTGGGAGCAAAACCGTCAGGCATGACAAACCGCCCACGAATCCGTTCCACGTCTTTAATCTCATAAATGGCAGGTTTTAGGGGGATTTGCACCATGCTGGTGGCATTTAGCAATGTCATCTTGGGGGTCATGCTCATCGGCGAGCCTGTTGATGACACCATCGCCACATCAAAACGATACTCGTAGGTATTATCCGCCAAAGCAACAATCTCACCGCCCAGCACTTCAAGGGGGATGCCACCATCTTTGGCAAGTTTGCTTTTGAACAGCTCATTAACCTGTGTCAGTTGTAGGTTTTTTGTGGTCAGCTCTTCATTTTTTTCACGCAAGCTCTCTAAATTAGAAAGGCTAATATCACGTTCTTTGACCGCCGAGTCAAGCTGTTGTTTTAGCGTGGCTTCATTGACCGTCATGCCTTGGAGCAGAGCATCCCCGCCTTGCTGAGCTTGCAAAGTCGCCCCTTTTCTAAGCCCTTGTTTGTGTCCGATTTTGTAGCCAAAAACCGCCATGACCATCGCCACCAACGCCAAAGCGATGACGAACAACACCAAAATCTGCTGTGCTGAACCACGCTGATGAGAAATGCTCTGCCTAGATGAGCGATAAGGCATATTTTTAAAAAAAGTCATGATGGGACAAAACCACACAAAGTCAAAGATAAGAACTTTAAACGCATAAAGTGCATTATTATAGCAAAAATCAAACAAGAGTTGCCCTAAAATTTTTAAAATTTTATGCTTTAAAAAATAAAAAGTATTTATTAATAAAATAAATTACAAAAATCAATCAACTACCCAAAATGGTGCATTGACGTTTTTGTCGGTTTGCGGTATTGTAAGCGTCGGTAAATTTTGGTTAGTTTTTTAAAATGCCATTATTTATTAACTTTATTTATTATGCAATAAATTATTCTGATAAAGCAATCTTAGGAGATTGTTTATGTTGTGGTTTTTCTTTTGTGTCGCCGTGTTGGTGGCAGGCTATTTTGTATATGGCAAGATGATTGAAAAAATCTTTGTCATCAATCCCAACAAAAACACCCCTGCCTACACCATGACAGACGGCGTGGACTACATCCCCATGTCCAAAAAACGCATTTGGCTCATCCAACTGCTTAACATCGCAGGCACAGGCCCAATTTTTGGTCCAATCTTGGGGGCGTTGTATGGTCCTGTGGCAATGCTATGGATTGTGTTTGGCTGTATCTTTGCAGGGGTGGTACACGACTACATGTGTGGTATGCTCTCGGTGCGAAATGGCGGGGCAAGTATGCCGTATCTGACGGGCAAATATCTGGGGCAACCTGTCAAGCATTTTATTAACTTACTTGCCGTTGTCCTGCTCGTGCTTGTTGGTGTGGTCTTTGTGGCAAGTCCTGCCCAACTTCTTAGCTCCATCACCATGGATACTTTTGGCACCGCTGCCACAGGGGCGATTAATGTCAATAATGCCGAGAGCGTTGCTGTTGCCACCGAAACGGTCAAAAATACCGTGTTTGGCATGGAAAAAAGCACCATCGTGGTGTTGTGGACAGCCCTGATTTTTATTTATTAAACTTCTTTCCAAACCCTGATTTTTGTAGATTTTTAAAAACTTCAACCCCAATACTTACAAGGGTTTATTTTTAGTTTGGAAAGAGATTTATTATATCATCGCCACATTACTACCCATTGACAAAATCATCGGTCGGGTTTATCCATTTTTTGGTGGATTATTGCTATTCATGTCGCTTGGCATGACTTATGGTTTGCTAAAAAGTGAATTTAGTAGTGGTGGCGGTTATTTCTTTAATAGCATGGGCGGTTTGACGGTTGAGAGTTTCTTTATGAACTTACAACCCAAAGGCGACTTGCCCATTTGGCCCTTGCTATTTTTGACCATTACCTGTGGTGCATTGTCAGGCTTTCACGCCACCCAGACCCCGCTCATGGCTCGCTGTGCCGAGAACGAGTCCGAAGGTCGCTTTATCTTTTATGGAGCAATGATTACCGAAGGGATTATTGCTCTCATCTGGTGTGCGGTCGGCATGTCATTCTATCCTGATTTGGTAAGCCTACAAGGTGCCATTGCTGACGGTTCGCCTTCCAAGGTCGTCTATGACAGCTCCATTGCCTATCTTGGCACCATCGGCGGCATCTTTGCAGTGCTTGGCGTGGTCATCCTACCCATCACATCAGGTGATACAGCGTTTCGTGCAGCACGGCTTATCATTGCCGAGTTTCTAACCATGGAACAACGCACGCTCATGAAACGCTTGTGGATTGCCATTCCACTATTTGTCATCGGCTTTATCGTCTCAAAAGTGGACTTTCAAATCCTATGGCGGTATTTTAGCTGGGCAAACCAAACGGTGGCGGTCGTCATGCTGTGGACGGCGGCAGGTTATCTGTACCGTTATCGTAAGTTCCACTGGGTTTGCACATTGCCTGCCATCTTTATGAGTGCGGCGTGTTATACGTTTTTGGCGTACAACAAAATCGGCTTTGGGCTTGATTATACGCTGTCGGTGTGGATTGGCATTGGGCTTACGGCACTGACCACAGGGGCGTTCTTTATGTTTGTCAAACGTGAAAGCGTGGCAGGCGACCCCGATGCGGTGGTGGTAGAAGAAAAAATCACTTCCACAGCGATAAAGATTTGATTTAACACATAAAAACCACGTCCTAGGGCGTGGTTTTTATTTTAACAAAAATTAAATACAATAGATTTCTTGCGATACTAGGCTTTCCGTTCACCCTGAGCCTGTCGAAGGGTAACGAAAACCGTTATGGGCAGGCATAGCTCACCACGAACGGTTTTCTTTAATTCGGGGTTTCGCAAGAAGTCTAATTTGTACTACAAAGGCAGGTACGCCTTAATTTAACACTCTTTGCTCTGTCACCACCTTTAACCGCTCGCCTTCAAATAACTCCATCTCAGGGGCGAGTGTCACCATAAATCTATCAAAATACAACAGCTGTTTGGTTAATAACGCGAAATCCCTAGGAAAATGCACGCCATAACGCTTACCAATCTCCACAAGTTCTAGCATGAGCAGATTAAGGTTATCCGTCTCTTGGGGCGAGCCATGCACCTTGTCCATCATCGCTTTTAGGTCGTCTGCCAGTTGCCCTACTTTGATTTTGTCATGGCTGTGGGTCATGCCAATATCAACCATCGCCTGTGCCATGCCATGATAATCGTTAAGCTGTAAAGACTGCACCAGTGAGAAACACGCCTGCAAACTGCTCGGTTTAATCTGCCCCATCAGCCCAAAATCCAAAAAGGCAATCCGTCCATCGGTTAGATACATGAGATTGCCCGCGTGCAAATCGGCATGGAACTCACCCGTCATCATCAGCGACAAAAACCACGTATCTAGCACGTCCGCCATCACTTTTTGGGGCGTGGTGCGGTTGCTTTGAGCGATGTCGCTAAGCAAGCTCTCATCAACAAGCGACTTACCAACCAGTAAATCCATGACCAACACACGCTTGGTTGATAGGTTGTGATGGACTTTGGGGGCGGTGATGTGCTGACTGTCTGTTTTATCTAAAAATTCACGAAACTTATCAATATGGCAAGCTTCCGCCAAAAAATCAGTCTCAGCAGTCATGCGAGTGCGAATCTCATCGATAATGGGGGCGAGATTGGCAGTTTTCATCATTGGCAAGACCCGCTCCATCGCCCAAAACGCCCCATGTAACACCCCTAAGTCGGTCTGCATAATCGCCCCAACATCAGGCTTTTGGATTTTTAAGGCGACCTGCCGTCCATCTTTTAGGGTTGCCTTATGCACCTGTGCGATACTCGCTGACGCCAGTGGCACAGGGTCAATGGACGCAAAAATATCATCAAGCCCACGCCCATCATCGGTCAGCTCCTCGGTCAGCACTGCTTGCATTTTGGCAAATGGCACAGGCGGTGTGGCATCCAAACAGTCAGCAAAAGCAAGCACATACTCACGGGGAAACAGTGATGGGGTGCTGGCGATGAACTGTCCAAGCTTGATATAAGTCACGCCCATCTGCATAAAGGCATCTTTTAATAGATAAGCGTCCATCTGCTCGCCCTTGGCAACACGCAAGGCAGATAGCCCTGCCACGCTGGCACTTTTGTGTAGGCGACCTAGGACATTCGCCCCTGTATTTAGGGATTTTTTGGCAAATTGCAATGGTGATGTTTTCATGGTTTTATCGTCTAAGAGTGGTACGGCTAGGCGTGGCACAGTGGGCAGTGTTTATTGGTGGCAAATCGCATTTTTTGTAAAGTCATGGTTCTGCCCTGCCATAATAACAGCTCGTGAGCGATGGGGTTATGCCCCCGTCCGAGATAATCTAGAGCAATCTGTGCCGACATCGAGCCGATGATACTCACGGTACTAGACAAGACCCCTGATGTGGCACAGTTTTGGGTGATACTACTGTTACTGTCTTTGTCCTGCCCAAACAAACACTCATAACAGCCCGTCTGTTTATCAAACAACGCAATCTGCCCCACTTCGCCAATGGCGGAGTTGGATAACAAGGGCAAACCGAGCGTTCGGCAGGTTTGGTTAATCAAATAACGACTGGTAAAATTATCCGTGCAATCAATCACCAAATCCGCACCACTACCCCCAATTATCGCTGTGATGTTGTCTGCATTTAGCTCCACGTCCTGATGGGCGATGTTAATAAACTCATTATGCATCGCCAATGCACGGCTTGCCACCGCCACTTTGGGCTGACCGATGTCTGACTCTCTAAATAGTGTTTGGCGTTGCAAATTACTACGACTCACCACATCAAAGTCAATCAAATGCATGCTCCCCACGCCTGCCCGTGCCAGAATCTGTGAGACAGGACAGCCCAGACCGCCCACACCCACAATCAGCACACGGCTATTTTTTAGGCGTAGCTGTGCATCCATATCCCAGTCATTTAGTAGAATCTGGCGGGCATACCGCATGAGTTCATTATCACTAAGCTCACTGGTAGTCATTTTTTTATCATTATCACTCATCACAAACCCCCATCGTGATTCTATCATTGTCACCATAGTCTTTGATGGTGCGAACATCTTTAAAACCTGCCTTGGCAAAAAGTTCCTGCACGCTCGCCCCTTGGTCGTAGCCATGTTCTAAGGCTAATACGCCACTAGGCATGAGATACGCCGCACTGCCCTTAATGATTTTTTCAATATCGGATAAGCCGTGATTGTCCGCCACCAATGCCGTGATAGGCTCCGCCCCCAACTGTGCCAAATGCTCATCGGTGCGTGCGATATAGGGCGGATTGGCAACGATGACATCAAAGCTCTGCATGGGGATATTTTCATACCAATTTGATTGGATAAATTGGCAATTTGTCACTTGCAAATCTTGTGCATTTCGCCGAGCAACGTCTAAGGCATGATGGAAATAATCCACCGCCAGCACCACACTAGACGGCAACGCCTTTGCTATACTCAGGGCAATACACCCCGAGCCTGTTCCCAAATCCACTATCCGAACCTGCCCCAAACCCTTATCCGCCACCATATCAAGCACCGTCTGCACCAACATCTCTGTATCAGGGCGTGGGATAAGCGTGTGTTCATTGACCGCAAACTCATGCCCAAAAAAGCCCTGCCTGCCGATGACATATGCAAGTGGCACGCCCGAGCATAGTTTTGCCATGCCACTTTCAAGCCTATCATATTCATCAGCGGTCAGCAGATAATCATCATGGGTAATTAAAAAGGCTTTGTCTTTATTTAGCACAAATAACAGCAACGACTCAAACCAATAATAGGGCAGGTGTGCGTGCGATAGCTTGCGAAATCGGGCTTTTAGGGCGTTGATGGTGTGCATGTCATTCTTTGTCAAGTACGGACTCGTCCAGCGAGATGTGTTTATTTACCAAATGAATCAAATATAAAATCGGCAGTCCAATCACAAATGTGATGGCAAAAAACGTGGGATAATTGGTCGCATCCACAATCGCCCCCGAATAACCACCCAAGATTTTTGGCGATAGGGTCATGAGTGATGAAAACAGGGCATACTGCACCGCCGTAAAGCGAATGGATGTCAGTGCCGACAAAAAGGCGATGAATACCGCACTTGCCAAACCTGCCGCTAGGTTATCGGTAATCACCGCAAAATACATGACCAGAATGGTCGGCATATTGGCAAGGATGATAAATAACAGGTTCGTGGCACACGCCAGTATCGCCCCCACCATCATCGCTCGCATGACCCCCACCTGCTGAGCCACCCAGCCCCCAACAAAGCCACCACCAATACTGGCAATCACGCCCACCACTTTGACCGCATTGGCAATTTGGGTTTTGGTAAAGCCCAAATCTTGATAAAACAGGTTGGAGATATTGCCTGCCACGATGTCCGAGATACGATACAAGCCAATGAGTGCCAGCAGTAGCATCGCCTTTTTGCCATAACGCTCAAAAAAATCTGCAATCGGACGCACCCACATGGCATGGGCAATCTCTTTGGCAACCAAGCCTAATTGCACCAACACATAACCAATCCCAAATGCCACCGCACCGCTTGATACAAATCGCACCACGCCCATCATAAAGCTTGCCATAACTCCATCCATGTCGGGCAATACCCCACCCAAAAAGCGGTAAGTCATGATAAAGCCAACAACGGCAGACACAAACACCAACAGCAGTCGCACATAGTCCGCCACAGGACGAAGTTCTTTTTTGGTGTAGATGTCAGGCTCTTTGATAAACAGCGTGGTCGCCACCGCCACGCCCATGACACACGCCATGATAAGGTAGGTTTTTTGCCATGCCAGATAGTTGTACAGTTCTTTGCTTGACCCAAAAAAGTCCGCCAAATACAACGCCCCCGCTCCCGATACTATCATGCCAATGCGATAGCCTGCCACATAAGTTGCTGATAGTGCCGTTTGCATCTCGCTCGGGGCGGACTCAATACGATAAGCATCTATCACGATGTCTTGGGTCGCTGCCGAAAAGCCAAGCAGCACCGCCCCCATCGCCATGATGGTCAAATTCGCCCCTTGCGGGTCGGTCATCGCCATGATGACAATGGCACTTATCATCAAAATTTGGGTCAAAAGTAGCCATGCTCGGCGTTGTCCTAGCCAACCACTCAAAAATGGCAAGGGCAAAGCGTCCACCAAAGGCGACCAGATGAATTTAAACGAATAACCCAACGCTGCATAGCTAAACATGGTAACGGTCGCCCGCTCAATGCCTGCTTCACGAAGCCACAATCCCAAACTAGAAAAAATCAGCAAAATCGGCACGCCTGCGGCAAAGCCCAAAAATAGCATGGATAAAGCCTGACGATTAAAATAAGCCGTCTTAAATGCCGAAAAATCAAATTGTCGTATCATCGCTGTGCATGAGTTAAAAAATAATCTGCCATTTTAGACTATTTTTGGTTATTTTACAAAAAGTTATTGTGATATTTTAAAAATCGGACGTGCCCACGCTCACTTGTATGCTCTACACATTCAGCCAAATACACCCATCAATAAAGACAATACTCACCCAAATCGCAAATAACACCCACCTAAGATACGTTTGGTAAACAAATCATCCATCTAGCCTTTTAAAGTTACCGCTAGTCTTAACTTATTGCCAATTTATTATATTTATGACAAAATAAAAATCCCTTTTAGCATATCAATCCATCATGAAACTTTTTAGCGTTGCCATCAGACAAGAAGATGATACTTTTTATGCCCAAGTACCCGATTTGCCAGACATCCATGTTGTCGGCAACAGCATTGCTGATACGATTGATAAAGTACGTTCTACCTTGATTGGGCATTTGCAACAACTGGCAGATGATGGCAACGACCTGCCCCAACCTGAGAACATCAGCATTCATCTGACCAACCCCAAATTCGCAGGGCAGACGTGGGCGATGATTAGCCTAAACTCCACGCTCTTTAACAGCAGGCAAAAATCCTTTAATCTACACCTACCCCGTGCCTTGCTCACCCAAATCCAAGCACAAATCGGCTATGACGAACACAACATTGAAGCCTTTATCCTAAAAGCGATAGAGCATGAACTTGCCAATGCTTAGCAGATAACCCCATCATTGCACCACAAATGCCGATATTCCCAATCGGCATTTGTTTTTTCTTTTTGGGTATTTTCTTTTTTGATGGTGGCTTTTATAATGACAGCACTTTATAAATCAGATTAAGGGGCGTATCATGGCGATAGATGTGGTCATCAACCAAAAGCATTTACAAATTCAGCTCAAACAGCTAGAAACCGTTTGGCATACGGTCGTCAATGGCTATAACTTATCCCAAGCTGCCGAACTGCTCCACACCAGTCAGTCCAGCCTATCCAAACAAATCGCCGCCCTAGAAAATCAGCTTAAAACAGACGTATTTACTCGGCAAGGCAAACGCCTAACGGGGCTAACCCCCATCGGCAAATCGCTACTGCCCCACATCGAAGCGATTTTTGCCGAGATACGCACCATCGAAAACCTAAGCCTTGATTTTAATAACGCCCAAGAAGGCACACTGACCGTTGCCACGACACACACCCAAGCCCGCTATGTTTTGCCCAGCATTGTCAAGGTTTTTTTACAAAAATTTCCTAAGGTTAATCTAGTACTACAACAAGCCGACCCCGAGACCATCGCCCAAATGGTCATTCGTGGTCAAGCCGACATTGGCATTGCCACCGAGAGCCTGCTCAACAATGCCGTGCTACGCTGTCATCGCTATTATGACTGGTCGCACGTGGTCATCGCCCCCAAAGACCATGAGCTGGCAGAGCTGGCAGACGTGATGGATGGCGTGGATTTGCCTGAGCTGGCAAGTTTTCCCATCATTACTTATCATGGCGGTTTTACAGGGCGAAGTGCCATTGATAGGACGTTTGAGCAGGCAGGGTTACAACCCAAAATCGTGCTTGCCGCCCTAGACTCAGACGTGATTAGCACCTATGTGTCGGCAGGTCTGGGCGTGGGTATCATTGCTGAAATGGCGTACGAGCCTGCCAACTACCCTGACCTTATTGCCATTCCTATCAGTCATTTTGGGCGGTTTACCAGTTGGATTGCGGTGCGTGATGACAGCGACATTCGCAAGTTTGGCGGTGAGTTTATTAAACTGTGTCAAGGTCAATTTGATAAACGCTAAAACTTAAAGAACCAATAAAAAACGCACCGAATAGGGGTGCGTTTTTTCATTTTAAACATTCTAAACAACGTTAAAACTGTTAAAATTGTTAAAATTATTTTTTGCCTTTTTTGGCAGCTTTTTCGGCAGGGTTTACCGCATCTTTTAGACCTTTACCTGCTTTAAAGCCGGGTACTTTGCTGGCAGCGATTTGTAGTGGTGCACCAGTCTTAGGGTTGCGACCGGTACGGGCAGCACGCTCTTTGACGCTAAAAGTACCAAAACCGACCAATACCACGTCATCACCACGCTCTAAGGCACCTTGTACGCTAGAAGTGAAAGCGTTAATGGCTTTGGTGGCTTGTTCTTTGGTAAGACCTGCTTCGCTGGCAACAGCATCTACTAATTCTGATTTATTCATGATTTGTCCTCATGGTGTTGATGATAAGAATGTGAAATGAATTTACATTTTGCCCCATCTTACAATACCGATGAAGCTGGCAAAAGCAAATTCTAAGCCCACAACACACGCTTGGGCTTATTTTGAGTGCATTGTATAAGGGTATTGCCCATTTTACAAGGGGTATGGCAAAATATTTTTATCTTTTTTACAAAAATACCCCATCAAAGGCGGGATATTTACGATAAAAGCCTACTTTTATCCTTTATTTGCCAAAAAATCACGCATTAGTTACATTAAGGTGGTTTACTTTTTTTGGATATCATCTTATCATTAGCATTATTTTGTGAATTGATAATATCTGTATGACCGACCAGCCGACCCATAGCCCCAAGCCTAGCGACCCACAGCCAACCTATCGCACCGATGACAGCGATAATGGCGGTGTCTCTCGTGGACTGTTAAATGTTCTATTGGTGTTTTTAGAATCAGCCATTACTCTAATTCTTCGCTTTGACCCCAAACTGCGGCAGCTTGCCTACCCGCTTGCCGAACGTGGTACGGTGGTCTGCATTCGCACCTACCTGCCCCATGTGCAGTTTTATGCCACGTTTGGCTATCGTGGCGTACTGCTCGATGACCGCCTACCCAATGACAAGACCACGCCTGACATGACGGTCAATGCGTATAGTTTTCAGCTGATTAATGCCATCACCACGCACAAGAGTAGCAATGTTGAATCCTTACAAATTCGTGGCAGTCATGAAGATGTGCATGATTTTAAGGCATTTTTGGTGCAGTTGGGCGTGGGCGGTGTCATTCAAAACTTACTGGGCAAAGTCAAAGGCAAACCTGCTCCCACCCCCGAACAAAAAGCCGAAAAACAAGAAAATTACAAAGCCAAAATCGCCGAGCAGTCTGCTCGCATTGATGAGCTAACCTTACATAACCACAAGCTAAATACCGCTCTCATCGAACTACAAGGCAAACAAAAAAGCACCTTTATCGCCCTTGTTGTGGTGGGCATCATTGCATTGGTTGCCATCATCATGAACTTTGTTTGATTGTTTTTTACTCATAAAAAGGCGAACTTTCCGCCTTTTTATTTATTTTATAGGTTATTTATTGGCTTAATTTTTTACCCTAACGCCAAATATTAATTCCTACCCCCTTAGTCGGATTGCAAACCACGTCTGCCGTGCTATGATAGCCATGCTATGACAAATATCAATTTTTGGCTTGATTTGGACTATATTTAACAGTTCATTTAAAAGATAAATTTATGATGAATTTTATCAATGGCAAAAATCAATTACTTTGATAAAAAATAATCTTGACTAAATTACTAGGAATTATTATAATAGCCAAATATTATCTACCCACGCCCAGCTTAGTTATCAAAGTTAGGCTAGGCAATTTGGAAACCATATTATGCGATTGACAACTCGTGGACGCTATGCCGTAACTGCTCTGCTTGATTTAGCAGTACAAGAGAGTCGCCATCAAGGAGCGGTGTCTTTGTCTGATATTGCAAAGCGTCAATCCATCTCCATCTCTTATCTTGAACAACTTTTCTCAAAACTACGCAAAAAAGGTTTGGTAAGCAGTACTCGTGGGGCATCTGGCGGTTATCATCTTGCCAGACCCTTAGATGAGATTGATGTCATGAGCATCATTAGTGCCGTTGATGAGTCCATTAACGCCATGCAGTGTGGTGGTAAAGGTGATTGCCGAGATGGCGAGATGTGTCTTACACACGACTTATGGCACGATTTATCCAATCATATTGAAGCGTATTTAAGCAATGTTAGCCTAGCCCAGCTCCTAGAATCCAAGCACACAGGAGACATTGCTGACCGCCAACAAAAAATCGCCGACGAAAAAGGTGACGAATCCAATTCAATTCACACAATCCATACAATTAACTTAGGGGTCAATCCAGCATGAGCCAATCATCACTTATTTATTTAGATTATGCCGCCACCACGCCAGTCGCCCAAGAGGTTGCTGACAAAATGGTCAAATACATGACTTTTGATGGGGTATTTGGCAATCCTGCCAGTCGTAGCCATGGTTTTGGTTGGCAAGCCGAGGAAGCGGTGGAAAATGCCCGCATGCAGATTGCTGAGACAGTCGGTGCTGACCCTCGTGAGATTGTGTTTACCAGTGGTGCAACCGAGTCGGACAACCTTGCCCTAAAAGGTGTGGCTCATTTTTATCATCAAAAAGGCAAACACATCATCACATCTAAAATTGAGCATAAAGCCATCTTAGATACTTGCCGTCAATTAGAAGAAGAGGGCTTTGAGGTTACCTATCTTATCCCCCAAGAAGCCACAGGCATCATTACACCCAAGCAGGTAGAAGAGGCCATTCGCCCCGACACAATTTTAGTCAGTCTCATGGCGGTAAACAATGAACTGGGCACGGTAACAGATATTGCCAGTATTGGTGAGATTACCCGTGCCAAGGGCGTACTGTTCCATGTGGACGCTGCCCAAGCCGTTGGCAAAATTAAGATTAACCTAGAAGAGCTAAAAGTGGATTTGATGAGTTTTTCAGGACACAAAGTCTATGGCCCTAAGGGTATCGGTGCGTTATATGTTCGCCGTAAGCCTCGTGTGCGTATCAAAGCCGAACAACATGGCGGTGGGCATGAACGTGGTATGCGTTCTGGTACGCTTGCTACGCACCAAATTGTCGGTATGGGCGAAGCGTTTGCCTTATCAACCATCCGTTTTGATGAAGACCACGCCCACATCACTCGCCTACGTGATAAACTGTGGAATGGTTTGCAGGGCATTGAAGAGATTTATCTTAACGGCAGTTTTGAACAAGGCGTCCCAAACATCCTAAACGTCAGCTTTAACTTCATAGAAGGCGAAAGTTTGATGATGAGCCTAAAAGATTTGGCGGTATCATCTGGTTCAGCGTGTACCTCAGCTACCTTAGAGCCATCTTATGTCCTGCGTGCCATTGGGCGTCCCGATGAACTGGCTCATTCATCCATCCGTTTTAGTATTGGTCGCCATACCACCGATGAGGACATTGACCATGTTCTTGCCCAAATTACCGATGCGGTAAATAAACTGCGTGAGCTGTCGCCCCTTTGGGACATGTTTAAAGAAGGCGTGGATTTTAGCAAGGTTGAATGGCAGGAGCATTGATATATGAACAAGAAATATTTTTTAAGAAAAACTATCTCGGAGTTATATAATACCCAAAAAGACACTTGTATTAATGCAAAACTATTGTCGGAATTAGAGCAACAAGATATTGAAGAGTTAGATGCTTTTCATGCCCAAGATGTAGTTATACTTGAATTGCCAGATGAATATTTCTGTGGCATAAGAGCTGACCATTTTGTCATTGAATTTGGTTGGAGCGAACTATATTATCATGATGAAGGTGAAAATCCAGTTGCTCAAATTTTAATTACAGCAAACCATAAAGGCAAGCGAGCATTAACACTTCTCCATTGCCCAAAAGGCTTTTGATTTTTGATTTAAAATTTTAAGTAATTTACCCCATTCTCAACTTTATACAATGATTGATTTACCAAGGGCGAGTTGCAATTGGTCTCTGCAATTCAAAAATCATTATTGAATAATCAATAAGTTGCTAGTTTAAGTTGAGAACGAAGTATAATTTGATTATTCCAAGCCTAACATGCAAGGCAATAATCCCCAAAAACAGAGAGAAAAACCATGGCATACTCAGACAAGGTCATTGACCATTACGAAAACCCCCGCAACGTGGGCAACCTAGACAAAAACGCCAAAAACGTTGGCACTGGCATGGTCGGAGCCCCCGCCTGTGGCGATGTCATGCGTTTGCAAATCCAAGTGGGCGATGACGGCATTATTGAAGATGCCAAATTCAAAACCTATGGCTGTGGCTCAGCGATTGCATCAAGCTCACTTGTTACCGAATGGCTAAAAGGCAAAACCATTGATGAAGCTCGCACCATTAAAAACCTAGACATCGCCCAAGAGCTTGCCCTACCCCCTGTTAAAGTGCATTGCTCTGTGTTGGCAGAAGATGCGATTAAGGCGGCGATTGAAGATTATCAATCAAAATCAGTCATTGCCTAATTTTTAGTAAATTTATCACATAGGAAAGACTTATGATTACTCTAACAAACAAAGCGGTAACACATGTCAAAGACTTTTTGGCAAATCGGGGCAGCGGCGTTGGCATTCGTGTGGGTGTACGAACGGCAGGGTGTTCAGGTCTTGCCTATGTGCTTGAATTTGTAGACGAGCCAAACGATACCGATGAGCGTTTTGATAATGATGGCGTGGGTGTGTTTGTAGACCCAAAAAGCCTTGTTTATTTGGACGGTCTGCAAATGGACTACGTAACCGAAGGGCTAAATTCTGGCTTTAAATTCACCAACCCCAACCAAACAGGCGAATGTGGTTGTGGCGAATCCTTTACGGTGTAACTCATGGCTTTAATAACCAATAATTTTTTTGAATTGTTTGGCTTGCCTGTAGCGTTTGGCATTGACAAATCCGCCCTAAAAGCGACTTTTTTGAACCTGCAAAAACAGCACCATCCCGACAATGCCGACAATATCGCCCAAGCCGAGCAAAACACCGCCTTGATTAACCACGCTTTTGACACTCTAAACCGTGATGACAGCCGAGCAATTTATTTGCTTGAATTATCAGGCGTGGCATTTGATTCAGACAAAACCATCGCTGATGAGCCGTTTTTGATGCAGATGATGAGCCATCGCATGGATTTGGAGGATGCCATGATGGATGGCGATAAGAGTGCAATCAGTCAAATTACAAATGGCGTCCATGCGTTAATGACTCAAACAGCAGATGAATTTAGCAGAGCATACCAAACAAAAGATTGGCAAAATGCTCAAATCATCGCCCAAAAATTGCGTTTTTTGGGTAAATTGCATGATGACATGACAACCGCCTTATCCAAATCATCAAGCCAAGATGACGGGCAAGATGATGATTTATATGTGTGATTTTTAATTGTTTGCCCCATTCTCAACTTTATATAAATGATTGATTTATCAAGGGCGAATTGCAATTCGCCCCTACAACTTGGAAATAGTTATTGAATAATCAATAAGTTATAATTTTAAGTTGAGAGCGAAGTATTATTTTTAAAAATTTAAAAGATTTAAACAACCCATAAAACGCCAAAAATTTTAACACCCAATTTATCCCAAATGAGTAAAACCATGTTAAAATTTTAGCCAACTTGTAAAACCATAAAATACCATAATACCATGTCTCTACTTCAAATCAGCGAACCCAACCAATCCGCCAAACCCCACCAGCACCGCTACGCCTTAGGCATAGACTTGGGGACGACTCATTCGCTTGTGGGCGTGGTACGCTCAGGACGGGCGGACGTGTTGCCCTTTGGCGATAGTCCCCTATTGCCGAGTGTGGTATATTATGGCGACAAGGCAGACACCCCCATTGTCGGCAAGCACGCCTTGACTTACAACGACCCCAAAAATACCATTATCTCCGCCAAACGCTTTATGGGGCGGTCTTTGGCAGACATTAAATTTAGCCACCCTTATGAATTGGTTGGGGGCGACAACGCCATGCCAGCGTTCGTTACCGCACAAGGTGACAAATCGCCCGTTGAAACGTCCGCCCATATCCTAGCCAAGCTCCACAACCACGCCAAGGCAAGCCTACCGCCTGATAGCATACAAGGGGCGGTGATTACCGTGCCTGCCTATTTTGACGAAGCCCAACGCCAAGCCACCAAAGACGCAGGGGCAAGCATCGGGCTTAACGTATTACGCCTATTAAATGAGCCGACCGCCGCCGCCATTGCCTATGGGCTTGACAAATCCGCCAAGACAGGCACTTATCTGATTTACGACCTAGGCGGGGGGACGTTTGATGTGTCGGTGTTGTCCCTAAAAGACGGGGTGTTTGAAGTCTTAGCCACGGGCGGAAATTCGGCTTTGGGCGGAGATGACATTGACCGTTTGATTGCCAATTTCTTTATCAAATCGGCAGGACATGACCCCAAAAACGTGGACAACGCCCAAAAAAGCACCCTTGCCAACCTTGCCAAAAGCTACAAGCAAAAACTCTCCGAGCGTCAAGCGGTGTCGGTAGACGTTGAGATTGACGGTGTGCCATTTAGCACGCTACTAAACCGAGACACGCTCGCCCAAATCTGTGAGCCTGTGATTCGTAGAACGTTGCAACTATGCGAACAAGTGCTAACTGATGCACGCCTTGACAAAACCGCCATTGATGAAGTGGTGCTGGTCGGCGGCTCTACTCGTATGCCAATTGTGCAAAATGCGGTACAGGCGTTTTTTGATAAAAAACCCTTATGCTCTATCAATCCTGACGAAGTCGTGGCACTTGGGGCGACACGGCTTGCTCATCAGCTCATCAACAAACAAGACGATAACCTACTCCTACTGGACGTAACGCCCCTATCGCTTGGGCTTGAAACCATGGGCGGACTGACCGAAGTCATCATTCCACGCAACACCCCCATTCCTGTGGCACGCAGACAGACCTTTACCACGCACACGGACGCTCAGACGGGTATGGTAATTCATGTGGTGCAAGGCGAGCGTGAGACCGTGGCGGATTGTCGCACTTTGGCGAATTTTACGCTAACAGGCATTCCACCCATGAAAGCAGGGCTTGCCCGTGTGGAAGTTACCTTTGCCATTGACGCTAACGGACAGCTGACCGTATCGGCAATGGAGACGACCACCAAAGTCGCCAGTAAAATTGATGTCGTGCCAAGCTATGGGCTGACCGAAGAGCAACAAGAAGAACTTTTAAAAGCAGGTTTCATCCACGCCAAAGCTGACAAAGAAAAGCGTATGCTCATCGAGACCAAAGTAGAAGCCGAGCGTGAGATTTTGGCATTGCAATCGGCATTGGCAGAATTTGGCGACTTACTTGATGACAACGACAAAGCCAAATTAAGCGAAAAAATGACCGCCGTCAAATCCGCCATTGACACCGCCCAAACTGCCGATGATAAGACAATGCTGGATAAGGCGGTGAGCGAATTAAAACCTTTGTCGGATAATTTTGCGTCCGTCATCATGAACCAAAATGTCAAACAGGCATTGGCAGGGACAAAGGCAAGCGATTGGAAATGATTGCATTTCTATCAAGCAGGGGCAATTGCAATTACTCAACCCAGTCCCTAATTGTTAAAAAATTAACCCTTAAAAATCCGTAGGTTGGACAGTTGTCCAAAACCCATTAAAAATAAAAGTGAGTATCATGGTAACAATCACCGTACTTCCCCACCACGAAATCTGCCCAGACGGGGCGACTGTTGAGCTAAACTCAGGCGAAAACCTGCTTGAAGGCTTGCATGAACACGGCATTAACATTGAACACGCTTGCGACTGCTCCAAGGCGTGTACCACTTGCCATGTGGTTGTCCGTGAAGGTTTTGACAGCCTAGAAGAAATGGACGACATAGAAGCTGACCTGCTTGACCGTGCGTGGGGCTTAGAGCCAAACTCTCGCCTATCGTGCCAATGCGTGGTTGCTGACGAAAACTTAACTGTCTATATCCCCAAACACACGCTAAACCACGCCAAAGAAGGTCATCATTGATTAAATTTACAAATAACAACCGCTTTTATACAGATAAAGGCGGTTTTTTTTATGTGCTTTTATGTATAATTCCAAACATAATTTACTTATCCATATCTATCATTTTGACATATCCCACCAAAAATCACGCATTTATCATAAAAAATTTCCAAAAAATCCAAGAGTTGGTATAATAAACCTTTTTATGCAGTAGGCATTATTATGGCGACTTTATATTATATCAGCACCAAAAATCTACTCAAACTTGACAACGGCAAAGAGTCCACCATTTCTTGCCAAGCCATCAATCAATACACCAAAAATATCAAACAAATCAAAGACAGAAGAGCATGGAAAACCGAAGGTGCTGGGGCAATGTTTATGGGTACAGCACAAGCAGAACAGGATGATTTTGACGCAATTTACCCCACCGCCATTGCTTTTATGGACGACAACACCTATGTCTATAGTGCCAGATTGCAAGAAGGTACAGCGATTCAGTCCAAACCAATCGGTAGCGACACGGCAAGCGAGGAGCTGATTTTACGCAAGAGCGATTTTCAGGTATTTGATTTGTGCTATGATTCAACGAATAAGCGAATTATCGCCTCGGCAAGCGACACCTCTTACGCCAGTCCTTATGGTGAGCGACATTTGTGCGTATTATCGCTTGACAGTGCTCGCACGCAGTTTGTTACCGAAGGCGAATGCCAAGACAAAAACCCAAGCGTAGACCCCAATAACAGCACTGTGATTTATTATGATTCTTGTGGACTTGCGTACACCCAAGATAACGTTGTGTTTAGTCCCCGTCAAGTCAATCGCTTAGACCTCGCCACGGGTGAACTTGAGACGGTACTGGCAGACGATAAATTTGACTATTTTGCACCCATTATGGACACCCAAGGCAACCTTTATGCCATCAGACGACCCTACCGTGAGCATGATAGCACCGACCCTGTGGGTACTGCCAAAGACCTGCTCACAGCACCTTTTAAAATCCTAAAAGCCATCGTGGGCTGGCTGGACTTTTTTACCAAACGCTATTCAGGCGAATCTTTAAAAACGTCAGGTGCTAACCCCGCTCGCACCAAACCCAAGAGCGAAGAAGAGCTGTTTATTGAGGGAAATCTTGTCAAAGCGGATAAAAATTTGCTAAAAAATCAAGCGGACGGCGAGAAGTTTGCAGGCTTTATTTCCAAAAGTTGGGAGCTGATAAATTGCCTGCCCACAGGTGAGATACAAATCATCAAAAAAGGCGTTATGGCGTATTGTCTTGCAGATGATGATGTTGTCATCTCCAACGGCAAATCAATCGTCAAAATCACTAACGGTCAAGAAGAGCTGATTGCTCATGCTCCCAAAGTTGCCAAACTGATGTGGGTGTAAATTTGCAAAACAAAGGAAAACTTATGGCGATTCAATCCCCTAATTTTAAAGACAAACCCCTAACTTTCATCTTTACAAATTTCCAATGGCTTTTGACGTTGGTTATCCTATCGGGCGTGTTTGGCTCGGTGGTGGGTGTTGGGGCGTGGGTTGGGGTTTGGGCGGTGGTTTTATTAACTCCCATCCTTTTGCTTTTTTACAAACCTTATCAATGAAAAAAGACTTGGAAATACCAAGTCTTTTTAAGCAATTTAACCTATTTTGTGGCAGGTAATCGCTCTGGTGCCACATCAAACCATTTTTCATGAATTTTGGCATAAGTGCCATCGGCGACAATGTTGGCAAGTCCTGCATTGATTTTTTCCATCAACTCGTTTTCAGACTTTGGTGTGATGATAACCATGTCGTAATGCTCAAAAGCCTCACCCTCACCGACGATTTTAAAGTCAACCTCAGGGAACTGCTTGGCATAGTAACGTAGCACACCTTCATCTGCCAATACCGCCTCAGCATTGCCTGTCGCCAATTCTTTAAAAGCTAAGGAATGCGGATGGCTTTCCAATAATACTAGGATTACCTTGACCAATCTCTTCTTCCAATTGCGGAATGTAGGGGCTATCAGCCAATGTTGCAACTTTCTTGCCATTTAAATCTTTTAAGTTTTTGATACTGTTGTTTTCTGCGGAAACAGCAAGTGCATCTCGTCCCCATGCGTAGGTATTAGAAAGTAAGTATTTTGCTTCTCGCTCATCGTTTCTTGAAAAACCTGACATGACAATATGGCTTTGGGCATTATCCAAGCCTTTGACAAGCACTTCCCAATCCTGAGAAATGACATCCACGCCAAAACCTTGATTTTCAGCGATGGCTTTGATGATGTCCACGTCAAAACCTTGGGCGTTACCATTTTCATCCTTAAAATCATAAGGAGGATAGTTAGCATCGATACCGACCACATAACTTTGAGCGTTGGGTGCAGTGGCACTCGCACTGGCTTGCTCACCCGTGGTCGGGGCTGTTGCGGTAGGTGCTGGCTCGCTCTTAGGTTCACTGGCGGTTTCGGAGGCTTTATCGCTACATGCCATTAATGCCGACAACATCAATGGTAAAATGGCATACTTTGCCTTGGTGCTAAATTTTTTCATCAAGGTGTCCTATAATTAAACAAATGAATTATCCAATCATTTATTGGGTTTTATGATAATACCATGTTCACATGTTTCAAGATAGCCTTGTGGCGACTTTTATTAAATCTCTTTCCAAACTAAAAATAAACCCTTATAAGTATTGGGGTTGAAGTTTTTAAAAATCCATAAAAATCAGGGTTTGGAAAGAAGTCTATTACATTTTATTACAAATAATTTGTTTTAAAAATAATGATTATTGATAAATTTTTATTTGATTTGTTTTTGGTATCCAGAAAATTAACAATAACTGCGTGATTTGATACAAAATACCATGATTTTCACGTTTTTTTTTGATATAATTTGACAAATTTAATCATTTTGGAGCTATCATGGCACTTGTATCCTTACGCCAACTTCTTGACCACGCAGGCGAACACGCTTACGGTTTGCCCGCCTTTAACGTAAACAACCTAGAACAAATGCGTGCCATTATGATGGCAGCAGACGAGACCGACTCGCCTGTCATCGTACAAGCATCGGCAGGAGCCAGAAAATACGCAGGAGCTCCCTTTTTACGTCATTTGATTTTGTCCGCCATTGAAGAGTGGCCACACATTCCTGTCGTCATGCACCAAGATCATGGCACAAGCCCTGCTGTCTGCCAACGCTCCATTCAGCTTGGATTTAGCTCTGTCATGATGGACGGCTCATTGAAAGAAGACGGCAAAACTCCTGCCGATTATGATTATAACGTGGGCGTAACCCGTGAAGTCGTCAAAATGGCTCATGCGTGTGGCGTGTCAGTCGAAGGCGAAATCGGCTGTTTGGGTAGCTTAGAGACTGGTATGGCAGGCGAAGAAGACGGCGTGGGTGCAGAAGGCATGCTTGACCATAGCCAACTTTTGACATCAGTTGAAGAAGCTCGTCAATTTGTCGCCGATACCAACGTGGACGCTCTTGCCATTGCGGTGGGGACTTCACACGGTGCGTACAAATTCACCCGTCCGCCTACTGGCGATATTTTGGCGATTGACCGCATCAAAGAGATTCACGAAGCCCTGCCAAACACTCACCTTGTCATGCACGGCTCATCAAGCGTTCCCCAAGAGTGGCTAAAAATCATCAACGAAAATGGCGGTAACATTGGCGAGACTTATGGTGTGCCAGTGGAACAGCTTGTAGAAGCGATTAAGCACGGTGTTCGTAAAATCAACATTGACACCGATTTGCGTTTGGCAAGCACAGGAGCGATTCGTAAATTTATGAATGACAATCCTGCTGAATTTGACCCACGCAAATACTTACAAGCAAGCATGAATGCCATGAAAGACATCTGTGTGGCTCGCTATGAAGCCTTTGGTTCGGCAGGTCATGCCAGCAAAATTCGTCCAATCTCATTAGAGAAAATGGTGGAATATTATAAATAATCGATATAAATCGTACATAAGGACGAAGAGATTCGTCCTTATTTGTATTTTAAAGGAAAAACAATGATTGGTATGATTACAGGGCAAGTCGCCCACCTATCCGCCCCTGTCGCTTGTGTCATGACATCAGGCGGGGTCGGCTATGAGATTGAGATGACCTTTGGCGGATTTTGTACGTTGTCCATTGGCATGAATGTTACGCTTTATACACAACTGGTCGTGCGTGAAGACGCTCATCTGCTGTTTGGTTTTACTGACAAGTCTGAGCGAGAAATTTTTAAAAAACTCATCAAAATCAATGGCGTGGGGGCAAAAATGGCACTTGCCATACTCTCAACCTTACCGCCTAGCGAACTACACCAAGCGGTAGAATATGGCGATGAGCCCGCCTTAACCCGCGTGGCAGGCATTGGCAAAAAAACCGCCCAACGGCTTATCATTGAATTAAAAGGCAAATTAGACGGCACATCGGACGATTTATTTACCCCAACCACCACCCAAGATGAGCCAACACACACCGCCAACCCCATGCACGCCATATATGAAACCGAAAGTGCATTGGTGAGCTTAGGCTATAAAGAAAAGGAAGCCCAATCCGCCATTAAGACCGCCAAACAGTCGCTGTCCGATGATGAGCTGACCACATCAAACCTGTTAAAGGCAAGTTTAAAGATTTTATCGGGGTTTTAAGTCATTCGCAAAAAAACACCGTCATCACAACGGTGTTCATCAGTCATTCTGCAAAAATCCGCTCTATCTCTTTTTCAATATCTTGTTGCATTTTTTCATTATCGAGATTGGGGTTGTCAATCAGCATTTGCACAACCAACTTTTGTAACTCGTCCATGTATTCAGGTGTCATTATGTTGGTTTTTTGAACAACGCTTTTGCCAATGGGCGTGCTTAGAAATTCATTATAAGCATCAATCTCTTCTTGGGTGTAGTATTTTTTGGCGACATCAATAAAGATTTGGTTTATTTTTTGACGACTTTGCGGTGTTATCACTTGACCTGTAACTTGATTCACATATTTTTCAAATACCATGCCTACTTGTTTGGCTTGCTCTGGAGTTACACCTTCCTTTTGAGCGATTTGGGCTTCAAAAACCTGTCTCTGTGCGTCCAAACTGCCTTTCATGCCAAGATCAAAGGCTTTATCCATCTCTGATAATTGCATGAATTTTATCAACGATTCATCAGACGGCACTTGGGCGGTGGCGTTCATGGTAAAGGTTAGAGATATGCCAAGTAGCATGGCGGTGAGTGATTTTTTCATGAGTTTCATGGGATTGTCCTTAGCTAAAAAATCTTATTTTAAATAAATCTCATTTATTTTTCAAGCCCTAAATCACTCGCACCCCACTCACCACCATCACGCCCTGCTCATTCATCACAAAATCCACGTCCACCGCCCCATATCGCATGGCACACACCACTCCGATTTCAGACTGGCGGTAGGCAGGGCGTGGGTCTTGGGCGATAAGCTCGCCAATGACGGCTTTATCATCAGTGGTTAATAAACCCGATTTTATCAACACATTAAATTCATCATTTGCCTTATTATCAAAGATAACATTCCGACTGGTCGGTTTATCAAACCCTGTCGCTTCACGCACGCCGTCCACATAGGGCAAATACGGCTTGATGTCTAGTATGGGCGTGCCGTCCACCATGTCCGCCCCTATAATGTGCAAAATCACTTGATTATCAACCACTTCCACCTTATCAAGCCCCACCACTGACAACCCTACCCCAGACGGGCGGTACATACTGCGTGTGGCAAACACCCCAATTTTGTCGTTACCACCCAAGCGTGGCGGACGCACCTGCGGACGAAAATTGGCTTGTTCTTTGTTGTGATGAAATTGCCACAAAACCCACAAATGGCTATACTGCTCAATGCCGACAAAGGCATCAGGTGTGCCATAGGGAGCGACAAAGCGGATATGGCTTTTGACAGCGACCAGATTGGGCTGACGTGGAATGCCAAACTTTTGGGATAGGGGCGAGCGATGATAACCGATAGTCGGCAAAACGTGTGTGTTCATGGTATTTTTGGGTGGTTTATGCTAAAATGACAAATGGATATGCCAATTTTTAAGTAAAATTCGGCATAAAAAATCGCTATTATACACAAAATTTGCTATCATATCATTGTATTTCAATGTAATAATCGATTCTTAATAAGTGGATAATGTCATGTCAAAATTTATTACCGAAACCGTAACCTACGTCCATCACTGGACAGACCGCCTGTTTACCATTAAGACCACTCGTAGCGACAGCTTGCGTTTTAGAAGTGGCGAATTTGCCATGATTGGTATCGAAGTGGATGGCAAACCGCTTGTCCGTGCCTATTCTATCGCCAGCCCCGCTTGGGCAGAAGAGCTAGAATTTTTCTCTATCAAAGTCCAAGACGGCCCTTTGACTTCACGCCTGCAACACATCAAAGTGGGTGACACCCTGCTTGTCTCCAAAAAACCCACTGGCACGCTTGTGCTTGATGACCTACTACCCGCCAAACATCTGTATCTACTTGCCACAGGCACAGGGCTTGCTCCATTTTTGTCGCTCGTGCGTGAACCTGAAATGTACGAACGCTTTGAAAAAATCATTTTGGTACATGGCGTGCGTCATACCGAAGATTTGGCGTATCGGGACTTTTTTGAAAATGAATTGCCCAATGATGAGATTTTTGGCGAATGGGTGCGTGAAAAACTTATCTACTATCCCACCGTAACCCGTGATGAGTTCAAAAACCAAGGGCGTGTTACCGACATCATCAAATCAGGCAAACTCTTTGCCGACATCGGTCTACCCCCCATGAACAAAGACGATGACCGTGCGATGATTTGCGGTAGCATGGCGATGAATGCCGATATGTCTGCTATCTTAGATGACTTTGGTTTGACTGTATCGCCACGCATGGGCGTACCTGCTGATTATGTGGTCGAACGGGCGTTTGTGGGCTGATTTTGCCTAAAATAATCAAAAACTTGGGCTTATCTTAACAAGTCCAAGTTATTTTATTTTACCAAGGAATATTTATGAATATTGAATGTAACAGATGTCATGCTCACAATCATGTCGGTGATATTTTGATTGAATGCATGAATTGCCGTGCTGATTTGAGTGATGTTTATTTAAAGCAAGCTCGCTCCAAACAAGCATTTTTTAGCAACTTATTGAAAATCATCATTGTTGCATTCATTTCATCAGTTATCTCGTTGCTTGCTTACGAATTTTATTTTCAAGACAAAATATTTTCGCCAACGCCCAGACATTCTACAACCGCTGAATACTTAGCCATTAACGAATGTATGCAAAAAATTCAAGTGCCTAGCGGAAAATCACAAGAGCAATTAGACATTTGCTCAGAAGCATTGCAAAAATTACAAATAGAAAATCCCAATTTACAAGAAATTAACCCTAGAATGCTAGACGGTTATGCACAAGTGATTCTTTCACAGCAATAATCATAAATCACTAAACGTACTTTTATGGTGCGTTTTTTGTTTTTACAAAATCCACTTTTCATATTTTTTTCACAATTCATCAACTGTTGCCATGCTATGATAAAATTTTAAATATGGAAAATTTTGATGAAAAAACGCACTGTCTTGCCCTTATTTGCCACTATCATTTTATCCGCTTTTGGATTTAACTTTTATCAAAACTCGCCTGCCAATCCCACGGCACACGCCACCACCTTATCGCCCAGACAGCTTGAACTTGTCAATCAACCACCCCTAAGGGCAGGCACACAGATTGACAAACTCATCGTTTATAAATCAAAACGGGAAATGCACGCTTTACATCAAGGCAGTTTGGTAAAAATTTATCCGATATCGCTTGGCAAAAACCCGATAGGACACAAAGAATTTGAAGGCGACATGAAAACCCCCGAAGGGGTCTATACCATCAACGACCGTAATGCCAATAGTGGTTATCACAAAAATTTGGGCATTTCTTACCCCAACGAATCCGACATTGCCCACGCCAAAGCTCACGGCAAATCAGCAGGCGGAGCGATAAAAATCCACGGCATAAAAAACGGTCTTGGCGACATCATCGGGGCAAATCATCTACTAAAAGACTGGACGCATGGTTGTATCGCCGTAACTGACCGCCAGATAGACGAGCTGTTTATGGCGGTCGTGGAGAATGCGGTGATTGAGATTTTACCTTAATGCTTAAATTATAGCCACTTACAACCAATCAGGACTTGGACGACCCGTATACGCCAAAATATCCGCCTTGCCACAGCGATAATAGGCACGATAGGCACTAACGGTATCATCGACTTGATATTCATCAGGCATGACCTGCGGGGGTGCGATAAAAGGCGTGTCGGCAGAGATGGGGCAGTTTATCAGAATGTGGCGGAGCTTTTGGTCGGTCAGATGAACCTTGTCATAGCGGTGCGTATATTCATCGCACAGGGCTATAAACAGCCGATAAAGCCAGTCATAATGCGACTTTGAGTCACGCACCCACACCGCACATGGGTGGTTTTGGTGTGTGCATTTATACAGCACCGCCCGCTCATCATCGCTAAGGACGTTGTCACACAAATGATGAGCGGTACACAGTAGTTGGGCGTATTCCAATATCATCTTGACCACATGCTTATTACCATGAAAACTGGCACAGCGTATCGGGTCAGGGTCAAGGTAGAAAATATTCAAAACACCCTACTTACTGTCAATGACCGCACGGATTTTACTTGCCAGCTCTGTCAGCTCGTCTTGGTCTGCCATGACACTCTCGTGCTTGCCCAGCTCGTGAACGTGGGTTGGGATTAGGTGCATGTGATAGTGGAACACGCTTTGCCCTGCACTCGCGTGGTTAAGTTGCATTTGGACAATGCCATCCACGCCTAGGGCAGTGCGTTGGGCGGTGATGACTTTTTGGGCGGTTTTGAACACCGCACAGGCATATTCGCACGGCAAATCAGACAGCTCCACCGCTTCACATTTTGGAATGACCAGCACATGACCTGTTGCCTGTGGCATGACATCCATAAAGGCAAGGGTTTTGTCATCTTCATAAACCTTATGGCAAGGAATCTCGCCACGCAGGATTTTGGCGAAAATGTTGGTGTTGTCGTAAGTCATGGACTGCTCCTTTTACAAAAATAAATACCTACATTCTAACACAAACCATGTTAAAATGCCTTGATTTTTAAATTTTTAATAGAGCGTGCCTGCCTTTGATATTTGCAATAAAAATGAGAAAGGTCGCACGTTTTTCAAGGAAAAAACAAAGGCTATGAATTTTCTATCAGACAAGTTTTTATCCGACCATTTAATCGTGTAAATTTTAAGCATTTTACTTAATTTTTTAAATTAAGTGGCTGGATAGCCATTTTTCATGCAAAAACGATTGGTTTTTTCTAAAATATTTCTATATTGTAAATAGTGTTATAAAGGGCAGGCACGTCCTAAAGACACATCCTAAAAAAGATGATATTTTTTGTATTTCGGTGTACAATGGTTAAAAATCTTAGGAAAAGCACATGACCATTCAAACAGACCCTATTTTTAGCAACCATTACACAGACCCTATTTTTAGCAACCATTACAAAGTCTATATCAACCACACAGACGCTGGTGGCATCGTCTATCATGCCAATCATCTGACCTTTTTTGAAAATTGCCGTCGGGATTGGCTGACATCACTCGGTTTTGACGGCTATTTTTTTGACACGGACGGGACGGCAGATGGCACAGACGGACAGCAAGGCAAGGTGCATTTTGTGGTCAGCCGTGCTGATTTGACTTATAAATTACCACTTTTGGTTGATGACAATCTTGTCGTTACCATTGCTGATGTGGTCAAAAAATCCGCCAGTCTCATCATGACTCAGCACATCTACCGCAGTGATGATGATTTTAACCATGGCAAGGTCGCCACCACAGGTGTGATTACCCTTGCCTGCGTGATGAACAGCGAACACGGCATTCGCCCTTGCCGTCTACCCATGGCGTTTCGCTAATGATTTGTCAAATAGCCAAATCACAAAAAATCATTTGACTTAATCATAAAAAACAGGAAGTATTTTCTTCCTGTTTTTTATTTTTTTAAAGTAGCTTACAGTCTAAACTCATGCACACTATCCACAAATACCCTAGCGTGTTCGGGTTTGACCCATTGGGTGATGCCATGCCCAAAGTTTGCCACATAGCCCGTTTTGTCATTGACATAGGCATCTGATAGCATATCATGTACCGCTTTTTTGATGTCGGCAGGCGAGCCGTATAGCGTGGCAGGGTCAAGATTGCCTTGAATGGCTTTTTGGTGTTGTAGCTTTTTATGCTTGACGGTCAAAGTTCTTTGAGCATCATTAAGCTCACGTCTTGCCTTATCTAGGGGCATTGTCCAGTCCAGTCCCAAGCAGTCGGCTTGGCTGTCCGCTTGCACATCAAGCCATAAGCCACCACCTTTGGTAAACATCACCACAGGCACATCGGGGTGCTTGGTTTTGAGCTTGGCGATGATTTCACGGTTGTAATTATGGCTAAATTCCACAAATTGGCGATGACCTAACGCCCCACCCCAACTGTCAAAAATCTGTACAATCTGAGCCCCTGCGAGTATCTGAGCGTCCAGATAATCCACGACAGCGTCCGAGATTTTGGCAAGCAGAGCGTGCAAAAACTCGGGACGGGCGTACATCATCTCTTTGGTATGGCGAAACTCACGGCTAGAACCGCCCTCCACCATATAAGTGGCGAGCGTCCAAGGACTACCACTAAATCCAAACAGTGGCACTTGTCCGTTTAGCTCTTTACGGATATTGGTTACTGCTTTCATGACATAGTCAAGCTGGCTATTGACATCAATTTTTGGCAAGCGTTCAAGGTCGGTTGGCGTGCGGACGGTGTATTTAAACTTAGGGCCTTCGCCTTCTTCAAAATACAGTCCAAGCCCAAACGCATCAGGGATTGTCAAAATATCACTAAACAAAATCGCCCCGTCAAGCTCAAAACGGCGTAACGGTTGCAGGGTAACTTCGGTCGCCATGTCGGTGTCTTTGCACAGACTCAAAAAATCGCCCGCTTTAGCACGCACTTCTTTATACTCTGGCAAATACCGCCCTGCTTGTCGCATCATCCACACAGGCGTGGTATCCACAGGCTCAAAACGCAAGGCACGCAGTAGGCGGTCATTTTTTAGGGGAGCAAATTGTTGGGTCATTGTCTTTCCACTGGTTAAGTTAATTTTTAGTTAAGTTAATTTTCAAAATTTTAAATATCTATCATAAAACCGCCATGTCATCACGGTGTACCATAATGGCTTTGTCGTTGTCGCTTAGGCTTAGGATTTGTAGGACTTCATCGGTGTGTTTTTGGGTGATTTGCTTGGCTTGACTGCTGTCAAAACCAACTTGACCCACCGCCAACCGCACTTTTTGGGTGTTGACAATCTCCACCACATCACCTGCGTCAAAATCGCCTTGTACGTCTAGCACACCCACAGGCAATAGCGATTTGTGCTGTTCGGTAATCGCCTTGACCGCTCCGTCATCGATGATGAGCGTGCCTGCCATACGAATGTGCGTGGCAAGCCATTGCTTTTTGGCAATAAGGCGGTCGGCATGGTCGGTCGTGAGCCGTGTACCGATAGACTCGCCGTCCGCCAGTCGCACGATGACATTTTCCACTTTGCCATTGGCGATAATGGTCGGGCAGTTCGCCATGGCGGTCAATCGCCCTGCACGGATTTTGGTGAGCATACCGCCCGACCCCCATTTACCCCCGTCCCCTGCCACGTCAAACAGATAATCCGCCATGGCTCGCTCGCTCGTGATGAGCTTGGCGTTGGGATTGGTGCGTGGGTTGTCGGTAAATACGCCGTCTTGGTCGGTTAGGATAATGTACAAATCCGCCCCTATCATGGTCGCACTCATCGCCCCAAGCGTGTCATTATCGCCAAATTTTATCTCGCCATAGCTGACGGTATCATTTTCGTTAATGACAGGCACGACCCGCCAATCCACCAACTGATTAATGGTTTGGCTAATGTTCAGATAGCGTGAGCGATGAGCTAGGTCGTCATGGGTAAGTAGGATTTGAGATGACTGCACGCCTTTTTGGATTAACGCCTGCCACCATGTCTCAATCAGTCCCATTTGCCCAATGGACGCACAGGCTTGCAAGGCAGGTAATTTTTTTGGGCGTTCTGGCAAATTCATGCGAACCACGCCTTCGGCAACCGCCCCACTCGACACCAGCACCACTTCAATCCCACGAGCGTGCAACGTGGCGATTTGTCTTGCCCATTCATAAATGGCGGTGCGGTCAAGCCCCCGACCATTATTAGTCAAAAGCGATGAGCCGATTTTTACCACGATACGTTTTGGCGAATTATCCATGCTATTTCCTTATATCAGCTCATCATCAGTACGGAGCGTATTCCACCGCCACATCGTAGTCGTCATCATTCCAATCATCATCGTCATCGTCCGATAGCCCTTCACGCTCGGCTTTACGCTTAGCACGGTAGGCTTCTTTTTGGATTTCGGTGTTATGGCGAACTTCTTCTTCTAGACGGGCAAACCGCTCAGCTTGGGCTTTGGCAAACTCTTCATCGTCCGCTTCACGCTCTTGCTCTTCTTCGATTTCGTTCATGAGATGATATTTAATCTCGTCCACGCCTTGTCCGCTAATGGTAGACGTGCGAAACACTTCGCCCTGCCAGTCTAGCTCTTTGACGATATTGTTACAAACTTCATCAATCTCATCATCTTCTAATTGGTCAATTTTGTTTAATACCAAAATTTGGGGCAATTTGGATAATTCGGCAGAGAATTTTTCAAGCTCATTTAGGATAATCCGTGCATTCTCCACAGGATTTGACTCATCAATGGGTTTTACGTCCACGATATGAAGTAGCCGTCTGGTGCGAGCAACGTGCTTTAAAAAGCGAATGCCAAGCCCTGCCCCGTCTGATGCCCCTTCAATCAAACCCGGAATATCCGCCATCACAAAGGATTGGTGCGTCCCCACGTCCACCACGCCTAAGTTTGGTACAAGCGTGGTAAAGGGATAATCCGCCACTTTTGGGCGAGCGGACGACACTTGACGGATAAAGGTAGATTTACCTGCATTCGGCAAGCCAATCAGTCCCACGTCCGCCACGACTTTTAGCTCTAATTTTAAATTTTTGGCTTCGCCAGCAAAACCGGGGATTGCTTTACGGGGGGCTTGGTTGGTGGACGTTTTAAAGCGGGTATTACCAAACCCACCATCTCCACCTTTGGCAACCAGCACCACTTGCCCCACTTCGGTCAAATCGCCAATCACGACATCAAGGTCGGTATCAATAATGGTCGTCCCCACAGGCACTTTTAGATACACATCGTCCGCCCCTTTGCCTGAGCAGTTTTTTGAGCGACCATTTTCGCCCCGTTTGGCCTCAAATTTACGAGTATAGCGAAAATCCACAAGCGTGTTGGTGTTGTCATCGGCAATCACATAGACATCGCCACCCTTGCCACCGTCTCCGCCGTCTGGCCCGCCTTTTGGGACGAATTTTTCACGGCGAAAGCTCACGATACCATTACCACCATCGCCTGCTTTTACGCTGATTACAGCTTCATCAATAAAACGCATAATTTCTCAAAATATTTTTAAATTAACTGGCAATTATATCACATTTTTGTTATTTTAACGAGTGGCAAATCTTAAATTGACATAGGGCAAATTGCAATTTGCCCCTACAATCATACCCCAATCATCAACCCCAATCATCATCAATCAAAACCAATTGGCAAATAATATCCGCCCCATACTTACAAAATTTCAAATTTTTTTAAACAATAATACCAAATTAGGATTATGTTAAATAAATTTTCCAAGCAAAACAAAAACCCCACAAGCTTTCACTTATGGGATTTTGAACTGTTTTAACAAAAATTATTTTGCAACAACAGACACATAACGGCGGTTAAATTGACCTTTGGTCTCAAATTTTACCACGCCTTCGGTTAGGGCAAATAGGGTGTGATCACGACCCATACCTACGCCTTCACCTGCGTGAAACTCTGTGCCACGCTGACGAACGATAATGTTACCTGCAATAACGTCTTGACCGCCAAAGATTTTTACGCCAAGCATTTTTGGGTTAGAATCGCGACCGTTTTTGGTGGAACCACCAGCTTTTTTAGTTGCCATGAGAATATCTCCTGTGAATACTTTTTATAAAGTATATAAATTAACCATTGATTGCGTTGATTTTAAGCTCGGTGTACCATTGACGATGACCTTGCTCTTTGTGGTAGTGCTTACGGCGACGGTGCTTAACGATACGCACTTTTTTGCCACGACCGTGAGAAACCACTTCTGCAACCACGCTGGCACCAGCAACCACAGGCTGACCGATTTTTACACCAGAGCCATTCACAACCATTAGCACATCTTCGATGTTTAGGGTTGCACCCACTTCTGCTTTTAGAAGCTCAACTTTCAAAGTCTCGCCAACGCTAACACGGTGCTGTTTGCCACCGCTTTTGATAACTGCGTACATCGCATTCTCCAATAAACCTGTGTGCCGTGGCTATCCCTTGATAGCACTTACTAACGAACACGACTAGGACAAAAATAAGGCGGTATTTTACCTTATATCAGCCCACTTTGCAAGGGTTATTTTAGCATTTGCCACATCTTTATCGCCTGTGCCATGTGAGCGACATCATGCACCCGTACAATGCTCGCCCCCTTTTGAATGGCAAATAGGTGAGCAACCGTGCCTATCACATCTCTGTCGGTTGGGGCGTGGTCTTGGGCAGGGACAAATGTACTTAAAATCTCGCCTAAAAAGCGTTTGCGAGACACACCAAACAGCATGGGCAAGCCAAAATGAGCAATGATAGTATCCAAATGTTGCATCAGCGTGATATGATGAGCGTGATTTTTGGCAAAGCCCATACCCACATCTATCACGATGTTTTCACGTCTGACCCCTGCATTTAGGGCGTTTTGAATGTCTCTATCCAGCTCGCTTATGACTTCACGCACCACATCATCATAATTGGCAAGGCTGTTCATCGTCTGGGTCATCGTATCAGGCTCGCCCCGTGAGTGCATGATAACCACAGGGCAATCAAGGCGAGCGACCACATCGCACACCCCGTCTCGGCGAAGTCCACGCACGTCATTGACCATGTCCGCCCCTGCACGAACGCCTTGTTCCATGACAGCAGGACTACTCGTGTCAAGTGATAGCCACACATCTTTGCCAAACTCCGCTCGCAACGCCTCTACCACAGGGATAACCCTATCAAGCTCGGTATCAGTTGCCACACTTGGGGCGTTGGGGCGGGTGGACTCTCCGCCAATGTCAATAATATCCACGCCCCAGCGTATCATCTCATCAGCATGGCGTAAGGCGGTGTCTATGCTGTTAAAACGTCCGCCGTCTGAGAATGAATCAGGCGTTACGTTTAGCACGCCCATGATTTTTGGGGTGGATAGGGATAGGGTTTTGTTGTTAAAAAATAGGGTGTTCATGTTTAAATTAAGATTACAAACTTTGGGTATTTAAAATAAAAGATTTGTCATATTGCAAAATGGCGTTATCTGCCGTTAAAAGTTTTAAATTTTCAAGTTCGGCTTGGACAATCAGCAAACGGTCAAAAGGGTCTTTGTGGATTTTGGGTAAATTACCAATTTCAAACAAATGTGAAAATTCAATTTCCAAACAATCAAATCCCAATCTCAATAACTCTTGGGTAATTTGTTTGGGATTATAATCAAAATCAGGCTTACCCAAACTGTATTTAATGCTAATTTCCCAAATGCTTGCTTTACTAAAATATAGGCGGTTATTTTCATCAAGCAAAATCCTTTGGCAATTATCCGACATTTTTTCACAATTTGCAGTCAAAAACCACAACAAAACGTGTGTATCTAATAAATAACTCATCATTCACCTGCAAACATATCCGCAATTTCATCAGCAAAAGCGTTATCAAAATTATCAGGAATGCTAATTTTGCCTTTTAATGTTCCCATTTGACGTTTGGCTTTTGTGTGTGTAATTGGCACAATCATCACTTTTGGCGTGCCTGCTTTGGCAATGGTAATCGGCTTGCCTGTATTTGCCACTTCATCAATGAGACGTGATAAATGAGTTTTTGCATAATGAATATTAAAATGCTCGGCGGTGGTTTGCATGATTTTCCCCAAATAAAAAGCCAAACTTAGTTTATAAGTTTAGCTAATTTTATAAAACTTGTCAAAATAAAACAACACGCCACGTCCAACCCTTGAAATTCAAAACAAATACCGCTACTATAATGGCATTTATCCCATTTTAAGGACTTTTCTTGCAACATTTTGACCGAGCAGACGGCACAGAAAACGCCATTTTGGTACACCTTGACATTCGTGAGATGATTGACCCTGATGATTTAGAAGAGTTTCGCCTGCTGGTGCATTCGGCAGGGGCAAACGAGCTTGACATCATCACAGGCACACGGAGTAAACCGCACGCCAAATACTTTGTCGGCACAGGCAAAGCCGAAGAAATCGCCCAAAAAGTTACTGAGACTAATGCCGATATTGTGCTTTTTAATCATAAACTTACGCCCAGCCAAGAACGCAATTTAGAAAAAATCTTGCAATGCAGGGTCGTTGATCGCATGGGGCTGATTTTGGATATTTTTGCCAAGCGAGCAAGGACTTATGAAGGAAAATTGCAGGTAGAATTGGCACAGCTCACCCATTTGTCATCAAGGCTTGTGCGTGGCTATGCTCATCTTGGTCAGCAAAAAGGCGGTATCGGACTACGGGGGCCGGGCGAAACCCAGCTTGAAACCGACAGACGATTGCTCCAAGTTCGTGTCAATCAACTAAAAGCCAAACTTGCCAAAGTCAAACAAACCCGCTTACAAGGACGTGCCAAACGACAAAAATCGGACACGCCTACCATTTCGCTTGTCGGCTACACCAACGCTGGAAAATCCACGCTCTTTAACCGCCTTGCCAATGACAACGTCTACGCCGCCAACCAACTGTTCGCCACGCTAGACCCCACACTTCGCCGTGTCAAATGGACAGGCGTGGGTAATGTGGTGCTTGCTGATACGGTAGGCTTTGTGCGTCATCTGCCCCATGAGCTTGTGGAGAGCTTTCATGCCACGCTACAAGAGACCCTAGAAGCCGACCTACTTTTGCACGTCATTGACAGCAGTAGCCCCGACATGCACGAACAGATTGATGCGGTCAATGCGGTACTAGATGAGATTGGAGCAACAGCTCCTGTGCTGTTGGTGTATAATAAGATTGACCGTACCGATGAGATGCCAACCATTCACTACAAAGAGCTAGGCGTGCCACACCGTGTCTATGTGTCCGCTCGTGAAAACTTAGGCATGGACAAACTCGCCCAAGCCGTGCAAGAGCTACTGGTGGGCGGACTGTCCGACTTTACGCTCACCCTACCCTATCACGCAGGGCAATTTAAAAATACCTTGCATGAGCTTGGGGTCATCACCCATAGCGAATTTGACGATACAGGGCATGAGATACTCACCGTTCGCCTTGCCAAAGCCAAATTAAAAGAATTGCTTGGCAGGTATCATCTGAATGCCTTTGACGTATTACCGCCACACGAGGCGAGCCAATTTGTGCCAGAATTGGAAGAGTTTGAAAAGGTGGCGATTAAGGTAAATGATGATAAAGATGAGGATTTAGACCCGTTTTGTTTGTAAATAAAAATACTCCAATCATGTAAGCCAAAATCACAAAGTAAAATGAATAAATTTTCCCCAATTATCATCGTAGAATATGTATTTTTATTGCTATTATTTTTTATGATAATGGGTGATTGGGAATGGGATAGATTTTATCAATTTATAAAATCATCAAATGTTGATATAATTTTTGGTCTGATTATTGGATTTTTATTTATCATTTTTAGTAATTTTTTAAATGATAAAATCATTGATTGTTTAAAAAAACGTTGGAATATCAAAACATCATACTCCATTAAATTTTTATTAAAAATTTCTATCCTATGGTTAATTTGCAAAATATATGCTTATTGTGCGTGGCTTATTATGGTAACATCATTTTTAAAAAGACGGTTTGTAGCCACTTGCGACACGCTAACAAATGATGATAAGTAGTAATGTGCATCGCCCAATGACAAACTTTTTTTTAAAAAAATCAATACTTTAAAATAAGTTAAAAACAAAAACCAATCCCATTTTAATAAAAACCTACAAATTTCAACACAAAAGGGCAAGTTTAAACCCGCCCTTAAAGTCTTAAAATCAATCATCAATAAAAATCATGTCTTTTAACAAGCCAATTGCCATTGCCATATTCATCGAGCATTTCCACATGCCTAGTAACTGTTTCGCCTGAAACATCGGACGAATACACCACTTTAAATTTCAAAGAATTTTTGGCAGGTTGAGACCAAGAACCGATATTTTGCACTGTCATACATTGGCTTTTTGGGTGGTAGGTGGTGGATGTCATGGCAGAGACCATGAAAGTGGAACTTGCTTGCGGAGACTGCAATGCTCCCGCTTCAAGCTCGATAGATGTCGCACAACCCCCAAGGAGCAACACCTGAGCAATGTTTGGACTTGCTTTGGCAATCACGCTATCCAAAGCGGTATTGGTGGGTTGATTGACCGCATTGACAATCTTTTGCATTTGTGCGTCCGTGGCATTGGCAAAATGACTGGTGGTGGCTTGGGTGCTTGGGGCAGTCGTCCCTGTGGCAACGCTCAACACTTTGTTTACACCACCTAACGCATTATTTACTTTATCTAAAAAATTGGCGTGTGCGGTGGTGGCGGTAAAAGCCATTACTGTGGCAAACAAAACGGTGTGTTTCATCTTTTTAAATCCTCTTTAAATCAAAACAGACGTTCTTATTTTAAAGCAACACTTATCCAAAAGCAAGCATATCATTCCTATTGGAATAACGACCCACTCCACACCCCCCCCCCACAACTCGCCAGCAACCTACCTAGTCATCACACTCGCCCACACCTTATCGAGTCGTTTTGCCGAGACAGGCACTGCCGTTTTCATGGGTTGGGCGAACAGTTGTATGCGGTATTCTTCCACGAGCCAACGATATTCGGCAATCTTGGGGTCATGCACACGGTTTGCCAGTCGCTCCATATGCTCATCAAGCAGATACACCGCATCGGTGTCGCCGTCTAGGTTGTTTGGCAGTCTGTCAAGGCGGATTTTTAGGGCATTAAGATAGCGTGGATAGGCTTGCCACACCGCAAAATCGGTGCGATAAATAAAGTCATGAAGCGACAAATCATCAAGCTGGTCTTCAATGTCGTCAATGCTCTCGCCAAAAATCTCACGGTCAAGCATGAGCAGTTGCCCACGCACGCTTTGCCATGTGGTATAAATCTCTTTTAGCACCTTTAACATCTCTTGCCCCACCGTCAAAAACTGCCCGCTTATCACGTCTTTGACCGCCCCAAACTCGCCTGCATTTAGGGGCAATTTGTCAAGCAAATCCCCCATACGCTCATCACGCACAAAGCCTGCCACCTTTTCACGCACATGGCTATCAAAGGGCTTGGCGTATTTATCAAAAGTCGCTTGCAATGTTGCGTCCACCAGCACGCTTTTTAATTTTTCCAAATCGCCAAGCGGAGCAAATGCCATTTTAAAGGCTTTATCAATTTGCGACGTGAGCTGTTTTTGTTTTGCCCCAAGCGTCATCTTGACAAGCGATAGCACGCCTTTTTTGTGCATGGCTAACGCCCCTGCCAAGTCGCCAAACTCCACCACCGCCACCTTGCCCGTCTCATCAGGACTTAGGGCAAAAAAGGCTTGCGTTACCATGCCCTTATGATGACGGGTTTTGATGAATTCAAAATGCTCAGGGAAAGTGTCATGAATGCCTTCGGACACGGTCTGCACTTGGGCGTGCGTGCGGTACTTGGCTTGCAATTTTTCCAAATCTCGCCCTTTTTCAATCACTCGCCCCTTGTCGTCAAGCACGCAAATCAAGGGTTGCAGATATTTATCAATCTCATGAATCTTAAAATCGTCCGCCCCTACTTTTACGCCCATTCTAAGCAGGTTATGACAAAGTTGGTCAAGCAGTCCCACACCATTGCCCTGCGTGAGTTTATCCATAAGGGCGTGGGCGGTGTCAGGAATGGGGACGATTTTTCGGCGAATGTCTTTTGGCAAGGTTTTTAATAACCCCGATACAAGCTCAAACCGCCACCCTGCCACGCCCCACAATAAATCCACGCTGTCAAGCTGAGACAACGCCCCTGCCCCCACTTTCACGCTCACACCGTCATCGTCCGAGCTTGGGTCAAAGACATAGGACAAGGGGAATTTGACCGCCCCCACTTGCCAAAATTTGGGAAATTCTTGTCCGACATTGACGACATCATTCACGACATCTTCATCTTTGAATTTTAAAAAGTCATCATCGCCCATTTTGCCAAGCCAATCTTCAAACGCCTTAGCGGACGCAATGTGGGGCGGAATTTTGTCATCATAAAACTCATACAGTCGCTCTTCGTCCACGAGTAAATCTCGCCGTCTTAGCTTGTCTTCGGTGTCGCCCACGTCTTTGATTTTTTGGCGGTTGTGCGTCAAAAACGGCAAGGCTTTGGGGTATCGCTCGTCCGCTTGACTGTCCTGCACGTCCCCCACCAGAGCATCACGGATAAATATCTCACGGCTAGCTGGCAGGTCAATGGTTTCATAATTAACCAATTGTTTGTGAACAATAATCAGCCCAAACAAGCTAATTTGAGCATAGGCTTGCACTCGCCCTGCTTTTTTTGACCAATGCGGTTCAAAATAATGATATTTTAAAAGATTTTTGCCTGCCGACAGTATCCATTCAGGTTCAATCTTGGCAAGTGTACGCATATACACTTGTGAAGTTTCCACCACTTCAAAGGCAAGCACCCAATCCACGCCCTTTTTATGCAAGGTACTGGCAGGAAAAATGCGTGCCTTTTGGTTTTTGGTCATCAGATACTCGCCCACCGTGTCGGTTTTGTGAGCGACAAAGGACAACAGAGCAGTCAATAACGCCCGATGAATGCTGGTATAATCTTCGCTAAACTGCGGTTTGGTTTTGCCTTGTTCTTTTAGGCTTGCCAAAATCGCACTGTTGCCCACCTTGGCTTTTTTACCGCCTTTTAAGCCAATGCGACCTTTTGGGGTGTCTTTTTTATCATCAGCTTTTTTATCATTGGCTTTATTGTCAAGATTATCATTGTTATTATCGGCAATCTGATAACCCAAATCCGCCACCATTTGGGCAAGCTGTTCATGCGTTTTTTGCCATTCTTTGATACGGGGAAAGGACAAATAATGCTTTTTGGCAAAATTCTTGCGTCCGTTGCCCGTGAGCTTATCGCCCCCGTGCATTTCATGGGTGCTAAACAGTACGTTAAACAGTTCTACATAAAACAAAAAGTCCGAATTATCACGGCGGAACAAGGCGTGCTTTTGGTCAGCTTGCGACTGCTTGTCGGCAGGTCGCTCACGCACATCTTGCACAGCAAGGGCGGAGACGATGACAAGCATTTTGTCAAGGCAGGCAAATTCATGCCCTGCGATGAGCATACGGGCAAGGCGTGGGTCTATCGGCATACGAGCCATTTTTTTGCCAATGTCGGTGAGAGCGGAGTGTTTTTGTTTGCTCGTTTGTCCTTTTAGGGCTTTTTTAAAGGCGGTTTTGGTTGGCACATCGGACAACGCCCCAAGCTCGTGCAAGAGCTTGCGACCGTCATTGACAAGGCGTAAATCAGGCGGTGTGATAAAGTCAAAATCCGCCACATCGCCTAAGCCCAAATGCTCCATTTGCAAAATCACGCTTGCCAAATTGGTACGCAAAATCTCAGGCTCGGTAAAAGGCGGACGACTGTCAAAATCTTCTTTTGAGTACAAGCGTATGCACACACCGTCCCCAATCCGTCCGCACCGCCCTTGGCGTTGGTTCGCCGCCGCTTGGCTAATCGCTTCAATGGGGAGTCTTTGAATGCGTGAGCGGTAATTATAACGGCTCACCCGAGCAAAGCCCAAATCTATCACATAGCGGATATTCGGCACGGTAAGAGCGGTCTCGGCAACGTTGGTTGAGATGATGATTCTGCGACCGCCTGTGGGGTTAAAAATTCGCTGTTGTTCGGCAAAACTTTGGCGAGCAAACAGGGGCAAAATCTGGGTATGGGGCGGTGCGTGAGCGGTCAAAATCTCCTGTATCTCACGAATCTCAGCTTCGGTACTGGCAAAGATGAGAATGTCTGACTGCGTGGGGTGTCCTTTGGTGCGTGCGTCTTCAAAACACTCGGCAACGGCAGACGTTAAGGCTCGGGGCAGTTTGTCTTCCATGTCGTCAAAAGCGTCATCGTCATGGCTTTTGACAATCTCATCAATGAGCGGACGGTAGCGGGTCTCCACAGGATAGCTTCGCCCTTGTACATTGATAATCGGCACATCGCCTTTGACCGCACTTTTAAAATACTCGGCAAAGCGGGCGGTGTCTAGGGTTGCTGACGTGATGATGACCTTTAAATCAGGGCGTTTTGGCAGTAGACGTTTTAGATAGCCCAAAATAAAGTCAATATTTAGACTACGCTCGTGGGCTTCGTCAATGATAATGGTGTCATAGCGTGTCAAAAATTTATCCGAACCCAGCTCGGCAAGCAAAATACCGTCCGTCATGAGCTTGATAAGGCTATCACGACTGCCCTGCTCGGTAAATCGCACCTTAAAACTCACCGTCTGCCCCAAGCTCTCGCCAAGCTCGTCTGCAATCCGCATGGCGACACTTCTCGCCGCCAAACGGCGTGGCTGAGTGTGTCCGATTTGCCCTGTCATGCCACGCCCTGCTAACATGGCAAGTTTGGGGAGCTGAGTGGTTTTGCCTGAGCCTGTCTCGCCTGCCACGATGATGACTTGATTGTCTTGTATCGCACGGATAATCTCGTCCGCTCGGGCGGTAACGGGCAAATCGGCGTTTAGCCTATCTTTTAAATCAGACGGCACGCTGTCCATGCGAGCTTGTACCGCTTGGGTAGAACGCTCTATGATAGTATCAAGCTGGGCTTGTTTTTTGGCTTTAATGTCGGCAGGGAAATTGCCACGCAATTCACGTTCTAAGCGATGAGCGATGTGGCGGTCTTTGGCGAGAAGTTGGGGGGTGTTGGGATTTTGGGTTGTATTTGGCATGAGTTTTGGCATTGTTGTGTTATCATCAATGATTCTAAAAATCAGATAAATGGGGCTTATGCAAGGATTTACAAGCCGTGCCACTGGCATTAAGGATAATTGTCATACCGTTTGTAAACTTAGGCACACTTTTTGGTGTGGTTTTTAAAAAAATCGGCTATAATAAGCCATTTTTGGCAAAATTTTATATGATGAGCGAACTTAACGTTTTAGATTTGATTTTAGAAGCCAGTTTGCTTGTGCAACTGGTCATGGGATTGCTACTGCTCCTATCATTGATTGGTTGGGGGCTGATTTTTCGCCTATCCGCCAAACTCGGCAGTGCCAAACGCTTTGATAGCGATTTTGAAGCGTGGCTATGGTCAGGCAACACCCTTGCCAAACAGTATAGCTCAGTCGCCAATGAGCCTGAACGCACCGGCTTAGAGCAGGTATTTTTTGTCGGTTATGGCGAATTTTTAAAAGCCCAAAAATCAGGGGCAGTGCGAGCCGACACCCTAGACAGTGTTGAGCGTAAATTTAAAGTCGCCATTGGCAAACAACAAGCTGTATTAGAGCAGGGCTTGGCAACCTTAGCCAGTATCGCTTCGGTGTCGCCTTACATCGGACTGTTTGGCACGGTGTGGGGGATTATGACCGCTTTTATTGGGCTATCTAGTGCCGAGAGTGTGAGCCTTGCCACAGTCGCCCCTGGTATTGCCGAAGCCTTGATTGCTACCGCCATGGGGTTATTTGCCGCCATTCCTGCCAGTCTTGCCTTTAACCATTTTAGTGCCAAGGCAGGGGCGTTGTATGAGTCTCGGGCGTTGTTTTGTGAAGAGCTGACAGGGGTATTTGCTCATGAATACACCATGGCACAGCGTACTGGTCAGAGTTAGGCGACATCATGAAAAACAGCTACGCACGTGCCAAAAAGCCCCTAAACAGCGAGATGAATGTCGTCCCTTACATTGATGTCATGCTCGTGCTACTCATCATCTTTATGGTAACCGCCCCCATGCTCACCACAGGGGTAGAAGTCAATCTGCCAAGCAAGAAAACCAGTAACATCACCAAAAGTGAGCTAACCCCTGTCATCGTCTCACTCACCAAAGACGGCGAGCTGTTTGTCAGTCATGAGCGAGCCATTGACCAAGCCATTAGTGAGAGTGAGTTGTCCGCCCTGCTTGCCGACATGGCACAGGCAAACATGGGAGACAGTGGCAGTCAGCTCCAAGTACTGATTAATGCCGACAAGGACAACGCCTATGAAGCGGTCATGCACGTCATGGCACTGGTGCAAGGGACAGGTGTTACCAAAGTTGGACTGTTAAGCGGTCGAAGTAGCACAAGCAAGCAATCCACCAAAAAATAAAAAAATAACAACCTATCATGAACCAGCAAACCGCACGCCTAGACTTAGACAACATCGGCACCAAAGAGCCTAATCCCCTACTCTCGCTCGTGGGTAGCGTCGTGGTGCATGGGCTGATTGTGGCAGGGGTGCTGTTTGCCTACACCCAACAAAAACCCTTACCCGAGACCATCTCCTTAGAAGCAAGTCTAGTTACAGGGGACGACCTAGCAGGGGCGGAGTATGCCATTGCCACCGCCTTTGCCGAGCATCAAGCCCAGTCCCAAGCCCAAGCTGACACCCAAAGCACCGACACCACCCAAGAGAGTAATCGCGGTGCTCAGCTAGAAGCCTATTATGATGACCTTGCCGAGCGTGAACGTGCTTACCAAGCTCAAATGGCAGAGTACGCCAAAAGCCTAGATGAAGAGATACTCTCCGAAATAGAAATGCAAAGGCAAGCCATGGAAAACGAGAGACGTGAACGTGAGCAAGCGGTGGCAGAGCTACGAGAACGGGAGCGGAGCAACGATGAGATTGCTCGTGAAAACAGTCAAGCACTCAATGAAGTGCGTGAACGCCAATTACAAGAACTATCAAAACAAAACCAAGTCACCCAAAAAAGCCTAAGCGAAGGCGAACAGCTCATCAAGGACACCCCCACCACCCCCACCGTAGGACGTGGCGGGGCAGTCAGTGGGGGTAGTAGCAGTGGGGGCAGCAGACGAAGCAGTAACCGTAACGAAGTCATCTCTGCCTTACAAAACCATATCCGCTCGCATTGGCGAGCTACTGGTAAAAACCAAACTTTGCAAGTCAAACTCAAAGTGGATGGCAGTGGCAACATGCTAAACGTGCAAGTCTCGGGCGGTGATGAATATTTGCGTGAACAACTCAAAGACACCATTAACCGAGCCAGCCCACTCACACCCATTGTTGGCACCAATTATCGTGACTTGAATTTTAATTTTAAAATCAATTAGAATATATATCCCAAATATCATATTTTAAACATTTTTAAGGATACCCCATGAACATCAAAACCCCCTTATCATACCTAGCCCTAGCTGTCGCCCTAGTCGTGGCAAGCCCTGCTTTTGCAGTGGGTTACGGTTCTTTGAACAGTACAAGTAGCGACAGCGAGCTTAACTTTGACATCGACGTTGATGGTGTACAAAACCCCTATCAAATCGCCTTTATTCCCTTTGCTGGCGACAGCATGGTCAGCAACACCGTCATCAATAACCTAAGCCACACCGAACTAAAAACCACCAGCCAAAACCTACCCCAACGTGCCTACTCATCTGCCGAGATTAGCCAAAACCTATCACATTGGCAAAACACTGGCTTTAACTATGTCGTGGTCGGACACGCCCAAAGTGCCACAGGGGGCAAAATCGCCATCGTCTTTGAAGTCATCGAAGTCGCCACAGGGCGTGTCATGCAAGGCTTGCAGACCCGATACAGCGACAACAACCCCAGTGCCTTACGCCACACCGCCCATGTCGTGAGCGATAAAATTTATGAAATCATCACAGGCGAACCGGGGGACTTTACAGGGCGTATCGCCTATGTCGAAGAGACGGGCGACCCACGCAACAAAACATCCACCCTAAAAGTCATGGATGCTGACGGACAAAACGTCCGCATCCTATTTAGCACGCAGGGTTCTATTTTTAGTCCTGCTTGGTCGCCTGACGGTCAGCGTATCGCCTACTCGGTACAAAAACCCAACGGCTTGCCAGTCATTCATCTGCAAAATGCCAACAGCAGTGGTGGCGGTCAAGTCATTACACCATTTCGTGGCAACAATCTGGGAGCATCATTCTCGCCTGATGGCACGAGCATTCTTTTCTCAGGCAGTCATGAAAATAACGACCCGTCCATCTATGAGCTACACATCGCATCAGGACAACTAAAACGCCTAACCAACATGACGGGGGCGGAGAACTCACCGCAGTATACCCCTGATGGGCGTTCGTTTATCTTTACTGCCGACAACGGCTCACGCACGCCACGCCTATATCGCTACAACATGAACACAGGACAAGCATCAGCCATTGGCGGTGCAGGGGCAATCCCCCGAGTCAGTCCAGACGGCAGTAAAATCGCCTACGTCTCAGGGCGTAGCCTAGTGGTGACAGGTGTCGGCACGATTGACACGACAGGCATTGATGAGTCAGCGAGCTTCTCGCCCAATGGCAATCGTATTGTCTATTCATCCTACAAAGGCGGGCGTGGACAGATGACCATCCGCTCTTTAAAAGCAGGGCAGTCTTTTACCCTACAAACCCAAGGCACCGTGCGTGAACCAACATGGTCACGTGGCGGTATCAACTGATTTGGACTTGGGCGTGTTGAATATTGGTATTTGCAATGAAAAATGAGAAAAATCGCACGTTTTTCAATGAAAAAACGCAGGCTGATAGTCATTCTATCAGACAAGTTTTTATTATGAAAAACAATCCGACCACTTAATTTTAAAAAATTAAGTTAAAATCTTAAAAATTTACTTAATTAAGTGGTCGGATAGCCATTTTTCATGCAAAAATTGGTTGAATTTGTCAAATTTTATAAGAATGTTATCAATGTTCAACACACCCTTATCAATCACCCCAAAAAAACGCACGACTCATCTGCTCGTGCGTTTTGGCTTAGTGCTACTTTGTGGCATGCTCAGTGCCTGCCAACACATCCAGTGGGTGGACAGCCCCCTGCCCGTCACCCTAAACCCGAACCTTAACCCCAACACTCCCGAACACACGCCCAACCTACGACAAAAGCACCTGCCCATCCACCCTTATTATGACAGAGCAATGTGCGATGACATTAGCTTTGCCAAAAATCCTGCCATCAAAAATCGCCTAGCTCCCAAGCCATGCACCCCCAAAGAAGCCAAGCGTTATGAAAAGCCGTTCTTTTTGTTGGAAGATTGGTTTTAGAAGATGGGTTTTGATGTTGGATAAAGGATGAATGTTGTGGCATTGATGGGTTCTGGTTTTATTCGTCATTTTGATAAAATTTTTAAGGTTTATGCTGTCATCTTACTTACCATCGGATTGGTTGCTGAATTTTTTATGTTCGGTTTCTCGGCGACAACCTTTTATTTTGCCATTACTTTTATATACATATTTATCAATATCGGTAAATATAAAAACAACCCAAAACAAAATACAGAGATTTATTGCCTGCTTGCTTTTCTATGCTTGTTCTCTTTTCATGCCTTACAACCAGTTTTTCACAATGTAGAATTTACACATAATAAAGACCGATTATACAAAACAACAGGCATTATCCCCCAACACCACGATAAAGTGTCTTTTGGTCGTAATAATTAGGGCGTGTTGAACATTGATAACATTTTTATAAAATAAGATGAAAGTTTGACAATTTCAATCAATTTTTGCATGAAAAATGGCTAAATCTTGTTTTTCATCGTCAAAAACTTGTCTGATAGAATGACTATCAGCCTGCGTTTTTTCCTTGAAAAACGTGCGATTTTTCTCATTTTTCATTGCAAATACCAAAGTTCAACACGCCCTATAAATATTTTTTAAATTTTAATGGCGTTTATTTATCATGTGGTATCAACATTGGACATAATCCTTGTGATTTGATTTATGATTATCATGGTCAAACAGCCACGATTTATTGGCAACCCATAGGGGAGTATGAGAAATATCATAATTTGGCTTATGAAGTCACGGTAAATGACCAAATAATCTATCAATTTGACAAACAGCTGTCCTATTTTATTAGCGAACAGAAGCTCATGAAACAACAAGCGTATTGGTTTTTGAGTTTTTACATTTTTCCTTTATTATTGCTTTTAATTATTATCATCATAAATAATCGCAAAATAAAAACCCTTAATCAAAACACAGATGACATATCGCCATTACAAGAAGAATTTTTGATGTCACTTGTTGGTATCGTGCCTATTTTTATCCTTGCTCTTTTAGTATGGTATTTCATGAATTTTTAGAACATGTCTATTTTGGTGTTGTTAAATAAAAATAGGAAAATCGCCTGTTTTCAAGGGAAACATCGTTGGATGGTTGTTATTTTACCAGACAAGTTTTTAACATAAAAATTGATTGGGACGTGTTGAATATTGGTATTTGCAATGAAAAATGAGAAAAACCAATCAGCACAAACCCCAACTTTTCCCAACAAACATTTTGCCAAACGCTCACATTTATGGTATGTTAAAGCACTTTTATCATCAAGGATACCCATGAACGCCCTAACCGCTCTCGCCCGACACACCACCATCGTTGCCGACACAGGCGACTTATCCGCCATCGCTCGCTTGCGTCCACAGGATGCCACCACCAACCCCAGCCTAGTCACATCCGCCCTACTCTCAGGCGAGCATGATGAGCTCATCCACCAAATCAAAGGCTTGGGACTGTCTGATGATGACACCATCGACCGTCTCACTGCCGAGCTTGGCAAGCAGATACTATCACACATCGATGGACGGGTCTCCACCGAAGTAGATGCACGCCACTCCTTTGACACCGACAAGACCGTGCAAAATGCCCTAGCATTCATCGAACTCTATGACAAACTGGGCGTGGACACCAGTCGCATTCTCATCAAAATCGCATCCACATGGCAAGGCATTAAGTCCGCCGAAATCCTAGAAAAGCAAGGCATTCACTGCAATCTTACCCTACTCTTTACCAACACCCAGGCCCGTGCGTGTGCCGACGCTGGCGTACAGCTCATCTCGCCATTTGTGGGGCGACTGACCGACTGGCAAAAAGCACATGAAAACCGCCAAAACATTGACATCAATGATGATTTGGGCGTAAACTCAGTCAAGAATATTTATGAGTTTTATAAATCACACGGCTACCCCACCGAAATCATGGGGGCAAGTTTTCGCTCCACCGCCCAAATCCTTGCCCTAGCAGGGTGCGACTTACTCACCATCTCGCCTGCCTTGCTTGATGAACTTGCCAGCATGAATACAGACGTTATCCGCCAATTAAGCCCAAGCGACACCATCCTAGACCGCCCCACACCCCTTGATGAGCAAGGCTTTAAAACATTACAAGACAACACCCCTGTCAATGAACTGCTGTTAAAAGGTATTGACGGCTTTGTCAAGGCTCGGGCGGATTTGCAAAAGCAGTTATTTGAAAAATAATTGAAAAATAACACTAAAAAAATACGATTGATTTTTCAAATCAAAAAAGGCTTTACAAAATGGGCGTATGAGTGTAAACTGTACGCCCATTTATCAATGAAGCTGTCGCCATGAAAAAATATCAATGTATCGTCTGCGGTTGGATTTATGATGAAGCCTTAGGCTGTCCCGAAGAAGGCTTACCCGCTGGCACACGCTGGGAAGACATCCCAAATGACTGGACATGCCCCGACTGTGGCGTGAGCAAAGAAGACTTTGAAATGGTTGAGATTTAATCATTCATGACCCATTTGCCACCGCCCATCGCCCACACACCACCGCCAAGCTGGGATAAGTTCAATCAAGACTGGCGAGCGTCCGACCTGTCGCCCCATTTTTATCAAAGCATGGTTGATGTCGGGCGTGGCATTACGCTGTGTGTCGAAGCAGGGGGCAATCCTGACCATCCGCCTTTACTGTTCATCACAGGCTTTGGCTCGCAAATGCTGTTTTGGTCGGATACTTTTTTAAAAAGATTTATGGATGCCGGGTTTTTTGTCATCCGATTTGACAATCGTGATACCGGTCTTTCCACCAAAATCAAGCACCTAACCAAACTGCCCCACACCAACATCCTAAAAATGATTGCCAAAAACCAAATTGGCTTATCCAACGCCCGTGAAAAAGTCGCCTACACCCTACCCGACATGGCGGACGATGTCGCAGGACTAATCGGTGCGATGAATCTAGGCAAAACACATCTGGTCGGGGCGAGCATGGGCGGTATGATTGCCCAAATCGTCTGTGCCAAATACCCCCATTATGCCGACAGGCTCGCCCTGCTGTTTAGTAGCACCAACCACCCCTTTTTGGTGCCACCCAAACCCAAAGAATTCTCCACCTTTTTTAAAAAAGCCCAAAGCAACAGCGAACGGGACATGCTCCGTCATGCGGTGTGGTTCATGACAGCGGTCGGCTCCCCCGGTCACTTAGACATCAAAGGCACTCGCCACATCGCGTCAATCCGCTACCATCGCTGTCATCATCCGCTTGGCATGGCACAGCAGATGAATGCCATCCTTGCCACAGGCTCGATTTTCCAGTATACTCGTCAAGTGACCGCCCCCACACTCGTCATTCACGGCAACAAAGACGGGCTACTGCACCAAAGCCACGGCAAACACATCGCCAAAATCATCCCAAACAGCCGATTCGTGGCGGTGGACGGCATGGCACACGACCTGCCGGTGTATTATCAGCCGTATTTGGCAAGTTTGATAGTGGGGCATTTGTCATCACAAGCCTAAGCTCCTAGCCCCGTCGGCTACGTTTTACTACTTTTGCCCCACTTTTTGGAATTTATCATGACCACTGTCTTTATCAACAAGCAAGCCTACCCCATCAACACCATTTACTGTGTCGGACGTAGCTATGTGGAACATATCCATGAGCTTAACAACGAAATCCCTGCCGAACCATTGGTGTTTTTAAAGCCCAACAGCAGTATCATAACAGGCGATACGCTCACGTTGCCCGATTTTTCGCAGAATGTCCATCACGAGACCGAACTTGTGCTACTCATCGGCGAAAACAAACAAATCATCGCCTACACGGTGGGGCTTGATTTGACCGCCAGAGACGTACAGAGCATCTGCAAAACCAAGGGCTTGCCGTGGCTCAAAGCCAAAGGCTTTAAAGGGGCGTGCTGGCTTGGGGAATTTAAGCCCTTTATCCAAAAACAGTATCATTTATCCTTAGCCATCAATGGCGAGATTCGCCAAGACGACAGCACCGAAAAGATGATGTATTCGTTTGAGTATTTGGTGGATTATTTGGATAATCTGTACGGCATACAAGCAGGCGACATCATCATGACCGGGTCACCAAAGGGCGTGGGAAAACTAGAACGTGGCGATGGCTTGATGGTAGGGATAGATGATGATAGGTATGAGCTGAGCGTTCAGTAATATTAAATCAGTCCCTATGGACTCATTTTTCCTAACTCCTCCCCGTACTTAGCCCCGCCTTGCCATTCTCCCAAATGGTCTTGGCAAGTACACGCCAAGCCGACAGTTTCGGATTGGGCGATTTGCCTTGTCCGATAAGTGCCATCTGGCTCATATACCAGTCCATTTCTAGCACCGAGCCGATTTTGTCATCAAGCGGTTTAACGCCCGTTTTAATCCGCTCGGTTTGCACCGTTTCATAAGTGCCGTTTTGGATTTGATTGGGCAAATCAGGCACAAGAGCAAAGGGACGAGCCACGCCCACCATGTCCAAATGACCGCTTAACAGTGCATCATTCATCGCCTGCTCGGAGCGAAATCCGCCTGTGATGATAAGTGGCACAGAGCAGACCTTGCGAGCCTTTTCAGCATAGTCCAAGAAAAAGGCTTCACGCTCCTTCGTGCTTGGTTTTGCCGTCAGCATTTGTGGGCTTTCATAATTACCGCCAGAGATTTCAATAAAATCAATGCCCAGCTCAGACAAGGCTTGCACCACGGCAATGCTCTCGCTTTCATCAAATCCGCCCTTTTGAAAATCAGCCGAATTGAGTTTTACCCCCACCAAAAAATCTGCTCCGACATTCGCCCGAATGCCTTTATAAATTTTTAATAAAAAATTCATACGGTTAGCAAGACTTCCGCCCCATTCATCATCACGGCGGTTGTGGTGTGGCGACAAAAATTGGTTGATAAGATAGCCATGAGCCGAATGAATCTGCACGCCATGAAAGCCTGCTTGCTCGGCAAGTTTGGCGGTATTGATAAATGCTTGAATTAACTCGTGAATTTCAGAATTTTGCAACTCTCGTGGCGGATTGATAAAGCCGTCCATGCCGACAAGCGGTACGGCACTTGGAGCGACAGGCGTGGCATTGACCGCTTTGGGCGACTGTTTGCCTGCGTGGTTGATTTGCATGATGATGAGCGTGTCGTTTTGTTTGCCAGCATTTGCCCATTTTTTGAGCATGGGCAAACTGCTCTCATCGTCCGCCACCACGTCATTGACCGAGCCTTTGCCCTGCTTGTTTATCATGACATTGCCCGTAACGAGTACGCCCGCCCCGCCCTTCGCCCAAGTGTCATACAGGCGTACAAGCGTGTCGGTTGGCTTGCTGTCGTGGGCGAGCTGTTCTTCCATTGCCGATTTGAAAAAGCGGTTTTTGGCGGTCGTGCCGTTTGGGAAAGTAAAAGGCTGAAATAGCATAAAAGGTCTCTTTTAAGTTGATATGTTTAAAAACTTAAACCTATTATAAGCGATTTTTTGGGGAAGTCAAGGGGTTGATAGGCTTTATTTTTAGGTGGGTTTTTGTTAAAATATCACACAAAATCAAACTCTCAGAGTACAAAATGAAAATTCAAGAAGTGCAAATTGAAGGTCTATTTGGCAAAAAAGACATACTTTGGAAACTCAATCCCCAAGTAAATGTTTTGGTTGGGGAAAATGGGAGTGGGAAATCTACAATTTTGTCTATCATTAGATGTGTATTATCTAACGATTTAGACTTTTATGATAGATTTCTCAAAAACTACTGTACTCACGGAATGCTAATCTTTGAATATGGGGTAAAAAACATCATTTTTCAGCACAATATTGACTTTGAAAATATAACAAGACTAGAAGCATCTACACCAGAAGAACTATTAGATTTGGCGAGGCAATACATAAAAGAAAAGACTACTTCTATGCAAATTGCAGGAGAAGTTCCAAACCACCCCACAAAAGAAGAAAATCTATATATTGACATTATTGAAGCTAATCTAACAAATTCCAACGCCAACCATATTATCCAAAAAAGCAATCAAGAAACAACCAATGCTTTGGATATGGAGATTCGTGAAACTATTTATGAATTAAATAAAATTCAATCCAAAGAAGTGATTGATAGATTGATTTTAAGTTTAAATGTCTTTTTTAACCAAATTGGTAAAAATGTTATTTATCAGGATAATGAGCTAATTTATACCGATATTCAATTGCAAAAACAACTTAATTATTCTGATTTATCATCAGGTGAACGCCAACTGATTTATATTTTATTGCGTGTGGCATTAAGTAACCAAGACAAAAATAAAACCGCCATTATTTTAATGGACGAACCAGAGATTTCTTTACATGTAAATTGGCAAGCGGATTTTATTAAACAATTAACTTTATTAAATCCAGATGCTCAATTTATCATTGTTACACACAGTCCCGCCATTATTATGAATGGCTGGAATGATGTTTATGTCAATATGGAAGAAATCACACAATGAATGTAACATTTTTTGAAAAATATTCACAAGCCTATAACGAGCTATTAGCAGAGTTTGAAAGTAATGACAAAAGCAAATTAGGCGTGATTTACATTGAAGACATTACCGATAAGCAATTTTGGCAAAAAATAGCGACAAAACATGAAGTTAAATTATATTCTGAAAATGGCACGACCATTACAGGAAAATCAAAATTATTGCAAATTTGTAGTAAAAATCAACTGATAGCAATTGACAGCGATTTTGATTATTTATGCCCCAATCACAGAGATAAAAGTTTATTAATCAATAACAGTCCTTTTGTTTTGCAAACTTACGCACATGGGCGAGAAAATATTGTATTTTCACCTGATTGCCTAGGTCAAATATTAGATGAAAAATTCCAATTATATTTAGACAATCATAACAATGAGATTGTCAATATTTTTCAGCAATTATCCGAAATTTGGTTTGAGCCTTATCAAAAATTTTTATATTTATTTAATCTAAATAAATACGAGCATGATTACTGGGTAGAAAACATTAGATTGAAAGGTAAGGAATGTCAAAACATCACCTTAAACCTTGATTTTTCAGATTATAAAGCTAGAATGTTAGCACTAGATACACAATTAAATCAACAAATTGACAATCAAGATGAATTTAATGATTTTTGTAAAGAACTAACCAAAAAATCTTTTGAAAAATACAACGTTTGGGCATTTATTCGCTGTCATAACTTTAAAGATAATTTTGTTATACCCTTACTAAAAACAATCATTAAGCACAGACAGGATAAAGAACTTGGCGACGTACAGAATAATTATGCACAAAATGAAATCTCTGACAGGAGAAAAGGGGTTACCAATTATTTTAAAGATATTAACAGTATAGAAACGGTGCTACACCATTATTTTTATGATGTCTATTTTAAAAAAGAAAAGCAAAATCATCAGTTTGTCAGCAAGATTATTAGCGACTATGATGCCATTATTAAATGAGTTACACCCCACCACTCGGACAATACACTCTCATCAGCTCCACCAATTCCCCCAGTCGTTCAATTTCATCTTTCATCGCCAAACTGTAAAACCGCTCTTTGCCAATCTGCTCCACGCTAACAGCATTGGCGGACAGCATGATTTTTAGATGATGAGACACCGCAGGGCGAGATAGGTGCAGATTGTCAGTGAGTTGATTGACGTTCATTTTGCCATTATCCAGTAGCAGTTTTAAAATCAAATGGCGGTTTTCGTCCGCCAGCACCGTAAAAATGGGAATGCAGTCTTTCATGACGGACATGGCATGGTCGGGGCTTGGTTTGGGGGTCGGCTTAATATTTGATTGGGTCATGGGTGTTGTTTTTGGTTTAAGAGTTTCAACGCATTATAAAGCGGACTTGGCGATAATTCAATGATTTATTTGCCAAAACCATGCTATACTAAACCCACACCCACAAAAAGGACACCCCATGCAAACCCTATATATCAGCACCACATCGCCTTATACTCGTATGCTTCTTATGATTGCATACACCAAAAACATTGAGCTTGCCCTGCGGTTTGTCGTGCCGTGGGAGAACCCAAGCGAGCTTGTCGCCGTCAATTCATTTAGCCAAGTTCCTGCGTTGGCGTGGCAAAATGGCGATGTCATCACCGAAACCCCGCTCATCATTCAGGCACTCGCCCCCGATGTGTACACGGACAACTCCGCCTACAACCTGCCACGCATTGCCAAGGCGTTAGGCATTACCGCACAAGGCGTGCGAGCCTATTCCACTCAAATTTTTGGCAAAGATACGCCCCACCCTTTTGTGGCACGCTCCACCGATATTTTGACCAGCACTTTGCCTGCCTTGCCTACGCTTTCGGCGGATAGCGATGAATGGGGCGATAAGCTTTTGCTTTGTTCGCTGATTTGGATTGGCATTCGCCTACCCCATGTCTTTGATACGCTAAGCGATGACAATAAAAAAGCGGTGTCGGCATTTAGCCAAACACCACTTATGCAAAAACTCACCACCGAAATGCTAGAAAATATGCCAAAAACGGTGCAGGAGTTGTGATTTAAAAAAATGCAGGGAAAATAGTCGCCCTGCATTTTATTTTTGGGTTTTGGCTCAAAAAGTATGCCACAAGAAAAACCGTTCGTGGTGAGCTTGTCGAACCATGAAAAGGTTTTCTTTCACCCTTCGACAAGCTCAGATACCATGATACCCCACCTAAGTCAATGGTTTTTTAAGTATCTGGTATCTAGTATCTTACAAACTAACTTAAAGATACTTGTTGCTCAAAGGATGTTTGGGTTTTGATAACACCAAAACAGATATGTACCAATTTACGCATACAAGCACATAAGGCTTGCATTTTGGTTTTACCGTTTTGTTGTAATCGTTCATAAAATGCCTTAATGGTGCTATTATAACGAATGGCACTCATTGCAGACATATACAGCTTAGCACGCAAAGAGACTTGCCCTTGTTTGGACAGTTTGGTTGCTCCCTTAAAGACACCTGACTGTCTTTGTTTGGGTATTAAGCCTAAAAACGAAGCCATCTGTGAGGCTTTTTTAAATTGTTTGGTATGTATTAAGCATACCACTTCTTTGGCAATAACAGAACCAATACCGTCAATGGTTTCAAGTAAGGTTTTGTCTTGCTTTAAACTTGGTTGTTTGTCAACAAAGTCATCAATGTCTTTGGTGAGTTTGGCAATTTCCTCTTGAAGGACACTGATGACTGTTTGCATGGATGCTTTAACCAAATCGGGCAGATTGGGTGATAAGAGCAACTCTTGTCGGTTTTGCTCTCGTTGCAAATCTTCTTTGAGTGCTTCTAAGCGAGCCAATAGAGCTTTTAGCTGTTTGGCTTCAATGCTAGGTGCTACCCAAACCTCAGGCTTGTGGCTATAACCATACCTTGATAAAATAATGCTGTCTTTTTTATCAGTTTTATGGATTACCCCCAAACTGTCTGCAAATTTGCGGACATAGTTAGGATTGACAATGCTTTGCTTGATATTATTATCATCAAGAAACTCACTTAGGTGTTCATGATAAACCCCTGTTGCTTCTAGGATGATGTGTAGCTCATCAAGATGATTGCTGACATTGGTTTTTAACCAAGCAAGCAGTAAATCAAAGCCTGCTTTGTTGTTGTTAAAAACCTTGGTTTTTACTTTATTTGTGCTTGGGTTTATAAATGCAACATCAAACTTTGCTTTGCTGATGTCTATGCCAATATAGTGTATCATCTGTCTCTTGCCTTGTTTATGCAGTGTCTGTTTTAATAAACGCACTTAGATACCATTCAGAGTTAAGATGACAAGCAAAGGACACCATCTGAGCACCAGTGTTAAGACACTAAGGGCGAACCCGTGTTCTCTTTGCTTGTATAACCCAACAACATTCTAGCAGATAATCTAGGTTTGGTGTTGGGTTGATACAAGGGCGAACGGAAAACCTAATTTAACATACTTTTTAGACTACCACCCTATTTTGCACTAATTCATCAACTCATCAATCAATTCTTGTACGCTTTTGATACGGTCAATGGCAGAAATCCCATTGCCCACCGACACATAGCCATTGTCAAAATCGCCTTCTAGCATTCCCAAACGCATACCCGTTCCGGCATTCATCACTTTGGCGATGTCGGCTCGGCTCGCTCCACTTTCACTCATTTGAAAGCATTGTTTGGCAAGCTCGGTTGGCAATGAACGGTAATAATACGGCTCGGTGCGGAACAGTAGCAAATCGTTGGCGGTAGAATCCACAATCCACTGTTTGACTTTTTCACTCGCTCGGCATTCTTTGGTGGCGATAAATGCCGTGCCAACCCACACGCCTTCTGCTCCAAGCGTTTGGGCGACTTGCACCGATTTTTTGTCAGCGATACCGCCAGCGAGCATGATTGGCAAATCCACTTTACCGACAAATTCTGCCAACACATTAAAGCTACCAATCTCTTTCATCGGCAAGGTGCCGCCTTCATCAAAGTCCGTCAGTACCAAAATATCCGCCCCAAGTTCTTGGGCTTTTAGGGCGTCCGCTAGGTTGGGGTTGGGCAGACGGCAGATGATTTTGATACCCGCTTGTTTGAATTTGGCATAAATTTGAGGGTCAAGCAAGCCATTATCCAGCACCACAGGCACACGCTCTTCGATGAACAAATCCACCATCAGCGGAATCAAGGCAAAATTATAAGACACGATAAACGGCACGCCAAACGGTTTATCGGTCAAGGCTTTGACTTTACGAATCTCGTTACGCATACGGTCAAGCACTTCTTCGTTGGACGTGGGGTCGGTCGTTTGCCCTGCGTGCGGTGCCAAAAACCCGAGTCCGCCTGCTTCGGCAACGCTTGCCACCAGATGAGCGTCCGTCAGCCAGCTCATCGGGGCTTGAACGATGGGGTGTTTGATGTTTAGGATTTGAGTGATACGGTTTTACATGATTGTTCTCTGTTTGGTAAATGTGAGGGTATTGTAAAGGTTTTAATTTTGGTTGGGAATGGCTGTTTTTGGGAAGTTGGTTTTTATATTTGGAAAGGTGATTTTTTATGCTTTTAATAAGTGCTATTTTTTAGAAAAGTTTTAAGTATGATATAAACTTTTTTAAAATTATGCTATAATTTTTACTATACTTTTAATAAATTGATTAAAAAATATGCAAAACCTTATTTTTCGCAAGCAATATTTGGACAAAATCATGCCCTTTATGGGCAAAAAACTCATCAAGGTCATCACAGGGCAACGCCGTGTTGGCAAAAGTTATCTATTATTTCAGCTTATTGAAAAAATCAAACAATCGGACAGCACTGCCCACATCATTTATATCAATAAAGAAGATTTACAATTTAGCCACATCAAAACCGCCCAAGATTTGGCGGATTTTGTCCTTGCCAATAAAAAAGCAGGGGTCAAAAATCATATTTTTATTGATGAAATTCAAGAGATTACCAATTTTGAACAGGCACTTCGTTCATTATTATTAGATGATGATTTGGATTTGTATTGCACAGGGTCAAATGCCCAATTATTATCAACCGATATTGCAGGCACATTGAGCGGACGGGCAATAGAAATTCAAGTTTATGCCTTGTCTTATTTTGAATTTTTGGAATTCATGCAATTAGACAACAATCCCAAATCTTTGAATTTGTATTTTAAATATGGTGGGTTGCCATTTTTAAAAGAATTGCCTTTGCAAGATGATGTTATTTTTGAATATTTGAAAAACATTTATTCCACCATTGTTGTGCGTGATATTGTTAATCGCTACAACATTCGCAATGGCTTGTTTTTGGAGCAATTAACGCAATTTTTGGCAGATAATATCGGTAATTTGTTTTCTGCCAAAAAAATCAGCGATTTTTTAAAATCACAAAAAATTAATATATCCAACATTCAAGTACAAAACTATGCCGAATATCTAAGTAATGCCTTTTTGATTCATAAAGTAAACCGTTATGATATTGAAGGAAAACGCATTTTTGAAATTGGTGAAAAGTATTATTTTGAAGATTTGGGAATCAGAAATGCCCTGATTGGCTATCGCATTTCTGACCGTGCCAAAATCTTGGAAAATATGGTGTTTCATCATTTAAAAATCGCAGGATTTGACATTAAAATTGGCGGATTAAATAACCAAGAGATTGATTTTGTGGCGGATAAAAATGGCGAACGCATTTATGTGCAAGTGGCTTTGATGATTGATAGCGACAAAACTGCCGAACGAGAATTTGGTAATTTATTAAAGATTGCCGACAATTATCCCAAATATGTGGTAACGCTTGATGAATTTGACGGCAACAGCATAAATGGTATTAAGTGCTTGAATTTTATTGAATTTATTACAGAGATTTTGGGAGAAACCCCATGAACCTAAACGCCCTACGCCTATTTATCAGCGTCTGCCAAGACGGCAGTTTATCCAAAACGTCCGAGCGACTTGGTGTGCCGATTGCCACCATTAGCCGTCAGATTAGCGAGCTTGAAAAATCTTTAAACATTCAATTATTTGACCGCTTTAAATCAGGGGTTAAGCCCACCATGGCAGGGCAACGCCTGTATGAACAAACTCATCTTGCCATGGGTAATCTTGTGAATGCCGAACAGGTGTTGTTTGAAGAACAAGGCAATCTAAAAGGCGTGTTACGCATCTCTGCCGTGCCTGCGTGCGAGCCGATTTTGGCGTGGGTGGGCGAGTTTCAAGCACAGTTTCCCCATATCCAAATCCATTGCACCATGACCGACCGAGTATTGGATATGACCGCAGACGGCATTGACGTGGCGTTTCGCATGGGGGAGTTGCATGGCGAGCAGTTTATCGCCAAAAAAGTGCTGTCCGTCTGCTCAAAATGGGTGGCTCGCCCCGACTTACTTGCCCGATATGGCACACCCCAAACGGTACAAGATTTGGCAAATTTTCCTTTGGCAGGTTGGGCAAGAAATGGTGAGACGGTTTTGTCTTTTAAAATTGACAAACAAACCTACCATTTACCTTATATGTTTGCCAGTAATGAAAGCTCAGCGGTGGAGTTTATGGCGATAAATGGGCGGGCGGTATGTCAGCTTGCCGACTATACGGCAGATAGGCTGATTAGGGATTGTGGGCTAACAGAAGTCTTGCCAAATGTCGTGTTGCCAAGCTATGATGTGTCCATGCTCTACGCTTCCCACCGTTATCCGTCCAGCATTGTGCGGGCGTTTGTGGTTTGTCATGGATAAAGCCACATGATTAGCACATGATTAGCACATGATTATCTGGCGATGTCTCGCTCACTTCTAGGCAGATAGTAGATGTAAAAACTTAAAAATATCGTGACAAGTCCCACCCACAACAGATACAAGGCAGGAGCAAGGGGCAGATGAAAAGTAGCAAACGCCAGTAGTGATGGCACACCACCTGCCACCAATGCATAAGTGACGTTATAGGTCAAGGCAATGCTGGTTAGGCGGATTTTACTGGGGAACAGTCGCACCAAGACCGCAGGAAGCGTGGCAATCATACCCCCCGAAAAGCCAAGCAGTGCCGACCACAATAATATCAACTCGCCACCATATCTAAGCTGAGCAAAAAATAGTGAGGTATTTACAATTAGCAAAATCCCCCCAAAAATCATGACTTTGCCGATATTCATCCTGTCTGCCAAATAGCCATAAAACACACAGCCAATCATCATAAATAACGTGGCAATACCCGACCCAAAAATCAGATTACTCTCTGAAATGCTAAAATTAATGTTTAACAGCTCAGGCATTATCATGGCAATAACGATAAACACGCTTAAAACAATCCATGATACCAATATGGCAGGGATGAGACTGGACAAGCGATTTTTGGTGATGATTTGCAAAAAAGAGTGCTTTTGGGCGACCTGCTTGTCTTCATTAAAAATGTTGGTATTTGCCAAATCTTGGATTTGAGTTTTGGTCAATCCATCAAAACTCATGGCACTGAGCGTATGTTCTTCGGTGTCATGACGGTCTTTGGTTTGGGTAGAAATGGGCGTTTCTTTAAGTAGCTTTAAGGACAGTAGCAATCCTGCCGATAAAACCCCACCCACCAAAAACGGTATCCGCCAACCATAGCTTAGCATGTCAGTATAACTTAAACTACCCACCAAGTAAGTAACCAAAAACTTAATAAATAGCAATCCGGCCAAGGCTCCTGCCACCACAATACCACAACCAAAGCCCACATGACGCATGGGTAGCTGTTCAGTAATCAGCACTAACGCAGATGGAATCTGACCGCCATAAGCCAGCCCCTGCCCAAAGCGAGCCAGTATGAACAAAATCGAAGCCAGCACTCCCAAATGCTGATAAGTTGGCAAGAAAGCAAGAATCAGCGTAAACACCGTCAGCCCAAACAAGCTTAAAAACAGCACCGCACGCCTGCCATTCATGTCGCCATACTGCCCGAGTAAAAACCCACCAATGGGGTGAGCGATATACGCCCCCAAAAATAGCCCTACCGCCTGCATCGAATACAACCACATCACTTCACGCCCACCAAAGAAATTGTCAGCAATCACCTCTTTGAGATAAAACACCAAGGCATAATCAAAAAATGCCAACATGGTCACCGAAGCGACCGTGGCAATCAGGCGGATATGATGAGAAGATAAGGTAGCTTGTGGCATTGTAAATATTTGTGTATTATTTTTGTATAATGTACTAAAAATTGATTAAAATAGCAACAATTTCCATTATTTATTACCAAAATTAATAAAACACATGGATACTTAACTAAAAATCAATAAAAAATTGTGGGTTTATAACATGACAAAAATCAATCCATTATAAAAGCCAATCAATCGGCAACCAGCTCATGATGGTCACACCCATACGCTCAGGAATGTTCATTTTTGGTTCTTGATAAAAGATAACCTCTTTGCCGTCTTCGATGGTTCGCCATTGTAATCGCCCATCAACCAAACGCACCTCATAGACTTGATGCAAAATCGCCAGATTCTCTTGATCATCTGCGTTATTTAGGGCATCGTGAAGCTGATGTGCCAATTTTTTATCATAAATCATCACACCAAGCTCGGTATTAATGTTCGCTGAACGTGGGTCAATATTATACGAACCGATAAACACTTTATGATCATCCACACCAAAGGCTTTGGCATGCAAGCTGGTGCTGGTCATGTGTTTGGTACGCCACAGTTTATTTTCATCTTCACTCATGCCTTTGGCGGTTGATTTTAATTCATAAATTCTCACGCCTGCCGATAACAGTGCAAAACGCCAATGCCCATATCCTGCATGCACTGCTCCGACATCGGTGGCATCAAATGAGTTGGTCAGTATGCTCACCCTCACACCATCCTTAGCAAGAGCAGTTAAGGCATGCACACCGTCTTTGGTAGGGACAAAATATGATGAAATGATGCTCAAACGTTCTTTGGGGCGACCGAATTCATGGCGTAATTTATTCACCAAATATTCATCTTTGGCGTTTTTATTTTTAGTTTTGGGACTAAGTTTTAACGCATCGTCTGCCAAAAACTTCATATCAACCCAGCGAAATGGGACGTTCTTATTGAGTAAATCCTCACCAATGGTACTGCTTGCCACAGCACCACGATAAGTGCGTAAAGCCCGCTCATCTTTTGTAATATCTAAATCATTATCTTTATCAAATAGCGTCATCGATGACGAAGATGACCTCTGTTTGTCTGTTGATACCAGCGTTTCAATATCATAAGCAGTGGGTGATTGCCAATATTCATCAAAACTTTTGGTGATATCATCAACCACTTGACCGATCAGCAAAACATCCAAATCAGCAAAATGATTGTTGTGATGATTGTTTAGGTATTCGTTACCGATATTACGCCCACCGATGATACTAATGTGATTGTCAAATGTCATGCTTTTGTTGTGCATGCGTACATTGATACGCACAGGCGACGTTAGGTAATTCATAAACTTATAACGACGATAGGTAAAGGGATTGACCACACGCACGGCGATGTTGGGATGCTTGGCAAACAAGGCAAGCTGTTCATCAAGTCTAGGATTGCCATTAAAATCATCCAAAAGCAAACGAACAAGCACACCCCGCTCTGCCGCTTGCCACAAATCTTTTAGCATCAAAAACCCTGCTTCATCATCATGCCAGATATAATACTGCACATCGATGGTGTGGGTTGCCATGTCGGAGAGAATACTGCGAGACGCAAAAGCATTGGCACCTGTGGCAATGGGATAATAACCTGATAAAGTGGGATGATATTCGGTCTGCTCATCAATGATGGTACTCAAAGACGACTCGCCTTGTGTGGTTGGGGCATCTAATGCTCGATTGATTTCTTTGCCCAAAAAACCTGTGTCCCTATCATCATCTCGCTGGTTGAGATAGGCTTGACTGTGATCGCTTTGGTTATTCATGCGTTTGGCAAGTAACGCTTCATGTGCCAAATGCACCCGTTCGGTCAGTTGGATACTGTCTGGTAAATGGGCGGTGGGCGGTAATGACTGACAGGCGGTCAAAGTCACGCCCACCAAAAACACCATCATCAACATACGAGAAGTCATCGCCATAAACTCATGCTCACCAAAATTGACAAATTATAACAAATAATTAAGTCATGTTGAACCTTTGCCAAACATTTGTTGCAAGATAATTTGTTGCAAGATATCATCAATATCCAACAAAAAAACGCTCTAATTAAGAGCGTTTTTATTTGGTCTTATTTAGAGTAGGGTCATCGGTCATTCTTGTAAATAACCAATCAAACGTAAGAATTCAATATACATCCACACCAACGTTGCTAATACGCTAATGCCATACACCCATTCAAATTCTTCATTGACACCATACATAACACCATCTTCAATATTTTTAAAATCAAGCAACAAGAAGAACGAAGCGATGAGCGTGGTAAATACACTAAAACCAATAGCAATCATGCCACCGTTAAACAAATGGGGGATAGAACTGCCAAACACCAGCGACATAATCCACTGAATGGCATAAACAATCATGATAGCGATAGAGGCAGATACCACCAATGAGCGGAATTTTTCGGTTACTTTGATGATGCCAGTACTGTATAAGGTTAGCATCACCGCTGCACTGACAAAAGTCGCTGACAAGGCAAGCAGTGGCACACTTGGGGCTTTATAAAAGGCAAAAGCACTTGCCACACCAATGACAACCCCTTCTAGGGCAGCATAAGGTACTGACAGTGTTTTGGCAAGGTGTGGTTTAAAGGCAGTCGTCAAGCCAATGCCCATGGTAGCAAGCATTGCCACAATAAACAGCCCAACCAACACCCCTGATGATATACCACTCATCAGAGCAAAAAAGAACAGTCCAAAACCTGTGGTAGCAGAGATGCCAAGCAGTAGAGCGGTCTTTTTGACCACGCCATTAACGGTCATTGGTGCATCGCCTGCAAGCAGTTCGGTACGACTAATAATAGGGTTTGCCATAATTTTCCTTATATAAAATTAAGAATAGATTGATAAATTGAGAATTAAAACAGTTTAGTGTTTTATACTATATTTACTTTTAAAAATCAAGTATTTTTACTGTTTTGATAACTCAACATGGGTATTTTTTTGATTAATGGGGATGGTAGCATCATTTACAAGCTTTATGGGTTTTTACTTGTAGTCTGGGTGGAGTTTGGTTATCATATATTTTTTATTTTTTAAAGACAATCAGCCGTCATGACCGAGACCGCCATTTCACCGACATCTTTTAATATCCAAAAGAGCCATTTTAAACGCATTGGACTCATGGGGCGTGCTGGCAAAAAAAGCATTACCGCCACATTAAATGAACTCATTAACCTGCTGTCAGGGTGGGGGTTAGAGATTACCATTGATACCAGCACCGCCAGCATTGACGGCATACACATCGATTTTGACAGAGATGACAACCCCATCAAAATCGTGCCACGTGGTCGCATGGGCGAGCATTGTGATTTGGTCATGGTGGTCGGTGGCGACGGCTCTATCCTACAAGCAGGCTCTGTATTGGCGGGAACGGGTGTGCCTGTGCTAGGGGTCAATCGTGGGCGACTGGGATTCTTGGCGGACATCAACCCTGAGCGTTTGGAGACGGAGCTATCAGAAGTCTTTGCTGGTGAGTATCACACCGATGAGCGTTTTTTGTTAAAAATGCAGGTACTCGGGCGAGATGATGACGGCAACACACAGGTGTTTCATGAAAGCTACGCCCTAAATGATGTGGTGCTACACGCAGGTAAATCGGTGCATACCATTGATTTTAAACTGCAAATTGATGACATTGACGTCTATCGTCAGCATGCTGATGGGCTGATTGTGGCAACCCCAACAGGTTCTACCGCCTATTCGCTCTCAGCAGGAGGCCCTATCATTCATCCAAGCCTAGACGCCATTTGTCTGGCTCCCATGCACCCACACACACTGTCTAGTCGCCCCATCGTGGTCGCAGGCACCAGCAAAATCACCATTAACATTCATAAAGATAACCGTACTCAGCCCATGGTCAGTTCTGATGGTGAGGCAAGTGTCCCTTTGGATAATAATCAAACCCTACTCATCACCAAGCACGACAAATCCCTAATCCTACTACACCCCTTGGATGTGGATTTTTATCAAGCCTGTCGCACCAAACTTAATTGGAGCTTATACACCGAAGAGTTTTCGTTAAAGGATGAGTAATTTACACATAGTTTATCACTCATAACTTTGTGCCATCTCAAAACTGGGACGAGATTCGCAGTATGCCAGCCAGTTATGGACATACACCCATTTATCAGGCAGTCCACCCGATTTTCTCATCTGAGCAATGCCAAAATGCAGATGAATATCCACAGCACCAAACACCCCCTGCCCTGCCCCCGACAGATAATGCCGATTTGCCAAACGCTCATTAAGCAGGGCTAATGCCTTATCCACATTGGGCGAGATAAAGGACTTCTCAACGCCCTTTTGCACACTTTTGATGATAGGACGGATAAAAAATGGCGACTTTTGCACGATTTTAGCAAACACCAATCGCATGACCAGATTTGGCATGAGTGAACTTTCGGCAAAATGCAGCCAAAAAGCATAATCTTCCCACGCTTCATCGCTTGGAGAGAGTTTTGCTTGTGTGTCATAATGACGCAACAGATATTCAATGATAAAACCCGATTCAGCAAGTGTTTTGTTACAAGACTCATCTATTAAAATCGGGGCTTTACCCATGGGGTGAATGTCTGTTAGCTCTTTTGGGGCAAGGTGGCTTTTGGTGCGCTCGTGTTTGATGACACGAAAAGACGTGCCATACAAGGCATTTAATTCGCACAACAGCCATAAGATACGAAAAGAGCGAGACTGGTTAAGATGATGAAGGGTGAGCATGGGATTTCCTGTTGGGGCATGATTGGGCTGGGTGTGGTGATGTTACCCTGATTTTAATCATACCAAATTCTGTGATTTTTGGTGCCATCATGAAAACGCAGATAAGCCTACTTTTCTTACTTGGTTGTTTTATCAGGGCAATTTTTATATTGGCACATCATACCAAACCCCTACCCAAAACACAAACAAAAATCAGGCGACCCGTCATAGACCGCCTGATTTTATGGCTTCTTTTAGCCGATGTTGTATGATTTATTTTTTCATCTTTAACATCGCCTGATGACCTTCTTCCATTTTTGGTTTGACTTCCGAGATATAAATCCACACAAGGCTGACCCACACCACACCAAACATAATCATAAATGCCGATGAACGCACGCCTGTGATGTCCACCGCCGCCCCAAACATGATGGGTAGGATAAATCCACCCAACCCCCCTGCCAGACCAACCACACCAGAGACCGCCCCCATGTTTTCTTTGTATTCATCCGATAAATATTTAAATACAGAGGCCTTACCGATGGCAAAGGCAATACCCAAAAAGAAAATCAAGATGGTAAAAATGGTGGCATTTAGACCAATGTGAAACGCTCGCTCACCGTGTACCGTTTTGACCACAAGATCTGTTTGGGGGTATGATAAGATGAACAAAAACAAAAAAGATGCCCACAGTACCCACCATGTTACGGTATGGGCTGAGTATTTGTCCGACAGCCAACCACCAAGTGCACGCAGTACGCCCCCTGGCAAGCTAAAACATGCCGCCAAAAATGCTGCTGTTTGTAGGCTAAATTCATACTCATTAACATAATATTTGGTCATCCACAAAGCAAGGGCAACATAGCCACCAAAGACAATGGAATAATACTGACTATAACGCCACACATTGGGGTCTTTTAACACCGCCAATTGACTGGCAAAACTTACATTACTTGCCGAACGGTGAGCCTTATTATCAAAAGACATGAACCAAAAGCCAATGGCAGTAACAAGCATTATCCCTGCATACACCTTTGGCAAAAACTGCCAACCGCCATAAGCGATGATGGCAGGGCCTACCATTTTGGTGAGTGCCGAACCTGCATTACCTGCCCCAAACACACCCATGGCAAACCCTTGACGGTCTGCTTCAAACCACTTAGCGACATAAGCAATCCCAACCGAAAATGAGCCACCTGCCAGCCCTGCAAACAGACCCAGCACCAAAAACTGCCAATAGGCATTGGCATAACTCATCAAAAATATTGGCACAACACATGCCATCATCAAAGCAAAAAGCACAACCTTTCCGCCATATTTATCCGTCATCATGCCAAGTGGCAGACGAACAAGAGAACCTGTCAGCACAGGTGTGGCAGCAAGTAGCCCAAATTGGGTCTCAGATAAGTCTAGTGCTTTTTGGATTGGGATGCCAAGCACCGCAAACATCATCCAAATCATAAAGCAGACGGTAAATGCGATGGTCGATGAAGTTAGTACAAGCAGTTGTTTTGATTTTTCGGTTGCCATAATCCCCCCTTAATTAGGGTATAATTGGCGTGGCTAATGATAAAGTTGCCCTACCTGCCATCGCCAAGTTTGTTAAAGAACTGTTTCAATATTGTTGTTGTTATCATAGTGAAATTTTATTAAAAAATCCTTGATTATAATCAAGTTTTTATTGGCAAAATTTCTATATAATAGCCAACTACTTCTTTGGTAGTATGGCTTAATTTGGGTTTATCGCTTATAAAATACCATTTTTTTCAACTACTTATAAAAAGTAGCTGACCAATTTTACTAAAAATCATTCATCATTTTTAGTCATGAACTTTTTGGGAGTATAGCTCGTGCCACTTGCCTTGTTAAAACAATTTGCCCATTGGATAAGCCCGACCACAGTCGGGCATTCCATGACACGGCGTGCAGGCTTGGCGGTGGCGTTTATTTTTTGTACGATTTTGACCGCTTCCACATACAGCTTTTATCTTGCCAATACTGCCGAAAAGGACGCCCAAGCCATCAATGACGCAGGTTCCATTCGCATGGCAACCTACCGTATCAATCACGAGTTGGCACTGTCGACAAACCCAAATTCACCCCACACGCCAAACCCCATCTTGGCAGACGACATGACCGCCCGTCTTGACAAACTAAGCCTATACCAAGCCAAAAACAGCAATAAACATGGCGACATTGATGAGACACTTACCGAAATCCGCCATGATTGGGAACACACCTTACTGCCAAGTTTAGAACAAAGCGACAGCACGGCATTTTATCAGCATTCTTTGGTGTTTTTGGATGATGTCAATCATCTGGTGGACGCCATCGGCAAACGCAACGAGCACCGCCAAGAACACCAACAACACGTCCAAATCATCTCGCTACTACTCATCACCTTTGTGATGTTGGTCGGCATGTGGGAGCTACACCGCAATGCTTTAACCCCCCTAAAAAACCTAACTGCCACCGCTCGGCATTTTAGGCAAGGCAAATCGCTTGACATGCAAGCGGGCAAGATGGACATCAAAGGCTATCAAGAGCTAAACGAGCTGTCGGACGCGTTTTTTGCCATGCTGACGCTCATCAAAAACCACCAAGCTGAGCTTGAAACCGAAGTCAAACGCAAAACGCACCATCTCACCCAAAGCAACAAGGCTCTATATAGCCTGTACCATTTTGCTGAGAAAATCGCCACCACGCACCATCTTAACACCGAAGAGCTTCATGAACTCATTCAAAATTTCGCTCACCTACTGCCCAACACAGAGCTGTCACTGTGCATTCATGGGCAAAATTTTGAAAATAACGTCATCATGAGTCTGTCGGAGCGTAAACACCATGACTTTTGTACGCCTGACGACTGCGAGCATTGCGACCTAAAAACCGACACGCACACCCGTATCATCCCCATCAAAAGCACCGATACCAACTGGGGTGAGCTACTGGTGCGTGAGCCTGTCAGCCCTGTGGCAAAAAACCGCATTGCCTTACTTAACATCAGCGACGATAACGGTTTGTCCGAGCAAGACCTGCTCGGCATTTTGGCACAGCTCATCGCCTTGACCTTTATGTCAAACCAACGCCAAAAACAAGCCGAAGAGCTGCTGCTGTCCGAAGAGCGTAACACCTTTGCCCGTGAATTGCACGACTCCATCGCCCAGACGTTGTCGCACCTAAAAATCCAGTCCGCCATGCTAAAAACCCTAGGCGAACAAGAGAAAAAACTGCTTGCTGATGAGCCAAACCTACAAAACAAAGAGACTTTACTAAAAATCCATCAAAAACAAGACAAAGTCCGCACCGACCTAAATGACGGCACCAGCCACGCCTATGCCCAGCTTCGGGATTTGTTAAACACCTTCCGCCTAAAAGTGGATGGGGGTGATTTTAATGACGCCTTAAAAATGACGGTTGAAGAGTTTGAAGCCAAAGGCGGATTTAACATTAACTTTGACAACCAAGTACTGACCCTAAACCTATCTGCGTCCGAGCAGGTGGATTTGTTGCAAATCACCCGAGAGGCCCTGTCCAACGTCCACAAGCACGCCCACGCCAAGAACGTCAATATCACGCTCTACCAAGACAGCATCAGTTATGAAGTCATCTTGCGTATCAGTGATGATGGCATTGGCATTTGTCAAAGCGACAAACAAAAGCCTGAACATTATGGGCTTAGCACCATGAGTGAGAGGGCATTGAATTTAGGTGGCACGATAAGCACCGAACCAATTCGCCCCACAGGTACCGAAGTATTTGTTCGCTTTTTACCCCAATTTTTCTTAAAAAAGCTCAAAAGCCCACGCCCCAAACCCAAGCTCAAAGAATGGACTGCCGAACAAATCAGCACCGCCACTTATGAGCTTACCCATGAACTCGATGATGAATTTGGTAAAACATCGGAGTCATAAATGGGGTATAATAGAGTATTCTGTCACATTTATTAAACCGATTATTTATTTAACTTAACCGATTTCACCTAACCAACCAGCCAAAGATATTATCATGAGCCAAAAAATCTATACCGCCACCAGCCCTGCCCGCCTATTGCTTGTTGATGACCACCCCATGTTACGACGTGGCGTGGCGGACTTGCTATCCTTAGAGATGGACATTGAAGTGGCAGGAGAAGCCAATCATGGCATTGAAGCGTTGAGCTTTTTACAAGATGAGAGCGTGGATTTGATTGTGCTAGACCACAACATGCCCGTGATGAACGGACTTGAAACCCTAAAAGCCATCCGAGAACGCCAAATTGACGGCAAAGTGCTACTATTCACCGTCTCTGACAACATCAAAGACGTTCAAGACGCCCTAGCGTTGGGCGTGGACGGCTATCTGTTAAAGGACATGGAATCCGATGAGATTATTGGCAATATCCGCCGTATCCTGCGTGGCGAGCTTGTTATTAGCCCTGCTCTTGCACCCATTTTGGCAGCTGCCATACGAAAGCCTGTCCAACCTGAAAGCAACCCTGATTTGACCGAGCGTGAATTACAGGTGCTCTATATGATACGAGATGGCATGAGTAACAAAATGATAGGTAACAAATTGGGCATTGCTGAATCTACTGTTAAAGTGCATGTCAAGCACATTTTGGCGAAAATCAGCTTACGCACTCGTGTGGAAGCTGCTGTGTGGGCGGTAGAAAATTTGGACAAATAATCCTAGTCACTAACCAACGCAAGCAATCTCTCAGCATCCATCAGGCAGTATTGCGACTTGCGTTTGGTGATGAGTCCTGCACCAATGAGTTCTTTTAGGGTGCGAGAGAGTGTCTCAGGACGCAGTCCAATTTGCCCTGCCAACTGTTTTTGGCTAAATGGCAACTCAAACGGCACACCCACAGGATAATGTGTCAAAAAGTAATAGCTGAGTTTGGATTTGGCTTGGACAAAAGCAAGTAGGTCGCTACTGATGAGATGATAGTACATACGCTTACTTATGGTGTTGCAAAACCACATGATAAGATTACCCAAATCAAAATCAGCAATACTCTCAAAATAAGCCTGCACTGGCAACGTCGCCACGATGGTCGGCTGTTTGGCGGTGGCGGTCAGCTGATGAATGCCCCGCTCTTTGACGAGCAGTTTGGAATGACGTGTGGCGATATTGGCTTTACTGGGGGCTTGTCCACCCACATCATCCATCTGTCCGACCTGATGAATGCCCGTGCCAAAGTTAGGATAATCATCTCGCTCCAAGCCCCACAGCACGCTCTCGTTAATCAGCCCCATCTCATGATAGCTGGCAATCAAGCATGCCTGCCCGCTCGGCAGTTCACGATAACACATCACCTGCCCATCTAGCAAAAAATACAAATTCTCAACCACGCTGTGCTGAATAAAAATCAGCTCACTCTTGGCGTATTCATGAATGACAACCTGATCAAGTAACTCATCTTTGACTGTCTCTCCTGCAACAGATTGGGGCAAAAGAGCAAATAAAGGATGAGTCCGTAAGGTATCAAGGTAGGCTTTTTTGGTGTGTTCAGCAGATTTTATCATCTTCTTAGCCATACAAAATAAATGATGCCATAATACTGTGCTGTATGTGCCATCCATATTCCCCAAAAGCACAGATAAAACCCATCACCTACCCCTTTTGGCTAGTATTTGGTTACTGACTTTTGGCGGTTATTGGTATGGCAATGCTTGATGAATGTGCTATTTTATGGCATATCAAACTTATTCACACCTTTGGAGCATGACATGTTGTCCGACTTATTGACATCCAACCGTTTTTGGGCTCAAAGTTTATCCGCTCGCAATCCTGACTATTTTCCAAGCCTTGCCCGCCAGCAGTCGCCCAATTATTTTTGGATTGGTTGCTCTGACAGTCGTGTTCCTGCCAATGAAGTGGTTGGACTCATGCCCGGAGAATTGTTCGTGCATCGCAATGTGGCAAACATGGTCGTCGCCACCGACATGAATCTGCTTTCCGCCCTGCAATACGCCGTGGACATGTTAAAGGTTGAACACATCATTGTTTGTGGTCATTATGGCTGTGGTGGGGTGCGTGCTGCCCTATCACACCAAGAATTTGGGCTGATTGATAACTGGTTACGCTCCTTAAAAGGCATTTATTATCAGCATTTGGATAAATTTAACAATTTAGACATTGATGAGCAAATTGACCTTTTATGTCAGCTTAACGTCAAGCGTCAGGTAACCAATGTTTGCCACACCACCATCGTCCAAAACGCATGGCACAGGGGGCAAAAGTTGTCCGTACACGGCTGGATTTATGGGTTAAAAGATGGCTTGATTCATGACCTACAGGTAAGTGTGAATGATTTTAGTCAGCTAAAAGACGCTTTTGTGTATGAAGTGTAGCACCCGCTCTACTTATTTAACCACTCGTTTAATTACTCATTTAACGTCAGTCGCACCGACGTGATGGCATTGTCATCATTGATAAAGTTATCCCGATACAGGCTTTGTAAGACAGGGCTGTTTAACAGCTGATTGCTGGCGATGACTAATACCCGCTCATCTCGCTGTTTTTGTTTTTGTACAGGCGTGGCAAGATGAGCAAATTCGCTTTGGGACAGCAGTGGTGTCTCATCACGCAAGCGACCGTTTGCAAAATCTTGACCAAATTTTTTGGCAAAGCTCTTAAAACTTGAAAAAATCTGCTTGTTATGCTCAGGCACATACAGCTGACTCTCGCCATCTATCTGCCCCACCATCATCGCATGACTCACCATCGCCAATTCATCGGCATCAAGCTTATGCTCACGGCGTGCCATCGCCACCCAATAATCCCATTTTTCTGGTGTCCACTCGCCTGCCAACGCTACCTGCTGTGGCATGAGTTCATTTTTTAACTGCTCTTTGGTTATCTGCCCTGACGGTTTGATGTCGCTGATTGATTGAGAATTGTTTACCTCTTGACCAATTTCTTGATTACCAATTTCTTGATTACCAATTTCTTGATTACCAATTTCTTGATTACCAATTTCTTGATTACCAATTTCTTGATGATAATTTTCTACAATTTCTGTATTTTGTGAAATCGCCAAACTTTCATTATTTAAACTTTCATTATTTAAACTTTCATTATTTAAACTTTCATTATTTAAACTTTCATTATTTAAACTTTCATTATTTAAACTTTCATTATTTAAACTTTCATTATTTAAACTTTCATTATTTAAACTTTCATTATTTAAACTTTCATTATTTAAACTTTCATTATTTAAACTTTCATTATTTAAACTTTCATTATTTAAATTTTGATTGATAGGATTATCTATTTCTTGATTTAAAATTGGTTTGGGTTCTTGATAAATCACTTCATGAGTGGCAAGCGGACGAAACGCAAGCAGTCGCAAAATCCCCATTTCCAACGCCTGCATGGGCGTACTGGCAAGGCGAACGCTGTCTCGTGCCTTAACACTAATCTCATAATAAAGCTGTATGACATCGGCAGGCAAGGTGCGAGCAAGCTCATAAAACGCCTGTTTTTGCTCATCGTTCATATCAAGGGGCATATCGGGCAAAATCTGCACGAGTGCCATCGCATGAAAGCTGTCCACAAGGCGGTCAAGCAAGGCGGTAGCGTCCACCATTTGCTCACGCATTCTGGCGATGTGGCGAGCCACGCCCGAGCGGTCATCGTGATAAATATCACGCACCAAATCCAGCACATCAAGGCTATCCACAAGCCCGAGCATCTCCATGACGGTATCCGCCCCCACCTGCCCGCCACCAAACGCAATGGCTTGGTCGGTCAAGGATAGGGCATCACGCACTGAGCCTTTGGCGGACTGAGCCAACTGCCACAAGGCGGTATCATCGTGGGCGATGTTCTCAGCGTGCAGGATTTTGGCTAAGTGGGCGTGGAGCAACGCTTGCGACATCGGACGAAGCACAAATTGCAAACAGCGAGAGACAATGGTAATGGGGAGCTTTTGTGGGTCAGTGGTCGCTAGGATAAATTTGACGTGCTCAGGCGGTTCTTCGAGCGTTTTTAACAGGGCATTAAACGAATGCGTGGAGAGCATATGCACTTCGTCAATGAGATACACCTTGTACCGCCCTTGGGTGGGGGCGTAGGGGACATTTTCTAGCAAGTCCCGAGTGTCTTCTACTTTGGTGCGAGAGGCAGCGTCAATCTCAATTAGGTCAATAAACCGCCCATGATCAACACTGATACAAGTATCACACACACCGCAAGGAGTGCTGGTGATGCCTGTTTGGCAATTTAGGCATTTTGCCAAAATCCGTGCAATGGTCGTCTTACCCACACCCCGAGTACCTGTAAACAGATAAGCATGGTGCAATCGCCCTGCATCAATGGCATGTGACAAGGCTTGGGAGACATGAGTTTGTCCCAATAATTCGCTAAAATTCTTGGGGCGGTATTTGCGTGCTAAAACTTGGTATTCGGACATGACAGATGGGCAAAGCGGTATAAATTTATGCCATTATACCGCATTTTGTCTATTTAGAATACCGATTTTGGCTTTACTTGTGGCTGACCACACGTTTTGACCACGGTTGATTTTTCAAAAGTTGATTTTATTCAAAAGCCATTTGAATGCCCATCAAGCACTTGCCATCAGACTGGCATTACCTCCTGCTGCTGTGGTGTTGTAGCTTTGGCTAATCTCATGATAAAGGCGTGCCATATCAAAGCTATCTGTGGCATCAATCACACGGCGAATCGCCCCATCAAGCTCTGACAATCGCACTTTTTCATGAACAGCTAATTCGGACAACGCCACGATGATGGTGTTTTTATCCACATTTTCTTGCTCCATCACCTCTAACACCCCTGACAGCTCATTAGCATAAGAGGCAAGCTCATGCTCTGGTGTGATGTGTGCCTTAGTACCATTTAGGGCAAGCACAACAAGAGATGCCAACGCCTTATCCAATGCACCACTTGTCAAAGCAACCGAGTGCGGGGCATGCCATGATAAAGTATTAACCTCACCTGTTGGGCCTTTTAAGGTGGTTTGGGCGTGGTTTAATGCTCTTTGGCGGGCTGTCTTGATGGTGTCATCCAAATTAACACCAACCGACTGGGCGACATTCATAACAGAGGCCACAGCATCATCATAAGTTGTGGCAGGCTTATCAAGAGTTGGTACATTCCAACTGTCCAGACGGCTTAGACGTTGTAAATAAAAGCATCCACCAGCTTTTGGCCCTGTACCTGACAGACCATGACCACCAAAGGGTTGCACACCCACAACCGCCCCCACAATGTTGCGATTGATATAAACATTACCTGCCTGTATGCGACTGGTGACATGCTCTATCGTGCCATCAATGCGACTGTGAACGCCATGTGTTAAAGCATAACCCTTATTGTTAATGCTGTCTATGATATCATCAAGCTCATGGGTGCGATAGCGAACAACATGCAGTACAGGTCCAAAGACCTCTTTTTTAAGCTGTGATAGGTCTTTTAGTTCAAATAAAATCGGCGCAACAAAAGTACCATGCTCACCACCCACAACACGCACCTCATGATAATCACTGGTTTGTTTTAGGGTGTTGATGTGTTCTAGCAGATTTGTTTGAGCATCACCATCAATCACAGGCCCAACGTCTGTACTTAATAGACCCGGGTCAGATACGATAAGCTCATCCATCGCCCCTTTTATCATCTCAATCATATGTGTAGCAATATCCTCTTGGATACATAAGATACGCAAGGCAGAACAGCGTTGACCTGCTGAGTCAAAGGCAGATGCCAGCACATCGGCACACACCTGCTCTGGTAAGGCAGTAGAGTCTACAATCATGGCATTCATACCCCCCGTCTCAGCAATGAGTACAGGATTGTCAGAGCGTTTAGCAAGCAGGGTATTAATACGCTTAGCAACGTCTGTTGAACCTGTAAAAATCACGCCATCAATACGCTCATCTGCCGTCAAAGCACCCCCCACATCCCCTGCACCCAGCACCAGTTGCAAGACATCGGTATCAATGCCCACCTCATGCAACCACGACACCGCCAAATGAGCGATGATTGATGTTTGCTCGGCAGGTTTGGCAACAACCGTATTGCCTGCACACAAAGCAGACACCACCTCACCTACAAAAATTGCCAAAGGAAAGTTCCATGGACTGATTGCCACTACCGTACCCAGTGGTGTGTTTAAGTTTAGGCGTTCACACTCATCGGCATAATAACGACAAAAATCTACCGCTTCACGCACCTCAGCAATGGCGTTTGGTAAGGTTTTGCCTGCTTCACGCACCGCCATCATCATAAGTAGTGCCATGCGTTTGGGCTCTTCCATCAAATCAGCAAAGGCTCGTATCATATCGGCACGCTCTTTTGGTGAGACTTTCTGCCATTTTTTTTGGGCAGCGGTGGCAGCACCGATCACCTCCAAAGCACCATCTGGCTTCATAAAAGCAACTTGCCCAACCACATCTTTATGATTGGCAGGGTTTAACACGGCAAAGGCAGGGGCATGAGCAACACGGTGATGCGTCAAAGAACTGACATTAAAGTCAATGCCACTTGCCATCGTCATGTTCTCTTGTAATTGCGCTAAGAGATGTTCATTGGATAAATCCACGCCCCATGAATTTTTGCGTTCGCCATAGATATGACGTGGATTTGGTGTCAATGGGTTTGGCGTGATTTGGTTGAGATTAATCTCATCTAAGGGCGAGACAACCATCTCATCAATGCTAACCTTCTCATCTACGATACGATTGACAAAGGATGAATTTGCTCCATTTTCTAGCAAGCGACGCACCAAATAAGCAAGCAAAGTCTTATGCGTACCCACAGGGGCATAGATGCGTACACGGCGACCGAGTTTGTCTCCGACTACCTGATCATATAAGGTTTCACCCATACCATGCAAGCACTGAAATTCAAAATCAAGCTCTTTGCCCATCTCATAGATGGTTGCCAGTGTTTGGGCGTTGTGTGTGGCAAATTGTGGGAAAATGACATCTTGGGCTAAAAACAGTTTTTTGGCACATGCCAGATAGGATACATCTGTATGGACTTTACGGGTAAAAACAGGATAACCGTCCATACCATCTACCTGAGCCCATTTAATCTCGCTGTCCCAATACGCACCTTTGACAAGACGAATCATGAGTTTTTGGTTGTGGCGACGAGCCAAATCAATGAGATAATCAATAACAAAAGGACAGCGTTTTTGATAGGCTTGCACCACAAAGCCAATGCCAGCAAAGCCCGCCAAATCAGGATCGGATACCAACGCTTCCATCAGTTCAAGCGACAACTCCAAGCGATGTGCTTCTTCGGCATCAATATTTAGCCCAATATCGTACTCTTTGGCAAGCAAAAATAACGCCTTTAACTTAGGCAACAGCTCACTCATTACACGCTTGTGCTGTGAACGAAAATATCTGGGATGAATGGCAGAGAGTTTGACCGAGATGCCATTACCATCATAAACACCTGCACCTTTGGCATCTTTACCAATGGCGTGAATGGCATTGACGTAATCATTAAAATAACGGTCAGCATCCGCCTGTGTCATAGCAGCCTCGCCTAACATGTCAAAGCTAAAACGATAACCTAAGCGTTCACGTTCTTTGCCATTACTAAGGGCTTCATCTATCGTCTGCCCTGTTACAAATTGCTTACCCAAAAGTTTCATGGCATAATTGACACCGCCACGAATAAAAGGTTCACCACCTTTTTGTAGAACACGGGTCAAAGCTGAAGCCATTGAATCATCTGAGACATCCGTGGTAAGCTTACCTGTCAAAACCAGCCCCCAAGCGGCAGCATTGACAAACATGGACGGGCTGTTACCGACATGACGTCGCCAATCCCCGTCGGCAAGCTTATCACGAATGAGCTTATCTCTGGTGGCGTTATCAGGGATGCGTAGCAGGGCTTCGGCAAGACACATCAGGGCAATACCTTCTTCGCTAGACAACGAAAACTCATGCATGAGAGCATCCACGCCCGATGACTTGGAGCGGTCGGCACGCACTTGGGTGATGAGCGAGCGAGCCAGTGAATGGATGCTGTCTTTTTGGGCTTGGGTAAAGTCAAGCGTGCTTGCCAAATTTCGTACCGCCACCGCTTCATCCAAGCGATAAGCGGCGGTAATGGCATCTTTTAATGGGGATTGTGCATGAGTAAAATGAAACATGAGTTTTCCTTTGATTTTTGTTAATAACGGACAATTTTAACACAAATTTGGGCGGTGTTAATATGATTTTCATCCCAAAATTTTTACCCTTGTATATTCCAGCCATAAAAAATCGGCATTAAAAAATACCGATGTGATGGTCGCCAAGGTTTGCTATTAGGTTTTATTTAACAATGTCACAATTCCATAACCCGCAAGCACCAACAACAACCCACAAACAAAAATGGTGGTTTTGGGAAAATTACGATAACATTTATCCCAAAACCACCCCAGCACTTCACGAAAGAACAGCTCCCACACCACCCACACCACAAAACGCAGTGGAGCGAGCAGTAGGCGGGAGATCTCTTCCATACTCTTAGCCCTTATGTCTCATGTGCGGGAACAAAATCACATCACGAATGCTTGGAGCGTTGGCAAAGAGCATGACAAGGCGGTCAATGCCAATGCCCTGCCCTGCGGTGGGCGGTAAGCCGTATTCCAACGCCTCAATAAAGTCGGCATCATAGTGCATCGCTTCGTCATCGCCTGCGTCTTTTTCGGCAACCTGCTGGCGGAAACGCTCGGCTTGGTCAATGGGGTCATTAAGCTCGCTAAACCCATTGGCAAGCTCACGCCCACCGATAAACATCTCAAAACGGTCGGTAACGTGCGGATTGTCATCGTTACGGCGAGCCAGTGGCGACGTTTCGGCAGGGTATTCGGTGATAAAAGTCGGTTGGCGAAGTTTGGTTTCTACCGTCTCTTCAAAGACAATCGTCTGCAATTTACCCAAACCAAAAGACGGTTTAACTTCTTCTTTTAACTCATTTTTGACAAAATTTGCCAAAAATTCACGGTCATTGACATTGTCGGCGGTAAAGGTCGGATTATGCTCCAAAATCGCATCAAACATCGTGATTTTCTTAAATGGACCTTTAAAACTAAATACTTCATCGCCATACGGTACATCGGTCGTACCCAAAATATCGGTCGCCAATGTTTCAAGCATACGCTCGGTTAGACTCATCAAATCCTTATAATCGGCATAGGCTTGATAGAACTCAATCATCGTAAATTCAGGGTTGTGGCGAGTGGATACGCCTTCGTTACGAAAGTTACGGTTAATCTCAAACACACGGTCAAACCCACCGACAACAAGGCGTTTTAGGTACAGCTCAGGGGCGATACGCAAAAACAGCTCCATGTCAAGGGCGTTGTGGTGCGTTACAAATGGACGAGCAGACGCACCACCAGGGATGACGTGCATCATCGGCGTTTCTACTTCCATAAAACGCTCGCCCACCAAAAACGCACGAATGCCAGAGACGACTTTGGCACGGATTTCAAAGGTTTTGCGGGTGTCTTCGTTGACCATTAAATCAAGGTATCTTTGGCGGTATTTGACTTCGGTGTCGGTTAAGCCGTGGAACTTATCAGGCAAGGGACGTAACGACTTGGTCAAAAGCTCAAAGTCTTCTAGGTGAATGTACAAATCACCCTTGCCCGAACGCCCAATATAACCGCTCGCCCCAACAATATCGCCCAAATCTAAGGATTTAATCAACTCCAAGGTCTCGGTAGGTAGCCCTTTTCTGTCCACATAGAGCTGAATCCGCCCTGTCATGTCGCTAATCACGATAAACGAGCCACGGTTTAGCATGACACGTCCTGCCACTTTGGCATAAGTCTTATTGCCTGCTTCGGCATCGGCTTCTAGGGTTGCTTTATCCACATCGGCAAATTTGTCTTGCAAATCGGCACAATAATCGGTCGGCTTAAAGGTGTTAGGATAAGCGGTTTTGCCTTGCTCACTTGCCTTTTGTTTTAATACATCTAGCTTTTCAAGACGTTGGCGAATAAGTTCGTTGGTGTCGGTCAATTCGGTTTTGGTTTGGTCGGTCATGGGCGTTCCAGTTTTGGTTAGGGTTTGGTTAAGTTAAATAAAGGTAGTGGTTCAAAAAAGTATGCTGAACTAGGTTTTCCGTTCGCCCTGAGTTTATCGAAGGGTAGCGGAAAACCGTCATGGTTTGACAAGCTCACCACAAACGGTTTTCTTTTGTAGCATATCTTTTAAACCAGAAACAAATAAAATGTTTGGTTTAAAATTTATTAAATAAGCAATATGCCAATTTAATAAAAATCATTTATCAATCCACACAAAGGGTCTGTGCTTGTCCGTCATGGATAAAACTGCGACAGCCAAATGGATTATTATTTGCTTTACATACGCCTGTGATTGGGGTATTTATGTTTTGGGCATTGTCAGATTTAGGTTCGCACGCCCCACTTTGGCAGTCATCGCCCTTGGTACACGTTTTGCCTGCGTCAGGATAAGTGATGATACATTTATCAAATTGTAGCATACCCACTTTTTGCACTTTTCCGCCTTGTTTTTGGCATTCGGTAATCTCGGCAGGGCTTGCGTTTTTGGATTGAAATTCAATTATCTTTTTTGGGACGGATTTTTGGGTTTCTTGAATATTTTCATTATGAGATGAATGAACACAGCCTATTAAAGATAAAGCCAAAGTGGCAACAAATAATAATCTCATGGTTTTATCCCTTATCTAAATAAACTTCTTAATTTATCAGCAAAACTTTGTTTTTCATCTTCAAAAGAAATATCCAAATCTACCGACCAAACAACAAAATAGCCATATTGCCCCTTTCTTACTTCACCGCCAACTTCACGCCCTTTATCTGTTAAAAAGACATTTTTGCCTTTTAATTCAATATAGCCATTTTCGGCAAGCATTTTGGTAAATTCATTGTTATCAATGCCAAATTTTTCTGCCAATTTAGCAGTGGTAACTTTATCATAATTTCTGAGCTTGGTGTTTTCTGTTTTTGGTTGCTCTTGGTTTATTGTCGGTTTTTCGGTATCGGCTGATAATCTTACTTCTTCACTAATGCGAATAATACGCAAAACTTCTTCATAAGTATCAACATATAATTGACTGTCATTATTTTTATCAATCAATACACCCATTTCATTATTATTGACTTGGCTAAATTCATATAAATTTAGACTGGTAATAATACATTCATGTTCATTTAAATAACATTTGGCGTGTAAGTTTTTACAAAAACTTGTTCTAACAAAAGTCAATTCTTTGAGCCAATTTATCTCTTGTGGCGATAATTCACTTTTACCATAAACAATGCGAATGTCAATTTTTAGGCGGTTTTTATCTTCTAGCAATTCTTTAATACGCTCATTAAATTGCAAATAAGGGCTAATTAACACCAATCTATCGGTTGCCTTTTTAATCAATTCTTCTAAATGATAAGTCGTACCACTGGTGTTTAAAAATTTTGCCATAATTATCTCCTAATTTATTCCGCCCCCACACTCGCCATTAAATCGGCTTGGTGTTCACGCAAGAGTGCATCAAGCAATTCGCCCAAATCGCCTTCCATGATAGCGTCCAGCTTATAAAGCGTTAGATTGATACGGTGGTCGGTCATTCGCCCTTGTGGGAAATTATAGGTGCGGATACGCTCGGAGCGGTCGCCTGAGCCAACCAAATTTCGTCTCATGTCGCTTGTGGCATCAAGCTGGGCTTGGACTTTGGCTTGTTGGATTTTGGCAACAAGCATTTTCATCGCCTTGTCTTTGTTAGCATGCTGTGAGCGTTCTTGTTGGCACTCGGCAACCACGCCTGTGGGAATGTGCGTGATTCGCACGGCAGAATCGGTGGTATTGACGTGCTGACCGCCCGCCCCGCTTGACCGATAGGTATCAATGCGTAAGTCGGCAGGGTTAATCTCAACCGTGTCATCAAGCTCAATCTCAGGCATAATCGCAACCGTACAAGCGGACGTATGTACACGCCCTTGGCTTTCGGTGGCTGGCACACGTTGCACCCGATGAGCCCCACTTTCAAATTTGAGTCGCCCATACACGCCCACGCCCGACACTCGGGTGATGATTTCTTTGTAGCCCCCATGCTCGCCTTCGTTGGCGGATAGGACTTCCACTTGCCAGCCTTGGGATTGGGCGTATTTTTGGTACATACGGAACAAATCGCCACTAAATATCGCCGCTTCATCGCCTCCTGTCCCTGCTCGGATTTCCAAAAAGGCGGTCGCCTTGTCGTTGGGGTCTTTGGGGAGCATCATGACGTTGAGAATTTCGGTTAATTCGTCAATTTTGGATTTTGCTGTCTCAATCTCATCTTGTGCCAGCTCTTTCATGTCAGGGTCGCCAAGCATTTCGTTGGCGGTCGCCAAATCTTCTTCGGCTTGGCAAAACTTCCCCCAAACGTCCACAAGCTCGGACAAATCGCTATGCTCAACCGACAAGGCACGGAATTTTTTGCTGTCGGAAATGGTATCAGGGTCGGACAACAAGGCGGTAACTTCTTCAAATCTGTCCGCCATTTGGTCTAGGCGGTGGCGTAGGGATTCTTTCATGATGATGATTTAATTCTTTTAAAACAGGCTATTTTGCCATATTTTTAAAATTTTTGCATTAAGTTTTACCAATTTATTGGCATTTTTATCAATCGCAACCCCCCTTTCTTTTATCACCAAAAATCTGTTAAAATAAAAAATTTTCTTGACATATATACAGTAGGACTACAAAATGACCAACCAACCAACCAACCAACCAACCAACCAACCAACCAACCAACCAACCAACCAACCAACCAACCAACCAACCACATTATCGGACATTTTAGAGCAATATCAAACACTTTCTCACACTCAGCGTGAAAAAGGCACCTATTTTGAACGCTTGTGCATTGATTATCTTAGCACCGAAAATCATTACAAAACCCTTTATGATACCGTACTTCCCTTTACCGAATGGGTAAACCAGCATAAACCCGATTTCCCCAAAACTGATACAGGCATAGACCTTGTCGCCATTGGCAAGGACGACACATTCACCGCCATACAATGCAAAAATTATTCTGCCGATTATCACATTGCCAAATCTGACATTGACAGCTTTTTTACCGCATCTGGCAAGACAGATTTTAGCCACCGCCTTATCATCACCACAACTGACCATTGGACAGCAAACGCCCAAAATTCCCTTGAAAATCAACAAATCCCCGTCAATATCATCAGTCGTAGCGACCTTGAAAATAGTATCATTGACTGGTCAAAATACACCCCCAATCACACCCCTATACTGCACCCCAAAAAATCACTTCGCCCCCACCAGCTAGAAGCAAAAAATGCTGTCGCCAAAGGTTTTTCAACCGCCAATCGTGGCAAACTTATCATGGCGTGTGGTACAGGCAAAACCTTTACTTCTCTAAAAATTGCCGAGCAACAAGCAGGCGTTGGCAAGACGGTATTATTTTTAGTGCCGAGTTTGGCTTTATTATCGCAATCCTTGACCGAATGGACACAACAGTCCGACATACCCATTCATGCCTATGCCGTCTGTTCGGACAATGACGTTGGCAAACAAACCAGCGATGACATTCTCAAAACCCAAATTCACGAACTACAATACCCAGCCACCACCAACGCCCACGCCCTTAGCAAGGCGTTTGGCAATCGTACTGACACCGACAAAGATACGGTCATGACCGTGATTTTTAGCACTTATCATTCCATTGACGTTATCAGTCAAGCCCAGAAATTGGGCATGGGCGAATTTGACCTTGTGATTTGTGATGAAGCCCACCGCACCACAGGGGCAACTTTTGAAGGCGAAGCCGAAAGCCAATTTGTCCGCATTCATCATAATGATTTTATCCAAACCAAAAAACGCCTATACATGACCGCCACACCCAGAGTGTATAGCGATAGTGCCAAAAAGACCGAAGGCGTGGAGACGCTTTATTCTATGGATAATGCCGAGCATTATGGCGAGACCTTTTATACCATCAGTTTTAGCAGTGCCGTTCATCAGGATTTATTGGTGGATTATAAAGTGTTGGTACTGGCGGTATCCGAAAGCCATATCAATCGCCAATTAGAAAAACTGCTTAACGACAGTGGCAACGAATACAAGGTAGATGACGCTGCCAAAATTATTGGTTGCTGGAAAGCCCTATCCAAATATGGTGTAGAAAATGATTTGTCCGATGACAATTTGCCAATGAAACGAGCCGTTGCCTTTTGTCAAGTGATTGAAAAAGAATACAGGGGCAACAAACATAAAGTCAGCTCAAAAGCCATCAGCGAAATGTTTGGCAATGTCGTATCCGCCTATCAAGCACAAGAGATTGCCAACCTAAAAGACAAAGACAACCCAGACCAATCCCTAAAACTCATCTGTGAAGCTGAACACATAGACGGCTCTATGAATGCCAGCGAAAAACTTACCAAAATCAACTGGCTAAAAGCCCAAACGCCCGACAACACCTGCCGTATCCTATCCAATGTGCGTTGTCTGTCCGAAGGGGTGGACGTGCCTGCTCTGGATGCTGTGCTGTTTTTGACCGCTCGCAATTCTCAAATTGACGTGGTGCAATCGGTTGGGCGTGTCATGCGAAAAGCAGACGGCAAAAAACGGGGCTATGTCATTTTACCCATCGTCATTCCTGCAGGTGTAGAACCAGAAACCGCCCTTGATAACAACGAAAATTACAAAGTCGTCTGGCAGGTATTAAACGCCTTGCGTTCGCATGATGACAGATTTGATGCCATGCTCAACAAGTTAGAATTTGGGGCAAGTACGGACAAAATTGAAATCATCGACATTAGCAACAACATCAAACCCAGAACCAAAAAATCCACCAAAAAGACAGGGCGTGGCTCAAAAACCATTGGGGGTAAAGACGAAAAACCACCCGTACAAGGCGAATTGGATTTTAATATCAGCGACATTGAGCGAGCCTTAGTCGCCAAAATCGTCAAAAAATGTGGTAATCGTATGCACTGGCAAGAATGGGCAGAAAATGTTGCCAAAATTGCAAACACTCATACCGACCGCATTAAAGCCATATTAGAAAATGACAACAATCATATTCAAATCAATGCCTTTAATAAATTTGCTAATCAATTACGCCAAGATTTAAATAACACCACCACCGATAATGAAGCCATAGAAATGCTATCACAGCATTTAATCACCAAGCCTATATTTGATGCGTTATTTTCTGAGAGTGAATTTGCCAAATTCAACCCAATGTCCATTGCCTTAGATAAAGTGATAGACGCATTGGCACTGACCAATATTTCGGATAAAGAAACCAAAGAATTAAATGAATTTTATGATGCGATTGCCATTCGTGTCAGTGGCATTAAAGAACCTGCCCACCGCCAAAGAATCATTAAAGAACTTTATGATAATTTCTTTCGTACCGCTTTTCCAAAACTTGCCGAAAAAATGGGCATTGTCTATACACCCATAGAAGTGGTAGATTTTATCATTCATTCAGTAGAGCATATTTTACAGACCGAGTTTAATTCAAGTTTATCCAATAAAGGCGTACAAATCATTGACCCATTTACAGGCACAGGGACTTTTATCACAAGACTGCTACAAAGTGGCATTATCCCCACCAATCAACTGCCACAGAAATATCAAGAAATCCACGCCAACGAAATGCTTTTATTGGCTTATTATATTGCCGCCATCAATATAGAAAGCGTGTATCACAGCTTAATTATTGATGATTATAAACCTTTTACAGGCATTTGTCTGGCGGATACTTTTGCCATGTATGAAAATGATTTGGTCAGTCATAGCAATAACAGCGAACGCCAAAAACGACAAAAAGAACTGGATATTACCGTGATTATGGGAAATCCGCCTTATTCTGTTGGTAAAAAAAGTGCCAATGATAGTATTGAAAATATGAAATATCCAGTATTAGATAGTCGTATTGAAAAAACTTATGTTAACTTATCAAGCTCTGGATTAAAAAGAAATATGTACGACCCGTACACTCGTGCTATTCGCTGGGCAAGTGATAGAATTAGTGAAAAAGGAATTATTGGATTTATTACCAATTCTGGATTTATTGACTCCAAATCTGCCGATGGATTAAGACAATGTTTATCCAATGAATTTAGCTCATTATATGTTTTTAATTTGCGTGGCGATATTCGTGCAAAAACAGGAGATATTGCCAAAAAAGAAGGGCAAAATATTTTTAATATCATAACAGGTGTTGCTATTTCTATATTGGTTAAAAATCCAAATTCAAAAAATCAAGGGAAAATTAATTATTATGATATTGGAGATTACTTAAATCGCAAAGAAAAGTTAGAGATTATTGAAAATCTTGGTTCAATAAAGAATATCAAATGGGAAAATATTATCCCAAATACTTATCAAGATTGGATAAATCAGCGTAATGAGAATAGCAATTTTGAAAGATATATATCAGTCCACAATGACACTGGTATATTCTCATTATCATCATCAGGTGTTGTAACAAATAGGGATATTTGGGTGTGCAACTGCTCACAAACACAATTACATATCAACATTAAATCAATGATAGATTTTTACAATTCTGAACTAGAAAAATATCAAAAATCAGATAAAACGATTGATGTGTCAAATTTTATTGATTTAAATCCACAAAAAATCAGTTGGAGCAGAGCCTTAAAAAATCATCTATCAAAAGACAGAAAAGCAACCTTTGATAGCAAAAAGATCAGAAGTATTTTATACAGACCTTTTTAAACAAAAAATTTATTTTGATAAAATGCTCAATGAAATGCGATCCAATTTACCTAAAATTCTTCCAACTGAAAAACACAATAATCTTATAATTTTTATAAAACACAGATGGAAAAAGGAAGGTTTTTTGTCTATTATCTCAGATAAAATAATGGAAAACCAAGCAGACGGTGGTGGTATTTTATTACCGCTTTATATCTATGAATCCAATAACGATGGTAATTATACTCAAAAATCCGCCATTAGTGATGAAGCCTTAGCTCATTTTAAAGAATTTTATAATGGTGCAGAAATTAGTAAAGAATGTATCTTTTATTATATTTATGGATTACTCCATAGCACCGATTACCGTGAACGCTATGCCGATAATTTATCCAAACAATTACCACGCATTCCACGAGTCAAATCGGTAGATGACTTTTTGGCTTTTAGACAAGCGGGAAAAGAGTTGGCAAATTTACATCTAAATTATGAAAGCGTAGCAATGTATGACGGTGTAAAATTAGATGGTGGTATTAGTATTCACAATGATAAAATTATTGGTGGTAAAGACGATGATTTTTATGTGAGCAAAATGAAATTTGGCAAGCGTAAAAATACTGATACAGGCAAAAATGAAGACGATAAAACAGTGATTATTTATAATGATAATTTTACTGTAAGTAATATTCCATTACAAGCCTATGATTATATCGTCAATGGCAAATCGGCAATAGAATGGGTAATGGAACGCCAGTCCATTAAAACCGATAAAAACAGTGGTATCACCAATAATGCCAATGATTGGGCAATAGAGACGATGAATAATGCTCGCTATCCCTTAGAATTATTACTGCGTGTCATAACGGTAAGTATTGAGAGTATAAATATCGTGAATAATTTGCCCGGTCTTGTGATTGAGTAACATCATAAAAAGCGGATAAAATCTTTATCCGCTTTTATACTTTTTGAGCTTTATTTTTTACTAAGCCAAACCCCACTTTCAATATGATGGGTATAGGGAAATTGGTCAAATAAGGCAAAGCGTTTTATTTCGTGGGTATGATTTAAACATTGTAAGTTTTCAAATAAAGTATCAGGATTGCACGAGATATAAATGATATTATCAAAAGTTGCCAAAATCTTTAAGGTTTCATCATCAATCCCTGCTCGTGGCGGGTCGACAAAAACGGTATTAAAGTCATAAGATTTAATATCAATATCACTCTCGGCAAGTCGTCTAAATTCACGCTCACCATTATGGGCTTGGCTAAATTCTTGGGCGGATAGGCGAGCAATCGCGATATTAGAGATATTATTATAATCAATCGCCCATTTGGCAGAATTGACCGATGATTTTGCCATTTCGGTTGCTAGAACTTTATTAAAATATCTAGATAACGGCAAAGTAAAATTACCATTACCACAATATAATTCCAACAAATCATTTTTATCATGTTGGCTAATATTATCCGCCACATCACAGGCAAAGTTTAGCATATGACGACATACATGAGCATTGGGCTGGCTAAATCCGCCTTCTATTTGTTGATAATAAAAATCTTGGGGTTGTCCTTTAATATCCACACTCATTTTTTCAATGACAAAATCATCGCTTAATACCAACTTTTGTCCACGACTTCGCCCAATGAGTTTGATATTTAATTTATCCGCCAATGAATTTGCCAATGCTTGCCAGTTTTCATCTAACTTTTTATGATAAATGAGCGTAACGAGCATTTGCCCATGCAAGGTATTTAAAAAATCAATTTGAAATAATTTATCTTTTAATAGACTATGTTGTTTTAATTCATTTAATAAAACAGGCATTAGCTCGTTAATAGCACGACTGGCAATGGCAAAATCGTTAATCTCAATCACCTTTTTTGATTTACCGTCTCGCTCAAACATCGCATAAAACATATCGTCCGCCCCGTCTCGCTCGGTATGCCAAATTCTAAATTCGGCACGCTGGCGAAAATGACTCATCGGCGATTCATAGACTTCTAGGGCAGGCGGATTAAAGGGGGTGAATTGGGTGTCAATGCGGTCAATCTTGGCGGATAATTGGGCGTGGTACTCATCGTGCGTAAAGGCGGTGTGTGTCATGGCGGTATCATTACAAATAAAACCGCCATTTTATAAAAATATTCGCCAAAAAGCAAATGGCACGCTATAATGGTGCTTTTGTTAATCACACTCTATTTATCCAAATGACCGTCAAAAAAATCCTGCTTATCGGTGCCGAATGCACTGGCAAATCCACGCTCGCCCACGCCCTAGCGGACAAATACCACACCACTTACACGCCCGAATACCTGCGGACTTATCTAGAACAAAAGCCAACAGGTTATGTCTGCACTTTTGATGATTTAACACCCATCGCACAAGGGCAAATGGACAGCGAAAAGCGTGCGGTTGCTACCGCCCATCGCTATTGTTTTATAGATGCGTCATTATTGCTACTGCATATTTATAGTCAGTATTATTTTAATAAAACGCCTGATATTATTTTAAAGCATTTAAATAATCAATATGATTTAATTTTAGTAACCGATGAAATTGGCATTACATGGATAGATGATGGCATGAGAGATTTACCCAATGGGCGTGAACAAATGCGACAAACGATTATTAAAGAATTAGAAAACCGCCAATTACATTATCACACCATTTCGGGTAATTTGGAGAATAGAATAAAACAAGTTAGGGAATTATTAAAAGGTCTTTAATTTTATAAATTTAATAACAATAAAAAGAGCGAAAATAATCCGCTCTTTTTATTATAAATAATTAATTTATTATTGTTAATTAACCCTTTGGATAGATTTGTAGCGGTAAATTGCAATTTTCCCTATGTCATGGCATTGACTTTTGGGCGAATAAATTACCCCCACACGTTCATATCACAAATTTATCACACCTTCTTAACAATCACCGAACCAATCGAATACCCTGCCCCGAATGAGCAAATCACCGCCAAATCACCGCTGGCAATGCCATCTTGACAACGATGAAAGGCAATCATCGGACTTGCCGAACTGGTATTACCAAACTCATCAATGACAATCGGAGCAATGGATTTATCCGCATCTTTACCCATAACAGTGCGTAAAATCAGGTCAATCATGTTAATGTTGGCTTGGTGTAGCCACAGTTTTTTGACTTTGTCGGTGCTGATATTATTTTCTGCCAAATGCGTGCTGATGATTTCAGACACTTTGGGGCAAACTTCACGGAATACTTTACGCCCTTCTTGTAAGAATAATTTGTCCGTAACAGGCTCGTCTAGGTCAGGATACATGGACGTTTTGGCGTGCAAAAATTCACTTCTGTCCATAAAGCCAAATTCATTTTTGATGTTGGTTGAAAACTGCGTCCACAGCTTGCTATCTAGCACTTCATAGCCTTTTGGCGTGTCGGTCTCTTCGATAATAGTCGCCGCCGCCACGTCCCCAAAGATAAAGTGGCTATCACGGTTACGCCAGTTTAGATGAGCGGACGTAATCTCGACATTGACCACGGCAATGCGTTTGGCAAGCCCTGCCTTGATAAAACCGACCGCTTGGGCGATACCAAAAGTTGCTGCACTACACGCCACGTTAGTATCAAAGGCAAATCCGCCCACCATACCCACCGCCTGCTGAATCTCAATGGCAATGGCAGGATAGACACGCTGAAAGTTGGAGCAAGCACAGATAATGCCGTCCAAATCTTTGCCTTCCAAGCCTGCATTAGCTAAGGCTTGATTGAGTGCGTCCGTTCCCATCTCTGCCATGATAGACAGCTCTTCGCCAAGTTTACGGGCAGGGAAAATCGGTGCCATGATATTTGGGTCTAAAATGCCTTTTTTATCAATGACATAGCGAGACTTGATGCCTGACGCCTTTTCGATAAATTCTGCGGTAGAATGCTGTAAAGCGACCTTTTCGCCAGATTCAATGGCTTGGGCGTGGGCTTCATTATAATTGTCCACATAAGTATTAAATGCCGTTACCAACTCTTCATTGGTGATTTTGTCTTTGGGAATGTGTAGCCCTGTGGCGGTAATGCAGATGGTCATGGATACTCCATTTTTGTTTTGAAAAATTTGGTTACAGTTTAGCACACTTTTACCCAAAAAAATAGCATACATTTGTAAGCTATTTGTCATTGTTGCTTATCGGTATTGTTAAGATGGTGGGATTTTTCATGGTAAAATAATAAGGGCAAATCTGAACCGCACCCCAAAAGTTAGACACACTAACCTTTGGGGTGCTTTTTATGGCAAAATACACAACCGACTTTAAACTGTCTGTGATTGGGTATTATCTTAATCATCATGGCTACAAACAAACCGCCAAACACTTTAATCTAAACCACACAACCGTAGAGCTATGGGTTAAACTCTATCAAGCACATGGCATTGATGGCATAAAAAGACGACACACAAAGGCTGTCTATGACACAGATTTTAAGCTTAATGCCGTTCAAGCCATACAACAGGGCAAATCGCTTACACAACTTGCCATAGAGCTTAATCTGCCACAACCTTCTTTACTGTCAACTTGGTTAAAGTCCTACCAAGCCTTTGGTATAATGGGACTAATACCCAAACCCAAAGGCAAAAAAGCAATGTCAAACAAACACAACGCTAATAAAACCAAATCAACTTGGAAAACCAAACAAGACCACGAAAAAAGTGTGGATGATTTGCTTGATGAACTTGCCTATCTTAGAGCAGAGAATGACTATCTAAAAAAGCTAGATGCCTTAATTCGTCAAAAGGAACAATCAGTACAAACAAAGAACAAGTCCTGATCATCCAAGAATTAAGGCATAAGCACAAACTTGCTGACTTATTGGCAGTGTCAAACTTGCCAAGAAGTGTGTTTTATTACCACATTCGTCAAAGTACAAAGCCTGACAAAGACCTTGACTTAAAAGAACACATTAACCACATCTACCACCAACACAAGGGCAGGTATGGTTATCGTAGAATCACATCAGAGCTTAACAATCAGCTTGCCCAAAAAGGCATGGTCATTAATCATAAACGAGTGCAACGACTGATGGCTAAACTTGGACTCAAAGCATTGGTTCGTCGTCAACGTAAGTTTAATACTTACAAAGGCACAATGGGCAAAGATACCATTCAGGACAATATACTCAAAAGAGACTTTAAAGCAGACAAACCCAATCAAAAGTGGGCAACAGACATCACAGAGTTTAAAGTACAAGACAAGGCAAATGATGGCAGTGTCATTCAAAGAAAACTCTACCTATCGCCCATCATCGACTTGTTTAATGGTGAGATTGTCAGTTATACGATGAAGGACAGACCAACGTATGAGTTGGTCAAAGAGATGTTAAATGATGCCCTATCCAAGCTAAGCCAAGAAAAGATGGATGACAAACCCATCATTCATTCAGACCAAGGCTGGCACTATCAAATGCACCAGTATCAACAAACCCTAAAAGAACAAGGCTTAACCCAAAGCATGTCAAGAAAAGGCAATTGTTTGGATAATGCTGTGATAGAGAGCTTCTTTGGTACGCTAAAACAAGAGATATTTTATGAGACAACCACATTTACATCAACAGATGAACTTAAACAAGTGATTGATGAGTACATACACTACTACAATCATGATAGAATAAAGAGCAAATTAAAAGGACTAAGTCCTGTTAAGTACAGAAACTTAGTCCAATTAGGGTTAATACAACCACTTGCAACAACCTAACCTTTAATCTTATGTCTAAGATTTGGGGGTCGGTTCATCTTCTTTGCCCTTATAAAAAACCGCCCATCAAACCTTATAAAATAAAGTTATCAAGCTTAACTTCAAACACCCCTTCCACCTTGGCAAAATCAATGGCATCTGCACCACCTTCGCCATCGGCGTCATAGGATAGGACTTTGGTGTCTTTGTTGTAAGTGATACGCTCGGTTAGGGTGCTTGCGTCCACATCAAAGACCGCTTTGTCAAGTTTGATTTTGTCGCCCGTCTCAAAGTCGGTAATGGTATCCATCGTGCCATTTAGCAGGGTACTAAACACAAAAATATCATCGCCATCGCCCCCTGTCAAAATGTCCGCCCCCAAACCGCCAATTAAGGTATCGTTCCCTGCCTTGCCAATTAGGGTATTGCCCATGTTGTTGGCGGTCAGTACGTTGTCAAGCTCGTTGCCTGTGGCGGTTTTGGCGGTAATACCAATCAAAGTCAGGTTTTCAAGCTCCTGCCCATTTAGGTCAAAATCAACATGACTAAACACGCTGTCCACCCCTTCGCCTGCAAGCTCGGTAATGCTATCGCCTGTGCTGTCGATGATGTAAGTGTCGTCCCCGACCCCGCCGATGAGCGTATCATTGCCAAGCCCGCCATCTAGCACATCATTGCCAAGCCCGCCACGAATGGTATCGCCCCCTGCTCCGCCAAAGATGTGATTGTCCGCATCGTTGCCTGTCAATGTGTCGGCATATTCCGAGCCAATCAAATTCTCAATCTGTGTGCCATAGCCAATAAAAGCCTGACCTTGGGTGTAGTTGTTAAATTCTTTGGTCTTGTCGGTCTTTTTGAGGCCATAGACAATCGTATCGTTTGCCCCAAGCCCAAAATAATCTGCTATGGTAAAGCTTTTTTTGCCAGCAATGGCAAAATTGCGATGCAATTTATCGCCCACATAAATCCACGAACCAGGAGTAAGATTAACATTCACGCCTTGGGTTTCTTTGGATGCATCAAAGGTGTCCACACCATCACCATCCCAAATATAACGGTCACCATCACTTAGTACGGTGTTATAATTTTTAAAGGTATAGACATCATCACCTGAGCGTGCATTTCTATTAACCCCAAATTGGCGGTGAATGTGTGCCAAATCATACATTCTAAGACCACCCAAATTTATGTGCATATTATGGTTCATAGAGACATTATAAGACATCACCGAAAATTCCAAACCATCCTCTGGCAGATAGTCGCCCTTAAAGTTATCATGAGTGTGTCTCATATTAAGCGTATGTCCAATCTCATGCAAGGCAATATAATAATTAAAGGGGTTGTGTTCACTTTGGACATCAGTATAACGATTTGACCACCAAATATTGCCACTGTGATAGGCAAATGCTGAACTGTTGGCATAATTGCCTGCTAAATCAGCCGAAAACAGATTGGTATTGGCTTCAAAAGCATCATCCACTTCCATAAATTCAACATTGGCGTATTTGGCATACTCACCATACGCCTTACGGACAATGGCTTTCATGTGCTCATTGTATGCTTTTAGTGTATTTACTTTGGCGAAGTTTTCGCCCTGCACTCCGCCATTTTTGCTTTTTAATTTTTCAAAATCCTCTGGTGTGGCAAAATGGTATTTAATTACAGGTTTTTCGCTATTATCATAACCACCCACATCAATACCAAATGCCTTTGAATTCATGCCATTAGTGCTTAGATAACGAACAAAATAAGGCATCTCAAAATTTGGGTCGGTGTGGTCAGTACTGGCAGGTTCTGTGATTGGTGGTTTTTTTATGGTAAAATTTTTTAGGGCACGCTTGGTATTAATAAAGCGTTCGGTATCTTGCACCGTAATGGCATTACCTGCTAGGTCTTGTGTGGTCAAACTTGCAACGACAAGATTATCATCATCTTTGTCCAAATCTGAGGTTTTTACCATCGTCTTAAAGCCTTTGTCCATTCCTACAACGGCTGTATACTTAACTCCTGCCACATCAATACTTACCACATCATTGGGCTTAATATTGCCTGACACCACGCCACTAATCATAGACATCGGCTCGCCAGATATCGCTACACGATAATCACCATCTGCATTTTTGCTCAAATAAGGACTATCAATATTCACGCTTTTGACAACATCAGATGGTTTGGTAAATTGTTTGGTAATTGTCGTGGTGATTTGTTCACCCACCATAAACCGCCCCATGTCAAAATCAGTTAATTGATAGAATCTGGGGTCATAGACAAATTCATAATCCAACACCTGTCCATTTAGATGTTGCAATTCATCAAAAGGCACATCAAAGTAAAACCTACCTTCTTTTAGTCCAGAATAATAAGTTTTATCACCAATTTTGACGCTCACATGACGTACCGCCAAGTGATTCATGCCCATGCCAAAGTGTCCTGTAAATTCAAATTGTCCGCCAATTCTAACAATTGACTCTTCTTGGGCAACATTTAGCCCAAAATCGTCATCAATATTGGTAATGTCAATTTTGGCAGCGACATTGGCACTTACCTTGTATGTCAAATCAGCTCTTGCTTTGGCGTTGTTTTGTCCTGTGGTAGTGGCCCAAATAGTGTAAGTTGGCACATCTTTTAGCACACTTGCCAGTATGGGCAATTTAAATACACCATCGGCATTGGTGGTTGTCTCAAATTTTTGCCCACCAATGCTTAGAGTAACAGGCTGACCAGGCAGTCTATCCACCCCTGTAACTTTACCTGTAATAACAACCTCACCTGCAACTTCGCTTTCATTGATGAGGTTGTCGGTGGTGATGGGATCAAGGGTAATTGCTAGCTCCTTGGATTGTACCGTATAGCTAACGGTATCGCTTACGGTGGCGGTATTACCCACACGATTTTTAATATTAAGGGTAGCGGTCAAAGACTTGGTGCTGTCTTTGGCTAAAATGTCAGCAGGTACGGCAACCAAAAATATGCCTTGGGCATTTAGTTTGGTAGGGTAGGTGCTATTACCAATACTTATCACCACATCATCTTGACCATTGTAGTCGCCCACTGCACGACCTGTAATGATGATATTACCATTACTGTCGCCTGTACGTTCTGTTTCGTCAATGATACCATCATTGGCAATCGGATCAAGTTTAATGGCAACCTGTGGAGTAGTTAGGTTGACATCATAACTCTTTTGATGGCTCACAGTTGCCACATTACCCGCCCTATCTTGGACAGTAACCTGAGCGATAACCTGTGTTTCCTTAACCAAATCTGCCATGGAGACATTGGCAGTATAGGTATTTAAATTGCCTGTCTTTATGGCGGTATAGGGTATACCATTCACCATCAAGACAACAGAGATAACCATCTCATCTGCCCCCAAATCATTCACTACAACCGACAACACGGCGCTATTTTGGGTAATATCGTTTTGATTGATAATATTATCATCGGTAATGTTATCAATCTGTATCGTAGGAGTGGGTGCATCCATATCCACACTGTATGTCTTTTCGGTACTGGCAGTGGCGGTATTTTTAGCATTATCCACAACAGTTACGGTAGTTTTGATGGTGTTATTGCCCGCTCTTACCAAATCGATGGTCGGAAAATTTACCGAGAACTCGCCATTTGCTTGAACTTTGGCATAAATCTCTTTCCAATCTGTACTAGCACAGGTACTACAAGAACACGCCACAAGCACATTTTGCCCTACAGGCACGTCCGTTACCTTCCCACTAATGGTGATGGTATCCTGCTTGCTTTCTGACTTATTTATAATATTATCCCCTGCAATATCGTCAAGGGCAATGGTTGGCGTGGCAATCTTAGTTTGCACGCTCACATTCTTAGAAAATGTGGCAGTGGCGGTATTATCATGCTCATCATGGGAGGTGATGGTTGCACGGATTGTTTTGTGATTAATAAGGGCAACAGTATCAACAAATGCACTAAATTTACCATCAACAATTTTAGTGGTTGCAACCGCTTTACCAATCGTCAATGTCAGAATCTCGCCATCGTTCACATTCTGAACTGACCCCATAATAAGCGTAGTTGGGTCTTGGCTTTCTGCTAAGTTGATGATATCATCTTGGGCAATTAGGTCAAAGCTAATGGCAGGTTTATCCACATGCGTATCTACAAGATAAGCTGTTTGGGCGGTAGCGGTAGTTGTTTGGTCTGTCGTGGTGGCAGTGATGGCAACGGTGATGGTGTGCGTGCCTTGGGCATATGCCAACGTTTGCCCATCCAATGCTAATGCCCAGGTCGTGCCTTGAATGGTTGCTTGATGAGCCACGCCATTGATTGTCAAGGCAATTTGGACGGCAGCGTTCGGATTTGAAACCTCAAATGTACCAGATAAAACAATATCTTCATCCAAGATTTTTTGGGTAATTGTACCCACATCATGAATGGTGACTGCTGTTGTTAAAGGTTTAGGAGAGATAGGTGCAAGGTCAGCATTTGGTAAATGCCCATCATCTGACTTGGCGATGCCCACCACCAAAGCTGCCGCCCCACCAATCATCGCCAGTTTAGTTCCAGCAGTTGCATACCAAGGTGTACTTACCACATCTGCCATCTCACTTACGGTTGGCACGGCAAGTTTGATATCAGTAGGGCTAAAAGGGTTACTCATGTCAGCCAAATACTCTAAATCGTTTGCAGGATACGCCACAGGGTGTACATTGTAATATTTTTCAAGTACAAGCTCAACCGCCTCACCTACTTCGTCAAACACCCACAAATCATCTCCTACTCGCTTAGTCTTTGGTTTTTGGATGGGACGATTTTGTTTGTCTATCAGTTGATACTGTGCATCGGCATCGACCAACATTTTAACAGTCCGACTCTGAGATATGGCGATGGCTGATGTTTGGGTGGGGGTTTTGACAAGTAACGTTTTCATAAAAATACCTAAAACTAATGATGGATGAGTTGTATTATAGCAAGTTTTATGCCAATATTTTTTGATATTTTTAAAATTTCACTTTATTTTATTTAAATCAATGAATATCAAGCTACATTTCTATCAAAAATAAAATACAATTGTAGCATTAAACTTTCTGAAAAACCCTAATTTTATTAAATTCATATTTCTCACAAAAGCTTTCAATACGGATAATCGGATTGTTGCTCATCAGTTTTGTAGGAAGCCTATTAAAATCAACCATGCTTGCCCACCAAGTGCGATGATATGATGGTAGGCACGCTCATGGATATCTGTTATAAGATAACAAATACATGCACAAGCATACATCAAATCTCTTAAAATGATATTAGAAATGGTAAAAACAAAAGAAAAGTCACATTCCCCAAACTGATTTCAAATCAGCTTTTCATCATTTAAAAAGCCATTCTCACGTTTTTGATGATTTACCACAAGCTGACAACTAATTTTTATCAAAAACTCATCATCTCTATCATTCTTTTTCCATTTATTTTATAATAAAGCCAATTTATCACGACCGTTCATTATGTCACACCAACCTGCCACGCCCATCAAACTCATCGTCATCGGACACACCAATGTCGGCAAAACATCACTCATGCGAACCTTGCTCCGAGATGGCGAATTTGGCGAAGTCAAAAATGCGTCCGCCACCACCCGCCATGTCGAAGCCGTCACGCTCTACGCCAACGATGGCAAGCCTTTGATTGCCCTGCATGACACCCCCGGACTAGAAGACGGCTCGGGTGTGATGGATTTTTTGCATGAACACACCGATGGGCGAGCCGATGGTGTGGAACGTTTGCAAGCCTTTTTAAGGGCGGTCGCAAGCAGTGACCCCAAACTGGGCGATGATTATAGTCAAGAAGCCAAAGTCATCAACGCCCTACTCTCTGCCGATGTCGCCATTTATGTCGTGGACGTGCGTGAGCCTGTGCTGTCCAAATACAAGGACGAACTGGCGATTTTGGCAAGCTCGGGCGTGCCTGTACTGCCTGTGTTTAACTTCATCAAAGATGAGCGAGCGAACTTCGATGACTGGCGTGAGACTTTATCACGACGGGCGTTGCATGCTTATCAGCCTTTTGATACCATCGCTTTTGACTTTGCCAGCGAGATGGCGTTATGGGACAACCTAGGCACGCTCACCCATCATCCTGTCTTTGCTACCTTAAAGCACGAACGCACCGAGTTGTGGCAGGACATGGCGGAGACAGGCAGTTTGGTGATTGCTGATTTTCTGGTTAATGTGGCAAGTTTTCACAAAAAAATCGGGGAAGATGACGACCCCGCACCCACACTCACCACCATGCAACACGCCACCCGTCAAGCCTTTGATATCATGCAACAAAAGCTGTTGGATTTGTATAAATTTTATCATGTGCAGACCGAGCATGGCGAATTTGCCGTCACAGGTGCCGAGCAGGATATTTTCGACAGTGAACTGCTTGCCCGTTATGGCATTCGCACCGCCAGTGGTAGCATGGCAGGCATGATAGTCGGGGCAGGCATTGATGTGGCGACCCTTGGGGCAAGTCTGGGGCTAGGTACTGCCATTGGGGGCGTGCTTGGTGGACTGCTACCTAACAGCGGTACCATCAAGGATAAAGCCATGGGCGTTAAGACCCTGACCATCAACGATGAGACACTTGCCCTGCTCGCCATCCAAAGCCAAAACCTACACTACACCCTACGCCACTTAGGACATGCCAGCCTTGACATCATTAGCACTCATCATCATGACACGTTGGTGTGGCAAGCAGGCAAGCTCGCCGCACCACTTAAAAAAGCTCGTGCCTATCCGCATTATAGCAGTCTGGACGGGCGTTATGATGACAAAAAAGCCGTCCGCTCCGAGCTGTCGGACAAGCTAAGTGACACCCTACTAACCCATCTGGACAACATGGAAAAATCACGCTAACGCCACGCCTGCCCTATCGGCAACACCCACCACAAATCAAGGACACATCATGACCACATCCGCCCCAACCATCCGCCCCGATGACATCCGCCTACGCCAAGCTGACATTAGCGACGCTCAAGCTCTGGTCGCACTCCTAGACCGCTGTTACCGCAACGATGAAGGCTGGACAAACGAAAGTCAGCTCATCGGTGGTATTCGCACCACCTTAGCCGAGATAGAAAAGACCATCACTGCCGATGGGTCGTATGTCTTTGTGTTTGAGCCAGAGATTGATGGCAACAAGCAAATCTTAGCATGTATCGGAGTGCAGTTTACCACCATGCACGACAAAAATGTCGCCTACATCGGCACCTTTGCCGTCTCGCCCGAACTCCAAGGCAAAGGCGTGGGCAACACCCTACTGACAGCGGTCGAGACCTTCGCAGGGCGACATGCCACACGCCACGCCCTAGACGGCTGTGCCATGTCCATCCTATCGCACCGCCCCGAACTGCTCGCCTACTACGAACGGCGTGGTTATCAGCTCACGGGCGAGAGCATGCCTTTTCCTGATGACGGCAATAATGGCAAGCCCAAGCGAGATGATTTGGCGTTGCATTGGTTATTCAAACCCATGCCCTAAAATCATGAGCGAATAAAACAGCCGTGAACCATCTGCCTAATACAACCACAAGATTTTACCAAATGATTGATTTTAAAGAAAATAAACGTATCAGCCTTGCCCCTATGATTGACTGGACGACAGCCGATTTTCGCTATTTTGCACGGCTCTTTAACCGTCATATACATCTGTACACCGAGATGATAAGCACGAGTGCCATTTTAAAGGGCGACACTGAGTATATTTTGCGATATGATGACAGCGAACACCCTGTGGTGTTACAGCTTGGTGGGTCAAATCCGACAGAGATGGCACACTGCGTACAGATTGCTGACAAGATGGGCTATGATGAATTTAATATCAATGTTGGTTGTCCGTCCGACCGTGTTCAGCATAACAAAATCGGGGCGTGCCTTATGGCAGAGCCAAACATCGTGGCGGGTATGGTGCGTGCGATGAAAGGCGAGACCGACAAGCCCGTTACCGTCAAGCACCGCATTGGTATTGACACGTTTGATAGCTATGAGTTTATGCGTGATTTTGTGGGGACTGTGGCGGATGCTGGGTGTACGCACTTTATTGCCCATGCTCGTATCGCATGGCTCAACGGCTTATCTCCCAAAGAAAACCGAGAAATCCCGCCCCTACGCTACGATGATATTTACCGCCTAAAAACAGAATTTCCCCATCTTTTTATAGAAATCAATGGCGGTGTGGACAATCTTGATGGCATCAAAACCCACCTAACCCATGTGGACGGCGTGATGATAGGACGAGCGTTTTATCATAATCCCATGCTGATGGGGGCGTGCAATGAGTTTTGGGGCGAGCCTATCCCAACGCACCGTGAAATCCTAGAAAATCTCTACCCTTATCTTGAAAAACGAGCCGAGCAAGGGGCGAATTTGGCAACCTTGACACGGCATTATCTAGGGCTATTTCAAGGCTTGACAGGGGCGAGAAAATGGCGACAAGATTTGAGCGGTAAGCGAAATCTCAGCGTGGACGACATCAGGCGAGCAGGCGAGAGCGTGCTTAGCCAAAATGGGCTTTGATGAAGTCATTGCCCAGTCATTACCCAATAATTGCTTAGCCATTACCCGTCTTATCTATTTGCCAATATCTTGCCTGCCTTATTTATGGTAATGGTCTCATCACCAAGATACATCTCTTCGGTCGCCCCATATGACTGCGTGATGAAGTCATATTTGACAGGGAAAATCTCCTTACCCGTGATATCAAGCAGTCCATAGTACTGCTTATCACCGATTTGCTTTGCCACCCTTATTGTTGTCGCCCCAAAACTTGACAAGTCATCAAACTCCATCTGAGTCAATGCCACGCCTTTTTTATCCACCAAGCCATACTTATTATCACCATCGCTTGATTTGCTCACGCCAATCGCCCCATTATCCAAAATCCATAAACCTTCATGTACAGGAGCAATGATTTCTTGGTAATGCTCATCAAGCAAGCCCCATTTACCTTGTCTTAAAACAGGTATCATGCCATATTTTAACTCATCCATGTCATCATATATGAATTTGGTCAAAGGCTTATTTTGTTCATTGATTAACGCCCATTTATCATTTTTTTGAACTGCCCATAGGGTTGGCGTGATAAATTCAATCTTTTGATAATCAAATCCCGTCATGGCTTTGTCATATTGATACAATGCCACTTTATCATCTTTTTTGACAATAAAAAATGACATGTCAGGCGAATAAATATCATCAAAATCAAAAGGCAATAGCAAATTCATGTTTTTATCAACCACGCCTGCATGATGTTTATTTTTTAAAATATAATAATCCTCCGTCATAACCCCACCATGAAAAGTTTTATCAATTTGATAATCAAGCTCAAATATCAGCTTGCCTTGATTGTCAATAATACCATATCTATCATCATCTGCTGGCATGGTTTCATCTTGATTTAAACGCTTATTTTTTACTGTAAAATATTTATCGTTTAATACAAATATGTCATCAAAGCGATGAAAAGGGACGATTTCTTTTAATTCGTGATTAACCAATGCCGTTGGATAACCTTCTTCATTTAACAAAGTTGCGATGTATATAGGACGGTTGTTATTATCATAAAGAAAGTTGCGATGTATATAGGACGGTTGTTATTATCATAAAGGTTGCTTGGAAGGTGCAATCTCATGTCCTTTTTTAAAATATCGCCATTAAAATTTGCAATAAAAGAATCATCATCCAAGGTTAATATTAAATAATGCTCATCCACATATTCGATATTATCGTATTTTATGGGAATGACGACATTACCCATGCGGTCAATCGCACCTTCTTTATCATTTTTAGTGACAATATTTAGCCCATGTTCAAAACCCTCAACAAAATCATAATACTGATAATCAATGGCAAACTCTCCTTCTTTATTGATATAGCCAAACTTGCCATTCTTTTTAACCATAAAAAGCCCATCATTAAAACTCATCCCCATTGATGAGATGTCTTTTGGCACATCAAATACCTTATTGCCTTTTTCATCAATAAAATAATAATCACGACCTTTGCCATCCGCTCTTTTTTGTACAACCCAAGCCAAACCTTCTGAAAACCTCCAAGCATCATCATAGATAAAATCAATGACCGTTTCGCCTTGTCGATTGATATAGCCAAATTTACCATTTGATTTGGCTAAGATAAGATTGTCATCTTTTTCAAAGATACCGATATGTTCATACTTAAAAGGCAGTTTTATGCGACCGTCTTCATCAATTAATCCTGTTTTACCATTCACGACCATGTCAATCCCTCTGCCATATTCATATAATAAATCCACCTTGGCAAATAAAACATTACCCTGCTTATCTACGACGCTATAATATTCATAATCGTGATTGCGTTCTATCAGATTGCCAACACAGCGAAAATCGGTTATGGGTTCGTCCAAGGGCTTTTCATAAATGCAGTGAGCATGGGCGAACATTGCCATACATAAGCCAATGATGATACAGAGTGATTTTTTTATCATGATTTGTCCTTTTTGGTATAATATTTATTTAAAAACAGGGGTATTGCACATTTTTCAAGGAAGAGATGAAGTTTGACAATCATTCTATCAAGCAAGTTTTTATTATGAAAAACAATCCGACCACTTAATCATATAAGTTTTAAGATTTGCATTTAGCTTTTTTAAGTTAAGTGGTTAGATAGCCATTTTTCATGCAAAAACGGTTGATTTGTTTACAAAGCCTTTTGAATTATAAATGGTGTTATTAAGGGCAGGTAAACCCTAGTTATATCTTTAAATAGGCTTGCAGGGACAAATTGTAATTTACTCTGTGATAAAAGATTGATTTTTGTGCAAATAATTACCCTATATAACCCAATTTATTTTAAAATCAGCTCCAACACCACCTTTGACCCCACAAACCCGATGGCAAGCAGGATAAAGCCATAAATGGCAAAATTGGACGCTTTTTTACCCCGCCAGCCAAAACGGTAATGCCCCGCAATAAACACCCCGAACACGAGCCACGACAGCACACTAAACACAAGCTTATGTGCCACATGCTGAGCCATGATGTCATAAGTGGTCGCCAGCCCAAGCCCAATGGCAACACTTAAAATCACAAAGCCCATGAGTATCATATCAAACAGCAGGCTCTCCATGCTCTGCAAAGACGGCAATTTGGCAACCCAAAAGCGGTGTATCGTCTGGTGCTTTAATTCACGGATTTGTAGTCGCAAAATCACCGCTTGCACGCACGCCATCAGTAGCACGCAGTACGCCCCAAACGACAGCAGGATGTGCGTTTGTAGTCCCATGTTCATGTCAGTAATCGGCTGATATGGGGCTTGCCCAAACTCACCAAAACTCATGCCAATAATGGCGGTCGGCACGGCAAGCACGCCTAGGCTCAGAATGGGGCGATACAGACTAAACAGCACAAAAAAGATAAGGCAAAACAGCCCTGTTAGACTAAGGACGTTAAAAATGTTAAAATTAAGCCCGTAGAGCGTGATGATTTGTGGGGCGAGTATCACGCCATGCAAGATGATGGCGATGGTTAGGGCGGATAACGTGGCGGTCTTAAAAATTGGCTTATTTTTAACCAAAGCGTGATACAGATGAAGCCCCACCCCTGCATAAATCATCACGCCAATCAGGTATAAAACGAACACAACCACCCCTTTATCATAAAAATTGGTATAAAATATGCAATAATAATAGCATAATTTTTAAATTTAGCATAAAATAACCCAAATTTTTCTATTAATTTTTTGGAACTCATCATGTTTGACACCTTAACCGAACGACTCTCTGGCACACTTCATAAACTGGCAGGTCAAAGCACCCTAACCGAAGACAACATCAAAGACACCTTGCGTGAAGTGCGTATGGCACTCCTAGAAGCGGACGTGGCACTGCCTGTGGCTCGTGATTTTGTCGCCAAAGTCAAAGAACAAGCCCTTGGGCAAGAAGTGCTAAAAGAACTCGCCCCTGGTCAAGCCTTTGTCAAAATCGTCTATGACGAGCTGACCGAGATGATGGGTTCGGCAAACCAAGGCTTAGAGATGACAGGCAAACCGCCTGTGGTCTATCTGTTGGCAGGCTTGCAAGGGGTAGGTAAGACCACCACCGCAGGTAAACTTGCCAAGTTCCTACAAGACAAACAAAAGAAAAAAGTCATGCTCGTGTCGGCAGACGTGTATCGCCCTGCCGCGATTAATCAGCTTGAATTTGTCGCAGGGCAAGTGGGGGCGATGTTCGTACCATCGAGCGTAAACGAGAATCCGATTGACATCGCTCATCGTGCCATCGAACAAGCCAAAATCCAGTTTGCTGACATTCTCATCATCGACACCGCAGGTCGCCTTGCCATCGATGAAGCGATGATGACCGAAATCAAAGAGTTGACCGCTGCTGTCAATCCTACCGAGACTTTGTTTGTCGTAGACTCAATGACTGGTCAAGACGCTGCCAATACCGCCAAAGCCTTTAATGACGCCCTGCCACTAACAGGCGTGATTTTGACCAAGACAGATGGTGACGCTCGTGGTGGTGCCGCTCTGTCCGTGCGTGTGATTACTGGCAAGCCCATTAAATTTTTGGGTCGTGGTGAAAAACTAGAAGCCTTGGAGCTGTTCCACCCCGAGCGTATCGCCCAGCGTATTCTTGGCATGGGGGACGTGTTGTCATTGGTCGAAGAAGTTGAAAACAAAATCGACCGTGACAAAGCCGAACGCATGGCGAAAAAAATCCAAAAAGGCGGTGAGTTTGACTTAGAAGACTTATTGACCCAGTTCCAACAGATGAAAAACATGGGGGGCATGGCAGGATTTTTGGACAAAATGCCGGGCATGAGCGGAGCAAACATCCAAGACGCACTCGCCCAAGCCAAACCCGAAGAGAAAGTCAAAGAAATGGAAGCACTCATTCATTCCATGACGCCCTTTGAACGCCAAAACCCCGACAAAATCACCCCAAGCCGTAAACGTCGTATCGCCGCAGGTTCGGGCAAACAAATCCAAGACGTCAATGCCCTGCTAAAACAGCACAAGCAGATGGCAAAAATGATGAAAATGATTAGTCGCCCCGATGGTATCGAGAAAATGATGAAAGCCGTGCAGGGGCTGACTCGTGGCATGTCTGGCAGTGGTGGCGGTCCTTTGTTTGGTGGCAACAAACAACAAGAGTTTGCCAAAATGACCAGTGACATTCATGACATGGGCGTAGACCCCAGCACCATCAATCTGGGCATGAGTGAAGAGCAAGTTCGCCAAAAAATGAACGAACTACAAAATGCCAGTAATGCAATGGGCGGTAAGTTTAAAAAGCGTTTTTAATCTTGCCTAGTACACACAAAAACACCGCCATGAGCGGTGTTTTTTATTGGCAAAGTTAAATTGATAAAGTTAAAATAAATAAGCTTAATCATCAAATACAAAATATTGAAATGATGTGTTTTACACCTAAAAACTTTAAAATTACCACAAACGCAATGATATGTGGATTGTAGGGGCGTGCTGTGCACGCCTTATAAAAACAACACCATCAAAGGGTTTGCTCAGCCCTAAAAAACCCGTGGCAAATATCAAGTTCATTAGATATAATTAACAACACCAAAGTATTGATAAACAGCCTTAAATCATCTGTAAAATCTTAGCCAATTTCTGTCTTGGCTCATCAGCTTGAGTAATGGAACGCCCAATCACCAAATAATCCGAACCATTGTCCAAGGCTTCTTTGGGCGCACAAATGCGTTTTTGGTCGTCCTTGCCATCGTCAGGCAGGCGAATACCAGGGGTAATGAGTTTAAACGCCTGCCCGAACGTAGATTTTAAAAGCGATGCTTCTTTGGCGGAGCAGACCACCCCATCAAGCCCTGCACGATGAGTCAGACCCGCCAGTCGCATGACATGCTCATCTAGCGTGCCTTGCACCCCAAGCTCACCGAGTACGTCTTGCGTCATGGATGTTAGCACCGTCACTGTGATGAGCAGGGTATCATAACCACCGTCATTTAGGCGAGTCTTACACAGTGCCATCGCATCAGAGCCGATAGATGCATGCACATTCACCATCCACACACCCATGTCGGCAGCCGCCAAGACCGCCTGAGCTGTGGTGTTAGGAATATCATGGAACTTTAAATCCAAAAAAACTTGAAATCCACGCTCATGAAACGCATCCACCACATCTCTGCCACAGGCAGTAAACAGCTCTTTGCCCACCTTTAAACGACATAAACTCGGGTCTAAGCTGTCCGCAAGTGCCAAAGCCGATGGTAAATCATGCTTGTCCACCGCAACGATGATGGGGGATGTAATTGGGGGGCGTGTATTTATTTGCATGGTTATTCGTCTTAAAAGTAATGATTATAAAGAACGAGTATCAGACAGGGGGCGAGTGTCGGATTCTATGGTTGTGACGGTCTGCTCAGGGACGGTAACTTTAGTTTCGTCTGCTAAGATATGCGACTGGCGAGAATGCTCAATCACGACATTGGCTTCGTTCAGTTTAGCTTGTAGCTCTGCTTTTTCTTTGTACAAACGGCGGATTTCTAATTTGTTTTGTAGCACCCTAAATAACAGCACCGACAACAAGATACCGATGAACACCCCCAAAGCAATGGTTAGGACAAGCAATAACCCTAAATTGGTGGTTGGCACCTGCGAGAACAGCAGATTGACCGCAATTTCGCTGTTATTGGCAAGCACCAAGGCGATGGCATACCCAAAAAACAGCACCAACAAAACAATGATAAATAAAGACATAAGCCACCTTATCTGTTATGGATATCTACGAGCTCACGCAGTGCTTTACCGGGTTTAAAGTGTGGCACGGCTTTGGCTTCTACATCCACATATTCGCCCGTTCTGGGGTTGCGAGCTCTGCGGGCATCACGATGATGCAAACAAAAACTACCAAAACCACGAACTTCTACTCGCTCGTCTTTGGCTATGCTATACGTCATCATATCCAAAATCTCACGCACCGCTTCATCAACTGCCATCTCTTCTAAATTATCACATTTAGATGCCACATTTGCAATCAAATCTGACTTTTTCATCACATCTTCGCTGTTATGGCTAGACTTGTTCTCTTGCTTGATTTCTTGCATTTTTTCACCTTTTGAACCACACCTTACTCAAATTCACAACAAAATTACCAATGAGCAAGGTTCAAGTTAAAGTGTAATCATACCGCAATTTTACCAAAAATAAAATCAATTTTTTGTTAATTTTCAAATATTTAATCCAAAAAAAGACCTTGAATTACTTCAAGGTCTTTGATAAATCAGCGATTAGCCTTTTAGTTGGTCGGCAAAGATGTCGCCCAAAGTTTTTGGCTGATTTTCAGTGGCTGCATTTGACAGCTCTTTTAGTGCTTGACGCTCATCGGCTTCGTCTTTGGCTTTGATGGACAAAGTGATGTTGCGAGCTTTACGGTCAGCACGAACGATTTTGGCTTCTACTTCGTCGCCCACGTTTAGTACTTTTGATGCGTCTTCGGTACGCTCACGAGCGATGTCGGCAGCGGCTAGGTAGCCTTCTACGTCATCCGCTAGGGCGATAACTGCACCTTTGGCATCTACTTCTTTAACTGTACCTTTAACGATGGCACCACGCTCATTGGCAGATAGGTATTCGTTAAATGTGTCAGAGTTAAGTTGTTTAATGCCTAGGCTGATACGGTTACCTTCGGCATCCACTTGTAGCACTTGGGCTTCTACGGTGTCGCCTTTGGTGTAGCTACGGATGGCTTCTTCGCCAGACTCATTCCAAGAGATGTCAGACAAGTGAACCAAACCATCAATACCACCTTCTAGACCAATGAACAGACCGAAGTCAGTGATTGATTTGATGGTGCCAGTGATTTTATCGCCTTTTGAGTATTTCTTATCAAACTCTTCCCATGGGTTTGGCATGGTTTGCTTGATACCTAGGCTGATACGACGACGCTCGCCATCGATTTCAAGAACCATCACATTCACTTCATCGCCCACTTGGACAACTTTTGATGGGTGAATGTTTTTGTTGGTGTGATCCATTTCAGAAACGTGTACCAAACCTTCAATACCTTCGGCAATCTCAGCAAAACAGCCATAATCAGTTAGGTTAGTTACGCGAGCTTTGGTGATGGTGCCAACTGGGTAAGTTTGCTCAACTTCGCCCCATGGGTCAGAACCAAGCTGTTTTAGACCTAGGCTAACGCGGTTACGCTCACGGTCGAACTTCAATACTTTAACTTTAAGCTCTTGACCCACTTCTACCGCTTCTGATGGGTGCTTGATACGCTTCCACGCCATGTCAGTGATGTGTAGTAGACCGTCGATACCGCCCAAATCAACAAACGCACCATAATCAGTTAGGTTCTTAACGATACCTTGAACTTCCATGCCTTCTTCTAGTTTGGCAAGCAGTTCATCACGCTCAGCACTATTTTCAGCTTCCATAACGGCACGGCGAGATACCACGATGTTGTTACGAACTTTGTCAATCTTGATGACTTTAAATTCTAGCTCTTTGCCTTCTAGGTGAGTGGTCTCACGGATAGGACGTACATCAACCAAAGAACCTGGTAGGAACGCACGCACAGAACCAATCTCAACCGTAAAGCCACCTTTAACCTTAGATGAGATAAGACCAGTAACAATTTCGTCATTCTCATGAAGTTGTTCAAGTGCACGCCAGCTTTCTTCACGTTTTGCTTTTTCACGAGAAAGCACTGTTTGACCCATGCCGTTATCAACTTTTTCGATAACCACGTCCACAGTGTCGCCAACAGCAACTTCAAGCTCGCCTGCTTCGTTTAGAAACTCGCCACGCTCGATGATGCCTTCTGATTTCAGACCTGTGTCCACGGTAATCCAGTCGTTGTCAATCGCAACAACCTGACCTTGGATAACTGCACCAATTTCAACTTTTACTTCGTTTGCATTGCTTTGTTCAAACAGTTCAGCAAATGATACCATTATGTATACCTTAAAAATAGCCGTAGCCTGTCCAGTCAGTACGGTTCAGATGATTGCCAGTCGTTTGCGATACTGGTTTTGGCAAATGATAGGCAAATAAAAAATAAAACGGCAATATTATAGCAAAGTTTTTGGATAAATGCACACCTTTTTTGATGATTTATAATTTGCCCTGTGCAAACGCCAAAATCTCATCAAATACATCATCTGCCGATTTGTCCGAACTGTCAATCACAAGGGCATCCACGGCAGGGCGACTGGGGGCAACGGCACGGTTTTCGTCTCGCTCATCTCGCTCGATAATGTCCGCCAAAATCGCTTCATAATCCGCCACTTTGCCCGCCGTTTGTAGTTGTAGCACCCGTCTGTCGGCACGAGCCTTGGCACTTGCGGTCAAAAATACCTTGACAGGGGCATCAGGGAAAATCACCGTCCCCATGTCTCGCCCGTCCGCCACCAGTCCTGCTCTGTCTTTTGCCATGTTTTTTTGTAGGTCAAATAAAGCTGTTCGCACGCTTGGTAATACAGCGACACGGGACGCATATCCGCCCACGATTTCGTTGCGAATGTCGTCCGTTAGGGGGGTATTATCCACTAGGATTTCCACCGTTTTTGTGGCGGTGTTGGGGCGAAAAGATAGGTTTAAAGACTGGGTTAGTTTAGCAACTTTTTGCTCGTCAATTTCCGCATTTTCAAGCAAGCCGTTTTTAAATGCCATTAGTCCAACAATGCGATACAACGCACCGCTGTCTAATAGCTCAAAACCAAAATGCTCGGCAAGGCGATATGCCACCGTGCCTTTACCTGCACCCGAAGGGCCGTCAATGGTGATGATTTTTGGGGTTGTCATGGGGTTCTCTTTTTATAAAATACATTGGAATTAGGTGATAATTGCATTTTATCATAGGGCGAATTGCAATTCGCCCCTACAAAAAACACAATTATAAATAAATTTTGGTCAAATAATAATTTTAAAATATCATAAAAATTTAATCATTGAAAATCATATTTTGGGCGAATGTGATTTACCCCTACAATATCAATTTTTTATAATAACATTAAATTAAAATGCCATAAAAACAGAATTAAAAATACAAAAATCAATTCTCGCCATTTAACCGATTTTCAATTTTCGCCTTTTTCTTATCGGCTCGTCTTTGTTTAAAAAATTGGCTTAACATCATTGAACTTTCATTTGCCAACAGTCCGCCTTGAATATTGATGATGTGATTATAAAAAGGCTCTTTGGCAAGGGTTAGTTGGCTTACCACCACCCCTGCCTTTGGCTCATACGCCCCAAACACCACACGGCTGACACGAGCATGAATGAGCGAGCCAAAACACATGGTACACGGCTCTAACGTAACATACAGCGTACTGCCAATGGGCAAGCGGTAATTTTGCACGCTTTGGCACGCCTGACGCAAGGCGACAATCTCGGCATGGTGCGTGGGGTCGTGCGTGCTAATCGGGCAATTAAAGCCTTCGCCCAAAATCTGCCCGTCATGCACCACCACCGCCCCCACAGGTATCTCGCCACACTCCGCCCCACGTCTGGCAAGGCTTAAGGCATGGTTCATCATGGCGACATCGACAGGCGACCAAAATTTTAATAAGCTAAAATTTATTGGTTTAGCTTTGTTATTTTGATAAAAATTTTGATGGCACTTTAAACGCATTAAACAAATTTTCCGTACGAATCGTTTTTAGAATTTCCCACAGTTTTCAACAGCCTAGATGTGTCGGTTCGAGTCTGACCACTGATACCAAATTCAATAATTACTGTGGCAACGCCCAATCAATCGCCCCTTTGCCGTGTCTCACTAGATAATCATTGGTTTGCGAAAACGGACGAGAACCAAAAAATCCGCCACGGTTCGCCGATAAGGGGGACGGGTGATTGGCGGTCAAAATCAAGTGGCGAGACGTGTCAATAAACCGCCCCTTTTTCTTGGCATAACTGCCCCACAGGATAAAAACCGTGCGGTCGGTTTGGCGGTTGATGACATCAATAATAGCATCCGTAAATTCTTCCCAGCCTTTGCCTTGGTGCGAACCTGCTTGCCCATTTTCTACTGTCAATGTGGCGTTAAGCAGTAGCACGCCTTGATTTGCCCAATGGGTCAAATCGCCATGAGCCGAGACGGGAATGCCCAAATCGGTCGCTAATTCCTTTAAAATATTGGCAAGGCTTGGCGGCTTGGGAATGATTTTTGGTACGCTAAACGACAGCCCCATGGCTTGCCCTGCCCCATGATAGGGGTCTTGCCCAAGTATCACAACTTTGACGGCTGATAAGGGCGTGGTATTTAAGGCGTTAAAAATCAAGGGCTTGGGCGGATAAATGGTTTTGCCTTGGGCATATTCATTTTGCAAAAAAGCACGCAAATTATCCATAACGGGCGATAATAATATATCCGCTAAGGCAAATTTCCAATCATTGGGTAATTGCACTTTGTTTAAAGCGGTTAATTGGTCTTGGGTGAGATTGGTATTCATGATTGCTATATTAATGATTTAAATGGTGCGTGATACGCACCCTACCTATTTATAAAAATATTTATCAAATAATTTCATTTATTTTTTGGTTTTATCCAATTGCGAAGGTTTGGCTTTTACCGTTAATGTCTTAGTCATTTTATCATGCCAGCCTTGTTTTTTCTCATTGGCTTTTGCCATACCATAATTTACCGCAAGCATTCCCATCGCAGGTAGTCCCGACATGATACTCGCCCCAATCGCATAAACCACAATCAAAAACAACGTCCGCATAAACACAAGCGTGCCAAAACTGGGTAATTTGCCTGTTTTTTCGTCCACGACACGAATGCCCATAACCAGTTTGCCAAATGATTGCCCACGCATGATAATAAGCAAAAGCTGAATGCCAAGCAACGCCAAAAACATAAGATTGCTTATCATGACCGTGGTCTTTGACACTTTATCCACCAAACTTTGACTATATGCTTGCAAGGCTTGATAATCTTGGGCATGGCGTGCTATCTCATTGACATCCACCACCTGCATGAACGCCATAATGAGTGGCAACAGTGCCAAGATATACAGTGCCACATTAATGGCAAATGCCGAAAAGCGAGCCAAAATACTGGCATACTCTATCGTACCGTCATCTTTTGGCACGCTTGCCACACGCTCTTTCGTACGGGTATTTGGCTCAGTCCGTTTTGGCTCGTCATTCTGACTGGCGTTAGGGTCTTGTATGGGTTTACGCCCATAGAGTTCGGCAACCGACACCCGCTTTTGCTCAGGCTTGTCTTTGACAAAATCAACATTATCGCCAAAGCCCCGCTGTTCGGGCTTGGCAGTGGGGGGCGTTGGGCTGGGCGGGGTTTGCACAGACGGCTGATAAGTATAGACCCCGCCTGTCATCTGCCCGACCGTCTGCCACTCGCTCATGCCCGTGTGCCACATCAGGTCAGTCAAGGCAACTTCGCCCGATAGGAGCATGCGGTTTAGTTCATCTAAGCTATAAGGTCCTGCTTGGACGTTGTTTCGTGCTAGGTAGATTTTCATGTTGTCATATCAAGGTTAAAATTTGGCTTATTTTACCACTTTTAGCCCCCCATTAGCCACAAAAAACCATGAAATTTTGTTTATGCCGACCAACAATTTTTGCCACAACAAGGCAAATCTTGCTATAATATCGCATTTGCTTATTTATTTTGATTTTTAGGGGACGGCATGCCACACACCACGCCTACAACAAAAACACCCACCACACCCCTACAAGAAGAGCTGTTTGAACCTGCCGATTTGCCCAGCGAGCCTGATGACGACCTAAATCTCCACGACGAAGAAGACAGTTACATCTACGGCGACGCTGACGCCACCGATGAAGACACCATCGAGACCATGACGGTCTATGACCCCGATGCTGACCGTTTTGAAGACCTAGAAGAGAACTCAGGCGACAACGAAACTGTCGTCTGCTACGCCTACTCTCGTAAGACGGGCGAGCCTGTTGCCACACTCGCCATCGATGAAGTCAGTCGCCAACTAACCAACAACAGCCAGTTCATCTGGCTTGGGCTACACGACCCCAGTTTTGAGACGGTCAAGGAAGTCCAAGACGCCTTTGATTTGCACGAACTTGCCCTAGAAGATGCCTTTGCCGACCACCAACGCCCCAAAGTCGAAAGCTATGGCAACGACACCATTTTCGTGGTCGTGCGTACTGCCAAGCTCGAAGACAACTACATCCGCTATGGCACGACCGCCATTTTTATGGGCAAAAACTTCATCATCAGCGTACGGCGTGGGGCGTCCAACTCCTACACCCCCGTGCGTGAGCATTGCCACAGACGACCCGAGAAACTTCGCCTAGGCCCGATTTTTGTCCTGCACGCCATTTTGGACTTTATTGTCGATAACTACCTGCCGATTACCGACCGTTTGGGCAACTATTTGCGTGAGCAAGAACGTAACATTTTCTCGTATGAGTTTAGCAAATCCACCCTAAAAAGCCTGTACGAACTAAAATCGCAACTGGTACACATGCGTGCGGTGATTCTACCCGTCCAAGACGTGTGTAACTTTTTTATCAACCACAAAAAAAACGAGCTGGTCTCCGCCTTTCCTGCCGCCGCCAAGCCCTATTTTCGGGACGTGAACGACCACCTGCTCCGCTCCATTGATGCGGTGAACGGTCTTAACGAGATGCTCTCAGTCGCCATGGACACCTACATGGCAATGGTCACCATGGGACAGAACGACGTGGTGCGAAAACTCGCCGCTTGGGCAGGTATCGCCGCCGTGCCGACTGCCGTGGCGGGGGTGTACGGCATGAACTTTGATTTCATGCCCGAGCTTCATTGGAAATACGGCTATTTTATGGTCATCGGCACGGTCTTGACGGTGTGCTTCTTTTTATATTATAAATTTAGAAAAGCAGGTTGGTTATAATAATGATAATTATTTACCGCTTGGAAAATTGAAATTGGAAAATTGAAATTGGAAAATTGAAATTGGAAAATTGAAATTGGAAAATTGAAATTGGAAAATTGAAATTGGAAAATTGAAATTGGAAAATTGAAATTGGAAAATTGAAATTGGAAAATTGAAATTGGAAAATTGAAATTGGAAAATTGAAATTGGAAAATTGAAATTGGAAAATTGAAATTGGAAAATTGAAATTGGAAAATTGAAATTGGAAAATTGAAATTGGAAAATTGAAATTGGAAAATTGAAATTGGAAAATTGAAATTGGAAAATTGAAATTGGAAAATTGAAATTGGAAAATTGAAATTGGAAAATTGAAATTGGAAAATTGAAATTGGAAAATTGAAATTGGAAAATTGAAATTGGAAAATTGAAATTGGAAAATTGAAATTGGAAAATTGAAATTGGAAAATTGAAATTGGAAAATTGAAATTGGAAAATTGAAATTGGAAAATTGAAATTGGAAAATTGAAATTGGAAAATTGAAATTGGAAAATTGAAATTGGAAAATTGAAATTGGAAAATTGAAATTGGAAAATTGAAATTGGAAAATTGAAATTGGAAAATTGAAATTGGAAAATTGAAATTGGAAAATTGAAATTGGAAAATTGAAATTGGAAAATTGAAATTGGAAAATTGAAATTGGAAAATTGAAATTGGAAAATTGAAATTGGAAAATTGAAATTGGAAAATTGAAATTGGAAAATTGAAATTGGAAAATTGAAATTGGAAAATTGAAATTGGAAAATTGAAATTGGAAAATTGAAATTGGAAAATTGAAATTGGAAAATTGAAATTGGAAAATCCCCATCTCTTTATTTGATACACACATGAGAATCCCTGACACCACGCTCGAACGACTAAACTCATCTGCTGACTTGGTCGCCATCATCAAAAAACACACCACCCTAAAACCTGCTGGGCGTGAGTTTAAGGGGTGCTGTCCATTTCATGGCGAAAAAACCCCGTCATTTTATGTCAATCCCCAAACCAACCTATACTACTGTTTCGGCTGTGGCGTCAAAGGCAACCCCATCACCTTTTTGCGTGAATTTGAACGCATGACTTTCAAAGAAGCGGTTGATTATCTGTCCGAACAAACAGGCATAGAACTGCCCAAAGACGACAAATTCGCCCAAAAAATCCGCTACACCAAAAACAAAACCCCAAACCCCAACAGCCAAACACCCCAAAAGACAAACCAAGGCAATACAGACAACTCAAATACCCAACCAACCAACCCATCCATTCATCATGATAATACCGCTCCATCAGTCAATGATAATTATCCTGATTTTGCCGATAATTTTAATGACGGTTATGATAATGATTTTAACACCAACTTTAACACTGACTTTGACAGTGGTTTTAATGGCGGTTATAACGACAACCATAACAACCCCCCTTATCAAGCGGATAACACCCCTTTTAATAGCACCAATCCGCCATATCACACTCCCCAAAATGGCGAAGGGGATTTATACACCCTGCTGTCCGCCATTGCCCAGTTTTATCAAAACATGCTCCATCAAAACCCCACGGCAAAGGCGTATTTTGTTTCACGGGGGTTAAGCGATGAGACGATAGCCACGTTTGGTTTGGGCTATGCTCCGAGCGGTTGGCAACATTTGGAGCAGGCTTTTCCCCATGACATCGAAGGCTTGCGTATTCTAGGACTGGTCAGAACATCACAAAAGGGGCGGGATTTTGACCTGCTACGAGACCGTGTGATTTTCCCCATCAAGGACAGACAAGGGCGAGTGGTCGGTTTTGCGGGGCGGTCGCTGGGCGATGAGATGCCCAAATACATCAACTCATCAGAGTCGCCCGTATTTAGCAAACAGCACATCCTATATGGGCTGTACGAAGCCCGCCAAACCAAAGCAACAAGCTATCTCATGGTAGAAGGCTACATGGACGTCATCGCCCTGCACCAAGCAGGGATTTATGGGGCGGTCGCTCCGATGGGAACGGCAGCCAATGACAAGCAAATTGCCGGACTGTTAAAATATAACGACACCCTAACACTGTGCTTTGATGGCGACACCGCAGGACAACGGGCGGCATGGCGAACCCTAGAAGTTGCCATGCCTGTGTTGCCTGATGGTAAGACCTTAAAATTTCTCACCCTGCCCGATGGTCATGACCCCGACACCTACATCAAGGCTCATGGGGCAGATGCCATGCACACCCAAATCACGCACGCCCAAAGCATGGCGGATTATATCCATGGCGTGCTACAAAACCGTTATGATTTATCCCTACCCGAAAATAAAGCCCGAGTGGTCGCTGAACTAAAAGAACTGACCGCCAAACTGCCCAAAGGGTCAAGTTTTAGATGGTGGCTCAATAACGACTTCTGGGCGAGACTCAGTGGTAAAAACAACAAACAAACCGCTCGGGACACCGCCAACTACCACCAAGAGACGGATAGTAGCACTCAGCTGTATCTGTGCCTGCTCTACGCCCCCCACATCATCAAAGACAACCCCCTAACCGCCCTACTGACCAGCTCTGGCGTGGCGGATGCCCATAAGCCGTATCTGGCTCACTTAGAACGCCAAGGGCTGTCCGTGCCTGCTCTGCCCGACTGGCAAGACATTGATACTGATTTGGCGGAGTTGGTTCGCACCATTGACATGATTTTGGGCATGGCGGACACAGGGGCTATCGCTCAGTTTGATCTACATGACAAATCGGCACCCGCCATCGACGGCAAGGCTCATCTTATCATGGCAAGCCTGCCCAATGTGGAGCTACAACACCATCTTAGCAGGCTGTGGCGTGAGTTTTTCTATCTGAACCAACATCATTATTTGGAACAAATGGCACTGCTGTTTAACGAACTTCTGTGCCAACGCCTCCAAAATGTACTAAAAAAACAAGGCGAAAATGCCAAAAATATCGTCTTGTCCGAGATTTATAAACGCCGCCTACACACACTCATCGCATGGGACAGTCAGCACACCAAGGCAGATGTGGCAACATTGATAGAAAAAAGAGTCTAAACCCATCCCAAACCTCTAAGCCACGCCATGCCCACCGCCATGCCAATCATCCCAAAGACTGCCGTAAACCCCAAAATATTTGCTGCCAGTACATCATTACCGCCCATCGCCTTTGCCATCACATAGCTTGCGGCAGCTGCTGGGCCTGATACCATTAAAAATAACACACCAAATTGTAAAGGTTCTAAGGCAAATGCCACACCCACACCCACCGCCAAAAGTGGTGCAATGACAATACGCCCAATGCTTGCCTGCATGGACACACCAGACAGTCCCAGCATGGATTTCACATCCAGCGTCGCCCCTGCACATATCAAGGCAAGCGGTAGGGCAATGTTTGCCATCAGCTCACCTGTTTTAGCAATCGGTGCAGGTGGTAAGGGCAAACCAAGTGCTTTATAAATAAAGGCAGACACCAATGCAATGATGAGTGGATTTTTAACAATCTTGATGAGAATGTCCCAACTTTGAACCGACAATCCTTTAATACTGCTCGTGCGTGATAAAGTGATGACCGCCAAAACATTACATAAAATGGTGATGACCCCCACATACACCGCCCCCACGCTTGTTCCTGCCACCCCATAAGCATTGGTTGCCACTGACAGCGAGATAATCGCCATGTTAGAGCGAAACACTCCCTGCACAAATACGCCCTTATCACGCGCCTGCTTGATGAATATTTTGGCATACGCTTCTGCCCCAAAAAACAGCACAAAAGTTGTAACAACCCCTGCCATGATGAGTGCCAACTGCTCATCATAATCCACATTATTTTTTATCACACTAAAAAACAGCAGACATGGCAGAGCAAAATTAAAGACAATGTTGGACGCTGTGTCAATAAAATGAGTGTTGATTTTGCCCATTTTTTGTAGATAAAAACCCAGCCCCATCAAGGCTAGGTTTGGAGAGACAATCATCAAGGCAAAGCTTATGGCATCTAACATCACATTCCTTAATCTGCCAACTTATGTAGCAAACCCAAACTTAATACCTGCTCAAAGCCCAAACGAATACCACCAATGCCTGCAAATAAATCAATGGCTTTTAAGTAAATTTGGGGGTGATTTTGTCCAAACTCAAAAGATATTTGCTTCATATCACGCTCAATCATGTCATCACTGCTTGTGTTTTTTTAAGTTTCTTTATCGTCATCGCCAAAAGACTGACCGCCGCAGGGGTAACGCCACTGATGCGACTTGCCTGCCCAAGCGTTGTCGGGCGGATTTGGCTTAATTTTTGGACAATCTCATTGGATAAACCAGACACACTGGCATAATCAAAATCAAGCGGTAAGAGCGTATTTTCAAGACGCTTCATTTGCTCAATCTCATCATTTTGACGCTCAATATAACCTTGATATTTAACACTTATCTCAATCTGTTCACCCACCTTAGCACTCACTGTGCTGTCTGACACTTTGGCAATGTCATCAAAGGTGATATTTGGGCGTTTTAATAAATCCAGTAACGAATTTTCTTTGGTCAAAATCTCACCTGTGTTTGCCATAAAATCTTGACCAATGGCATTATTTGGGGTCGCCCAAATGTCTTTTAGGCGGGCAGTTTCACTGGCGATAGACTCCATTTTTTGACTAAATCTCGCCCAGCGTTCATCGTCCACCAACCCAAGCTCTCGTCCGATGGCGGTCAAGCGTGCATCAGCATTGTCCTCACGCAAAATCAGGCGATGCTCGGCACGGCTTGTGAACATACGGTACGGCTCTTTGGTGCCATGGGTAATCAAGTCATCAACAAGCACACCCAGATAAGCCTCGTGTCTTTGTGGTGTCCACGATGCCTTGCCAAGTGCCATGCGTCCTGCATTTAGCCCTGCCAATAACCCCTGTGCCGCCGCCTCTTCATAGCCTGTTGTGCCATTGATTTGCCCTGCAAAATACAAACCGTCAATGGATTTGGTTTCTAGCGTAGGTTTGAGATTTTGTGGGTCAAAATAGTCGTATTCAATGGCATAACCTGGACGGGTAATGTGGGCGTTTTCAAGCCCTTTCATGCTATGGATAAACTCAATTTGCACATCAAACGGCAGGCTTGTTGAAATGCCATTGGGGTATAGCTCATGCGTGGTCAAGCCCTCAGGCTCAATAAAAATCTGATGACTGTCTTTGTCGGCAAAGCGATGAATCTTATCCTCAATACTTGGGCAATAACGGGGCCCCACCCCTTCAATCTTACCGCTAAACATGGGTGAACGGTCAAGGTTGGCACGGATAATGTCATGCGTGCGTTCGTTGGTGTGGGTGATATAACAGTTGATTTGGCGTGGGTGCATGGCAAAATCACCCATATAACTCATGACAGGCAAAGGTGTATCGCCTGACTGCACGGTCATCACGGAGAAATCCACCGTACGAGCATCAATGCGAGCAGGTGTGCCTGTTTTTAGGCGTCCAACAGGCAGTTTTAATTCACGCAAACGGTCAGCAAGACGAATGGCGGGCATGTCGCCTGCTCTGCCACCACTTTGATGGTCTAAGCCCACATGAATCACCCCACCCAAAAATGTCCCTGATGTCAGCACCACCGCACGAGTATTTAGACGAATGCCTGTGGCTGTTACCACCGCCACCGCACGAGTATTTTCAACAATGATATCATCCACAGATTGCTGAAAAATTGTCAAGTTTGGCTGATTTTCAAGCGTGTGGCGAATGGCTGCCTTATATAAAATACGGTCAGCTTGGGCGCGTGTGGCTCGCACTGCTGCCCCTTTACGGCTGTTTAGCACCCGAAACTGAATGCCTGCCTTATCGGTTGCGAGTGCCATCGCCCCACCAAGCGCATCCACCTCACGCACCAAATGCGATTTGCCAATACCGCCAATGGCAGGATTACAGCTCATCTGTCCGAGTGTCTCAATGTTATGCGTGATAAGTAGGGTATTAGCACCCATGCGAGCGGACGCAAGAGCGGCCTCTGTGCCTGCGTGTCCGCCACCGATGACGATGACATCAAATGTTTTGGTTAAAAAGCTCATAAGTATACATTCTTTAAAAAAGCCGATTATTTTAGCATAATTTTAATCATTAATCATATTAAACATTAAAAAGAGCGTATCAACGCCCTTATATTTTATCAGAATTTTATCAGATTTTATCCAAATACTTTAATTGCATCTCTTTTGGCATTTTGTCAATCAAAGATAACTTCATCTGCTTATCCGCGCCATTTATCACCATGTCAATAAGTGGCACACCATCAAAAGGCAAATCATCCACTTTTTGGGCAAAGACCGCCAAATAATACGCCCCATTCACATCATTATCCGCCATAACTCTATCATACACCGCACAAAAGGCGGATTCACTTGCTCCATTATTGGCAATCAGCCAATGAATCGCTCTCAAAGCGGTATTTGGCTTTTGGCAAAGGCTGATGATTTGCTCAGAAATGTTTGGCATGTTCATGAAAATACACCGCTTTCTTGTCGGATTTGTTCTAACATCTCTTGATTGACCAGCATGGATAATGAATTATTAAGTTCACCCCCAAATTCACTGACCATTTTTATTAACGGCTGTATGTCTATGGGACAATTTGGCTCTGATATGGCCTGTATGATTCGCACCAAATAATAAGCCGATTGCACATCCATGTCTGCACAAATTCGCTTGTAAATAGCACAGATGGCATCTTGTTCAACATTTTCGTATTTTATCCAATATGCCAATGCGGTCAATGCTGTGTCAGGTGTTTGGCACAACTCTACAATTTGTTGACTGTTTTTATGAATAAAACCTTCATCAAGCATCACATTACCTTACTGCTTATGATTTATGGTTATCAATAAAAATCGGTTATTTCAAATAACCGATTGTCTCCATCACACTTCTGGGCTATACTCTTCAATCAGTGGCTTTAATTCGCCCGATTGGTACATTTGTAGGATAATGTCGCTACCGCCAATCAGTTCGCCATTTACCCATAGCTGCGGGAAGGTTGGCCAGTTGGCGATGAGTGGCAAGGTGCTACGGATTTCAGGGTTTTCTAGGATATTGACAAAAGCAAAGGGTCTGCCAATTTGGGTCAGCACCTCTACTGCACGTGCTGAAAATCCACATTGGGGAAACTGGGGCGTGCCTTTCATATACAGTAGGACAGCATGGTCTTTGATTTGGTTTTCAATTAAGGTTTTGGTTTCTGGGTTGATGTCGGTCATGGTTCGCTCCGATTTGAGAAATTTGGGTTATTATGGGGGCAAATGGCAATTTTTACAAGGTGTATTTATGTAAAAGTTCAGCACTTGTAAGTACAGTGGCAAATTCACCATGCAAATTGGCAAGACTGATTTCATGGACAAGCTGACTGTCAAATCGCTCGCCAGTTGCTCCCATTCTATCAAAAGTCGCTGTGCCATCGGATACCACAAAAGTGGTAAAGCCCAAATTAGCTGCCATGCGTGCGGTTGTGGATACACAGTGGTTGGTTGTCAGCCCAACAAGAACAAGCGTATCAATGCCCGCTTTGGTCAGTTGCTGCTGTAAATCTGTGCCAATAAAACCGCTATTGACATGCTTTGTAATGACAGTTTCATGAGCTTGGGGCTTAGTCAGTTCAATCCAATCAAAACCTTGATGTGTGGGGTGTAAGCGTGATTGGGGCGTGGTCGATGAATGACGAATGTGAAAAATGGGCAAATCTTGCTCTCGCCAATGGCTAAGTAGTTCAAAACAAACCTGCTCACAGTTTGGGTTGTTGCGATTGCCACCCCAGTAGGCTTCATCATAAAAGCCTTGTTGTAAGTCAATGAGCAATAAAGCGGTATTTTTAGCAATCATTTAGACTCCATATTTATTTAGACCCCATATTTATTGTCAATGACAAAAACAAACCAAACAAACACACCACTGTTTTTAATAAGCATGGTTTTTAATAAGCAGCACCGTCGCACTTGCCCAAATGCCCTCACTACGCCCTATCCAGCCCATTTTTTCGTTGGTGGTTGCTTTGATACTCACACAGTCCACACCCACATCAAGCACGCCTGCAATGGTCTCACGCATGGCGGTGTTGTGTGGGGCGATTTTTGGACGCTCGCAAATGACTGTCATGTCGGCATTGCCAAGCGTATAGCCGTGAGATTTGACAAGCTCATAGACGTGCTTTAATAACACTTTACTATCCGCCCCCTTAAATGCAGGGTCGGTATCGGGAAAATGCTGTCCGATGTCGCCCAACGCCAACGCCCCCAAAAGTGCGTCTGATAAAGCATGAAGTAGCACATCACCGTCCGAATGAGCCTTAATGCCGTGCGTGTGGGGAATTTTAACACCGCCAAGCGTTACAAAATCGCCTGTGGTAAAAGCGTGAACGTCTATGCCTTGACCGATTTTTATCATGATTGAGCCTTTTTGATTTGTCTTAGTTTATCTTGGTTTAGAGCAGATAAGGCTTGTAAAATAATTAGCAAGCCTTATATAATGGCAAGTTTACCACAATTTTATAACAAGAGACAATCATGACCCCCTACCGCCTATCCGATGTCGCTCAATTTCACGGCAAAAATCCCAATCAAATCAAAGTCATCGTTGGTATGTCTGGCGGTGTGGACAGCTCGGTGTCGGCAGTCCTTCTAAAAGAAGCAGGCTTTGATGTCGAAGGCTTGTTTATGAAAAACTGGGAAGAAGATGACGGCACCGAATACTGCACCGCCATGACCGACCTAGCCGATGCCCAAGCCGTTGCTGACAAAGTAGGCATACCGCTCCACACCGCCAACTTCTCGGCAGAATATTGGGACAATGTCTTTGAGCATTTTTTGGAAGAATACAAAGCAGGTCGCACGCCAAACCCTGATATTTTGTGCAACAAAGAAGTCAAATTCAAAGCCTTTTTGGATTACGCCTTGACACTTGGGGCGGACTACATCGCCACAGGGCATTATACTCGCCGTAGCTTTGAGACGGACGGACAGGCAAGCCTGCTTCGTGGACTCGACACCAACAAAGACCAAAGTTATTTTTTGCACGCAGTGGGGGGCGACAAAATCGCCAAAACCTTATTCCCTGTGGGCGAGCTTGAAAAAAGCGAAGTCAGGGCAATCGCTGAAAAATACGAACTTGCCACCGCCAAGAAAAAGGACTCAACGGGCATTTGCTTTATTGGCGAGCGTAAATTCAAAGACTTTTTGCAAACCTACCTACCCGCCAAACAAGGCGACATTTACACCGATGACGGCGTAAAAATTGGCACGCATGACGGTCTCATGTACTACACGCTTGGACAACGTGGGGGCATTGGTATTGGCGGTGTGGCAAACCGCCCCGAAGAGCCGTGGTTTGTCTTGCACAAAGATTTGGTAAATAACCGCCTAATTGTCGGACAAGGGCATGACCACCCTTGGCTACAATCCACCGAGCTGACCGCCTATAAACTAGATTGGGTAACAGGCGAACCACCCCAAATCCATGAAAACGGACTAAAATGCACCGCCAAAACCCGCTACCGCCAACCTGACCAAACTTGCACTGTCTTTGCCACCGACACAGGCGTGCGTGTGGTCTTTGATGAGCCACAACGAGCCGTAACCGCAGGGCAATCGGTGGTGTTTTATGTTGATGACGTTTGCTTGGGCGGGGGCGTGATACAAGGGACGAATGCAAGTCAGAAATAAAGGGTTGGGTAATTACCCCCTATTTCCACCCAACATACTCACCATTCCACCACCTAACACCCCACCCAATACCCCACAGCCGAAATGATGACGTCATTTCGGCTTTTTATGCGTCTTTATTTTTAAAAATAATAATTATCATTTTATAGAATAATTGATAACGATTATTCATTGTGTTATCATAATTATGTTACAAAAATGATATGTTTTGTAATAATTAATATACATTTGTAAACATTTATTGTACTCGCTTATTAGGGATTTTTATGCACTACCTTACTCATCATTTATTCAGACAACCCTTTAAACCCAGTGCTTTGGCATTGGTTCTACTGCCAGCCATGGCTTGTGCCAATGTCAATGACGACGACGTTGCACAGGATGACACAAGCACGCCGACGGTCATGTTAGGGCATGAAACCATTCTCATCTCTCGCCAACCCAAATCTACCACCACAGGCATCGCCCTATCCCAAAAAGACACACCCCAATCGGTTGCCACCGTCAGCAAACAAGAACTCCAAGAACGCAACATCAGCGACCTAACCGAAGCGGTCAAAACCACCATAGGCGTGAATGTCGTCAAAGACCAGTCCCGTGTCCGCTTTCAGTCTCGGGGCTTTTATATGGATCAGCTCTCCGAAGACGGCATGAGCCAAAACCTAGGCGGACGCTCGGGCTACTCGGACAAAATAGACGTATCCACCATGACTGACCTTGCCATTTATGACCGCATTGAAGTGGTGCGTGGGGCGACAGGTCTCACCCAAGCCAACTCCGAACCGGGCGGTACGATTAATCTTGTGCGTAAACGCCCCACCCATGATTTTCATCATGCAGGTGAGCTGTCGGTAAACAGTTGGGGGTCGGTGCGTGGTATGCTTGACGTGTCAGGCGGTCTAAACACATCAGACAGCGTGCGCGGGCGAGCGATTGTCGTTCATGAGGACAACCAATCTTTTAAAGACAGAGTAGAAGGCAAAAAGACACTCGGCTCGGGCAGTGTGGAATTTGACATTGGCGACAATGCCACGCCATGATAGGAGCAACTTATCAGCACACCAAAGACATGCCTGATTTTGGTGGGGTGATTTTGCCGTGCGTGCAGACCAACCGTTGGGCGAGCAAATGCGAAAATGACGGATTACAAGACTTTGACCACAAAACCTACCTTGGCATGAACTAGAACAAACATGACCTTAAAAAGAAAAACTATTTTGCCGATGTTAAATATTATCTACCAAACGGTTGGACATTAAAAAGTGCCATCAACCACACCGACCAAAAGTCCGACACCCGTATCGGCTCAATCTTTGCCGATACCGAGACATGGCCGGGCGTATCAGCAAGCGGTTATTATAGCACTTTCACCCTAAACCCCTTTCGCTATGACAAAACCGACAAACAAACTGCTTTTAAGCTTGATTTGACGGGCGACTATACACTGTTTGACAAGACTCATGATTTTTATGTGGGCTACACCTACAACAAAGAAGACATTCGCTCACGCTACATCAAAGTATGGAATGACGTGATTTATTGGAAAGACTCGAACCCTGGACGGGGCTGGAACCAAACTGCCGGCAAATACAACCCCTTTAACCTAACAGGCGATGAAGTCCCCGAGCCGAATTGGGATTTGTACGATGATTGGGGCGACCATGTGGATGTTTACCCTGAATATGATAATTTTGAAAAATTTCGCCGTTATAACTACAATACCTACGTCAATACCGCCAAACATCACGGAGCGACATTTAGCACTCGCCTAAACCCTACCGATAAATTACACTTACTGCTTGGCGTGCGATACAACCGCTTTAACATGGGTTCGGTCAAATGGATGCACGTCCTAAACGGCTATGGCGAGATGTACCGCCCAAACATCTATGGCGATGCCAAGCAAGTGGGCGAGATGCCGGGCAAAAAATGGGTGCCATTTGCAGGGATAAACTACGACCTAACACCCGACCACACCGCCTATGTCAGCTATGCCGAGATTTTTAAACCCCAAGAAGACACCGATGTCAGCTATACCGCCATGCTACCGCCCACCATTGGTACCAACTACGAAATCGGCCTAAAAGGGACGATGCGAGACGGACGACTAAACTACGCTCTGGCTCTCTTTCACACCGAACACAAAAACCGTGCCATTACCCGCCCCGACTACGGTCGCTGGCTCACCTATGCCGACCCTGTGGGCAAAGTCGTCAGCCGTGGCGTGGATGTAGAGCTGTCGGGCGATGTTACGGACAATCTACGCCTGTCCGCCAACTATACCTACAACAAAAGTGATTATAAAGATGTCAATGCTGGGGTATTTGAGCATTTATCACGTTATAATTTTAATAACCACACGCCCAAGCACATCTTTCGCTTGCACAGCCAATACCAACTGCCCAACAGCAAATGGCAAATCGGTGGCGGTGTGTCCGCCCAGAGCGAGACCAGTAGCCTAAGGGACATCCAACAAGGTGGCTACGCCCTATGGCACGCCAATGTTCGCTATGACATGAGTGATAATGCCAGCGTGAGTTTAGTAGGTAATAATTTGACCGATAAAGTGTATTTTGAAAATAACCCCAACCGCACTCGGGGCAAAAACAACTTTTATGGCGAGCCGAGAAACTTTGCTTTAAAAGTGGATTGGAAGTTTTAGGGGGATTTTGCCACAAAGGTAGACATGTGGATATAGGGACGTGCCAAGCACGTCCTTTGCGTTTGACATCAAAGTGCTTATCCTTATTTATCATCCCCCCAACATCATCACCGACATCACCGCCACATACAAAAACACATACCGCCCCACCCACGCATTTTGGCGAAAGGCGGTAAAGCAGTTTAGGCGTTCACGAGTTTTGATTTTGTCATATTGCATGGCAAACAGCCCTGCCAAACCGACCGCCAAACCACACGCAGACCACACCCCAAAAAAGCGATGCACCAATGCTATCATGATGACCAAAAACACGCCATTTAACGCCATGATAAAATAAATGTCTTTGTCGCCAAACCATTTTTCAAACAAAATGGCGGTGGATTTTACCCCAATCTTGACATCATCGTCCTTGTCGCACATGGCGTACATCGTATCATACGCCACCGTCCAGCACATATAGGCAACAAAGACAAGCCAGCCTGTCAGCCCAACACCGCTTTGTCCCTGCTCACTACGCACCGCCACAAACGCCATCGGCACCGCCCAACCAAACGCCATTGCAAGTACCACTTGGGGCAGGTGCGTGTAGCGTTTCATAAACGGATAGATAAACGCAAGAAATACCGCCACCAGCGACCAATAAAACACCTGTATCGGCAAAAAAAAGAGTAAACACGCTGACAGTCCCGACAAGCCCACAAAGGTCAAAACGGCAGTTTTGGCAGACAGTCGCCCGTCTGCCAAAGGGCGGTCTTTGGTGCGTTTGACTTGTCCGTCCACCTTGCGGTCGGCAAAGTCATTGATAGCACAGCCCGATGCTCGCATAAGCACCGCCCCAAGCGTAAAAATAACGATGTGAGCCATGCTCGGCAATCGCCCCACGCCTGCATTTGCCAAAAACAACGCCCACAAAGTCGGATACAAAAGTAGCTCCGTCCCCACAGGTTTATCAAAACGGGTCAGTTGTAGCCATGCGATGAGTTTGTCTTTAAAGGTGTAAGTGGTTGCAGTCATGATGTCAAATGGTTAATTTTTGGGGTATTTTATCATAAAGCCTTTTTTATATAACAATGAAAAATGGTTTATATTTAAAAAAAATCGTTAGGGCGTGTTGAACTTTGGTATTTGCAATGAAAAATGAGAAAAATCGCACGTTTTTCAAGGAAAAGTCCGAAGTTGATATTGAAATATCAACAAGGATTTTGACGAAGAAAAACAAGATTTAGCCATTTTTCATGCAAAAATTGATTTAGAGTGTTAAGTTTTTGCCTTACTTTATAAAAATGTTATCAATGTTCAACACGCCCTATATATTCTGCCCAAACCCCAATTATTTTTAAAATAAAAAATGACAAACCAAAATTTTTTGTTAAAATAAACCCCCAAATACTTTTTTAACGGAAAAACCATGGCAGACAGCACCGAACACTCAATCCTAACCATAGACCCACGCACGCACGTGGCGGATTTGCCTTTTATCGACTACCAAGACGACACACTATTTATTGACAACGTCAGCACCAAAACCCTAGCCCAGACCTATGGCACACCGCTTTATGTGTACAGCAAAAACGCCCTACTTGCCAATTACCGTGCCTATGTGGAGAGTTTCGCCCCCTTGTCAGACGTGCAGATTTGCTATGCGGTCAAATCCAACTCAAACCTTGCCGTCCTTGCCACGCTTGCCCATGCAGGGGCAGGCTTTGACATCGTGTCAGCAGGCGAGCTTGCCCGTGTATTAAAAGCAGGCGGACAGGCGGACAAAGTCGTCTATTCGGGCGTGGGCAAAACCAAAAGCGACATCGCCACCGCCCTAAATGCAGGGGTTGGGTGCTTTAATGTCGAAGCGGTGAGTGAGATTGAACTCATCAGCCAAGTGGCAAGCGAGCTTGGCAAAACCGCCCCCATTGCCCTGCGTATCAACCCCGATGTAGATGCCAAAACGCACCCTTACATCTCCACAGGCTTAAAGGACAACAAATTTGGTATCAGCCATGATAACGCCCTAGATGCTTATTGTTTTGCCAAATCCTTGCCAAACCTTGACATCATCGGCATAGACTGCCACATCGGTTCACAGCTCACCGACACCCAGCCTTTTGTGGACGCTTTGGATAAAGTCATTGAGCTCATTGACGAGCTACACGCACAGGGCATTAGCTTACGCCATGTGGATTTGGGCGGGGGCTTGGGCGTGCGTTATACCGATGAGACCCCTGCCAGCGTGAGCGAATACGCCAACGCCCTACTGCCCAAACTGCTTGATTTACAAGAAAAATATGGTCTAGGGCTACACTTAGAACCAGGGCGAAACATCTCCGCCAATGCAGGGGTGCTACTCACAAATGTGGACGTACTAAAACCCACCGAACACAAAAACTTTGCCATCGTGGATGCGTCCATGTGCGAACTCATGCGACCTGCCCTTTATGGCTCGGTCATGGCGGTTATTCCTGCCGATTTGACCGCCACGACCACCCCCCAAGTGTGGGACATTGTCGGCTCGGTATGTGAGTCGTCCGACTTTTTGGCAAAAAATCGCACGCTTGCCCTAAACGTGGGCGACACCCTTGCTATCACAGGAGCAGGAGCTTATGGCTTTGTCATGGCAAGCAACTACAACACCCGCCCCAGACCTGCCGAGATTATGTGTGATGACGGCTCTCATCGAGTCGTGCGTGAGCGTGAGAGTTTGGACGATTTGTGGCGTGGCGAGAGCGTTTGATTCAAACCGACCAGTTGGTATGTTTTATGGTAACACAACCATTTAAATCGCCATGATTTTAAATAAAATAGGAGTGCAGGGATTGACTCTGCACGCCTTATAAAAAACAATTCCGTCAAACTTACAAATCCGACCTTTAACCCAACCTTGACTCATTTTAACCCCACTTTAACCCACCAACAAAATTAACGCCATGTCCCAAATCCAAACCCTAGTCGATATGCTAAAAGCCTATCAAGCCCTACCCCATCACACCAATCCTGCCCTAAAACAGGCACTTAGCGATGTACAAGCATGGCAAAAGGCTCGTATCAAACGCACCAATCACGCTCTATTTGCCGATGACAAAACCGCCCCACTTGCCAATTATCTCATTGAGCGGATTTATGGCGATGATGATTTTGACGTGCTTGCCGACCAGCTGTTAACCGCAGGGACGAACGCCCTAAATGGCTCGGGCAAACTAGAAAAGCTCATCCCCACCAACGCCCTAGGGGCAGGCGTGCTTGGCGTGCAGTCGGCAGTTCATGCCATCAGTCTTGATTTAACATTGGCAACGTCCCTACTGGCTGACTTTGGCGAGCGTTACACCAATGGGGGTATTGATGACACGCTCATGCATGACGTGTATCGGCACGTCAATGCCAAAGACGAACGTATCGCCCAAATCCACACCATCAAAGACGTGTGCGAGCAGTCTTATAAATATTTTAATTCCTTTATCCTGCAAAACGCCTTTAAACTTGCCAAAGGCATGGCATACGACAACGGCTATCAGCCCCTGTATGACTTCATCGGGGACGGACTGGTCGCCATGAAACCCCTAAAACGCATTGATGATTTTACCGTGCCGTTTGTGGCAAATGAGCTTGTCGTGATTCATGAAATTCATGAATGAATTTTTGGTACTAGGGCGTGTTGAACATTGATAACATTTTTATAAAATAAGATGAAAATTTAACGTTTCAATCAATTTTTGCATGAAAATGGCTAAATCTTGTTTTTCATCGTCAAAAACCTGTCTGATAGAATGACTATCAGCCTCAAGTTTTTTCCTTGAAAAACGTGCGATTTTTCTCATTTTTCATTGCAAATACCAAAGTTCAACACGCCCTACTCAATTAAGATATATTTTAAAATTTGGACGTGTAAGGGCGAACACAACACCCAAAAATCAATACTTTATCACAGGGTAAATGTAATTTTCCCCTACAAGTCCACCCAAAGACATGGTAAATTAACAATACCGAATTCTTTTAATTTTCCCAAAACACGCCCATTCTTGCCCAAATTAGCGTATAATAAGGGCGTGTTTTTAAAATTTGGAAAAATAGCCATGACCGACAACGACTTTACCAATCCCAACATCCTACCCACAGGTAAGCCCCAAGGACAATCCGCCATGCAAACCCCTGCCAATGGCGAGCAAGTCCAAGCCAACAGCCAAACTGATGACAATTTGGACAACCGCTATTCTGAAAACATTGGCGAGACCACCCATTTTGGCTACCAAACCGTCAATGCTCGTGAAAAAGAAGCCAAAGTCGGACAAGTGTTTACATCGGTTGCCACCAAATACGACATCATGAACGACTTGATGAGCTTTGGCATTCACAGGCTTTGGAAGCGTTTTGCCATTAAGATGAGTGGCGTGCGTGCAGGGCAGCACGTCCTTGACATCGCAGGCGGTACGGGCGACTTGGCAAAAGTGTTCAGTAAAGAAGTCGGTCGCTCGGGACGTGTGGTCTTATCCGACATCAACGAAGCCATGCTGGAAGTGGGTCGCACACGCCTTATCAATGCAGGGTGCAACAACGTGGATTTTGTGCTTGCCAATGCCGAAACCTTAGAACCCTTCGCTGATAACTCGTTTGACCTAGTTACCATTAGCTTTGGACTGCGTAACGTTACCGACAAACAAAAAGCCCTAGAAGCCATGTGGCGTGTGCTAAAACCAGGTGGGCGACTGCTCGTGCTAGAATTTAGCAAACCTGTGTTTGAGCCACTATCAAAGGCGTATGATTTGTACTCTTTTACCGCCCTACCACTCATGGGTAAAGTGGTCGCAGGCGACAGCGAAAGCTATCAATATCTGGCGGAGAGTATCCGTATGCACCCAGACCAAGCCACCCTAAAAGCCATGATGGAGCAAGCAGGGTTTGTTAATTGTGATTATCACAACCTAACGGGCGGTATCGTGGCGGTACATCGTGGCTTTAAGGCTCGTTGATTGTTTATATTCATTTAACTTCAAATATACTCGGGGCATGGAAAGCACGCCCCTACAAAAGCATTTTTAAAATTATGGGTAAATTGATTTACCCCTACAATCCATTTAAAATAAAGATTTTAAATACCTGCCAAAAGGTAAATTTTACCCATTTATCTTTTGTCTTTTTAAAACTCCTTTTATCAAACCCCATTTTACCTAACCATGCTCATCTCTTATAAAAACCGCCTGTTTGACCTATATCGCATTTGTGCCAAATACCGCCTTGACACCCATTTTGCGGACGTGCCAGAGCTTGTCCCCTTGGCACGGCTTATCAAAATGCACCCTGCAAGCATTGGCAAATCGCATAACCCGCTAGGAGTCAAGCTCGCCCTAGAAGAGATGGGAACGCTCTTTTTAAAGCTCGGGCAACTGCTCTCCACCCGCTCTGACCTACTGCCCCCCGACATCATCGCCCAATTATCGCTACTACAAGACAAAGTTGCCCCGTTTGACGTTGAAGTTTTAAAACATGAAATAGAACACCCCAAAACAGGGCTGGGTAAGCCAATTGGTGAGATATTTAGCCGATTTGATGACAAGCCACTCGCCGCCGCCAGTATCGCCCAAGTGCATACCGCTTGCTTGCCTGACGGTCGGGAAGTGGTCGTTAAAGTCGTCCGCCCCGACATTCGCCCTGTTATTATCAAGGATTTTGAGCTACTTCGGGAGCTTGCGGGCTTCCTATCGGCTCGCATGGAGTCGGCTCGGGCGGTGCATATCGTGAGTATCGTGGAAGACTACCGTCAAATCATGCTAAACGAGCTTGATTTGACCTTGGAGTCCGCCAACGCCACTCGCATGAGAAACAATTTCACAAACTCGCCACTCATCTACGTCCCCGAAGTCTATATGGCAAACAAGTCCGTCATGGTCTCGGAGCGGATTTTTGGCGTGCCGATTTCACAGACAGATGAATTTGACGCATTGGGCTATGACCGTGCCGTCCTTGCCAAAAATGGCTTGACGATATTTTTTACCCAAGTGTTTCGGGATAACTTTTTTCATGCCGACATGCACCCCGGTAACATCTTTGTGGAGACCATGCCAGACGGTCAAGCAGTGGCAAATCCACGCTATCTAGGGCTAGATTGTGCGATTATGGGGCAACTTGCCCCCGATGACCAGCTCGTTGTCGCTCGTATGCTCCTATCGGTCATGAATGGCAACTACACCACGCTGGTGGACATCATCAGTCACGCAGGTTGGATACCACCGTCCGCCGACAAACACGCACTCATCGCCGACATGGCTCGCACGGTAAGCCCCATGGTGTCTAAGCCCATGAGTGAGCTTGATTTTGCAGGGATATTGTTTGAGATTTTAAACATCGCTCGCCGTCATCAGATGAGTATACCGCCACAGCTTATGCTCCTCCTAAAAACGCTCGTCCATGTGGAAGGGCTTGGGCGTGAGCTATACCCTGACCTTGATATTTGGTCGCTTGCCAAGCCGATTTTGACTGATTGGGTAAAATCACAGCTTGACCCCACACGTTTTTTGAATGATTTTTATGACAAATTGCCCGAACATCTACTGTCCGCCACTGACCTGCCTAAACTTGCCACCCAAAGCATTCAATCGCTTGCCACGCTTGGTGGACGACAGGACAAACAACTAAGAGAAATCCAAGCCCTACGAGCCGACTTTTTAAACCAAAAACGCCATGATTGGATAGCCTTGGGTGGATTTTTGACCTTTATCGCCATTGGGCTGACCGTGCCGATTTGGTGGGTGGGCGTGGTGTTTCATGTGCTGGCGTTGGGGTTTGTGGTGTGGCGGATTTTAGCCTAATAGCCGAATTTTAGACTTAAAAAACTTTGGACATGAAAAAGGCGACATGACTCGCCTTTTTGCTTTTTAATCACTTAAACTTCACAGGTCGCTCAGCATTGGGATAATGATGTTCATGTTCCACATCACAGTCCTCGCCCACGGTATTGCCTTTGTCATCTTTGGGCTTTTCAATATAGCCCGTGCGTTCTTCTACGGGCAAATACTCATGCTCCCACACCATGACCGCTTGCATACAGGTTTGGCGTTGTTCGTCTGTTAGGCGAACGCCGTTATCCCATTTGCCAATCTCAATGGCGGTGCGGAATTTAGCGACGATTTCGGGGGTTAGGCTGTTTAGGATGTCTTGTTTGTTCATGTTTGACCTTTTAATTTATTATTTGACAATGATTGTTGATTTTAAGATGCGCTTAGGGCATGTTGAACATTGATAATATTTTATAAAATAAGATGAAAATTTGACAATTTCAATCAATTTTTGCATGAAAATAGCTATCCGACCACTTAACTGTGCGATTTTAAGATTTTTACTTAATTTTAAAATTAAGTGGTCGGATTGTTTTTCATAATAAAAACTTGTCCGACAGAAAACTTACAGCCTTTGTTTTTTCCTTGAAAAACGTGCGATTTTTCTCATTTTTCATTGTAAACACCAAAGGCAGGCACGCCCTAGCACTTTCCATCTGTTTTTGTGAACACTTGAAGCATATTTTATAAAATAATGGTTAATTTTTATAAAATATATGTTACAATAAGTTTGTTTTGTTAGTAAAGGAAACAGTTTCATGCAAGATATTTACAATTTAGACATAAATGTCGTCAATCAGTTAGCAGGCATCGACCCCGTTCTAAACCCCGACTGGCAAGAGATTTTAGATGGCATTATACCACAGCTCGACGAAGAGTCGCAAACGGTCGTTGCAAGCACTGTTTTAGCCCCTAAAGGTATCATTTATAGCAAGACCACAGGGAAGTATTTCGCCAAAAAACCTGCCACGCTTGCCCAGACTTTACAATCACTTCCTTTGCAAAATAAACAGCTCATCAAAGCTGCCCAAATCTTGCAGGACGTTTATCAGACTGCCCCCCCCCCCTGATAACGAAACTCAATCCTATGATGTGCACTTACTTATCGACGAATTAGAAGCTGCCCTAACCTAATCTTGATAAAGTTCCAATCAGTCCCGATAGGAATGAACATAAACAACGTACTGCCATCAGAACCGCCTTTTTGTATGAATTTTCTGATTGGCTTGACACCATCAAACTGGAAATGCCCAAAAGTGTACGCCAAATCAATGAACGCATTTTTAAGATTTTTACCAAAGAAGTCTTTATTAAATCACTCATTCAAGGACGAGATTTTCGCTACCTAGAAGCGGTGGATTTGGATCTGTATGGCGTTACCCATTTTCCAGCATTTATCCAAAAAGAAGCCAGCAACCGCAAATTGCTCATCGTTGAGACTAAGCACATTTGGTTTATCGTATCTCCGTCCGAAACCTTGGGCAGTAACCCATTCTCACTAAGACGATTTTTAGCCGAAGATATCACAGGTGGGTTTGCTTATTTTAATGGCTTAGCGCTTACCAAATCCTTATGTGACAAACCAGAAGTGCAAGAAGTCATGCTAAAATTTGTCAATCGTATTTTTAGCCTTGACCGCAACATCTCTGATGAACTCAAAAAATATGCCATTCACATTCGAAAAATGGTCAAAGAGCAATTCACTCCCATCTTACTGGATAGTAAATTTACCGCAGACGGTAGTAGTGCGGAAAAAACCATTGCCAGACGGATTATTAAATTTGAAGAACTACTGACCAGTTCAGTATTACGACAACTGCCTACCATGATTAGCATTGCCAAAAATTCTGAATTTGACCAAGAATTTTTGTTTCATCGTTTAAATGGCTTTTTTAATGAACTACTCATTTTGATTAAGAATTTTAGAATGCACCCACTGGCTCGCCACGCCTTTGTCGCCCAGCATTTGCAGTTGCGTGTATTAGCACTTGATGTGTTAATACAAAAAAACAGGGGGGCGATTTTTGACCCCACCATTAGCACCGAAGAGCTAAGAGAAAAGCTCGGTGAAGCAATGAACGACATTCGTGAGAGTTACGAAGAAGGGCTTAACAACATGGCGGAGATAGAAGAGCTTATCGCCAATACCAAAGCTTACGATGACAAAAAAGCCTCCGGTGGATTTTTTGCCAAATTAGGCTTTGGCAAACCCAAATACACAATGGAAGAACTAAGAGAGGCGAAACAAGAGCTAAATGAAGAGTTTTTTGTAGAAATTGTACGCCTTGCCAAAAAACATAAACAAGCAATTGTGTATGTGGAATACGAAACCGACTTTGAGATTAATGAGGATTATCGCCACTATGCCATCGCTAACGAAAGTTATGGCTTGGCACGCCTGCCCTATATCATCGCCCTACCAGAAGACCGTGAGACGTTCTCATTAGAGGCACTAAAAGACGATGTATACTGGGAAATTTTTGACCAAATTTATAACGTATAAAGCACCAACAAGGGCGAACGTGATGTTTGCCCTTTTCTTTTCACAAAAAATTAAACCGCCCATCATCACCCATCGCCTGTGGCAAATCATCCGTTGCCACGCCCATGAGTGCCAAGGTCTCACGCTCTATCAGCCGTGTAATCGTATCTAGGGGCAAATCATTTTGTGCCACGCCAAACGGCTCTTCCAACTGACTGCTTAGCTCGTCCAGCCCCAAAAACATGTAGGCAAGCAGTCCCACCAAAAACGGCGTCCAAATCCCCAGTACCGACTCAATGCCAAACGGCAACATCCAACAAAAACAAAACACCGCCCGATGCAGCAGCACCGAATACACCAGTGGCAAGGGCGTGCTACTGATACGGTCGCACCCTGCCTGAATGTTACCCATTTCGATGATGTGGCGTTGGATACTGGTGTAGATGATGTCACTGATTTGTCCTGATTTGACGGCATGGATAAGGCGGTGTTGCATTCGCTCTAACACCACCTGCGGAGCGTTGATGTGCTGACGAATGAGCGTATTTAGCTCATCTTTGTCTTTATCATCAATGCCCAGATAATCGGCAAATCTCTCTACGGGCAGTTTTTGATGACGTAGGCGGTCTCTAAATAAATTGACAAAAATCAGCATATCCACCAGCACCGCCCGTCTGTCGTCCGCATTCAAAAAATGCGTATCCCTACTAAAATGACGAGTATTAGCAATGAGCGAACCCCACAGTTTACGCCCTTCCCACCACCTGTCATAGCAAGCATTATTCCTAAATCCCAAAAAGATAGATAGCACCACGCCAAACACCGTAAAACCGACCGCAGGGACGTTTTTGACGGTGTAGAGCTGATAATGCGACAAGCCCCACGCTATCATAGACACCGCCATGAGCAGGATTATCATCGGTAGCACTTTGGGCAGTATCGTGCCATGCCACATGAACAGCAGTTTTAGGCTGTTGTGTTTATCACGGACTATCATAACTTAACAATCACAGTCGCCATACGTCCTGTGGCGGACTTTTTGGCATGGGTTTGCTGGCGGTATGAGTAGTATTTTGGGTTAGCATAACTGCACGGAACAGTATCGTTTATGACCGTGATGTCTAAATGGGACAGTTGTAATTTGGTTAATTTTACAATATCAATCAAGCACTTATCATCGTCTTTATCCGTGATAATCTGTTGATATAACTCATCAAATGTCAATGCCACTAGGTTTTTATCACTCACTTGGCTGATGATGTCATGAGCTAAGGTTTTGTTAATCTCATAATTATCATGGCTGATACACGCCCCGATGACGGCTTTGATGTTGTTTTTATCATGAAAATTCTCATAAGTATTTTTAATGATACCTTTGGTGAGCCCTTGCCAACCTGCATGAATACAGGCGATTTGGCCATTCTCATTATCTGCACAATCATCATTAAAAAGAGCAATCGGCACGCAGTCGGCGGTCATGATAGACAGTGCCACGCCTGCCTTATCAGTGATGAGTGCGTCTGCGTCTTGGGGGACTATGGCGGATTTGGCGTGTGCCACGATGTCGCTGTGGATTTGGTTTAACCAGTGGATTTGGCTCACGTTATCATTTGTAAGTCCGTTTAACCTATCTAACAACGCCATGCGGTTGGTAAGAACTTGCTCGCTGTCATCGCCAACGTGTAACCCCATGTTAAACGAGCCATATAAATCATTGCCCCATTTGTCAAACTCGCCTGCGTGGGTCTGGACGATAAGCACATGGTCATTTTGGTATAATATATCAAACATGATAATCCTGTTAATTTTATAAAATTATTCTTGCAAAATCCCAATCATCACCGCCATATCAGACGGCATATCACGGCTAAATACCAACGCCTTGCCCGTGGTCGGGTGGATAAAGCCGAGCTTATGGGCGTGCAAGGCTTGACGGGGAAAATCTATCACCGCTTGGCGAGTGGCAGGAGCAAGACCTGATTTGGGAAGTCCGCCATAAACCTTATCGCCAAGCAGGGCATGACCGACATGGGACAGGTGTACACGGATTTGGTGGGTACGCCCCGTCTCCAAGCGAACATGGAGCAAGCTATAATGCGTACCCAGTGGCGTGGCGGATATGATGTGCGTGGTGGCAGGTTTACCGCCGTCCGTTACCGTCATCTTGGTGCGATGAATGCGGTGTCGCCCTATCGGTGCGTCTATCGTGGCATGGCGTAAGATGTCGCTTGGCACACCTGTGGCGATACATTGGTATTCCCGATAGACCGATTTGTCTTTTAGTTGTTCGGTCAAATCAAGCTGGGCGGATTTGGTGCGAGCGACAATGAGTAGCCCCGATGTGTCCTTATCAATGCGATGAACCAGCCCTGCCCGTGGCAGGTGGGCGTTATCAGGATAATGATATAGCAAGGCATTGACGAGCGTGCCTGTGCGATTGCCCGCCCCAGGGTGGACGACCAGACCGACAGGCTTATTTATCACAATCACGTCATCATCGGCATAGACCACGTCAAGGGGGATATTTTCGGGCAAATCTTCGCTGTGATTGTCAAGCTTGGCGGATAGGGTCAAAACATCGCCCAGTTTGACACGGTATTTGCTTTTTTGGGGCGTGTCATTGACAAGCAAGCTCTCATCATCAATAAAGCCCTGTATCTGCACTCGGGAAAAGCCGTCAAACACGTCTGTGGCGATTTTGTCTAGGCGTGTGCCGATGTCGGATTCGCCCACGATGTAGCTTTGGGTGAGCGGATTTGGCGAGTCTGTCTCGGCAAATTCATCATCATTATCATTTAAACTGGATAAATTGGGCAAATCAGCTAAGTCATCATTACTGGCGGTCTGACTAAAAGAATGTAAAGAATGTAAAGAATGTTCTGTCATGGCGATATTTAAATTGCTTTTTTAAAATTACTTTGAAAATAAGCCATTTTAGCATTTTTTGTTAAAAATAGCCGATTTTATTTTGGTGTTGTTCATTCTTAAAATTTTGTGGTAAACTATTTCAAATTTTTATTGTGATTTGGACAAAAAATGAACAAAACCGCCAAACTTACCCTGACCGCCATCATGACATCCGCCGTGCTACTTTCTGGTTGCTCCACCCTAAAAGGCATTGGCAAAAAAGACAGTGAAGTTGTACAAAGTGCCGAGCAGTCCGAGATTGGTTATTATCAAACCGCCCAAAACGCCCTAGATAGAAACCGCTATAACGAAGCGATGAGTGCGTTAAATAGCTTACGCACGTTTTATCCGACAGGACAGTATGCCGAGCAGGCGTTGCTGGATTTGATTTATGCTCAATATCGTGCCAACGACTTTGAAGCGGTAACCAAAAGCACTGCCGAATTTATCCGCTCCTACCCAACCAGTCGCCATGTCGATTATGCCCTATATGTCCAAGGCGTAACCAACATGGGCGGTGCTCCTAAGTCGTCTCGCCTATTTAATCTTGACCAATCCCAACGTGATGTATCCTACCTACGTTTGGCATTTCAAGATTTCTCCAATCTCATCAAGCACTTCCCAAACAGTGCCTACGCTCCTGACGCCGCCCAGCGTATGAGAGCGATTTATAATGACTTTGCCGAGCATGAACTGGTCGCCGCTCGTTGGTATGTCAAGCGTGATGCCCATGTTGCCGCCGCCAACCGTGCCAAATGGGTGTTTCAGTACTTCCCCCAATCAACAGGCGTGCCAGAAGCCATCGCCATCTTAGCACACAGCAATGAGCAGTTGGGACTGACTGACACCGCCAACCAATACAAGACCCTACTCCAAATCAACTACCCCCAATACCTTGGGGCAAATGGACAGGTCAATATCGGCAAAAGCCAATCTTTTACCAAAAAAGCCTTATCATCGGTGAGTTTTGGTAGATTTGGGCGTGCCAAAGATACCCCCACCTATCAAGGCGGTCAGTATGATGGTGCGACACGCACACAAATCATCACTTCCGCCCAAGCTCTTGCTCTGCCTGAGACCACAACCGAAGTAACCGCTCCACCAACAGCCGACACACGCAACGCCCGTCACATCGGCTTGGGTCTGCCCGCTGACGAAGCCGAAGCGGGCAACATCAACCAAACCCCCTAATATCATCGCATTTGACAGCCAAAAACCTACCTTTTGGCGGTCAGTTTTGCCAAATCATGGTGTTGATGATAAAATTGGTTTTATTTTTTTGATTTTTAGGAAAAGCTATGGCAATGCCTATTCGTGGCGGTATCTTAACTTGTAATATCGCCGACACCCAAACCCTATACAGCAGTTATCTCTCTTTTGTCACTCATGGCGGTATTTTTGTGCCGAGTGCCAGAAAGCACAACCTTGGCGAAGACGTGTTTGTGGCATTTACCCTACCCGGCTCTACCGAGCGTTACCCACTCAACGGCAAAATCGTGTGGATTAATGAAAAAGGCACACCCAGTAAGCCTGCTGGTTTTGGCATGCAGTTTGGCACCGACCCCAACAGCCTAAAACTCAAAAACGAAATCGAGCGACTGCTTGCCGGTGAGGTTGAGGCGACTAGACCCACTTATACCATGTAAGTGTTGTAGGCAAGATTGTTAATTACACGATTATTTGTTATAATTATAGGGCACGGATTTTTATTCGTGCTTTTTTATGGCAAATTTTAAGATAATTTTTAAAGAAAACTTATGAAGCACTCACACCCTTTTTGGCAAATCATTCGCACCGTTCCCAATTTCCCCAAAGCGGACATTGATTTTTATGACATCACGCCCCTGCTGTGGCATGTTGATGAACTCATTAACGAGCTTTTAAACGCCCTGCCCGATGGCATGATTGATGAAGTGGAATGCTTTGCCACCACCGAAGCACGGGGTTTTGTCATCGGCAGTCTGCTATCAGGACGTACTGGCAAACCACTCTTACTCATTCGTAAAGCTGGCAAACTACCACCCCCAGTCCATCGCCAAAGCTATGACCTAGAATACGGCACCGACACCCTAGAAATCAAAGCGGATGCCCCCAAATCCAAGGTACTACTGGTTGATGACGTGCTTGCTACCGGCGGAACGTTAAAGGCGAGCAAACTTCTGTGCGAGCAAGCAGGGCATGACGTGCTTGGGGCATTGGTACTGCTTGATTTGCCAAATTTACATGGCGATATCGGCATGGATACTTATGCGGTCATGGCTGACACAGACTGATGGCGACAAAAAAGAAGGGCACACCCCAATCATTTTAAACACAGCCATCATGTCAAACCCCACCCTCACCAACCCCAATCAAGGCTCGTTCTTTGGCTCTTTTTATATGGTACTGGCGTGCCTGTCATTTGCCATTATGCTGATTTGTATCAAATTTGCAGGGCAAAAGTTTGCCATGCACACCTATGAGCTGACCTTTTGGCGAGTGCTGTTTTCACTGATTGTGCTTGGTGGGTTCTCGTGGATTAAGGGGAGAGATTTTCGCACGGCTTATCCCAAGGAGCATTTTTGGCGGTCGCTGGCAGGTTCGGTTGCCCTGCTCATGAATTTTTATGTGGTGCTACATCTGCCCCTTGCCACCGCCAGCACCCTACAAAATACATCTGCTCTATTTTTGGGTTTGTTATCCATTGTTATTTTAAAACAAAAACCCACGCTCATTAACTGGCTATCGCTTGCTTTGGGCTTTGTTGGCGTGCTTATTTTGCTAAGACCGAGTGGTGGGGGCGACACCTTTGCCATGCTCGTGGGACTGGGCAGTGGGGCAATTAGCGGTTATGCGTATTTGCAAGTGCGTGAGCTGTCCTTGCTTGGCGAACCTGCGTGGCGGATTGTGTTTTATTTTTCGTTATTATCCACGCTGACATCGGGCGTTTTGGCGTGGTATTTTGGCTTTACGCCTGTGAGTTTGGCAAGTTTGCCTTATATTGTTGGCATTGGCGTTACCGCTCTTTTGGGGCAATTACTTATGACTTATGCATATCAAGTCGGACAAAAATTTGTCGTGGCAACCTTGTCCTATCTTGGCGTGGTATTTGCCATTGTCTTTGGGGCGGTGCTGTTTGGCGAACGGTTGGACGCATTAAGCCTTGTTGGCATTGGCGTGATTGTGGCAAGTGGGATTTTGGGGGCGAAGAAGTAATTTCACACAAAATTCACACAAAACCTGCCAACTACCCACCAAAGTTTGTTATAATTTGCACCCATTTATCACAACTTGACCGCCATGGATATTATTCTGCAACTTTTTGATTTTATTTTACATATTGATGAGCATTTAGCCGTATTTTTGGCGGATTATGGCTTGTGGATTTATGGCATTTTGTTTTTGATTATCTTTGTCGAGACAGGCTTGGTGGTCATGCCATTTTTACCAGGGGATAGTTTGTTGTTTGCGGTGGGGGCGTTGGCGGCATTTACAGGCGAGCTAAACCCCGCCCTGCTTATCGCTCTGTTGTTTGTGGCGGCAGTGCTTGGCGATACGCTCAACTATCATATCGGTAAATACATCGGCCCAAAGGTTTTTGAGAAAAATTACCGCTTTATCAACAAAGAATATCTGTTCAAAACCCAAGCCTTTTTTGAAAAGCACGGCGGAAAAACCGTGATTTTTGCCCGCTTTTTGCCCTTTGCTCGCACTTTTGCCCCATTTGTGGCAGGGGCAGGGAGCATGAATTATAAGCGGTTTATCAGTTATAATGTCATTGGCGGATTTTTGTGGATTGCATCTTTTATTCTACTCGGCTATTTTTTTGGCAATCAACCCGTCATCAAGGATAATTTTACTTATGTGATTTTTGGGATTATCGGGTTTAGCGTGTTGCCGATTGTTATTACGTTTATTAAGCAAAAATTAAACCAAAAAGCCACCAATTAACTAACAAGGTATCATCATGACTACATTTAAAGACTTACTCTCCAAAGACGCCCAAACCCAGCTCAAAGAAATGGGCGGTAAATCATCCACCAAACCCGAGACCGACAGCAACGGCAAACCCACCAGTGCCAATGTCATGGGCAAAAAAGAAGTCGCCCAGCACGTCAAACGCTTTGGCAGTGAACTCATCGATGACGACAAAGTCCTGTTCATGCAAGCGATGAGCGGTGTCCGCCCCCTAAAACACGAAAAGTCGGTCAATCACACCCAAAAAACCAACCCCAAAGACCCCACTGCCCTATTTCGCCGTGCCAATGCCGAAGGGACTGATGAGCTCACCCAAGCCAGTTTATCCGACATGCAAGCCCTGCTAAACCCTGTGGCGGGCGAAGCATTTTTGAGTTACAAACACCCCACCCTGCAAAACAAAGTCTTTGAACAGCTAAGACAAGGCAAACTGCGTTGGTATGATGCGGTGGATTTGCACGGATCAAGCATTGATGAAGCCAGAGATGCCGTCCAAACCATCATCGCCAATGCGGTCAAACATGGCGAAACCGTGGTCAAAATCGTCCACGGCAAAGGCACAGATGCCATCATCAAAACCTGTGTGAATGGCTGGTTACGCCAAATCCCTGATGTCTTAGCGTTTGTTTCCGCCCCTGCCAATGATGGCGGTAATGGAGCGGTGTTGGTGCTGATTAAGAAAAAGAAAATAGGCTAAATTCTAGGGTGTGCCTGCCGTTGGTATTTGCAATGAAAAATACCTGTTTAAAAAAGCAGGGGGAACGCACGTTTTTCAAGAAAAAACAAAGGTTGTGAGTTTTCTATCAAGCAAGTTTTTATTATGAAAAACAATCCGAACACTTAACTGGGTAAATTTAAGAATTTTACTTAACTTTTTAAATTAAGTAGTCGGATAGCCATTTTTTCACATAAAAATAGATTTAAAATTATAAAGTTTTTATAAAATTTTAATAAATGTTATCAATGTTTAACACGCCCTAGTAATAATATGATATGATTTGGATAAATTTTGACAGCTTGGTGTTTTTATGTTACCCATCATCTCTCGCCCCACTTTGTGTTTACTAACCTGTCTTGCTCTGCCTGCCTTTGCTCATGCCAATGACACCATGACATCAGACACGGACAGCCCCAATCTAGAACCTGAAAACAACACATGGCTTGATGACACCCGAGACGACACCAAAGGCTGGCTCAATCGCACCGCACGACACATGGACAGCTGGTTTGGCGAGACCGACCCTAATGAGCCCGCTCGTGCGTCCATCCGCCTAATGCTTGACACGCATTATAATGAATATGATGGCACGACCGTCAAGCCCCGTATTCGTGGACGTATCAAACTGCCAACACTTGAAAATCGCCTAAGCGTGATGATTGGTGATGATGATTTGGACTTGGAACAAGGGGGCGGTATCTATAATGATGGACGTGCCGTGACTTATGGCGACAGCACCTTTGACCGCCGTCAAAGTCGTGAAGACAACACATCGCTCGCTCTGCGTTGGTCAAAGTTCCAAGACGACATCGGCATAGAGACGGATGCTGACATCGGCCTGCGGTCTAGTGATTTGTATCTTAAACTGCGAGCCGAGAAAAAATGGGAGCTCGACCACCGCATTAACGCCCGCTTTGAACAGATGTATCGCTACGGCACCAAGAGCGAGCATTATGCCCTATCCACGCTTGAATTTAGCCAACCCCAGTCCAAGCACCGCACGCTCGTCAATCGCACGCACCTATCCTACGCCCACAAAGACACCGAAGAGACCGCATGGAGCAACAGCCTGTACCAACAGCACTACCTAGACGGCAAGCACGGCACACGGGCGTTTAGCTATGGCATTTATACAGGGGGCGATGTCGTGGACAAGAAGTTTGAACTTGACATTTATGGTCCTTATGTCAGCTATCGCCAACCTGTATGGCGAAAATGGCTGTTTGTGCAGACGGACATCAGTTATTATAATGACAAAAACCAAGACCGTGATCATCATTTGGGGGTGTTTAACCGCCTAGAAATGGTGTTTTAGGCGGATTGGCGACACAAAATTTACAACAATCCTACTTGTCCACCCTTGTCATTTGTGCCATTTTCACGCATAATAAGCGGTGTTTTTTGTTTATAAAATGAGATTTGCCATGTTTTATTTTAAAAAGTCCTGTTCTAAAAAACTCACCACATTAGCACTGTCCATGCTTGCCATCTGTGGCACGACTGCCTTTGCCCAGCTTGATGTTCAAGTCAGTCAATCGGGGGCAAAAAACACCTTTGACCCCACGTTACTGACCACTGACGACAGCGACACTGCCAGTCAGATTGACACCAAAAAAACCAGTAGCGACACCGCCACCATCAAAAGCCTTGAAAAGTCAGGCAAACGCTACACCAAAGTGGATTTATCCGAATATGCCAAGACCGTAAACGAATCCACATGGTCGCCCAACATGAAAGTCAATAGTGCCATGACGGTCAAGATTCAGGCACTGCTAGACCAACACCATGCGTCCGTTGGGGCGATTGATGGCGGTTGGGGCAATAACAGCAAAAACGCCCTTGCCAACTTCCAACGCATGAAAAACCTACCCGCCACTGGCAAGATGAACCAAGAAACATGGGACGCTCTAAGCGTGGGGGCGGATGACGTACTGGTCAGCTACACCATCACCAAAGACGACATCACCAAATTTGGCAAATTACCAAGCAGTGTCGAAGCCCGCTCCAAACTTAGCGACCTAGGCTATGAGAGCATTCAAGAGAAACTTGCCGAACGCTTTCACATGCGTATCGACTATCTCACCAAAATCAACCCCAACAAAAAATTCGTGGCAGGCGAGAGCATTACTGTGGTCAATACCAAAGATGCTTTTGAAGGCGGTTTTGACAAAATCATCGCCAACACCGCAACCAATACCGTCACCGCCTACCAGGGCGAGACGCTCATGGCAAGCTACCCTGCCACCATCGGCAACAGCAAAAAACCTGCCGAAAAAGGCGTTTACAGCCTAAACAGCAAAGTTAAAATGCCCCACTATCGTGCCACCGTCACCAAAGGCGACAACAAACAAACCTTTATCCTGCCCCCTGGTGCCAATAGCCCTGTTGGTGTGGTATGGATGAGCCTAGACAAGGCAGGTTATGGCATTCATGGCGTGAGCAACCCTGAAATTATCGGACAGCCTACCCCGATTGGCTCTATCGGTTTGTCCAACTGGGACGTGTTAGAGCTGTATGCCAACGTCCAAGAGGGCGTAACGGTTGAGATTAAATGACATCATTCATGTGTGATTTATAGGCTTTTCCACCAAATCCAAACCCCACCAAACCCATTCATTTTCACCATTAAAGGAAAACTCCATGTCCAAGCCGTCTTTTTCTGCCTTGACTGCCCTATCTCCCCTTGACGGTCGTTATGCGTCCAAATGCGATGCTCTGCGTCCATATCTGTCCGAATTTGGGCTCATTCACGCCCGTGTTACCGTTGAGATTCGCTGGTTGCAAGCTTTGGCAAAGCACCCTGATATTGGTGAAATCACGCCATTTAGCCAATCCACCAATGATAAGCTAAATGCCATTGTTGCCAATTTTAGCGAACAAAACGCCCTACGAATCAAAGAGATAGAACGCACCACCAACCATGATGTCAAGGCAGTAGAGTACTTTTTAAAAGAGAAAATTTGCGACATTGATGAGCTAAAAAATGCAGGTGAGTTCATCCACTTTGCTTGCACCTCCGAGGACATTAATAATTTATCACACGCTCTCATGCTAAAATCAGGTCGTGATGTTCTAATAACATCCATGCAAACCATCATAGATGAGATTGCCAAACTTGCCGATAACCATGCCAGCACGCCCATGCTCTCTCGCACACATGGACAAACCGCAAGTCCTACCACGCTTGGCAAAGAGATGGCAAATGTCGCTTATCGCTTGCATCGCCAATTAAAGCAGTTTAAAAATGTAGAACTTCTTGGCAAAATCAACGGTGCTGTTGGTAACTACAACGCCCATTTGTCTGCTTATCCCAACATTGACTGGATAAAGCATTCACAAAATTTTGTAGAGAGTTTGGATTTGACCTTCAACCCTTATACCACGCAGATTGAACCACATGACTATATGGCGGAGCTTTTTGACGCATTACGCCGTTTTAACACAATTTTGATTGACTTTAACCGTGATGTGTGGGGCTATATCTCACTGGGTTATTTCAAGCAAAAGCTCAAAGATGGCGAAGTAGGCTCATCAACCATGCCTCACAAGGTAAATCCCATTGATTTTGAAAATTCAGAAGGCAACCTTGGTCTGGCAAATGCGGTATTGTCTCATCTTGGTGAAAAACTGCCCATCTCACGCTGGCAACGAGATTTGACCGATTCAACCGTTCTTCGTAACATGGGCGTAGGCTTTGCCCAAAGCCTTATTGCTTTTGAAGCATGTTTAAAAGGCATTGGCAAACTACAAATCAACGAACAACGCCTAAGCGATGACCTAAATCACGCCCAAGAAGTGCTGGCTGAACCCATTCAGACTGTGATGAGACGCTACAATATTGAAAAACCATACGAAAAATTAAAAGCCCTCACTCGTGGGCAGATGATGACTCGTGAGATGATGACAGACTTTGTAAACAGCGATGAACTGTCTGCTGTTCCTGCCAATGCACGTGAACGCCTGACCGAACTAACCCCTGCCACCTATATTGGTAATGCTGATAAACAGGCAATGGCATTAAAAGATTATTTAAAATAAAAGGATTGTTTAAAATAATTTTTTTGTTTTGGTAAAATAGATGGGCATGATATGATTTTATCATGCCCATTTTTATCAGAACACGTCCATTTATATTGTTTATCATAACAATCAAGGTCATCGTCATAAATGCCAGCCTAATTATTGGTCTCGGTTTACTGCCCCCAAAAGCGATAAGCATCGCCCACATTGTCCACATCTATCACACCACGAACGATAAAATCTATCGTGCGTGGCAGAAGCTGATGTTCTAGGGCATGAACTCTATTTTGTAACGTGGCAGGCATGTCATTGGGGTGGACTTCTAGCACCGCTTGGCTAAGCAGTTGCCCTGCATCAAGCTCCGCCGTTACCAAATGCACCGAACAACCATGATACCGCTCACCTGATTGCAATACTCGCTCGTGCGTGTCTAGCCCTTTATAAGCAGGGAGTAAGGACGGGTGCAGGTTTATCATGGGGGCGTTTAGCTCATCTTTAACCCCATTGATAAATAATGGCGTTAGGATTTTCATAAAGCCTGCCAGCACCACCAAATCCACACCCAACGGCTTTAACACATCAAGGGCAAGCCGTTCAAATTCGGCTCGTTTATAGGTTTTGCCTTGTTCGTTTTTGTCAATGACAAAGGCGGGGATATTGGCGTTTTTGGCACGAGTTAGGGCATAGGCGTCTGCTTTGTTGCTTATGACTGCGACAATGTCAATGGGCAATTTACCTGCTTGCATTTGGTCAATCAACACTTGTAGGTTTGAGCCATTGCCAGAGACTAGGACGGCGATTTTTAATGTTTTCATATTAGCTAATACATTCAATGGGATATTTTACAATTTCACTATCCACCGTTAATACCGTTAAATGCTCGCACATGGCTTGGCTGATAATCATACGGTCAAAAGGGTCTTTATGATGAAATTCAAGGGTTTGTAGGTTTAGAATATGCGTTTGGGTAATTGGAAGGATTTCATAAATCCCTTTATCTTGAATGATTTTTAAGGCAGTTGATAAATTTGGCTTTAATTGTAATTTATCAAGCTGAATTTTGATTTGCATTTCCCAAATGCTTGCCATACTCAAATAAAAAGTATGATGATTTTGAGATAAAATTCTTTTAATGCTATTTGGGATTTTAGTTGGTTCTTGATTTGCCCAAATAAAAATTTGCGTATCTAATAAATATTTTGCCATTACGCATCTTTCCCAAGCCAAAATTCATCGCCCAAATCATCATTAAAATCATCGGACATATAAACTTCATCAAATATTTGAATATCAAGTGGTGCCAATTTTTTCTTTGATTGCATGATATTTTGATTTTTTAAAAAATCAATCACAGAAAAACGCTCTTCATTTGTCAATTCTTGCAACATTGGTAATATCGCTTGTACTTTTGGCGATAATGCTGTATTAGAAGTTTGCATAAAGTATCCTTTTTAACTATAACAGAACTATCATTCTGGACAATCAAACCCAGTTAGTTGATTATTGGTAAAATCTGCCGTAACCGTACCAGCATCTACCTTATAGGCTTGCCAAGTGAGTGTGTTTTGATGTTGAAAATTAAGCTCTTTGGGTTTGCCAAGCCAAAATATCGCTGTCTCTTTATCCATACCGAGTTCTATTTTATGGCAATAATCACCTGCAAACCAATGCCAATTATCAACACAAGTATTGTCCTTTATGCATTGTTTCATACTATTTAGGCGATAGCATTTTGATTTCACGCTACCCCACTTACCGCCCAAATCTTCACAAATTTGTCTTTGCTGTGTGCCTGTACAAGCTACCAATAAGATTGCACAGATTAAAATAATTAGTCGCATTGCAACCCTTTTTAAATTGGGTTTATCTTTAAGAAACAATAAACCCAATTTACCAATCATTTAAAAGTCATTTAGCTTTTAAACATAAACCACCGCTTTATCGGCACGCTCTACGATTTGCCCGATTTGCCAAGCGGTTTCGCCTTGTGCAGTCAAAAATGCCAAAGTTTCGTCTTTTTTGTCGGCAGGGACGACAATCACAAAACCCACGCCACAGTTAAAGGTACGCACCATTTCACTTTGAGCGATGTTGCCTGCTTGTTGTAGCCAGTTAAAAACGGCAGGAAACTCCCAAGTGGCGAGATTAATCTCGGCAGATAAATCATCGGGCAACACACGAGGTAAGTTTTCAGTCAGACCGCCACCTGTGATGTGTGCCATGGCGTGAATGTTTGCATTGCCAAGCTGTTTTTGCAGGGCATGTACCGACTTGACATAAATGCAAGTGGGTTTCATCAGAGCATCCGCCAAAGTCTCGCCATCGCCCAGCGTGTGAGTATTAATGTCCACACCCGAAACATCAATCACTTTTCGCACCAAAGAATAGCCGTTGGAATGCACGCCACTACTTGCCAGAGCAATCAGCACATCACCTTTTTGGACGTTTGCCCCTGTGATGACTTCATCTTCTTCCACCACACCCACACAAAAGCCCGCTAGGTCATAATCGTCATCTTGATACATACCAGGCATTTCGGCAGTTTCGCCACCGATTAAGGCACAATTTGACAGTTTACAACCATCGCCAATACCCTTAATAACCATCTCGGCAACATCCACATCAAGTTTACCTGTGGCATAATAATCCAAGAAAAATAATGGCTCAGCACCGCACACAAGTAAATCATTGACACACATTGCCACAAGGTCTTGACCGATGGTTTCATGGCGATTTAGGTCTAAGGCAAGTTTTAGTTTGGTGCCAACGCCGTCTGTACCAGAGACTAATAGGGGCGACTTGTAGCCTTGTGGAATGCGACACAATGCCCCAAATCCACCAAGCCCTCCCACCACCTCAGGACGTGTTGTGGCACGGGCGACAGATTTGATACGCCCAACAAGGGTCTCGCCTGCATCAATATCAACGCCTGCGTCTTTGTAGCTAAGTGATGTTTGGGTCGTCATAGTTGCACCTATAAAACATAGAAAGTTAAAAATCAGAGTGTATAAAAAGTATATAAAACTGGGCTAATTATACCAAATTTCTTATCCAACTTAATGAAAATTTGCAATTGTTATAAAAAAAATTAAAAACCCCCACTTTTTTGATGGCAAATGTTCTTAATTCAAAATTTTTTGCTTTGCCTTTTACTCATCATGGTGTATAATGGCGACCTATTGCAAAGCGGTCTACCATAACATCTACCAAAAAAGATTTGCAATGGTTTTAAAGATATTGTACAATACACTCACTTAATAAATTACTATACTTATTGAGTATTTTTAAGGGCTCATAGCTCAGTTGGTTAGAGCAGAGGACTCATAATCCTTTGGTCGCAGGTTCAAGTCCTGCTGGGCCTACCATATTAAAATAAGTAAAATCAAGGTTTTAAGAGATTAGAACCTTGATTTTTTGTGTTTAAAAATAACCAAAAATAAAATAATAACCATATAACAATCAACGTTCGTAATGTACTTCCCACTCCTTACCGCCAGAACAAGGAGTTTCCCACACTTGTCACACGTGATTAACGCACGATACAACAGCATACATGACGACATGTAACAGCCAAATGCCATCAACCCAATTACCAAAACCGAAAAACTTACCAAAAATCACCACGTTTATTTTGGGTTTTGTTCTCATGGATCATCTATTTTTCAATAAAACTGGCAGATTTGAGATGGTCTATCATTAAGATGGTCTATCATATAGTCATTTGGTGGTTAAGTGCAATGTATGATGCGTTTTTGCTCACTGCCAACACGACCCTAATAAATGAACGATTTACCCCCTTTTTTTGGTGGTAAATCGTTGTTTACTGATAAGTTTAGCTAAATCTTAGTTTATCAAAGGTCAATACCCCATTGTCCACACCTACCGAGATGGTATCACCTGCGATAAACTCGCCTGATAAGAGTTTTTGAGCAAGGGGGTTTTCAATCTCTTGAACAATGGCACGTTTAAGCGGTCTTGCTCCAAATACAGGGTCATAACCTACCGACACAAGCTCATTTATCGCATCATCTGATAAAACAAGCGAAAGCTCACGCTCTTTTAATCTGGCTCTTAGGCGGTCAAGCTGAATGCTGGCAATGCCTGCCATCTGCGACTGCCCAAGTGGATGAAAGACCACAATCTCATCAATACGGTTGATAAACTCAGGGCGAAAATGAGCGTTCACTGACTCCATGACTGCTGATTTTATCTCTTCGTACTCATCGCCTGCCATGTCAAAGATTTTATGACTGCCAAGGTTTGATGTCATGATGATGACGGTATTCTTAAAGTTCACCACACGCCCCTGAGAATCGGTCAAACGCCCATCATCTAAGACTTGTAGTAGAACATTAAAGACATCAGGGTGAGCCTTTTCCACCTCATCAAATAAAACAACACTGTACGGTTTACGGCGAACCGCTTCGGTCAGCACGCCCCCCTCTTCATAACCGACATAACCGGGGGGAGCTCCCACCAAACGGCTGACACTGTGTTTTTCCATAAATTCACTCATGTCAATACGTACCATCGCCGTCTCATCATCAAATAAGAAATTAGCAAGCGATTTGGTCAGCTCAGTTTTACCAACACCTGTTGGCCCTAAAAATAAGAATGAACCGCTTGGACGATTGGGGTCGGAGAGTCCTGCACGGCTGCGGCGAACAGCATTGGCAACCGATTTGACCGCTTCATCTTGACCGACCACACGTTCATGCAAAATTCTCTCCATGCCCAGCATTTTATCACGCTCGCCTTGCATCATCTTGGCGACAGGAATACCCGTGGCGTGCGACACCACCTCGGCAATTTCATTATCTGTTACCTTATTTCTAAGCAATTTAGGCGTATTTGTATCATCATACTGTTCATCGGCAAGCTGTTTTTGCAAATTGGGGATAATCTCATGTTGCAATCGCCCCGCCTGCTCCCAGTTACTATCACGTTGGGCTTTTTCTAGGGCAATGCGTGCCTTGTCAAGCTCAATCTGAGCATGCTTGGTACCCTCTACCAGTGCCTTTTCAGCCCTCCAAATCTCCTCTAAATCATTATATTCTTTTTCCAATTCATCAATTTGAGTTTGTAGCTGCTTAACTTGTGCCTGACTTGCTGCATCGTCTTCTTTTTTAACAGTCTGTAACTGCATTTTTAGCTGAATGATGCGTCTGTCAAGTTTGTCAAGGCTTTCAGGTTTACTGTCAAGCTCCATTTTAATGCGAGATGCTGCCTCATCAATCAAATCAATCGCCTTATCAGGCAATTGGCGGTCGGTGATATATCGGTGCGACATTTTGGCAGCGGCGATGATGGCAGCATCCATGATTCTAACCCCATGATGTAGCTCATAACGCTCTTTTAACCCACGCAAAATGGCGATGGTGTCCTCCACACTCGGTTCATCTACCAACACCTTTTGAAAACGTCTCTCCAAAGCAGGGTCTTTTTCAATGTACTGGCGGTATTCATCAAGCGTGGTCGCCCCCACACAACGCAACTCGCCACGAGCCAGTGCAGGTTTTAGCATGTTGCCAGCGTCCATTGCCCCACTGGTCTTGCCCGCCCCAACCATGGTATGCAATTCATCAATGAATAAAATGATGTTGCCATCTTGTTTGGCAAGGTCATTTAGCACACCTTTTAAACGCTCTTCAAATTCTCCATGATATTTCGCCCCTGCAATGAGTGACCCCATATCAAGCGATAAAACTTCTTTGTTTTTTAAACTCTCAGGCACTTCGCCATTGACGATACGCTGGGCAAGCCCTTCGACAATGGCGGTTTTACCCACGCCCGGTTCGCCTATCAAAACAGGATTGTTTTTGGTGCGTCTTGACAAAACTTGCACAGTACGACGAATCTCATCATCTCGCCCAATGACAGGGTCAAGTTTACCCTCTTTTGCTCTGTCGGTCAGATTGACGGTGTATTTTTCTAAGGCATCTCTGGTGTCTTCGGCATTTTGAGTTTTCACAGTGTCTCCTCCACGGATATGGTTAATAATGGCTTGTAGTTTTTGGGCGTCCACGCCTGCATCGGTCAGTACTTTTTTGGTGTCTGCTGTCTGACTTAGAGCAAAAAGCACCCATTCGCTTGGCACAAAGCTGTCGCCTGCATCAGTTGCAAATTTCTCAGCAAGATTTAGCACTTGCACCAAATCAGGTGCAAGATTTGCCTGCCCTGTTGGTGTGGACAAAGTTGCCAAATCACCGAGTTTTTTGGTGGTGTCATGATTGAGTTTGTTTATGTCCGCTCCTGCTTGGCTTAGCATGGCAACATTGCTCTCATCTTGGAGCATGACGGACAAAATATGTATGGCAAAAATTGCCGTATTGTTACGGCCAACCGCCAAGGACTGGGCATTTTGTAGGGTTGTTTGTACTTTTCGGGTCAGTTTATCAAAGTTCATGGTTTACCTTTTAGTCTGTTAAAATATTATCTGTTAAAATTGCGTTTGGAAGTTTTCCTGCTGGTCAAATATATGCTTGACAAATGCAAAATTTTCAATGATAAAAATCCAATGGGTCGTAAATTTTTTTTAAGCCATTGATTTTTATATAAATTTATAAATTTTCAAAAAGCGCTTGCAATTTTTATATCCACTCCCATATAGGTTTTGTTATTTTAACTCACCCAAACATGAATTTGTATCTATCTATTACTGTCAAGACAAAACGATGAGTCTTGGTTGGGAAGTACATGAAGTACAACAAGACAAACCAATGATGTGTTGACCCAAGAAATAAATCAGGAGCATTTTATGACCCGTCTTACTTTACACACTGTTGACACCGCCCCAGAAAAAGCCAAAGAGCGTGTTGAAGCGGTACAAAAAGCCAATGGCTTTATCCCAAATCTCATCGGTGTGCTTGCCAACTCACCACAAGCCCTTGAAATGTATCAAGAGGTAAGTAAAATGAACAGCAAAAACTCTCTGACCGCCGAAGAGGTTGAAGTTGTTCAGATTACCGCTGCTGCACATAACGGCTGTGATTTTTGTGTGGCAGGACACACCAAGGTTGCCGAAGTTCGCCTAAACATGCCCCCTGCCATTGTAGAGGCATTACGTGGTCGCACTAACATTGACCAAAATGCCAAATATCAAGCCTTAGCTCAGTTTACCATGCAACTCATTGACAAGCGTGGTCAGGTCTCTGATGATGAGTTAGAAGCCTTTAAATCAGCAGGTTATAACGACCAAAATGTTTTGGATGTCATCATGGGTGTGGCACTGTCTACTTTATGTAACTACGCCAATACCGTTGCCAAAACAGACATTAACCCAGAGTTGGCAGCTTTTGCTCCAAATCGTTAATGCTTAACCTTTGTGGTTATTTTTAACTCTTGCTAACAAAACACAAAACCCTTATAATAGTAAGGGTTTTGTGTTTTATCATAGGTTGTATTTGCCTTTGGTACGCTTTGGTTTTTATGGACAAACTGTTTAAAATCCGCTTAATTTCACCAAATCCAATTCAATAATAAAGCACAATCAAAAAGCATGATCAACAGCGACTAACAAACGTCTGCTTTTCATATTGTATTTATTATTAAAATGCTTGTATTTATCATTAATACTTGTATAATAGCTCCGATTGGCGGTAACAGTTTACCAACATCAATCCAACCATTTAATTTTATCAAAATTTTATCACCCAAAGGAGACACACCATGCGTACCGACATGTTCCAACAAATCCTAGATGACCTAAACAGCTCATCTGCCGACGTTGAGGCCTCTGCTCTTATCTCAACAGACGGCTTGATGATTGCCTCTGCCCTACCCTCTGGTATTGACGAAGATCGTGTGGGTGCCATGAGTGCCGCCCTACTGTCTTTGGGTGACCGTGCAGGCTCTGAACTGGCTCGTGGTAAGATTGACCGTCTGCTCGTACAAGGCGAAAAAGGCTATGTCATCATGACATCAGCAGGTGGTGAGGCGGTACTGACCATTCTTGCCAAACCAAACGCCAAACTGGGTCTGATATTTCTAGACATTAAACGAGCCTCTGAGGCATTGGCAAAACTCATCTAAATCTTTACCCTTTTATTGATAAGCTATGAAGTATTGATAAGTTATTAAGGAGACTTGTTTTGAGCATTCAACTAGATGATATGGCAAAGCCCACTGGCGATGCTACTGAATATAACCTAACCTTTTTTGATGGCACAACACGCACCGTCTATGATACAGGTGTAGAGCGTCCATACCCTGATGGCAGACTCATCGTCTCTCGCACGGATTTAAATGGCGTATTAACTCATGTCAATGATGCCTTTGTTGAGATTAGTGGCTATACCGAAGATGAACTGATTGGCAAACCCCAGCACATTTTACGCCATCCTGACATGCCAAAAGCAGCGTATGCTGATTTGTGGAAGACCGTCAAAGAGGGCAAAAAATGGCATGGCTACGTCAAAAACCTATGCAAAGATGGCTCACACTACTGGGTATATGCCACTGTCGTGCCAAACGTACGTCGTGGTCAGACTGTGGGTTATACCTCCGTACGCCGTAAGCCCAGCCGTAGCAAGATTGAAGAGACGACAGCTCAATACCTTACCATGAAAGGAGCAGAATAATGGCTTATAATTTTTTAATTGCCCCTGATTTCTCACCAGAACGTTTTGCAGGTTGGCACATGTTTAATACCTTGCTACAAAAACGTTCAGGTCATGACCTACACCTTGTTACACCCGCCTCGCACGCCGAACAAGAAGACAGTTTGGCAAAAGATGATATCAAAGTCATCTATGCCAACCCTTTTGATGCTGCCAAACTCATCCGTGAAGATGGCTATCGTGCCATCGCTCGCCCCATTGGTAAATCTGATGAAATGACAATCATTTCATCAGCTGGTGGTAATATCAAGTGCCTAGATGACCTAAACGCAGGCACTAAGATTGCCATGGCAGATAACCGTGATGTCAAACTCATCGGTCTGCGTCTGCTTGAAGCGGTAGATTTGAGCGAAGATGATGTTGAATTTATCATCACCGAGACTTATCAAGCCGCTGCCAAACAAGTGGTAAAAGGCGAAGCGGATGTGGCGTTTTTTATCGCTGAAATTTATCACTCACTGTCAAAACTCACCAAATCACAACTAAACGTACTCATTGAAAGCAATATCGCCACCATCTCTCATGTCATTTTGGTCAAAGACGGCTTCACCCAAGCAGATGATATCGCCAAAGTCATTTTATCCTTAAAAGATGATGCTGATGGTCAAGCGGTGCTAAGTGAACTTGGCATGACAGACGGCTTTGAACCCATAGATGATGAAGATGCTGAATTCATGATTGACCTAATGGAAACCCTGCTTGACTAAGTAAGAGATAAGTGGGTTTGACACTTGACCCACTTGTTTTTATTCATCATCACAGACCAGTTTATGAACAGAATCCATCACGCTGATGACTACCATCACTTTCGTTATTATTCTCGTGCTGTCCTAAAAAATCCATCGGCAGGACAGTATCACAAAGAGCGAATCAATGTCGCCAAAAAATTAGACGAAAGCGAACCTCTACAAGGGGCATTATCGGATTATTTTTTTGGCTGTTGGTATGATGCACCCATGATGAACCTAGAATTCATCCAAACCTTTAAACCACGTCTTAACACCCAAGCTTGGCAAATCATCAACGACTGCATAACACGTAAATATTATTTACAAAAAAATAACCTTCTGGCGACACGTTGGAGCGTACTTACCACACCCACACTTGATGTGCCCAGTCATAAACTGCGTGTCAGTAGTGATGATGCCACTTTGCTTGCCCAACGCCTGTTGGAGTCTATTTTGACAGCTCACAAAGCCCAAAATCATGATGAGGTCATGCGTTTAGAAAATGAATTTTTTAACCATTGTTTGGCTTGTCATGACTTAGTGGCGTTCATGAAAGCATGGTTCAAACTTGGCAAACATAATTGGGTATTTGACATGCGATGGGTGGCTTGTCGCACTGAACTTGAAAGGTTGATACATTAGATTTTTCATACATAGATTTTTTAAGATTACTTTTTATACATAGATGATATGGCACATAGACGATATGATAGAGGGTGAACATTCTACTTATTTTTATGCGTCTGCAACCACTAAAATCTGGCTTTTGGAGATACTATGGCATTAAAAATATTATTGGCGGGTTTCTCAGGCCCTAGTGCTGGGGCATTAACCTTGCTATTACAACGTAACTATCCTAATGTGGAGCACTTAGTATTGGAACGCTGTTTTAGTGATGATTTGTGTCTGACCTTACCCACGCTTGGCAGAGATGCTGATGATGCCTTTGCTGCCATTATCAATCTAGATGGTGTGGGCATGTCGCTGTTTAATAACCAACACATCAAAAATTTGGTGGATTTTTTGGATTTTCGTGCATCCTTATTATTGACACGTGGTCATATCAAACAGTGGCAAAATGCTGACTTTTTACCCCATGCAACCAACTTCTTTTTGAGCACCCCATATGCCAAACATGACATGGAAGCGGTGCTGTCGCAACTCATTGACGCCGCCACACGCCTACAAAAAAACCCTGCTGATGCTGCCAAAAATCGTGCCTTAATATATAGCAAATCTGTCAATCATCTACACGATAGTACCGATACCAAGCAAACAGAACTGACCAAACACACGCCCAGCGAAAATGGCAAATTCATCCAAAGTGTGATTAATACTTGTTTTAGTGGTGTCTGTCCCAATAATGTCATCTATGAATTGATTCATATTTTTGCCCAAGAACATCCTTTTAAAATCGTCATTGGCAACCAAATGGTCTATGTCTATCCTAAAAAAGCCATCGCCCTGACACAAAACCTTGACCGTCTGCTTGACTATTTTTCCATCGCAGGTAACTGTCAGGTACTAAGAACCAATATTACCAATATCGCCCTAAGTGATGCAGAATTTGATAGAATGCTACACAACATCAAAAATGAAGGTTATCGTCGTTATTCACTCAACAGTTTTTTGTGGCAAATTTATTCAACCATCTTACCTACTCGCATTAATGCCCCCAGAAATACCTTAAAACTAAAAATTCGCTACATGCCCAACTTTTCAGGCATGAAAGACATCCCCGAATACGTCCATGCAATCGTATCATCATGCCTAATCGTCCCTAAAAACCTTGACCAACTTGACATGGTATTTGGTGAGTTGACCCAAAAAAACCCATCCATCCTGCACCGCATATTTTTGCTATCCATCCTGTCTGGGTCGGCAGATATTGAAGTACTAAAAAACTCTTTTTATCTACAAACCCCCCTAGATAAACTGCTACATGAAAAGAATAAATACGACAAAGAATCTACACCCAAGACAACTGCCAATAAAGGCGTAACCCAAGCTGTCAAAACAGGATTTTTTAGACGCCTGCTTAACAAATTATCATTTTAATACCAAACACAAAACGGAGAGTGCAATGAGTGCCATCAATGAAGTCCGTGAACAAACCTATAAACTCATCATCGCAGGCCCTGTGGGGGCAGGTAAAACAGCTGCCATTCAAGTGTTGTCTGACAAAGGTGTGGTAACGACCGATGAAGTTGCCTCCGATGACACCAAACTCATCAAAAAGACAACCACGGTTGCCATGGACTATGGGGTTATGATACTAGACAGCGGTGAACAGGTGCGACTCTATGGTACGCCAGGACAAAGACGTTTTGACTTTATGTGGGAGATTTTAAGTGAGAATGCCTTGGGTCTTATCCTACTGCTAAACGCCGAAGAAAAAGACCCTGTGAATGACTTGGATTATTATCTTGATGCTTTCTCACCACTCATCAAAAGCAGTGCCTTAGTGGTCGGTGTTACCCATGCTGAAAATATGCCTTGGGATTTACATGAGACACTCTCAAAACGATTGATGGAACGTGGTGTCGGTGCTAACGTCATGATTGTTGATGCCCGTGACCGTGAACAAATGCGTCGTATGGTGCGTTCACTCATCTATATGATCGCCTCTTAGTTTTTATTTTCGGTAATCAATCATGCCAAATGACCACCAAAATCCCTATCTTACGCTAACACCATCTGGTGTCATGCATGCTTTTGCTTATGCCACACCCAATGACAAGCACAAAGCTCTACAAACGCTCGTCTCGCAGACTCATGTCATGTCTACCAAAGAGTGGTTAAATAAGTATTCACATGAATGGCTAGATGAGTTTGATGAAAAAGGTTGGGTACAACACCTATCACAGAACTTACCTGCTCCTAATATGCCATTGGATAAATTCTTACCTTATGTCGTGGCAAGTCTGTCAGGTACTCGCAAAGCTGTCATTGGCTCTAATGAAGGTTTTTGTTTGGCTCGCATTGGTTACACAACCGATGAAGCGGATAGGCTGGCGGTGGCAGGGGCGGACTTTTTTGACTTTTTTGTACGTCAGCATGAACGTGGACTTGCCATCGCTGGACAGGCTGTTTCACTCTTTGGTGATGTTGAACTGCTCATGCCAACCACAAGTTTTATGTTTTTGTGGATTGATAATACAGGCTATGTACTCATATTAGACGGTGAACCTTTAACCAACAATCGTGCCCTGGTAGAGCTTGTTTGGGCAATTAAGACATCGGGATTACGGTTTAATAAAAGCGATGATGATTTGACATAAACCAAGTAAAATATAAACCGCCAACCCATTTTAACCCCACCCAAGCACCACCCTTTTATCATGAAACGCCAAAAGCGTACTTCTATGCCCCACACTCACGATAATCGCTTGGGGTAGCTCGTCCCTTAGCGTGGTATAAAGGGCGGTCTCGGTCGGCTCATCTAGGGCGGACGTGGTTTCATCAAGAAATACCACAGACGGCCTAACGAGCAACGCACGCAAAAACGCCACTCGTTGTAACTCCCCTGGTGATAGATTAACCTGCCAATCGCTGTCCACATCTAGGGCGTGAATGTGCTTGCCCAGATGACAACGTGCCATGACCGCCTTTATCTTGTCATCGTTTGCCCGTATGTCAGGATAGCAAATGGCATCTCGTAACGTGCCTTGGGGCATATAGGGGCGTTGGGGCAAAAACAGCGTTTTGGCGGTAGGCATGACCGCTTGCCCTGTCGTACCAAAAGGATAAATCCCTGCCATCGCCTTTAACAGCGTGGTTTTGCCTGTGCCTGACGTGCCTTGTATCAGTAGAGCTTGCCCTGCGTGTAGCGTGATATTTATGCCATCAATCAACACCTTATCATCAAATGTTTTTATGCCAAAGTCTTTTAATATCAATACGTTATCATCATGTTTTACCGTTGATTTGTCAAGTGGCGTATTATCCAGCACATCAAGGCGAGTCAAAAAGCCATACAGACGGTTCAGCCGTGCTTGATACAACGTAAAGCTCTCATAAAACAGCCGAAAAAACGACAACGCTCGCATAAGACGGTTAAACGACTGCACCGTTTGGTGCATATCGCCCAATTTTATCTCGCCTGCAAAAAAACGTGGGGCTTGGAGCATGAGTGGCAATAGCTGAGCCACTTGGGTTACGCCTGTATTAAAGCCGTCCAATCCCAAAAGCCTACGAATTATCGCCCATCGGTTGTCAATAATCGCCCCAAATCGCCCTGCCAAATGGCGTTTTTCTTGGTGTTCGCCATCATAAAAGGCAATGCTCTCGGCATTGTCCGCCACTCGTATCAGCGAATAACGATAATCGCCATGCAAACGTTCTTTATCAAAATTAAGCCTGATGAGCGGTCGCCCAATCCACACCGACAAGGCAGTCGCCACGATGATAAAACCATAAATAAAAAATACCACACCCTTTGGCACACTCACGCCAAACACGCTCAAAATCCCCGACAGCCCCCACAATATAATCGTAAACTCAATGATAGACATCACCGCATTGATAACCCCACGCACCATCTCCACCGTGATTGTGATAAACTCCTTAGCGTCCTGCTCGATACGCTGGTCGATGTTATCAGGGGTACGCAGGTCGTGGGTGTGTTTTAGGCGGTAGTAGTTTTTGTGCGACAAATAGCGGTCAAGTAGCACGGCATTAAATCGCTCCCACCATTTAATCTCAAAGGCTTCGCCCACAAACCTATCCACCACGTCTTGTGCCACTTTAAACATCATCAAACTGGCATTTAGCAGAGCAAAAAACCAAAACGCCTGTGCGTCCATGTCTTGTAATGAGCTGTACAATTTATTATAAAACTGCGTATTTAGCACGCTGATTTTAACTTCCAAAAGCACAAAGAAAATCAAAAGCCCAATCATCACAAGGGCTTTTGCGGTGTTGGCACGGCTTAGACAAGGCTTGGCAATGTGCCAAAATTTTTTGCCAAAGGGGGTAAATTTTAACGCCCACACCGCCACCGACAGCACCACCGCCACCCAAAAAAATGCCTTAAATAACCAAAATACCGCCGTGATAAGCTCGTATTGCCAATCCATAACTTGCCTTATTTTTAAAAATAAAAACCCTTTTTCAAAGCGAAAAAGGGCAAAGGGTGCGTGTTATCAATATTTAAAAGTCAAAGTCGCACGAATGTTGCGTGGCTCGCCATAAGAGACAAGCTGGGAGTTGGGCGTTGTGCCGATAAGATAGTCTTTGTCCGTCAAGTTTTTGACCGCCAAACCCACACCCCAATTTTTGGCTTCATAGCCTGCCTTAGCGTCAAGCACGGTATAGGCTGGCAAATCAATAAAATGCGTGGTTTCTACCCCACGGTTATTGACCGCTGTCCGCCACGCTCGTCTGTCGCCTTGATAACGCAAGCCACCACCGACATACCAGCCCAAACGGTCAGGGCTAAAATGATATTGCGTGGACACGGACGCAGAGTGTTCTGGGATTTGGCTGATACGCTGACCGACATTGGACGCACGGCTGTTTTCCACGATTTTGGCGGTTGGGATATAGCTGTACGAACCCGAGATATTCCATTGGTTATTCATCACAAACGCACTTTCAAACTCAAAACCTTTGGTGCGTTGCTTACCCACAAGCTCGCTATATCCTGTGCCAACCCCACTATCGTCATAAATCGTTTCGGCAACATTTTTGCGAGTGATGTCATAGGCGGACACATAGCCTTGCAAACGTTTGTCAAAGCCTTGAAATTTTACGCCAATTTCGGCATTTTGACCTTTTTCGGGGTCTAGCACTTCGCCATTTTGTCCTGTGCTGGTGTTTTGTTGAAAGGACGTACCAAAGCTGACATAAGGGGCGAATTTGCCTTGATAATCATACATGGCGGACACACTGCCTGTAAATTCGCCGTCTGTGCGTTTGGCATTGGCTCCTGTCAGCACGTTATCCACGTCCGTTTTTGCCCAGTCGTGGCGGACGCTCGCCCCAAAAATCCAGTCATCATAACGCATACTGTCCTTGGCGTACAGCCCTGCGTATTGAGTAGTGGTAATATTTTGGCTAGGCGTACCTTCTGTAATGCTTGATACGTCATAGCTTGGATTGTTGATGTCAAAATTGGGATAAGCTCGGTCATTACGGCGATAATAGTCGCTTTTTTCACGCAATAGGTCAAGCCCTACTGTTACATCATGCTCAACGTTACCTGTATTAAAATAAGTCTCAAAGCGGTTGTCGCTGGTGAGCATGGTGTCTTTTTTGATTTGATTGTTAATTTGGCGACCGATATTGCCCGTGCTATAAAAATTGTTATGAGCGGTTGAAAGTACAGGCTTGCCGTCTGTGTCGGTTTTGTTAATGGCAAAAATGGACTTAAAGGTGAGCTTGTCATTGATATGATGAGCCAAATCATAGCCCAAACGCAAGGTTTTTTGTTCATAACCATAATCAGGCAAGCCAAAAAACGTACTGGACGAATACTGCTCGTGGGCATTGCGTACGGTTTGCTCGCCTGTGGCAAGGTCTATGGTGTTGTTGTGTGGCAAGCCCTGCTGACGGAGATATTCACGCCATTGATAACTGCCCAAAAGGGTCAAATCGGTGTCATCGCCTAAATCAAAAGTATAGCTTGGGGCAATGTAGTTGTCTTTAAAATAGACATAATCCGTTGCGTCATCATGGTCAGAAAAACGCCCATTTAGGCGAAACGCTCCTTTTTTGTTGTCGTTTGGGGCATAGTTTAGGTCATAGGCAAGCTCTTTGTTATTAAAACTGCCAACCGTGATTTTGCCTTTGGCAAAGGTCTCGCTGTCAGGGCGTTTTGAGGTGATATTGACAATCCCGCTTGGCAATGCCATGCCGTAGCCTGTAGTGGTCGTGCCTTTGACTACTTCAATGCTGTCCGCTCCTGCCACGTCCCACGCTCGCAGGTTATTGGACGACATCTGTACACGCATACCGTCCACATACATCTGATTGGATGATACTTGCCCACGAATGATAAAGTCATCCCACCCGCGCCGACCCTGCACGCCTGATGACACGCCTGCCACATTTTCCAAAAGCTCGGCAACGGTGCTGGCTTGTTTTTGCTCTACCTGCTGTGGGGTTAGCACGCTCACTGATTGGGCGGTCTCATACAGGGGACTGTCGTCTTTTAGGGAATTGGGCGTGATGGCGACATATTTGCCAGCGTCTTTGGAGATGGTGATGGTCTCATGTCCTAGCATGACGGTCGGCTCGCCATCATTTGCCTGAGCATTGGTCGCAACAAGTATGGCAACACTTAATAAAGACAAGGGAAATTTACGCATGATACAAAGTACCTAATAAAAATGATAATGAGTTGTATTATGTATTATATTTGTAAATGGGTGCGTAATACTATTGCAAATATGATTTATTTTTTAAATTTATTAATTTTGTTTTTTAAATAAAATTATCTTAGGGCGTACCTACCTTTGGTATCTGCAATGAAAAATGCCTGTTTAAAAAAGCAGCGGAATCACACGTTTTTCAAGGAAAAGTCCGCAGTTGATATTGAAATATCAACAAAGATTTTGACTTAGAGCCATAATCCGACCACTTAATTTTAAAAATCAAGTTAAAATCTTAAAAATTCACACGATTAAGTGGTCGGATAGCCATTTTTCATGCAAAAATAGATTTAGAATGTTAAGTTTTTAGCTTATTTTTATAAAAATGTTATCAAGGGTAGGCACACCCTAACACCAAAGTGGTCTTATGATGACAAGCCCACTTTTATTTTGCCAACCATTTTTTAAAAATTTTTATATTTTCATTCCAAAAACTATTGTCATTACTCTGTAACTACTCTATAATAAAAGTCATCATATTGTTACACAAGGAGTTCGTCATGACGACCATCAGTGCCAAATTTCCCAAACTCATCGGCATGAGTATGCTTTGCTCGCTACTGTTTGCCTGCGGCGGTGACAAACCTACCAGCCAAAACGAGACCACCCAAACTCCCACGACTGCCGAGAGCAAATCGATTGCCATTACTGCCATCGTCGAACACCCTGCACTGGACGCCGTTCGTCAAGGCACACTTGAAGCCTTAGCCAGCGAAGGCTTTAAAGAAGGCGAGAACCTAACGGTCAATTTCCAATCCGCCCAAGGCAACCCTGCCACCGCAGGACAAATCGCCAAACAGTTCGTGGCGGACAACCCTGACGCCATCGTCGCCATCGCCACCCCATCTGCCCAAGCGGTTGTCAGTGCCACTACCACCATTCCCGTGGTATTCTCTGCCGTGACCGAACCTGTGGAAGCCAAACTGGTGCCCAAACTAGATGGCTCTGGCACGAACGTAACAGGGGCATCGGACGTGCTACCACTTGAACCGCAGATTGACCTTATCAAAGAGCTAATTCCTAGCGTCAAAAACATCGGGTTCGTGTACAGCCCAGGGGAAGTGAACTCCACCGTGACTTTGCGTAACCTAAAAGCCATCGCCGAACCCCAAGGGCTCACCATCGTTGAAGCCCCTGCCCAAAAATCATCAGACATCGCCATGAGTGCCCAAAGTCTGGTTGGCAAGGTGGACGTGATTTATACATCAACCGACAATAACGTCATCAACGCTTATGAAGCCCTTGCCAAAGTCGCCAAAGAAGGTAAAATCCCCCTTGTCTCATCTGACCCTAGCGTGGTCGAGCGTGGGGCGAGTGTTGCTCTTGGCGTAAACTATCATGGTCTGGGACTAGAAACAGGCAAAATCACCGCCCGCATCCTAAAAGGCGAAAAAGCAGGCGACATCGCCGTGTACAGTGCCAGCGAGCTTGACTTGATGGTCAGCAAGAAAAATGCCAGCGAGCAGGGTTTGAGCGTACCACAATCCATTTTGGATAAAGCCAAAACAGTGGTAGAATAATGCCTTTTAGATAATTATTTTATAAATACAAAATGCACGCCAAATCGTGGGCGTGTGTTTTGTTTTGATTGGAGCAGATATGTCATTGATTGCCTTTTTAGGGGCGTTAGAGAGCGGACTGATATATGCCATCATGGCACTTGGGGTGCTCATATCGTTTCGCATTTTGGACTTTCCTGATTTGACCGCCGATGGTAGTTTTCCCTTGGGCGGTGCGGTGGCGGCAGTATCCATCATCGCAGGCTTTAACCCTTGGGTGGCTTGTCTTTTTGGCATGATGGCAGGCATGATGGCAGGGGTTGTGACCGCATGGCTGAATGTCAAGATTGGCATATTACACCTACTGGCAGGTATTTTGGTCATGACCGCTCTGTATTCGGTGAACCTACGTATCATGAATGCCCCTAACCTATCACTACTTGGTGAGCCAAGTGTTTTTACCCCCTTTATCAGTGGCGATAATGGCATGTGGGTGCGTGTATTGGTCGCAGGGGCAGTTGTGGTTGTGGTCAAACTCCTGCTTGACTGGTTTTTTAATACCGAGACAGGGCTTGCCATGCGTGCCACAGGCTCCAACCTAAAAATGGCACAAGCCCAAGGCATTAACACTTCCTTTACCATCATGCTCGGCATGGCGATTAGTAACGGCTTGATTGCTCTATCAGGGGCGTTATTCGTGCAGACCCAAGGCGGAGCGGACATCTCAGTGGGTATCGGCACCATCGTGGTCGGTCTGGCGGCGGTCATCATCGGTGAGACCGTGCTAAGTGCCAAAAAAATCTTTCTTATCACGCTCTCGGTGGTCATCGGTGCGGTGCTGTATAAACTCTTTATCCAAATCGCCCTATCTAGCCAAACCTTACGCAGTATCGGTTTTGGACCGCAGGACTTGAACCTAGTGACCGCCCTACTGGTAGCGATTGCTCTGATTTTACCCAAATTTCGCTCAAAAGCCCTAAGTGCATTTGGCATGGGCAAAAAATCTGCCAAAACAGGGGGTGCCTCATGATGACCGCAACCGATTTGCGTCTGACCTTTAACGCTGGCACACCCATCGAAAACCCTGCCTTGCGTGGGCTGTCTTTGCACATCAACGATGGCGAATTTGTGACCGTCATCGGTACTAACGGGGCAGGCAAATCCACTTTCCTAAACACGGTAAGCGGTGCCTTACGCCCCGATACTGGCTCGATTGTGATAAATGGCATGGACGTTACCAAAAAGCCCACGCACAAACGCAGTCACTGGGTCGCCCGTGTATTCCAAGACCCGATGGCAGGCACTTGTGAAGCCCTAACCATCGAAGATAACATGGCTCTCGCCTTTAAACGTGGGGGCGTGCGTGGCTTACTTCCTGCCCTAAATAGCAAAAATCGTGAGCTGTTTCGTGACAAACTTGCCATCTTAAATCTAGGGTTAGAAAACCGCCTAACCGACCGCATGGGACTGCTCTCAGGCGGACAACGCCAAGCGGTCAGCCTACTCATGGCAAGCCTACAACCATCCAAAATCCTACTGCTGGACGAACACACCGCCGCCCTTGACCCCAAAACCGCCAGTTTTGTCCTAGAACTCACCGACAAAATCGTGAATGAAGGTCGGCTAACCACACTCATGGTCACGCACTCGATGGCTCAGGCATTGGCTCACGGCACACGCACCGTCATGCTCCATCAAGGGCAGGTAGTTCTTGATGTCTCGGGCGATGAACGCCGTGGTATGGACGTCCAAGACCTACTAGACATGTTTGAAAAAACCCGTGGCGAGAAAGTGGCGGATGACAGTTTGATATTGGGCTAGGGGTTTTGGTTACACCAAGGATTTAAAGGTTAAACGACTTTTAAATCCTTTTTTATTTTAGACTTCCTGCAAAACCCCAAATTAAAGAAAACTGCTCAAAGTGAGCTAGCCTGCCCATAACGGTTTTCCGCCACCCGCAGGCATAGCTCAGATACCATGATACCCCACCTAAGTCAATGGTTTTTTAAGTATCTGGTATCTAGTATCTTACAAACTAACTTAAAGATACTTGTTGCTCAAAGGATGTTTGGGTTTTGATAACACCAAAACAGATATGTACCAATTTACGCATACAAGCACATAAGGCTTGCATTTTGGTTTTACCGTTTTGTTGTAATCGTTCATAAAATGCCTTAATGGTGCTATTATAACGAATGGCACTCATTGCAGACATATACAGCTTAGCACGCAAAGAGACTTGCCCTTGTTTGGACAGTTTGGTTGCTCCCTTAAAGACACCTGACTGTCTTTGTTTGGGTATTAAGCCTAAAAACGAAGCCATCTGTGAGGCTTTTTTAAATTGTTTGGTATGTATTAAGCATACCACTTCTTTGGCAATAACAGAACCAATACCGTCAATGGTTTCAAGTAAGGTTTTGTCTTGCTTTAAACTTGGTTGTTTGTCAACAAAGTCATCAATGTCTTTGGTGAGTTTGGCAATTTCCTCTTGAAGGACACTGATGACTGTTTGCATGGATGCTTTAACCAAATCGGGCAGATTGGGTGATAAGAGCAACTCTTGTCGGTTTTGCTCTCGTTGCAAATCTTCTTTGAGTGCTTCTAAGCGAGCCAATAGAGCTTTTAGCTGTTTGGCTTCAATGCTAGGTGCTACCCAAACCTCAGGCTTGTGGCTATAACCATACCTTGATAAAATAATGCTGTCTTTTTTATCAGTTTTATGGATTACCCCCAAACTGTCTGCAAATTTGCGGACATAGTTAGGATTGACAATGCTTTGCTTGATATTATTATCATCAAGAAACTCACTTAGGTGTTCATGATAAACCCCTGTTGCTTCTAGGATGATGTGTAGCTCATCAAGATGATTGCTGACATTGGTTTTTAACCAAGCAAGCAGTAAATCAAAGCCTGCTTTGTTGTTGTTAAAAACCTTGGTTTTTACTTTATTTGTGCTTGGGTTTATAAATGCAACATCAAACTTTGCTTTGCTGATGTCTATGCCAATATAGTGTATCATCTGTCTCTTGCCTTGTTTATGCAGTGTCTGTTTTAATAAACGCACTTAGATACCATTCAGAGTTAAGATGACAAGCAAAGGACACCATCTGAGCACCAGTGTTAAGACACTAAGGGCGAACCCGTGTTCTCTTTGCTTGTATAACCCAACAACATTCTAGCAGATAATCTAGGTTTGGTGTTGGGTTGATACAAGGGCGAACGGAAAACTAGTTTTGCAGGAAGTTTTTTAGAAAAATCAACACAGCCCATTTTAAAATCCAAAATAACATCTTTTACCAAAAAATTCCCCCATCGGGCTCATATGGTGGTAAAATTAGCACTTTTTTAATGAAAACAGAGTAAGACCATGAATCAAAACATTGCACGACTTTTGGTAACTTGTGCCGACCAAGCAGGCATTGTCCAAGCGGTATCAGGCTTTTTATATCATCACGGGGCCAACATCATCTCGCTTGACCAACACACGACCGAAGCCTATGGCGGTAAATACTTCATGCGAGTAGAATTTCATGTGGAAGATTTGGCAGACAAAAAGCAAACCCTGCTTGATACCTTTGCCAAAAATGTCGCTGACAAATACCAAATGAGCTGGCGGTTGTCTTGTAGTTTTGATGTCAAAAAAATGGGGATTTTGGTATCCAAAGAAGACCATGCCTTGTTAGAACTTTTGTGGCGTTATAGCCGTGGGACATTGCCCTGTCAGATTACCAAAGTCGTCTCCAACCACGAAGATTTGCGTGCCGATGTTGAAAGCTTTGGCATTCCTTTTGTGCATATTCCTGTTGGTAAAGACAACAAAGACGAAGCCTACGACAAAATCGATGAAGTCATGCAGGGCAATGATTTGCTGGTGCTGGCTCGTTATATGCAAATTCTTACGCCAAGTTTTGTCGATAAGTGGGAGAGTAAAGTCATCAACATTCATCACTCATTTTTGCCTGCCTTTGTGGGAGCAAACCCCTATAAACAAGCCTTTGATAAAGGGGTCAAACTCATCGGGGCGACCGCTCACTATGTCACAAGCGAGCTTGATGAAGGCCCCATCATCGAGCAAGGCGTGGAGCGTGTTAGCCATGCCTTTGATGTGGCAGAGCTACGAGAACTTGGGCGAGACATTGAGCGTGAAGTGTTGGCTCGTGCGGTCAAATGGCACCTAGAAGACCGTATCATCCTAGATGGTAATAAAACGGTGGTTTTTGACTAATTTTTGGCGGATTTTTTATATAAAAAACCGAACCATCTATCATGGCTCGGTTTTTTTGCTTAGCAGTTTTGCTTAACAGTTTTTGCTTGGCAAAATTAACGAGTGCGTGGGCAAACTTCGTTATCGGCAAAGAAATACGCAATCTCACGCTCAGCCGATGTGGTGCTGTCAGAACCGTGAGCAGCGTTCTCATCAATGCTGGTAGCAAAGTCAGCACGGATGGTGCCAGCAGCTGCTTCTTTTGGGTTGGTCGCACCTAGGATGTCACGGTGAGCAAGTACCGCATTTTCACCTTCTAGGACAGACACCACCACAGGGCCTGAGGTCATGAATGCCACTAGGTCATTAAAAAAACCACGCTCTTTATGCTCAGCATAAAAACCTTCGGCTTCTTCTTTTGATAGATGTTTCATCTTGGTAGCGATGATTTTTAGACCATTTTTTTCAAAGCGAGAGAAAATCTCGCCGATGTGGTTGGCACCCACTGCGTCTGGTTTTACGATAGAAAGTGTGCGTTCAATAGCCATGATATTTCCTTAAAATAAATGGATGAATAAGTTCGTAATTTTGCCGTTTTGTCGGTCAAAATCTTTTTTATTATAACCAAGTTTTGATAAAAATCCTAGGGGATAACGATAAAATTTGGTAAAAAAGCATGACAAACCGCCATGCTTTATTTTATCTTTGCTTGCTTTTATCCTTGCTTTTATCCTTGCATTACTCCACCAATGTCTTTTTGTCTTTGGCTTCAAACATCAAGGTCGCCGCTTCGATGACAAATGCTTCACTCTCGGGCAGTTGCGGGCGTTCGTTTTCTTTCATCAAGCTACGCTCTTCGGCCAGGGCGTCCATACTCGCCTGATACATCGACCAGTCGGTAAATGGGGTCTCGCCCATGGCTTGACGACGGGCATTTTCGGCAGCCAAGGTTTTTTGCTCGATAAGGTCACGCTTGGCACGGCGTTTGTCAATGTCCACATTGGCAGGTTTTTTGTCATCATCCATGGCACGAATGTCGTTCAATGCCGTTAGGTATTTGAACTGCGGATTGCTCTCTTGGCGTGCCTTTGATGATGCGATGAGCGATGCCATCAAATCCTTAGAATATTTACCATGTGCCATGAATGGCGTGGTTTTGATGGTGTCCCACTCCAAGGGGTTTTTGTACTCACGCTCACCAAACTCAATGCCTTCATAGATGTTCACCAGTGGCACATCAGGCACCACGCCCTTGTTTTGGGTGCTACCGCCTGTGATACGATAAAATTTACGCTGTGTGAGCGTCATCGACCCGAGTGCCAAATCATCACGCTGTACCTGTGCCGAGCCTTTGCCCGTGGTCGTACTGCCCACCACCAGTCCACGTCCATAGTCTTGAATCGCCGCCGAGAAAATCTCTGACGCTGATGCCGAGCCTAGATTGATAAGCACTGCCATCTCGCCTGCATAGAGCTGTTTACCACCGTCTTTGTCCGCAAATACCTGCACGTTGCCTTTGTTATCACGGATTTGCACCAAAGGCCCTTCTTTGATAAATAGCCCCAGCATTTTGGCGACTTCATCTAACGAGCCACCAGGGTTATTACGCAAATCCACCACCATACCATCAATGTTTTGCTCATTTAACGCCTTGATGGCTTTTTCGGTGTCTAAGCTCACCGAACGATACTCGTCCGCCCCTGCCCCACTACGACGTGCGGCAAAGTTAAGATAAAAACTGGGAATCTCTAACACACCCACACGCTTGATGCCACCATCATAAGGCACTTCAATCACGCGGTGATGTACCCCTGACTCTTCTTGTTTGATGACGTCACGCACGATGGTAACTGTACGAGCCGAACTGTCAGGCGTGTTGGGCTGTTTGACACGAATGGTAACAGATGTACCTTTTGCCCCCCGAATGAGTGCCACTATCTCACGGGTGCTAAATCCGACCGTATCCACCATGCTCTCGCCATCTTGGGCAACCCCCAAAATCAAGTCATTGGCTTGGACTTGTCCTGTTTTTTGAGCAGGACCCCCGTCCACTAGGCTCACGATACGGATATAATCAGGGTTTTTGCGGTCGGGACGAATGGATACGCCAATGCCTTCTAATTGCAAATTTGACTGGATTTGCATTTCATTGGCTTGCACAGGAGCAAAATAGTTGCTGTGTGGGTCGTAAGTCAAGGTCGCCGCATTTAAAATTGTTTCCATGATTTCATCATTTTTTAGGCGGGCAAGCTGTTCTTGCTGACGGTTTAGGCGGTTAAGCAAAATCTCAGTGGGCGTACGCTCATCGCCACGCACCAAATCCTGACCCCGAGCCAACTCAGGATTGTCCAAAAATGCCTTGTCCTTTGCTTTATCATCTTCTTGACCAAGTGTTAGCCCAATGAGTGCATAGGTGGTCTGCGTTTGCCAAAACTCTCGCTGCTCATCAACACTCTTAAAACGTGGGGCTTCTTCACGGTCTAGCACGATGGTTTTGTCGGTGTTTAGATTGACATCGGTTTTTAAAAATTCTTTGGCAAAATCATAATACTCATTGGAACGTGTGCGATAACGCTCAAACACTTCAATCCCTGCCGACAAGTCGCCACGTTTTAGGCGTTCGGCAAAATTATCAGCATATTTGGCATTTAACTCATCGATGTCCGACTGTAAAAACAGCGTGCGTGATGGGTCAAGCTGGTCATAATACATGGTCAAAATCTTCGCCCCCATTTGCTGATTTAGGGGCTGTTCTAGATAATGGGCTTTATCCAATAATAATGACACTTGACGGGTGGTGACTTTTTGTTCAGCAGTCGGCTCAAACCCGACTTTGTCCTGTGCCATCGCCACGCCCACATAACTTTGGGCAAACAAACCGCCTGCGATGACTGTTGCCACCCCTGATAAAAAAAGTTGTTTTTTTGACATCATAGTACTTCCAAACACGGTTGTCACAACTGACAAATTAAAAATGACTTATCATAACATATCTTTATTACTTGTGTGTCTTTATTTTGTGATGTTTTTTGGGAAAAGTTACACAGATTTTGTGGCGTTTTTGCCGTTTCATGGCATAATAAGCCTTTTAACTTCTTATGGGGCGATTTATGGCAACTGGTATCATCATGGCGGACGTGGACGGCTTGACGCTCACCGATGACGATAAGGCATTTTTGGCAAATGACGCATTGGGTGGGGTGATTTTATTTAAACGCAACGTACAAGACCCTACCCAAGTGCGAGCTTTGACCGACAGCATGAGAGCGGTCAATCCCAATCTCATCATCAGTGCTGACCAAGAAGGCGGACGAGTGGCACGATTTAGGGACGGTTTTACGCCCTTGCCTGCGATGGGGCGACTGGGCGAGATTTATGATAATAACCAACAGCTTGCCCTATCGCTTGCCTATGATACAGGCTATCTGATGGCGTGTGAAGTCTTGGCGGTGGGCGTGGATATCAGCTTTGCCCCTGTGATGGACATCAATGGGTGTAGCCTTGTCATTGGCGACCGTGCGTTTCATGCCGACCCCCAAGTCGTTACCGCCCTGTCATCACGCTTTATAGATGGTATGAATAACGCCGGCATGAAAGCCACAGGCAAGCACTTCCCCGGTCATGGCTCTATCGCCCCTGACTCGCACGTCTCCGATGCGGTAGATGACCGTTCGCTAGATGAGATTTGGGGGTGTGATTTAATCACTTTTAAAAACAACCTTGCCAAACTATCCGCTCTCATGCCTGCCCACGTCATTTTTAGTCAAATTGATGACAAGCCAGCAGGCTTTTCAAAAGTATGGCTCCAAGAGATTTTACGGGATAAAATGGGTTATGACGGTGTGCTGTTCTCGGACGATTTATCCATGAAAGCCGCCCACGTGGCAGGGGACGTCACCGCTCGGGTCAAATCCGCCATAGAAGCTGGGTGCGACATGGCACTGGTGTGCAACAGCCGTGATGATGCCCTGCGTGCGGTAGAGTTCGCCAAAACCATGCCTGACGTGCCAAACCGCTTTGGCAAAATGAAAAGTGTGATACCTGCTTGGCAAGGCGACTTATCTACCACTTGTCAAGCATTTGCCCATTATAATACCGCTCGGGATAATGTGCTTGGGGCGTTTTTTGATGATGTTGGTAAGCAAGACGAGAAAGACCCGACGAATTATAAGGTTTAGGATTTGCAGATGGGTAAGTTTAAATTTAAAATTGGTGGATTATACCAAATCTACGGATGACTGACTTTTTAAAACGGTTGAGCATAAACACCCATCTTGGAGAGATTTAATCATGAAAAAACCATTGATTTTATTGGCTTTATTGTTCACTGCCACCCGCATTCAGGCAGCTCCGAAAAACGAAATCCCTGCTGTGTTTCAGGGCAAATGGGTGGAAGCAGGCGAAAGCTGCGAAGAATACCAAAACGGCGAAACCACACGCTGGTGGAGCATCAAGCAAGACAAAATCTCGCAATACCGTGCTAGCTGCACGCTGGACAAAGTGTTTACCGCCACACCACAGCAACTGCGTGCCAAATGGCGTTGCGAAGAAGTAGATGACAATGACGATGACAAAATCATTCAGTCCACGCCCACCGATACATTCACCTTAAACGGCAAGCAATTAACCGCATTCAAACAAAAATACCGTTTTTGCGGCAAGCACCAAAGCAAAGACGTATTCGTCTGCCGCAGCGACAAAATCAACATCGCCGTGAGCAACCATGACAACGACTACCACTACACCGCATGGTCAAAATCGCGTGCAACGCCTGATTTGTTTTTGCAAAATGGCGATGTCCGCATAGACGGCACAGGGCGGTATTTGCATTCGGTTTACACGTTTACGCGTCCAAACGGCTGGCAATATGAAGTGCGTGATGTCGCCGAATCAGAGTACATCAAAGGTCGGGTAACGGTAACATGGCATGGCAAAACTGTTTCAGAGATGGTTTGCAAATAATTTGCCGGCAACCTGCAAACACATACAGAAATAATCAATTCTCAGACAGCATAAACAGGAAAACATCATGAAAAAATATGCACTTATCGGCTTATTGGCACTGTTGAGCCACCACGCCCACGCCACAGAACAGTCCATCAGCAAAGACTTGGACGGCGACGGCAAACCCGACCGCGTTTGGCTGCAAGATGACGTGTTGCACATCAAATTATCCAGCCAAAACAAAGTCATCACAGAACACAATGTTTGCGATGAACCGCCCCATTTAAACAATGCGCGTGTGGGTTTTATCGTATCGTGTAGCGCAATGCGACACGGCAGCCGTTACCACTACGCCCACAATCCCGCCAATGGCAAAATGCAATACATAGGCTACGATTTTTGGGCTTTGGGCAACGCGGCAAATGACGGTGCAGGTCAAGACAGTGTGAATTTAAAAACGGGCGATTACATCGGCAAGTGGCGTTTGCGTAATAACCCCACAGAAAAATTGCGTGATTACACCATTCAAACACGTTTACCGAACATCCAGCCCATTAACGTGAACCACCCCGACGCACAACAGCAATGGCAAACACTTTGGGATGCAATCAAACAAGAAAAGCGACGCCGTCATTTACCGATTGATTAGGGTGTGCTTATCTTTGGCGTTTACAATGAAAACATCTGTTAAAAAACGGAATAAATCATCGGGTTTTTATTAGTTTTCAATAACATGTTGACAATGGCAAGTACCCCCAATCCCAATATAATCAAATCTCATCACCCCCATTTTTTTGAGTGTAATTTCATGTTCGGCATCACAGACCTAGCCACTTACCTTGTTGGCGTAATTATCATCATCACCCTACCCGGTCCAAACAGCCTATACTGCCTATCGGTGTCGGCAAGTCAAGGCAGGCGAGCGGGCATGGGGGCGATGTCGGGGATTTTGGTGGGCGATACGATACTCATACTGGCAACCGTCTTTGGGGCGGGGACGCTACTCAAACTCTACCCTGCGGTCTTTGATGTCATCAAGCTCATCGGTGGGTGCTATTTGGCGTATCTTGGGACACGGCTTATCGTTGGGGCGTATCACACCTTCAAAAACCGCCACGCCATTGTGGGTAAAAGTTTTAATCCGCCCAAAGTCCAAAACCAAAACCATTTTTACCGCTCGCTATCATTAAGCCTTACCAATCCCAAGGCGATTTTGTTTTTCTTGTCGTTTTTTGTGCAATTTGTCAGCCCAACTTATGACAAGCCGTTTTTGACGTTTTTTGTGCTGGCGGTGATTTTGCAACTTGTCAGCTTTTTGTATTTGCTCCTTTTGGTATTTAGTGGCAAAAAACTTGCCGATGTCTTTGGCTCTCGCCCGATTATCATGACTTTGGCGATGTTTGGCGTGGGGTGTTTATTTATTGGGTTTGGGGTGAATTTGTGGTTGGCAAGGTTGTGATTTGGGTTTTTGACAAACCTAATAAAACCATGATTTAACTAGATAGTAATACGTATGACACACTAATGTGCTTTTTTATTTAAAAGGTGCGTGGTATGCACCCTACGGAACTAGTTCCATCAAAAATACATAACGATGCCGTAAAACATATTGGCGAAGGTGCTTTAAGTGAAGGTAGATAAACAATGAAACAGTTAAAAATTCTTGATGACAACGGTCAAACGGACATTCAATTAATTAGGGATTTTGAAGAAGAGTACAATATTACCCTTCCAACACCTTACGTTGAGTTAATCTCAAGGCATAATGGTCTAAGGCTTTATAATAATAGGTTTGAGTTTGTAGATATAGAAGGCACTATTGATTCAACAGAGATATATTTTTTAATCTTTGGCGATGCTTGGTATGATAAAATAGTTGATTATCAGTGGAGTGGAGATCCTTATGAGCACGAAAACATTATTCCATTTGGTATTAATGCCTTGGGAGACCGCATTTGTTTTGATTACCGACAAGACTTAAGCTCAAACAATCCTCCTGTTTGCTTGGTTGATTGTGAAGACACTTTTACTGATGAACACGGTCAAGAAAAGATGGTTATTTTTCCAGTTGCTAACAGTTTTGATGAGTTTTTAGATATGCTTTATGAAGAAAGTGAATAATCCCATAAATATCTAGAATGTAAAACATACTGCCGAAGGCTCTTTAAGTGAAAGTAGATAAATCATGAAACAATTAAAAATTATTGATGACAATGGTCAAGCAGATATTCAATTAATTAGAGATTTTGAGAAAGAGTATAATATTACCCTTCCAAATTCTTATGTTGAGCTAATATCAAAACATAATGGCTTAAGGCTTTATAATAATAGGTTTGATTTTATAAATTTAGATGGTTTAATAAGTTCAACTGATATATATTTTTTAAGCTTTGGTGATGATTTTTCTGAAAACATGGCGGACTTTCAATGGTGTGGTGATTCTTATTCATACGAAAATCTTGTGCTATTTGGTGTTACTGCTTATGGAGATAGTATTTGTTTTGATTACCGTCCAGATTTAAGCACAAACAACCCTCCTGTTCGTCTAATGAGACACGAAGACACCTTTATCAATCAATACGGTCAAGACAAAAACATTGTTTTTCCTATCGCCAACAGCTTTGATGAGTTTTTAGATATGCTTTATGAAGAAAGTGAATAATCTCATAGAAAGTAAAAACCTATTTAGTTATAAACCCATTTCTAGAATTAACATCAAAGTTGCTGACAACAATCAAACCAAAAGTGAGACCAAATATGAACGATTTAAGCAATGCCTATTATGAGGTTTTAGATTGTTTGCTTTATGTCTATATGGGATTCTGTAGAGATTTTCGCCCCGAAGAAAAGAATCATTTAGAAATCATCTATATGGTAGATTATGATTTTACAATTTTGGAGCGTCATCCGCTAGAGCTGTTGATACACTATACAGGTATGTTGTCTTTGTGTTCTAGTTGGCACCCAGATGCCAGCAATTATTTTTTGAGAAAAATCAATGAGATTATTTCTCAGCATAATCTTGATGATTTGTTATCTCTACTCAATGAAGAGTGCTTTGATCAGTTACAAAGAGATCTAAAAGTATTAAATGTTATAAGTTGATATTATTTTAGTGGTAGGGTGCGTACCACGCACCTTTTAAGTGAAAAATCTTATTGGTGCGTACTACGCACCCTACTGTCTGTGGCAACTATCATTTACCAAAAAACCCAAAAACCCCAAACTAATTTGGGGTTTTTGTTTAGCCATAGGGCGGTTTATCAGTCGCCCTGATACCCTTTTAGCTTTAATCTTGCCTTGTGTAGCAGTGGCTCGGTATAGCCAGACGGCTCGGTCGCCCCCTTAAAGATAAGGTCGGCGGCAGCGTGAAAGGCAATGTTATTATCAAAATCAGCCGACATTGGACGATAGGCAGGGTCAGATGCGTTTTGTTCGTCCACGACTTTTGCCATGCGTTTTAGGGTGTCCCACACTTCATCGGCAGTTACGACACCGTGAGCGAGCCAGTTGGCGACGTGCTGAGATGAGATACGCAAGGTGGCACGGTCTTCCATTAGCCCCACGTTGTTGATATCAGGCACTTTGGAGCAACCCACGCCCAAATCAACCCAACGCACCACATAGCCCAAAATGCCTTGGCAGTTGTTTTCAAGTTCACGGCGTTTTTCGTCTGCTGTCCAGTTTGTGTCGGTGGCAAGCGGAATGGTCAAAAGGTCATCAAGGCTAGGCGTGGCAAGGCGTGCAAGCTCTTCTTGACGGTTCATGACATTGCATTTGTGATAATGAATGGCGTGAATCACCGCACCGCTTGGAGACGGTACCCATGCACAGTTTGCCCCTGCTTGGGGGTGCTCAATCTTGGTGCGATACATATCGGCAAGCTCATCAGGCTTAGGCCACATGCCTTTGCCGATTTGGGCTTTGCCACGCAGTCCTGCTTTTAGACCGATTGAGACGTTACGCTCTTCATACGCCCCAAACCACGCCTGCCCCTTAATCTCGCCCTTACGCACAAACGCCCCTGCGTGCATGGCGGTGTGAATCTCATCGCCCGTTCTGTCCATAAAGCCTGTGTTAATAAAAATCGTCCGCTCACGGGCTTGGGCGATGCAGTTTTTAAGGTTGGCAGAAGTTCTACGCTCTTCGTCCATGATGCCCATTTTTAGGCTATTTTTGGGCAAGCCAATGGCTTCTTCGGCACGAGAGAACAGCTCAACGGCAAACGCCACTTCGTCCGAGCCGTGCATTTTTGGCTTGACGATATACATCGAGCCTGTGCGAGAGTTACGCAAGGTATTCTCGCCACGAATGTCAACGGCAGAGAGCATGGGCGTGATAAGTGCGTCCATAATCCCTTCAAAAATCTCTTCGCCACCCACTAGGATAGCAGGGTTTGTCATCAAATGCCCCACGTTACGAAGTAGCATGACCGAACGCCCGTGCAGGGTCTTAGCATTGCCATTTAAGTCAGTATAAGTGCGGTCAGCGTTTAGGGTACGGGTAATGGTTTTGCCATTTTTTTCTAAGGTTTCGGACAAATTGCCTTTCATTAGCCCAAGCCAGTTGCGATAGCCTTCTACTTTTTCTTCGGCATCTACCGCCGCCACAGAGTCTTCTAGGTCTTGAATGGTGGTAACGGCAGATTCTAGCACCACGTCTTTGACCCCTGCTTTGTCGTCTTTGCCGATTGGGCTTTCTGGGTCAATTTGGATAATGACGTGTAAGCCGTTGTTTTTTAGGATAATTTCTCTAGGATTGTCAGGCGTACCATTGTAGCCGACTACTTTATTTTCGGTTAAAGTGGTTACTTTATCGTCAATTTTGGCAGATAATTTACCGTCTTTTATGGTGTAAGACGTTACATCAGCGTGCGAGCCGTCCGCTAGGGGGAATGTTTCATCAAGAAAATTCTTGGCAAATGCCACAACCTTCGCCCCACGCACAGGGTTATAACCTTTGCCTTTTTCAGCTCCGTCTGTCTCAGGAATCACGTCAAAACCGTACAACGCATCATACAGCGAACCCCAACGGGCGTTACCTGCGTTTAGGGCATAGCGGGCGTTACGCACAGGCACGACCAATTGAGCTCCTGCAATGGTGGCAATCTCATCGTCCACGTTTTGGGTACTAATCTCAAAATCAGCAACTTCGGGTTCAAGATAGCCGATTTCGGTTAAGAAATTTTTGTAAGATGACAATTCATAGGCGTTGTTTTTGTGCCAATCGTCAATCTTGGCTTGCAGTTCATCACGGCGAGCAAGCAAGGCTTTGTTTTTTGGGGTCAAGTCAAGCACAACCTGCTCAAAATTTTTCCAATAAGTGTCGCTGTCAAGTTTGGCGACAGGCAGGGCTTCATTTTCAATAAAGTCAAATAAAATTTTGTCAATGGCAAGCGAGCCTTTGGTAATGCGTTGGGTAGCCATAATTTTGTCCTTAAAATAAAATAATGATGAAATTTGGATAATAGGGCAAATTGCAATTTGCCCCTACAAATCCGCACCGAACGGATAATTTAAACAAAAACGGTGTTCTACCTTAACAGCAAAACACCGTTTTTTATTCATTTGACAGACCAAGCGGATAAATGCTAATGCGAGAAAAACGAGCGAAGTTGTACAAGTAGTACTACGAGCGAGTTTGACGAAGCAGTAGCGTTTAGCCGAGTAGGTCTCAACCGCCAAATTGGTTCATGGTGTTTTTACTCGCATCACCTGCTTTAAGAGCGTTCTCACCAGAGAAAATCTCTTTGTGGTCATCGCCAATGTCAGAACCTGCCATGGCTTGGTGTTTCACACAAGCGATACCGCCACGGATTTCTTTACGCTGAACGCCAGCCACATAGGCAAGCATACCCTCATCACCGAAGTAGCCTTTTGCCAGCTCGTGAGTAGATAGAGCGGCGGTGTGGTAAGTCGGTAGCGTGATTAGGTGGTGGAACACACCTGCTTCACGGGCAGCATCTGCTTGGAAGGTACGGATTTTTTCGTCCGCATCACGGGCAAGCTCGCTGTCGTCATATTGAGCGTCCATTAGCTTGGCACGGTCATAGCCTGATACGTCTTTGCCCTCGGCAACCCAGCGGTCATAGGCTTGTTGGCGGAAGTTGATTGTCCAGTTAAATGACGGAGAGTTGTTGTACACAAGTTTAGCATCTGGCACTTGCTTTTTGATGTCATTCACAAAACTTGCAATGCCTGCCACGTCTGGGGTTGGGGTCTCAATCCAAATCATGTCCGCACCGTTTTGGAGCGAAGTTACGCAGTCTAGTACCACACGGTCGTGCTGTGTACCCTCACGGAACTGATACAAGCCAGACGCTAGGCGAGTTGGGCGGTGTAGCTTGCCGTTACGCTTGATAAGGATTTCGTCTTCCTTAGCTTCTGAGATGTCAATTTCGGTGGTTTCTAGGTAGCTGATGTATTTGCTCGCTAGGTCGCCTGGTTCACGGCTGACAGGGATTTTTTGGGTAAGGTCAGCACCTTCTGAGTCGGTACGGGCAACAATCACGCCCTCGTCCACGCCAAGCTCCAAGAACGCATAACGCACGGCGTTGATTTTTGCCAAAAAGTCTTCGTGTGGTACGGTAACTTTACCTGCTTGGTGTCCGCACTGCTTGGCATCTGAGACTTGGTTTTCAATTTGAATGGCACACGCACCCGCTTCAATCATTTGCTTGGTAAGTAGGTAAGTGGCTTCTTCGTTACCAAAACCTGCATCAATGTCAGCGATGATTGGCACAACGTGGGTTTCAAAGTTGTCAATTTGATTTTCTAGCTCTTTTACCTTAGCGGTGTCGCCTGCTTGCTCGGCTTTTTGTAAGGCACGGAACAAGTCGTTTAGCTCTTTGGCATCTGCTTGGCGTAAGAACGTGTAAATCTCTTCAATCAGCTTTGGCACAGCAGTTTTTTCGTGCATAGATTGGTCAGGTAGTGGACCAAACTCAGAGCGAAGGGCTGCAACCATCCAGCCTGATAGGTAGATGTAGCGTTTGCTCGTTGTGCCGAAGTATTTTTTGTTGGCAATCATTTTTTGTTGGGCGATAAATCCATGCCAGCAACCTAATGATTGGGTGTATTTGGTGTTGTCAGCGTCATATTCCGCCATGTCTTTACGCATAATGCTTGCGGTGTATTTGGCGATGTCAAGACCTGTTTTGAAGCGGTTTTGGACAATCATGCGAGCGGCATCTTCTGGGCGGATAGCGTCCCAAGTGCCACCTAATTTGGCTTTAACGTTACGAACGTGTTCTAGGGCGGATTGGTAAGTCATGAGAATTTTCCTTATAGGTTCATGGGTCTAGGACCGTGAATGACAAAACTGCCAACTTATGAAAAAAGCAATGCAAAACCATCTGTATTGCTCGTTTGTTTTTCATGTGCCTAGCATACCCAAAAGTTTGGCATTTATCCAATAGCCTGCTTAAATTATGACTATTTTTTAAAAAAATGATGTTGGTTTTTTCATTATAAAAATTGATGATAATTAAGACAAGCGATGTGATAACCCTTTGAAAAGTGGGGCGATTTTCTCAAAATGGGATGTATAAATTGTCTTGATGATGATGTTTGATTTTTTCTAAAAATTTTTTGAAAAATCTGCCAAATTGTAACAAAACATCTCAAAAATCGCCCCATCTCGCCCCTACATTGGTCATTTTGTGCTAAAATTTGCCAAATTTCACAAAAATTTATCATGCCTACGCCACCCACCACCCTAACCCCTTATCTCTACTCTCACGGCTCGCTGACCGCCTTATTAGAACAGCGAGCAGGGCAAGCCTTGCGTGTAAACGTGATACATGAAGGTCATCAGTTAATTGATTTCACCACCAAAAAACTCTTAGGACTGCCTGTCCACCGCCCTACCCTTGCGTGGGTGCGTGAAGTAGAGCTGTTTGGCGATGATGACGTGGCGTGGGTGCGTGCCAAAAGCATATTTCCCTTGACAAGTCTAGTCGGCAATGCCAAACGCCTACGCCACTTAAAACGTACGCCGATTGGCTATGTCATGTTTAAACACAACAAAAATCTGCCCCATGCTCGCACTTACTTTTTTGATAATAATGAACATTGGGGACGAAATACGGTTTATGATTGGCAAGGGCGAGCGGTGTTGGTGCAGGAAGTGTTTTTGACGGATTTTTCATAAAAATTCTCGGCAGGAAAGACAAATTTGCAATAAAAACCGCCCAAATCACATTGAGCGGTTGTTGTTGGCTGATATTAGCCTTATGCCAAAGGAATGACCCCAATGACAATCGCACTTGCCAAAATCGCCACCGACAAGCCCCAAATCCACATGAAAGAATAGCGGATATGCTTACCCATTGACAAATTGGCAAGACCTAAGCCCATCCACAACGCAGGCGATAGCGGCGTAACAAACGTCCCCACGATACTGCCGATAAGCATGGCGTAGCCTGCCGATGTCGGGGCGACCCCAGCTTGGCTGGTGATTTGTTCCACCACAGGAAACAGCCCAAAATAATAAGCGTCCGTGCTAAGTACCAGCTCCAAGGGTACGCCCAGCATACCGATGATGATGTGTAGGTATGGCAACATGGCATTTGGCAGGATTTTGACCAAATCATTGGCAATGGCATCAAGCATACCCGTTCCCTTTAAAATCCCCAAAAACGTCCCTGCCGCCAAGATGATGCTTGCCATCATAATCGCCCCGCCTGCATGAGCATTAATGCGTTCAAGCTGTTCTTTGGGATTGCGATAGTTGATGAGTAGCACCACCGACGTGGCAATCATAAACACATAACCAGGTGGCAATTTGCCCGAAAATAGCACCGCCATCGCTAGGATAAATATCACCACATTGACCCAAAACAGCTTTGGTTTGGCAAGGCGTGTCTCTTCGTCCGTCATTTGGGCAGGAGCGATAAGCTCGCCCACATCAGGCAATACGCCAAATTCTTTGGTAATACGTCTTTTTTCACGCAAACCCAAAAACACCGCCAACGCCACAATATACGTCAAAGCAATGACCTGCACACTAAACAAGGGCTGATACAGCTCGTTTACGTCCATTTCTAGAACCGTTGCCACTCGTCCTGTCGGGCCACCCCAAGGGAGCATATTGACCACGCCGGCACTGGCCGCCAGCAATAAAAACAGCATATAAGGGTTCATGTGCAATTTTTTATACAAAGGCAACAAGGCAGGTACAACAAGCAAAAACGTGGTCGCCCCCGCTCCATCTAGCTGTGCCACCACCGACACCAACACCGTGCCGACACTCACGGCAATGATGTTACCCCGAGTGAGCTTAACCAAACCATTGATGAGCGGACGAAACAGCCCCACATCACTCATGATGCCAAAAAACAAAATGGCAAAAATAAACATGATGACAATCTGAATCACCGAACGTGTGCCATCAGTATAAAAATCCTTGACCTGACCTAAGTCAAAGCCTGCCACCAATACCCCAATAAGTGGCACAATGACCATCGCAATCACAGGCGAGACCTTTTCGGTCAAAAGAAGTGCCACGATTATCACGATAATCGCAAGCCCAATAAAGGTTAGCATACGCATTCCCCATGAATTATTGAAATGATATAAAATAATGTTTATTTTAGAGTAATTATTCAAAAAAATAATTATCAAAAACAGGTTAATCTATCATATTATGGGGTATTTGTCTTGATTTTTTTGTTTTTTCTTTTAAAGGTTAAAACAATCGTTCTTACCCCAAAAAATACCCCTGCCATTTTAGACAAAATATGATACACTTAGCATGTTTATTTATGCCATTTCATTTCTAATCTTTCCAACCTAAGGATTTTTTATGTTCAAAGACATCTCCCTACACGCCATTGACCCTGAGATTGCCACCGCCATTGATGCCGAAGGGCAGCGTCAAGAAGACCATATTGAGCTGATTGCGTCAGAAAACTACTGCTCGCCTGCCGTCATGGCAGCCCAAGGCTCAAACCTAACCAACAAATATGCCGAAGGCTACCCCAACAAACGCTATTATGGCGGTTGTGAACACGTAGACGTGATTGAGCAGATTGCCATTGACCGTGCCAAAGAGCTGTTTGGGGCGGACTATGCCAACGTACAACCACACTCAGGGTCTAATGCCAACGCCGCCGTTTATCTTGCCCTACTAGAAGCAGGCGATACTGTGCTTGGCATGAGCCTTGCCCACGGTGGACACTTGACACATGGGGCAAGCGTGTCGTTCTCTGGCAAGACTTATAATGCCGTGCATTATGGTATTACCGATGACGGCTTGATTGATTATGATGAAGTGGCTCGCCTAGCCCGTGAACATAAGCCCAAGATGATTATCGCTGGCTTTTCGGCATATAGCCAAGTTATGGACTGGCAAAAGTTTCGTGAGATTGCCGATGAAGTTGGTGCGTATCTTATGGTGGATATGGCACACGTGGCAGGGCTTGTGGCGGCAGGCGTGTACCCGAACCCCGTGCAGATTGCGGACGTAACAACCACCACCACCCACAAAACCTTGCGTGGCCCCCGCTCGGGTCTTATCCTTGCCAAAGCCAACGAAGAGATTGAGAAAAAACTAAACTCAGCCGTCTTCCCCGGTACGCAAGGCGGGCCCTTAATGCACGCCATTGCCGCCAAAGCGGTATGTTTTAAAGAAGCGATGAGCGATGAATACAAAGAATACCAACAACAAGTCGTCAAAAACGCCAAAGCCATGGCGGACACGATTATCGCTCGTGGTTATGATGTGGTGTCTGGCGGTACCGAAAACCACCTTATGCTAATCAGCCTTATCAAACAAGGCATTACAGGCAAAGAAGCGGACAAATGGCTTGGGGACGCTCACATCACCGTAAACAAAAACTCCGTGCCAAACGACCCCAAATCACCTTTTGTAACAAGCGGTATCCGTCTTGGTACACCTGCCGTTACCACTCGTGGTTTTAAAGAAGCCGAGTGCGTGGAGCTAGCGGGTTGGGTGTGCGATATTTTGGACGCCAAAGGTGATGAAAAGGTTATTAGCGAAGTGCGTGCCAAAGTTGGCGAAGTTTGCCAAAGACTGCCCGTTTATCAAAAATCAAAAACCAAAGAGTTATTTGGTAAAATCAGCGATATGATTGACGAGCAAGCCGACAGCGAATTTGTCCACACCGCCAAAGACAAATTCAATGAGTTCTACGAAAAAGCGATGACCAAAATCAATCAAAAATAAGCACTAAATTAAATCCGCCCCGTGATGATGTCATGGGGCGGATTTTTTATTTATTCCAATTTTCCTTAAAAATATCGCCTGTACGATAATATACCGATACATATTTGATATAACGCTCAAAGTCTCTATTTTCAGCAACAATGCGATTGACCGATTGCCAATCGATGTTTGTTTTACGTTTAGCAGGCAACACAATTTCGCTTTCTGTAATGTCGTCTAAATTTAGCACAATCACGCCAATGCCATGCAAATCCGACAAAATCCGCAACTCTTCGGACACGTTTTCAGCAATACTACTGGCGACCAAATAACCTTCGTTTGCCCAACTTGAATTGCTCACTGCCTGAAAAAAGCTGGCTCGCACGTTGGATTTATTGAGTTCCTTTTTCACTTCAAAAGACCACAATCGCACATTTGCCCCAGAGATTTTGACGCAGTCTTGCACCGCTTTTTTCCAAGATTTATCAATAGCTTGCATGGCAACTATATCAGGGTGTAGCCATTGATTGCCGTTTTGTCCATGACTGTTTTTAGAGGTTTTCTCATCAATTCTTAGGCAATACAAGCCAAATTCTGTGGATAAAAACTCTATCAGTTTGGGGTATAACTCATGCTCGGTCAATGTATTTTTGGATTTTTGAATGTCTTTTTTAAAGGTGTTATCCGTCTCTTGGATTGGTAATTTATCACTGACCAAATCTGTCGTTTCAACATCAGACGCATACCAAAATATTCTTGGGCGTGGTTTGTCTTGAATGTTGATGTTATTAGACATATTTAATAATTGCTTAGGATTTGAACCAATTTCTGCCACCATTTGAGCGATAAACGCTTTTTCATTTGGATACTTTTGTCGTTTGTCGATAAAATCTTTTGCATACGTCTTGGTAATTGCCAAAGCAATTTCTCTGGCGGTAAATGCTTGATTGGCATGTTGTTTTAAAAAAGCAATCACCTTTTCATTTAGGGTTGTTTTCATCTCTTTTTATTCTCAAACAAAAGCCCCACAACAGCAGGGCTTTTTTATCAACCTTGAAGCACTCCAATATCCGCCACACTCAAAAACAGCGTACGCACTTGCCCAAGCAAGGCTAGGCGGTTGTTTTTAAGATTCTCATCATCGGCATTTACCATGACATTATCAAAAAAGTCGGTCAATGGACTTGCCAAGGCGGTCAAGGCGGTCAATACCCCTTGATAATCGGCATTGTCTTGCAAGGGTTTTACCGTCTCTTTGGCAGTCAAAATCGCCTGATACAACGCCTTTTCTGCCGTCTCGGTCAAAAGACTCTCATCTATGCTATCGCCCACGTTGTCGGCTTTGGCAAGGATATTGGCAACACGTTTGTTGTTTTCTGCCAACACCTGTGCCTGTGGCAACGCACGAAACGCCTGCACGGCACGGATACGCTCATCAAAATCAAGGGGCATGTGCGGATTTATCGCTTGCACGGCTTGAATGGTATCCACCGCTACGCCCTGCTCGGTGTACATGGCACGATAGCGTGAACCGACAAATTCCATGACAGCGTTAAAAGTTTCGCTCATGTTATTGATTTTATTACCATAATTTTTGATGGCTTCACCCACAAGGCTTGCCAGATTTAGCGGTAATTTATTTTCAATCAAAATACGCAAAACACCAATACTTGCCCGTCTTAGGCTAAATGGGTCTTTTGAACCTGTTGGAGCTTCGTTAATTCCAAAAATCCCCACCAATGTATCTATGCGATCGGACAAGGCAAGAGCGATGCCAATTGGTGTTTTGGGCAATTCATCACCACTAAATTTGGGCAGATATTGTTCACTAATGGCTTCTGCCACCTCTGCTTTTTCACCTGATTTATAAGCATAATACGTCCCTGCAATGCCTTGCAACTCGGGAAACTCGCCCACCAATGTGGTCGCCAAATCTGCCTTTGCCAAAATCCCTGCTCGTACCACATCATCGGTTGATACCTGCCAGCCATGTGAGTGCAAATTTTCACTGATAAAGGCGGATAATTTGGCAATGCGTTCGCCCTTTTCCCAAATTGTACCAAGTTTATCTTGAAATACTCGTGTTTTTAGGGTTTCGGCAAAGTCAGTAAGCGGACGTTTTTGGTCTTGCAAAAAGAAAAATTCAGCGTCCGACAGGCGTGGGCGTACCACTTTTTCATTACCCAAAATTACCGCAGATTTATCAAGGCTATCAATATTGCTAATAAAAATAAAGTTGGGTTTTAGCTTGCCATTGTCGTCCGTGAGACAAAAATATTTTTGGTCGGCTTGCATGGTGCTGATAAGGGCTTCTTGGGGAACCGCCAAAAACCGCTCGGGAAAGCTCGCTCGCAGGGCAACAGGATAATCCACAAGGGCGGTAACTTCGTCAAGTAAGTCATCAGGGACAATGGCAGTCGCACCGATTTCATCGGAGAGTTTTTGGACTTGGGCAACAATGTCCGCTTGGCGTTTGGCAAAATCCGCCACCACAAACCGCTCGGCAAGTAGGTTCTCATAATGCTCGGCATGGTCAATCACAAAAAAATCAGGGGCGTGATAGCGATGACCACGAGACTGATTGCCCGTGTCATGCCCTTGAATGCGTGCAGGAATGACGGTATCGTCCGCCATGAGTACCACCCACTGCACAGGACGGACAAACTCGCCCTTGCTCGCCCCAGAACGCATACGTTTGGCAATCGGCAAATCATCGAGTGCCTTTTGGATAAGGTTTGGCATCATGTCGGTAACTTTTTTGCCCTTAATAGTCAGCTCATAAGCGATGTATTCACCTTTTTTATCGCTGATGGTGATTAAATCATCTGCTGTAAGATTTAGACCATTGGCGTTAAGCCCTTGCAAAAAACCCTGCCCTGCACGAGACAAATTCCCGTCAGCATCAAAACTTGCCTTGATATTTGGGCCTTTTTTGATTTCGGTGCGGTCGGGCTGATGGTCGCCCACGCCTTTGATGAGTAGTGCCAAACGGCGTGGAGCAGAGTATGCCTTGATGTCATCAAAAGCAATGTTTTGCTCACCCAATGCTGTCTTGACATGGTTGTATAGGGCATTTTGCAAAGTTTTTAGAGATTTTGGGGGCAACTCTTCGGTGCCAAGTTCAAATAGGATTGTACTCATTGTTTACCTTTAATATTCTTAATCTTTGTTTTATAAAATCAATCGGTTTAATCTTCTTTGACCAACCATTTTTCCAACGCTTCTGGCTTATGGGCATCATCTGCCAAAGGAAAGCCCAATTTCGCTCGTGCAACGGTATAACTCTCCGCCACTTTACGAGCCAATGTCCGCACACGCAAGATAAAGCGTTGGCGTTCGGTAACGCTAATTGCCCCACGAGCGTCCAATAGATTAAAAGTATGGCTGGCTTTTAGTACCATCTCATAGGCAGGCAATGGCAGATTTACACCCACCAAGCGGTCGGCTTCATGCTCATAAAAGTCAAATAATTCAAAAAGTTTGCTAATATCTGCATGTTCAAAATTATAGGTAGATTGCTCCACTTCGTTTTGGTGGAACACATCGCCATAAGTCACACGCCCAAACTCGCCGTCCGTCCACACAAGGTCATAGACGCTATCCACGCCTTGGGTATACATGGCAAGGCGTTCCAATCCATAAGTAATCTCGCCCGTTACAGGAAAACACTCAATCCCACCCACCTGCTGAAAATAGGTAAACTGGGTAACTTCCATGCCGTTTAGCCACACTTCCCAACCAAGCCCCCACGCCCCAAGCGTTGGACTCTCCCAGTTATCCTCAACAAAACGCACGTCATGGGTCAGCGTATCAATGCCCAAGGCCTGCAAAGAACCCAAATACAGCTCTTGAATGTTGGCAGGATTTGGCTTTAAGACCACTTGAAATTGGTAATAGTGTTGCAAACGGTTAGGATTATCGCCATAACGCCCATCGGTTGGGCGACGAGACGGCTGAACATAGGCAGCATTCCATTTTTCAGGCGTTAAAGCACGCAAAAATGTGGCGGTGTGAAACGTCCCTGCCCCCATTTCCATGTCATAAGGTTGCAAGACCACACAGCCACGCTCTGCCCAGTAGTTTTGTAGGGTTAGGATAATTTGTTGAAAGGTTAATGCTTGTTTTGATGTTTGTGTCATAGTCATCACTTTTGGATTTGGTAAATGACTTATTTTAACACAAATAGACAGGATAAAAAATGGTTGTGGTTTTAAGTTGCTAAGATTTTTATTGATAAATAGAAAATGACATAGCGGATTAAAGGATTGGGGATATGATTTTACTTTTAAAAACAAAAAACCCTTGAAAAATCAAGGGTTTGTAGTTGGTACCAGTGGTCGGACTCGAACCGACACGCTTATTAGGCAACGGATTTTGAATCCGTCGTGTCTACCAATTTCACCACACTGGCATGAGTGGTTAGCTTGTTTGCTATGGGTGCGTATTATAGCTTATTTTAAAATTTCGTCAAGGGGTTTTTATAAAAATTTTAAAAATATTTTAAAGACTGAGCTTTTTACAGCCCAGTCTTATAGGGCGTGCCTGCCTTTTGTATTTGCAATGAAAAATGAGAAAAATCGCACGTTTTTCAAGGAAAAAACGTAGGCTGATAGTTATTCTATCAGACAAGTTTTTGACGAAGAAAAACAAGATTTAGCCATTTTTCATGCAAAAACGATTAGTTTATTTCTAAAATATATCTGAATTGTAAATAGTGTTATAAAGGGCAGGCACGCCCTAACCATCATTTATCCGCCAAAAATAACCAAGTATCCAGCACCGTATCAGGGTTTAGCGATACCGAGCTGATACCTTGCTCCATGAGCCATTTGGCAAGGTCTGGGTGGTCGGACGGCCCTTGACCGCAAATGCCGACATATTTACCCTGTTTACGGCACGCTTCAATCGCCATGCCAAGCAGTTTTTTGACCGCAGGGTCTCGCTCATCAAACAAGTGCGATACAATGCCACTATCACGGTCAAGCCCTAGCGTAAGCTGAGTTAGATCGTTTGAGCCGATTGAAAAACCGTCAAAGTAAGCCAAGAACTCATCAGCAAGCAAGGCATTGGTTGGCAATTCGCACATCATGATAATTTCAAGAGAATTCTCGCCACGTTTTAGCCCATTTTTTTCAAGTAATTCAATAACTTGGCGAGCTTCGCCTGTGGTACGCACAAACGGAATCATGATTTTGACGTTGGTTAGCCCCATGTCATCACGGACGTATTTTAAGGCACGGCATTCTAATTCAAAGCAATCACGGAAATTGTCCGAGATATAACGACTCGCCCCACGGAAACCAAGCATTGGGTTTTCTTCGTGCGGTTCGTACAGCTTACCGCCGATTAGGTTGGCATATTCGTTGGATTTAAAATCACTCATACGCACGATGACAGGCTTGTCTTTGAACGCCACGGCAAGCGTTGAGATACCTTCGATGAGTTTGTTGATATAAAACTCCACAGGCGAGTTGTACCCTGCGATACGCTCAAACACTTGGGCTTGGGTCTCTTGTGGCAAGGTGTCCACGTTCAAAAGAGCCTTGGGGTGTACGCCAATCATGCGGTTAATGATAAATTCTAAACGAGCCAAGCCTACGCCCTCATTTGGGATTTGGGCAAAGTCAAAGGCACGGTCGGGATTACCCACGTTCATCATAACCTTAAAGCCAAGCTCAGGCATACTGGCGACAGAATTTTTTTGTACTTCAAAGTCCAAAATGCCGTCATAAATAAAGCCCGTATCGCCCTCGGCACATGATACCGTTACCGCCTGACCGTCTGTCAAAAGCTCGGTGGCGTTACCACAGCCGACAATGGCAGGTACGCCAAGCTCACGAGCGATAATCGCCGCATGGCAAGTGCGTCCGCCACGGTTGGTGATAATCGCACTGGCACGCTTCATCACAGGCTCCCAATCGGGGTCGGTCATGTCAGACACTAGCACATCGCCGTCTTGGACTTTGCTCATCTCGTTCAAATTGGTTACGATACGCACCTTGCCCGCACCGACACGCTGACCGATAGAACGCCCTTCGCATAGGACTTTTGCCCCCTTGCTATTGATGACATAACGCTCCATGCTCGTTTTGTCTTGGCGAGATTTGACAGTTTCGGGGCGAGCTTGTACGATGAATAATTCGTTGGTATCGCCGTCTTTTGCCCACTCAATATCCATAGGACAGCCATAGTGTTTTTCAATGATAAGGGCTTGTTTGGCAAGGCGAGTTAGCTCATCGGTATTTAGGGCAAACTGCTGACGGTCGCCTTTTTCTACGTCCACGATTTTGGTGGAGCGTTTGGTCGTACCTTCATCGCCATAGACCATTTTAATGTGTTTTGAGCCAAGATTACGACGAACCACAGCAGGGCGATTCTCTGCCAATAGTTTTTTGGATAAATAAAACTCATCAGGGTTTACCGCCCCTTGCACCACCATTTCGCCCAAGCCATAGCTTGCGGTGATAAACACCACGTCATTAAATCCGCTTTCGGTGTCAAGCGTAAACATCACGCCAGACGTACCCGTCTCCGAGCGTACCATACGCTGAACGCCTGACGACAACGCCACGCCTGCGTGCTCAAAGCCTTTGTGTACACGGTAGGCAATCGCACGGTCGTTATAAAGACTGGCAAACACTTCTTTGATGGCAATCAGTACGTTGTCAATGCCACGAATGTTAAGGAATGTCTCTTGCTGACCTGCAAAAGACGCATCGGGCAAGTCTTCGGCAGTCGCTGATGAACGCACCGCCACCGCCACATCTTGACCACCTGTAAGCGTATCAAATGCGGTGCGAATCTCATCTTCTAAGTCTTTTGGCAGTGCTTGGGCGATGACCCAACCACGCACTTTTGCCCCCACTTCGGCAAGTTTTTCGACATCATCAACGTCCAAGCCTTTTAGTTCGGCATTGATTTTGTCAAGTAAACCTGTTTCGTTCAAAAAGCGGTTAAACGCTTCTGCGGTCGTGGCAAAGCCGTTTGGCACAGACACGCCAACATTGGCAAGATTGCTAATCATCTCGCCCAAAGACGCATTTTTACCACCGACAATCTCAACATCGTCTTTGCCTAGTTTGTTAAAGGGGATAACTTGTGCCATACGAACACCTTTTTAATCTATAAAAATTTGTCAAATTATAACGAGAAATTTGCCAATACTCAATGTTATTTTTTATAAAAATAGGTGTATTTATTATCTAAATACACCTATTTTAACCTTTTAATAAAGACTAATTAGCCCGTTCAATGCGGATAAACCCACGCCCTTGACCGCCCTGCCCTGAGCTGATACTTGGCACATCATTGGGGCTGTATGTCGGAGCGGTGTTAGGATAAGTGGCATTCGGATACTGCGTGGGGGCTTGTGCCTGTAATGCCAACAGCTCATTTGCCAACTCATTACCCAGACGAGTGTAGCCTGACTGACTAAAATGCACGCCATCTTTACTGGCAAGTCCACGACTTATCCATGATTTCATCGAGCAAGAGCCACCCATCGCCCCTTGCCAATCCCAATATAAGGTGCGTTCGGCTTGGGCGACTTGCCGTTGGGCGGTTTGCACGTCTGTGAGCGTGGCAGGGCGTGTGCCACACCCACCGCCTGTGCTTTTTAGAGCTTCTGGCGAGCCGAGTACCATGACCGCCGAACGTGGACTGACGGCACGGATTTGGCGGATTTTTTCGGTCAAGGTCGCACGCACGCTCTCGCCTGACACGCCATTATACGCTTCATTAGTGCCATAGGCGAGTACGATAAGCGTGGGGCGAATGGTCGCAAGCTCATTTTGCCACGCCTGCGCATTCCATCTGCCCCAATGCGACAGCTCCGCCCCATTGATACCCAGTGCCGATACCACCGCCCCACGTCCACTGGGGTTAAACGCCCACCAACCGCCAATCGCCGAGCCTGTGGCGTTGTCATTATAAATGGTAAACGGCAAATTCACGTCCACACTCACCATCTGCCATGTGCCGTCTTTGCGTGCCGTTTCTAGCACAAACCGCTTGCCATAAGCGTCCACCCCTGTAAATCTGCCGTCTGTCGGTTGCTGACGAATGCTCACCCAGATACGCTGAGCAGGTTCTGCCCCTTTTTTGGGTTTTAGGGTTAGACTTGCCCCATTGACCTTGGGTCTGGCAATCAGTCCGCCCAGCGTATAATACTCGCTTTGATTGGTACGGCTAGAAATTGGCGAAAAATCCACATTATCATAACTAAACCGTGCCATACGCTGACCGCTAAAATACATCGGCATCGCCCAGCCCATGCCACCATCGCCCATCACGCCCTGCAAGCGATTTCTTAGAGCGTCCGTCATGGTGTCGCCAGCGGTGTGGCTGTCGCCGAGTTGGACGATATGTACCGAATGGTTTGTCATGGCTTGGGCTAAGGCACTGGTATTGGGTTCGCCAAAGTTGGTTAGATTGGCATGAGCTGATACCGACACGCACGCCATGATTAATAAGGTAGGCTTAAAGCTAAGTTTTGTTAAATTCATGAATACTCTTTTTAATAGACAACTCCATTTTCAACCTTATATAAGTGATTGATTTTTCAAGGGCGAATTGCAATTCGCCCCTACAACCTAAAAATAATTACCATTTTAAGTTGAAAATGAAGTAATAATTATCAAATAAAAACATCATCGCTTAGTGATTAAATTCATCACTCAATGATTAAATAAGATTGCACTTCTTTGGCAAGAATCCGCTGACCATCGCCAGAAAAATGAATACCATCACCGCTACGCATTTTAATGTTTTTGCCGTCTTTTTCAAGATAATCATTGTAAACATTGTTACGCCCACCCATGATAGGACGTGCATCAATCACTTTGACATTATGACGAGTAAGCTCATTCATCATCACATCATTAAGCTGAACCATTTGTTCATTTAATTTATTTTTTTTCATATTTGGCGGTGTTACCCAAATCACGCCCACCTGCCTTTCTTTGGCAAAATCCAATATATCTTTCATGCGTGCCTGATATTCTGCTATCCATTCTTCGCTATTAAATTTTAGGTATTTTCCCTGTTTATCTGGCATATCCCAAGGGTCATTTGCCCCCAGCATGACAATGAGTACTTTGATACTACTATCTGATTGTAACGTATTTTTAATGGTGCTATTCCAATCAAAGAATTTAGGATATGCCAAACCGGTACTTTGTTTGCTAAGATTGACCGAATCCACGCCTAAGCCTTGTAAATACTTTTGCATATGTGGGGCAATGCCCTGCATCATCGAATCTCCAGCAAAAAATACTTTTTGGCTTTTATTTAATGTCAAAGATTGTTCTAATTCATTTTGGGCTTGATTTTCTTTTAGGGCTTGGGCTTTTAATTGTCTTTCTTGCTCTTGACGTAATTGCTCTTGACGTGCTTTTTCTGCCATTTGGGCTTTATAAGCAGGGGTATAGGCGTAATTATCATTAAACTCATCAATCACACTTTTATTCATATTGCCGATATTATTGGCGATATTATCATGAAAGGCATATAATCCATCGCCAATATCGCCCCCTTTTTGCCATAACGGACTATTAATCAGATTTAACGGGCTGGACTGATGATAAGTTTGTAGATAATAGGCATTGATTGATTTTTGCATTATCCAAATACCCATGACGGTAGATAATACCAAAAACATGAGCGTGGTGATAAAAGATTGTTTAAAATTATCATCTAGGCTAATGACTTCATTATCCCAATCATCGCTATCATCTTGATGAATGATTTCTTTATCTGTATTTTCTGTATCAATGTTTTCTTTGTTAATTTTTTCTTTATTAATGTCTTTTCGATGAATATTTGCTTGATTGACATTATCTTGACTGTCAATATCAGCCTTGTTAATATGATTAATCTCATCTTGTTTATGTTCGCTCATGATAATATCCTTTATCTTGTCTTTTAGAAATTTGCATAAATAAAACCGGGAATGCCAGACGGAGCCAAAATGACCACCGCCATAAATACCATAAAGCACAACACATAAAAAATCACGCTTGGCATTTTATTTATTAGCCGACCGACCTGTGTTTGATGACGATGAAATAATGGATAAATCAGCCATGCCAATGTCAAAATCGCCAATAGATAAATCGGGTTATTTGTCCATGCCACATTAATATGATTAAAAAATAAGGCATTAAAAATCAATAACGCTTCATCTAATGTGGTCGCCCTAAAAAAGACAAAGGCAAATACCACAAAATGCACGGTGATTAATACGCCCAGCGTTTTACCAATGATGCCTGTATTTGCCAAAAAGTTACGACCTTTATCATGACCGCTTATTTTTTGGCACGCCAAATCGCCTGTATTTAATAAAGCAATGGCTAAGGCGTGTAATAGCCCCCAAAAGAAAAAGTTAAAGGTTGAGCCATGCCAAATCCCTGATAGCACCATCGCAATAATAAGATTGAGCTGGGTAAACCAAAAGCCCTTTCTACTACCACCTAAGGGAATATAAATATAATCTCTTATCCATGTCGATAAACTAATATGCCATCTGTCCCAAAAATCTCTAATATTATGAGCCAATAATGGGGCATTAAAATTCATGGGTAAGCGAAAACCGAGCAATAATCCAAATGCCACCATCATCTCACTATATCCTGAAAAATCTAAAAATAATTGCAAGGTATAACCATAAATGGCGGTCAATACTTCTAAGCTATGAAAGCCTGTGGGATTGGCAAAGACGGGATTAACCCAATTATCTGCCAAATACCCTGCCAGCCACCATTTTTTGGCAAGGGCAAGCACGATTAAGGCAAAGGCGATTTTTGGGTATAATAATTGGCGTGGTTTTGGTTCATTTAATTGGTCATACATGGCACATTCTTTGCCAGTAATGTCTTTTAGTCCTTTGGTATAAGCCACACGAGTAATCGGGCCTGATGAGATAGTGGCAAAAAATGAAAAATAGGTTAATGATTGCCATAAACTCAATGGCGTTTGGGGCTGATGATTGTTTTTGGTTTGTTGGTATAAGGTCGCCAAATAACTAATGGCTTGAAATGAATAATAAGAAATACCCAATGGGAAAATAATATTTGCCATAAGTCCCGTATTATCTAATTGCCACATCTCTAAGGCACGGCTAATATTGGCACGGAAAAATTCATAATATTTAAACACTGATAGATTTATCAAAGTGATGATAACGCCCATCGCCATCCATGATTTTTTGTGGCGACTGATGATGATTTGCCGAGCAATGAAATAAATGACAATACTAAAAATAAACAGCATGCCAACTGCCATCAAGCCTGCCATTAAATAAATAATGGCATAGCTGATAATGAGCAACAACATATTTTGAATGTCTGGTCTTTTTTTAAATGCCCAATAAAGCATAAAAAACACCATGAACAATAACGCAAATTCTACCGATAAAAATGAAAACATTGCATTCCTTAGCCATAAACCATCTGAGAAACCATGAATACGCCCTACCCAAAGATGTGATTGTTGTTATTATGGTTAGCACCGCCCTTTTATCCAATCTACACTTTTTATATTGACAAAAAGGTCGTTCATTTTAACAAAATTACCACAAATGCACAATGGGATTTTATCCGCTTTTTCATGCTGTTTTAATCATTGTCATTTACTTGTCCTGTTTCTTATTATCATGCCACAGTTGATAATTTTTCCTACAAAATCCCCTGTTTTTGTGCTATACTCTTATTTGAGTTTACCCATGTATGGCACAGGACATAAAGGATAGCCATGTACGTTCACACCCCCACACCCAGCCAACAAGACCAGCAGGCTCGGCAAGCCAAGCAGTTTAAAGCCCCCGAGCTACTTCGCAGTGCTTTTTTTATCTCTGACGGCACCGCCATCACCGCTGAGACGCTTGGGCGATCGCTACTTAGCCAATTTGGCAATGTCAAATTTGACGTCAAAATCATCCCCTATGTGGACACTCCCGAGCTGGCTCATGAAGCGGTCAAACGTATTAACGAAGCCCATCATTTATCAGGACTTAAACCCTTGGTTTTTGACACCATCGTCAGTGATGAGATTCGCAGTATCATCAACGGGGCGAACGCCACCAATCTTGATATCTATGAAGGGTTAATTACCCGCATTGCCAACGAGATTGGCGAGACCCCCGACCCCCACGCAGGCATGGCACACGGACAAGTGGACAGCGAAGACTATAAAGCAAGGATTGACGCGGTGCATTTTGCCCTAGATAATGACGACGGGGCAAGAACCAATCACTATGATGGGGCGGACATCATCTTAGTTGGCTTATCACGCTCGGGAAAAACGCCCACAAGCCTATATCTTGCCTTACAGTTTGGCATTCGTGCCGCCAACTATCCTTTGACCGAAGACGACCTAGATAGTAGCAATCTGCCCAAAGTATTACAGCCCTATCGCCACAAACTCTTTGGTCTGACCATTGACACCGAGCGACTGGTACGTATCCGCCAAGAGCGAAAAGCAGGTTCTCGCTATGCGTCCCTTGCCCAATGCCAAGAAGAACAGCGTGCCATCCAAGCCATCTACACCGCCCAAAAAATCCCCAATCTCAATGTCTCTGAGATGAGTATTGAAGAGATTGCCACACGGATTTTACAAATCACAGGTTTGGCACGGCGGATTGGCTGATTGTTAAAGCATTTTAAATAGCATGATTTTAAAACTGACAAACTCTGAGAAAAACATGAAACATCGCTCCTTGTTACTCTTACCCCTAACACTCATCATCTCGTTGAGTGCCTGCCAAAGTCGCCCCCCTGTGCCCGAGCCACGTTATATCCCTAATGTGACCCTAAACGCCAGCGAAACGCTAGAAGTCATGCCTTATCGCAGTGCCTGTCATTCTGCCACGCCCATGCAGTGTCTACTGGTCAAGCCCGTCGGGGCAGACGATGATGAGCTGTTCGGCATTGGCTATAATGACATCATCGGCTTTACACCAATCATTGGCACCGCCTATACCATCAAAGTACGTCAAGAGATAGACCAAAATACCGGCAAACCCACAGGAATGTGGCAGCTAGATGAGATTTTAACGCAAAATATTCATTCATCAAATTAAACAAAAACAAAAGGCAATATCATGACCAAAACCAACCCCACCGAGACGGCAGGTAAATCCCAAAACTCCGCCACAAACGAGACCAAGGCAGAGAACGCCATCAAAGAACAAGCCAAACGTTCCGCCCTACCCGAGACCGAGACCAAAACCAATCCCCCTGACAACACAAACACGCCCAATCACGAAGAGCATGACCCCAGTCACTTACTCATCAGTCCCCTTGATGGTCAGCGTATCGCCATTGCTCCCCAAAAACGCAAATCCCGCCACGGCTTTGAATACGATGCGGTGGTATTAGGGGCAGGGCCTGCCGGTGAAGCAGCGGCGATGAAACTTGCCAAATCAGGGCTTAAAGTGGCGGTCATCGACCCCAGAGACCAAGTGGGTGGCAACTGTGCTCATGTCGGCACCATTCCTAGTAAGGCACTTCGCCAATCGGTGTTTAACATCATTGGCATGCGACGCGACCCCATTTTTAGCTCATTTACCGATAATTTTCAAGTACCACTTAACAAAGTACTAAGCAAAGCACGGCGAGTGATTGCCAGTCAGGTCAATACCCATAAGCTGTTTTATGAGCGTAACCGTGTTGAGATTATCCAAGGCTGGGGGCGTTTTATTGACAAAAACACCCTAGAAGTTGAACAGATTCATGCCGATGGTGTCAAAACCGTCACCTTTGAAAAAGCAGTCATTGCCGTGGGTTCACGCCCTTATCGTCCCGATCTGCTTGACTTTGATCATCCCCGTGTCTTTGACTCAGATAAGATTTTGCAAATGGATTATGTCGCTCGTAAAATCATCATCTACGGAGCAGGCGTGATTGGCTGTGAGTATGCGTCCATCTTTACAGGTTTGGGTTATGTTGTTGATTTGATTAACAACAAAGACCAACTACTCAGCTATTTGGATAATGAGATTTCGGATGCCCTATCGCACGACTTTCGTCAGTTTGGCGTGCGTATTCGCAACAATGAAGAGATTGAACGCCTAGAAACCTTTGATGACTGCGTGGTCTTGCACCTAAAAAGCGGTAAAAAAATCAAATCTGACGCCATTCTTTGGTGCAACGGACGTTCGGGCAACACCGACGGGCTCAACCTAGAAGCGGTTGGCTTATCCGCCAACAATCGTGGACAGCTCGAAGTGGATCAAACCTACCGCACCAAAGCTGAACACATCTATGCCGTGGGCGATGTCATCGGCTGGCCGTCTTTGGCATCCGCTGCCTACGACCAAGGGCGAAATGCCGCTGGCTTTATGGTGGGTGACAAACACGCTGAGTTTGTCAATAGCGTGCCTACTGGCATCTATACCATTCCTGAGATTTCAAGCATTGGGGCGACCGAAGAAGACTTAACCCGTGACCAAATCCCTTATGAAGTCGGACAAGCCTTTTTCAAACACCTAGCTCGCTCCCAAATCATCGGTGAGCGTTCAGGCGTCCTAAAAATCTTATTCCACCGTGAAACCCTGCAAATCCTAGGCATTCACTGCTACGGCAACCACGCATCCGAGATTATCCACATCGGACAGGCGGTGATGAAATGCGGTCACACGCTAGAATACTTTATCAACACCACCTTTAACTACCCCACCATGGCAGAAGCCTATCGTGTGGCAGCGTTAAACGGCATGAACCGTATTTTTTAAAGCCCAAAGGACGTGTTCAGCACGTCCTTACGTCCATGGTATAAATCTGTGGCAAATGTAACTTTTACCCATATCACCCATCCTTTATGCAAATCACAAAAAATCACCCCAACATGATTTGGGGTGATTTTTGATTCTTTAAAACAAATTATTTCTTAGCGGCTTCTACTTGAATGTCAATGCGGACATTTTTTGCCATGCCAACATTCACCAAATAATCCATGCCCCATTTGGTGCGGTCAATGGTCGTGCTAAAATCACCGCCACAAACTTCGGTTTTTGCCATGGGGCTGTCATAGCAATTGAACTTATTGGCGTGCAGACGAACAGGGTGTGTTTGACCAAGTAGGGTAAGTTTGCCATCTACTGAGCTTAGTTTGCGTGCTTTGCCCTTGCCTGTGTAGTTGAATTTGGTAGATTCAAAACGCATGGTTGGATATTTTTCGGCATCAAACAAATCGGCACTGAGCAGATGTTCAGTAAACTCCTTAGAGCTTGATTGTAGGTTTGCCAATGGCAACTCGATGTCAATTTTACCTGTGCGTTTGGCTTTATCAAACTCCATCTCGCCTGTTAGACCATACACACCGCCCACGTTGGTACTGGTTTTAAAATGATCAATGGCAAAACGGGCATTGGTGTGAAATGGGTCAATCTCATAAGTGGCAGCATTTGCCATGCCTGCTAGGGCAACAAGAGACAGTAGGGCTAGCTTTTTCATAACAACTCCTTGGGTTTGATGAATAATGTTATTGGTACAACACCAATGCGATAAATTCTAGCAAGGCTGATTAGGAAAAACAAGCACGATTAAGAAACGCATTGTTAATGTTTGGTTAATGATACATCAGGACTTATCCGCTTGGCTTGCCTGCTCCGCCTTTTGACTTACTGACTCTTGACTTACCGATTCTTGGTTTGCTGTTTTGGCTGTCTGCTTAGGTAAGTATTCCTCTCGGATAATGCCTTGTAATTTATCATACGGCACCACAATCTCAACAAAACCCTGTGCAAAACCTCCCATTTCATAAGGTTGATACACCAGCACCACCCCATTTTTACCAAAATACACATTTTCGGTCATCTCAAACTGCCACGTTTGCTCGTATTCTTGGATGTCTTTTTTGGTTGTGATTTGTAGCTCATCTTTTAGATATTCTTTAAACCCCGCATAAGCCAGCTCATGAAAATCACTCGCCCTATCCGCCACAATCACATCAGAAAAATCAATCTGCGTCTGCAAATCCATATCAAACATCAGATACTCCATAAATGGCATGCCATGAGCCCCACCCATATAAACATCGCCTGCGATGGCAACCTGAGCTAAGTTTTTGTGAGCAGGGATAAGCTCTGGGACAACCGTCCAAGCATAGCTCGGTGCTGACTCAAAGGGCTCGCCATTTTCTTTGGCAACGTCTTTCATCTCATTGATAAACATCAAATGCTCACCCACAAATTCATCAACATTCTGCTTAAATTTAAGCAGTTTAGGATTGTCATCGTTGGTAATTGTTTTATTGACAATCTGCTCTATCCAACGTGGTTCAACTTTTGCCAATTTGATATTGATACTCGTGCAAAAGCCCTCTTTATAAAAACCTTCGTCATCTTTGGGTGTTTTTGGGTCAAAATTGCACGCCTGCTTCATCTCATCGGGCAGTTCATACTCATAGGCAACCGTGCTAAATTTAATTTGTTCAGACTTGGTAATCTTGCCTACATTGGCAAGTTTTTGATCAAGGGCTTTAATGGTCTCACTTGGGGTTAGCTCGCCACTTGGCATGACTTGATTTTTTTGAGCATCCAAATATTCTGCTTGATTGTTTTTGACCGTTTCATCTTGACCACAAGCAGTCATTAACACCGCCAAAGCCAGCACCAATACTTTTTTCATCATCTTACCCCTTTTTACACTTGTTTAACTTCAAAATACACCAATGTAGGGGCGTGCTTTCCACGCCCTATAAACCAATGTATCATCAGGGCGTGCAGAGCCAGCCCCTACAAAAGCATCTTTTAAAATGTAGCGTTGATGTAAATTGAAGTTAATTTACTATAAATTAAACTGCCATTCATTGTAAAGCAAAATCAATCACTTGGCAAATAAAAAGCCCACAATCATGGGCTTTTTGTGTTAAGTTAACAAGGCTTACAACGCCTGCACCACTTTATCGCCCATGTCCGCACAGCCAACCAATGTCGTGCCGTCTTCATAAATATCCGCCGTGCGATAGCCTTGTTCTAACACTTTTTGCACCGCTTGTTCTATTCTCACCGCACGATTTTCATCATTTAGGCTATAACGCACAAGCATGGCAAGCGACAAAATGGTCGCCAGTGGATTTGCCTTATCCTGCCCTGCAATGTCGGGGGCAGAGCCATGAGACGGCTCGTACAGCCCTTTGCCCGTCTCGTTTAGGCTTGCAGACGGTAGCATGCCGATAGAGCCTGTGAGCATGGACGCTTGGTCGGACAAAATATCGCCAAAAATATTGCCCGTGGCAATCACATCAAACTGCTTGGGAGCTTTAACCAGTTGCATGGCACAGTTGTCCACATACATATGCGACAGCTCAACGTCAGGGTACTCTTTGGCAACGTCCGTGAAAATCTCTTTCCACAGCTCGGTCGTCTCCAATACGTTCGCCTTATCCACGCTACACAGCTTTTTGCCACGTTTTTGGGCGGATTGGAACGACACATGAGCGATACGGCGAATCTCGCTTTCGCTATAACGCATGGTGTTAAAGCCTTCACGCTCGCCCTTGTCGTTGGTGTGAATGCCCCGTGGCTCGCCAAAATAAATGTCGCCCGTCAGCTCACGCACAATCAAAATATCCAATCCTGATACGACTTCGGGTTTTAATGTGGACGCATTTGCCAATTCTTTATACAAAATCGCAGGACGCAAATTGGCAAATAAATTTAAATCCTTACGAATCGCCAAAAGTCCACGCTCAGGACGCAGTGGGCGGTCAAGGTTGTCATACTGGGGCGAGCCAACCGCACCTAATAGCACTGCATCCGCCTTTTGGCAAATGGCTTGGGTCTGGCTAGGATATGGCGAGCCGTATTTGTCATATGCCGAACCGCCCAAATAAGCGTATTCATAGCTTACGTCCAAACCGTCAGCGATGAGTTTATCAAGTACCTTCACGGCTTGGGCGATAATCTCAGGACCGATACCGTCGCCTTCTAAAATGGCAATGTGTTTTGTCATGGGGGTTTTCCTTTTGTTACTTTAAACTTTAACAATTAAATATTGAAATTGATATGTTGGCTCGTATTGTTGCCAATTTAACAGATAATCATTTTTTAACTGCAATGTCTTATCTATCTTTTTCTCATCTTTCCATTTCAAGGTTCCTGATAATATCTTTTCATTTTGCAAGCCAAAATCAAAATAATCAGTATTGTCTTTTGGCTTACTTTGATAATATATATCATTTGTTAGAAATATGGCATAGCCTTGCGATATTTCAAACTTTTCCATTAGCTTTTCAAGCCTAACGATATCATTAACAAAATGGTAACGCCCCCAATTTTGAGCACCATGATTTCTTAAAGAAAAATTTTCGCCATTTAATTCAAATTCAAACTTCTTCGTTTTATACTTTAATTCAATGGCAATTATTTTATCATCAATTTCAACAATTAAATCAATGTAAAATGGTCTACCGTCAATCAGATATGGTTTTTCAATACGGATATTTGCATTTGGATAACACATTTGAATTTCCCACGCCAAAGCGTGTTGAAAATCCGCTTCCGAATGAAAAACAGGGCGTTTTTTAGCAAGTTGTTTAAGAATATTTTCAATATCTATCATTGGGAAATTCCTAAAAATCAAGCCGTCAATTCTTTAAATACCCAAGGGCGTTCTTGTTTGGCTTTTTCTTCAAAGGCTTTAATATCGTCCGCATTTTGCAAAGTCAAACCAATATCATCTAAGCCATTTAATAAGCAATGCTTACGAAATTCGTCCACGTCAAAGGCGTATTCTTTACCGCTTGGGCTAATCACTTTTTGATTTGCCAAATCTACGGTTAATTGATAGCCGACATTATCAAAACATTCTTTAAATAATTCATCAATGTCGCCCTCTGATAAAATCACAGGGAGCATGCCATTTTTAAAGCAGTTATTATAAAAAATATCGGCAAAACTTGGAGCAATCACAGTACGAAAACCGTATTCATTCAATGCCCAAGGGGCGTGTTCACGGCTAGACCCACAACCAAAATTAGCACGAGCAAGCAGGATTGTCGCACCAGCATAGCGGTCTTGGTTTAGGACAAAATCAGGATTTTTTGGGCGTTTGGCAATGTCCTGCCCCAAAAAGCCTTCGTCCAAATAACGCAATTCGTCAAATAAATTATCGCCAAACCCTGTGCGTTTAATGGATTTTAAAAACTGCTTGGGGATAATCAAATCGGTGTCTACATTGGCACGGTCTAACGGGGCAACAATGCCGATTTCGGTGGTGTATTTTTTCATAGCTTTTCCTTTTTTAAAAAAGATTTGTTTAAGTGAATTTTTTTGAGAAAACTACTCATGGCGTATTAGCAAATTGTTCAAGTGTGCTAGAAAACCGTTCGTGGTGAGCTTGTCGAACCATGACGGTTTTCTTTCCCAACTCAGAGCGAGCAGAGAACTTAACATTATCAAGAATTAAAATAACTTTTTGATAATAAAATCAATTTATCCCAATCGCTATTTATCAAGGCGATTTTCTTTGCTCTTGACCAACCTTTTAATTGTCTTTCACGAGCCAATGCATTTTCTCGGCTTTCAAACTGCTCTGTAAAAACCAACTGAATAGGACGTTTATTAAATGTATAGCAGGTTGAAAATAACCCTGTTTCATGTTCATATAACCGCTTTTGTAAATCATCAGAATGACCAACATAAAAACTATCATCTGAACATTGCAAAATATACACCCAAAACATCTATCAATTCCAAAAATCCTTCACCCTTCGACAAGCTCAGATACCATGATACCCCACCTAAGTCAATGGTTTTTTAAGTATCTGGTATCTAGTATCTTACAAACTAACTTAAAGATACTTGTTGCTCAAAGGATGTTTGGGTTTTGATAACACCAAAACAGATATGTACCAATTTACGCATACAAGCACATAAGGCTTGCATTTTGGTTTTACCGTTTTGTTGTAATCGTTCATAAAATGCCTTAATGGTGCTATTATAACGAATGGCACTCATTGCAGACATATACAGCTTAGCACGCAAAGAGACTTGCCCTTGTTTGGACAGTTTGGTTGCTCCCTTAAAGACACCTGACTGTCTTTGTTTGGGTATTAAGCCTAAAAACGAAGCCATCTGTGAGGCTTTTTTAAATTGTTTGGTATGTATTAAGCATACCACTTCTTTGGCAATAACAGAACCAATACCGTCAATGGTTTCAAGTAAGGTTTTGTCTTGCTTTAAACTTGGTTGTTTGTCAACAAAGTCATCAATGTCTTTGGTGAGTTTGGCAATTTCCTCTTGAAGGACACTGATGACTGTTTGCATGGATGCTTTAACCAAATCGGGCAGATTGGGTGATAAGAGCAACTCTTGTCGGTTTTGCTCTCGTTGCAAATCTTCTTTGAGTGCTTCTAAGCGAGCCAATAGAGCTTTTAGCTGTTTGGCTTCAATGCTAGGTGCTACCCAAACCTCAGGCTTGTGGCTATAACCATACCTTGATAAAATAATGCTGTCTTTTTTATCAGTTTTATGGATTACCCCCAAACTGTCTGCAAATTTGCGGACATAGTTAGGATTGACAATGCTTTGCTTGATATTATTATCATCAAGAAACTCACTTAGGTGTTCATGATAAACCCCTGTTGCTTCTAGGATGATGTGTAGCTCATCAAGATGATTGCTGACATTGGTTTTTAACCAAGCAAGCAGTAAATCAAAGCCTGCTTTGTTGTTGTTAAAAACCTTGGTTTTTACTTTATTTGTGCTTGGGTTTATAAATGCAACATCAAACTTTGCTTTGCTGATGTCTATGCCAATATAGTGTATCATCTGTCTCTTGCCTTGTTTATGCAGTGTCTGTTTTAATAAACGCACTTAGATACCATTCAGAGTTAAGATGACAAGCAAAGGACACCATCTGAGCACCAGTGTTAAGACACTAAGGGCGAACCCGTGTTCTCTTTGCTTGTATAACCCAACAACATTCTAGCAGATAATCTAGGTTTGGTGTTGGGTTGATACAAGGGCGAACGGATTTTTTTTAAAAAGCTACTCTTAGTTAGTTAGAAAACCATTCGTGGTGAGCTTGTCGAACCATGACGGTTTTCCTTCCACCCGCAGGCAGACTGGTGGTGAGCGAAAAACCTAGTTTGGCATACTTTTGAGCTACCACCAAAAAAATTACCAACTATAATAAGCTGTCAAACTTGCCGTTGCCAACACTTTGCCATTTAAATTAAAGCCGAGTACCGCAGGACTAATGGTATTTGGCAAATCTAGCACGTCATTTAGGGCGTATAGCGTAAAAATATAGCGGTGTGGTTTGTCGCCTTTGGGCGGGAATGCCCCGATAAAACCGTTTGATCCTGCATCATTTTGCAATTCTACAATGCCATTTCCAAAATCATTGGATTGACCTTTGGGAAGTTTATTCCAGTCGGCAGGGATATTAAAGGCATTCCAATGCCAAAAGCCCGAGCCTGTCGGTGCATCAGGGTCGTACATGGTTAGCACAAAACTTTTGGTATCGGCAGGAGCGTTACCCCACTCAAGCTCTGGGCTAATGTTACCCCCTGTATAGCCCCAAATGTTAGCGACATAATCATTTGATAGCGTGCTACCTTCGGCAATGTCGCTACATTTTAGGGTCATCTCGCCTGTGATTTGAGTGGGATTACGCACGTCTAGGTAGGTGTTTTGGGTTAGGTCGGTCATGGTTTTTCCTTAATTCACTTATAATCAAACTAATACAAATTAATCAATTTAAATATCAATCAATTTGCTTAAACTCGCCTTCAAAAATATCTGGCATTTGTTTTTTAAGGTTTTTTAAATCATCTGAAATCTCTTCATCGGTGTATTCTACCGCCACATCAAAAGTTTCATATAATCTTTTACTCATCTTATCCATAGATGCATAAGTAATACCACCTGAAATAATACCACCCATAACAGGAATAGCCTTAGAAACACCTTTTGCAAAAGTATCTTTTGTTAATTTTATACCAATCATTCCTGCAATTTTTTTAACCAATGGGTAATACCATGTTTTGGTTAATGCCATTTGTGGTAATTTTTTTAGAGCTTGTTTTGATAAATTTCCTGCTGTTAATCGAGTTAATTGTGATGCCCCACCAATACCAAACATAACACCCAAGAATAACATTAATTCATGTTCAACTTTTTCATGATTTAACACATCGCCATTCCAAAAATCTTGATAGCCATAAATATAGGCAATTTCTTGGGCTAAACGCAAATTAAAGGCAAAGAATTGTAATAAATCAGCAGGCACTGTCGCCGCTAATGCTAATCCACCAGGCAGACCCGCCAAAAAAGAACCGCTAGAACACATCAACTTTCTTTTATTAGCAACCATTATGGCGGTCTTTTTGGCTTCCTTTTGAGAAATTAAGCCTGATGCGATTGGACCTTTTTCCAGCAATAGTGAAATATCAGATTGCTGAACCTTGCCTTTAAAAACATCAAGTAAAAAAGCATTTCGCTCAACTTTAATACCAGGTAAAGCCAAAGATTTTTCAATCAGCTCATAGGTGAAATTTGATTCATTTGACATAACAACACTCCAATTAAAGTTAAAAAATAAGATAACCCATTCTAGCACAGATTATCTTATTTTATCATCTCAAAACGTTCGCACGTCCACAAAATGCCCCGCAATCGCCGCCGCTGCTGCCATGGCAGGAGATACTAGGTGCGTGCGACCGCCATTGCCTTGACGACCTTCAAAGTTACGGTTGGACGTACTGGCACAATGCTCGCCTGATTGCAGTTTATCAGCATTCATCGCAAGGCACATAGAACAGCCTGGTTCACGCCATTCAAAGCCTGCTTCGGTAAAGATTTTATCAAGCCCTTCTTGCTCGGCTTGCTCTTTGACCAAACCCGACCCTGCCACAATCATCGCTTGTTTGATACTTGGGGCGACCTTACGACCCTTGACAACTTCTGCCGCTGCACGAATGTCTTCAATGCGTGAGTTGGTGCAAGAGCCGATAAACACACGGTCAAGCTGAATCTCGGATAGCGGCTGCCCTGCCGTTAGCCCCATATATTGATAGGCACGAGTCCAGTCATTACGCTGGACGTCATCTTTGGCATCGGCTAGGGTTGGCACGTTTTGGCTAATGGGAATGACCATTTCAGGCGATGTTCCCCACGATACCTGTGGCTCAATCTCATCGCCATTTAGCACGACCACCGTATCAAAATGAGCGTCATCGTCCGAATGCAAGGTGTTCCAATAAGCGACCGCACGCTCCCAGTCATCGCCTGTTGGGGCGTAGGGGCGACCTTTAACATAGGAGGTGGTCTTATCGTCCACCGCCACAAGACCGACCCTAGCACCGCCTTCAATCGCCATGTTACACACGGTCATACGCCCTTCAATGGACATATCACGGAACACTTGTCCACCAAATTCAATGGCGTGTCCTGTCCCGCCTGCCGTGCCGATTTTACCGATGATAGCAAGCACGACATCTTTTGGCGTAACGCCTTTGCCCAATTTGCCGTCCACACGGACAAGCATATTTTTCATTTTCTTTTGGACAAGGCACTGCGTGGCAAGGACGTGCTCTACTTCTGATGTGCCGATACCGTGAGCCAAACAGCCCAATGCCCCATGCGTGGCAGTATGGCTATCCCCACACACCACCGTCATGCCTGGTAGGGTCAAACCCTGCTCAGGCCCGACAACGTGAACAATGCCTTGACGGACATCATTGATACCAAATTGCACGACATTAAAGGATTTGCAGTTGTCATCAAGGGTTTTGACTTGAATGCGAGAGGTGTCATCAGCAATCCCTGCAATGCCTTGCTCACGCTCGTTTTTAGAAGTTGGGACGTTGTGGTCGGGCGTTGCGATATTTGCCGACAGTCGCCACGGCTTACGGTTATTAAGCTCTAAGCCTTCAAAGGCTTGGGGGGAAGTTACTTCATGTAACAGTTGGCGGTCAATGTAGATAAGTGATGAGCCGTCATCACGCTGTTTGACCAAATGGTCGTCCCAAAGTTTGTCATACAATGTTTTCGCTGTCGCTTGGGGGGTTTTGCCTGCCATTGTTATTCTCCAAATGTAAAATGGTCTGGGTATGTTGAATTTTAAAAGATTATAACACACTTTAAAAATAACAATAATTTATAATTTTTATGGTTTATTTAACTTTTTGGAAAAAGTTTTTTGGCATGATAATCTTGCCACTTATGATAAAATAGCCCAAATTCCCACGCATTGTTTTTATGAAAAAATACCTAGTCACCGCCCTACTGCTCGGCTCGCTCACACCCCTAGCTCACGCCTGTACCCTGCCCAAAAGCCACTATAAAAACGTCAGCTGTACCGCACGTTCGGGCGTATTTTTGGCGGTCAAAGACAACGGCTCGCCCGTGGCACTTTTGGACAAAAAAGGCAACAAAACAGCCGATTTATTCGCTTATGACGCGGTGCTAGGCTCGGAGTTTAGAAACGGGCTACTCCCTGCCCTAAAAAACGGTAAAGTCGGCTACATCAATGACAAAGGCAAAACCGTCATCGCCTTTAACTACGACCGCATAGACGGCAACCAATGGGCAAGGGGCGTGCGGGGCGAACGTATCATCATCAAACAAAACCGTGGCTTTGGCGTGCTAGACACTCGGGGCAAGGTCATCGTCCGTCCCGAGCGAGCCATCAGTCACATCAGCGACTACTCCCAAGGTCTTGCCACCGTCACCGCTGGCGGTAGCACCTACGCCATCGACAAGAACGGCAATCGCACACGGCAAGCCCCCAACCCATCGCCCACCCCAGAGCCGACACTTGCCCAAGGCAGTCTGCCAAACCCGAGCACGCACCTGACACTCACGCCAAGACAACAAGACGGCAAATGGGGCTTTGTCGATGACAAGGGCGTGCCGATGATTATCTACGCCTTTGATGATGTCCGAGCTTATAGTGAGAATCTGGCAGGGGTACGCATGGGCGATAATTGGGGCTTTATTGATAAAAGTGGGCAACTGGTCATCGATTTTCGTTTTCATAAAGACGGGTTTATTTTGGACAGCACTAAAAATCCCGAACTGCCCGAACCGCTGATGTTTAAAAACGGCAAGGCATGGATTGGCAATCTAAATAATGGCGACAAGCTGTGTATCAATTCGCAAGGGGTTAATGTGGCTTGTTAAGGATTGATTATTTTTAGGACGTGCCCGCCTTTGGTATTTGCAATGAAAAATGACTGTTTAAAAAAGCAGGGGAATCGCACGTTTTTTATGCAAAAATTGATTTAAAACGTTAAATTTTTATCTTATTTTACCTTATTCTCAACTTTGTATAAGTGATTGATTTATCAAGGGCGAATTGCAATTCGCCCCTACAACCCAAAAAATAATCATTGGAAAATCAATAAGTTGCAACTTTAAATTGAGATTGAAGTTTATTTTATAAAAATGTCATCAATGGTAGGTACGCTCTAAATACTCCATTATTTTAAATCCAACCAAAATCACATTTGGTCGGATATTTTGTATCAAATCCCCATCAATCATGCTAAAATATCAACCCATCTGATGTGGTTATCTAGTCATGCATTTTAAAACAGAACTGTTTATACGTCTGCCTGTCAGATTATCTTAATTCAACAATTCATTTTGTCACACGGTAAAATAACTTTATAAAGGACTTTTTATGATTAGTATTTTTGACATGTTTAAAATCGGTGTTGGCCCTTCAAGCTCGCACACGGTCGGTCCAATGGTCGCCAGTGGGCGGTTTTTGGCACTGTTAGATGAGCGACTGCATGGCGATTTTAGTCCGATTACAGGCATTACCATAGAGCTATATGGCTCGCTGTCCGCCACGGGCAAGGGACACGCCACCGATACCGCTACCTTGCTTGGACTACTCGGACACGCCCCACGCACGCTAGACACCGAACGCACGGACGAGTATTTATCAGACATTCGCACGCACCAAAAGATGAACTTGGGCGGTCGTCATATCATTGATTTTGATGAAACCACTGACATCTTATGGTATAGCGATGTTACCCTGCCCCAACACCCTAACGGCATGACACTCATCGCCACCTTAGCCGATGGCACTCGTATCAGCGAAACCTACTTTTCTATTGGGGGTGGATTTGTCGTGGATAATGATGAATTTAAAGCCCAAACCGCACAAGAGCAACTAGATACCCCCAAAAAATCGCCCTACCCTTATCCCTTTGAGCTGGGAGCGGACATTGAACGGTTATGCCACACGCATGGGTTTAGCATTAGCGAGCTTATGCTCCACAACGAAACTGCTGTCCGAGATGAAGAAGAAGTTAAAGATTATCTTAACGACATCTGGGCAACCATGCAGGCGTGTGTCAATGCCGGCTACCAAAAAGATGGTATCCTGCCCGGCGGTCTGAACGTCAAACGCCGTGCCAAAGCCTTATATGACCAGCTTAGCAAAGAATATGGCAAAGCCGATGGCGGACTGCTTGCGATGGATTGGGTGAACCTATACGCTCTGGCGGTCAATGAACAAAACGCCTCAGGCGGACGGGTCGTTACCGCTCCCACCAATGGGGCGGCGGGTATTATCCCTGCGGTGCTACATTATTATCAAGGCTTTATTCCGTCATTTAGTTATCAGGGCGTGCGTGAATTTTTGCTCGTGGCAGGGGCGATTGGGGCGTTAATCAAACAAAATGCGTCCATTTCAGGGGCGGAAGTTGGCTGTCAGGGCGAAGTTGGCTCTGCCTGCGCGATGGCAGCAGCAGGACTGGCTCACGTCATGGGCGGTACGGTCGCCCAATGTCTCAACGCCGCCGAGATTGGGCTAGAACATAACTTAGGGCTGACCTGCGATCCCATTGCAGGACTGGTGCAAGTGCCTTGTATTGAACGCAATGCGATGGCATCGGTCAAGGCGATTAACGCCGCTCGCCTTGCCCTGCGTGGCGATGGCTCGCACCATGTCTCACTGGACAAAGCCATTTTGACCATGAAAGAGACCGGACTTGACATGATGGACAAATACAAAGAAACCGCTCGTGGTGGACTGGCTATCCATGCCGATAACCGCATTCCTGTGGCAGTAGTCGGTCATGTGGGCGTGGGATTTAGCCAGTGTTGATGACACCAACAAACTCCTTTAACAAGATTTAGCAGGGCAAATAAAAGACGGGTGTAGATGTTTTACTCCGTCTTTTTGTTTATCTATCTTTACTTCGCCAAATATGTAAATATCATTGCCAAAACTCTCATAACTGTGTACAATGGCAACAAATTTTTACCGCTAAATACTCATGACTTATTCTGTAACAACTCTGCTAGACCACCCTACTTTTCGCCTGTCCGCTGTGGCTGTTGCCACCATCACGCTACTGTCCTGTGCTTCGGCTCCCCAAGCACCACAGCGACCCATCGTGGTTAAGACACCAACGCCCACGCCTGCCCCGTCTCGTGTGGTCATTGTTCAGCCCCAAACACCAACCGCCCCAATAACCGCCCCCACGCCCACGCCTGCCCCATCGGTAGAAAATCGTTACTATGGCAGTTTTGGCGATTGGAAAAGCGACTTTATCACTCGCACCATCGCTGGCGGTCATGTCTCTCATGCGGTGCATGCACTGATGGGCAGTGCCAGTCTCAACTCACAGGTCATCAGCCTAGACGGTCGCCAAGCCGAATTCTCCAAAATGCCGTGGTCGTACGTGGAATCTGCCGTTACCTCAGGGCGTGTCTCTAACGGTAGAGCCAAATTACGTGAATACCCTTCCCTACTCTCACGAGCCGAAAACCAATATGGTGTCCCCAAAGAGATAATGGTCGCCATTTGGGGTATTGAGTCCTCATATGGGGCAGGCACCGGCTCAACCGACTTAGTCGATGCCTTATCTAGCCTTGCCTTTGATGGTCGCCGTCGCAATTTTGCCGAAGGTGAACTGCTTGCCATGTTACAGATGATAGAGCGTGGCGATGTCAGCCGTTCACAACTGCGTGGGTCATGGGCAGGGGGCATGGGTCATACCCAATTTATCCCCTCTACTTGGATAAAATACGGCGTGGACGGTAACGGCGATGGACAAAAAAACCCGTGGACAATCTCGGACGCTCTCACCTCCACCGCCCATTATCTAGGGGCAAGCGGTTGGGTGTCAGGTGTGGACGCTTTTTATGAAGTTCGCCTGCCAACTGGCTTTAACTACCAACTCTTAGGGCAAAAACAGTCCCTAGAATCGTGGAAATCCTTGGGCGTGGTCTCTGCCAATGGCGAGTACTTTGGCGGTCATGCCCAAGCCGAGCTGTGGTTACCTGCCGGCGTGAATGGTCCTGCCCTGCTACTGACACCCAACTTTGACGTTATCAAAGTTTATAACAACTCATCTAGCTACGCCCTAGCCGTGGCAACCCTTGCCAAACGTATCGCTGGCGGTGCTGGCATTCGTGGCAACTGGCCACGCCACGAACAGCCACTGTCTCGCTCAGAAGTCATTCGCTTACAAGAAGCCTTAAACACCAAAGGTTACTCTGCCGGTAAAGCGGACGGCGTGGCAGGAGCGAACACCTCTCGTGCCTTTGCTCGCTGGCAGGCGGATAATGGACGCATTCCTGATGGTTTTATCACCCAAAACTCGGTGCGTGGCTTGGTCTGGTAATACAAAAGTCGGTGCGTGATGTACCGACTTTTTATTTAATCGCTCATCATGCGGTTAAGCCATCGTTGCAAATGATAACAATTTAAAACTTTTCATCTTGATAAAAATCTGTTAGATTATAGCACTTTTAACTTTTAACCTTTGGAGCTGTTATGAAAATCAAATCCCTACTACTGCTTAGCACCCTATTTTGTGCCAGTGCCTTTGCTGCACCGAGCAATCAATCCCTAGAAGAACTTGCCAAAATCATGCCTTACGAATCCACATTTTACCAAGCGGTCGTTGCCCCACTTGAAATGGAACGCATGGCAATCGCTCAGGGCATGGCACAGGACAATACACTCACCGACGACCAACGCAAAAAAGCCCTAAAAGCCTTTGACGACTATGCCGAAGGTCTTATTAAAAGCCTAGACACCAAAGCAACCAAAGACGGGCTTAAAAAATCCTACCTAAACGCCGCCAAGTCATTTAGTCAAGCCGAAGTGGATGCCATGATTGCTTTTTATGGCAGTAAAGACGGGCAAAGTGCCTTAAAAAAACAAGATGCCGTCTTTGAGTCCTATATGAAAAGTGCAGGCGAGAGCAACAAAAAAACCGTAGAAGCCTACGAAAACAAACATCTTAAAAAAATGCAGGATGATGTTAAGAAGATTTTAAATAAATAAGTTGCATAAAAATGGGTCAGAGTAAATCCGACCCATTTAGATTTTTACCCATTTTTATTAAAGCTTATTTATCACTGATTGTCTTACTAGCAACTGCTCCTACCGTGCCTGCCGTGCCTGTGATGACCGCTTTGCCACCTACGACCGAGCCACCAATTTTTGCCAAAGACGCATTGGTTAAGGCGATACCTTTTAATGTGCTAATCGCTGTGCCAGTTGATGCAGCTCCTAATGCACCCGTCGCCCCTATACTCGCTGCAATGGCAGGAGCGGCAACATATCCAGCACCACCTGTTGCTACGCCCACCGCAACGGCAGTTTTAACTGGGTTTTCTTTAACAAAATCCACCGCTCGGCTTAATAAGCCAGACTTTTTCTCTTTTTCTGTATCTATTACTGTGATAATCACTCGATTATCAACAATGGAAACTTTATTGGTTACGCTCATGGTTGACTCCATTTTAGACTAGGGGTTTTATAGATTTTAGCCACTTTCAGCCCTTTACGCCATACCCAAAAAGTGCTAAAATTTACCGAATTTCACTATTTTTTAGGGCGATGAGCAGTGGCTACCATTCATGAAAATATCCGCAAAATCAGAGACTTTCGCCAACTCTCCCAACAAGATATGGCGGAGCGTTTGGATATGTCGGTTAGTGCTTATGGCAAGATTGAACGTGGCGAAACGTCTATCATTCATAGCAAATTATCAAAAATCGCTGAGATTTTAGAAGTGGATATTTTAGACCTTTTGAAAAACAATTATTACAATTCCATTCATGGCTCACAAAATAATGCCAGTGCCATTGGCATTATCCAGCACCAAAATAATTATCACAGTGATAGCGAATTGTTACACAAGATTGAATTGCTTGAAAGTCGGCTAAGACACCAACAAGACATCATTGAGAGCAAAGATAGAGAAATAGAACTTTTGCGTAAATTAATAGAATAAGTCCGCCCTACCATCGCTTGCAAATCCTTATCATGACCCCATTATGATAAGGATTTCTTTTGATAACAACAACACCATGCAACAGCCCAAAACCACTCGTGCCAAAATCACCGAAAGTCAGCTTACCAAACAACTAGGCAATGACGATAAAGTCTTTAAAATGGTTACGCCCTTTGCCCCCAGTGGCGACCAACCAACCGCCATACAGTCCCTAGTGGACGGGGTCAAGGCAGGCAAAAAAGACCAACTTTTGCTTGGTGTGACAGGCTCGGGTAAGACTTATACCATGGCAAAGGTCATTGAGAGCTTGGGGCGACCTGCGATTATCATGGCTCATAACAAGACGCTGGCGGCACAGCTTTATGGCGAGTTTAAGGAATTTTTCCCCCATAATGCGGTAGAGTACTTTGTCAGTTATTATGACTACTATCAGCCTGAGGCGTATGTCGTGGCGAGCGATACCTTTATTGAAAAGGATTCTGCCATCAACGACCACATCGACCAAATGCGACTGTCCGCCACTCGTGCCTTACTCGAACGCCGTGATACCATCATTGTGGCGAGTGTGTCCGCCATTTATGGTTTGGGCGACCCTGAGAGTTACCTAAAAATGCTCCTGCACGTGGTCGTGGGCGATGTCGTGGACAGAACCAACCTTATCAAACGCTTGGTTGAGCTACAATACGAACGCAACGAGCTGGACTTTGGGCGTGGCACTTATCGCTTACATGGCGAGACCTTGGACATCTACCCTGCCGAGAGCGAACAGTTGGCGGTGCGGATTAGCATGTTTGATGATGAAGTCGAAAAAATCACATGGTTTGACCCTTTGACGGGCAAAAACATCAAATCCGTGCCACGCATTACCATCTACCCCAAATCTCACTACGTTACCCCACGAGAAAAATTAGAAGTGGCAATGGGTACGATTAAAGAAGAGCTTGCCGAGCGGTTAGACTATTTTCGCTCGCATGATAAGCTACTAGAAGCCCAGCGTATCAAAGAACGCACCCAATACGACTTAGAGATGATACAGCAGTTAGGCTACTGTAACGGCATTGAGAACTACTCTCGTCATCTGTCAGGGCGACAGGCAGGCGAGGCACCGCCCACACTTTTTGACTATCTACCGTCTGATGCGTTGGTGTTTTTGGACGAAAGCCACGTTACCGTTCCCCAAATCGGAGCGATGTACAAGGGCGATAGAAGTCGCAAAGAAAACTTGGTTAATTATGGCTTTCGCTTGCCGTCCGCCATGGATAACCGCCCCATGATGTTTGAAGAATGGGAGGCGGTCGTGCCAACTCGTATCTTTGTATCGGCAACCCCTGCCCCTTATGAGTTGGAACATAGCGAGCAAGTGGTCGAGCAAGTCGTCCGCCCCACAGGACTCATTGACCCCATACTAGAAATACGCCCCGTACTCACCCAAGTGGACGATGTGCTTGGCGAGATTAACCTGCGTAAGCCACTCAATGAGCGAGTGCTGATTACCACGCTCACCAAACGCATGGCGGAGGATTTGACCAGTTATTTAAAAGAATATGGCGTGCGTGTGGCATATTTACACAGCGACATTGATACGGTAGAACGCATGAAAATCATTCATGAACTTCGAACAGGGGTGCATGATGTGCTGGTGGGTATTAACCTTTTGCGTGAAGGCTTGGATATGCCTGAGGTGTCGCTTGTGGCGATTTTTGATGCGGACAAAGAAGGCTTTTTACGCTCGGAGCGGTCACTCATTCAGACCATTGGGCGGGCGGCACGGCACGTCAATGGCAAGGCGATTTTGTACGCTGATAGCATTACGCCGTCCATGCAAAAGGCGATAGATGAGACCGAACGCAGACGAGCCAAGCAAATCGCCTTTAATACCGAGCATGGCATTACGCCAAAATCGGCAAGCCGTGCCATCACCGATAAGATTGACACGGGCGAAATTGAGAGCGTGGACGCCCCAACAATTGATGTGCCTTTTGCCCTAAATGACATTGATGTGGAAATCCTACGCCGTCCTGAGCTTATGATAAAAGAAATTAACCGCCTAGAAAAACAAATGAAAAAACTCTCGGGTGAGCTAAAATTTGAAGAAGCGATGAGAGTGCGTGATACCATGCTGGCGTTAAAAGATGAGTTTAACAAACTGTAAAACATACTCCATGCTCAACTTAAAATTATAACTCATTGATTTTTAATAATTATTTTTTTGGTTGTAGGGGCGAATTGCAATTCGCCCTTGATAAATCAACCAATTATATAAAGTTGAAGTGGGACAAAATACGCCTTTTATGGTACACTTAACGGACACCCAAGGAGCATACCATGACCCAAATCATCATCAATAGCCCCACCGACAGCAGTTTGTCTATCATGTTGCCACTCAATGCGGACGGTAGTGTGGTGTTTCCTAAGTGGTTGATTGATGACTTAACCCATTCTCATCGCTTGGTAAGTTTTAAAAACAATCAAAAAACTGCCAAAGATGATGATGTACTTGCCATGATTGAAAATACAGGCGGACTGCTTGCCCCTTATGTCAAACAACCGCTAACCATTGATGAGATGAATGACGGCATAAACCACCATTTTTCACAAATGGATAAGGCGGAGTTATGATTAGTCTTGATACTAATATTTTGGTGCGTTATTTAACCAAAGACGATACCGTGCAATATCAAAAAGTGGTGACGTTATTTCAAAAATTACATACAGATAATGAACAAGGTTTTATCTCTTTATTGGTGGTTTTGGAAGTAAATTGGGTATTGGCATTTAGTTATAAAATCCCCAGAAATGAAATTATCCATTCGCTATTAGCTTTATTAAATTTTCCTTTTTTAACGTTTGAGCAAGCCAATCATCTACAACAAACCCTACTATACGCCCAAAATAATACTTTTGATTTGTCTGATTTATTGATAGCGTGCAAAAGTCGTAGTTTGCATAATTTGCCTGTTTGGGCGTACCCGCCTTTTGTATTTGCAATGAAAAATGAGAAAAATCGCACGTTTTTCAAGGAAAAAGTGAAGTTTGATAGCCATTCTATCAAACAAGCTTTTGACGATGAAAAACAAGATTTAGCCATTTTTCATGCAAAAACTGAAAGTTTAATTCTAAAAATTTTCAAAAACCAATTGAGTTACAAAGGGTGGGTACGCCCCATACCTTTGATAAAAAAGCAAGTCGGGCGGACGGTTTTGTTTTATTATAAACGGTTTTGTTTTGTTATAGAATATTATGCAAGAATCCCACCCCTTAGCCCCATTTACCCCACCCCATGCCAAAGTGCTGATGCTTGGCAGTTTTCCGCCACCGCCCATTCGCTGGGCGATGAATTTTTATTATCCCAATTTAAATAACGATATGTGGCGGATTATGGGTTTGGTATTTTTTGATGATAAAGAGTATTTTATTGACGGCAAAAAGTTTAAAGAAGCACTTTTAAAAGATTTTTTAACCCAAAAAGGCATTGCCATTTACGACACTGCCAAAACAGTCATTCGTGAAAATAACAATGCGTCCGATAAATTTTTAACCATTATCCAAAAATCCGACATCAAAGGCTTATTAGCCACTTTGCCTGATTGCAACCATATCATCACCACAGGCGAAAAAGCGAGCGAGATTCTATTGTCCAATTTTGATATAAAAATCCCAAAAGTTGGGCAATCGGTAGAGCTAACCTTTGACAATAAAATTGTTACTCTGCACCGTCTGCCGTCATCATCACGGGCGTATCCGCTTGTCCTTGATAAAAAGGCACAATTTTATAGGGCGGTGTTTGAGAAATTAGACTTATAAATATGATTGTATAACTACCATGCACAGCATGACCGCCAATAGGAGTTTTTATGAAATTATCCAACCCCACATTATTCCACGAACACGCACTCATCAATAACACATGGCAATCCGCCAAATCCGCCAATACCATAGACGTGTTTAACCCCTTTAATGATGAAAAAATCGGCACCATTCCCGATTTGTCCGCCGATGAAGTCGTAGAAGCCATCGGTTTTGCCGATGAAGCCCAAAAATCATGGGCAAGTCTAACCGCCAATGAACGAGCGGTCATTTTACACCGCTGGGCGGATTTGATTGATGAACATCGTGAAGACTTAGCCATCATCATGACCACAGAGCAAGGCAAACCCTTAAAAGAATCTCGTGGGGAGATTGGTTATGCCAACAGCTTTATCCGCTTTTTTGCCGATGAAGCCAAACGGGCGTATGGGGATGTGATACCCAGCCCGAACGCTAGCCTACGCTATGTGGTGCTAAAACAGCCCGTGGGCGTGTGTGCCAGTATCACGCCGTGGAACTTCCCGTCAGCGATGATTACCCGTAAAGTCGCCCCCGCCCTAGCGTCAGGGTGTGTGATGATTGTCAAGCCTGATAGCCAAACGCCTTTTTCTGCCCTTGCCCTAGGCGAGCTTGCCATGCAAGCAGGCATTCCTAAGGGTGTTTTACAAATCGTAACAGGTCAAGCGGACATTATCGGGGGCGTACTCACGTCCGATGAACGCATTAAAAAGCTGTCCTTTACAGGCTCTACTCGGGTCGGAAAACTGCTCATGGAGCAATGTGCCAGTACGGTCAAAAAGCTCTCCTTGGAGCTTGGCGGTAACGCTCCTTTTATCGTGTTTGACGATGCCGACATTGATAAGGCGGTCAAGGGGGCGATAGCGTCCAAATATCGTAACGCAGGGCAGACGTGCGTGTGTGCCAACCGCATATATGTTCATCAAAAGATAAAAGATGAGTTCATTGCCAAATTTACCAAAGAAGTCAATGACTTACACGTTGGCAATGGGCTGTCAGATGACACGGACATCGGCTGTCTTATCAATGATACCGCCGTGCAAAAAACCCAAAAACTGCTCCAAGATGCCCTAGATAAAGGAGCGACACTCATCACAGGGGGCAAGCCCCACCCCACACACGCACGCTGTTTTTTACCAACAGTCATCACGGACATCACGGACGACATGGACATCGCCCACGAAGAGATTTTTGCTCCGATTGCTCCGATTTTTGTGTTTGATGATGAAAAAGAAGTCATTCGCCACGCCAATAATACCCCCTATGGTTTGGCGTCCTATTTTTACACCCAAAGCCACGCCCGAGCATGGCGAGTGAGTGAAGCCCTAGAATACGGCATGGTCGCCCAAAATACAGGGCTACTCTCTACCGAAGTCGCTCCATTTGGCGGGGTTAAGCAGTCAGGGTTTGGACGTGAAGGCTCAAAATATGGCTTGGATGAATATCTCACCACAAAGTACTGGTGTATGGATGTAAGTTGATTAAATATTATGCAACCAAAAACCGCCATCCTATCTAAAATGGCGGTTTTGGCGTTTTTACCTTTACTTTTTACCTTTACTGATTAATCACGTCCACTCCCTTAGGTGGGGTAAAGCTAAATTGACTGGCAGGAATGTTTTTATTGATATTAATGTTGCTAAAACGAATCGACGTGGTCTGTCCGATACTGTCATTTAACACCATCATCACAGGCTTGCCGCCATTAAAACTGATTGACAAATCTCTAAAATTAGCCGAACTTGATTTGGGTTTTAGAACATAGTAGTTTTTGCCTTTGCTTGGCTGACTGACGGTAAAATTGCGTGTGATTTGATTGGGGTCGCCTGATAATAGCAATGCAGGTGCGTCCCCGACTTGGTTATTTACCGACTGCTTGGTTGCTTGTTGCAAGTCCTTATCATACACCCACATGGTACTGCCATTTGCCACGATGAGCTGTTCTGATGGCGATTTGGTGTCCCAGCGAAATTTGTTGCCACGCTCTACCGCCATGCTACCGCTAAAACTTTGGCTTTTCCCGCCTGCTTTAGTCGTTTGTGAGAAATTGGCGGTCATTGATTTGGTGTTTTTAAGCAGGTTATTTAAATTGGTCACTGCCGTGTCATTAGCATGAGCGGTCAAAGCCGTCATGGGAAGCAAAGTCAATGCCAATGTGCTTAGGGCGATTTTTGTATTCATGATAACTCCAAATAATAAAATGATTGGTTTGAATGCCTTATGCCACTTTTTATGGCTTTAAAGACTGATTAAAAGCTGATTAAAAAATTGTCCCATAATCATAAAACAGCCATTAAACGCTCTTAAAAAGCCATCAATGCAATTTAAGGCACTCTTGGAAAGTGGGGTCATTGTGCCACGTTTTTATGTTGCAATCTAGCCTAGTTTTGCAAAAATTTGGGGGTAATGTTACTTCTATGTGGCTAATTTTTGGCTAAACTTGATAATCGTGCCGTGATTTTATCAGTTTTGGCTTGTTTTTATCATTTTTATCAAAACTTTTGCCATTTTACCAAAATCATCGGTCAAATCAAATGTCGGCAATCGCCAACTTTTAAAAGATTTTAAATAACTTTAAATGAATGCCAATCAGGAATATTCATTGAAATTTCACCCAAATATTGGTAACATAAGCCCCCATTTTAATCATTTTAAAAAGACGGTGTTTTATGTATCTTAATCACAACCACACCTTACGCCCCATTCATCTGCGTTTGACGGGCGAGATTGTGGAACATTTGGAAAAAGTCAAGGGCGAGCATGGCTTTGAGTGCATTCAACCACTCATTCGCTTTTATATCCGTCAAGGGCTTGACCGTGATAATTCCGAATACTCTCTTAGTGATGATGTTGCCTTTATTAACGAACTCAAAGAACAAGGAGTCAGCGAGCAGTTAATAGAAAAAGCCTTGGAAAATGTCTGCAAAAAAGTTGACCAATAACTTTAATCAGCTTTAATCAGCCATCATAAGCAGTTGAATAAACGGTTGTTTTTTGGCGATTAATTGTTGCTTGTTTGTTACAATAATTTTGTTGTTTTAAACAAGAAATCATGGTAGTATTTTATAGAATACAAATGTATTTTACAATACCTGTATCGCCCAATATTTATCTGCTTATGGAGTATTGATGATGAAGTTAAAATCATTATTTATCGCTTTGATTGCGACCAGTGCCATCGGTTTTTCTACCAACATTTCTGCCAAAGTAGGTCCTGCCTATAACGGCGGTGGCTCATACGGATATGCCTGCACTCACCAAACCAATGGTAATGTACTCCTCCGTTCAGGCCCTGGTCAGAATTATAAAGTTCTAGCTCGCATGTCTAACGGAAGTGATGTTAGTATCATTGGCGAACGCAACTCTAATGGTTGGGTGTGGTACAAAGTTAAATTCGGTCGCAGTGTCGGCTGGGCTCGCTCAGATTATATTTGCAGTTAATCCATGATATTTAAAAGGCGAGCGATGCATTTTTTGCATTGCTCGTTTTGCAATCTGATTCAACCATTTTTATTTGGGTATTTTAAAAACCCACAACAATCCACTTAGTAATGGTAATCTAATAATGAATGATTTAGGTAATTTTATGAAAAAACGCACAAGAGATTTATTGATTGGTGCAGGGCTTTTGGGGGTTGGCACGGTTGGTGCGATTGCAACTTTTACAAACAACCAATCAGGCTCGGGGTATATCGCAAGCCCAAGCAAAAACACCGTTCACGTCATCAGCCAACCCACTAACCCTACCGCCATTGCCGACCAAAGTGGGCGGTCTTATACAGGGTACAACCAAAACCAACAGACCCATCATCAACACCAGCCACAGCAAGCGATGAACCAAGGCCCCGCCTATCAAGTAGAGCAAGGCAATTTTAACACGCCAACACCCCAATATGATGCTAATGCCACAGGTTCGGTATGTGCCCCCGAAGCTCTAAAAGTGGGTATCAAGCATTTTAGATATGCCGATGCCGACCCTAGCGACCTTGTGCCTAGTGGCTATGGCAGTGACCCAAAATTCAAGATTCATCGTGCCGCCAAGCCTGCCTTACAAGAGATGATTAAAGCGGCTCGTGCTGACGGGGTCACGCTAACCCCTGGCTCTATCTTACGCACGTCAAGCCGTCAAGCCCAAATCGTTGCCAATAAGAAAAAACAAGGGCAAAGTGCCAAGCAAATCTATCATACATCCTCACACCCTGGCTACTCTGAACATCATACAGGGCTTGCGGTGGACTTCTCCCCGATTGACCATAACTTTGCCAAAACAGCAGGGTATCGTTGGCTACAACAGCATGCCCATGAGTACGGTTTTTACCAAACTTTTACCCCTGACTATTCTAGATATAGTGGTGTTTCCGAAGAATCGTGGCATTGGCGTTTTGAAGGCAAAAACAAAGAGTTCTCTTATGTCTTTGCCGATAGCATCAATCGTCGCTGTTAATGGTTTGTTAAATGCATAAAAATAAAGCAGTTTTGGGACTGCTTTATTTTTATGATTTATATTAGGACTGCCCTGCCGTCCACTCTATCACTTCATCTAGTACATCATGGGCGTGCGTGTTATTGCCCGCCCCATCGGCATTGATGATGGCAACCACCACGTACATCTTACCTGACTGTCCCATGACATAGCCTGCAATGCTTGCCACATTATTTAGTCTGCCAGTCTTGATAAAGGCACGTCCGATGGCGGGACTATGGGGACGGCGTCTGGCAAAGGTTGCCATCGTGCCTGTCTGCCCCACAATCGGCAAAGACGCTTTAAATGTCTCAAATGTCGGCTTAGTCTGACTAAATGCTAACAGCTCACCCAACGCCCTAGGGGCAACCACACAATCTCGGCACAGTCCTGACGCTCGGCTCATGATGGGGGCAGGCGTGGTAAGATGTTGTTGCCACCATGTATTTATCAGGGCAAAACTTTTGGGGTAATCGCTCGTTTTTTGACCCATCATCAGAGGCAAAGATAACGCCACTTGCTCGGTCATGACGTTATTAGAGTATTGGTTAATCTGATATACCTGCTCAGACAAAGGCTTGGACGCAAAGGACAGCAAAGGCGATAACGTTCGCCCTGCCCCATCATAAGGCTGTCGCAACCTAACCTGCCCAACAAAGTCCTTATCAAGGGCTTGCCATGTACCTTTGACCGCTCTGGTAATAAACGCTTCGCTGTCAGCAAAGGTTAGCCACTCACTCGCCTGCCCACAGCTCACACCCACTTGTCCTGTGATGGTCAAAGTATCGGCAGATAAGCCAAATTTTGGCTTGGTGCGACATGACTGGATATCGCCCTGTATCATGGTCGGTGCGTGAAAATCCGCCAACTTTGGCAATACCTGCACCGCAACCGTCCCATCTGTCGGACGAAAATACGGCACAGGTTCACCAATCGTGACATCCTGCCCGGTTGTCTGCCCCGACCCAAACACCCATGTACCCGATGGTATCATACTCACTTCAAGCGTGCCAAAATTTATCAAAAAGGCATTGGGCTGGGCATTGTAGGCTCGCAGTCCCTGCCCGTCAAAAGCATTGACATCTTGGGCGACATTGACAAAGCCAGTATTATCGACAATGATGTCGCCCTTAATGTGACGCACGCCCCGAGCCGTCAGCTGTGAAAACATGGCACTAAGGCGGTCATGAGTCAGTGATGGGTCGCCACTGCCTTTGATGATAAGATTACCATACAGGGTATCACCCACCACCACGCCATCGGCATAGAGTCGTGTCTGCCAATGATAATCCGCCCCCAACAAATCTAAGGCGATGGCGGTGGTGATGAGCTTTTGGGTGGACGCTGGGGTGCGTGGTGTGTCTGCCAGATGATTGATAAGCGGGATTTGCTCCCCAGTCTCCCCAACCTTCCCAACAGGCTTAATCCAGACGCTCATCTCATGACCACTAAGCCCTGCCCTGCTCATCTTATCTGTGATGGCAGTTGGCAGTGGCACGGACGGGACGGCTTGGGGCTGGGCGTGTGACTCATGAGCATTTGCCAGTGGCATCGCCCCTGCCATCAACCCAAGCCAAATTAGGCAATACCTCATCAGACTTAGGCGAAACTTAGGCAAAATACTTATCCAACCCCTCTTGGATACCACTACTAATCATGCCCTTAAACGGTTTTGCCAAAAAGTTCAAATCCGCCTCAAAGATGACTTTATCACTGTCCAAAAACGCACGTCCATCCACACCCGCCTTAGTGATACTCACGGTATCGCTGTCCGCTCCCTCTTGGTAGGTCGCCTCAAAATCAAACTCTTGCTTTGCCTCTTCTAGCCATGCTTTGGCTTTGGTGCGAGCAGTGGCAAGGTCAAAGTTATGACGTTTTTCAATGCGTAAATCAGACATGATATTCTCTTTTTAAAATAATAAATGGTAAATGGTAAATGGTAAATGACAAGTTAAGTTTTTGGCAAAGTAACACCCGTTTGCCCTTGATATTTACCACCCCTATCTTTGTAGGACGTTTCACAGACTTCATCGGACTGGAAAAACAGCATTTGAGCCACGCCCTCGCCGGCATAGATACGGGCAGGTAGATTGGTGGTGTTACTAAACTCTAAGGTAACATGCCCTTCCCACTCTGGCTCTAAGGGCGTGACATTAACGATGATACCACAGCGAGCATAGGTGGATTTACCCAAACAAATGGTCAGCACATCACGGGGGATTTTAAAATACTCCACCGTGCGAGCTAGGGCAAATGAGTTGGGCGGAATGATACATTCATCGCCAACAATATCAATAAAACTACGTTCATCAAAGTTCTTAGGGTCAACGATGGCAGAATGCACGTTGGTAAATACCTTAAACTCATTGGCACAGCGGACATCATAACCATAGCTTGATGTGCCGTAGCTTACGATTTTCTCGCCATTGCTGTTATGGCGGACTTGACTAGGTTCAAACGGGGCAATCATCTCATGTTCGGTCGCCATTTGGCGAATCCAGCGGTCTGACTTAATCGACATGTTATTCTCTTATGATACGGGACAAAGCATTATAGCAAAATTCTTGGCTTTTTAAAATTAAAACACATGAAAAAACCGCCAAATGACGGTTCTTCTTGCCACACTTTTATAGCCAGTCATTCATGATAATAGTCATTTAACTTAGCAAACACCACAAAAAGCAAACCATAACATACCACACTGGTCACGAACAGTATCAGCAAGTTGGTTAAAGTTCACTCGTTATTAATGATGTTTGACAAAAAACCAAATGCCGACACGTTACCCCAAAACAGGTAGTTTATGAGTAGCTGTATGACAAAACCCACCGCACAAACCCCATGCGTGATGGCAGTTGCCTTTTTGGAATGAATGACAATAAAATAAACACCAATGGCAAAGACGATAAGATAAACAATAAATGACAGCAAATAAATCATGGAAATTCTCCTACCAATCCATTTTATGCCTGCAATAAAGCCCTACAAACATTAAGGCTTTTATTTTAAAACAATTATCAATCTCATGTCAAGACAAATCATCACTCTTGATAATAATCATAAGCCTTAATTAATATCACAAACAATGCCGAATAGCAAAAAATACTGATAAGGCACAGCACCATCAAATTAAAAGCACTGCGGTCATGGTCAAGATGAGCCAGTGATTCAAACGCCCCCAAATGCCCAAGTCCAACATAATTAATCAAAATCTGTGCACAAAAACCGATAAACACCAAAATGCCCACCCACCGCTCGGCACGGTCAGGCATTTTTTTGATGAATGCCATACCAAGGGCAAAAATCAGTGCGTACCACACCACCGATACTGCATAAATCATGAGAATCTCCCCGTGTAAACACAAATTGATTTAAAATGAATGATTTATATGTATCGCCATTGTAACACAATTTTTGGATTTTGGTTATGGAGATTTTTTAGACGGGTGTTTGTTCAGGACATACCCGCCTTTGGTATTTGCCACAACAAATAGATTGATTCATCAAGTTGTCATCAAGCCCACCACCGCCCCACTTAAAATCTCACAAAATCAATTCCTTATCCAAAATTTTCCCCATTTTGCCAAAAAAGTCCTGCCAAGCCATAAAAATTATGCTAAAATGGCACGCCATAAAACACATGATATAGTGATTTTATTTTAAAATAACACCATATTTAGGGCATGTTGAACATTGATAACATTCTTATAAAATAAGATGAAAAATTGACAATTTCAATCAATTTTTGCATGAAAAATGGCTAAATCTTGTTTTTCATCGTCAAAAACTTGCTTGATAGAATAACTATCAACCTGCGTTTTTTCCTTGAAAAACATGCGATTTTTCTCATTTTTCATTGCAAATACCAAAGTTCAACACGCCCTAGACAACAAGACCCAACTTCCCTTTATTTATAAAAATCAATCATCAGAGAGTGTCATGCAGTATTCTATCTTTCCCCAAACCAAAAACGACCCCCTAAAAGAACCCATGTTTTTTGGGCAAGCGGTGAACGTCTCTCGCTATGACCAACAGCGTCATCCTGTGTTTGAACAGCTCATTGAAAAGCAGTTGTCGTTTTTTTGGCGACCTGAGGAGATAGACGTTAGCCGTGATAGGATTGATTTTAGTGAGTTATCCGCCCCTGCTCAGCACATTTTTTTGTCCAACTTAAAATACCAAACCTTACTTGACAGCATTCAAGGACGTAGCCCCAATGCGGTGCTATTACCCATTGTGTCTTTGCCAGAGTTAGAGACATGGATTGAGACATGGTCGTTTAGTGAGACCATTCACAGCCGCAGTTATACGCACATCATTCGCAACATCGTCAATGACCCGAGCGTGATTTTTGATGATATTATGGATAACGAGCATATCCTTGCCCGTGCCAAAGACATCGCCATTTATTATGATGATTTGTACGAAGCCAGTCAGTTGTATAACTTGACAGGCAAAGGCGATTTGCGTGAACTCAAAAAGAAACTCTACCTATGTATCGTGGCGGTTAATGTGCTAGAAGCCATTCGTTTTTATGTGTCGTTTGCTTGCTCATTTGCCTTTGCCGAAAATAAAGTCATGGAAGGCAACGCCAAAATCATCAAGATGATTGCCCGTGATGAAGCCCTGCACCTAAACGGCACACAGCACATCATCAATCTCATGCGACAAGGTCAAGATGACCCAGAGATGGTGGAGATTGCCAAAGAATGCCAAGACGAAGCGATTGAGATTTTCCGTGTCGCTGCCGAGCAAGAAAAAGACTGGGCAAGCTATCTGTTCAAAGACGGCTCTATCATCGGTCTTAACCGTGATATTCTGTGCCAGTATGTTGAGTACATCACCAATACCCGTATGCTGGCGATTGGTCTGCCTGCCATTTTTGAGACCAAATCCAACCCCATTCCTTGGATAAATGCGTGGTTGTCATCGGACAACGTGCAAGTTGCCCCCCAAGAAACCGAAATCACCACTTATTTGGTCGGTCAGATTGACAGTGATTTGGACGGGGTGGATTTGGACGATTTTGAACTCTAATCACAAAAGTATCAATCATGCCGTGGATTTTTACAGACGAAATGCGGTTTTATCTGCATGAAGGCGAGAGCTTGCTTGATGGCATGTTACGCACCGAACATAAAGACGTGCGTTATATGTGTCGTCAGGGTTTTTGTGGGGCGTGTAAAATGCGTGTCAAAGGGGCAACAGACGCCCCCAAAGCCAAACAAATCCCACTGGCACACCTAGATGATGATGAAGTTCTGGCATGCTGTTGTGTGCCGACAGGGACGATGGTGGTCAGCTACGATACGGACAAACCAAACAAGTCAAGCAAAGCATGGCAACATCAGCGTACAGATGGGACGTGGCATTTACAAAAAACATCTATCATAAGCCGTCAGATTTTTTATAAAATAGACGGATGATGTGATTATGTGCTTTTGCTTATGACCCTAACCCGTTTTCCTATCAATAAAAAAACTCTACTCATCGGTGCCATTGCCCTTAGTCTGACGGTAGGCGGTATTGCTTTATCGGGCAGTCTGTCGGGCAACCTGTCTCGAAACCAAAAGTCCGCCAAAGATTCTGTTAATGCCGAGCCGTCAGCAGGCGTGGCGAGCATGGTTGTCGCCCCCGCCACGGCAAGTGTGGACAGCTCTGATAGCCAAACTCATACAGAGACAATGCAAGCGGTGAGTTATGTCGCCTTGGCTGACGCCACGCTTGATGTCGCCCAAAAACAAGACATCGCACGCCAAATCAAGAACTTAGAAAGCACAGGCAGTACATCGGGCGGTGTATTAACCCATGAGTTCAAATCCGCCACGCACGCCAAAATGTCTTATCGCTTTGGGCGAAAACAGTCCCTTGCCTTTGAAATGGTAAAAATCAAAGACGCTTTGCCGTCAGGCTTTGTGCTGACAGGGCGAGCGTATGAAGGGGTGCTTGGCGAGACGGGTTTTGATGGGGTGTACCGCCTATTTGAGCACCCTAGCACCAAAGCACGCCTTGAAATCACCGAAACCCACATTCATCCCGACAAGCCCTTAACGCTCATCAAAGAGCTGTACCGTGAAGACATGAACGGCACGCCCCTAAGATTTGAGCAACTTATCGATAAAAAGGGCGATGTCTATTATCATGGCGAGTTCGTGGCGGGCGACCGTTATGTCAGCATGACCAGTCGTGGCATGAATTTGCCTGAGTTTATGACGGTGGTGGACATGATGCTCATACAAGCCAAAGCGGTGCAAAAGGGGTTGTAGTTTTGCTGTTTATATTTACCCCTTAATCACACTACATCTTAGCACCACAATCAAACCCATCACGAATGGACTGTTCATGCTCATAAAGTAGGGGCAGTACCGTGCCAACGACCCACGCATGCCGATAGCCTTGCAAGCCCCCCGATAAGGCGTGCGTGTCATCGATGGGCAGACCTTGATAGACGTGATACATAAGCTCATTAATCCAACGCCCTTTTAGTAGGAGATTGCTAGGAATGTTTAGCAGGCGAGCTTGGGCGTCGGTAGCTTCGTCTAGGGCATGGCGAAAAGGCTTGGCTTTACTGGTATAAACGGGGATTTTGGCAGGCATGTCCGCTTGGGGCAGGGCTTTGGCTTCTTTGATGACACGGATTATCTCAGCACCATAACGGCGTAGGGCGGAGCGGTTTAGGGTGGTGTATGCCAAATCTTTCATGTTGGTTGGCAGGCTCTCAATAATCTCACGCAACGGCTGTTTACCAATGATAAAACTGCGTGGCTCGTTCACCGCCCGAGCCAGTGACTCTCGCCACATGGTCAAGCCCCGCAGTACCGCCAGTTGCTGTCTGGTGTAGGTCGGGGCAACATGGTCAAGATAGAGCTTATCATCGCTTAGGTGCTGAGTGTCGTACAGCTCTTTGGCATAGAGCGTGCTATCTTCATTGACATAGCCTAACACCTGTTTGTCACTAAGTGCCTGCACGACCGCCTGATGTAGGGCGAGCAGATAACGTACGTCATTGACCGCGTACAGTTCTTGCTCGGGCGTGAGTGGTCTGGCAAGCCAATTAGACTGACTCTCGCCTTTATCTAGTGCCACACCCAAAATTTCACTGACCGCTTGGCTATAACCCACTTGCAATTTGCCAGTCAGGTATGCCACGCCAATTTGTACATCAAAGACATTGGTCAAGGGCGGATTATTGGCAAGCAGATAAAATATCCCCAAATCTTCTCCGCACGCATACCACACCATGCTCGGCACTTCGCACAGGGCTTGCCAAAACTCGGTCAAATCAAGACGTGGGGCGTCCACAAGGTATATCCCTTTGCCGGTATTGACCTGCACCAATGCCAATATCGGATAATAAGTGTCACGCTTGATAAACTCGGTATCCAAAGCGACCACATCCACGCTGTCTATCTCATCAATCAGCTCATATAACTCATCATCTGTCCGCACCCATTGGGTTGGTAAATCAAGCAGGGCGTGCTGGTCATCATTGCTGAGATGAGCGTGGGGAAAGTTAAAATTGGCAGGGTTTTTTAAATCAGTCATTGTGGGTCTATGTGTCGAAAATTCCCCTAATTTTACACCAAAATCAGGGGAATGTGTGGTTATTTTAAGTATCAATCATAATGGCGTGTGATTTGTGTGTTGCAAATCTCCTTTGGCTTATGTATTATCTTTGCCTGCCGATGTCTTGGGCGTGGGCGGATTTAAGGTTGGTGGGCCTGCCAGTAGATGTTCATCCACAAACTGATTGGCACTGTTATGCTCGGCAGACTCTTCGGTGATGTACCATTGCCCTTTGCGATATAAGGTTAGTCTGTCACGCCCTAAGCCACGCAGTAAGCAGTACATCATCAAAAGCACGACGATGGCAAAGGGAAAGCCCGCCACAATCGCCGCCGCTTGTAGTGCTGACAAACCCCCTGCTGCCAATAAGATACAAGCGATAATGCCTTCGGAAGTCACCCAAAACAGGCGTTGCACTTTGGGTGGGTTGGTGTTGCCCCCTGCGGTAAGCATGTCCACGACCAGACTGGCACTGTCGGCACTGGTAACGAACCACAGTACAATCATGGCAAGAATGACGACCGTCAAGCCTTGGGTAAAAGGATAGTATTCAATGAATTTGAAAATAGCACTGCCTGTGTCATTTAATACCGCTGTTGTCAAGCCATAATCGCCAGAGAGTTCCATGTGGATGGCAACCCCACCAAAAGTGGTAAACCACAAAAACAACAGTAGCATAGGAACAAACAACACTCCAAAAATAAACTCTCTAATGGTGCGTCCACGGCTAATGCGAGCGATAAAAATCCCCACAAAAGGCGACCAACTTACCCACCATGCCCAATAAAAAATCGTCCAAGATGCTTGCCAATTGGTGTCGGCATAAGCTTCGTTCCACAGACCAACTTGTACCAGTGATGATGTGTAGTTACCCACATTCTCAACAAAGCTGTCAAAAATAAACTGTGTAGGACCTGCAACAATCATAAAGCCTAACATGATGAGCGTGCCGATGATGGTAACATCGCTAAGTAGTTTTACCCCTTTATTAAGACCTGCCATGACTGATAACGTGGCACAGGCGGTTATCCCTGCAATCAAGGCGATTTTTAATGTCAAACTTGGGGTAATACCCATGATGTCAGCCAGTCCCGTCTCTAACTGCATGACTCCTAAGCCTAATGATGTTACCACCCCAAACATGGTGCCGAATACTGCTAGGGTGTCAACAACATGACCCCATTTGCCATAAATTTTTTGCCCGATGAGCGGGAACAAGACCGAGCGAATGGATAGGGGTAGACCGCGCCGATAATGAAAATAAGCCAAACCCAAGGCGACCACGGCATACACCGCCCAAGCGTGTAGCCCCCAATGTAAAAATGAGTAGGTCATGGCTTCTTTGGCACTCTCCACGGTGCTAGGCTCGGCGGTGGGTGGTTTGGCAAAATGCAGCAGTGGCTCGGCTGTGCCCCAATAGAGCAGTCCAATCCCAATCCCTGCCGAAAACAGCATGCCAATCCACGAACCAAAACTATACTCAGGGGTCTCAGTCTGATGACCTAGGCGAATGTCGCCATAGCCACTAATGGCAATGTACAAACAAAACACCAAAGCGGCATTCATCAAAATGATAAATAAAAAGCCAAATCGTTCGGTGATAAAGGCTTGGGCGTTATTAAAGAGCTGTCCTGCCATCTCGCTAAATAAAGTGCCAAAAATCATAAAAATAACAATCAGCAGTGCAGAAGTCAAAAACACAGGTATGCTTACTTGCGGAAAAATACCAAGTCGTCCAATGGCTACTTTATTTATTACCGAATCGTGATTAAAATCTTTGGGCGTTTTGGCGGTCTGGTAACTGACTGATTTATCAAGGTCTTTATCGCTCATCATGCATCCTTATGGTTAATATATTTATTTGCAAAATTTCTTAATCATGATAGATATTAACAAAATTCATGATGGCTTACCACATAAAAACGTATTATTTCTGTACAATGACAAAAAATTAATAAATTTTTCCGATTATTGATAATATCACAAATTTGTAAATGATTGTTTTTTAAAGCAATCATCAAAATAAAGTTTGACAAAAAATGGTTTGGCTGTCATACAATTAAAAGAAAACAAATGTTTTTATTAAAAATATGCTTATTGACTGATTTTATGGCGTTTATTTTTGGTTTTAATATTAACAATTTGGGCGTATCATGTTAAGATAGACAGTATGACTCTATAACTTAGCCAAAACAAAAGGAAAACGACAATGTTAATCGAATTTACCAAAATGCATGGTTTGGGCAATGACTTTATGGTGATTGACCTAGTGACACAGCGGATGAATCTAACAAGCGAGTTGGTGCGACTGCTTGCCGACCGCCATTTGGGCGTAGGTTTTGACCAACTGCTTATCGTTGAGCCACCGTCTCGTCCTGATGTGGATTTTAAATATCGTATTTTTAATGCTGATGGACAGGAAGTGGCACAGTGTGGCAATGGGGCAAGATGTTTTGCGTCCTTTGTGCAGGCTCGTAAACTCTCCTTTAAACAGCGTTTGCGTGTGGAGACAGCAAGCGGGGTCATCACGCTGACCACTGACCGTTATGGTTGGGTGCAGGTGGACATGGGTAAGCCCAAATTTGAGCCTGCCGAGATTCCTTTTGCTCCCCAAGCCATCACCAAAGTGGGTAATTCTTACCGCCTAAATGTCGATGGCGAGCCTGTTCAGCTCTACCTTGCCAACATGGGCAATCCCCATGCGGTCATTTTGGTGGATGATGTATTGACTGCCGATGTGGCACGTCTGGGCAAGCTCATCGAGAGTCATGAAGCATTCCCCGAGCGTGTCAATGTCGGTTTTGTCCAAATTGTTAATCAACGCCATGTCCGCTTGCGTGTCTATGAACGTGGTGTGGGCGAGACGCAGGCGTGTGGCACAGGTGCATGTGCGGCGGTCGCTGTGGGCGTGCGTGAAGGTTGGATTGATGAAGGGGTTGATGTGCGAGTTCAGCTCTATGGCGGTAGCCTTGCCGTGCGTTATCAAGAAGGCTACTCGGTGATGATGACAGGACCGACATCCTTTGTCTATGAAGGGGTGTTTAGCCCTGATGGACTGGCAGCACAGGCAGGGATTAACCTGACACCAACCGAAGATTATGACGCCTAAATCAGCCATCTGCCAAATTAAACCCTTGCTGTTGCAGGGGTTTTTGTTAAACTAGGTTTTAAATGACATCCACCATTGGTATGTCATGTTTATAAAAATGCCGTCTGTTTAGCACACTCCAAGCTCAGGCACATCAAGCCCCTGCTTGGCATAAAATGTTGCCACAAATTCATCAAAGGTTTCATTTTCTAGGCTTTCACGAATGCCTTTCATAAGATTTTGATAATAACGCAAATTATGAATGGTGTTAAGCTGAGCTGAGAGCATTTCGCCACATTTGTGCAAATGGTGCAAATAGGCACGGCTAAAATTTTGGCAAGTGTAGCAGTCGCATTCGCTATCTAGCGGATTTTTGTCGTGGCGATGAATGGCATTTTTTATCTTGACCGCCCCTGTACTGGTAAACAGGTGTCCGTTACGGGCGTTACGGGTTGGCATGACACAGTCAAACATATCCACGCCCCGTCTTACCGCTTCCACGATGTCGGACGGTGTTCCCACACCCATAAGATAGCGTGGTTTATCAGACGGCATACGGTTTGGCAGATAATTTAATACTTTTATCATCTCGTCTTTTGGTTCGCCCACCGACAGTCCGCCAATGGCATAGCCGTCAAAGGGCATGTCGGTCAAGGCGGTCAAGGACTGCATACGCAAATCTTCGTACATACTGCCTTGCACGATACCAAACAGGGCGTTTTTGTTGCCCAGTTTATGATGTTCATCAAGACAGCGTTGTCCCCAGCGAAGCGATAATTCAAGCGACTTTTGGGCTTCAATGTGTGTGGCAGGATAAGGCGTGCATTCGTCAAACTGCATGACGATGTCGGAGTTTAGGGAGTGTTGGATTTGCATGGAAATCTCAGGCGACAAAAACACCTTTGAGCCGTCCACAGGCGAACGAAAATGCACGCCTTCTTCGGTGATTTTTCTCATTGCACCAAGGCTAAACACCTGAAAACCGCCCGAATCGGTCAAAATCGGCTTATCCCAACCGATAAAATCATGCAATCCGCCAAATTCATCAATCACGCTCGTGGTCGGACGTAGCCACAGATGAAAGGTGTTGCCCAAAATAATGTCCGCCCCAATGGCGTGAATGTCTCGTGGAAGCATACCCTTGACCGTGCCATACGTCCCCACAGGCATAAAGGCAGGGGTGGCGACGTCGCCATGAGCTAGGTGTACCGTGCCACGGCGAGCTCGGGTTTTTGTGTCGGTTTTATGTAGCGTGAATTTCATATCATCATCAAATAAAAAAGTGGCGTATTATAGCAATATTTACCAATTTTAGCAAATTAACCATATAATTGCTCTCGTATTTCAATTAACGTTTTTATTGCCAAATAATGTTCGGGGATTTCTGGTAAATCACTTTGCTCAAATGTCAATTCCACGTCTTTTATTAACTCATCTGCTTTTTGTAATAACTCATCATAATCAAATTGCCCTGATTTAATTGCAAGTAGCTCATCACGATTATTACGCTCCACAATCACTTTGCCTAATTTGGCAATATCTAAGGCAGTATATAACAGCCGAAAAGTGTGCATGATATTTTTGGCATCATAGCCTTTGCCATGATTGGCGGTGGACTCATAACGCTCATGATTACGTTTTTCTACCCATTCCCAATACTCTTTATAATCTTGGCAATATTTGCTATATCCCATTTGATTAAATGACAAATAAGCAATGGGCGATACATCTTTGGGAATAGAACTTAATAGCACATCATGGCTGTCATCGTGAATAATCCCCCGATAGTCGCCGACAAACATCGCATACATATGACTGGCGTGGGGCATTTTGGATAAGCCGATTTGCGATTGGGTAAGATTATGATTATCTAGCCAATCTATCAAATCCACGCTTTTTTGATTGTCAAATACCACACAAAATTCCAATAGGCTCTTTTTGTCTTTACTCATCGGATTGACGATTTTTTTATTTAAGCCACGAGATTTTTTAATTTGGCTCACGGCAAATCCTGCAAAGGTTTTTTGGCATAATTTGGAAATAAACCAATCAGGATTAAACTTATCCATAATAGGGTGCTTATATAATATCTTATCGCTTGGCGTGGCAAGGAGTTCCATAATATTGGGATTATTTTGTAATAATAAATCTACAAATCGCCCAAGCTCATAATACACCACGTCATTGGTGTCGTTACTCACCTGTGGCACATAATCATCGTGCAAACCGTAATAATAGGGCTTGGGCAAATAAAACACGCCTTTAATATCCGTATCTGATGACGGCGTATCTAATCCATAAGCACGACTGCCCGAGATACATTCTAATAAAATCAGGTTATTAGATTTTAGGTAATCAATGGTTATCATGAATTTTCTCGTTAATTTTATATAGGATTTTTAATACAGAATGGTAAATTCAATTTACCCTGTGATAAAGCATTTCTAGGCGAATAAATTGCCCCTACACGTCCACATTAAAAAATTATCTTAAAGTTATTTAAAAACAATTTTTCTAAATAACTCATTTAACACACCAACATCGCCTTTTTGTTTTTTATCAAAAGTTAAATCTTGGGTTGTTTGCCAAAGATGTTTGGTAAGTATTTGCATGGATAGGGGTAATTCATATAAATATTTTTCGCCATGTGATTGTTTTAAATAAATAATATGATTTAATTCATCAACATCATCAGGATTTAACAAGCCAAACATTTCGTTCATGCATACAGGGGGCATGGTTTGGTATTCTTTTATCCATAGGCTTGCAAGTAATGCACGAATCAGATAACACCATTTTTTAAGTTTTATCGGACGTGATATATCTAGCTCGCCATTTGCCTTTTTTGCCATGCCTTGATAATGATGATAAACCTCTTGGGGATTAAAAAAGTCTGATTGGATATATTTAATCTCTTTAATAAATTCATCATCGCCATGATAAATAATGGGCGAATTTAACCATTCAAAAATCACGGCATTGGATTTATGAATGTGTACCAACGCTTTTTTAATATCCCAACCACCAATATCAAATGGCACATCAAATAACTCATGATTGATAAATTCAAACGTGTCTTTGTCATCATAAATTTGCAAATACCAATCGGGCGTATGATGATAAATGAGCCGTACGTCAAAATCGCTATCAAAACTGGCAAAACCCCATGCCCGACTACCACTTTCTATGGCGTGTAATGGTGTAATGGCGTGGGCGTGGCAAGTGGTGTGTAGGGTGTGGGTGATTTGGCTATGGTAGTCGGTGTTGGTCATAATTAACCCCAAAAAATAGATGTTATTATAACAAAATTATCCCAAAAATCCATTTGCCAAATATATCAAAAACAGGTAATATGCCTTTTGATTTTTATGTTTTTAATAGGAAAAGTTATGAGTAACACCGCCCCCGAATTTCGCATTACCCTATCAGGTCAAATCACCCCTGCTGACGTGGCAGAATTGGCTCGCATGGGCGTAAAAACCGTGGTAAACAACCGCCCAGACTTTGAGGAAGAAGGACAACCGACATCTGATGAGATTGAACAGGCGTGCCAAGCTCACGGTATCGTCTATAAACAAATCGCCTTTGCGGGCGGTATGATGGACATGAACCACGTCCAAGCCTTTGCTGATTTTTTTAATGAAACCGAACGCCCACTACATATCTTTTGCCGTACAGGCAACCGCTCAAACAACCTTTTAACGGTGGCACGAGAAAAAGATTTGCTTGATGAAGAATAGGGCGTGTTGAACCTTTATAACACAATTTAATATTTATAAATATTTTATAAATCACATGATGTTTTTGCATGAAAAATGGCTAAATCTTGTTTTTCATCGTCAAAAACTTGTCTGATAGAATAACTATCAGCCTGCGTTTTTTCCTTGAAAAACGTGCGATTTTTCTCATTTTTCATTGCAAATACCAAAGTTCAATACGCCCTAATTGATTTTGATAAAAAGCAACTGTTTGAGTTGCTTTTTATCGCCAAAAATCTGCCAAATAACAATTTTTCTCAAAACCACTTGACAAACCGTCCACGATAGATTATATTCGTATGCAAATGAATACAAAATAATACAGGTGTCTGTATGCCAAATACGTCAAGTAATAGCCGAGTGCCGATAAGTGTCCGCATTAGCCAAGAAGACGCTGATTTTATTGCCAGTTTACAGATACAAGGGGCGAATACACCGTCCGATAAAATCCGTGAATTGCTCCGCCAAGCCCGCACCTTGCACACCCAAGGACAAGATTATGAAACCAGTCTATCGCTTGCCGAGCAACAGCTTTACACCGCTCGCCATGAGATTTTGGCACTTGAAAAGGAGCTGGGTGTACATTCGCACATTGTGGCGAGAATTTTTGAGATTTTGCCCGATTTGGTGGCAACCATGATGGCGGACTACCCCAAAACGTGCGACAAATCCGCCCTTGTCAATTTTGAAAAACAGGCAATGTGGCGAGTGGTTCGCCTAATGGACAGCGTGTTACAGCTTGCTATTACAGGCAAGGGGGCAGGCTATGATGACAGCGTGCTGGACGAGCTGGATAATACGTTACAGTTGGCGAATTTGATTTATCAGCACAATCAACACAGCCAAACCAACACCCAACCCAACCCATAAGGAAAAAACCATGAGCGAAACCCTATCCTACCGTGTCGGTCGCCTAGTCAGTGGCGGATTTCATGCCATGCTAGACAAAGCCGAAGACTTAGCCCCAATGGTCGCCTTTAACGAAAACTTGCGTGAGCTTGATAAGGCGATTGATGAAGTACGTGGCGAGCTTGGCAAAGTGGTCGCCCAAAAACACCTAGCCAGCAAAAAACTGAACGACGAAAACACCCGCCACGAGAGCCTAAACGACAGTATCATGACGGCGGTCAATGTGGGGCGAGATGACTTGGCACAGGTGGGCATTGCTGAGCAAATGGACATTGAGGCACGCATTCCTGTGCTTGAAAACACCATTGCCGACTGCACCGACAAAGAAAAAGAGCTAGAAGGCTTTATCATCGCCTTGCAAGCCAAACGCCGTGAGATAAGCCTAGCCATTGAGCAATACCAGCAGACCGTAGCGACAAGCGGTGCAAATGGGCAGACGGCTGGTGCAAGCAGTCTTGATAAAATCGCCCAACGAGCCGACAAAGCGTCCAATGCTTTTGACCGCACCATGAGCCGTCAAACAGGCATGGCACATAACACAAGCGGTAATGGCAATGCCCAAGGGCTAAAAGAGCTTGAAGAGCTATCTAGAAATAATCGTATTGCCGAGCGGTTGGCACAATTAAAAATGAAATAGGGTTTGTTTTTTAAAATGAATATTTGGTGGGGGTGAATTTAATCATTGGGCGAATGTGATTCGTCCCCACAATATCCCATTTTTATTTAAATTCAAACCTGTTTTTATTTAACTATTTTTTATTTAACTATTTTTTATTTAACCATTCCATTAAAAATTGCCAATAATTAGTTATAAGGATAATCATGCTTGATTTAATTTTTGCACCCCAAAACTTTATATTCGGTGTGGCAATTACACTGATGTTTTTGTTATTTATCCTAGAAATTGTGGCATTAATGATTGGTGGGGCAAATGATTGGGTGGACGGATTTTTGCCCGACAGTTTGACCGAAGCTCATGCCGAGATTGGCATTGACAGCCCGAGTGTGGATACGGGCGTATTTATCCGTTTTTTAAGCTGGCTATATGTTGGCAAAATACCGCTACTTATGCTTATGGTGGTGTTTTTGGCGGTATTTGGTTTGACGGGGTTTATTTTTCAGTCGGTGGTATATAGCTTATTGGGATTTTATTTACCAAAAATCATTGCCGTAATTGTGGTGTGGTTTTTAAGTTTGCCCATTGTCCGTTTATCTGCCAAAGGGCTATACAAAATCCTACCCAAAGATGAGACAACCGCCATTGACAGCAAAGAGCTGGTCGGGCGTGTGGGCGTGGTTGTACTGGGTAATGCCACCGCCAACCAATCCGCCCAAGTACGAGTTAAAGACACGCACGGGCAGACGCATTATGTCATGGCATTTGCCGATACCGATGAGACTCTAACGCAAGGCGAGACGGTACTATTGGTATCGCAGGTGGGTGTCAATTTTCGGGCGATAAAGAATGTGAATGGGGTGCTTGTTGATTGATTATGTGGACATTATTAAAAAATTTACCCAATCAAACAATTAAAGACAAAACAATGAATATTGTTTATTGGGAAATTAAAGACGACAAAGTATATCATCAAGGCAGACTTCACAAAAATGCCGATGTAGATAGTTTTGAAGTTTTTATCAATCCAACTGTTCAATATGATAAGCATGGCACGATTTTATCGCCATTTTTTAGTCGTGATAAAACGCATATTTATTGGGCTTGGAGAAAAACCAAATTAGACCGAGAAACATTTGAAATATTAGGCTATGGATATATTAAAGATAAAAATGCCATTTATTTTAAATATGAAAGTAGCATTAAGCCTGTTAAAAATCACGATTTTAAAAGTTTTGTGGTATTAGATAATGGCTATGCGTATGATGATTATCAAGCCTATTATTATGCTCGTGTTTTAAAAAAATGCCAAAATCCAAAATCATTAAAACCATTGGGATTTTGTTTTGCCAAAGACAATCAATTTGTTTATTGGCAAGGAAAAGAATTTAAAAATATTGACATAAATACCGTGCAAATCATGCCTTGTTCTAAATTTAATTTTATTAAAGATGATAAATACATTTATTATATTTCAAATAAAATAACAAGGTCGGATAACCCTAATTGGGAGCATTTGCACGGTTATTATTCAAAAGATGAAAACTTTGTTTATCATATGGATAAGATTTTGCCCAATGAAAATCCTAATGATTGGGATAAACAAAAAGCCAAATCATCGCCTTATTGATATGTTACTTTTTAAAAAGGAAAAATTATGAACCTAATCTCAATTCTTATCACCGCAGGGGTGATTTTGGTTGCCCTAGTCATCTTAGGCTTAATTTTGACTCGCCTGTATCGCCGTGCCAGCAAGGAAGTGTCCTTTGTGCGGACGGGTTTTGGTGGCGAAAAAGTGATTGTAAACGGTGGTGCGATTGTCCTGCCTGTCTTGCATGAGGTGATTCCTGTCAATATGAACACGCTACGCCTTGAAGTACGCCGTGCGTCCGAGCAGGCACTCATCACCAAAGACCGCATGCGTGTGGACGTAACGGCTGAATTTTATGTGCGTGTCAAGCCCACTGCCGAATCCATTGCCACAGCCGCCCAGACCTTGGGTATGAAAACGATGTCGCCACAGGATTTAAAGGACTTGGTAGAAGGTAAATTTGTGGATAGCCTGCGTGCTGTTGCCGCCGAAATGGCAATGGAAGAGCTACACGAAAAGCGGGTGGATTTTGTGCAAAAAGTTCAGCAGGTTGTTTCAGAAGATTTGTTCAAAAACGGCTTGGAGCTTGAAACGGTGTCCTTGACAGGGCTTGACCAGACGGGATTTGAGTATTTTAATCCCCAAAACGCCTTTGACGCTGAGGGTTTGACACGCTTGACCGAGACCATTGAGATTCGCCGTAAAAAGCGAAACGACATTGAGCAAGACACCGATTTGGCGATTAAAACCAAAAATTTGGAAGCCGAACGCACTCGTTTGCAAATCTTGCGTGAAGAAGAATATGCCAAGCTAGAACAAGAGCGTGAGATTGAGATTCGTAAAGCCGAGCAAGAGCGTGAGATTGCCGTTCGCCGTGCCGAGCAGACGGCTGAGATTGCCAGTCAAGAAGCGAGCAAACAGCGTGAAGCCGAAGAAGCTCAAATTGCCGCCAAGCGTGAAGTGGATTTGAAAAAAATCCTAGCCGAGCGAGACATTGAAAACGAAAAAATCCAAAAAGAGCAACGCATTGAGCAAGCCGAAGTAGAACGCAAAAAGGCGATTGAGCTTGCCGAGCAAGACCGTGCCATTGCTGTTGCCGAAAAATCCCGTGCCGAATCCGAAGCCAAAGCCCAAGCCGACAAGGCGCGAGCGGCAGCGGTCAAAGAAGAAGAGAGCGTGATTACGGTGCGTGAGACCGAGCGAGCCGAGCGTGCCAAGGCGGTGGAGCTCATCTCTGCAACCGAGCTTGCCCAAAAAGATGCGATTGCCATTACGGTTGCCGCCGAAGCCCAAAAACAAGCGTCCCTAGACCAAGCCGAGGCGGTGCGTATCAGTGCCGAAGCTGAGGCGGAGAAATTACGCTTGCAAGCCAAAGGTGAGGCGGACGCTCAGATTCTGCTTGCCGAAGCCAAAGAGCGTCAATATCAGGTGGACGCTGACGGGACAAAAGCGGTCAATGAAGCGTCTAACGTGCTGTCAAGCGAGCAGATTGAAATGCAAATTCGCCTTGCCCTGCTCAAACATTTGCCCGAGATTATCCGTGAAAGTGTGAGACCTATGGAAAATATTGATGACATTAAGATTTTGCAGGTTAATGGTTTGGGCGGTTTTGGGGCAAGTGGCGAGACGAGCGAGACCACAACAAATGCCAGTCTTGCCGACCAAATGGTCAATTCTGCCTTGCGGTATCGTAGCCAAGCCCCGCTTGTGGACAATCTATTAAAGGAGATTGGGCTAAATGGGGCGGACATTAACGGACTGACTCATGGACTAGATAAAGGCGTGAATAAAGACTAAATCAAAATGGTAAAACCCACAATGACAAGTTGTGGGTTTTTTATGTTAAAGGATAATACAATTTATCCGATACGCTGACAAAACTTAAAAAGCCAAAATGCCGATAAAAGGCAATGGCGTTGTCATCTTTGGCTTCTACAATAATCACACTGCTAGCAATGGGCGACTGCGTGGCTTGTTTAATGGCATTGGCAAGCAGTACTGAACCCAAACCTTGACCTTTGTGGCGTATATCAATCGCCAATCGCTCAATCAATACCGCAGGCAGGTAACGATAGCGAGCCAATTTCTTTTTAAGCGTATCGTTCAATTCATGATAGGGCATACTTGCCGAACACAATGTATAAAATCCTGCCACTTGATTGTTTTTATCCACGACAACATAGCAACTGTTGGCACGGCGTTTGACATCTTGGGAAGCCTGATGAGTAAAATAATGATTGAGAATATCGTTGCCACAATCAAAAGTTTTTCGGTCATGGCTTTTATCTAATAGCACAATCCGATAATTGGATAAATTCATACACTATCCTTAAAAAACTCATCATGGATTGCCATTGCTTTTTTCATCGCATCATTCATCGGCGGTGGGTTGATAAGAGTTTCGGCAAATTGCTCTTGGTCTTGGACGGACAGTTGATTGAGAAAATGTAGCCAAGACTGTTCTTTTTGTACGGTTTTTTGAGCGTGTTCATAGGCAATACTCATCACAAAATCACTCATCGTCCGACCTGTCATCTGACTGGCAAGCTTAATGGTGTCGTGAACGTGCTTGGGGATACGGGCTTCAAAACGGGCGGTTTGGGTGGATTGAGTTTGGGCGGTCATGATATTCTCCTGTCATGGATATATACGGTTATTGTACGGTATTTTTCCGTATTTTTCCACCCTTATCATTGCCAACTTGTCCTAATTTTTCGCCACTTTTTGCAAATTTTTGATGTCATCAGGGCTTAATTTTAGCTCACTTTCATCGGCAGGGGCGGACTGTATCACCACTTCTGGCACAAAGCGAATTTGCAATTTAATAACCCTATCATCAAGCGTGTCTTTGGCAAGGGCTTGAATTTGTTGCTCCAATTCAATCGCTTGGGCTTGGCTTGGCGTGATAAGCCCTTGAATGACCACCCTTAGGGTGTGCGTGTTTTTTTCTTCGTGCGTAAAACTGTGCGATACCAAATAATTGGCTTGATTTTGAATGCTTTGTTCGACCAAGGCGATACTTTGGCGTTCAAATTTTTGTTCATTTAAGGTTTTGCCAAAATTGACCGACAAATAACCACCAATGACAATCAGAGCAATCAGCACGGCACTGTTTCTTTTTAAAAACAGCCCAATTTGCCCCAATTTGCCAACGTCATCATCATCAAGCGTTCGGCGAAATCCTGCAAACCACAGCACCAACGCATTGGTAAACTGAATGGCGAGCATATTGGTCAAAGCCAACAAAAACGCCCCCCAAGCCAGCGACAGATGACCTGACGCAAGCAAAATCCCACTGGCAGCCAAAGGTGGAACAAGGGCGGTTGCCACCGCCACGCCAACAACCGCCACCGACAGATTGGGCGAGACCATGGCGTACGCCCCTGCTGCTCCGCCTGCCAACGCCACCATTAAATCCATGGTCGTGGGCGATGTGCGTGCCAAAATCTCGCCCGTCATGACGTTGTCGCCATGCAAAAACCCAAGCCCCATGCCAATGGCATAAATGACCAGCACCCCGCCAATGAGCGTGATAAGCGATGTTTTGAGCAAGGATAGCCGTGCATCAATGACGGCAAGGGCGGCACTGGTAATGGGCGAGAGCATCATCGCCACCAGCATCGCCCCGATGACCACCGCAGGCGAGTTGGCGAGCAGTCCATAGCCTGCAATCACCGCCGACAAGCCATTCATAATAAAGAACATTTTGGTCGGTAATGCCCCTGCTTCGATGTTGATACGGACTTCTTTGTGGTCTATCGTCTTTTGGCTGTGCTTTTTGGCGATAAGCGTACGGACAATGTCGGCTTGTTGTTGTTCGGTTTTTTGGGTGTCTTTGTCTTTATCTTGGTCTTTGTTGGTATTTGTTGAGTTGTCATTTTTTGGGTTGTCATTGTTTAAGTCATTGCCTTGTAAGTTATCATCTTTATTGGGCGGATTATCGGCAGAGTGATTGATAGACTTATTTGCCAAATTGTCTTTTAAATTGCCTTTATTATCTTGATTATCGTCTTGTTTGGTATTATTGCTATTACTAGACTTATTAATCTGATTGGCTTTATGAATATTGGCTAAATTGTTATGGTCATTTTGTTTGGTTGAATTATCAGCATTGACAATATTTGTTGTGGTGTTAATTGGGGCAACTATACCATTTTCTTTATCATCGTTTTGGGTGTCTTGATTGATGTCTTTGTTGTCGGTTTCTTTTTCGGTTTTTATGCCTTTATCATCATCTTTTTCATTGTCTTTTTCATTGGCATTGTCGGACAATTCGTCATTGACCGTTTTGACAAGTTTTTCAAGTTCGGCATCATCAATGCCTTGTTTTTTGAGTTCATCAAGTTCGTCTTGACTAAATTCAACGTCATCGTTTTGGGTATCTTTATTGTCGCTCATAAAAAACCTTATTTATGAATGGGAAATAGGGTGAATATAATCCACCCCTACGATTTTAATCATTTTCAATAATAAACTTCCTGCAAAACTAGGTTTTCCGTTCGCCCTGAGCTTGTCGAAGGGTAGGAAAACCGTCATGGTTCGACAGGCTCACCACGAACGGTTTTCCTTAATTCGGGGTTTTGCAGGAAGTCTAATGATAAATTAAAATTACCTAAACCTTAACCCTTATCCAACATCATCGCATCGCCATAACTAAAAAAGCGGTATTTTTGGGTAATGGCATGAGCATAGGCGTTTTTGATGTTATCCGTCCCTGCAAAGGCGGATACGAGCATAAGAAGCGTGGATTTTGGCAAATGAAAATTGGTAATGAGCCTATCCACCACGCCAAAGTCATAAGGCGGATAAATAAAAATCTGCGTATCGCCAGAGAACTCGGTAAGCTGTCCGTCCACACGGTGCAAATGGGCGGTTTCAAGCGTGCGAGTTACGGTCGTCCCCACGGCAATGACTTGTCCGCCTCGTGCTTTGGTGGCGTTGATTTTGTCGGCAGTCGCTTGTGGCAAATGAGCGTATTCGGCGTGCATGATGTGGTCGGTCAAATCGTCCGCCTTGACAGGGGCGAACGTACCTGCCCCAACGTGCAAGGTTACAAAGGCAATCTCCACCCCCTTATCGGCAAGACGCTCCAAGGTCTCATCATCAAAATGCAGGCTGGCGGTCGGAGCGGCAACGCTTGCCTGTTTGGCAGGGTCGTGAAATACCGTCTGATAACGGGTGTCGTCCGTGTCGTCTGCCGTGCGTTCAAAATAAGGCGGAATTGGCATTTGCCCATAACGCTCCAAATCCGCCAAAATCGGTGCGTCAAATTGTAAGATAAATAAATTTTCCGCCCGTCCGCACATCGTTGCCGTCATGCCACCGTCTGCCAGACTCACCGTTTGTCCCACCTTTAACGCACGGCTAGACCGTACATGACAATGGGCGATGTGGTTGTCGTGGTCGGTAATGCGTTCTATTAACACTTCCACCGCTCCGCCTGTGTCCTTGACCCCAAACAGACGGGCTTTCATGACTTTGGTGTCATTCAAAACGAGCAAATCGCCTTTGTTTAACAAATCGGGCAAATCGGTAAAATGAAGGTCGGTAAGCGTATCACCCTGAACGTGTAACAGGCGAGAGCCAGACCGCACGGCAAGTGGATAACGGGCGATGAGTTCATCGGGCAAATGATAATCAAAATCGGCAGTGAGCAGGGGTGTATTCATGATGTGGCTGTGTTACAATAAAAATGGCTTATTTTATCAAAAAGCCCAGCGATTTGCTTGTATTTCTCATGTTTACAAACCGTTATTTCTCATGCCTAAACTAAGCCTTTTGGCTAAATTGCAAAGTCGGCAAAAAAGGCGTATCATATAACCATTATTTTTAATGAATGTTTTACCATGCTGATGAATATCCAAAACACCGCCCCACGTCCTACATCACCCCACCCCATTTTAAATTTGGGTTTTCGCATATTTTTTGTGGGGTCGGCAGTCTTTGCCATACTTGCCATGTTGCTGTGGCTTGCTATTTTGCAGGGATTTGCTCCTTTTAAAGGCACGTTTAACCCTTTTTATTGGCACGCCCATGAGATGATTTTTGGTTATGCGTTGGCGGTGATTGCGGGATTTTTATTGACCGCCGTTAAGACGTGGACAAGCCAACCCATGCCCTACGGCTGGCATTTGGGGGCGATATTTGGGGCGTGGGCGGTCGCTCGCCTGCTTTGGCTTGGGCTACACGCCACGCCCAGTGTTGCCATGCTTAGTGTGGCGTTTGTGTTTGATTTGCTCTTTTGGGGCATGACCGCCTACTCGGTCATCAAGGCGGTGTGGGTCGCTCGCCAAAAACGCCAAATCGGTATCGTTGCCAAACTTACCCTGCTCATGCTTGCCAATATCGCCTTTTATGCAGGGGTGTTTTTGGACAGCACGACCACACAACAAATCGCTCTGTATGGGGCGTTATATCTGGTCATTGGTGTGGTATTTACCATTGCCAGACGGGTGTTGCCGTTTTTTATCGTCAAGGGTATCAGCGTGGATAATAACGGCAAACCCAACGGTTTAAATATAGAACAAAAAAATTCGGTATTGCTTGACAGAATGAACCTAGTCGGATTTTTTGGTTTTATCGTGTTTGATTTGTTTGTCAAATCGCCCATGCTCGCCAGTGCCTTTGCTCTGGTTTGTGTGATTGCCAACATTTGCCGTCTTAAAAATTGGTATCACCCTGCCATTTGGCAAAAACCGCTACTATGGTCGCTCGTCATCGCCTTTGGGGGCATGACCGCAAGTTTGGCATTCTTTGTCGTATTACCCTTTATTGAGACGAGTGTCAATGTACATTCGCTCGGCTTGCATGGTCTGGCGTTATTTGGCGTGGGACTCATGACCGTTGCCATGATGGCTCGGGTGTCGCTTGGGCATACGGGGCGGAACATTCATCAGCCCCCAAAAACCGTGGGTGCGATATTTATCCTAATGATAATCTCTGCCCTATGCCGTGTGGTCATGCCGATGTTTGGCGGTGATTATATGACGTGGGTGCTCATCTCGCAAGTGGCGTGGGTGCTGTCCTTTGGGCTGTTTTGCGTGTCGTATGTGGGGATTTTGGCAAAACCACGCACCGATGGGTTGTTTGGCTGATAGGCAAGGATTTTAAAACATGATAAAATGATAAAATGATAAAAAAGTTACCCACGAGACAATTATGTTTAACCCTTTTAAAAAGAAAATCCACATCAACATGAGCGACATTGACAAGGTTTTGCAGGATTTTCGCCTGTATGGTCAAGCCTTGCCGACTTTTATTGATGATAAATCCTTGCATGATGACACACTAGACATCGCCCTAAGAGTGCATAAGGACGCCGACCAAGCCGAGCTTGAACAGGTGTATCATGACCTGCGTGCCAGATTACATCTCATTGGCGTGGCAGAAGTGAATTTAAATGTCGTCTTATCCGACAAAGTCGCCCCTATCGCCACAACCGCCAGTGCCGTGCAAACCCACACGCCCCAGCCGTCAAATAAAATCCCAAGCCAAACCACAGACGACACCCCCACCAAATCCGCCCCCAAACAAGCGGACATCGCCCCCCACCCCCGCATTCGCCACATCATCGTGGTCGCCAGTGGTAAAGGCGGTGTGGGTAAATCCACCACGACCGTCAATATCGCCCTTGCCCTACAAAAACTCGGCAAAAAAGTCGGTATCCTAGACGCTGACATCTACGGCCCGTCCGTGCCTGATATGCTGGGCGTGGCAGGGGTCAAGCCTACCGTTGAAAATGACCAATTCGTGCCGATAGACGCACACGGCATTGCCATGCTCTCCATTGGCAATTTGATAGAAAGTGAAAATACCCCTGTGGCGTGGCGTGGGGTCAAGGCAACAGGGGCGTTAATGCAACTGTACAGCCAAACCAACTGGCCCACGCTTGACTATCTCATCATTGATATGCCCCCCGGCACTGGCGACATTCAGCTCACCCTTGCCCAGCGTATCCCCGTAACAGGGGCGGTCATCGTTACCACGCCCCAACACATCGCCCTGCTGGACGCCCAAAAAGGCATGGAAATGTTCTTTAAAACTGATATCCCTGTCATCGGCGTGGTTGAGAACATGGCACTGCATACCTGCACCAACTGCGGTCATGTGGACGCCATTTTTGGGGCGGACGGCGGAGCAAAGTTGGCAGAGAGATACCAAGTGCCACTTTTGGGGCAACTGCCACTTGCCACCGATATTCGCACGCAAATGGATAAGGGCGAGCCGTCTGTCATGGCAGGTGATGATTTTGCGGTGTATTATGAAAACATCGCCAAAAATATTGATGGGCAAATTGGTAAATTTGACAAAGGAGCAAGCGGGCGGATTTTTTAAAATGACATAAATAACGTGTATTTATAAATAGTGCGTGGTTTTGGTGGTATTACCACCCCATTACCACGCCATTCATCATCTGCCACGCCCCCATCATGACAATGACACTAGCCACCGCACACAGGGCAAACATGCCCTGACTGGTGCGACCTAACTTCTGACTCATCACATGGCACAGCCCTAGCACCACCCCCATCATCATGCCCCCAAGATGTCCTGCCACATCGATACTGGGTATGGCAAAGGTCATGACAAAATTAATGCCCATGATGAGTGCCAAGCTCTTGGTGTTTAGTCGCCACTTCTTTGCCGAACCGAACATTGACAAGGTCAAAAGCAACATGCCCAGTCCCATGATACCGCCCGACGCCCCTGCCGACAGCCCCAGCCCTTGCACGCCCTGCTCTTCTATCCGTCTTAGGGTCATGTATAGGTTTAACAGATTGCCCGCCACCACCGACAGCAGAAACACCACCAAAAACCGCCACCATCCCAATATCTGCTCACTAACCATGCCAAAATAATACATGGCAAAACTGTTAAACAGCAGATGAATCACCCCGATATGCAAAAACCCTGCCGTCACCAGTCGCCACGGCTCATCGATGAGTGTCAATGGCAAAAAATTCGCCCCATAGCGAATTAGCTCCTGCCCTGTCTGCTCGTCAATGTTTACCCCATTTATGACCTGTACGCCCATCACCGCCACAAAGCTGATGATGAGTAGTAAGGTTGTCGGGGCGATTTTAAAGAATTGTGTTAAGGTCATGATTGATAAAATGGTAAAAAGTGAAAGTGAATCGGCGGGATGACTTTTGTTATGTTAAAATAAATTTGTCAGGATAAAATTGATAAGATAGCAAGATATAAATATAGCAATACAAAAACACCGACCCTATCAACACAGCTCACGCACCGCCATAACAAACTGCTGTTCACCCAATCCTGCCACATCCGTACGCATGAGTGTGTCCACCCGACCCAAGAACTCATCTCTATCCATCAGGCTCGCCCCCAAACTCATCAAATGCGAATTTTCCAGTTGGCAATCCACAAGTGCCACGCCCTGCCTTTGGCATAACTGCATGAGCCCCCAAAATGCCACCTTTGAGCTGTCCGTTGCCCGATGAAACATACTCTCACCACAGAACATCGCCCCGATATTTAGCCCATACAGTCCGCCTATCAAGGCACTAGCTTGTGGCTCATCTTGCCATATCTCCACGCTTACCGCCACACCAAGCTCGTGCAGCTCGGTGTATGCCTGTATCATCTCATGCCCTATCCACGTCTCATTGGCATAGGCTCGTGGCTCGCTACATGCCTGTATTACATCGGCAAAGGCATGGTTGGTCGTCAGTGTCCATGTGGACTGGCGAGCCTTGCGAATGAGCGATTTTTTGGGGATAAAGTCGCTGGGCATTAGCACGCATCTGGGATTGGGCGACCACCACGCTATTGGTTCATCATGAAACCACGGAAACACCCCAGAGCGGTAGGCGTGCAACAGCGTTGCCACCGACAAATCCGCCCCCACACCCAAACACTCTTGGTCATCAGACAAGGCTTGCACCCCCTGTCTAAAACCATAAGGGCAATCATCGGCTAAGGCGTGAATTTGGTGAATGTTTATCATAAAAAACAGTTATTTAAAAATGTAAAAATAATAAAAGGTGTGATAAATTATGGTTAAAAATGGATTGGCAAGACAAATTATGATTAATTATTAAGTTTGGGTAAATTTCATTTTCCCATCTGTCATGTTAAAAACGTCTTATTTAACAAATGCCTATTTTTATCAGTGTTATAAAATAAAAATCCGCCCCCACCAGCAACCCATCACTCAAACCGCTTTAAATTTTAAAACACACCCCCATTAATGGCAAGTGTTATTTTCAATTCAACAAAACAGAGAACATTATGTTAAATAAAGATTATCGCCAACGCTTTTTTATTGAGCATTCGCCCGTGCGTGGTGATGTGGTGCGACTGTCCGACAGTTTTACCACCGTGATTAGCCAAAAAGATTACCCCCCTGCCATCAAAGCCTTATTGGGCGAGATGTTGGTGTCGGCAAGCCTGCTTATCGGCACGCTCAAAATTGACGGCAAATTATCCATTCAACTGCAATCATCAGACGACAACTCGCCCCTGCGTTTTGCCATGGCAGAGTGCGACCACTCATCAGGGCAAGAGCTGGGGGCGGTGCGTGCGTTGGCAAGTTTTGACAACAGCGATGACAAACAGGCGTTTTGGCAATCGCTTCGCACCAGTGATAACGCTTTTGCCGTCATCAAAACAGGCGTGCTATTTATCAGCATTCACCCTAACTTTGGCGAGAGCTATCAAGGCATTGTCGAGCGTGTGAGCGACAACTTAGGCGAGTGCCTAGCCCATTACCAAAAACAATCCGCCCAAATCCCCACCATCATCAAACTTGCCACCGATGAGACCACCGCCGGCGGACTGCTTGTACAACTACTGCCCCAATCGGACGCCGACAAAGAAAACGACCCTGACCTATGGGATAGATTAAGCGTACTCACTAGCACCATCAAGGCGGACGAGCTGACCGAACTGCCTGCCGATGAAATCCTATATCGCCTGTATCACGAAGAAGATGTGGTACTGCCCGAACCCACCCCACTTGGCTTTGCTTGTACTTGCTCGCCCGAAAAAAGCGAAGGAGCGATTTTGCAACTAGGACATGATGAAGCCCTAGAAGTCGTGGACGCTCATGGCGGTACACTCACGTTAGATTGTGGTTTTTGTGGTAGGGAATACCGTTTTGATAAAGATGATATTAAGCAGTTATTTGCGTGATACGTCCTACCCCACCAACGCCCACTGTCATGCAGTGGGTTTTTATTGGTGAAAAATATTGGTATAATGGGCGATATATTATTATCATGGAGATGTCATGATTGTAGAAATCCCCCAAGAATTACAAGTGATGATAGAGTACCGTGCCAAACAACAAGGCATATCATCACACGCCTTTGCCGTCAAAACCTCAGAGCAGGCGGTCAATCCAAGTTATGCCAATGGCGATTTTAATTTTGATTTGGCACGTATAGACCAATCTATTAAAAGCGGACGTATTGATGTGCCTGATTTTGATGACATGGACGAATTTTTGGCATGGGTAAATTCATAAAAGTTATTTTTACCTCACAATTTAAATTATGGCTAAAAAATTATCCAAAAGCCGACCAAATTAAAATCGGTTTGTTCGTAGAACACGTCAAACAGTTTGGACTTAACAACTTGCAAGGACGCAACAAATCATCAGACAACGTCCCCACCGATGACCTAAATTGGCTACAAAAAGTCAAATATACCCAAGCCTATCGCCTGTGGCATTACCATATCGGCATACCTGATTATGCAGGCGAATTTGGCGACAGACTGGCGAATACATTTTGCATTATCAGCGTTTTGATGATGAGATTGTCATCGTGGATATGTCCGCCCACCCACCTTTTGAACTACCTAGCATAGACCGCCTAATCTAACCATGCCAATCCCCACCCACATGGACAGTAAAACCGCCGACATCGCCAAAGATGGCTTTTCGGTCATGTATGAGTTTTACCCAAACCACCCCAGAGATTACCCCATTTATCATGATTTTGATGACAGCATGGTATTGTTACAGCATTTACCAACGTTGTTGATATTTGGTGTACTGGCAATCAGCCTTGGCAATGTGTGGCTCAATATCTTTATGGGCAATCAGTCGTTTTGGAACGCCCTGCCCTTTACGGTGGTTTTTTTATTGATTGCCAGATTTGCCTTGTTTTTGTTGTACGCTCATATTTTTATGTGGAGACATCATAATACGATGATTGAGATTGATAAAGAACATATCGCTTTTGTCAAGCATTATACCGACCGTGAAAAAACGGTCATCGGTTTTGATAGGATTTATCATGCTAAGCTAAAACAACGCACCAAAACATGGTATAAAATCGTGTTGTATTATGTGGAATTTAGCGATGACGGTCTTTATTATAAAAAGCACAAAAGCACGATTGGTTATGTGAGTAATCTATTTGGCATGGGCGAGCGGGCAAATCACATCGTAGGCGACATCATACACACCATGCAAGCATATCATGACAGTCATGATGTGAATTTGCCAAAAGTGAATTATATTAAACAAAAATTCTTTTAATTAACAATAAACTACCGATACAACGTCCGCTCATTTAACAAATCAATGTCCGCCTGTTTTAGCTCAAAATTATGCAAATCCTGCTCATTGGCATAGGGGTACATAAGAGCAGTGGGGTCATCATTATGCCCGATACTAAGGGCATGACCCAGCTCATGAGCCAGCACCAATCGCAAATCATCGATATTTTCAAACTCATAAATATCAATCTTATGCCCGTCAAACTGCCCCTTATGAAACTCTCGGGGCGTTAGGCGAGCATTAGCGTGGTCAATGGCGTGATTGATATGTCCTGCCTTGTGATTGATGTCATCTACCGCTTGGTTAAAGGCGTCTTGGGAGAGCCGATAAGCATCAATCTTGGCATTTAGGGTTTGCTGATTGGCTCGCAACTGCTTCTCTATATCTAGCAAGCGTTGGCGTTCGCTTGGGTCGTGGGTGTGATTAATGAGATGAATGGTGTGGTTATATTGCTCTTGCCAAGCGGTCAGCTCGGCTTGCAAACGATTAAATTCATCGTGCAACACCTGTCTTTGGCGTGCCAGATTGTCCGAGTCTCGCCTGTGGTTTTGTTGTAGGGTATCTAGCTCCTGCTTGATTTGTTGGCGTGCTGTGGTCTCCATTTGTCGCTCATCATAGATGAGATTGATACTCACTTTTGCACTGTCATCATAGACAAACCACTGCCGACCCGTGCCGTCATGCCATATCATCACCGCTTCATGGGCAAGGCGTTTGACTTCATCATGACTTAACCCAAAACGCTCGTCCACATCGCCAATGCGATACCGCACTCGCAAATCGGTCGGATAAGTCAGCCGATGAATCAAACTATTATAGCGAACCTGTGGCTCGGTGTGGGTCTGATATGAGAAAAACCCAAGCACCAACACCACGCCTGCCAATATCATCAGCCGAATGATTTTTAACAATGTCATTTATTTATTCAAATCAAAGAACAACTACTGCTAAATCAATCCAACAATTTAAAAAAATGCTCACGATAATGGCGTAACTCACGAATAGAATCTCTAATATCATCTAATGCCAAATGCGTACCGTCTTTTTGGTAGCCATGGACGATATCAGGTCGCCAACGATAACACAACTCTTTGATGCTAGACACATCTAGGTTACGATAATGAAAAAACGCTTCCAATTTGGGCATTTGTCTTGCCAAAAAACGCCTGTCTTGACAGATAGAATTACCACACATTGGGGAGATTCCCTCATCTGCCCATTTTGACAAAAATTCAATGGTTGCCTGCTCTGCATACGCCAGCGTTATCTTACTGCGACGAACACGGTCGGTTAAACCTGATTCTCGGTGCTGGCGAGTACACCACTCGTCCATGGCATTTAGTGCTGTATCAGGAACTTTGATGGCAAATACAGGACCTTCGGCAAGAATGTTCAGGTCATCATCGGTAACAATGGTTGCAATCTCAATAATCTCATCTGTTTGGGTATCAAGCCCTGTCATTTCTAGGTCAATCCAGATGAGTGCTTTTTTGGGTTTTTGGGTAGGCTTGGGGTGTGTGATATGAATTTTGGACATGAGTGTTTCCATCATAATTGAATGATTTTTAAGAGGGTAATTACCAATAAAAGCAATAAAAGGGCAATATAAAAAGATAAAAATGGGACAACCGCCCCACTCTCATCTACTTTATTAGCCAAAATAAACATCAGCTAAATCGCTTGGGGGTCTCGTCATACACATGAGCATGATATTGTCGCATTTGACGTTCCATAACCGTGGCTATGGCTGCTGAAATCATGCTTTGACCGATGCTGTGGATATGCTCTGCCCCAACCATTTGCTTGACCTTATCAGAAAAAGCAATGCTCACCAGTATCTCATCAGTTCCCACTTCTTGGAGCACCAGTGAACCATTTTCTGTCTCAATAAATTCCAACATGGTCTCACTTACCTGCTGGGTACTGGCTTTATTATGGTTGAATGTGTCATTAACACCTGCATGGGTCTGTTTTTTGTTGGTGCGTCTTGACCCATCGCTTTGAGCGTCGGTATTTTTGGGTTTTGCTTTTGTGGTGCTTGGTTGGTTTTGAGTGTCGCTTACTGCTTGATTATTATCAATGTCATTATCTGCTTGCACATCAAGAACAGCAGTCGCTGGGTCAGTTTTTTTATGAGTGCATTTGGGTCTGTTTTGCTTGGTGTTTTGTGTAGATACAGACGTATTATCTGTCGTCATGCCCTGCCCTGTCTGTTTGTCGGATTGTTTTACCATAATATTGCCTACTATTAGCGTGCTTTTGGTGTGCTTTTTATCACTGATATGAATCAGCCTTATTATGGTGATTATTTTGCCAAATTTCAAGTTATTGCCAGTGATTTTACTTCTTTTTCATCGCACACACCATCGCACACACCAAAGATAGGCATGAGAATGTAAACAGGCACGCTCCTTACTTTATAAATAAATATAATAACCATTATTATTTACAAATGTAATTTTTTAAGATAAAATGGCTCATTTGTTGTCATTTTGTATGTATTCTTACAGTCTGAAACAAATTTGGTAATCACCAAAATCATTCATTTTTATAAGTACCACACCATGTGCCAATACAATTTTCCCAACAACTTACCCAAAAAATCATTGCTCGCCCTACTCATCCCTGCCATAATGTGCCACGCCATACAGGCACATGCCAATGACAACGAACTCAAAGTTCATCTTGGTCATGAGACGATTACCATCAGTGGCACGCCCCAAAAAGAGGTTGGTGAACAGACCACAACACGCCGTGAACTTAATGAGCAAATGGTACAAAATAACCATGATTTGGTGCGTTATAATACCGAGGTGGATGTAGCAGAGGTGGGGCGTTATGGTAATAAAGGCTTTGCCATTCGTGGTGTGGATGGCAACCGCATCAACATGAACATTGATGGGGTGGCATTGCCTGAGGTGGAAGTCAATGAAATTTTCTCCCCTTATGGCTATCAATACGAAGGACGATTTAATCCCGATTTGGAGATGATGGGGCGTGTTCACATCATGGCAGGTTCTGACAGTCTGCTTTTGGGTTCAGGAGCGGTTGGTGGTTCGGTATCTTATCATACCAAAGAGCCTATCGGTTTGGTCAAAACAGGTAACTTTGGCGGTTATGCCAAAGTAGGTTATGCCAACAAAAACGAAGAATGGCTATCGGCATTTGGTCTGGCGGGGGTCTATGACAAAACAGAATTTTTGTTAAATTACGCTCATCGCACAGGGCATGAACTAAAAAATCATGACATGAAAGGTCATGACAGCTCACAGCTAGACCCCATGTATTTATTCCCAAAAGAGTACATGCCTGACAGCTTAAAAGCCTATAAACACAATGGCAGCACATCAAGCTTAATATACCCAGATGCACTTGACTACAAAACCAACAGTGTATTGACAAAATTTTATCGCCATCTAAGCGATGAACATCGTGTGGGCATATATGGCATGTTTCAAGAACGCAAAAACCACATGAACATTGACAGCAAAAACATCACAAATGGCTCTCGTTTGGGTGGTGGTATTAGACGAGCTCATGATATTGAAAAATTAGAGAGCTATGGCATAAACCATCGCTACACACCAAACAACAGTCAGTGGTTGGACAAATTACACCTAAATTATGCTCATAATAAGGCTTTTGGGCTGGCACATACCTGGATATACAACAGAGAAATTGACAATGAAACCGTATCATCATCAATCCTAAACAATAGAGAATACCGCCCCACAAAAACGATCACAGACCAGCTTGAACTTAGCACAGACTTTTTACCCATCTCACTGCATAAGTTTGGAGAGCATCGTTTTACCTTGAATGCAACTTACAAAAAACAAGACTACACCAGCACCGCCGTGGACAAACAAGAAAAACATGGACAATATCTAAAATACGCATTCGCTGATGCCAAAAAAGACATTCATAGCATGAGCCTAACAGACAGCATTCATTTTCACGAACGCTTAAAAGCCATGATTGGCGTGCGTTATGATAATTATAAATATTCACCCTACTTTCAAAATGCCGATGAACACAAATCCAATACCGACTCTTGTACCAATACCTTAGGGCGAGACTGGCTAAATAACAGCTTATATTGCAACACCTATCGCAAACAGGCAGGGCTAACATCAGACGACTTGTCTGCTTTTGCCCATTGGCGTGACGGTGAGGAGAAGCTCAAAAAATGGCGAGATGATAATTATGAAAAATACACAGGGCTACAAAAGAGCAAATTTGACCACATCACCTTCGGTGGTGCTATTGATTATCAAGCAATCCCTAGCAAACTAACCACTCGCTATAAGATTGGCACAGGTTTTTTGGCACCCACCGTTACTCAAATTTATAGCAATTATTCATTTAATGGGGCAAGTCAAGTTCCCAACTACAATCTAAAACCTGAAAAATCACTCAATCAAGAATTAGAATTAGATTGGAAAGTAAATGGCGACATCAACTTAACCATGGCCGGTTATCTGACCCAATATGATGATTTCATTCATACACGCTATTGGCAAGGAAGTAGAGACAACCCCGATAGCAAAGGCTGTACGGTAGGCACTTGCCTGCAATCTGTCAACTTAGATCAGGCCCGGGTTTATGGCATCAAGTTTGGGATTAACGCCGATCTGTCTGACAAACTACATACCGATGGTAGGCTTGATGTATTTGCCAACTTTCATAGTGCCAAAGACAGTGCAACCATTGACACCGATAAAAATGGCAAAATGAAAATCAACACCCTAGCCGCCGTTCCAACATCCTTACTGCTGGGTTCAACATATACATCAGCCAATGACAAATGGTCATTAGGCACTCGCATCAACTGGATACAACGCAAAAAACCAAATGCCGTTAAAAATTTAGAGATCGGAGAAAATGCAACCACAACCCATGGCTGTCCCCAAGACATCATAAATTATTATGGACATTGCCCACCCTATTTTGCCAGCAACGTAACCAAATATGACTATTATGAGTATGTGGGAAGTTATGACCAAATCCATCGCAGTAAATCTGTCATCTTATTTGACATGTTCGGCTCTAAAAAATTCGGTAAAAACAATGATTGGACTTTAAATGCAGGTATCTATAACATCACCAATGAAAAATACATTCCTTGGCAGACGTTACGCCAATTTGCCACCACCAGTGTCAATAGCATGGTAGACAAAGAAGGTCATGGCTTTAACCGCTACACTGCCCCAGGTCGTAACTATGCCCTATCGTTGACATATGAATTTTAAACCACCAATACCGAACCAGCCCATCTGATGATGGGCTTTTTTATTTGGTCATCAATTGCCAAATAAAATATTATGGCAACTTTAAATTAAGATATGTTATAATATATCCATAAATCTTTAAACTTGTCACAAATCCAGTGAGACATCAATGCAAAACGTAACTGACGCACACATCAGTTACATTTATTTACAAGAGAGTTGTCATGACCACTTATAAACATCTGTCTTTGACAGTTTTATTACTTTTAAACCATGCAGCCATGGCTGATGAGACCACAGCTAATAAGACCATGGTACAAATACCAAAGACACAAATACCAAACAGCAATGCCATGCCAACTGTGCAACTGGCACATGAGACCATTGTTGTTGATGGGGATGATTTTCAAAGTCCACTCTTAAACAACCAAAGCGTTACCAACATATTCATCAAACAAGAGGCACTACAACAACGAGCAACCACCCTAGGCGATGCTTTGGCAGGCGAGCTTGGTGTTCATTCTAACCATTTTGGTGGCGGTGCCTCAGCCCCCATCATTCGTGGGCAGGAGGGTAAACGCCTGAAAATCCTACAAAACGGCTCAGAGGTTGTGGACATGTCTGGGTTATCGCCAGACCATGCCATAGCGGTGGATACCACACTGGCAAAACAGGTGGAGATTGTGCGAGGCTCTGGTGCATTGTTGTACGCCTCTGGCAACTCAGCAGGCGTGGTCAATGTCGTTGATGACAAAATACCCAGCAAATTGCCCAGCAAATTACAAGGTGATTTGGCGGTGCGTCTTAGCAGTGCCAACCGTGAAAAATTAATCACCGCCAGTGCCGAAGCCCCACTGGGAGAGCATGTGGCGGTGCGTGTTGCAGGGCTGTCCAAACAAGCAGCAGATTATAAAACGCCACGCTTTGACCGCCATGTCTTTAACGAAGAATCTGAATACGATGACACTCAGCCAGAATTCATCTATAAAGACACTTTAAAACATCTGCCAGACAGCCATGCCAAATCACAAGCAGGAACGCTTGGCGTGTCATGGGTTGGCAATCAAGGCTTTTTGGGGGCATCGGTGAGCTTACGCCGAGACAAATATGGCCTGCCCAACCATTCACATGAATATGAAGAATGTAGCGTACATGGCATTTCTCAGTCCGCCTTACAATACAAGCCATATTTGCGTTTGTATCCTTTTTTGATGGAAAATGATGACTTAGAGTTTGACAATGCAGGGCTTGAATGCCATACACATGATGACCATGCTCATGACCACGAGCATGGCAAACCGTGGATTGATTTGAAAATGAAGCGTTATGATGTGCAAGGGCAAATCAATGCACCGTTTGCTGGCATTGATAAAATCCGAGCCAGCATGGGCAAAGCGGATTATCATCATGATGAGATAGATGGGGGTGAGAAGACCAGCTTTTTTGACAATCAAGCCAATGTGTGGCGTCTGGAAGCCTCACATACCCCCATTCATACGCCGATGGGCAAGTTTAGCGGGGTGTTTGGGGTCGGTTATCTCACCTCAAAAAACAGCGGACTTGTGCCACCTCGCTATGAAGATGGCAATAAACAAGACACCCAAAACATCTTACATAATAATAAAACCAAGACAGGCAGTGTGTTTTGGTTTGAAGAATACAAGCCCAATGACAAGCTGACAGTTGACGCCGCCGCTCGCATTGAAAAACAAACCATCACCATGGATTATGACAAAAACGCCATTTATCAGAGCTTAAACTTAGGTTTGGCAACCGCTCATGAACCAGACATACGTTTTAAACGATTGCTTGACAGCGGTACTCTAAACCCCCAAAAACAAACCGCACGCTCTTATGCTGTTGGGACGCATTTACAATTAACGCCCAAACATAAATTATCGCTGAATCTGTCGCATCAAGAACGCCTGCCAAATGCTCAGGAATTGTATGCTCACGGCATGCACCTTGCCACCAACTCTTTTGAAATTGGTAACCGCTTTTTAAACAAAGAAAAATCCAACAACATTGATTTGGGGCTGACATTTCAAGGTGATAAATGGGATTACCGTCTTGGTGGCTATCATTATGATTTTGATAACTATGTGTTTTTACAAACATTGTCGCAGTATAAGCAAGGTTTGCGTGGCATGCGTCATGATAAAGACTTAAAAACCGCACGCTATGAACAAGCAGCGGCGAAATTTTATGGATTTGATGCCAACATCGGTTATCAGATTAATGATGTGTATCATGTGGCGTTATTTGGTGATTATATTCGTGGCAAACTCACCAATTTGCCTGACAAACAAGGCAGAACCGATGCGTATGGCAACCGTCCTCTCATCAAACAGCCAGACAGTCATACGCCAAGACTGCCACCAAAACGCCTTGGCATGAAATTAACCGCCAATGTTAATGCAAATTGGTCAGGGTCTTTGGAATATCGCCATACCTTTAAACAAGATAAATTGGCGAATTTTGAACGCCCAACCCCAGCTCACAACTTGGTGAATTTGGGGCTTAACTATCAGCACAAGCCAAGCCATCAAGCAGGCTCGGTTCAGGTATTTTTTAATGCCAATAATCTATTAAACGATAAAGTCTTTGCTCACGAGACATTTTTCCCAGACATGCCACAAATGGGGCGAAACTTTATGCTCGGGGCAAATTTCAAATTTTGACAAATCATAAAATCCAAATCAAAAACCATCGTGGCAAACCATATTCTCGATGGTTTTTTGATGGCAAATCAAAGATGGTCAAAGCCCAATTTGGCATGCTGTTTGCTCGCCATATTTTTAGCCATATTTTTAAAAAACTGCAATAAAAAACTTGACATCTTATCATACTGCTGTATAATGAGCGACCAATTGGGGACGTGGCGAAATTGGTAGACGCACTGGATTTAGGTTCCAGCGGGGCGACCTGTGAGAGTTCGAGTCTCTCCGTCCCCACCATGTTTTAACTCAATCGTGAATGCGGTTGAGTTTTTTTGTGTGCAAATTTCTTGACATCTGTTCTTATAAACACAATAATAAATGTACTTCATCCATCTCTTGTAGGACATGCCATGACAACCACGCCTTTTGACACCCTACCCAAATCTACCTTGACAGGCAAACCTGTTTTGCACTTCGTTCATGCCAATGGCTTTCCCGCCCAAGTCTACACATCATTGTTTGAGCATTGGGAGAGGGTATTTAGCATTGAGTATATTAAACTCTTTGGCATGCATCCTGATTATCCGCCAGATAATCACTGGCAAAAACTGACCCATCAGGTACTAGACAACATTCATCAGACCTGCCAAAAACACAGTGTGCCACATGTTGTTGCTGTGGGGCATTCTGTGGGGGCAGTAACGACCATGCAGGCGTGTGATAAAGATCCAACGCACATCAGTCAGCTCATCGCCCTTGACCCATCCCTACTCATGGGCAAAATGAGCCTAATTTATCAGCTCTCCAAAATCATGGATGACGCCCTATGTCCCTTGACAGGGTCTCAACATTATTTTGTTGATAAAATCTCGCCTGCCAGTAAATCCAAATATCGCAAAGACACCTTTGACAGCAGGCAGACTGCCCATGACAGCCTACGCCAAAAGGGATTATTTAGAGCCTTTGACAGGCGTGCCTTTGATGACTACATCAGACACGGACTGACCGCCAAAGACGACAAATTCACACTCGCCATCAACAAGGGGGTTGAGATTGGCATTTTTCGCACCATACCATCTTTATACTGGGCTAAATCTCTGACCATCTACCGCCCTACCACGCTCATCGCTGGTAAGGACAGTTATTTTACCCACATAGGTTCATATCAAGCCATTCATGACAATTGGGGCATCCCCATCATCTATGTGGACGGCTCACACATGTTTCCCTTAGAAAATCCAGACAGCACCGCCCATCTTGTGCTAGACACCATCAACAAACAAATAAAGACTTGCTAAAATGCCCCATCTTAACCGAACTCACCCACAGATGACACAGATAACCAAACAATCACATCAATCTGTGATTAAATTTTCGCCACTGGGTCTGGTAGGACTGTGTTTATTTTGCCTATTTGGCATGTTTGCCCTGCAAATCATTGGCACATACATCGGTTCACTGGCTTATTATGAACAAGCACAAAAACTAGATATCGCCACACTCATCACACTCGGTTCAAATAACGGCGTGGTGGTCGCCATTTCGGTGTTTATCACCGCCCTGCTATTTACACTGTTCACCCTAGCTCTTGTACTGCTTAAAATTAAAACATCACCTAATACCACACCCGGTCGGTCTGCCTTGGCTCATTACTGGCAAAATACTTGGCAATTTTTTGGGATAAAAGCGATAAATATCAAGGATTTTATCACAACCTTGGTTGGTATGGGGATATTTATGGCGGTAAGTGAGTTTATTTTGTTTATATCAAACAGCTCACCCATGGATTTTTTGGATGGACTCATCACCGATGAATCACTACCGCTACTTATGTTTGCCATCGTGGTGGTCGCCCCCATCTACGAAGAGCTGGTGTTTCGGGGGTTGATATTTGGCGGACTGCTTCATCGTCATCGTGCCGAGCAAACCCCCATCCGTCTGGTCGGTTTTACCATCGCTAAGTCCACACTCATGGCAAGTCTCATAAGCAGTCTGCTCTTTACACTCGTTCATCTACAATACGACCTGCTTGGCATGATGGTCATCTTTGCCATGGCGTTGCTGTTTTGCTATATCCGTGTCAAATACGGACTCATCATGGCAATACTCATGCACATGGTCAATAATGGCATGGCGATGGCGGTGTATTTGGCAAGCTAACTCAAAAGCCCTTTTCTTTGTCATCAGAGCTTGTTATACTATTTATAAGCACACCCTAATTACAGGCTTTAACTGGGAAAACATACTAGGGCGTGCCTGCCATTTATAACATTTTTATAAAATAAGATGAAAATTTGACAATTTTAATCGATTTTTGCATGAAAAATGGCTAAATCTTGTGGCTCGAAGTCAAAAACTTGCTTGATAGAAGACTCACAGCCTACGTTTTTTCCTTGAAAAACGTGCGATTCCCCTGCTTTTTTAAACAGGCATTTTTCATTGCAAACACCAAAGGCAGGCACACCCTAATTTACTTACAAGTCATCATCAAGGTATTTTATGGACATCATTATCTTGGGTGGGGGCGTGATTGGCACGACCACCGCCTATTATCTTGCCAAAGCAGGGGCAAAAGCTACCGTCATAGACCGCCAATCGGATGTGGCGATGGAGACAAGTTTTGCCAATGCCGGACAAATCTCTCCTGGTTACTCAACCCCTTGGGCTGCCCCCAAAATCCCCCAAAAGGCGGTCAGATGGCTCATGCAAAAGCACGCTCCCCTTGCCATCACCCCTGATGGCACAGGCTTTCAACTGGCATGGATGAAACAAATGCTTGCCAACTGCAATGCCGAGCGGTATGAAATCAACAAAGAACGCATGATGCGAGTGTCAGAGTACAGCCGTGATTGCATCCGTGCCTTACGTGATGAGATTGGCATTGGCTATGAACATCGTACAGGTGGCACGGTACAGCTGTTTCGTAAACCCGCCCAAATCCAAGCCATGCGCCTTGATACCAAAGTGTTAGAAGAATGTGGTGTGCCTTATGAGATACTGGACGCAGATGGACTTATCAAGGCTGAGCCTGCTCTTGCTTATGCTACCGCTCCGCTTTTGGGCGGTCTAAGATTGCCCAATGATGAAACGGGCGACTGTAATTTATTTACCAAACGCCTTGCCGAGCATTGTACATCGCTTGGCGTGACGTTCAAATTTGACACAAACATTGACAACATCATCTTTGAAAATCAAACCATCAAAGGCATTATTACAGGTGGCGAAACGCTGACAGCAGACGGCTATGTGATGGCGATGGGCAGTTATAGCCGTGCCATGCTCTTACCACTTGGGCTGAATTTGCCCGTCTATCCTGTCAAGGGTTATTCGCTGACCGCTGACATCATCGATGAGACCAAAGCCCCCATCTCTACCGTGCTTGATGAGACCTACAAAATCGCCATCACCCGTTTTGACAATCGCATTCGGGTAGGTGGCATGGCAGATCTGTCGGGCTTTGATTTGTCATTAAACCCTGCCCGCCGCGAGACTTTAGAGATGGTTACAAAAAGTCTGTTTGACGGTGGCGACCTGCCAAATGCCAAATTTTGGACAGGGCTACGTCCGATGACCCCAGATGGCACACCCATCATTGGGGCGACCAAATTTGACAACCTATTCATCAATACAGGGCATGGCACGCTTGGCTGGACAATGGCATGCGGCTCTGGTAAACTGCTTTCTGATATCATCATGGGCAAACAAACCGAGATTTCATTGGAAGGCTTAGATATGAGCCGTTATCAGAAGTAATGTAGTTTTGATACTGTTAATCAACACACCTTTGGGTGGATTTGTAGGGGCAAATCACATTTACTCTTTGATAAAACGTTGATTTTTGGGTAAATTGCAATTTGCTCCTACACGTCCAAATTTTAAAATGTTTCTTTATTGAACAACACCATTTATTTTTAAGGAAAATGTTATGAACATTCAAAAAATTGACAGCAACGACACCATCACCGAAATTGCCATTTATAATGGCGTGGTCTATTTGGCAGGGCAAGTACCTGATGATGACAGCCTTGATATCGTCGGACAAACTCGTGAAGTCCTAGCCAACATTGACAAAGCCTTAGTCAAGGCAGGCACGGACAAATCTCGCCTTTTGACCGCACAGGTGTTTATCAAAAATTTAGAAGATTTTGATGAATTTAATGCCGAATACGCCGCTTGGATAGCAGGCAACGTTCCGCCCACTCGTGCCACGGTTCAGGCAAATTTGGTAAATCCCAACTGGCTGGTTGAGATTGTGGTAACGGCAGGCATCTAATCTACCCCCACCACTTGTAGCCCTGCCAACGCCACCACCCCTGCCGTCTCGGTACGAAGTATCCGCTCGCCTATCGTCCACGACAAAAAGCCATGCTTGTGGCACTCATCTATCTCATCATCGGACAGTCCGCCTTCTGAACCGACCAGTATGCCTATCGTGGACGGCAAGGGGGCTTTTGGAGTGTAGCGGTGCACGTCGTCCGCTAGGCTCATGACGATTTTTAGCTCATCGGTACAACTTGCTAGGCAGTCCGAAAGTGCCACAGGGGGCAAAATGGCAGGGATGATATTAAGCCCGCATTGCTCACAGGCAGAGACAGCGATTTTTTGCCAATGAGCAAGTTTTTTGTTATCACGCTCATATCTGAGTCGCTCGGAGCGTTCGGTGGTGATGAGCTGTATGGCGGACACGCCCATTTCACACGCCTTTTGAATGGTGTAATCCATACGCTCGCCCTTACTCATCGCTTGGATTAGGGTAACACGGTAAGACAAGGTGCGATTGGTGGGGTTAAAGTCATCTATACGCACATGGGCGGACTTTTTGTCAATGTGGGTCAACGTGGCGGTGTATTCGCCCCCTTGCCCGTTAAAAAGTGTGGCACTATCACCAATATTTGCCCGCAAAACCTTTGTCCAATGATGATACACGTCATCAGGCAGGGTTATCGTGTCATGTACGGCTAGGGGCATATCTACAAAAAAACGCATGAAATCGCCTTTGAAATGATTTATTAAAAATAAATTGGCAACCATAAAATGATTTAATATTTCATTTATTTTTATTTGCCGATTTTATGTTTATTTTATGATTGTTTAACTTAAAAATACACCAATGGGCGTGTTCAACACGCCCCTACAAAAGTATTGTTTAAAAATGTAGAATTGGTGTGAATTGGGGTTAATTTACTACACCCGAGAAGCTTTAAAATTACCACAAACATAATGAAGTTTGGGTGTAGGGGCGTGCTGTGCACGCCTATAAAAATTGGCATGTTATCAAAGGACGTGCGGAGCCAGTCCCTACAAAGCCTGTGTTAAATATTAAGTTTGTTAGGTGTATATTAAAAGATGGATATTATAAATTGATAATGATTTGGGCAAATTGCAATTTGCCCCTACGCATTTATCCAAAAAATAACTCATCTCTTTTTTAAATCAACCTTTTTTGACTCTTTTTTATCTTGTTTAAACACACTTGATAAATCAGGTTTTTCTTTACCAATGGTAACGATGATAAATTCATCAGGGCGGATATAGGTATTTAGCGATTGATTGACCGTATCCAATGTCGCCTTGTCTAGTCGCACCAAATAATCGGTGATATGACTGTCGGGCAAATTGTCATAGTTTAGTTCAGATGCTTTGTTGTGAATGGCGGTATTGGTGGCAAGGCTCATGGGATAGGCGTATTTACGACTGGTGCGTTCTAGGTTAAACTCACTGTCTTTTATGCCATTTTTTCTTGTGTTTTCAATGACTTGTAAGGTTTTGATGATCGCCTCTTTTGCTTTGTCCGATTGGGTAGAAAAGCTGATACGATAATAGCCACGCTCATCAAAGACATTCATAGCACCTGTGATGCCATAGGTGTAGCCGTGCTTGTCTCGAATCTCTTTCATAAGATGGGCATTAAAATCACCCCCTGCCAGCACGCTGTTGGCAAGGCTAAAATTGGTGCGGTTTTGTAGCTCCACAGGATCTTTGGTCTCTTTTTCGCCCATGTGTCCGATATAGACGTGCGTTTGGGTGCTGTCATAGGGGATATGGACGTGCTGTGGCTTGGGGGCGATGGGCGTGGGCAAGTCGGCGGCTCTCTCGCCTTGGGGCAAGGCATTTATCAGGCGTTTGGCGATGGTGCGTGCATCATCGGCACTGATGTCGCCTGTGATGGCGATGTGGGCGTTGCCTTTGGTTAAGTATTTGTTTTTATAGGCGATTAGGTCATCTCGGCTAATGCTCGCCACGCTCTGTTGTGTGCCATGTGTGGATACGGCATAAGGATGCGTGCCATACATGGTTTTTAAAAACTCAACACTCGCCACATGAGCGGGGTCTTGTTTGGCACGCTCAAAACCGATGTCCGCTTGGGCTTGGTTGCGTTTTAGGATAGTTTCATCAAAACGGGGGTTTTGTATCATGTCGGCAAACAAATCAAGGGCAGGATACAGCTCTTTGTCGTCCGACAAACTTCTAAACGCATAAACAAACGTGTCTCGGTAGGCAGTCGCCCCAAATACCACGCCCAGCAGTTCGGCTTTTTCGGCAAATGTGTTCTCATCTAGGTGGGTTGTGCCTTGGGTCATCATGGTGGCGGTCATGCCAGCAATGCCGTAGCCGTCCGCCCGTATGGTGTCATCCTTGGCAGAACCGCCCTTAAAGGTCAAGCTAATGTCCAAAATCGGTAGTTCATCAATGGGCGTAAAAATCACAGGTACGCCGTCCACATCAAACCGCTCCATGTGCGGGATTTTTAAATCCAATGGCTTGTCATCTTTTAGGCTATCAAGCACAGGCAAAGGCTTATCGCTTGGGGCGACAGGGGCATGATGATGACCGTCCGCCCATGTGGTGTGGCTGATAAGGAATAAGGCTAAGGCGATTGGGGTAAGTTTTTTCATGGTAATTCCTGATATTGGGTTGGGGTTTTAATGGTTGATTTTATATAAATCATTTTGGCATTGTTGATTTGTGGTTTTTGATGTATTGATTTTGGGTGAATTGCGATTCGCCCCTACTATCCAAATTTTAAAATATGGGGTTTTTTAACAATACGCTATTTTAAAATATCCAAATTTAACAATACCTATTTATCTTTTCAATAAAATGATTTTGGTAAAATTTAATCGTTATTTTGTTTAAATTTGACCCATAATTTTTATCAATTTTTGGCATTGTTAATTAACCATACCTTTGGGGGATTTGTAGGGGCAAATCACATTTGCCCTGTGATAACGGATTGATTTTTGGGCGAATAAATTGCCCCTACACGTTTAAATTTTAAAATATATCTTTATTAAACTTCCTGCAAAACTAGTTTTCCGTTCACCCTGAGCTTGTCGAAGGGTAGCGGAAAACCGTCATGGTTCGACAAGCTCACCACGAACGGTTTTCTTTAATTCAGGGTTTTGCAGGAAGTCTTTTATTGAACAATACCCCATTTTAAAACCCTAAATCTATTATTCATCTTTTGGCAAAATATAAGCACTATACATACGCTCATCACTTAGGTATTTTTTGCCTGCGTTTTTAATTTCATCGGTGCTAATGGTGGGCAGAATTGCCAATTCTTCTTGGATTTTGCCAAAAGGGATATTTTCATTTTTTAGCATTCCCAGCAAATCCGCCTGCCCTGATACGCCTTCGGACGCAAACACCAAGGCGGTTTTTGTGGCAACCATAGAACGGTCAAGCTCTTTTTGGTCAATGGGGTCGGCCATGGTGCGTTTTATCTCATCTAAGACAAGGCGTTTGGTTTCATCAAGGCTCACCCCTGCTTTTGGCGTTGCCATGACCATAAAAAAGCCGTCCCCATAGCCTGTACTGTCATAACTACTATATACGGACGTAACGAGTTCTTTTTTGACCAAATTTTTGGCAAATCGACCAGACGCTCCGCCACTTAGCACGTCATCAAACAGCCCCAATGCCAACAGCTCTCGCTCGTTGTCGGCGGTGTGGTGATTGGTGAGTTTTAGGCCAGATACAGTCGGGGCTTGCCATGCCAAAATCAGCGTGGGAACTTGGACGGCTTCTTTGATGACGACATGGCGTTCGCTCACACCGCCTTTGCCTGCATTTAGGTCATCAGCGTGGATGAATTGGGCAGGGTCTCGGGCGGGTACGGGGTCGCCTTTGGGAATGTCGCCAAAATATTTTTTGATATGAGTTAGGGCTTCGTCTTTGTCCACGTCGCCCACGATGACGAGCGTGGCGTTATTGGGGACGTACCATGTGGCGTACCAGTGTTTTAGGTCATCCATGGTCAAGCCTTCAATGTCCGCCATGCTCCCAATAATGGGGCGACCCCGTGGCGTGTCGCCATAGACAAATGCTGAAAACCGCTCCCACGCTTTTGCCATGGGGTTGTCGTCCGTGCGAGAACGGCGTTCTTCTTGGACGACTTGGCGTTCGCTCTCTATCTGCTTAGGTTTAAACAGCACGTTTTTCATGCGATTGGCTTCTAGCTCCAACGCTAGGGCGTAGCGATTGGCGGGCAAAATTTCATGATAAACGGTAACGTCTGAACTGGTGTAGGCGTTATTACTACCGCCATAATGACTGATAAGACGGCTAAATTCATCGCTAGATACCTTTGGCGTGTCCTTGAACATTAAATGTTCCAAAAAGTGCGACAATCCGCCCTTGCCCACAGGCTCATCGTTTGCCCCCACGCCATACCAAATCTGGGTCATGACCACAGGGGCTCGTTTGTCTTCTTTAATGACGACTTTTAAGCCATTATCTAGCGTGTATTCGTGAATGTTGGCGAGCAGTTTTAGCTCTTGTTGGGGAGTGGTAGCAAGGGCGGTTGGGGCTTGGGGCGTGGCTGTTGGGGCGTGCTGGCAAGCGGTTAGGGATAATAATCCCAAGGATACGCATAAGGATAAAACAAGGCGGTTAAAGGTTTTCATAGACATTCCGATGAGTTTGGCGGTTTTATTGATTTGAAATTTTACCCATTAAAGATAAATCATTTGCCAATCAAAATACTGGCAGTGGGGCGTACGCCTTGACCGTTATTGGCACTGCACGCCACAAGCGTTAAAGGCAGGCATAAGGCAATGATGAGCGTGAATTTTTTCATGATAATTCCTAATTGCAAAAGGTTATAGTTTAGCATAAGTTGGGGTGGGTGGCAATTTTGGGAAAAAGATTGACAAAAAATGCTTTTAAAAGTATTATAAAAAGCACTTTTAAAATATTTTTAATAAAGAAATACCATTATGCTAAACCAAATCCATAGCCGTTATGTTGCCAGTATCAGCGATTTAAAGAAAAGCCCCATGGATACACTCGCCCACGCCAATGGCGAACCTGTGGCGATTTTAAATCGCAATACCCCTGCTTTTTATTGCGTGCCTGCTTCTTTATACGAAAAAATGTTAGACGCATTGGACGACCAAGAGCTCATCAAATTGGCAAACGAACGGCAAAACCAAAAAACGGTAAAGGTAACGATTGATGACTTACGAGCCAAATTCCAATAATGATGAAAATCGTGTTTATGAATTAGAATTTAACGAAACTGCGTTAAAAGAATTTGAAAAATTAAACGCCACGATTGCCGAACAATTTTTAAAAAAGCTAGAAAAAGTGCTGTTAAATCCACACATTCCCAAAAATAAACTACACGGGGCAAATGCTAAGAATTTATACAAAATCAAACTTCGTAAGGTGGGTTATCGTTTGGTTTATGAAGTTAGGGATGATAAATTGGTGGTGCTTGTGATTACGGTGGGACGACGTGATACGGTGTATGATAATATTTGACGCACTTATAGGCTTTGGCTCTATTTAGTATGGTAGAGCTGATTTTTTATGATTTATTTTTTGCTAAATTTAGCGTAAAATAACCCCAAATTTTTATGAGAATCATCATGTCTAACACCCAAGCCCACACCGACCCCAAACTTGCCCAAAAACAAGCCGTTGCCAAATCCGCCCTTACCTATGTCGAAGACGGCATGATTTTGGGGGTGGGGACGGGCAGTACGGTAAACTGCTTGATTGAGCTGTTGTCACAGGTTCGCCTAAAAGGGGCGGTGGCAAGCTCAAAAGTGACCGAAGATAAATTAAAAGCCTTGGGCATTGAGATTTTTGATTTAAATACGGTGGGCGAGCTTGACTTGTACATTGACGGGGCAGACGAGATAGACGCTCACGGCAACATGATAAAAGGCGGTGGCGGGGCATTGACCCGTGAGAAAATCGTGGCGGCAGCGTCCAAACGCTTTGTGTGCATGGTGGACGACTCCAAAACCGTCGCCAAACTGGGCAAATTCCCCGTGGCGGTGGAAGTGTTGCCCCAAGCCCGCTCTTATGTGGCTCGTGAACTGGTCAAGCTGGGGGGCGAGCCTGTGTATCGGGAAGGATTTGTCACCGATTATGGCAATGTGATTTTGGATACCTATGATTTGGACATCACAGACCCTGCCGAGCTAGAGAGCACATTAAACAACATTGTGGGCGTGGTGTGTAACGGCATTTTTGCCAGTCAATCGGCTCACGTCATGCTAAAAGCAGGCGATGATGGCGTAAGTACGGTGCAATTTGACAAGACGGCAAGATAAGGCAAATAAAAATAAGACAAATAAAAATAAGGATTTGACATGCTCTTAATGATAGACAATTATTGTAGTTTTACTTACAACATTGTTCAGTATTTTGGCGAATTAAAGCAGGACATTGTGGTAAAACGCAACAACGAGATTACCCTTGATGAGATAACCGACCTTGCCCCACAAGCCATTATCCTAGGGCCAGGCCCTTGTACGCCAACCGAAGCGGGGGTTACGGTGCCGATTTTGACGCATTTTGGCGGAAAGATTCCCATTTTGGGCGTGTGCTTGGGTCATCAAGCCATTGGGCAAGCCTTTGGCGGTGATGTCGTGCGAGCAGGCGAAGTCATGCACGGACGACTATCAGACGTGTATCATGACGATGTGGGCGTATTTCACGGCTTACCAAACCCTGTGTCGGTGGTGCGGTATCATTCGCTTGTCATTGACAAAACCACATTGCCTAAGCGCCTAGAAATCACCGCTTGGACACAAAATGCGGACGGCTCTATGGGTGAGATTATGGGTGTTCGTCATAAAGAGCTAGACATTGAAGGCGTGCAGTTTCATCCAGAATCCATTTTAAGCGAGCATGGTTATCAGCTTTTTAATAACTTTTTAAAACGCTGTGGGCTTGCTGTGTTAGATGATGAAAATTTGCCAACGGTGGCGTGATTTTTTATTTAAAAATGGCATTGTAGGGGTAATTTATTCACCCAAATTTGGTAAAACTATTCGTTTAAAAATTTGTAGTAGTCCAAAAAGTATGCTGAATTAGGTTTTCCGTTCGCCCTTGTATCAACCCAACACCAAACCTAGATTATCTGCTAGAATGTTGTTGGGTTATACAAGCAAAGAGAACACGGGTTCGCCCTTAGTGTCTTAACACTGGTGCTCAGATGGTGTCCTTTGCTTGTCATCTTAACTCTGAATGGTATCTAAGTGCGTTTATTAAAACAGACACTGCATAAACAAGGCAAGAGACAGATGATACACTATATTGGCATAGACATCAGCAAAGCAAAGTTTGATGTTGCATTTATAAACCCAAGCACAAATAAAGTAAAAACCAAGGTTTTTAACAACAACAAAGCAGGCTTTGATTTACTGCTTGCTTGGTTAAAAACCAATGTCAGCAATCATCTTGATGAGCTACACATCATCCTAGAAGCAACAGGGGTTTATCATGAACACCTAAGTGAGTTTCTTGATGATAATAATATCAAGCAAAGCATTGTCAATCCTAACTATGTCCGCAAATTTGCAGACAGTTTGGGGGTAATCCATAAAACTGATAAAAAAGACAGCATTATTTTATCAAGGTATGGTTATAGCCACAAGCCTGAGGTTTGGGTAGCACCTAGCATTGAAGCCAAACAGCTAAAAGCTCTATTGGCTCGCTTAGAAGCACTCAAAGAAGATTTGCAACGAGAGCAAAACCGACAAGAGTTGCTCTTATCACCCAATCTGCCCGATTTGGTTAAAGCATCCATGCAAACAGTCATCAATGTCCTTCAAGAGGAAATTGCCAAACTCACCAAAGACATTGATGACTTTGTTGACAAACAACCAAGTTTAAAGCAAGACAAAACCTTACTTGAAACCATTGACGGTATTGGTTCTGTTATTGCCAAAGAAGTGGTATGCTTAATACATACCAAACAATTTAAAAAAGCCTCACAGATGGCTTCGTTTTTAGGCTTAATACCCAAACAAAGACAGTCAGGTGTCTTTAAGGGAGCAACCAAACTGTCCAAACAAGGGCAAGTCTCTTTGCGTGCTAAGCTGTATATGTCTGCAATGAGTGCCATTCGTTATAATAGCACCATTAAGGCATTTTATGAACGATTACAACAAAACGGTAAAACCAAAATGCAAGCCTTATGTGCTTGTATGCGTAAATTGGTACATATCTGTTTTGGTGTTATCAAAACCCAAACATCCTTTGAGCAACAAGTATCTTTAAGTTAGTTTGTAAGATACTAGATACCAGATACTTAAAAAACCATTGACTTAGGTGGGGTATCATGGTATCTGAGCTATGCCTGCGGGTGGCGGAAAACCGTTATGGGCAGGCATAGCTCACCACGAACGGTTTTCTTTAATAGCATACTTTTTAAATCAGAGCCAAACATTTAAAAGGAAACCCATGTTAGACAACGACCACGACATTCACACTTTTTTAGTACACACCCTAAACACCCTAATCAATGGCGAAAACCTAAGCGATGACGACACCGCCACGCTCATGACTCTTATCATGACAGGCAAATGCCCTGATGTGCTACTGTCCGCCATTATCACGGCATGGCGTATCAAGGGCGAGACGGTGGACGAGATTGCCATTTCTGCTCGAGTCATGCGGTCGTTTGCCAATGCCGTTACTTTGGGCGTGGATAATGCGGTGGATATTGTGGGAACAGGCGGAGACGGAGCGAATTTGTTCAACGTATCCACAGCGTCCATGTTCGTGGTGGCGGTCTGTGGCGGTGTGGTCGCCAAGCACGGTAGCACGGGCGTGTCAAGCCGTTCGGGTGCGTCCGATTTGCTCACAAGTGCAGGCGTGAATCTCACCCTTGACCCAAGCCAAGTCGCCGACTGTGCCAAAAATACGGGCGTGTGCTTTATGTTCGCCCCCAATCATCACCCTGCCATGCGTCATGCCAAGGCGGTGCGTGGGGCGTTAAAAGTGCGGACGATTTTTAATATCTTAGGGCCTTTGACCAATCCTGCGTCCGCCCCAAACACCTTGCTTGGGGTCTATGATGTGGCGTTGTGCGAAAAACTTGCTCACGTCATGGGCAAACTTGGCAGTCGCCATGTGTGGGTCGTGCATTCTGATGACGGCTTGGATGAGATAAGTCTTGCCACGCCCACAACCGTATCCGAATACAAGGACGGCAAGGTAACTACCTTTAAAATCGCCCCCACCGATGTCGGCATTGCCATGCAGTCGCTGGACGGTTTGTTGGTTGGTTCGTCTGATGAAAGTTTTGACCTTATCAAATCCGCCCTACAAGGTCAAACCGACCCACGCACCCAAAAGGCGTGCGACATCATCGCCCTAAATGCAGGGGCAAGCCTGTATCTGTCAGGGGTATCAGACAGCTTTAAAGACGGTGTCGCCCTTGCCAAACAAGCCCTAGCAAGTGGCAAGGCATGGCAAAAAATGCAGGAATTTGTGGCATTTACCCAAACGTTTAATCATTGATTTTTATTATCCAAACGTACATTTAAAGATTTTCAATGTAGGGGCGAATTGCAATTCGCCCAAATTATATTTTCAAATTTAAAAAATTTTGGTAGTAGTCTAAAAAGTATGCTGAATTAGGTTTTCCGTTCGCCCTTGTATCAACCCAACACCAAACCTAGATTATCTGCTAGAATGTTGTTGGGTTATACAAGCAAAGAGAACACGGGTTCGCCCTTAGTGTCTTAACACTGGTGCTCAGATGGTGTCCTTTGCTTGTCATCTTAACTCTGAATGGTATCTAAGTGCGTTTATTAAAACAGACACTGCATAAACAAGGCAAGAGACAGATGATACACTATATTGGCATAGACATCAGCAAAGCAAAGTTTGATGTTGCATTTATAAACCCAAGCACAAATAAAGTAAAAACCAAGGTTTTTAACAACAACAAAGCAGGCTTTGATTTACTGCTTGCTTGGTTAAAAACCAATGTCAGCAATCATCTTGATGAGCTACACATCATCCTAGAAGCAACAGGGGTTTATCATGAACACCTAAGTGAGTTTCTTGATGATAATAATATCAAGCAAAGCATTGTCAATCCTAACTATGTCCGCAAATTTGCAGACAGTTTGGGGGTAATCCATAAAACTGATAAAAAAGACAGCATTATTTTATCAAGGTATGGTTATAGCCACAAGCCTGAGGTTTGGGTAGCACCTAGCATTGAAGCCAAACAGCTAAAAGCTCTATTGGCTCGCTTAGAAGCACTCAAAGAAGATTTGCAACGAGAGCAAAACCGACAAGAGTTGCTCTTATCACCCAATCTGCCCGATTTGGTTAAAGCATCCATGCAAACAGTCATCAGTGTCCTTCAAGAGGAAATTGCCAAACTCACCAAAGACATTGATGACTTTGTTGACAAACAACCAAGTTTAAAGCAAGACAAAACCTTACTTGAAACCATTGACGGTATTGGTTCTGTTATTGCCAAAGAAGTGGTATGCTTAATACATACCAAACAATTTAAAAAAGCCTCACAGATGGCTTCGTTTTTAGGCTTAATACCCAAACAAAGACAGTCAGGTGTCTTTAAGGGAGCAACCAAACTGTCCAAACAAGGGCAAGTCTCTTTGCGTGCTAAGCTGTATATGTCTGCAATGAGTGCCATTCGTTATAATAGCACCATTAAGGCATTTTATGAACGATTACAACAAAACGGTAAAACCAAAATGCAAGCCTTATGTGCTTGTATGCGTAAATTGGTACATATCTGTTTTGGTGTTATCAAAACCCAAACATCCTTTGAGCAACAAGTATCTTTAAGTTAGTTTGTAAGATACTAGATACCAGATACTTAAAAAACCATTGACTTAGGTGGGGTATCATGGTATCTGAGCTTGTCGAAGGGTAGGAAAACCGTTATGGTTCGACAAGCTCACCACGAGCGGTTTTCCTTGTAGCATACTTTTTGAACCAGAGCCAAAATTTTAAAAGGAAAAACCATGTCCACACCCACCATTTTACAAAAAATTGTTGCCACCAAACACCAAGAAATCGCCCAAGCTCGCACTCAAATCAGCCTTGACGAGTTAAAACAAAAAGCCAAATCCGCCCCTGCCGTGCGTGGGTTTGCCAAAGCCCTACGAGCGGTAGAACAAGGCAAAATTGGCGTGATTAGCGAGATAAAAAAGGCAAGTCCGTCCAAAGGCGTGATTTGCCAAAATTTTAACCCCGTTGCCACCGCCCAAGGCTACGAGACGGCAGGGGCGACTTGTTTGTCTGTTTTGACCGACCGTGAGTATTTTTTGGGACATGATGACCATCTTATCCAAGCCAAAAATGCTTGCAATTTGCCTGCCTTGCGTAAAGATTTTATGGTGGATGAGTACCACATTTATGAAAGTCGCACGCTTGGGGCGGATTGTATTTTGCTTATCATGGCGTGCCTTGATGATGAGACGGTGGCACAGTTGCACAAGGTGGCGATAGAACTTGGCATGGACGTGCTGATTGAGATTCATGATGAAGATGAGCTAATCCGTGCGTTAAAATTGCCCAAATCTACCCACAACATTTATGGCATCAATAACCGCAATCTTAACACCTTTGATGTGGATTTGAACACGTCCATTCGCCTTGCCAAGACCTTGCGTGAAAATGTGGGCGATGACGCTCTTATCGTGAGTGAAAGTGGTATTCATGGGGCGGACGATGTACACCTGATGCAGTCGCATGGTATTCATCACTACCTCATCGGTGAGCAATTTATGAAAACGGATAATGCAGGGCTTGCGTTACAAAATCTGTTAAAAAGCGTATAAATAATACACAAACCAAAACCCCACACCGCACGGCATGGGGTTTTTCATTAACTTTAACCAATCTTATGACAATCAAACCCAAGCTCTGCCATTTGGCTTTCTTTTTCAAGCGGAGCAAGGCTTGCCTTAACATGGGGCTTGTCTTTTAGATAGGTGCGTGCCACTCGTTTTAGGTCGTCTATCGTTACCGCTAAGAGCTTGGCTCGTATGGTCTCTTGCATTTCTTTGGTGCGACCGTGTAGCTCGCTAAAACACGCCTTGACCGCCTCGCCTGCTGGGGACGCAGGTTTGTCCATGCCACCGATAATCCCCAAAATCGCCTCTTCTAACTTATCAGCGTCATGGTCGTTGTCCAGTAGCCAGTCAATGCTCTTTTCAAAATGAAGAAAAGTCGCCACACAGTGCGGATCTCGGTAGCTATAAAAGCGAAAACTTGCCGAATTGGCATCAAAGCTCGCCCCACCGCCATACGCCCCGCCTTTTTCACGGATTGCCGAATGCAGATAGCCATTTCTTAAAAATGGAGCCAGCACCGTCAAGGCAGGCGTGTCCTCATGCCCTGATGTGGTCGCAGGATAGGCAGTGGCATTATGATAGACGTTGGTAGCGATAAGCCATGCGATGTCTTTGTTGTCATCGCTCTTGGCAAGCTCATCAAATGCCAGTGTATCATTTGCCACGACAGGCGATTTGGCAGGTTTATGCGGTGTATTTAGCACGTCTTTTATTACCGCCTTTAACTCGTCCGCCTTGTCTGCCTCGCATACCAAAACCACGTCTTGGGGTAGGTTTTGTATTTGCTCGTGGATTTGGGCTAGGCGTGCTGATAGCGTTTGCCAAACCGCTTGGTCGGTTTCGCTTTGCTTTAAAAACGCCTTTAATGCCGACAGGGCAGGTAAGCCCGAATAACGGTATTCTAGCGATGATAATTTGCTCATGCTCCGACTGGCGGTCTGAATGGCGTAGCTGTGTCCGCTTGCTGATAGGCGTGATTGCCAAGACGCTTGTTTTTGCTGTAACAGCTCACTCATGCGGTCGGTTTCGGTGAAAATGGTGTTGTTTAGCACGTCGCTCACCAGCTCCACCGCCTCAGGCTTACGGGCTAAGGCACGGGTCGCCAGCACGAGATAGCTTGTCATTTTATCCTTATCATGGCGGTCGGTACGCTGTGAAATGCGAGCGGTAACGCCTGATGAGACGGACGCTTGTACCGCTTGGAACGTGCGTGCGTCATAGTTGTCCGTACCTAATTCGGACAACAGCCCCAAATATAAAGGCAATATCGGATTATTTAAAATGTCTAAATTATCATTTAAATCAAGCACCACTTGATAATAATACAGCCCATTGGTGCCTGCATGGTACTCGTAGAGTTTGCGTTCGTCTTGCCCAATGATTATCGGCTGTTTGTTGGCGTGGGCGAATTTTATCGCTTGGGGAATGTCATCTAGCCCCACTTTTGGCAAAATATCCACGTCATCTATCAGAGCTTGGCGTGTGGCAAGTTCGGCAGATTTTTGACGAATGACCGCTTTATCGTCATCGCTTAACGTGGCATTTAGCTTATCCAAACTTGCCTTTTCGTCATCTATCAGGCGTTGGGCTTTGTCTTTATCAGGCGATAGGGTCAAGCGAACTCGGTGTGGGTTGTCAATTAGGTGCGTTTTGATGAGATTTTGCACCCAGTTTGGCTCTTTGACCTGCTCGGACAGCCACGACAAATGCTCATCAATCTCCCACATATCCACAGGATTACCGCCATGCAGTGCCGTGCCAAACCCTTCAAGCATGAGCGTCAAGCCATAAGGCATACTGTCGCCCCCGATGTGGCGTTGGTCTAGCTCTATCTGATGTAAAATGGTCTGTATGGTTTCATTATCAATGGGGTTTTCCGCCACAGAACGAAGTAGCTCCAAAATGCCGTTTTCCACGTCATCGGCAAGTTCACGCTCCGAGCCACGCACGCCTGCATAAAACGCCATTTCATAATGACTGTCATCTAGACCTAAAAGCGGGCTTGCAGACGTGCCAAGTGGCGAGCTGTCAAGATACGCTCTTAGGGGTGAACCTGCGTGTTCTATCAGCACCCCTTCCATAAGGCGAAGTGCCAAACGCTCTTTGGGGTCGGTAATGCTTGGCAGTAGCCACGCTAGCACGTTATGGGTCATTTTCTCGCCACTCACGTCGGCGGTATAAGTGTCATAAACTTGGGTTGGTGTGCTTAGGCGAGTCTCGGTCATGGAGACGAACTTTTTGCCACGAGACGGCTTTTCGTTGTCATCAAAACGCACTAGAGCATCATCGTGCAGGCGCGCTTGAATGTCCGCCACGTCAATGTCGCCAAAACTCATGATAATGGCATTGGACGGGTGATAATGAGCCTTGTGAAAATTGACCAAATCAGCATGGGTGAGCTTGACAATCTCTTTTGGGTCGCCCCCTGAATTATAATGATAAGTCGTGGCCGGATACAGGTGCGGTGCCAAAGCGTAGTAAAGCTGGTCAATCTCGCCACTCATCGCCCCTTTCATCTCATTAAAGACAATGCCGTGATATTCAGGTTTGCCCTGTTCATCAAGCTCCAAACGAATGCCTTCTTGGGCAAAGTCTAGCTCGTGAATGTTGGGGAAAAACACCGCATCAAGATAGACGGACAATAAGTTAAAATAATCGTTTTTGTTTTGACTGGCAAAGGGATACACCGTCCAATCACTTGCCGTCATGGCGTTCATAAAAGTCTGCAATGACCGCTTAATCATGCTAAAAAATGGGTCTCGTACGGGGTATTTTTGTGAACCGCACAACACAACGTGTTCTAGAATATGAGCTTCGCCACGAGAAGTCATGGGCTGAGTGGCAAAGCCAATCATCAAGGCGTTTTCGTCATTATCACACGCCAGATGATAATGGGTCGCCCCTGTGGCGGTATGCTCACAAAGTAGCACCGTAATGTCAAGAGCTTCTATGTGGTGCTGGGATTTTAGGGTAAAGGCAGGGTGTAGGTTAAATGTTGTCATGAATGGTTCCGTGATGAAAAAATGCTATATTGTGGCAAAAATTTGCAATTTAAACAAGGCTTTTGTAAATTTTGATAAAAATTCTTGTTTTTATGATTAACCGAAAAGACGTTGAACAAGGACTAATTTGGCGGTATACTTAGGGTTATCTTTTCTTATAATTTTACCCCATTCTCAACTTTATATAAGTGGTTGATTTATCAAGGGCGAATAGCGATTCGCCCCTACAACCCAAAAATGGTTATTGAACAATCAACAAGCTACCATTTTAAGTTGAGAATGAAGTTATCATTTTTTAATTTTAAAAAGGCAATCATCATGAGCTACTTCGGTACAGACGGCATTCGTGGGGCATTTGGACAATTTCCCATTACCCCTGATTTTCTACTAAGATTGGGTTATGCCACAGGGCAGGTTTTGACCGCCCAAAACACGACAGACAGACGACCCAGCGTGGTTATTGGCAAAGACACTCGTCTGTCGGGCTATGTGATTGAATCCGCCTTGCAAGCAGGATTTAACTCGGCAGGCGTGGACGTGCATTTGCTTGGGTCCTTGCCAACACCTGCCATTGCTCATTTGGCAAGAAGTTTTCATGCCGACATGGGCGTGGTCATCTCAGCAAGCCACAACCCTTATGGCGACAATGGCGTAAAATTCTTCTCAGACGAAGGCAAAAAAATCTCAGACGACACCCAATCCGCCATTAACGCCAAATTGGACGAGATGATACATGGCGACACGCTCTCACGCCTTGAACACTACCCCACCGAGCTTGGCAAAAGCTACCGCATTGATGACGCTAAGGGGCGTTATATTGAGTACTGCAAAGGCTCGTTCCCCTACCAATACGACCTGCGTGGGCTAACCATCGCCCTTGACTGTGCCAACGGAGCAGGGTACAGCGTTGCCCCACGGGTCTTGCGTGAGCTTGGGGCAACCGTCATCGCCCACGCCAACACGCCAAACGGCACCAACATCAACGACAACTGTGGTTCAACCCACCCCGAAACCTTGCAAAAATTGGTATTGGAACACAAAGCAGACTTAGGCATTGCCCTAGACGGCGACGGCGACCGCATTGTTATGGTGGATGAAAACGGACAAATTTTGGACGGCGACAGCATTTTGTACATTCTTGCCAATGGGGCAGACGAAACCCCAAAAGGCGTGGTCGGCACGCTCATGAGCAACATGGCACTTGAAAACTTGCTTAAAAATCAAGGCATTGACTTTGTCCGTGCCAAAGTGGGCGACCGCTATGTCATGCAGGAGCTAGAAAAACACGGCTACACCATTGGCGGAGAGTCATCGGGGCATATTCTTTGCCTTGATAAATCACGCACAGGGGACGCCATTGTAGCAGGCTTGCAGGTGCTGGCGATTTTGGTCAAAAAAGGCGGAAAATTATCCGATTTAACAAAGGGTTATACCCCATATCCCCAAACGCTCATCAATGTCCGCCTAGCCAAAATGAGCGACCCTTATGACAATGACGAGCTAAAATCCGCCTTCGCCCAAGCCGAGAGCGAGCTTGGCGACACAGGGCGACTATTAATTCGTAAATCAGGCACCGAGCCTGTGATTCGGGTCATGGTTGAAGCCCAAAATGGCGATACGGCACAAACATTGGCAACATCATTGGCGGACAAGGTAAAGGCGGTGCTGGGGTGATTTTTAAATCATAGACAATTTGAAATGGGTGTGTAGGGTAAATTGAATTTGCCCTATGGTAAATTTAACACAAGGGCGAATTGCAATTCGCTCCTGTATACACCCAAGAAACTTTAAAATTAACACAAGTGTAATGACGTTTGAGTGTAGGGGCGTGCTGTGCACGCCTATAAAAAGTGGTGTCTCAGCACGTCCCTACAAATACTGTGGTAAATATCAAGTTTGTTGGCTATATCTAATTTTAAAACATTTGTGATTTAACAATGGTATTTTATAATGATTTAACTTCAAAATATACTAATTGGTAAGGTGCATATCACGCACTCTACAATACTGCAAATAAAAATATCATTTTAATAGTTAAAAAGAGAAAATCCATGATATTAGACCTACCCCCAACCACCATAGAGCTAATTACCGCCAGAGCCGAACAAGCAGGTATGACGGTTGATGAATTGCTTATATCCACTTTTGCCAAAGATGATGAAGACGCTTATTATGATTGGTTTTATCAACATCATTTTGATATTAAGAAATTGGATAAATCAATCAAAAGCGGTTCTACCCCTGTGCCTCATTTTGACAGCGTAGAACAGTTGGCAGATTGGCTGGGTGGTGCAAGATGAAAGTGGAAACAAGTCTTGCCTTTGACGAACAACTTGCTCTACTTTCACACGCAGACCGTATAAAAATCGCTCTATTTGTCCAACAAGTTCAACAACACGGCTTGCATGGTCTGCAAGGTCGTAATAAATCATCTATTCCAACCAATCCCCATACCAAAAAAGAACGAGCTAATTTTGATTATGCCCAAAAATACTGTCTTTGGCATTATCATATCGGCATACCTAATTATGTGGGCGAGTTTGGCGATATGACAAGCGAATACATTTTACATTATCAACGCTTTGATGATAAAATTGTACTGGTGAGTATCAGTTCGCATCCGCCTTTTGAATTGCCAAGTATAGATAAATTATCATTTTAATAACCAACCAAAGGTAACAACATGGCTATTGATTTTAGTGCCAGCCGTCTATCCTATGAAAAAGACGAACTGATTGAAAAAAACATTGGCGATACCCCTTATCCATTACTTCAAAAATGGATAAATGACGCCATATCCGAGCAAATTGGTGAAGCCTATGCATTTAGCCTTGCCACCTGTGGGGCGGATAGGCGTCCGTCCGTGCGTACCTTGCTTATGCGTGAGATTGTCCCTAATGATGACGACATTCAGATGATTTTTTATACCAATTATGACAGCGACAAGGGGCAGGATTTGGCAGACAATCCCTTTGCCGAAGCCTTGTTTTTTTGGCATACGCTAGAACGCCAAGTGCGAGCATCTGGGCGTGTGGTCAAATTATCTGATGATAAATCAGAGACTTACTACCATTCCCGCCCAAAAGACAGCCAGCTTGCCGCATGGGTCAGTCGCCCCCAAAGTGGCGTGGTAGAGAGCCGTGAAATTATGGAGAGTGATTTTGCCAAGCTATCCGAGCAGTTTGGCGAACATATCCCCAAACCCGAGTTTTGGGGCGGATATTGCCTATTGGTGGATAAAATAGAATTTTGGCAAGGGCGAGCCAACCGTATGCACGACCGCATTGTATATCATAAGGGCGATAAGGGTTGGGAGCGTGAGCGGATATTGCCGTGATGATGTTTTTTAATAAATACAAAAAAGCGATGATAAGAATAGTCATCGCTTTATTGATGATAGTTGCCGTGATTATTTATAGTAATTTATTAAAGGTGGTGGATTATCAATTTGATGATATTGGCTATCAGAGCGATAAAACATTAAACATCGCCCTAATTACCGATTTACACGCTTGTTATTATGGTGATAATCAAAAATGGTTAATAGATATTTTAAAACAAAAACAGCCCGATGTGATATTATTGGGCGGGGATATTTATGATGACAAAATGCCTTTTGATAATGCCGATGAATTATTAGGGCGTGTTGAATATTGGTATTTGCCATGAAAAATGAGAAAAATCGCACGTTTTTCAAGGAAAAAACGCAGGCTGATAGTTATTCTATCAGACAAGTTTTTGACGCAGAAAAACAAGATTTAGCCATTTTTCATGCAAAAATTGATAAAAGCGTTAAATTTTCATCTTATTTTATAAGAATGTTATCAATGTTCAGCACGCCCTAAGCCAATTACCCAATATTGCCCCAACTTATTATGTGGACGGCAATCATGAAAATTGGCTAAGCCGTGCAGATTATAACAAAGTCATCAATAAAATCCACGCTCATGGCGTATCAATCATTCATGGCAAAAGTATATCCGTGCCAAATACCAATGTTGTCATTCACGGCATATCCGACCCAGACGGCGGAGCATTTGATAAGGATTTAAAAACAGTAACGGATAATTTAAATAATGATATTTATAAAAATCACGTCCACATTCTATTAACCCACCGCCCCGAGCATATTGATACTTATCTAAATTACCCTTTTGATATTATCATGGCAGGTCATGCTCATGGTGGACAATGGCGAGTGCCGTTTGTCATCAATGGCGTGTACGCTCCCAATCAAGGGCTATTTCCCAAATATGCAGGCGGATTGTATGAATTTGTCAATGACCATAACACCAAATTTATCGTCAGTCAAGGCTTGGCACGAGAAAGTACAAGAGTGCCACGCTTGTTTAACCGTCCTGAATTGGTGTTTGTGAGTTTGGAGTGAAACTACCCCACACAACGTTTTGGTGTTTGTTTTTTGTTCAGTGATGTCTGACACCGCCACACCTTATCATCTATTTGATGATAAATCGCCAAATGCCGACCGTTTAAATACCGCACCGGATAACTCGCCCCTGACACCGTTGCCACCACCGCACAATCGGTCTTGGCATAGGGCAGGCTTGCCACCACTTCCACGCTCACCCTTTGGTTGTCGGTAGTAACAGGCAGACCCACAGGGCAGTTACCTGTTTGCTCATAGATGAGCTCCACTCGCTTGGCAATGGCATTGGTACTGCGATAACTCTCAAAAATCACTGCCTGCTCTTTTTGAATGGCGATAATCGGCACAAATTGTAATACAATGATCGCAAGCAACGTCCCAAACATGGCAAACGCCACGCCAAGCCCCACCACACTAACCCCGCCATGCTCTGCCAAATATGCCTTTTGGGCGTCTTTGTCAGCAGGATACAACTCCACCACATCGGCAATCTCACGCCGTGCCATGCGATAATAATACGCGTCCGCCCAGCGTGCCACCATGCTCGACCAAAACAGCCACACCGCCCCAGCTATCATGAGCCGTGTGTACATCTGATAGTCATCGGGCAGTTTACCCACAAATAAAAACTCACACACCGCCAAAATAATGACGATGTTGAGCTTAATGAACGACCACCCTGCCACACAATACACCACACAGTCCAGATAACGCTTGCGGTATAACAACCAGCCAAACGTGGTGAAAAACGCCGACCAATTCCAACGGGCGTGCAGTTTGCCTGCCTTGTCAAATTGCTCAAATCGCTTTAAATAATAGCTTTGCGAGCGTGTGCCAATGAACCATTTATCAAGCTGTATCCGCTCTTTGTCGGATAAGTGGGGCAAATAAAATGGGGGCGGGGTCGTGTCTTCTAAAAATGGCAAACGAAACATAAATTTTGTACTTAACCGATGAATGCTTTATAATAGGCACTATTTTACGCCTTTTTTAGATAATATACCATGACTAACCCAGACCAATCCACCCCAAAAGCCCCCCTTGCCCCTGTTGGGGGCGACCGCCAAACCCCTGACATCTCTCGGGATACCATCAGCCAAGAAATCCAAAACTTATCTCGCACACCGACCGAGTATAGCCACGCCATCGCCACCTTTATGAGACGGCGAACGCACCTAAGCCAGTATGCCGAACAAGCCTTGACCGACCCCGCCTTTGCTCCGTACATCATCAATCACGGTAAGGATTTGGGCAAATTGGGCGATGTGTCCAACATCACCGATTTGCGGGCATTTTTTAAAGACACACCAAATGGCGAGAACGCCCCCTTGACCCTAGAAATCGGCTTTGGCATGGGCGACAGCTTGGTAGAAATGGCACAAGTCGAGCCAGCTCGTAACTTTGCCGGTATAGAAGTTCACGAACCAGGGATTGGGCGTACTGCTTACTTATCTCATGAATTGGGACTGACCAATTTAAAGGTGCTAAATGGCGATGCGATTGCCTTGTTAAATAACCTACCAGATGAACATTTAGATACCGTACAACTCTACTTTCCTGACCCTTGGCAAAAAAAACGACACTATAAACGCCGTTTTGTTACCACAGAACGCATGACCTTAGTGGCGGACAAATTAAAAACAGGCGGAATTTTTCACAGTGCGACCGATTGGGAGCATTATGCCCTATGGATGCTTGAAGTTTTGGATAATATGAGCCAATTTGAAAACATGGCAGGACATGGCAACTTTTCGCCACGTCCCGACTTTCGCCCTGCCACCAAATTTGAAAAACGTGGAGCAGACTATGGGCGTGCGTCTTGGGATTTGCTGTATAAAAAGGTGTAAGCTAAGGCAATACCGCACTGGGCATACGCTTCATGATAATCCGCTTTTTGTTTTGTAGGCGACGGTTATTGAGATTTTTTTGGTAATATTTGGGATTGGGGAGCATGCTGATGAGTAGTGCCGACTGCTCACGGCTTAGGTTTTTGGCAGATTTGCCATAATAATGCCGAGCCGCCGCCTCAATGCCATAAATGCCCTCGCCAAATTCCGCCACGTTCAGATACACTTCCAAAATCCGCTGTTTATCCCACATACCCTCCATCATCACCGTAATAATCGCCTCCTCACCCTTACGAATGTAAGAGCGGTGCGATGTCAAAAACAAATTTTTGGCAAGCTGTTGGCTGATGGTCGAGCCACCCATTGACACCGCCCCGCCTGCTTCGTTTGCCCTAATGGCACGCTCAATACCGTCCATGTCAAAGCCATTATGCGTGGCAAATTTGGCGTCTTCACTCGCCACCGCCGCCTGTTTGACCGCTTTGGCGATATTATCATAATCCACCCATACCTGTGTAACCTCGCCCCCCGATAGGCGATGAGCGACCATAAACATGGAGTTACCGACAGGGGCGACTTTCCACACACCCAGCATGGCAGCAATGAGCAGATGAAAGCTGATGACCAACACCAATAGCGGAGCTATCACCCATCGCCACAGCCATGCCACCAGTCCCCGTCTTTTGGGTTTGGGCGGAGTTTGTGGGTCGGGACTGGGCTGAGATGGCGTATTTGTGGTTTTTTTAAACATAAAATAAACTAATAAGATAAACTTGGGGCGTATTTGCTATAATAAACGCCCTATTTTACACGATTTTTTGCCACAGGGCATTATTTTTTATGAATAATATTAATTTTATCAAATACTTACAAAACTTAACAGATGACCGCTTTGCCCTGACTTGCCTAGACCATAACGAATACCGCACATTCCATACCCTACTATTGGCGACATTTGCAGGTTCGGACAGTCAGCTCATCCACACATCCAACCCTGCCACAGATTGGTATCTTTTAGGCACGGACGGTTGTCATCTGTGCCACGCCAGCCACGCTCTACTGACCCAAGCCCAAGCCATGAACCCACACATGCCTGCCATTCATGTGCTTGACCTAGCCGGCAGCGAAGAGTTAATTGACCATCTAGGCACGCTCATCCCCATTCTTATCACTCCCACCCACCTGCTGTGCTATCCGTTTGGTGTCATGGATGTCATTCATCTTTTGCCAAATCATCACCACAAACACATCAAATAAATAGACACATTTTCATTTTTATTAGTTTTTTAAATCACAAAAAACAATAAAATTTTATTATTTTTAAAAATCAGTTATTTATTTTTAATAAGTTTTTGAGTAAAATAGCATCTCACTCATTAGTTGTTAATGAGATTTATTGTAAATAACCATTTTTATATTGTGGCTTTTGTTAAATTTTATCAAAACAGGGCTTTGTGATGCCAAAATGACATTGTAAACCATTGTTTTTTGTATGACCCAACAATAAATGCCATTTCAAATACTGAAGTCACAATACAGATGGGCGTACGGTTTTTATATTAGACAAAGGAGTGTATATGCTAATCTTTTTGGCACTATTACCAATTTTAATTGTTTTTATCTTATTGGTCGTCATGCGATTGCCTGCCAAAATTGCCATGCCTGTGGCATATTTTGCAACCGCCTTGCTGTCATTGTTTGTATGGCAGACCTCTGGCAGTCAGGTTGCCGCTGCAACCATTCATGGCGTACTGACCGCTGTCAATGTGCTATTTATTGTCTTTACAGCGGTGTTGCTGCTTAACACCCTAAAAGAGAGCGGAGCAATCGTTGCCATTCGTCAAGGTTTTATGGGCATCTCGCCTGACCGCCGTGTACAAATGATTATCGTGGCATGGCTGTTTGGTTCGCTCATTGAAGGTTCAACAGGTTGGGGTACGCCATCGGCGGTCGGTGCTCCCTTACTGCTGGCACTCGGCTTTCCTGCAATGGCATGCGTCATGGCGATTCTCATCATTCAATCCGCTCCTGTCTCCTATGGTGCGGTCGGCACACCCATTCTCATTGGTGTGAACTCAGGTCTTGAAAACAAAGATGATGTAAGTGCTACCATTGGTCAGCAAGGCATCGCCTTTGGCGATTATATCGTACAGATTGGGGCAAATGTTGCATTTGTACACTCGGTTGTGGGTTTTTTAATTCCATTAATTCTGTGCTGTTTTTTAACCAAATTCTTTGGGGCAAAACGCTCGTTCCGTCAAGGCTTTGAAGCCGCTCCTTTTGCTATATTTGCAGGTCTTTGTTTTGTCATTCCTTACTACTTGACTGCCAAATTTGTCGGTCCAGAACTGCCCTCTTTGGTTGGGGCGGTGGTCGGTCTTGGTATCGTCGTACCAGCTGCCAAAATGGGTTTTTTGACCCCAAAAAACACCTTTGATTTTGAAAGCCGTGATACATGGGAAGAAGATTGGAAAGGCACACTGGCAACCACCAATGTTGATGTGAATGAAAAAGCCAAATTTTCCATTGTCAAAGCATTCTCTCCTTATTTATTGGTCATCTGCATCTTGATTGCCACTCGTACCATCAAGCCATTAAAAGACTGGTTAAGCAGCAATGCCGTCATTACGTTTAGTAATATCTTAGAGACTAACATCACCAATAAAACACAGCTTTTGTACTCACCTGCAACGGTGCTACTGCTTGTCTCTATCATCTGTATCTTTTTGTTTGGCATGAAAGGCGATACCATCAAAAAAAGCTGGTCAGCCTCAGGCAAAACCATGATAGCTGCCGCTCCTGCCCTACTGTTCTCCATTCCGATGGTGCAAGTATTTATTAACTCTGGTGCACCTGCTGATGCTGTCAAGCCAATTATATCCATGCCAAATGTACTGGCAGCAGGGGCGGCGGACATGTTTGCAGGGGCATGGCCACTGTTTGCTCCGTGGATTGGGGCGTTGGGGGCATTTATTGCAGGGTCTAACACCGTCTCTAACATGATGTTTAGTCATTTTCAGTGGAGCACTGCCACTCAAATCAACTTAGATGTCATGGATGCCGCCAAAGTAGTTTCTCTGCAAGCAGTAGGCGGTGCAGCTGGCAACATGATCAGTGTGCATAACGTCGTTGCTGCCTGTGCGGTGGTTGGACTGGTAAACCGTGAGGGTTTGGTCATTCGTAAGACGCTCATCGCCATGAGTTATTATGTGGTGCAAGGGGGTTTGGTAGGCATGGCGTTCATCTTTAACCCCATATGGTGGATAGCAGCAGCATTATGGGCGACGACTTTCTTTGTCATCATGACTGTTATTAGCAAAAAGAGTGAGCGAGTCTGATACTCACCACAAACAAAAGGGATTTTGATAATCCCTTTTGTTATTTTTTATAAAGTATTGTAAAATATACCCACCTTTAAAACTTTAAAACTAAGGCTGTTTTATGGCAGATTTAAGCAAAATCACCGAAATTGAAGACCTGCGTCGCATTGCTGAGCGTAAAGTACCACGCATGTTTTATGACTATGTGGACAGTGGTTCGTGGACTCAGACCACTTATCGCAACAACGAGACCGACTTTGACCGCATTAAGCTACGCCAGCGAGTACTGGTGGATATGGAAGGTCGCTCGCTTGCCACTCAGATGATAGGGCAAGATGTGCATATGCCTGTGGCAATCGCCCCAACTGGCTTTACAGGCATGATGTGGGCTGATGGCGAGATTCATGCTGCTCGTGCCGCTGAAAAATTTGGCATTCCTTTTTCGCTCTCAACCATGAGCATCTGCTCTATTGAAGATGTGGCAGAGAATACCACGAAGCCGTTTTGGTTTCAGCTGTATGTCATGCGTGATAAGAAATTCATGGAAAATCTCATCCACCGTGCCAAACAAGCCAAATGCTCTGCCCTTATCCTAACTGCTGATTTGCAAGTACTGGGACAACGCCACAAAGACATCAAAAACGGACTGTCTGCACCGCCCAAACCAACCCTGACCAACATCATCAATCTGATGACTAAGCCTGAATGGTGCTTTAATATGCTTGGCACCAAACGCCATACATTTCGTAATATTGTCGGTCATGCCGAGGGTGTGGGCGACTTATCTAGCCTATCATCATGGACAGCAGAGCAGTTTGACCCTCGTCTTAACTGGGATGATGTCGCTCGCATCAAAGAGTTATGGGGCGGGCCGCTTATCATCAAGGGCATTATGGAACCCGAAGATGCCATTTTGGCCGCCAAATCAGGGGCGGATGCGATGGTCATCTCCAACCACGGTGGTCGTCAGCTAGACGGAGCCCCAAGCTCCATCGCCAGTCTTGCCGACTGTGTGCAAGCGGTACAAGCAGAAAACTCAAAATGCGAAATCTGGCTAGACAGTGGTATCCGCTCAGGTCAAGACGTGCTAAAAGCCATCGCACTAGGAGCAAAAGGCACGATGATAGGTCGCTCGTTCCTATATGGTCTGGGGGCGTATGGCGAAGATGGCGTTCGCCGTGCCTTAGAGATTATCTACAAAGAGTGCGACATCACAATGGCGTTCTGCGGTCATACCAACATCAGCACCGTCAATGAAGACATCTTTGTCAAAGGCACTTATGAAAATCTCAAAGCCAGCAACCCACACGTTACGCCAATTCGTTGGTAAAAACACAAAACCACGTCTTAGGACGTGGTTTTTTTGCTGATGCACTTCCCTATGACAAGCCCATGCAGTCCATTCAATCATCCATCAAAACTCCGCCCACGTCCCACTTTTCATGTGTAGCACTCTATCAGCTCGTGCCGCCAATGCTCTGTCATGCGTGACCATGAGTAGTGCCATGCCAAGCGTGTCTTGTAGCTCTGAGAGTAGCTCAAACACCGCCAAAGCATTATCATCATCTAGGTTGCCCGTTGGCTCATCAGCCAACACCAAACTCGGGCGTGTTACCAATGCCCGAGCGATTGCCACACGCTGACGTTCACCACCTGACAACTCGCTTGGGCGGTGATGGGTACGGTGTGACAAGCCAACACGGTCAAGTAGCTCATTTGCCCTGTCTGTCGCTTCATTAATGCTCACATCAGCACGCATGAGCAGGGGCATGGCGACATTTTCGGTGGCATTAAACTCTGCCAGCAGATGATGAAACTGATAAATAAAGCCCAAATGCTCATTACGCATGTGCCCACGTGCCGTCTCACTCAAATGATTTAGGCACACGCCTTTGAGCCACACTTCGCCTGTGGTCGGTATATCCAAGCCCCCCAGTAAGTGCAAGAGTGTACTTTTGCCCGAACCACTACTACCGACGATGGCGACACGTTCGCCTTGATGAACAGTTAAATCAAGCCCTGTCAGCACGGACGTTTGAATTTTACCTTCATCATAGATTTTACTGATGTTTTTTGCCTGTAAAATAATACTCATGTCACCCCCTTATTCATAACGCAAAGTTTGGGCAGGCTGGATTTTTGCTGCTTTTAAGGCAGGATAAATGGTCATGATAAATGACAATAAAAATGACGACGACGTGATTAATAAAATATCCGTTACCTTAATGTGCGTTGGCAGATAATTGACAAAATACGCATCAAACAAGTGCAGACCAAACACATTATTAATAAAGCCCAGCAACTGACTGACGGTCAGCGTAAAAGTCACGCCCAAAATCGTCCCTGCCACCGTACCGATGACCCCGATAATCATGCCCTGCACCATAAAGACCTGCATGATGAGCTTAGGACTTGCCCCAAAGGTCTTTAAGATGGCAATGTCTGATTTTTTGTCCGTCACAAGCATGACAAGGCTGGATACGATATTAAAAGATGCAATCACCACAATCAAAAACAGCAACAGCCCAATCATCGCTTTTTCCATTTGAATGGCAGAGAACAGATTGCCATGCGTACTTGTCCAATCATCTGCCATCAGACGCTCAGGGGCGACATTTTGGGCTTTGACTGCTGCTTGGGGGGCTTTAAAAATATCATTCATTTTTAGGCGAATGCCCTGAGCTCCTTCGGGCAAACGCAGTAGCACGCCTGCATCACGCATGGCAACATATGCCATGTGATTGTCTATCTCTTGACTGATATTAAACATACCCACCAAGGTAAACCGCTTAAATCTAGGGACGACACCCGCCGCCGATACCGATGCTTCGGGCAGCACCAACGTGATCTTATCCCCCATGGTAAGCCCCATAGAACGCACCATGCTCTCACCCAGCACAATGCCAAATTCGCCCGCTTTTAGGGCATGGATGTCGCCTTGCACCATATGCTCGCCAATGATGGAGACCTTCGTCTCATGCTCAGGCTCAATGCCTGTTACCATAATGCCCGCCACCTGTCCATGAGCGGTCAGCATGCCTTGCAATCCAATAAACGGAGCAGTTGCCACGACATTTTTGTCATTCTCTTCAATCTTTTTGGCAAGTGTTTGCCAATCAGGCATGATCTCATAAGAGCTGACATTTGCCTGTGACACCATGCCCAAAATGCGGGTTTTTAACTCTCTATCAAAGCCATTCATCACCGATAAAACCGTGATGAGTACCGCCACGCCAAGGGTCAGCCCAATCATTGAGATGAGCGAGATAAAGGAGATAAAGCCGTTTTTACGCTCGGCTCGGGTGTATCTTAGTCCGATAAATAAAGCAAGGGGACGAAACATAAATAGGAATTGCCTTTTAAAATTTGACGCCATAGTTTACACCATTTTGGCGTGCTTTTGGGGATTTTGTCATTTATGATGATAAAATTTTATGAAAATCAGCCAGATAAGATGACTTGATTTTTTAAAATTCTCCCTTATTAAAGATGACATATTTATCCATAGGGAACACCCATGAGCATTCACTACGACTATAAACATGAAGTACCACCCCAAAAGATAGACTTGCCTTGTGACAAAAATGCAGGGCATGGCGACCATTGGGCAATTTTAACCAATAACATTGCCGATGACGTGCCAGATTGGCTCCAAGCCATGTTGGAGACCGCCACTTTACCCATTGGTTTGACCGTGGGGCGTACCGACCATAAGACCCTTTTGCTTGGGCAGGACACCCCTTGTCATATCAAGCAAATCCTTGCCATGGACAACGGCAAGCCCACCGCCTTTATCAACGCCTACCCTGCGGTACACAGCCCTTATGGGGTGCACTGTCAGATTGAGCGAGTGATTCGCTGTGAACGTACCGCTGATGCCATTTTACGCCTTAGAACCGCTGATGGCACAACCGTCTATGCCTTTGACCAACTCTACGCCATCAACCGCCATGAGTACAAAACCCCAAAAAACTACTTTGCTAATTTTAGTGCATGGGCGTACAACATTGAGCCAAGCAACAAAGATGAGACGCTATTGGTCAAAAATCCCAAAGCCATTCGTTATCATCGTGCCTTTAATGACATCGTGGCAGATAATGGCGGCGTGGTGCCTGATGACATTGATGAACAAATAAAAACATGGACGCCCAAAGACGGTGATGAAAACACACCCCTTGCCCCTGTAGAGATTAACTTCGGGGAAAGCTGTATTTATCTGTTTGGCGACACCTTTGGGCAAGAAGATGAAGCGTGGTGCCAAGGACAGGTATTAGGCATCAGTTACACCGAATTTTTTGGCGTGCCCATCACACTCTTTGATGTGGCGATTTTGCGTGAGCATAATGCCGAAGCCTTTGTGGTGCGTATCGCTGCCGTCAGCAACGAACAAAACAGCCAGATTCAAGCACAAGACTACATTCAAGCAAACATCTGGCTACAAGTGGCAATCTACGCTGACAACCAACAAAAGTAATCACGCCAGCGATTTTGGTGTATAAATTGCAATCCATTCCACTTCATATCTTAGGATGTGCCTACCATTGATAACATTTTTTGAAATAAAATGAAAATTTAGGGTGTGCCTACCTTTGGTATTTGCAATGAAAAATGAGAAAAATCGCACGTTTTTCAAGGAAAAAACGTAAGCGGGCATGCCCTAAAAGCCATGTTTAAACAGCATCTTTTAATAACATTTCTCATTCCATTGCTTACTTTATGACAAAACAAAAGTCCGCAACCTAACACAGATTGCGGACTTTTTGATGGTTAAATCAAGGGGTTACTTGCACAGGTTCACTCTCATCGGCAGGTGTGATGGCAGTTGTTGATGAGCCAGTGGCAGGCATGGTGGTCGCCTGTGTATCATTGGTTGTGGCAAGCTTTGTTGCCACACCATCGACATTCGATGGCTCTACCACGCTGATGTTATTAGGCTCAGGCTGTACAAGCTCTGGGCTGCTGACTGCACTTATCTCTTTGATGCGTACACTTGCCATCTGCTCGTCAGTGGCAATACTGGCGGTCTGCATGGCTGCACGCTGTTTATTAAAGCTTGTAATCTGCTCAGCCGAGAGTGTCGCTCCCCCGCCCAGCACTTGATACAGCTCAATCTGACTTAGGATTTTTTGCAACTCTAAATTTAAAATGCTTTGCTGGTTGGCAAACAGTGAACGCTCGGCATCTAGCACATTAAGATAATTATCAAGCCCTGAACGAAAACGTGCATGGGCGATGTTATAGGTTTCTTGATAATTTTTTTGTAGGCGATACTGTGAGCTTAGCTGATGCTCCATGGTGGCACGGGTGGCAAGCACATCAGAGACTTCTTTAAATGCGGTCTGAATGGCTTTTTCATACGATACCAACGCACTTTTTTGGGCGATTTGTGCCACTTCATAATTGGCTCGTCTTGACCCTGCATCAAAGATTGGTAAGCTAATAGACGGCCCTACCGACCAACTAAATGCCCCAGATTTGAATAAATCACTCAAGTCGGTTGAGCCATAGCCGATGTTGCTTGACAGCCTAATGCTGGGGAAATAGGCAGCACGAGCCACATTGATGTTTGCCCCTGCTGATTTTAAGCGATGTTCGGCTTGGACGATGTCAGGGCGATAGTACAAAAGTTCACTGGGCAAACCTGTACTAAATAGGCTCTGTGTGGTGATGTTATTTACCCCCATATCAGGCAACAGCTCAGTAGGAACAGGCGAACCGATAAGTAGTTGCAAGCCGTTGCGGGCTTTCAAAATATTAGTGTCAGCTTGATATACCGCCAGTTTCGCCGCCTCTAATGATGCTTCTGCTTGTAGGCTTGTTGATTTGGCATCAATGCCCGCCTCAAATCGCTTGTTATTAATAAACAGCGAATGCTCACGGGTTTTGAGTGTTTCTAGGGCAAGCTGTCTTTGGGCTAGGGCATAGCTTAGATTGACATAACCTTGGGCGATGGCTGAGATAATAGAAATCTGAGCTGCGTCTTTGGCGGAGTTTTGTGCCAAATAGTCATGCAATGCCGCCTCTTTGGCACTGGCAACCTTGCCCCACAAATCAAGCTCGTAGCTTGACAGGGCAAGCCCGACATTATAATTGGTGCTAGGATTTCTATCACGAGCATCTGCTCCACGAGTTGCACCGCCCGATATGCCAATATTAGGGTAAGCATTGGCATTGGTAATCTGATATTGAGCTCTGGCACTTTGTACCGCTAAGATGGCAGATTGTAAGTCTTTGTTATGGTTAAGACCCATGTCAATCAAGGCTTTTAGTTTGGGGTCGGCATAAAAATCCTGCCAACGCATGCCTGCCACGCTCGGCATCTCGGGCGTACTGATGGTTGTGTTGGCATCAAGCACTTCATAAGGCAACTCCACGGGCACTTTTGGCTGAGCCAGTACACTTTGTGATTTTTGGGGAATGGTGCTACACGCCGTCATGAACACGGTAAGTGTGCTTAGCATGAACAGACGTGATGTTTTTATGTTGTTTTTCATAATATCTCTCTTAACCAAATTAGCCCAAATCATGTCATGATACACAATGCAGGCTAATTTGGCAATGTCTTTGCCTTAGGCGTTATTTATGTCCACATTCGTTGTCTTGTTATATTTGTATGGGAAAATCGAACGCACCCACACATAGAACATCGGAATAAAGAACACGCCCAAGAAAGTCGCCGTGATTACCCCACCGACCACACTCGTGCCGACAGCGTTTTGGCTACCAGAGCCTGCCCCTGTGGCAATCATCAGTGGCACCACGCCAATACCAAAGGCAAGTGATGTCATGATAATCGGACGCAGTCGCATGCGTGCTGCTGTCATGACCGATTCTTTTAGGGATTTGCCCGACTCTTGGATTTCTTTGGCAAATTCAATAATCAAAATGGCGTTTTTGGCGGACAGACCGATGACCGTCAATAGACCCACCTGTAAGTACACGTCATTGGCAAAGCCACGAAGCATGGTAAAGATGACCGCACCAATCACCCCAAGTGGAATGACCAGCATGACCGAAAACGGCACCGACCAACTCTCATACAACGCCGCCAAACATAAGAATACCACCAGCATAGAGATGATATAAAGTGGCAATGCTTGACCGCCTGATTTACGCTCTTCTAGCGACAGACCTGTCCACTCATAGCCGATACCCTCGGGCAGCTGTGCAATCATCTCTTCCATGGCAAGCATGGCATCACCGGTACTCTTACCGGGGGCGGCAGCACCTTGGACGTTCAGCGATGATAAGCCATTATAACGGTTCAAACCGGGGCTACCAAACTGCCATTCGCTGTCTGAGAACGCCCCAAAGCTAATCATCTGCCCCTGAGCGTTACGCACGTGCCATTTGCTGATGTCCTCAGGCGTGGCACGGCTGTCAGGACTGCCCTGCATATAGACCTTTTTGATACGACCACGATCGATGAAGTCATTGACGTAGCTACCCCCAAAGGCTTGGGCAAGTGTGACATTGACGGTTGCCATATTTAGGTTATAGGCAGCCGCTTGTTCTTGGTTGATGTTGACTTTGAGCCTGGGGGCGTCTTCTTGACCATTAGGACGGACACCGACCACATTCTCATTTTGAGCGGACATGCCAAGTAGCATATTACGAGCTTCTAACAGTTTGGCATGACCCACACCGCCGATGTCTTGGAGTTGTAAATCAAAACCACTGGCGTTACCAAAACCTTGAATGGCAGGTGGAGCAATCGGATACACAAGTGTCGCCTCTGGAATCATGACATTTAGTGCCATGGCACGCCCTGCAATCGCCTGTGCCACGCTGTCTTTGGACGTTCGCTCGCTCCAATCTTTTAATTTGACAAATGCCAGACCTGCGTTTTGACCACTTGCCCCAAAGCTAAACCCTGAAATGGTAAAGACTGACTCTACATTATCCGCCTCTTGTTCACGGAAATAACCGCCCACTTTTGCCATGACCTCTTCGGTTTGGTCAAGCGTTGAGCCCGCTGGTAGTTGCACCAACGTCATTAGCATGCCTTGGTCTTCTTCTGGCACAAATGAGCTTGGCAAACGCATAAAAATCAATGCCATCACAGCAATCACGCCTGCATAGACAATGGCAAAGAGCCATTTGGCATTAAAGGTTTTACCAACAAAATTCTCATAACCACGACTGGCTTTAAAGAAAAAGCGGTTAAACCAACCAAAAAAGCCTTTTTGGGTGTGAATGTCTTTATGGGCTTGGCGTTTTAAAATGGTTACACATAAAGCAGGGGTAAAAATCAGTGCAATCACTGCCGACAGTGACATACTGGTAATAAGCGTTACGGCAAACTGACGATAAATCACCCCCGATGAACCACCAAAGAAAATCATCGGAACAAAGACCACCGACAAGATAAGGGCGATACCAATAACCACTTTACTAATCTCGCCCATCGACTGAACGGTCGCATCTTTGACCGAAATATTTGGGTCTTCTTCTAAGATACGCTCCACGTTCTCAACAACCACAATGGCATCATCAACCAGCAGACCAATGGCAAGCACCATCGCAAACATGGTCAAGATATTAATGGTAAAGCCAAAGAACAGCAGTACCGCAAACGTTCCTAGGATAACCACTGGCACGGCAAGCGTTGGGATAATGGTCGCACGCCAGTTCTGCAAGAATAAGAACATGACTAGGAACACCAACACAATCGCCTCTAACAAGGTCATGACGACTTGCTGGATAGATAACTTAACAAACGGTGTGGTATCATAAGGCACGACAATTTTAAGCCCCGCAGGGAAACCTTGTGACAACTCATCTAGTCGCTCCTGCACCGCTTCACGCACTTCCAGGGCATTAGCACCAGAAGCGAGCATGATGCCCATACCAGCGGCTTCTTGTCCATTATAGAGTGTTTTTACCGCATAACTCTCTGAACCTAGTTCAATATCCGCCACGTCTCGCAGATAGACTTTCGCCCCTGACGTGTCGGTTTTTACTAGGATATTACCGAACTCTTCAGGTGTCTGCAAAAAGCTTTGTACACTCACGGTGGCGTTAATCACTTGACGGTCAAGGTCGGTTGGCAAATTAGCAAGCTGACCTGCTGAGACCTGCACGTTTTGGGATTGTATCGCTGCCGAAATATCCGATGGCATGAGTGAGTAAGATGACAGTTTGGCAGGGTCTAGCCAAATCCGCATGGCATAAGGCGAGCCGAACACATTTAGCGAACCCACGCCATTGACACGGCTTAGACTGTCCACCACGTTTGAATTGATGTAGTCGGCAATGTCCGACTGGGTCATACTACCATCTTCTGAGATAAAAGACGCTACCATCAAGAAACTACTGCTTGACTTGTTTACCGATACGCCTTGACGTTGTACATCAGCAGGCAGTGAGCTGGTCGCTGCTTGTAGTTTGTTTTGTACCTGTACCTGTGCGGTGTCTGGGTCTACGCCATTTTCAAAGGTCAGCGTGATAGATGCCGAACCATTGGCTGATGAACTCGATGACATGTACATGAGTCCATCAAGACCTTTCATCTGTTGTTCGATGACCTGCGTTACGGTGTTTTCAACCGTTTCGGCATCAGCACCTGGATAGACGGCACTGACCGACACCGTTGGCGGGGCAATCTGTGGATACTGCTCAATGGGCAAACTGCGTACCGCAATGATACCCACCAGCATAATCAAAATAGCAATAACCCACGCAAAAATGGGTCGCTCAATAAAATACTTTGACATCACCTACCCCTATTGTGCCACGTCATCAGCAGCATCTGCCATCGCTTGGGCTTCTGCCTGTTCGTCACTATCATCTACTGGTGCTGGGTTTTGAGCAGGGGCTGTTGGTGCCTGTGCTTGTTGTGCCTGCTGTCCTTGACTGGCTCCACTTTGTTGTGGTGCTTGGGCGTTAGGAGCTTGGCTGGGGGCTTGGTTAGGGTTCTGTACAGGTCCTTGGGCGGGGGCTTGACCTGCTCCTTGGGTGTTTTGACCGTTTGGTGAGTATGGACGTGTCTCAACCGCTTGCTCGGGCTTGACCTTGGCACCGCCAACCACGACCACACTCTCGCCATTGGTTAGACCATCGGTCACCACCCATTGACCTTGGAACGTGCCTGCGGTCTTGACATTACGCACTTCAATTTGTTTGTTTTGATTAACCACATAGACCTGCGTTTCGCCTTTGGGTGTGCGAATGATGGCGGTTTGGGGCAATAGCATGGCGTTATGCACCACTGACTGGGCTAGGTTGGCATTGACATACATCCCTGGGATGAGCAGCCCGTCAGGGTTTGGAAATACTGCTCTTAGCTTGACCGCCCCTGTCGCCTCATCCACGCTGGCATCTGAGAGTGCCAAACGCCCGATGAGTGGATAAGTCTCACCATCTTCTAGGACGATTTGTACTTCTGTTGAGCCTTCACTGGCTTGACCACTTGCCATCTGCTGACGCATTCTTAGGAGTTCTGATGATGACTGACTGATGTCCACATACACCATGTCAGTGCGTGAGATGGTCGCCAGTGGCGTGGTTTGACTGGCGGAGACCAATGCCCCTGCGGTGACCGCCGATATGCCGATTTTACCACTAATCGGAGCCCGAATGATGGTACGACTCATGTCAAGCTGACTGGCATCACGATTTGCCTTGGCGCTGTTGATTGACGCATTGGCTTGATTGACACTGGCTTTGGCAGCCTCGACATTTGCCTGTGCGGTTCTCACGGCAGTTCTGTATTGGTCGTAGAGCTGTTTTGAAACCGCATCAATATCAACCAACCCCTCCACACGAGCCAAATCCGCCCGAGCTTGGGCAAGGGTCGCCTCTTGGGCAGCAAGACTGGCTCTGGCACTAATTAGGCTCGCCTCCGCCGTCTGAATGGCGGCGATACTGCTGTTGGCAGCACTGATGTAGTTATCACGGTTTAGGCGGTACAACTCTTGTCCTGCCTTGACATAACTACCCTCTTGGAAAGCAACAGACTCAATAATGCCCGTCACCTGTGGACGCACCTCAGATGTCTCAACCGCTGTCACACGCCCCGAGAAGGACTTGACCACGGGTATTGACCGAAGGGATACCGTCTGTACTTCTACGGTCGCTGGGGGCATTTGCTGAGCAGCACCCGCTCCTGCACCGCCTGCCCCTTGGTCGTTTTTGCCACAACCCACTAGGGCGGCGGTCGCCACAAGCACAGAAAATGTTAATACTTGTAAATTAAATTTCATAAAAACCTGCTTACTATATATTAGGGCGTGCCTACCATCGATAACATTTTATAAAAATAAGGTAAAACCCAACATTTTAAATCAATTTTTACATGAAAAACGTACAATTCCCCTGCCTTTTTAAACGGGCATTTTTCATTGCAAATATCAAAGGCAGACACACCCCAAAGCAATCATAAAAAAGAGTTTTAGGGTTTTGCTTTTTTGACTATATTAAGAATGTTCACTCCAAAGACTGATGTCAAATCACGGATTAATCAATAAAAACAAAACGCTAAAGCCATTGCATTTTGGATAAAATGCCTGTTTTTTTAAAACAGCTAAACTTGACTATTATACTCTAATTTATTCCAAAAGTTATGAATTTTATTGACCTTAGTACCAAAAAAAGTGCTTGATTTTTTGGGCTAGTTTTGAACAATACAACCGTTTTTTTATAAATTTTTGACGAAAATTTTCAAAATTTTTTAAAAAATACTTGCAATTTTTTAAAAACATGATATTATAGCGACCACTTAGCTCATTGACTGGCTAAGATATGGCTGGGTGGCAGAGTGGTCATGCAGCGGACTGCAACTCCGTGTACGCCGGTTCGATTCCGACCCCAGCCTCCATTTTTGATTGCTTTTAGCAATCCGCCCGGGTGGTGAAATTGGTAGACACAAGGGATTTAAAATCCCTCGCTCTTTTGAGCGTGCCGGTTCAAGTCCGGCTCCGGGCACCATTCATTTAAAATCCTTAGATACTCTCTAAGGATTTTTTATTTGTCCAAATAAATCATCTAACATCCGCCTCACTCCATCTATACTCCTTTAATTTAAAAATATACACCCAATAAACTTTAAAATTACCATAAACACAATGATGTTTGGGTGTAGCCTTGTGCAGTAATGTCATCAAAGGGCATGTTCAACACATCTCTACAAATCCGTGGTTATATCAAGTTTGTTAGGCATAAACCTTAAAACAATCCCATTTTATCAGCAAACAAAAAACCAAATCCGAATATCGAATTTGGTTTTAAGCGATTTTCTAGGGCGTGCCTGCCTTTGGTATTTGCAATGAAAAATGAGAAAAATCGCACGTTTTTCAAGGAAAAAACGTAGGCTGATAGTCATTCTATCAGACAAGTTTTTGACGATGAAAAACAAGATTTAGCCATTTTTCATGCAAAATGGCTTAAAGCGTTAAATCTTCATCTTATTTTATAAAAATGTTATCAAAGGTAGGCACGCCCTAAATTAAAGAGCAAAATTATTTGATTTTTGCTTCTTTAAATAGAACGTGCTGGCGAATTTTTGGGTCAAATTTTTTGATTTCCATTTTGCCAGGCATGGTGCGTTTGTTTTTGGTGGTGGTGTAAAAATAACCAGTGCCAGCCGTAGAAACGAGTTTGATTTTATCTCTCATGGTATTATCCTTTTGCTAAATTAAATCTTTTGACCTTGGGCACGCAAATCAGCAAGCACTTTGTCAATGCCGTGCTTGTCAATGATACGCATACCTTTTGAAGATACACGAAGACGCACAAAACGGTTTTCAGATTCTACCCAAAAACGATGGTTGTGTAGGTTTGGCAAAAAACGACGGCGGGTTTTGTTGTTAGCATGAGATACGTTATTACCCACTAGTGGGCGTTTTCCAGTAACTTGGCATACACGAGACATGATGAACTCCTATATTACGATGTGGCACGGATATTGAGCGGTATCGGTTGTGCCGTTTAAACAATCGCCACAAAATTAGGTATGGACTAGGCGGATTATTTAAACTTGTTAGTGATGTCATTTCATCATTATTGTTAAAGGCGACAATAAATAGAAAGTGACAGAAAAATCAAAGCCCGAATTTTACACCAATTTCACTCATATTTCAAGTAAAATTTTAAAATCAGGCTTATTTTATCAAATTTACAAAATTAGCGAGCAGTCAAAGCACTCACAGGCATGCCAAACCCTTGCCAACCATAATGCAAAAAGTTACGGATATTGGCGTGATCGGTGCCGTCTGGTGTGTCTAGCACCGCCTGATAATGCTCGGCAAACAGCTTTAAGGTATCAAGCTGATTTAGACCGTGCAGTTTGGCAAGACTAAACACCTTGGCAGAGCCTTCGTTAGTGCCGGCAGGATTGACCGCTTCGCCATTATGAAAGGCGACAGGCGTATAAGTGTAATTGGCATCAATAAAGGCAAGCACGTCTTTGAACGTCAAACCGCCCTGCTCAATGCCATTTAACAACCGTGAAATGTCAGTGTGATTCATCATGCATCCATTAGCGATTAAAATAATCGTCGTCGTCAAATGATGGTGGGGCAAAGTTGCCTTGTTCTAGATGGCTCATGTGCATTTGCATAGAGCGTTCGTGTTGGATACGCTGATAAATCTCTTCACGGTGGACAGCGATGTCTTTGGGGGCGTTGACACCAAGGCGGACTTGGTTACCTTTAACACCCAGCACAGTAACACTGACTTCATCGCCAATCATGAGGGTTTCGCCAACACGGCGAGTTAGGATTAACATAATAGCTCCTTGCTATAAAAACAATGCTAAAAAGCAGAAAAAATAAAAATTACCCAAGTTGTTATTATAAAACTTCTTGGGTAACTTGTCAGCTTTTTTTATAAAATTTTACGCAATCATTATGATTGGTAAATTTTATGGTTACAATTAAAGCCCTGCAACCTTGCTCTCACCGTCTTCACGGTCAAGACCAAAGGCGGTGTGTAGCGATTTGACTGCCTTTTCTAAATGCTCTTCTTTGATAAGTACAGAGACCTTAATCTCGGAAGTTGAAATCATTTGTAGGTTGATGTTCTCAGATGCTAATGTTTCAAACATTTTGCTTGCCACGCCTGCGTGCGAACGCATGCCCACGCCCACGATAGAGACTTTGACCACATCGCTCGCCCCCACTACATCACTGGCTCCGATGTCGTCTTTGACTTGCTCGTTTAGGATTTTCATGGCTTTGTCAAAGTCGCCACGAGGCACGGTAAAACTAAAATCGGTTACGCCATTTTCGGACATATTTTGGATAATCATATCCACTTCAATGTTGGCTTTGCCAATCGGGCTTAAAATGGCAGAGGCAATGCCAGGTCGGTCTGGCACACCAAGCACAACGATTTTGGCTTCATCACGGTTAAAGGCAATGCCTGAGATTACGGCACGTTCCATATCATCTCCTTCATCAGCGGTAATTAGCGTACCGACAGTTTGTTTAAATTCATCATCAAAAGCCCCGTCATTGCCTTCATCAAAGCTAGATAGGACACGAAGTGGCACTTTGTATTTGCCTGCAAATTCCACCGAGCGGATTTGTAGCACTTTTGAGCCAAGACTTGCCATTTCTAGCATTTCTTCAAAAGTGATTTTGGAGAGCTTTTTGGCTTTTGAGGTTACTCGTGGGTCGGTGGTGTACACGCCGTCCACGTCTGTGTAGATTTGGCATTCGTCCGCCCCAATGGCGGCGGCAATTGCCACGCCTGTGGTGTCCGAACCGCCACGACCGAGCGTGGTTAAGTCATTGTGTTCGTTCACGCCTTGAAAGCCTGCCACAATCAGTACTTTACCGTCAGCGAGTTCTTGTTTTAGGTTATCAGCATCAATATGCTCAATGCGGGCTTTGGTGTGGGTAGTGTCGGTCTTAATGGCAACTTGACGCCCTGTCATGGATTTGGCATCCACACCCAAATCTTTTAGTGCCATGGCAAGCAAGGCAATAGATACCTGCTCACCTGTGGCAACCATTTGGTCGTATTCACGAGGGTCTGGGTCGTTTGAAATTTCACGAGCCAAACCGATGAGTCGGTTGGTTTCTCCGCTCATTGCCGAAACCACCACCACCACTTGATGACCGTGGTCGTGCCAGCGTTTGACACGCTTGGCGACATTTTTGATACGAGTGGTATTCCCCATGGAAGTACCACCGTATTTTTGGACGATTAGTGCCATAATTTTTCCTTATAAAATAAAAATGGCTTTGGAAGATTAAATGAGTTTGTTTAAAAGTTGGGATTTTTGTGCTTCGGATAACCCTAATTCTTTGCCTAATTTGTTGGTATAATTTACCCAATGAATGTGGTCGTAAATTTTTTCAAAATTTTCTTTATCAAGAAAACCAATATCTGCCAATACACCCCTTTGTCTTTTATCTTTGATTTCAAGGGTACTATGCTCTCGCATAAAACCCCTTTCAAATTTTGTTATATTGTCATAATATATGGTAATAATATCATTTGATAATGGTTTTTTGGGAAAACGAATGTAAGTATCAGTTACAACAATCTTTTTAGTTGGTTGTAATGATTTAATAACTATGAACACTCCAAGCAGATTAAATAAAATTAACAATAATATACCAATCATAGAGATAATAACTGACATAAAGCCAAAAGAATTTTCAGGCAAAAATATCATTGCAATACTCACGATATTACCAATCAGCATTATCCTTATTCCAAATTTTGCAGGAATACGATAATCATATTCTTGATAATATGCCATTACAAATTATACCCCTGTAATTCAAAATAAAAGGCCACCGCCATTATCATCACCGCCACAAAAATCCATACCGCATAAAAAATCCAATAATTTTTGACTTTAAGTTTTTGGCAAATGGTTTTTTCGTCAATTGTCATTACTATACCAGTCAAAAAACTTACTGATGTCCAAACACTACTTTCATCAATACTACCAAGCATTAACAAAAAGAATATCAAACAAGTGGTATAGCGTACGATTTTAACAACCATTGCAATTTTCTAATTAAAAAGTTTTTGGGTGTAAGGTGCGTACCATGCACCAATTTGTGCAATCAGCATAAACTTGGTGCGTATTACGCACCTTACAAATTGGGATTGTCGTACAAAATTGTACGGGCGAATTGCAATTCGCCCCTACACGTCCAAATTTTAAAATGTATCTTTATTAAACAATGCCCTAAATTTTTTCCAATTCGGTCAAAATCTCCACTGCCACACGGTACGCTTCCTGAGTGGCAGGGGCTCCACAATACGGCAGGCTGTGCAATAACACTTCTTGAATTTCTTCAACGCTTGCTCCGTTGTTGATTGCCCCACGGATATGCCCTTTGAGTTCTGTGGGTGATTTTTGAGCAATCAAAAACGCCATGGTAACAAGCGAGCGTATCTTTTTGTCAAGCACACCCCTTTGCCAAGTAGAACCCCATGCGTGTTCGTTTATCCAATCTTGAAGTGGGGCGGTAAATGGCGTAACATTGCTCATCGCACGCTCCACATGAGTCTCACCCATGACGGCTTTGCGAGTGGCAATGCCGTTTTGGTAAGTGTCGTTATGGTTGCTATTTGACATAAATACTCCTTTTATCAAATTGACACAATCAAGATTGGATATGAATTAAGCCAGCTCGCCAGTTAATTTAGTTTGCAAAGCGGTCAAAATGCCGTCCAATTTATCCGACTTGTCCGCACCGCCTTGGGCGTAGTCAGGCTTACCGCCACCTTTACCGCCCAATTCGCTTGCCAAATGACGAATGATGTCGCCTGCCTTGACTTTATCAGTCAAGCCCTTCGCCACGCTTGCCGACAGTGCCAAATCATCACTCTCGCCCACCAGTACAATCACTCCGTCAAGGCGAGATTTTAGGGTGTCCATGAGTCCACGAATGGCTTTACCGTCCACGCCTGCCACTTTGGCGATGAGTAGGTTTGTCTCGCCCACTTTGACCGCATTTTGTAGTAGCGACACCGCTTGTAGGCTTGCCAGTTTTTGCTCGGTGCGTTCTAGCTGTTTTTCAAGCTCACGGTTACGCTCGGCAAGGCTACCGACACGGGTTTCAATCTCGCCACGTTTTGCCTTAAAATTCGTTGCCAAATTACCCAAAATCGTCTCGCCTGTCTGCACATAACGCACCGCCCCCATGCCTGTCAAGGCTTCAATACGGCGAACGCCCGATGCGATACCACTCTCGGAGACGATTTTAAACAGACCGATGTCGCCTGTTTGAGCCACGTGGATACCACCGCACAGCTCAATGGAGAACGTAGAGTTATCGGCATTTGTCCCCATGGTCAGCACACGCACGGTTTCGCCATATTTTTCGCCAAACAGAGCCATTGCCCCTTTGCCAATGGCTTCATCAATGGGCAGGTATTCAATCTGCACGGGGGTATTTTTTTGGATTTGCTCGTTTACCATGCGTTCAATGGTAGTCAGCTCATCATGACTGATTGGCTTATCATAAGAGAAGTCAAAACGAAGCACATCTGCCGACACCAGCGAGCCTTTTTGGGCAACGCCTGTGCCTAGCACCGCACGCAAACTGGCGTGTAGTAGGTGCGTGGCGGAGTGGTTTTTAGCAGACGCTTTACGCACATCGGCAATTACTTGGGCGTTGGCGGACTGATTTGGGGCAATCTCGCCCATTTTTACCGTGCCATAATGGATAATCGCCGTGCCTGATTTTTTGGTGTCTTCGACAAAAAACACCCCTGTGGACGTGCTAATCTCGCCTATCTCGCCCACTTGACCGCCACCTTCGGCATAAAATGGCGTGGCAGACAGCACAATCACACCTTCATCGCCTTCGCCCAGACGCTCCACCGCCTTGCCGTCTTGATACACGCCCATGATTTGGCTTTGGTTGTCTAGCAGGTCATAGCCGACAAATTCGGTTGGGGTCTCCACCTTTACGCTACTTGTGTAATCCACATCAAATTTACCCGCTTCTCTGGCACGAGTGCGTTGGGCTTCCATCGCCACATTAAAGCCGTCTTCATCAATACCCACGCCACGCTCACGAGCGATGTCGGCAGTTAGGTCGGTTGGGAAACCATAGGTATCATACAGCTTAAACACGGTCTCGCCTGTCAAGGTGTCGCCTGTGTTTAAACTTTCTAATTCGCCTGATAATAGGCGTAAACCCTGTGCCAGTGTTTTGGCAAATTGTTCTTCTTCTTTTAAAATGACCGCTCCGATTTCGTCTTGTTTTTCAATCAATTGCGGATAGGCTTCGCCCATTTCCTTGATAAGAGCGGGGACAAGTTTGTAAAAGAACGCCCCGTCTGCCCCCAGTTTATTGCCATGACGTACCGCACGGCGAATGATACGGCGTAGGACATAGCCACGCCCTTCGTTACTTGGGCGAACACCGTCAGCGATGAGAAACGACACGGCACGGATATGGTCGGCGATGACTTTAAAAGACGGCTCATAAGTATTTTCCACGCCAATCACTTGGGCGGTCGCATTCATGAGATTGATAAACAAATCCGTCTCATAGTTGCCATATTTGCCCTGCATGACCGAACTGATACGTTCTAGCCCCATACCTGTATCCACGGACGGCTTAGGTAAGGGTTCTAGCGTGCCGTCTTTTTGGCGGTTAAACTGCATAAATACACAGTTCCAAATCTCCACATAACGGTCGCCGTCTTCGTCAGGCGTACCCGGTAGCCCGCCTGCGATATGCTCGCCATAATCATAAAAAATCTCGGAGCAAGGCCCGCAAGGTCCTGTATCGCCCATCGCCCAAAAGTTATCCGACTGATAAAGTCCGCCTTTATCGCCAATGCGAATAATCCGCTCAGGGGCAAGCCCGATGTCCTTATGCCAAATGTCAAAGGCTTCATCGTCGGTATGATAGACGGTAACATAAAGGCGGTCTTTTGGCAAGGCAAGCCATTTGTCATCGGTCAAAAACTCCCACGCAAAGGCAATGGCATCCTTTTTAAAATAATCGCCAAAACTAAAATTACCGAGCATTTCAAAAAACGTATGATGACGGGCGGTGTAGCCAACATTGTCAAGGTCGTTGTGCTTGCCTCCTGCACGCACGCATTTTTGTGATGACACGGCACGCACATAGTCTCGCTTTTCTAACCCCAAAAAGGTGTCTTTAAATTGGTTCATGCCGGCGTTGGTAAACAGTAGCGTGGGGTCATTGTGCGGAATTAGGCTAGATGACGGTACAGGCGTGTGGTTTTTGCTTTTAAAAAAGTCAATAAAGGCTTGACGCACTTCGGTCAGTTGCATGGTTTTATTTAAGTGAGCGGTTGTCATGGTCATATCCAGTAGATTGCCTGTGATTTTTAAAAATCATGGGGCGAATTTAATTTTAAATAAACGGTTAATTTTATCACAAACCGCCATAATTAACAGTGATTTTAACCAATTTTTCACAAAATTTGGTTGAAAATCTAAAAATTTTAATAACTTTTTGGAATTAATATGAAACCCTTATAAAAATTATGGAATTTTAGATAAAAACGCTTAACATTCATGTAAAAAAGGTGTATAAATAGCGTATAGATTTTATCCATAAAAGTAATAGGGGATTTACCATGAACATTCCACTGTTTAGTGCCATCTTTTCGATTGCTTCTACCGTACTCATTGGGGTTTTGATGATTGTGGTGTTTGTCAATGACATGACCAATACGCAAACGGTGCTTGGTGCCGTGGTCGCAGGACTTGTGGTAAGCATTCCCATCGCCCTTGTCGTTACCAAACGTATCGCTGCCATGACAAACTCTGCCAGCCCCACTCCCAATCAACAAAAAACGCAGTAACGCTTTTGGCACAGCTTATCTAGCCTAATATCACAATACCAGCCAGAGAGCCAAGCCACAGCCGAAACAACAGATACGCCATGATAGCACGCCCTATCATGGCTTGTCTTTATTTTGGTTAGGGCGTGCCTGCCTTTTGTATTTGCAATGAAAAACGAGAGAAATCGCACGTTTTTCAAGGAAAAAGTGAAGTTTGATAGTCGTTCTATCAAACAAGCTTTTGACGCAGAAAAACAAGATTTAGCCATTTTTCATGCAAAAACGGTTAATTTATTTCTAAAATATTTTCTAAATTCTAAATAGTGTTATAAAGGGCAGGCACGCCCTAAACAAAGCTAAGTAATTCATGTTACAATAGCATTTATTTATCACAAATAGAGCTGTCATGAATGAGTTGTCCCTAATCGTCGATTTGCGTTGGTGCTTGGATGAGTTATTAAAAGAAGGTCGCATTGACCAAAAATCATACAATCTTGTCATCACCAGTCGTAACGACCCTGCCTTGCACCCTGTCCAAAACATCGCCCGTTTTAATCTGACCAATTTATTAGACCATCAGCCCCTAACTTTGGATAAGCTCAATCTGTGGTTGGCGGGCAAAGCTGGCGTGGACGTGGTGCGAATTGACCCCCTAAAAGTGGATGTGCCGAGCGTGACAGGTATTATGTCCTTTGAGTACGCCAAAAATCAGTACATTCTGCCCATTGCTGTGACCGACACAGAAGTCATCATCGGCACTGACCAACCTTTTTATCACGATTGGCATGCCAACATCAGCCACATCGTCCACCCCAAAACCATCAAAACCGTCTATCTGTCGCCCGAACAGCTAAGTCGCTACCGTGCCGAGTTCTATCAAGTAACAAAAGCCATCGCAGGGGCAGACATCGCCCACAAAAAAGCAAGTGCGGACGTTACCAACGTAGAAGCCCTGCTCCAACTTGGCGATAATAGCAATCCCGATGCCAATGACCAACACATCGTCAAGGTTGTGGATTGGCTCTTACAATATGCCTTTGAACAGCGAGCTTCCGACATTCATTTGGAGCCACGCCGTGAGACGGGCAAGGTGCGATTTAGAATTGACGGGGTGTTACATACCGTGTATGAGATGCCGAGTGCGATTTTGACAGCCGTTACCGCTCGTATCAAGATTTTGGGGCGACTAAACGTTGCCGAAAAACGAAAGCCCCAAGACGGGCGATTAAAAACCCGCACGCCAAAAGGACTAGAAACCGAACTTCGTCTATCTACGTTGCCCACCGCTTTTGGCGAAAAGCTCGTCATGCGTGTGTTTGACCCCGAAGTGCTGGTACGCACCTTTGCCCAGCTTGGCTTGACGGGCAAACAGCTAGAAACGTGGCACGCTCTCACCTCTCATCCCAACGGCATTATTCTGGTAACAGGTCCAACGGGTTCAGGCAAAACCACCACCTTATATAGCACACTCAAACAACTTGCTACCGAAAAAGTGAACGTATGTACCATTGAAGACCCGATTGAGATGATTGAGCCGTCTTTTAACCAAATGCAGATTAACTCGGCGATTGATTTGCACTTTGCAGACGGCATTCGCTCGCTCATGCGACAAGACCCCGACATCATCATGGTGGGCGAAATCCGAGACGGCGAGACGGCAGACATGGCGGTGCAGGCAAGTCTCACGGGGCATTTGGTGTTATCCACCTTGCATACCAATGACGCTCCAAGCTCCTTGACACGGCTACATGATTTGGGCGTTCAGCCGTTTTTGACATCGGCAACCATTTTGGGTATTATGGCTCAAAGGCTTGTCAGAACGCTTTGCCCCCATTGTAAATCCGCCCAAGACGTGAGCGAAAACTCGCCCCTAGCGGACGAATGGCGTGGGCTTGTCGCTCCGTGGAATGCTCCGGTACCGTCCAAAATTTATGTGCCTGTGGGCTGTGATAAATGCCGAAATACAGGTTATAAAGGGCGAATCGGGCTGTATGAGATTTTGCCGTTGTCTAACGAACTCAAAAAACTGGTTGCCAAAGACGCAAGCCTTGACGACCTAAAACGCCAAGCACACTCTGAGGGCGTACTGCCCTTACGCATAGAGGGGGCAAAACGTGTGGCAGAAGGTGTTACCACGCTTGAAGAAGTGCTAAGGGTGGTTCCATTAAATTGACCGACAATGCCATCTAAAAAATTCCAAAACCCGAAATCAAAACAAACCCCAAAGTTTAAAACTTTGGGGTTTTAAGTTGGATGCTTGGATTAGAAACGGTAGGTTGCACCAACTTTAACAATAGGATACCAAGTAGGGTTATTATCTCTGATGGTTTTTTCTAAGTCAGCTTTGAACTCTTTTTCACGTTGACCGCCTAGAACAGTAGCGTTATCCACATTCACCTCGGTTTTCCATTTACCAGTATAGGCAGCACCCACCTCACCAAAGAAACCTAGACGGCTGTTGCTGTTAATGTTTGGCTTAACACCCAAAGTCAAGTAAGGAGCTAGGGTATTACCAGACTTTGCCTTAACGTTAATGTCGCCATTAACCTGATACTCTTTGTTATCAATCTTAATGGTCGCTTTGCCCTCTTGGGAGGTTAGGGTGGCATTAAGCTTGTTGTCTTGCACAATGACACCAGTACCCACGGTCAAGCGGTTTTTCCAAGGACGTAGATTAACACCAACATAAGGGTTGCTATAATCACCATCAAGTCTTAGGTTGCCTTGGTAGTCGTCCCACTCATCGCCCAGTACTTTTTTCCAGTTGATGATAGAGTCGCTACCACCAATATCGGTATCCACATCAAAGCTACCACCATTCCAACCAGCGACCACTTCGGTTGATTCGTTGGCTGACCATGCGATGCTCGCACCATAGCCCAATGTACCAATCTCAGCATTGATGGCACCTGGTTTGGCTAGTGTGGTAAATACAGTTTTGCCACTGTCCACAATAGTGTGACCTGCATCAGTTACGACATTTGCCATGGCAGTACCAGAAAATAGTACCACAGTAGTTAGGGTTGCTAACTTTAAAGTTTTCATCATTTTTTCTCCAAAAGTAATATATAAACTAAATATTAATTTATATGCTTTCATTTTAATATTAAAAAGCCATAAAATCAATAGTCAATTCAAAGGGATTTGTGATATTTTGATGACTTTCATGTTTTGTTGTGTAAACGTATAGACTTCAAATTACCAAAAAAGATTGTTTTATAAAAACAACAATCTTATGTATGGCAAGACAAAGTTTTTAAATCGATTCTCATCCGTCAAAAGCCACCCATCACCTACCCCACACCGGCAGATGAATCCCATCTCGCCCATGCAACGCACAAACGCCATGAATCTTGGTAGTGGAATGTTCCGCCCAAATGGCATTTGCCATGGCAAGCAGTGTTGACCCTGTGGTTACGACATCATCCACCAGTATCGCATGACGAGTCGGCAAAGGGTCGGTCAGATAAAAATCATGCTTGACGTTATACAGGCGGTCGCTACGGCTAAGACCACGCTGATGAATGGCATTATCCAAGCGAGAGATGCCCTGCCATATCGGTATCTGCCACAAAAAAGATAAATACTTGGTCAAAATCAGCACAGGGTGAAAACCCCGTTCCACCAAACGAGTGCCTGTGGTCGGAGTTGGAACAAGCACGGCGTTATCGGCACTCACGCCTTGGGGTCGCCTGACGTATCTCATCAGATGATACAAAACCATAAGTGATGATACATTCGCTTTATCCTTAAAAACCGTCATGACCCGCTTTAATGGCACCTCATAATAAGCAGCTGCATACAAAGGCATCTCCTGCTTATCATCACGTATGACAAATATTGGCAATCTATCCGCCCATTGTGCATGGCAATAGATACAAAGTAATGGCGTACGATAAAAAGGGGCATGGTAAAATGGGGCATGCTGGATTGCATGTTCCATCTTTAAATCAGCTCTGACACCTATCGCTTGTCCACATAACTGGCAACACTCATGTATGTATGAAGCAAGCATGGCAAGGGCATATGGGGGCAGACGAGCAGGCAAGGATTATAACCCCATCCAATCGTTTAACATCACACCCACACCCACGGTTGTAGACTCATGATTATAATCAATGATGGATGAGCCATAGCCATGAAACAGCTGAACATAACCACTTACGCCTTTGCCGATGGGGCGAACATAGTCAAGTTGAATCGCTCCTTTGCTGTTCTTAGGATTATAACGCAAAGTGCCTGATACGTTATTACCCTTATCAAACTGATACATAAAACGCACATCACCATAACCATAATAATCCATGATATCAGGATTATCGTTGGGCTTGGAGCCATTGTCCTTTTTTAAGATACGCCCCCACACACGTGGCATGACCGTAAACTTACCCCACTCTGCTCCTGCCATGGCATAGGCACGATTCCACGAACGTGACAGCGGGTCACCCTCACCATTTGAGTGATGTACCACACCTGCACCCAACATACGCAACCTACCACCAAAGGGCAGGTCTGCCACCGCAGGCTGAGTGATGAACAGCTCTGGCTCATAGTCATGAGCCCTAAACGGACGTGAGTTATCTTCGTTATACACCTGCCAATGCGACTGCTGAGTATAGCCAAACCACATGTCTGCGTTCGTGCCAAACAGGTCTTCGACAACTTTGGATTTAAATGACACTTGGAATTTTAACTCGGTACTACGAATGTCATTGTCGGTATAGTCCACCACTTCTTGAGTTGAGGTGCTGACCGAACGGTTGGGTTTGGTATTGACAAACACCGGCAGGACATACATGGGGTTATGGGGACGAGCCTTCCACAGTCCACCACTGTTTTTGTCCAAGTCATAAGCCAGACTCATCGGAGTGTATCTACCACCATCCACACTACCAAAGCCGCTGGCACTGATGTTAGGACTCATATCATCACTCATCTCATTCATGCCATCGTCTGTTAAAGTCATATCAATGGCCGATGAATACTTGACAGGCTCAATAAAGGCAATTTGTGGACTGCCTTTTATAAGATGTCCAAATGTCTGTTTTAAATCAAGGGGACGTTTTTCATGAAGCACGCTTGGCACCCTACCTAGGGCAATGCTATCAAAACATGCCAAACGCTCGCCATCATTTAACACAGACGCACAATCAAAAAACAGCCGTTCATCGTATATGGGGCTTGCAATGTCAAGCTCACTTATCTGCACACGCTCATCAGAGATGGGTAGTATCATCTCTTCTGCCCATGCCTGCCCACTCATGACACCCAAACATGGTAACAAGAATGACACAGCAAGGCTCAATCGCTTTGGAATAAAATTCATAAATATCTCACACAAGCACATAACGCAAATGATGTTAGCCGCTCATCAAATAAGAGCGGTACATTGGGCATCATGTATCTAAACCTTATCTAATTTTATCAATCATTATACACTAGAACAAACAGCATATTTTAACAAAAATCAAACATGCTTGTAAATTGTAAATCAAACAGTAATTAGGACGTGCCCACCTTTGGTATTTGTATGAAAAACACAAAAGGTAGGCACACCCTAATTATTTAAAAAATCATCAAAATTTTGCCAATGCAGTCTCAAAATCGGTACGCTTAACCTCACCGAGCAACATGGTTTGTAATTGTCCTTGCTGATAAATGAGCAATGCAGGTGGCCCAAACAGCCCATAACGTGCCAATACGGCTCGGCTGTCGTCATTGGTCTCAGTGATATCCAGTTTAACAACTTGATAATTTGACAGCACCTCGGGGCGGTTGGTAAACAGTGTGCGTTCCATGATGCGACATTCCACACACCAATCGGCGGTTACATCCACCAGTACTTTTTCATGACTGGCAAGAATGGGGTCAAGTTCATCCAGACTGCTTATCTTAATATCTGCCCTAGCATCTGCGATGGTCGCTGTCGCTGTTGTCCCAAGTTTGCTCAAAGGTCGCCATGGGTCATTTGCCCCCATGCTCGCCCCCACCACAAGGCACGCCGTCCAAACAACCCCTACCAAGGCAAAGGCATGGGATGCCATATTTTTTATTCTAAACAGCCATACCGCCGTCATCGCAAACCACACCGCCCAAATGACAAGCATGACAGGCGAGAACAGCAGTCGCTCTAATAGAGACAGCGACACCGCGAGCAATAACAGCCCACAAAATTCCTTGACACGGTTCATCCACTCGCCTGCTTTGGGCATAAACTTGCCCTGTGCCAGACCGATGAACATGAGCGGTATGGACAAGCCAAACCCCAACGAAAACAGGGCGATGAATCCAAAAGGCACGCTACCACTTGCTGAGACTGCCGTCAAAGCCCCTGCCATGGGAGCAGACACACAAGGCGACACCACCAATGCCGACAACGCCCCAGCAACAAAGCTACCGCCCACACTGCCGAGCTTATCATCGGCAGATTGGGATTTTCTGTGCAAAATGTCTCGCACGCCCGACGGCAAAGTTATCTTGATGATGTCAAACATATACAGGGCAAGCAAGGCAAAAATAATGGCAAACACCCCCAGTACATAAGGGTTTTGCAGTAGTCCAAGCACACCCACCGCCTGCCCAAACCACGCAATCAGACCGCCCAACACGCCATAAGCCGTCGCCACACCCAGTCCATAACTGCCCGACAAAACAAAGCCCTTTAAAGCGGTGTTAGATTTGTTGTGCGTTACAATATTAGCAACAATCGGTATCATTGGATAGACACATGGTGTAAAGGATAACAACAATCCTGCCAAAAAGAGCAACAATACCGCCAAAGCAGGGTTTTTGTTAATACCAAAGGGGTCGCTTTGGCTGCTGAGCGCCTGATGATTGGTGTCTAAGGTTGTCTTAGTTTGGGTATTGGTTGAGGCATTGGTTGAGAGATTGACCCTACCATCAGAGGTATGACTGTCCAAACCCATATTTGGCTCACCCATGACCCCCCCTTGCTCATCATCAAGCACATGAGTTACCAATGGCGATGATGGGGTTGATGATGTTTGATCAAGCGTGGCATTTTGGTTGGTGGATAAACTCACCTCATTTTGATTTGTCGCTGTCTGTCCAGATTGGGCAGGTGCTACATTTGGATTTCTTTTATCCAAAGCATGGTTTGAGTCATTATTTAAGCCAGACCCTGCGTCTTTGGGTGCACCTTTTCTAGATGGGCTTGTCTTATTTGTGGTCTGAGTGCCTGTGTCATTATTTTTTGATGAATCAGAACTGCCTGTCAGATTGATGGTGGTATTTAGCGTCTCAGGAGGATAGCATAGCCCCGCCTTGGCACAGCCCTGCCAGCGAATACTTATCGGAGCATTCGTATCAGCACTGGCGGTCAATTTAACAGTTGCCACCACGTCATCATCAAACACCGCTACCCGTCCAAACTCAGGGTCATCTATCATGGTGTGTGTTTTATTAAATGACCATGTTCCCATGCTCACACCATCAGGTAGGGTCAGTTTGATTTTGTCTTTATATACATAATGCCCAGGCGTTACGCCAAATGTGAGTGTGAGTAGGTTACCTTGCTGATGGGCAGAGACGTTAAAAGCCTGATGAACAGGTAAAAATTTTGATTTGGGTTGCTGGGCGAATAAACTTGATACACTGCCATCACTTTTGGCGGTATCAGCAGACAATGCCATCGCTGGCAAGGGCAGAGTCAAAGACAAAGCAATCGCTAGGATGGAAAAACGGGGCGAACAGGTGAATTTTGACATATTTTTAGCCATGATGAAATGATAAAATGGCATAAGCCACAGAAAAAACGGCTTATTATATCATAAGCCGTTTTTGGCAATTATACGCAACTTACACATGATTGTGGATTTTTGTTAATTTTACTTCAAATTTAATTACTTCAAATTTAATTTTGCTTTAAATAAGGCCATGCCGCCCTAAGATAAATCATCATTGACCATAAGGTTAATATCACCGCAACAACCATCAAGGCATAACCCAACGTCTCCAAACTCTCCCAGTTAAGCAGCAACACAATAATGGCAATCATTTGAAATGTGGTTTTTAATTTACCCACATATGAGACCGCCACACTGGTACGATTACCAAGCTCTGCCATCCACTCACGCAGTGCAGACACAGCAATTTCACGAGAGATGATGACAATGGCACTAATCGCCATCACGATGTTTGGATGCCACTGTACCAAAACAATCAGTGCTGCTGCCACCATCAATTTATCCGCCACAGGGTCTAAAAAGCGTCCAAATGCCGAACTCTGGTTCAATTTACGTGCCAAATAGCCATCGAGCCAATCGGTCAATGCCGCCAATATAAAAACAAATGTCAGCAAAAAATGACGGAGCATGTTATCGCTGTATTCAAGCATGCCAAGGCGGGCAATGGCATTATCAGGAATGGCAGGCACACCAATGCCAAGTGCGGGGGGAATGTATGCAATTGCCACAAAGAGTGGTATCATGACAATGCGAGCAATCGTCAAGTTATTGGGCAGGGTAAAAATGCTAGTCTTATTAGGCTTATTGTTAGACATGGCAGATTAAAACATGAAAATTTGAGCCTATGATACCCTAAAATGGGGGGCTTTTGTGTAAAAATTTAAGATTTTTACACAGATTTTGGGTAAAATAAAACAATTTTCATATCTGGTTTTGTATCGTCTTATGAGTCATCTACTCCCATCATCACCCAGTACCCACTTTGATGCCATCATCATCGGAGCAGGAGCTTCGGGGCTTTTTTGTGCTTTTCATCTTGCCCAGCGTGGCAAAAGTGTGCTGGTGCTTGACCATGCCAACAAAGCAGGTAAAAAAATTCTCATGTCAGGGGGCGGACGGTGCAATTTTATCAACATGGACGTACGCCCTGAGCATTTTATCAGCCACAACCCACATTTTGTGCGTTCAGCATTAGCAAAATTCACACCCCATCATTTTATGAATTATATTTATAAACACGGCATTGGCTTTCATGAGAAATCGCATGGACAGCTGTTTTGTGATGAATCATCCAAAGATATTCTAAACATGTTACTAAACGAGTGTCACCATCATGGCGTTACCATTTGGCTAAATACAAAAATTAACACCATCAACAAAAATAATGAATTCATCCTAAGCACACATAAAGACAGCCGTGAGCACATCTTATCTGCTCGCTCACTCATCATCGCCACAGGTGGCTTATCCATTCCCACACTTGGGGCAAGTGGTTTTGGTTATGAGGTGGCAACTCAGTTTGGGCATCATATACTACCAACATCAGCAGGGCTTGTACCATTTACCTTTACCGACCATGTCGGACACATGGCAAAAGCATTAAGTGGCATTAGCACGGATGTCATCGCTTTTAATGATAAAGCCCAATTTGCCCTACCGCTTCTATTTACCCATCGGGGTCTGTCTGGCCCTGCCATGCTCCAACTGTCCAATTATTGGCAATTAGGTGAACACATTCACATCAACCTACTACCACACACAGATGCAGGCAAATTATTAATCAAACACAAAAACGCACACCCCAAACAATACATTCGCACCGCCTTAGCACCATATTTTGCCAAAAAATTATTATTGGCGTTGGAGAGCAACTTTTGGCATACTTACAAAGACAGCGAACTTGGCAACATTAAAGACAAAGAACTCATCACCCTTGGTGATACCTTAAATGACTGGCAAATCAAGCCATCAGGCACCGAAGGCTACCGAGTGGCAGAGGTAACTCGTGGCGGTGTGGATACTTGTGAAGTATCTGGCAAAACCTTTGAAAGCAAGCTGTGCGATGGATTGTACTTTATCGGCGAGGTACTAGATGTTACAGGTTGGCTTGGCGGTTATAATTTTCACTGGGCATGGGCAAGTGGTTTTGCTTGTGCAATGGCGGTATAAAACCTAACAGATTTTTAGCCATTTTTACACAAAAATGACTTGATAAAATACGCAATCTTTTTTAAAATGCCTTAAAAATACCTTAAAAGCAATCATTGCCTTGCTTTTTAAAAAGCCAATGACAAAAATGCAAAATCAAATACATATTTATTTTAGGAAAATATAAAGCGGATTTAATTTTTAAATGGTTTTTAATAATTTGCTTAAACAAATAGGATGACCCATGCAATTTAAATTTTTGGACAATATCACAGGATTTGGCGATAAAGATTGGTCAAAGCAATGGATAATCGCTTGGTTTGTGGTTGGGGTCATCGCCCTATTTGTCGGCTTTTGGCAAACCACCGAACACACAGGGCTTGACTGGTTTTATCTTATCGTCTCCTACATCGGGCTTTTGTGCGTGGTCGGCTTGTCCTTTCGCAAAAACGTCATGGGCAACGGCTTTGGTATGCTTGCCACGGCAGGCGAAGTGGTCGTGCAGGGCAGTCGTGGAGCGATTGGACTCATGCTTGCCCCACTCTTTAACTTTTTTACGCACGTTTGGGGCGTGATTTATTGGAAAAAGAACACGGACGCAGACGGCGATATGCTTCCGCAATCGGCAAATAAATATGTGTGGATAATTACCGTTTTATTTATCGGCATTGGCATTTATTTATTTCCAATTATCAATGATTGGCTTACCACTCATAATTACGCCATTTATCAAGATGACGGCACTACCTTTATGGGGATTAGCTTTTATACCATTAACATTTTGGCATTTATTTTATCCGTTACCGCCCAAGCCACGATGATAATGCGATATTCATTTAATTGGTATTTGTGGATTATTGTTAATATGGTTTGGCTTATTGTCAATATCATGACCGCCAATTATATTTTTGCCATTCAGACCATGGTTTATCAGGTCAATGCCATTGTTGGGTTATATGGCTGGTATCGCAGTGAAAAGATAAATAAAGCCAAAATAAATAATCAAAAATCCATTTAACAGTAATTTAAAAATCTTAACCTTAAATTTTTATCATGGCAAACGATTGACAATGTTTTTACAATGGGTTAAATTATATAAATAGCCATGGTTTAACCCACTTAAATAAGGACATTTTATGCACCCATTCAAATCCCAAAAACCCTTATCACTTTGGCTGTCCGAATATGCCGTCAGCCATCAAAATCCCACTAACAAACGCATTCATTATATCTGTGTGCCGATTATCTTTTTGACCATTGTCGCCCTACTTTATCACATTTCTGTGTATCTGCTCGCAGTCGTTACGATAGGCGTGCTGTGGTTTTATGTGCGATTGTCTTTGTCGTCCTTTATTGCCATGCTTGCCTTTTATGGGCTGTGTCTTGGTATTGCCGTGTTTACCCCTGTTGGTATTTGGTTTTGGGTTGGGGTGTTTGTGGTGGCGTGGATTGGGCAATTTGTTGGGCATAAAGTCGAAGGGGCAAAGCCGTCATTTTTTGAAGATTTGCAATTTTTGCTGATTGGACCTTTGTGGGTGGCATTTGCACTGCTTGGCAAAACCCCTGCCCGACAATCATAACCCCAATTTTGTCATGGCTTTTTGCTGATAAAATGATTATAATGTCATCACAATGTTCTGTTATGGCATTATTAACTTTATTTTATCAGTAATAAAGAACAAACTTGGCAAGGGATTTTTGATATTGACAATACGCCTGATAATTACGCCATTCAAGCGGTATTTTGGCAATTAAAATATAAGTGGGTAACGCAAGTGGATTATTTTAAGGCAAGATAAATGATTATTTAAACCGATTTTCAATCCTTGATGAATTGCGATAAGGTTGCAAAAATGTCATTGGTTCTTTTGGTTGATTTTCTACAAAACTAATGGTTAGAGTGTCTTTTATATCTAGAGTTTTGCTAAAAATTTCACATTGATTGTTTGGGTGGCATTAAAAAGCCTAACATCACTTACGCTCTACAAAATGAAAAAGCACCACGGTTTTTGTTCGTGGTAAGCTAAGTCGAACCACGAACAAAAACCGACCCGTAGGCAAGCTTATGGCGAACGGTTTTTGTGGCAAAATTCAATTTTGTTGGCTGTAATATAAATGTTTGGTTATTTTTAACATGTTCTTTTAATTGACTTATGGTGCGATTTAGGCTTTTTGTACCGCTATTTAGTGTAAATAAATTATTAAAAAATAATTCCAGCTTGTCGTCCCACTCCCATTCTCTATATTCTATTTTTAAAGTTACTTGCTTACAGCTTTCTAAGGAGTAAGGGAAATTTTTGATACCATCATTTTCTAACATTCTAAAATAAATGATATGCTCTTTTTTAGAAACAGTATGAATGTCATTGATTTGAATAGGAAAGACTGCACCGCCTGCAAAACTTACCGATGAATATAGACATATTGCAAATACGCTACTGCCTTTTTAAAAATCGTTACGCCAAATCCGCCCATTTGTCCTTATCCTTAAACATACATTCATCAAACACCACGCACGAGCCACATTTTGGTGAGCGAGCCATGCAAGTATAACGCCCATGCAAAATCAGATAATGATGAGCATCCACAAGATACTTGGCAGGAATGCGTGTCATAAGAGCCTTCTCTACCGCCAGCACCGTTTTGCCTGTGGCAAGTCCTGTGCGATTGCCTACCCGAAAAATGTGCGTATCTACCGCCATGACAGGCTCGCCAAAGGCGGTATTTAGCACGACATTGGCGGTTTTTCGCCCCACACCTGCCAACGCTTCTAGCTCATCTCGGGTACGTGGCACTTGTCCGCCGTGCTTGTCTAGCAGGTCTTGGCAGGTCTTGATGACGTTGGTCGCTTTGGAGTTATAAAGCCCGATTGAGTTGATGTAGCCCTTTAAGCCGTCCAGTCCCAAATCCAAAATCGCCTTTGGCGTGTTCGCCACGGGAAATAGACGAGCGGTGGCGATGTTCACGCTTTTGTCGGTGGCTTGGGCGGAGAGCATGACGGCGATGAGTAGCTCAAAATCGGACGAGTAGTTGAGCTCAGTCACAGGCTCTTTGATATGCTCGGACAGCTTGGCAAAAAACCGCTCACGTTTTTCGGCATTCATCGGACGAGATGCTGGCGTGTCGGCAGTTTTGGCAGTGGTGAGTTTCGTTTTTGTGGTTTTGGCTTGGGTGTTTTTGGCGGTCATGGCAAGGGGCTAGACAAAATCAGAATTGATGATTATTATACCACAACTGCACCGCTCGTTATTTTAAAAATCTCAATATCGTTTTTATATCTTGCTTATGATTTATTTATACCATACGCCATTATCAAATATCGCATCAAATGATTTAACACCGCTTGATAAAAAACAAATCATCGTCAATCATCGTCATACTCATTTAATTAACTTTTGCCAAAATAATCATTTACCCATACCCATTTATGATAAAGAAGATAATGGCAAACCCTTTATAAAAAATATTCCCAATCTGCATTTTAATCAATCACATTGCCAAACTGATTATGTCTTAATATATAGTTTAACCATTCAAAATATCGGAGTGGATATTGAAAATGCCAATCGTAAATTAAATAAAAACGCCCTTGCCAAACGTTATTTTCATGATGATGAATATCATGCTTGGCAAAATAGTCAAGATGATAAATTGTGGTTTGTCTATTGGACAATCAAAGAAGCGGTATTAAAAGCACATGGCTTGGGCATTCGTCTGCCACTTCATGAATTAAAGGCGGTATTTATAACGGACGATAGCGGATATGTGTGCCATGATAAGATTGGGGAATTTTATTTTAAAAACATCTGGATAGGCGAATGTGTGATAACGGTGGCATATCCGTTTTATTATGGGGTGATTTGTCTTATTGATTTGGTTGCACATTGAAATGAAAGTATGCTAATCAATAACAAATAACCAAAAAACAGCTTATGATAAAAATATTAATTTTATAATAAGCCATTGCAATAGAAAAATTAGGGTTTATTTTTGTTATTTTACACGACTAATCTCTATTAAAATACCCATATTTATACTCGTTAATCATATTTTGATCGGTAATTACCTCAAGTTTTGTCTTATCTATGCGAAATTTGATATCTTCAAATTCAACCGCAGAGCTTTTCATGATATTTACAGCTCTTTGTAAATCTTTTGATGTCTGAAAAACAGGTTGTTGGGTGTGTTGCCATTTCAGTCTAGAAAGTCTCTCATAAAGTTGTTGCTCGTTGGGGTGTTTAATGGGGTTATTGCTTGCAATCGCCATGTTTTCATATTGATAAACATAAGGGAATACACTTTTGGCAGTAAAAAAACTATGCTCAAAACCTGTGGTGTTATAAGTTACAATACCATTTGAGCTAAGAGATTTTTTAACACCTTCTAGAAATTGCTGACTTAAAACAGAAGTGGCTTGATTGCGATAGTAGTGAGTGGTATTCATTAGGATTAGGTCATATTTTTTATCCTGATTGCGATTGATAAAACGACGACCATCGTCGGTAATTATGGTAACTTTTGGATTTTCCACCAAGGCTTTCATATCGGCAGAGAAGGCTTTGAATTCGGTGTATCCAGGATTTAATTCAACAATGGTTATGCTTTCAAGGTTGGGTAGTAGAGTCAAAATTTGAGTCCAAGAACCAGTGGATAAACCAATAACCAAAACATCTTTAGCATCGGGGCGTACAACCAAAGGATAGTAGGCTCGTGATACACGATTGACGATATTAAATAGTGAAGTATTTATGTGTCCATCATAAGCGTTGCCACCATAAACAATATGTTCCCCATGACCGTCATTAAAAACCTGAATAACTCCATGCTTATTTTCTATAAGGTGTTCCAATTGCCAATCTGGGCTTTTGCCAAAATTTGAAAGGTTGTACATAAGTTTCTGCGGAAATATAAGTAATAATCCACAGGCAATCAAGGCGGTGATATTGAATATTTTATTTCTTTTGTCATCAAGACAAAAATAAGAAACAATCATGGTTGACAGGGCAATGATTAAATATACCGTTTGTGTGGTAAAATAACCTAACAGTACAAACCCAATTAAAATAGGAGCAATCGTAGAACCAACAACATTGGCAAAATATACATTAGAGATGCCAGCCCCGGTTTTATTGGTCTGTGTGCCAATGTGGTGTACAATGGGGAAAGCAACACCTCGCAAAGTGGCACAGATAATCATGCCGACAGCAAAAACAAAAACAGTAGATGCTGGGATAAAAATTAACAAAGATAAAAGTATTAAATCAGCAACCCCGGCTAATAAAAAATATTTACCAATTTCATTTAATAATTTATTAGAATTCGAAGTTTCTTGGCAAATTCTTTTGCCAAATAAAGCACCAATAGCAATACCAAATAAAAATAAAGCCAATGTTACAGAAAAGACCTGGGGCAATCCACCACTAAAAAAACCAAATAAACGAATCCAAATGACTTCTATGGATAGGCTTAGAAAGCCACTTAAAAAAGACAGAATGATTGCTTTTTTTGTTAAAGAGAGTTTTGTCATCATTTCACCTTTTTATTAAAGTAAATAAAAGCAATCATGCTTGCAATGATAAGGTTGATAAGACCAGCCAAGTAGATGGTTTGATTTAGTGTTAAAAATAAGAATAATACAAAACTTGTCATAAGACAAGCAGTCATCGCTCCAATGGTGTTGGCAAAATATAACCAACCGATGTTGTTGCCGGTATTATTATCGCGTTGATTAAGGTAGCTTGTTAGTAGTGGAAGTGTAGCCCCCATCAAAAAAGTTGGAATTATCAATAAAATAAAATTGGCAAGTGCAATGATCAATTTGCTTGATAACAAAAAGGTGTCTTGAATAAAATGTATCAGTATGGGCGACAACAAACCAAATACACCAATACCACACTCAATAAGCGCAAATATAAGAAGGAGTTTGGTAGGAAATCTATCGGCAATACGCCCACCGAAATAGCCACCAACCCCAAGACCTGCCATAAATATGGAAATGATGATTGTGGTGGCTTCTAAATCCACACCAAAGGCTTGAAAGAGCATTCTTTGCCAAGCTATCTGATAGATAAGTGCCGAAAAGCCCGAGACGAAAAAAACAATTTTGATAAAATTTTGAGATGAATTCATGTTAATTTTCTTTTATTTTAAAGTGTAGCCAAGCCACATCAACCCCTTTAAATGCAGTCAAACCCTCTTTTAGGTTGGTTAGAGGGGGTGCGTGGTCACCTACAACATACACCTCCAGTCCTTTCATGTTTTCATCATCAATTAACTGGCTTAGGGTGTGAAAAAATTGGTAGTGCAGTCTGTAATTATTGCAAGATTGCGTACTGTCTTTTAAGCCAACAGACTGGCAATCGATACCGTCAATAAATATCTTGTCATCATAAGGGGCGTGGCTATTTAAGGTAAGCCAGTATACAAAACTTTTATCAGAGCTTTGTAATGCATTTTTCACATATGGCAGTAGCTGTACATCACAACGTCCGTCAAAAGACATGCATTGACCGCCGTTAGGTAAGTCATCAACGAAATGGCGATTATCCAATCCTGCAAGAGGATACCAATAATTAGGGGAGTATAGTCGGTCATCTGCACCATAAATTGAATGGGTGGTATAGCCCTGTTGTTTTAGTAAATTAGGCAGACATTGTTCAAATTCATGAGGTGGTATGTTTTTACTATCCATAACCATAAGTTTCTTTTTGCAGAGCTCTCTAAATTCACCCATGACAGTTGCACCTACAAAGGGAAAGGAGCCTTGCTCAATGAACTGTAATTTGTCTTTTTTGTCATAAATGGGTTTGAGTATGGCTTGTTGTTGATTAGGGCGAGCAGTCTCACCCCAAGATTCACTTACCACGAATAATATTTTATCGGAAATCGGTTGCTGATTTAACACACTGTCATACAAAGGGCGACCAGCGTATTCGGTGGTTAAGTCTTCTATGGGCTTTTTATTGGTGATAGTAAGTAAGTTGGATTGACTGTTTTTAATAAAAAATATTGTTTGACTTGTAATTATTTTTTGTGGAACAAAAGACCAAGTTGTGGCAATTGCAGTAAAAATAAACAGACTTGCCCATATGTGATTTTTATTGATGTTAATTCTTTTACCAAAGAAATCTCTAACTATAAAAAAGGAGGTTAGTATAAAGATAATTGAAGAAAAAAATAGAACTTGATAGAGTGCAGGTCCACTAAAAATAAAACTAGAAAGATAAAATAAGTTGTTTAATTGTATAAATGGAAATACCTGTAAAACAATCAACAATTGCTCAATAAATAAAAATAATGATAAAAAAATAAATAATAATGTATTGCCTATAAAATTTCTTTTATAGAAAAATAAAATGAGTAACAGATAATCAATATTAATAACTGGTCTTTGAAAGCCATACTTGTAGCACACCAATAAAAATATAGCATTTATCAAAAATATGAAAGATGCTATATAGAAAATATTGGATTTTTGATAGTTTTTGTTTGCCATAGTAGGTTTTGTATTAAATAAGGTTTATTTTATCATAAAAAAGAGACTTTTCAAGCTCAATAAATCAAGATTTGAAAGCTAAAGCTTTCAAGGATTTCACAATAACTCCATTCATTTCTTCACTCCATTATCATCATCTTCCCACGCCATAAGCCGTCTTACAATTTTGCCAAATAGCGTATCCTTTTTATAATCGCCTTTTTTATTTTTATCATGAATCGACATATCGGTCAAAATAAACAACGCTTCATAAATGCTGCTTACCGCATAAATATGAAACTTACCACGCTCTACCGCCCCCACGACATTATCAGGGAGCATAAGCTGTCCGATGTTGGTTTTTGGGATAATCACGCCTTGCTCGCCCGTTAGTCCACGCTCAAAGCAAGCGTCAAAAAAGCCGATAATTTTTTCGTTCACACCGCCAATCGCCTGAGCGTCCCCAAGCTGATTCATGGAGCCTGTGATTGCAAGTGATTGATTTATAGGCACATTTGCAAGGGCGGACAGTAGCACGGCACATTCGGCAAGGGTGGCACTGTCGCCGTCAATGTGGGCGTAACTTTGCTCAAAGGCAAGGCTTGCTGAGAAGTTAAGCTCGACAAATTGGCTAAATAATGAGCGTAAAAAGCTCGTCATGATAAGCATTCCCTTAGCGTGCAAACTTCCGCCAAGCTCCACGTCTCTCTCTATGTCTAGGATTTCGCCTGTGCCAAACTTAGGGGCGATGAGCGCGGTAAGCCGAGCAGGTAAGCCAAATTCGCTGTCGGCATAGGCAATCACGGTCAAGGCGTTGATTTGCCCGACTGCTTTTCCTGTGGTATTGATGAGCTGTTGTCCGTTTTGAATCTCTTGCCAATATAATTCTTTTAAATAACCCTTTCGTTCTTTGATATCATCTAAGGCATTTTGGACATGGGTTTTATTGACGGTTTTGAGGATATTTTTATTATCATTTTCATGAGAATGATAATAAAACTGCCGTGCCGATTCTACCACAAGTTGTAATAATCTGTCGCTGTGCAAATCCAATTTGTCTTTATCGTCAGCATAGACGGACAATTCGTCCAATATCGCACCAAAGGCAGTATTATCAAATATGGGCAAGTCTTGTTTTTTTATCATGTCGGCAATTTTTCCAATGATAAATAATTCGCTGTCGTGATTGCGTGGCAAGGTGTCATTAAAATCGGCTCGGATTTTAAATAGGTTATTAAATTCAGGTTCAAATTCTAATAATTCATAATATAAATCAGGCTCGCCCAATAATATCACTTTTACCGATAATGGCGTACTATCAGGCGATAAAGATACCGAGCCTGTTAGGGTTAGCATTTGTTCAAGGCTTGATATGCTAAGCGATTTTGATTGCAAAGCTCGCTTTAATCCTTGCCACGCATAGGGGTGTTCTAATAGCGATGACGCTTCTAATAACAAATATCCGCCATTGGCTTTATGCAATGCCCCTGCCCGTATCATGCTCGCATCTGTCAAAATCGTGCCAAGCTGAGTGATGTATTCAATATGCCCCAACAGATTGGGGTGGGTTGGCATATCTTCAAAGACAATGGGCGAACCGCTATTTGGCGTATGGCTGACCGCCACATTGACATAATAGCGATTGGGGATATTTGCCGTTTTTACCATAAAGTCTTCATCATGCTCTACGATAAATAGGATATTTTCTATGATGTCTTTTTGATAGTCGTTTAAATATTGGCTGATTTTTTTATCGGATTTTGCAACATATTTTTTTAAAATGGGGGTAAATAATGGCGTGATGATTTTAATCAAAAGCGTTTCGTGAAGTTCATCTATTTTTTGATTGACTTCATCATCTAAATTGTCCAATTCTATGTTTATTTTGGTTAATTTTTTTTGTAATTTATCAAGGGCGGTATTGTTAATGGGTTTTTTGTCATCAATGGGGGTAAATACTGCTTTTTGGTCGGCAGAGTGTAATAAGGTCAAATTATGACTTTTGGCGGTGGCGTTGATTTCATCAAGCAAATTTCTTTCTTGTTTTTGGGCGGATTGCTTAATGGCGGTAATGCTGTTTTGGTAGCTAATACTATTAAATTTGGCGATGATTTTTTTATACAATTCATGCCAAAGTTTGTGCATATCTTTGGCAAAAATCGCCCCTTGACAGCTTGGCAGGGTCAGTGCAATGGGGTGGCGAGGTGCGTCAAAATTATGCACATACACCAAGTCGGGCGGGGTCGGCTCGTGTTTGGCACGCTCGGCAAGCAGGCGTGTGATGAGCGTGCGTTTGCCAAGCCCGTTTTCGCCCACGGCAAAGACGTGGTAGCCGTTTGCCTTGATGTCAAGGGCGGTCTGTATGGCATTGACGGCTCGGCGTTGCCCAAAGTGGTGCGGTGCGGGGCGTGCGTGCGTGCTGTCGGGCGGTAGGGCGTGGGTGTCGGTGTAGCGTTTTAGGGCGGTAGGCGGTAGGCGGTAGGCGGTGAATTGGTCGGTCATTGTTGTTATTAAAATATGAAAAAGGGATATTTTAACAGATTAAAACGTGATAAAATAGGGGATTTACAAATTGACGGTGTTTTTGCGTTCGCCCTGAGCTTGTCGAAGGGTGTATAGCAAAAAGCCGTTAAAATCAACTTAAACAACCCAATTATTATTTATAAAAACATGACTTATCATAAAATATCCACCCATGCCGATGAATTTGCTCGTGAATTAGAGCGAGTTTCTGATAAGCTAAATTTAACATTTGGTGAAGTACAAATAAAACAACTGCTCGGCTATTTGGATAATCTTTTGCTTTGGACAAAAGCGTACAATCTCACCGCCATTACCGCCCCAAAAGAGGCATTTATCAAGCATATTTTGGACTGTTTGGCGATTGTGGCGGATTTGCCTTTTGCTGATAAATCAGGCATAAGCGTGCTTGACATTGGCACAGGGGCAGGTTTGCCGTCTGTGATTATCGCCATTATGCGTCCCGATTGGCACGTTACCGCCCTAGATAGCAATGGCAAAAAGGTGCGATTTATCCGTCAAATGGTGGGCGAATTGGGTCTTGCCAACGTCAATCCTGTGGCAAGTCGCATTGAGGATTTTGACGGGGCGTTTGATGTCATTACGTCTCGGGCGTTTGCAAGTTTAGATGATTTTGTCAATCTTGCCAAGCCCTATTTAAAGGCGGACGGCGTGTTATATGCCATGAAAGGTAAAGCCCCGACTGGCGATGATGTGGCAAATTTGACAGATTGGCAAATTGACATTAAGCCTATTTTTGTGCCACAAATGAGCGATGAGCGGTGTGTGGTGTATTTAAAGCGTTGGCAGTAGTTCAAAAAGTATGCTGAACTAGGTTTTCCGTTCGCCCTGAGCTTGTCGAAGGGTAGCGGAAAACCGTTATGGTTCGACAAGCTCACCACGAACGGTTTTCTTAATAGCATACTTTTTAAACCAGAACCAAAGCGTTAAAGTTATTTTAAAATTTGGACGTGTAGGGGCAATTTATTCGCCCAAAGGTATGGTTAATTAACAATACCAAAAATTGAAATATTGGGTAATTTACCCTAATCTAACAAATTGATAGTAAAGGTATTTTATGGAAATTATCGCAATCGCCAACCAAAAAGGCGGGGTCGCCAAAACCACAACGGCGGTTAATCTGGCAAGTGCGTTGGCACTTATCGGCAAAAAACGGGTGCTACTCATTGACCTTGACGCACAAGGCAACGCCACAACCAGTCTGGGGCTTGATAAAAATGAGCTAGATTATACGGTGGCGGACGTGTTGCTTGACGATGTGCCACTTGTCAAGACCATTGTGGCAAGTCAGCACCTTGATGTGGTGGGGGCAAACCGTGATTTGGCAGGGATTGATGTGTCGCTTGCGGACGTGGCGGACGCACCGCTTTTATTAAAAAATGCCCTACAAAACGCCAAGCTAGACTACGACTATGTCATCATGGACTGCGCCCCAAGTCTTAGTATGCTGACCGTGAACGCCCTTGTCGCCACAGACGGCGTGATTATCCCCATGCAGTGCGAGTATTTTGCCTTAGAAGGCATTGCTGATTTGATAGATACGATTGAAAAGCTGACCCAAATCAACCCCAAACTGCACATTCGTGGCGTGGTGCGGACGATGTATGACGGGCGAAGTACGCTTGCTCAAGATGTGTCGGCGGAGCTTGAAAATTATTTTGGCGAAAAATTGTACAAAACCGTCATTCCAAGAAGTATCCGATTGGCAGAAGCTCCAAGTTTTGGCAAATCTATTTTTGAATACGAAAAATCGTCCAAGGGGGCTATCGCTTATCATCAGCTCATGAATGAAGTGTTGGGACAGCCTTAACTACACAATGGGCTTTCTGCGATAAAACAAAATCCCTGGAATCGACAGCCCCAACACCAATGCCGAGATGACAAAAATCGCTTCAAAAAAGTAAGTCATCATCAGTACAAACAGCTCCATACTAAACCCAAAATACCCTATCTGCACCATACTCACCATTGCCTTATACGCCACGATACCCGGCATGAGAAAAATCACGCTCGGCACGATGAGTGCCTTTGGCGGTAGCCCATGTTGCTGAGCAAAATACACCCCCAAAAAGCTCGGCAACATCGCCCCAAAAAATGTCGCCACCGCCAGATGACTCCCCACCGCCAACAGCCCTGTTTTGGTAACATAACCCAATGCCGTCATGATAAGACACAGCCCGACATAACGTCTCGGTAGCGTAAACATCAAGCACCACCCCAGCGTAATCACGCAAGACAGCCCCACATTCGTCAGTAGCGTTAGCACGGTCATCACAGCCCCCAATGCGGTATGCGTAACAAAATCAAGGCGATGACAATCCCCACACACGCCGACAACGTCAGCATGGTTGCAAACATCCACCGCCCTACCCCCATGTTGATATACCCCTTTAAAATGTCCGATAAGGCGTTAATGATAGGAAAGCTCGGCACCAGTAACAGCACGCTAGACGCCACCGCCACATCGGCATTGACCCCCAGCTCTAAAAAGTACGCCACCGCCCCAAGTAAAGTCGCCACAAAGGCGGTGATGATGACCACCACAAAAGGGTTAAAATGATGAGCGGACAGATACATGCGAGTGCGTATGGCACAAAACCCTGCCACGAGCGTTACCAGCGAGATAGCCAAACCACCGCCGTTAAGATAAGCAAAACAAGCACAGGACATACCCACAAAAAATGCCATGAGCGTGTTGGGATATGTGGTGCGGTCAATATTATCCAGTCGCTTTTCGGTGTGGGTAACGGCGTGTTCGTCTCGTCCGCCTGCTTGTCTTTGACGTTCGACATCTAGGACGATTTGCTGAATCTGCACCAAGATACTCACATTAATCCCCTGATGAACGGTGTTGCGTACGGTTGTGATACAATGTCCATTATACAGCGTGGTGAGCGTAATGGCATTAAAAGACAATCCGCATTCCACGCCCCCAACGCCCAACGCCACGCCCAAACGTTTGGTCAAATCCACCACAACCACTGACTCCGCCCCATACTGCATGAGCAACAACGCACAGCGAACGCACAGGCGAGTGATTCGCTGTTGCTCTTCGTGCGACAGATAGGGCAGTTTTTTGGGCATCACATCGGACATGGCAGAGATAACGGCAAATGGCTAAGAATAAGGCGATTATTGTAATCCAAAATGGACGAAAAATACAGTATGAACTCGCCTAATAAAAAACGCACTTGATATCATCAAATGCGTTTTTGGTAAGTCTTATCAATTACAATTTAGAAGTCAGCTCAGGCACTGCCACTTGATAATCCGCTTCCAAGAAATAATCCGCCACACTCGCAATCGGAGCTTCTGGGTCGGTGTTAATCGCCACAATGGTCTTAGAGTCTTTCATACCTGCTAGGTGCTGAATCGCTCCCGAGATACCCACGGCAATGTACAGATTTGGGGCAACGATTTTGCCGGTTTGACCCACTTGCAAATCATTGGGTACAAAACCTGCGTCCACCGCCGCACGGCTAGCACCCATGGCGGCACCGAGTTTGTCCGCCAGTGGCTCGATGTATTTGGTAAAGTTCTCGCCACTTGCCAACGCTCGTCCGCCTGATACCACGATATTGGCAGATGTTAGTTCTGGACGGTCAGATTTGGCAAGCTCTTCACCCACAAAGCTAGATTTGCCACTATCACCGCCCACGCTCACGCTCTCAACGCTTGCACTACCGCCTGTGGCAGGTGCCGAGTCAAACGCTGTACCACGCACGCTTAGCACGATTTTATCTTCTGCCGATTGTACGGTTGCTGTGGCGTTACCTGCATAGATAGGACGCTCAAAAGTCTTGGCATCAATCACTGCCGTGATGTCTGATACCATGCTCACATCAAGCAGAGCTGCCACACGGGGCAAAAAGTTCTTACCTGTCGTGGTCGCAGGGGCGATGATGTGGCTATATGCACCGGCAAGCTCTACCACCAATGGGGCGACATTTTCGGCAAGCTGATTGGCAAAGGCAGGGTTATCAGCAAGTAGCACTTTACTCACGCCTGATACTTGGGCGACGCTGTCGGCAACGGCTTGGGCGTTTGAGCCTGCCACTAATACATGAATGTCGCTGTCAATTTGACTGGCGGCGGTGATTGTGGCAAGGGTCGCCGATTTTAATTCTTGGTTGTCGTGTTCAGCATAAACTAATACGGTCATGGCTGTATCCTTTTTATCTTTACAATAGTCAAATAAATGGTCAAATTAATTTGGGAGATGTAAGGGCAAATCACATTTGCCCTAATTTGGACTTATGGGTGAATAAATCACCCCTACATTTCCACATTTTAATTAATTTTGAAATTACTTTAAATTACCTTCGCTTCGTTTTTAAGCTTATCAATCAACTCATCAACGCTCGCCACTTTTACGCCTGCACTACGCTCGGCAGGGGCTTTGACTTTTAATGTGGTCAGTTTAGATGTCATGTCCACGCCAAAATCGGCAGGGGTTTTGGTGTCTAGTGGCTTTTTCTTGGCTGCCATGATATTAGGTAGTTTTGGAAAGCGTGGCTCATTAAGACGCAAATCTGTGGTAACAACCGCAGGCAGTGGCAAATTCACGGTTTGCAAACCACCGTCAATCTCACGAGTTACTTTGACCGCACCGCCTTCTACCACCACTTCGGATGCAAAGGTGCCTTGACCGACATTCATGAGTGCCGCCAGCATTTGCCCTGTTTGGTTATTATCATCATCAATGGCTTGCTTGCCGAGTAGGATAAGCTCTGCCCCTTCGGCTTCTGCCACGCCTTTTAGGATTTTGGCGACTTGTAGCGGATATGGTTTGGCGTCCGTCTCAACCAATACCCCACGGTCAGCACCTAATGCCAATGCCGAACGCAGTTGTTCTTGCGATTGACTGGTGCCGATAGATACAGCGATAATCTCGCTTGCCACGCCCTTTTCCTTTAAGCGAACCGCTTCTTCAATGGCAATTTCACAAAATGGGTTTACGCTCATCTTGGCGTTGGTCAAGTCCACGCCAGACTCATCTGCTTTAACACGCACTTTGACGTTGTGGTCAACAACACGCTTGACGGCAACTAATACTTTCATGGTTACTCCGTTTTTTGGGTTTTAAAAATTTAATAAAAATATATCACATTTATCAGCTTTATGCCATGCTAGATTGTCTAAAATTTACAAATTTTGGTCAAATACTTAACGTGAATGAGCAGTCATTTTTATTTTTGGCGGTTTGGGTATATGGAAATTAGGTAATGAAAAACAGCACTCTTTTAAAAATCTAACCATAGGATAAATTGCAATTTACCCTTACACGCTTTTCCAAAACATAATCCTTTAACGTTAAAATACACCAATGACAGTAAAGTGCGTACCACACACCCTACCATGCGACAAATGAATTTTTTAAAATTAGCATGGGTGCGAATTAGGGTTAATTGATTATACATTGCTAAAATAACAAAAACAAAAAGCACCCAAATTGCTTTGAGTGCTTAATCAATGATATTGGCAATTAGATTTTTTCAATCTCTTCGGCTTGTGGGCCTTTTTTGCCTTCGCCTAGAATGAACGCCACTTTTTGACCTTCGGCTAGGGTTTTAAAACCAGAACCAGTAATGGCACTGTAATGGGCGAATACGTCTTGACCGCCTGCGTCTTGGGCGATAAAACCAAAACCTTTGGCTTCATTGAACCATTTAACGGTACCAGTAACTTTGTTTGACATGAGAGTTTTCCTTGAAAATGGGGAAATAATGGCAAAATGCCGTGAAAATATTTATGTTGCCAAAACCGCAAAATAAGTTAAAGATACGACGCTTAAACTCTATATCAAACCGATAAGTTGCCTTAATGGTTCAGTAATAAATCTAACATACGCCCTGATACCAGCACTCGTCCGCAAGTTATCAAAGTCGTTTTTTCGCACAAGGCGAGCAAAACACAATCTATGGTACATAAATACCGTACAGCTAGTATAACAAAGTTTTCATCAAAAAGGGGATTTATTTTTGTAATTTTACAAAAAAGGCAAATCGGTATAAGGCAAGGCAAGCATACTCACGCAAAGCACGGCAAACACAAGGGCAAACGACTGCGAATAGGTGAGATATTTGCTTGGTAGGACAATGTCTTTTGGGTCATCAGGCAGGTCATCTCCGATGAGTTTCGCCCCTTTTATCCAGCTTAGCAATGAATACACGCCATACACCACTGGCACACTCATCAATACCCCGTCAAATTCTAGAAAATACAACGCAAGCCCCGACACGATGAGCCATGATGACGTTAAAATGCTAATAACGACAAAGGGCGTGTTTTGGGGCAATTTGCCACCGTTACGGGCAACCCACGCCGACTCCACCCAAATCAAAATGGCAATGATAAGACTTGCCAAAATATACAAAATGGCAAAATCGGACAAACTGTTTAAAAAATGGTGAATATTATAAGCTATCATTAAAAAATAAATCTGCACAAATGTGCTATTATACGCTGATTGGGGCGTGCTGGCAAGGCATGAAAAAACAACCGCCCACATGGACGGTCATTTTTATTTAAAAAGAAAATTAAATTAGTTTTTCTCTTTATCAATGATTTTGTTACCGCCAATCCAAGGCATCATCGCACGAAGTTTTGCCCCAGTTTTTTCAATTTCATGCTCGGCAGTGTTACGGCGACGGGCAGTCATTGACGGGTAGTTTAGCTGACCTTCGGCGATAAACATTTTGGCATATTCGCCTGATTGGATACGCTTCAATGCATTTCTCATTGCTTCACGAGATTGGTCGTTGATGACTTCTACGCCTGTAACGTATTCGCCATATTCTGCGTTGTTAGAAATTGAGTAGTTCATGTCGGCAATACCGCCTTCGTACATCAAATCTACGATGAGCTTCAATTCGTGCAAGCACTCAAAATACGCCATTTCAGGGGCATAGCCTGCTTCTACTAGGGTTTCAAAGCCCATTTTGACAAGCTCAACCGCACCACCACACAGAACGGCTTGTTCGCCAAATAGGTCGGTTTCGGTTTCGTCTTTAAAGGTTGTCTCAATGATGCCCGAGCGACCACCGCCCACGCCTGACGCATAAGACAAAGCCACTTGCTTGGCGTTGCCTGACACATCACGCCAGATAGCGATAAGGTCGGGGATACCACCGCCTTTAACGAATTCAGAACGCACGGTATGACCAGGGGCTTTTGGAGCAACCATAATCACATCAAGGTCGGCACGGGGCTCAACTTGGTTGTAATGAATGGCAAAACCGTGAGCAAAGGCAAGGGTTGCACCTTGTTTGATATTTGGCTCAATGGTCTCTTTATAAAGCTGACGCTGAAATTCATCAGGGGTCAAAATCATCACCACGTCTGCACCAGCGACCGCATCGGCAGTTTCGGCAACTTTTAGACCAGCGTTCTCGGCTTTTTTCCAAGAAGCAGAGCCTGCACGCAAGCCTACGGTTACATCAACGCCAGAATCTTTTAGGTTTAGGGCGTGGGCGTGACCTTGTGAGCCGTAGCCGATAATGGCAACTTTTTTGCCTTGAATGATAGACAAATCACAATCTTTGTCATAATAGATGTTTAAGCTCATACGAGTTTCCTTAAAATAATGCCCGTAATTTAAGGGCGTGGGTTAATTAAAAACTTATTCTGTTTAGATAATTATTGACTTTTTTATCAAAAGAAAAAATTACGCTATTATCAATGATGCGATAAGCAATTAATAAGCAATCCATAGAAGTTTCTTTAAAAATTGATAAGGATTTTAGGATAACTGACTTATTTTCACTTTCAATCACATCATTTTCAAATAGTATCAAAAGTTTATCAGCAATCAATGCTCCGTCAATTTTATAAACGCTTTGTAATACGTGAATGACTTCATAAATGACGGCATTTAAACAAATCACATCATTATCATCAATGATTTGCTTGGCTTGTTGGCTTAATATATCGTGGTATTGCAATAAAAAACGCAACAAAATATTTGTATCAATCAATGCCATATTTTTTCCTGATTGCCATCTCTACCGCTTGTTCTTCTTTTGGCATTAAGTCAGAATTCGCAAATTGTGCCAACCCCCCTGCAAAATCGGATTTTTTGGTTGGTTGTGATACAAATTGATGTAAGGGCATTAAATGCACCTGCTCATCTTTGACAATGACTTGTAGTTGTTTTTCATCTTTGATGTATGCCTGCACCATTGGCGGTAGGCTGGCAAGCTCTATAATCATTTTTATCTCCTTAAATCATTTTGGTAGATAATCAATACTAATCATCTATCATGATTAACGGCTCATAATGTCGCTCTACATCAGCAGATACCACGCCCCACGCAGACAAACGCACACGAGCTTGATGAAAGTCGAAGGCTTCTTTGTTCACAAATTCTTCATAAACCCAAAACTTATCGACATCGCTGTTGTCTTGTGTGATTTGAAATATCAAACAACCACTTTCTTGGCGTGTTAAGTCAATGTGTTTTTTAAGTTCATCTAAAATAACTTGCCGATTGGTTTTAGGAATGATGATATGACCTTTTAAGACAACTTTTGCCATCACAAAGAAAGCGTCCGCTCGCCCCGTGCAATACCAATCACGCCAGAGCGTACCACTTCTAGGATTTTATCACGTCCGATGACATCAATAAAACCGTCTAGCTTGCCTGCATCCCCTGTGATAAGAATGGTATAAAGGTTTGCCGACACGTCCACGATTTGGGCTCGGAATATGTCCGCTGTACGGTACACTTCTTCACGGTATGCCCCTGTCGCTCGTACTTTGATTAGCATAAGCTCACGCTCAATCTGACTACCGCCAGAGACTTCCGATAGATTTTGGACTTTGACCACTTCAATGAGTTTATGAAGTTGTTTGGTAATCTGCTCAATCTTATCGGCCGTGGTAATCGTGGTTAGGGTAAGCCGTGATAACGTCGGGTCTTCGGTGGCAGCAACGTTTAGCGTATCAATGTTATAACCACGCTGACTAAACAGCCCCACCACACGAGACAGCGAGCCTGCTTCGTTTTCCATAAGTACCGAAATCAAGTGTTTTTGTAACTGTGCCATTAGGTACGCTCCCCTTTTGATAACCACATATCACGCATGGACTGCCCTGCCACTTGCATGGGATAGACGTGCTCACTTCTGTCCACATACACATCAATAAATACCAAACCGTCCATTTCTAGGGCTTCTTTTAACTCTTGTTCCATAGTGGCAGGATTGGTAATTTTTACGCCTTTATGCCCATAGCTTTCGGCAAGTTTGACAAAATCAGGCAAGGATTTCATATAGCTTTGGGCGTGGCGACCTTCATACAGCATATCTTGCCACTGCTTTACCATACCAAGTTGGGCGTTGTTTAAGTTTAAAATCTTAACAGGCAAATTATACTGCAAGCACGTTGATAGCTCTTGGATATTCATCTGAATGGAGCCTTCGCCTGTGATACAGACGACCGTTTTTTCAGGGCAGGCAAGTTTTGCCGCCATGGCATAGGGTAGACCTACGCCCATGGTGCCAAGTCCGCCAGAGTTTAGCCATTGGCGTGGCTCGTCATATTTATAATATAAAGCAGCGAACATTTGGTGCTGACCGACATCAGACGTGATAATTGCTTTACCGTCCGTGAGTTTACACAGCGTTTCAACGACTCGTTGTGGCATAATCGCATGAACAGGTGCGTCCGTGTCATCGCCATAACGCAAGCCATGACGTTTACGCCATTCGTTGATTTGTGTCCACCAATCAGCAAGGGCGTGTTCGTCTAGGCGTTTGTCGCTGGATTTGACAATGCTCACCATTTCGGTCAAGACAGGCTTGACATCGCCCACGATAGGGATATGGGCGTTAATGGTTTTTGAGATAGACGTTGGGTCAATGTCAATATGGATAATGGTTGCGTTTGGGCAGAATTTTTTGACGTTGTTGGTAACACGGTCATCAAACCTTGCCCCCACCGCCAAAATAACGTCCGCATGGTGCATGGTCATGTTGGCTTCATAAGTGCCGTGCATACCGAGCATACCGACAAACTGCTCGCTCGTGGCAGGATATGCCCCTAGCCCCATGAGCGTGTTGGTAACGGGCAAGTTTAACAAATTGGCAAGTTCACGCAGTTCATCGCTTGCCCCGCCTTGTACCACGCCACCGCCTGAGTAGAGTACAGGGCGTTTGGCGGAGAGTAGCAAATCCACCGCTTTTTTGATTTGACCGCTATGTCCTTTGGACGTTGGCTGATAAGAGCGAATGTGAATCTCGCTTGGCATAACGTAGTCAAATTTATCGGCAGGGTTCGTCATATCCTTTGGAATATCCACCACCACAGGGCCGGGACGACCTGAGCTTGCGATAAAAAAGGCTTTTTTGATAATCGTGGGAATCTCGGCAGGATTACGCACTTGAAAACTATGCTTGACCACAGGGCGAGACACGCCAATCATGTCGCATTCTTGGAAAGCATCATCGCCAATCAAGGTGCTTGGCACTTGCCCTGCCAGTACCACCATAGGAATAGAGTCCATGAACGCTGTGGCAATGGCGGTTACGGTGTTGGTAACGCCCGGCCCTGACGTAGCTAGCACCACGCCTGTACGTCCTGTAACACGGCTATAAGCGTCCGCCATGTGTCCTGCCGCCTGCTCGTGGCGAACTAGGATATGCTCAATCTTGTCTTGCTTAAATAGAGCATCATAGATATGTAGCACCGCCCCACCAGGGTAGCCAAAAATATGGGTTACGCCTTCATCAACTAAGGCTTGCACAAGTAGCTCCGCCCCACTCATGGCAACGGTTTCGCCACGGGCAAGTTTGGCTTGATTTTCATGGAAATGTTTGGCAGCGTCTGCCGTCTGAGTATGCCCCGTCATGTTGGGGGCTTGGGTGGTTTGCTCTGTCATATCAATCCTTTTTCCCAAAATGGGGTTAAACAAACACAACTTACCAAAGACGTGGTACAAGGACTGACAAAGAGATGAGAATGTCGTCTTGCAGACCGGTAAGTCTTGTGCAATGTTAAATCGGTGTGAATAAACGGTAATCTATTCGCTTGGACTTAACAAACGTCTTTTTGATAAAGAACGCTGACTTCTATAACTAATTTTTATAAGTTAAAAAACTTTTGACAAATTTAGTTATTAAAATTAAGATTTGGCTATCTTACCCCAAAACATCTTTTTTGCCAATAGTTTTTTAAAGATTATTGTTAATTTTTTCAAATAACACCAAAATTTGTTCAAAAAGCGACAAATACCGCATTTATTCGCCTAATTGGTCTTGATTTTATCGTGGTTTTGTTGCAATATTAGCATTAATTTTTTGCCGATTTTGGATGGGCAATTCACACCGTCCAACAGTAAGGATTTTTTCATGAAACTTCATACCTTAACCGCCCTACTTCTTAGTGTTGTCACTTTTGGCATTACCGCCAATGCCAATACCACCATCTATGAGAGCATTGGCAAGCATGGCGAAGTGGTTTATAGCCAAATGCAACCAAAAAATACCACCAATTTTAAAGTTCACTCCATGCGTAATGATGGGCGTGTCGCTGATGCAGGTCAGCTGTCAGAACAAACCCAACAACAAGCAGCACCATCACCCGAAGCTCAGCGTATTGCCGACCTAGAACAGCAAAATCAAGCCCTACAAAATCAAGAGCTTGCCAATCGCTGTCAGTCATTGCGTGCCAACTTTGCCAACCTAACCATCGGTGGTCGTATTTTTGAGACCAACGCCAATGGCGAGCGAGTCTACCTAAATGATCAAGAGATTAGCTCAAAACGTCAGCAACACCAACAACTGATTAATCAGTACTGCCAAGGTGTATAAGACACGCCATGCCACTCATGAGAAAAAACTCCACACTTGAGCGTGGAGTTTTTTATGGCTAGGGCGTGTCTGCCATTGATAACATTTTTATAAAATAAGATGAAAATTTAACACTTTAATCCATTTTTCATTGCAAATACCAAAGGCAGGCACGCCCTAGATTTTTTGTTTGCGTAGTGTTGATGGCAAAATCCCCATCGCTTCACGATATTTGGTTACGGTTCGCCGTGAAATACTTACGCCCTGCTCTTCTAACACGCCAGTAATATAAGCATCTGACAGTGGTTTTTGGGGGTTTTCGTTTTGAATCATGCTTTGGATTTGGGCGGAGATGGCAGTTGATGATATCTCGCCATCTTCACTGCCCACACTGGATGAGAAAAAGTACTTTAAGGGATACAAGCCCTGCGGGGTGAGCATGGTCTTATTGGTGGTCAGTCGCGAGACGGTGGACTCATGCAGTCCAATCTCATCGGCGACATTTTTTAGGGTCAAAGGAATCATCGCTTCCACACCCCGCTCCAAAAACCCCTGCTGGCGACGAACGATACAGCCTGCCACTTTAAGCAAATTTTGGTTACGCTCATCAATGCTGCGAATGAACAGACGGGCATCATTTAGCTTATCTTTGAGATAAATATTATCATCGCCATCATCGCCTTTTTTGATGAGACTGGCGTATTCTTGGTTGATTTGTAAATTAGGGATAACTTCTTGGTTTAGCACCACTCGCCATACATCGGTGTCGGTGACATTAGCCAGTGACTTCTTGGCATATCTGCCTTTGGTCTCTTCTAAGGCGATGACCAAAATATCAGGAATATCAATACTTTGGTCGATACTGCCTTCATTTTTATAAAACTCAGATGCAGGCTCGGGGTTAAGACTGCGGATAATCGCCATCGCCCCTTTTATCTCAGCAGAGCTTAGGTCGGTGTCTTGCATGAGTGCCTTGATGTTGTTCGTCTCCAAATGAGTGGTCGCCCCAAGCACCATATAAGCTTCATCAGCAAAAGGCAGATCAGGGTCATCTTTGGTCAGCTCGTCAAGTTGCAATCTTAGGCACTCGGGCAGATTTCTCGCCCCGACGCCCGTTGGCGAACACGCCTGAATGCGTTGTAACACCGAGACAATCTCAGGCGGACTAATCGTCTCTTCCCACTGATAAAAACTGGCAAGGGTCGCCAAATTCTGATACAACTCATCCACACCCAGACGGATATAACCCATCTCATCCATGGCGTCCAGCAAATAATCCAAAATCAGCGACTCTTTGGCATTCATGGGACTAAAATTCATCTGAAAACGCACATGCTCTTGGATGCTGGTGTGTGTCGCTCCCAAAAACTCATGCTCATCATCATGCCTGCCTGCCACACCAAAATCGCCATCATACTCAAAATCAGGGGTATAGACATTATCCCAGTCACTGTCCATCGCCCCGTCATCCAACCCCGACTCAGTCAGCTTATCATAACTGTCACTCTCAAAGGACTCATCAAAACCATCTGAGCCACCTTGACCGTCATTTTTTTGCCAATTATTATCCGTCCAATCGTCCAAACTTAGCTCATCACGGTCAAACTCCGTCTCAAAACTCTCATCAACCCGTTCAAGCAAAGGATTACTGTCTAACTTCATCTGCACTTCTTGCTCCAATTCAAGGTGCGACAAAGCCAGCAAGCGAATCGCCTGTTGCATTTGTGGGGTGAGTTTTTGGGATTGGTTTAAGCCAACGCCCAAGCCAAATGAGAGACTCATGGGTGTACTACTGTCCTAATTGTTAAAATATCTACTAACTTTTAAATTTTACAACATTTTGGCATAATTTTTGCATAGATTTTGCCAAAAGGCGTAAATTTTACGACATAACACCCCAGTAACGCCCATCATTGTTATTTTATAACTTATTTTCCCACCTAAAATCTCATCACAACCCCATCCATCATGACCATTACACCAACCATCAAGTCACCCCAAATTTATCCAAAAGTTGCCTAGCTTGATAAATGGCTTTATAATAAATTCAACATCATGCACCAACAAGGACAACCATGCCAAAGATTGCCAACATTCAGCTAAATTCCCAAGATAACATTGATAACAACCTAGCCATTATCAAACAGGCGGTCTCCACCGCCAAACAAAACGGGGCGGATTTGGCAGTTTTGCCCGAAAATGCGTGTGTCATGGGGTCACAACGTGAGCTTGCCAGTCGTTTTGATGAGATGGTGGATTTTTATGCACGCCTTGCCCGCGATACGAGCATTCATATCTTAGCAGGGACACTGCCTTGCCCCACTCGCCCCGATGGCACGCCCATAGACGGCAAATTAGACGGCAAATTTCGCCAATCCAGCCTACTGTTTGACAATACAGGCACACTCATCGCCCGCTATGACAAAATCCACCTGTTTCGGGCATCGGTGGCGGACGGTGTGGGCAGTTATGATGAAGGTCGCACCTTTGAAGCAGGCGATACACCTGTCGTGGCTCACTGTGTGCTGGACGGTGTGGCAGTTGGCATTGGCATGACCGTGTGTTTTGATGTGCGATTTCCCACACTTTATCAAAAACTTAGAGACATGGGGGCGGACATCATCACCGTGCCGTCTGCCTTTACCCACACCACGGGCAAGGCTCATTGGCAATCCTTGCTAACCGCTCGCTCGCTTGATGGTCAATGCCTTATCATCGGCTCGGCACAAGGTGGCACGCACCATTTCACCCACAAGGACAAACCCCAAACCCGCCAAACGTGGGGGCATGGCATGATGGTGAACGCAAACGGGCAAATCGTGGGTAGTACAAATACGACAGACGGTGGCGATTTTACAATCATTTATGCTGATTTTGATAAAGATGAGCAGGATAATATTCGTAAAAATATGCCGATATTTGAATGTCGGGTGGAGTTATAATTAGGGCGTGTTGAACTTTGGTATTTGCAATGAAAAATGAGAAAAATCGCACGTTTTTCAAGGAAAAAACGCAGGCTGATAGTTATTCTATCAGACAAGTTTTTGACGCAGAAAAACAAGATTTAGCCATTTTTCATGCAAAAATGGATTAAAATTATCAAATTTTCATCTTATTTTATAAAAATGTTATCAATGTTCAACACGCCCTAGGACTTTTTGGCGGTCGCCCTAGGATGTGTCTTATCATAAACCTTGGTCAGCGACCCAAAGTCCACATGGGTATAAATCTGCGTGGTGCTAAGATTACTATGCCCCAACAGCTCCTGCACCGCACGCAAATCACCACTCGATGACAACAGGTGCGACGCAAAACTATGCCGAAGCAAATGTGGGTGCAAACTCTGGGCGATGCCTGCCCGAGTGGCACACAGTGACAGACGAAGTTGTATCGCACGCTCGCTTAGCCTTTTGCCGTGTCGCTCACTAATAAACAGTGCCTTGACGGTACTGGTAGGCGTAATGCCATCAGGCTTGGCAGTTTTGGCGACTTTTTTGGCTTGCCATGATGTGCGATAAGGCAGGTAGGCATTGATGGCTTGTATCGCCTTGGTGCCGACAGGGACGACACGCATTTTTTTGCCTTTGCCCAGCACCCTAACCGATTTGGCGGTCAAATCCACATCCGCCACATCAAGCGATGCCAGCTCCGCCAAACGCAGACCGCTACTGTACATCAGCTCAAACATCGCCTTATCTCGTACCCACAAATCCGCCTGCTCGGGGTCATCGGGCGGGGCTTGCTCCAACAGATGTTTCATCACATCCACATCCAACACCACAGGCAAGGGCTTGGGGGCGGGTTTTAGGCGATAACCGATGGTCGGGTTACAGATGGTCGCTTTGTCGTCTGTCGTCCGCTCCTGCTCGTTGATGGCAAACTGATAAAACCGCTTAATGGCAGAAATGTCCCGTTTAACACTCACCGTCTGCACCCTGTCCTGCTCCAACCGTGTCACGACATACCACTCCAAATCCTTAGGGCGACAGTCCTGCCAGTCCACACCATAACGCCCCAAAAACTCACCAAAGCGGTACATGCTCGCCCGATATGCCGACAGCGTGTGGGGCGAATAATTCTGCCCTGTCAGCGACGACAGCCAACGCTCTATCGCTGATAACAGAGTCTGACAGACGAACTGAGAGACAGTCTGAGTCTTGGCTTGTCTTGGGTCTGTATCATGGCTAATGGGCATATCATGAGCCTGCTCTGCTTGCCTAGCTAGGCTTGGCAGATGGGCATCACTGGGTGACTGGGCGGAGTGGGTCTGGTTTAAAATGGCGGACAGTCGCATGGCTATGGGTTATTGTTGGGTAATGCTAGATAAATATTGGATAAATATCGGGCAAATTATTGGGGTGGATTTGATGAATCGGCAAAATTAGATTGGGGCTTTTAAGAATAACCACACCTAACAAACTTGATATTTGCTACGGCTTTGTAGGAATGTGCTTTCCACGCCTTTTAATGCCATCATTTTTATGGGCGTGCACAGTACGCCCCTACATCCAAACATCATTGCGTTTGTATTAGGGCGTGCCTACCATTGATAACATTTTTATAAAATAAGATGAAAATTTAACGCTTTTATCAATTTTTGCATGAAAAATGGCTATCCGACCACTTAATTTGGAAGGTTAAGTTAAAATTTTAAAATTTACATGGTTAAGTGGTCGGATTGTTTTTCTTCGTCAAAAGCTTGTTTGATAGAACGACTATCAAACTTCACTTTTTCCTTAAAAAACGTGCGATTTTTCTCATTTTTCATTGCAAATACAAAAGGCAGGCACGCCCTAATTTTAAAATTTCTTGGGCGTATCTTACCACGATTTGTCATGACAGCCAAATCATTTTGGATTATGTTAAATAATTTTCCCAATTTTCCCAATTTTCCCAATTTTCCCAATTTTCCCAATTTTCCCAATTTTCCCAATTTTCCCAATTTTCCCAATTTTCCCAATTTTCCCAATTTTCCCAATTTTCCCAATTTTCCCAATTTTCCCAATTTTCCCAATTTTCCCAATTTTCCCAATTTTCCCAATTTTCCCAATTTTCCCAATTTTCCCAATTTTCCCAATTTTCCCAATTTTCCCAATTTTCCCAATTTTCAATTTTCAATTTTCAATTTTCAATTTTCAATTTTCAATTTTCAATTTTCAATTTTCAATTTTCAATTTTCAATTTTCAATTTTCAATTTTCAATTTTCAATTTTCAATTTTCAATTTTCAATTTTCAATTTTCAATTTTCAAAAGATTATCGCACCGCCCAACACCATGTCAAGCCCTTACCGCATCAGATGATAAAACAGCACAAAAACAAGACAAAAGGCAAGGCGATGACGATGATGGTACAGATTTTTGGGAAAATTTGCGGTATAATAAAGGGTTAGCATAAAAACAGTTGATAAGGTGAGCGATGGACATCGTACAGTATTTGCATGGGTTGGTATCAAGCTCCATGGGTATCTCAAACGAAGATACGAGTGCGGATTTGTTAAAGCAGTATTATGCCCTAAGTACGGCACGTTTGATTGAGCTTGATGATGGCTTTGACAGTACCAATGCCAAAAATCACAGCCTGACCGCCTTGTGGGGCATACAGGCAGAGCCTTTGGCGGGGCGTTTGGCACGCAGTTTTTACATGGATGAGCAGTCCACGATGACGCTTCTAAAAGCCATTACCCCGCCGATGATGGTTGAAGTGGCGAATTTGGCAGGGGGTCAGGGGCTGATTGCTTTTTTGGCACAAAACTTTGAATCAAGTCGCACGCATTTGCCTGCGTGGTCGCCCCAATTTATCCAAAGCTCGCTGGCTCAAAAGATTGAACAATTAAATGGGCAAACACCAACTGCTGATTCGGCATTTATCAATTCTGACAATCAGCCCAATCAAGCAGATGAAGATATTGATAATACTCCCATCGCCACAGATGACTCACCAATTATTAGTGTCACCAAAACTGCCGATATTAATGATAATATCAATACACCCTTTGATAATGACAAACAAGGGGATGATTTAAATACTAATGGCATTTATCAAGATGGCATAAATGATGATATTAATGGCAGTATCAATGGCAGTATTGATAATAATATTAATGATGATATTAACACCGATACAACCGCCGAAGATGGTATAAATGACGATAATCATCTTGATGGTCATGAGTCCATTAATTCCCCTATTAAACCCCCTATCAAGCCTAAGTTGGCACGCCCCAATCCTTTATTAATGGGACTTGGAGCAGGGCTTATCGCCTTGGCTGTCGGGGGCGGAGCGTGGTATCTCTTAAAAGACAAATCAGGCTCATCGGAGACCGCCCCCGTCCATGACCCCAATGTCGCCACACCGACCGTCAAATCGCTAAATCCACCCCGTCTGTCCCTAACATCGGGCGAGAACGGCACGCTGTACGCCTGTCAAGCCGAAGTGGGCAACAGCCAGCTCCAAGAACAACTGCTCGGGGTGCTACAAAAAAACTTCGGGCAAATCGGCTGTATTATGGACATCGATGATAATTTTGGCACATCGCTGACAGGGCTAGAACGCTTGGAGAGTATCATGGCGATGGTCAAAGCTGAGCCGTTTACCAGCATTGAGATTATCGGCGACCACATCTATGTCAATACGCCAAAGACGGACATCCTACCCAGAATCGTCAATGACATCGCCCTGCTCGCCCCACAGTTTGATGTCTCGCCTGCCCCTGCATTGAATAAAGCCAATGTCATCAATCAAAGCTTTGAGCGTGCCACGACCGCCCTAAATGCTCTGGATAATCCGCCCAACAGCTATGATTTGTCACGCTCGGCAAGCCTTACGGTGATTGACTTTAACGGCACAAGCGAGTTGCCTGCCAACACCCATGGCGTGCTGTCACTACTGGCAGAGAAAATCAAAGCCAATCCGAGCATCAAGCTCATCATCGCAACTCATACCAGTGGCGGAGATGGCACTGACCGCATGGCAAATCTTAGCCTATCACAAAGCCAAGCCGAAGCGGTCAAAGCCTTTTTGGTAGAGCAGGGCGTGAGTGACACCCAGCTGACCCCCAAAGGCGTGGGCGACAGCTTTCCGATATCGGACAACGTGACCGAACTGGGTCGCTTTAAAAATGGGCGGACAGAGTTCTTGGTGTTTGATGAAGCGACCATGACCGCACTCAACGTGGACATGACCCAGCTTGTGCCAGCACCAAACACCGCCATGCCTGCCCAAAGCATGCCCATGCCCGTCCAAGATATGCCTGTGCAAAATGCACCCATGCAGACCATGCCAGAATCCATGCCTATGCAAAATATGCCCGTACAAGGCATGCCCGATGGTAACTACCTGCCCCAACCTGTACAAAATGCACAGCCCATCATCACAGACAGCCATCCTGTTCAACAAATCCAAGTCCCCACCCCATCAGGTTATATTGGCACCACCCCGCCCCCTGCCCCGTCAGCAAGTACACCTGACCTGCCTGATGACTTTTTTGAGCTTAGTAATGCCACAATTAGCTCTGAGCAAGGGCGGGGCACAGAAAGAGAGATACGTTAGGCACAAAACGTGAGTTTAACCCATTTTTAAACAGCAGACCCGTGATAAGTCACGGGTTTTTTATAAAAATAAATTACAGTATAGAAACAAAATTGAAATAAAAAAAGCATGCCTAGCACCCGTCAATCAGAACAAAGTAGTTTGTCATTTATTAGATTTCATGAAAATTAGGATTGATATTTTTGGCTAAATATATAAAAATATAATAATTACAGATACTTATAAAAAATCCCTGATATCATTAATGAATTTTTCCAATATTAGTCATTGCAAAAATCAATGTTATTTTATACAATATTGTCAATATTTAGTATGATTATTGTTAATAAATCTACCCAATATTGTTAAGAAAGGTTAAATAAACATAAAAGTCGTTAGGAGCGGTTATGAAATATACTTCATTTTTAGGTCAAGGCGTCATGATTGGTGCCATTTGCATGGCTGGACTTTTATCAGCTTGTGGCGATAAGGAACCCACCATACAAAACACTGCCAACCCCGACACTGCCACCACTCACACCAAAACCATCAAAGTAGCAGTCAATAGTGGCATGTCGCCTTTTGCTTATATTGACGGCAAGGGCAACCCTATCGGATTTGATGTGGAACTTATTACTCACATCGCTCAAAAAAATGGCTATGCGGTCAAATTTAACGTCCTGCCATGGCAAGATATGTTCAAATCAGTAGAGCAAAACATAAGCGACCTTGCCATCTCATCCATCTCTTATACCGCCGAACGTGAAGGCAAATATCTACTTAGCAATCCGTATGTATATATGCCTGCGGGGGTTTTGTCTTTAAATGACACAACCTCAACTCAATGTCAGATCTAAAACCCATGCGTTTGGGCGTTCAAGATGGAGCGATTTTTGTAGATGTCGCCAAAGAACATGGAATTGAACATGTGATAACCAAAGAAAAGATGTTTTTGAGCTTTCAAGACTTAATCAATGGCAAAGTAGATGCCATCATGAGCGACAAACAAATCGTCCAGCACTTTGCCAAAAGCTATCCCCAATATAAAACCAATCTTTTAGAGCATGGTAATGTCAATGATAAAGGTTCGTATGCCGTCGCAATAGCACCTAAGAATAAAACTCAGGTCATCGAGATGTTCAACCAAGGTGTCGCAGAGATGAAAGCATCGGGCGAGCTGGCAAAACTTGAAACAAAATGGTTTGAAAACAGCACCGATAAACCAATGTAACCATGATGTGATTAAGTGCTTGATTTGGCAGGTGGTTTTTGTTATAATCAAGCCATTGGGGATGTTCTGGCTTCGACGCTGGTAATGAAACCTAATGATGCACGTCAAGAGCGTATGTCTCTTGTAAATCAACATACAATTTAAAATAGTCGCAAACGACGAAACTTACGCACTAGCAGCCTAAGGGCTACTTGGGTCGGCACAGATTGCCTTTGGTCTGGTTGCTCACCCCGATGCGAACGCACAAAGGATAGCATCTGTTAGCGTTGCGATGGCAGGTGTGAACTCTTAGCAAATCGTCCAATCCACCCTGACTGTCGGGTCGGTGCGGATTAAAGCCAAAGACAGACTCTAAGCGTGTAGAGTCATGGGCGTAGTGCTGGCGGACGCGGGTTCAACTCCCGCCATCTCCACCAATTATTATCATAAAAATCAAAGACTTGGCTCATATTTTGAGTTAAGTCTTTTTTGTAGGTAAAACCAAACACTCCATAAGACAAGAACCCAAAACATAACAGCTTTTCAAATCATATTCTAATAATCACCCCATTGACAAAGAAGAAAATATCAGCGTTTTTTCTTCAAAAAATCTTCATCGCCACGCACTTGTTTCTCAGACAGATATCGCCAATAGCGAACGGGCAGATACTGCTTGTGTAGCTTGGGATTGATACGTTCTTTGATGGTTACATTGGCAAAATATCCCTGCCAAAATCGCTGATAACGAGCTTCATCATCACTCCACACCGAGCGACTGTCCGCCAATACATCATCATCAATCCCGACAATCATCTGCACGTCTGTATCGCCCTGTCTTGACAAAATGCCATAACCCCGCTTGATGTCATAAATGGCAAAATCTTGGTCTTGATAGCGTGCCTTAAAGTGATTGGTGATGAGTGGCAGAACATTAAAATCGGGATTGATTTTGGCAAAATACACCCCGTCTGTGGTATGCTCAAAGCGGACAAAGGCTTTCATGCGGTGTCGCTCTCGCCCGACTGATTTGACCGTTTGGTGCAGAGTCATGACATCGGGGTGGGCATGGTCTTTTAGGATGTTTTTTGTGGGGTTGGCTAGGGCGTATTTGACCACACCAAACAGCACGTTTGGGATATAATCAAACTCGGATAAGTACGCCCACATGAGCTGTCTGATGCCATCTTTGCAAGCGTTTGGGTGAGCTTGGTCAGCACCCGTTCGGCTTTGGCAGGGTCGGTTGTTACGTCCATGACCGTGCCAAAAAACTGCGGTGCGTACTGATGACGACACACCAATGTCGCCCTGTCTGTGTACTTTTGCTCATAGCAGACAAATACCGCCGTCAGCCAGCCATCAAAATCGCTGTCATGGGTTAGGGTAATGCCATCATCAAGGGTTAATAAATCCAAGTTATTTCCCAATTTGTCAAAATAAAAATATCATAGGAAGCAAACACCATTACACGCCCATATGACAAAAACATCTTAGGGCATATTGATAAAACCTTAAAACAAAGCAAGCTGTCCCGTTCGTTCATCTTTGAATTTGGTTTGAGTTTGTCCGATAAGATATTGCCTAAAATTATCCTTGGTCAAATGTGCCAAATGCTCATTTTTGCCCGACAACGCCATAAAATACTTGGCACGATTGACCGCCGCCCCCATCTTTTGGACATGCTCCAAAGTCAGCGTACGAAACTGCCTTGCTTTGATGATTTTTTTGGCGGTCTTCACCCCAATGCCAGGTATGCGAAGTATCATCTCATAGGGAGCAGTTTGGATATGCACGGGGAAAAACTCACGGTGGCGTATCGCCCACGCCAATTTGGGGTCGCACTCTAAGTCCAAAAAAGGCTCGTCAGGAGTGACAATCTCATGAGCCGAAAAACCATAAAACCGCATGAGCCAGTCGGCTTGATACAGGCGATTTTCACGCACCATCGGCACAGGCGTGGAGAGAGCAGGCAGATTTTTGTCTGCCAACACAGGCACATAGCCTGAATAATACACCCGCCTTAGGTCGTATTTTTGATAAAAATGACTGGCAAGACTCACCACTTGTAAATCCGTCTCCCCCGTTGCTCCCACTATCATTTGGCTAGTCTGTCCTGCAGGAACGAATTTGGGGGCTTTTTTGTGGTGTTTTTTGCTGTCTTTGAACACCACAATCTCATCTTTGACCGTCTGCATGGGGGCTTTTAGTTGGTCGTGAGTTTTTTCGGGGGCGAGCAGTTTTAGCCCTGAGATGGTCGGAATCTCGATATTGGCACTTAGGCGGTCAGCATACAGACCCGCTTGGCGTAACAGCTCAGGCGATGCCCCTGGTATGGTTTTTAGATGGATATAACCGCCAAAACGTTCTTCTTCACGCAGTCGCCGTGCCACTTCAACCAGTCGCTCCATCGTATAGTCAGCACTTTTGAATATGCCTGAGCTCAAAAACAGCCCTTCGATGTAGTTTCGCCGATAAAATTGCATGGTCAAATCCACCACTTCTTCGACCGTAAAGGCGGCTCGGGGCGTATCATGGCTACGTCTTGACGTGCAGTAACTACAATCATAGATACAGTGATTGGTAAATAGGATTTTGAGCAGGCTCACACACCGCCCATCTTCGGTAAAACTGTGACAAATGCCCGATGTGGACGAATTGCCAAGAGAGCCCCTTGGTTTTTGCGGTTCGAGCCTGATGATGAGCAAGAAACGTCATATTTGGCGGCGTCAGCTAGGATGTTAAGCTTGCCTTGGATACGGTCAAAATTAATGGTCATGGTGGGTGATAATAATCCTTGATAAAATAAAACTTGATAAATATATGTGTTGATAAACTGTCTTAGTATCGGAGTATAACTTTATGATTTTATTAAAATTTTAAATTAAATGGGGTGTGATACTTCAATTTTCAATTTTCAATTTTCAATTTTCAATTTTCAATTTTCAATTTTCAATTTTCAATTTTCAATTTTCAATTTTCAATTTTCAATTTTCAATTTTCAATTTTCAATTTTCAATTTTCAATTTTCAATTTTCAATTTTCAAAAGATTATCGGCGAAGATTTTGTTTTGTCAAGTTTTTTATTCACCAATCACTTCACCCCACACGCCACACACAAATGCCCGAATCGCTTGCCAGCTCTCATCATCGACCACGACCTGTTTTTCGGATAATGCCAGCTCGTGCGTGGTCTTTCTAAGTGCCAAATACGCCTGCGTGAGTCTGTCGCACCAGTCATCAGACCACAGTCCCGTCTTCGCCACTTCTTCAAAGATACGCACGTTATCTGACCAAATGGCAAGTCTCGGGTGAGCATGGGCATGGGCAAGCACCATAAACTGAGCCAAAAACTCAATGTCAATCAGCCCGCCAAAGTCCTGCTTGATGTGAAAAGGTTGAACCAGTCCGTGGTTGTTGGGCTGACTGGGTGATTTGGTACCAAGATGTTCTTTCATCTTTTGACGCATGGACAGCACGTCTTGGCGTACCTGCTCGGACTCTCGGTGAGCGGTCAGTACCTGATGGCGAGTGTTATCAAAAGCATCCAGCACCGCCTTATCGCCTGCGATACCCCTAGCCCGTACCAGTGCCTGATGTTCCCACGCCCACGCCTTATCACGCTGATAGCTGTCAAAGCCCTGCACCGACACGACCATCACGCCTGCGTTGCCCGATGGTCGAAGACGCATGTCCAACTCATAGGCACGCCCATCACGGGTCTGCGTGGTCAGATAGGTGATGACCTTTTGGACAAGCCGAGACGCAAACTTCATGCCACTAATCACCTTAACATTGTCGCCCACGGTATCGGCTTTTTCGTCAATGTCATGCAAAAACACCACGTCCAAATCTGACGCATACGACATCTCAATCCCGCCCAACTTACCATAGCCAATGACGGCAAAACCACACGCCGTCTCATCGGTGGGCATGCCATCGGCACGCACAGGATGACCATGCTTGGCAACCAGCTCATCATAAGCCCTGCTAAGTGCCGATGACAGCACAACTTCGGCAATAAAGGTCAGGCTGTCCGAAACTTTCATGATATGACGCAAGCCTAGAATATCAGCAGTCGCCACAGCCAGCACTTGTGACTTTTTGAAGGTGCGGATGGCGGTCAGATACTGCTCATCATCAAAGGGTAATACCCGAAGCAGCTGTTGCCTTAGGATGTCGGTCAGCTCTGCTTTGTCGGGCAAATGCAAATAACGCTGTTGCAAAAAGTCATCAAGGAGCATGGGGTGCAAGGCAAGCTCTCGTGCTATCCACGGACTGGCTGAGAGCATGGGAATGAGTCCCATGGTCGCATTCGGGTTCTCGGCTATCATCACCAGATATATCGAGCGACGACAGATGGACTCTAACAGCGTAATAAGGCGTGGCACCGCATCATCAGCACGCTCCGCCCCATCGCTCTTGGCATGATGACAAAGTGCATGTAGCAAAATCGGATACGCCCCATCAAGGCGTGCCTTGGCATCAGGCTCTAAGCTGGTGACCAGTTTGGACTGCCAAAACTCATCTAGCAGATGTAAGCTGTCAGCACTGAGCAGTCCCTGCAACGCTCGCTCCATCTCCGCCGTCTCGCCCAGTGACTGCGTGGGGCTTTGGCGGTCGGTGACCATGCGGTTAAAGGGGGCAAAGACATTTTGCCGATGACGGGCAAGTACCGCCTGAAAGTCCGCCACACTCTCAAAGCCTAGCACCTGTGCAATCGCCACCAGCTCATCGCCCATCGGCAGTCTCTGGGTCTGCTCATCATGACGGGCTTGGATGGCGTGTTCTAATTGCCGTAAAAAGCGATAAGCGTCCATGAGCTTGGCGCATTCATCATCATCTAGATAATCAAGCTCGCCCAACATGGACAGCACATCCAGACAAGCCGACCGCTCGCCCAATGCCAAATGATGACCACCATAGATGAGTGAGAATGCCTGTGCGATGAACTCAATGTCCCGAATACCGCCCACGCCCAGTTTGACATTATCAGTGTCTTGGCGTTGGGCTTGCTGTGCCATGATGAGTGTTTTCATCTCACGCAGTGCCGAAAAGGCGGTATAATCGATATAATAACGATACACGAAATTCTTCATCACTACCGACAGCTCATCGGCAAAGGGTGTGGATACGGGATTGACCACTCTCGCCTTTAACCATGCAAACCGCTCCCATGTCCGCCCATGCTGATTAAAGTACTTCTCCAACGCTGACAAGCTCATGATGAGCGGACTGCCATCGCCCCACGGACGCAGTCGCATGTCCACCCGAAACACAAAGCCATGCTCGCTGTGGTCGTTAAGCAGGCGGATGAGCACTCGCCCAAGCGTGGTCATAAACTTCTGATTCTCCACGCTCTTTTTGCCCTGCTCGCTGATGTCAGTATCGCCCGCCCCCAAATGCACAAAAATCAGGTCAATGTCACTCGATAAATTCAGCTCTCTTGCCCCGAGCTTGCCCATGGCAATGACGGCAAATTCATCAGGCATGATTTTGGGGCTTTTTTTACCCATGCTTCCCATGCCTGTCTGTGCCAACTGCACGCTACTGGTCATGGGGACTCCATACCGCTCTGCCGTCTTGTGCCATGCATAGTCCTTGGCAAAGCACACGCACGCATCGGCAAAGTCCGACAGCTCTGTGGTTAGTCTCTCTAAGCTGATGACCCCCAACGCATCTTGCCATATCCATTTGACCATCAGCATGACTCTAAGCTCTCGCATCGCTTGCATGACCGCCGACTCATCAGCCCCATAATACCGCACATCGGCATGGTCTACATCGCCTGTTTTGTCTGTTGTCTGCTCTGTATCGCTTTTTATATCATCCTTATTTATGCCATCTTTTACATCACTCCCTTTTACACCATTCTCTTTTACATTATTTCCTGTTACATTATTCTCTTTTATGTCATCTTCTGCACCGCTTATGCCGGCACAAATCGCCACAAACTCTCTAATTAAGCCATCAAACACCGCACGGTCAAGGGGATGTGTCAAGCCAAACCGACCCAAAAACGCACTGACCTGTGACGGCTGTTTTTGATAAACACCAAAGGCAAAAGGACTGGCAAGGGCGAGCGTGGCAAGCTCGCTATCACTGGGGCAAAAATCAGACATGGCAACTCGCTAGATTTGTTGATTTGGGATTTATTGATTGATGATTTTTGCTTATTTTACACCAAATTTAAAAATTTACGCTATAATATCCAAAAAACAACCCATCATCATCATGGCACACACCCTACTACTCATCACCAAAAGCCCCCACGACCGCCAAGGCAAAGAAGCCCTAACGACCGCCACCACGCTACTAGACAGTGGCGAGCGTGTCTCGGTGTTTTTCTACGGTGACGGGGCATACACCGCCAATCGCCTAGCGTGGCAAAGTGCGGACGTGCCTGATGTCGGTCGCCTGTGGGTCGCCCTTGCCAAGCGGTATCATCTTGATTTGCCTGTCTGTGTCAGCACTGCTTTGGCACGGGGCATCAGCGATGCCGATAACGCCAGTCGTCATGGCTTGGACGGTGAGAACATCCTACCCCCGTTTCGCTTGGTCGGACTCTCCGAGCTGGCACTACACATCGATGATGACACCCAACTGGTGCAGTTTTAACCATGAATATTCTAATCAAACTTGCCAGTGATAACGAACTCATCGCTTATGAAGCACTCGCCCTTGCCTTTGTACTGGCGACCTTTGACCATGATGTCACGCTGTTTGTGAGCACGCCCACCCATCTACTGCTTGGCGACCCTGACAGTCGTATATACGGCATGATACAGTCGCTTGATTTGTACGACATAGACAAGGCATGGCATGGCTTTACTGATGAGCAGATGGCACGACTTGATGATGACATTCGGCACGCCCTAGCTGATGAGCGGTGCGTGTTCGATGATAAACGTGCGTTGTTTGACAGCGTGCTTGAATTTTAATCATACAACCTACCCCATGACCATGACCGACACCACAACCCCATCGCCTAATGAGCTAACCTTGGACGCTGACGGGCATTTGACCGATCACACCCTTTGGACACCTGCCATCGCCCAACACCTTGCTGATACCTTGGATATACAGCTAACGGACGTACATTATCGCATACTGGCACAGGTGCGGGCATTTTTTGACAAATACCATCACAGCCCTGCCACTCGCCCACTCATCAAGCATCTATCCATCGCCCTGCCCGATGATGAGATTAACAACGCCAAACTCCAACAGTTCTTTAACACAGGACTGGTCGCACGTCACGTTAATCGCTTGGCAGGACTGCCCAAACCGCCCAATTGTTTATAGATGATTGATTAAAATGTGCATGTTCTTTATTTAGACAAATTTAGACAATCCAAAATTTATAAATAAACCACTTTTTGCAAGGTTTGATTACATTTTATTACAGTAAAATGATGAATATTTAGATAATATAAGTTTTGAGAGTTTTTCTCACCCATTTTTTAACTAGGAGTTATCTTATGAAAAAGCTACTTGTTGTTGCCCTAGCTGGCATGTTCGTTCTAACAGGTTGCAACACCATCAAAGGTTTTGGCAAAGATGTTTCAAAAACTGGTGAAGCTGTTACTGGCAGTGCCCAAAAAGTTCAAAACAAAATCTAACCGATGCCCATCAAACAAGCCCAGTCTACACCAAGATTGGGCTTGTTTTTGTGTTTAATTTAAATTTGATTTAGCTTAATTTCAGTTCAACTTCGCTTTATCCGCATGGCATTTGCCACAACAAACAGACTGGACAAACTCATGCCAATGGCGGCAAGCCAAGGCGGTACATAGCCCATACCTGCTGGCACTAGGATAAGCGTGTTATACACCAACGCCCACCGCAGATTTTGGCGGATGATTTGGTGAGTTTTTATTGACAGATTGATGGTATGATTGATGATGGATAATCTGCCATCAAGCAGTACACCATCTGCCGACACCTGAGCCAAATCGCTCGCCCCTGCCATCGCCACCGACACGTTGGATGCACCAAGCACAGGGGCGTCATTGATGCCGTCTCCCACCATCAGCACGGTATGTCCGTCTTTTTGTAGCTCTTTGATATGATTGACTTTATCGGTTGGCGATAGACCATGATAAGCGTGTTCTATGCCAAGCGTTTGGGCGACTGTCAAGGCGTTGTCGCTTGGGTCGCCTGTTAGCATGAGTGGGGTAATGCCTTGTTTTTTTAGGTTGTCTATCGTCTGCTTGGCGTCCGTGCGTACCACGTCATTAAAATAAAAACGTGCCACCATGTCCCAACTCTCGCCTGCCTTAACCGACAACGCCACCGACATATTCGCCCCAAAGGTATCGAGCCGTTCGACTATCACATGACCGCCACCGCCATTTAACACAAATCCGTCATGCCCGATACGATACCACACCCCGTCCACACAGCCTTCCACGCCCCCTGCCGTGTGGTGCGTGGCGTTTTGTACTTTTGGCAAATGCAAACCGTGAGCGGACGTCAGGATAGCCCGTGCCACAGGGTGCTTTGAGCCGACTTCTAAGCTTGCCCCAACTTTTAGCCAATGCGTTTTGTCATGGGTGGTATAATCCACATGCAGTAGGTTGGCTTGCCCGACCGTGAGCGTGCCTGTTTTGTCAAATGCCACATGGCTGACTTCCGACAGGCTTTGAATGGTATGCCCCCGAGTCGCCAAAAAGCCCAAACTTGCCAGTCGGTTGGTCGCCATGGTCAAGGCAATGGGCGTAGCAAGGCTCAACGCACACGGACACGTCGCCACCAGTACCGCCACCGTTGCCCATAGGGCTTGGGTTTTATCCACAAACAGCCAAATGACAAAAATCAGTACCGACAATACCAGTACCCGAGCGACAAACCACCGTGCCATGCGGTCAGCGTCTTGGGCGATTTGTGGTTTTTCGCTCATCGCACGGTTCATCAGGCGGTCTATGAGTGCCATTTGACTGTCGTCCGTTTGGGCGGTTACAAGCATGACAAAAGGCTGTGCGTCATTTTGTGAACCACCTGCCAACGTGTCGCCTTGTTTTTTGACAATCAAATCACTCTCGCCTGTCAAAAGACTCTGCGACACCGTGGCAGACTCCGACAACAGCACGCCATCACAGGCGATTTGTTGCCCTGCCTCTACCCAAATAACATCGCCGACCGTTAGGGCTTGGGCAAGCACTTTACCATCGTCCGCCACGTCATGGCTGGCATGAGCATTTCGCCAGTCTTTGATGAGTTCGTTATCCAATGAACCATTGGCAAATTCTGCAATGAGTTCGTCCGAATGCCCAAGCCGTTTGATAAGCACAGGCTCAATCACGACCAAATCGCTTGCCATGTTGGACGCTTTTAACCGTGCGTTTTGCTCAATGTAGCGACCGGCGAGCAAAAAGAAAATAAACATGGATACTGAGTCAAAATACGTCTCGCCTGATTGGGTCAGCGTGGCGTATAGGCTTGCCCCAAAGGTTACGATAAGGGCGATAGAGACAGGCACGTCCATATTGACCTGCCGAGCCTTTATGGCGTTATAAGCGGAACGAAAAAATGGTACGCCTGCATAAAAAATGACAGGCATGGTAACAAACAACGCCACCGCCCTTAGAAAATGACGATGTTCGTCCGCCATGCCCGAATAATCGCCAAAATACAGCCCAATAGAAAACATCATCGCCTGCATCGCCCCGACCGCCGCCACGCCCAGACGGATAAGCATTTGCTTGTTTTGGCGTTTCATCATCGCTTCATGCGTGTCCTGTCGATACGGACGAGCGTCATAGCCGACCGAATGCACCGCCCCCAAAATATCGCCAATACTGCAACGGCTCTCATCCCAGTTTACACGCATACGCTGTTGGGTGAGATTAACCTGACACGCTCGCACCCCGTCCAGACCACGCAGGCGTGTCTCTATAAGCCATGTACACGCTGTGCAACGCAAATCTGTCACCGACAGCTCTGCTGTGCTAGCACCATCTTCACGATAGACGAATTGGGCTTTGACATCGTCATGATTATAAGCGTCAAAATTGGCAAGCGGTAGTGGTGCGGTCGGACTTATCTCACGGCGGTCAAGATAATACTGTGATAACCCAAGCTCTACAATGCTCTCTGAGGCAAGCTGACAACCCAAACAGCACATCGGGCGTGGCTTATCAAAAATCACGGTAAAAAACGGCTCACTGGGCAACTTCTCGCCACAATGAAAACAATGCCCGTCAGGGGGCAACACTAGGCTGGTGTCAATAGGGTCTTGAGGGGTGTCGGTCATGGCGTGTCATGCGTGCAAAAGTGGTATTATAACATGGCTTGGGTAGAATGGGTGGAGCAGGGTGTGGCAAGCTCATTGCTTTTTAAATTTGACATCAGCTAACAAAATTGAATTTTGCCACAAAAACCGTAGCACTTTTTCATTTTGTAGAGTGTATCAAGCTTTGGAACGTACAAACCCGCCAACGTGGTGAAATGGTCATCACTTTTTATCATAAAATTGGTTTGATTGGCAAGAGTGGTAATCGCCAATCAACGATACAACCCCAAACCAACATCTACATCAAAGCAATTATTAACTGAAAAACCTTTATTTACAACCCGTTAGATCTAGAATAGAATAACAGTCATTCTTACTTTAATTTTTAGCAAAATTTGGAGAACCCCATGCTAGAAAATGGCTTTGTACTATTAACCACCCCCACCTTTGACAACCATCAGTTTTTACAAAACTTACAAACAGACTGGCAACTTCCTATTCACAACCCTGAACCACAAGAGGGTTCACTTACCTTCTTGGTCGGAGACTTTTTATGTGCCATCGCCCTAATGCCCGCCCCCATTCCTAATGATGAGGCGGTACATCAGGCTCACGGCAATTACTTTTGTGATGATGCTGTGCAGATTGCCGAGGCTCATCAGGCTCATCTTATGGTAACGGTTATGACTCAAGAAGACAACACCGAACTACAAGGGATGAAACTATATACCAAGCTCATCAGCACCGCCTTATCACAAACGAACGCCACAGGGGTTTATACATCAGGGACGGTATTTAGCAAAGGCTTTTACCAAACAGTTGCTACTCAATACCTATCCAAAGATGAAATACCTGCCATGATTTGGGTCTTTATCCGCTTAGGGCAAACCGAAAACGGCAATCAGCTCTACACCATAGGCATGAACAAATTTAATAAAGACGAGATGGAAATTCTAAACAGCTCCCTACCCATGCAAACCCTACACACATCTCTACTAAGTATGTGTAGTTATATCATCACTGCCAATCTAACCCTAAAAGATGGCGAGACTGTAGGCTTTAGCGAAACCCCAAAATGGCAGATTGAACGCTCAAAGAGCGTCTATGCAGACAGCGATATGTCATTGAAGATTGAGGTTGTGTAGAAATTGTTATTTCACAAACCAAACAAATATTTGGTTTATGAAATATTTTAAAATAGAGAAATTTAAATTTTAGGAGATAGTTATGTCAAATTATGTGTGGTTGTATGAGTATCGTAGCTTTTCCATAGCGAATACTTATGGAATTGTGGTGAAAACAGTTGAATTTGATGGGTCAGAAATTTTTTTTCTTGAAGAGAAAAAAATATGGTACACTAGATTCTTTGGAAGAAAGTAAGTTGGAGTTGTTAGACAAGATACATCTAGATTTTGATGACACTTGGCACGATTACGAATATTTATAACATTTGCCAGTTAAATTATTTAAAGAACCTGATATAAATTATAGTAATTTACCAAAAGAAAACAAAATATTCTTTAGAATTACCAACGGATATTTAATAATTAATGAAAAACTATACGATGTTATTTCCCAATTCAATCTAGGAAAAACCCATTTTAGTCAAGTACACATTTACAACATTGAGACTAAAGAGCAGCTTTCCGATGTGCCTTATTATTTTATCAATATTGCTGAAAAAAGAGATTATTTAGATGTTGATAATAGTAAAGGTTTGGGGGTTAGTATGTATAACCCACAATGGAAACAACGATTTATCGGTATATCAGAAGATGATGATATTAAATTATCTCATGCTTGCTTGGCAGATGATATAGATTTATGGCATGAACCGATACTACTTAAATCATTATTTTTTTCGGACAGATTAGCTAATGCGTTGCTTGATTCAGGATTTACCAAAGAACAACTTGGCTTAATTCGTTGTATAATTCAATAATTTTTTACTTTTTAATTTAGGAGCTTTAAAATGGCAGGCGAAACTTTAGGCTTTCAAGTTCATCATGTTTTTCCAACTGACTTTTTTAAGAATAACTCTAAATTAGTTGATGATTTGAATAGAGTGATGGGCGATAGCCTTATTACCAAAGATGATTATAGCAATCGCATTAATCTGTTTAACAATCAAGAAATGGCGGATGTAATGAAATCTTTTTATGCCAGTCAAAATGGTATGATGAAAGTAGCTGATAGCTTTGGTTCTGTTATGCATAAAGGCTCCGAAAATAATCATTTGGATTATAATAAATTTATAAAAGAATCTATTGAAAAAATTCTAAACATGAATTCTGATGATAGCACCAAAAAATACCTAATTCTTGATTTGCACAAAAAAGTCTCTCACGTCTTAAAAGTAGGCGATATGGATTTGAAAGGTGATATTTATTATTACGATGAAAAACTATCTAATAAATTGGTAGATGTAGATGATTTAGCTGTATTAGATAAGAATGGATTTTATAAATTTAATTCAAATTCGGAAGCTGTCAAGGTTTTACAAACCTATGAAAAATCCTATAACAGAACTTCTATGGTTAGCAATGAAACTGTTGTTAAAGAAGACTTTAACAAAGCAATTGCCGAAATTGACTTAAGTTCAAAAGTCTATGATGTGCCCTATTCTCAAATCACCATAAATAGCATTAAAGAATGCCTTAGCAAAAAATGATACAAATATTATGCGTAGAGCATTGGGGTAAATGGTTTATGATGAAGCTGATAAAGCCCATCTCATCGTAACCAAAACAGTCATTAAACAATTTCAAGAAATGGCTGATGATGACCCTAATAAAGAATTTTTGGCAGATAAGATTGTCAAAAATCCAAATGTTCCACAAGAAATCAAAAATGAAGCAGTAAAACATTTGCAAAATGTTAGTATATTGCAAGATACGATTGTAAAGAATGGTTTTGGTTCTGGTTTTGATGGTTTGGCAGAAATACAAAATATTAAGGATATCAATCTTGAATTTGCAAAAAGATTGATAAAAGAGGCGAATTTTTCCCAAAGATTTAATAGACTTCTTTCCAAACCCCGATTTTTGTGGATTTTTAAAAACTTCAACCCCAATACTTATAAAGGTTTATTTTTAGTTTGGAAAGAGATTTAATATTGCCGCCAATGTAACTGATTTTTTAAATCATATCTATGATAGCTTTATTGAAGGATGGAAAACGGGGAATTGGGATAAATTTAGGGATGATATTGCCGAGTATGGGCAGGAGATGGTTCTAAGCATTGTTGTGGGCTATGTGGTTATTACTGGCTTAACGGCGATGGCTGCGGCAGGCGTTGTTGGTGCAGAAGCTGCATTAGTTGCTCTTGCTGTGGCGGGTGTGGCAGCAACTCTGTATGGTGTTTATGAGCTTTATCAAAAAGTTCGAGATACTGATTTTAATGAACTTATTGATATTACAAAACAAAATTTTAAAGAACTCTTCGAGAATAATAAGGATTGGTTGAATAAGCAATATAACGATGTTATTAAAGGGTTTGCAGATGTTTTAAATCAATTTACAGCTTGGGGAGAGCAAGGCAGTCTTCAACCATTGCTTTTAGCGTATAAGGATACTATAGAGCAAAGTAAAGGTGCGATAGATTTTAAATATATTAAAACGCAAATTGAAAAAGATAATCAACTTGCAGGCACAGAAGAAGATGACATTTTAAGTGCCAAGACATCTAAAAAAGGTGTGGTTGCATATGGCGATAAAGGAGCGGATAGTATTATTGGTAGCCAGTATCAAGATATTTTGTTTGGTGGTGAAGGTAATGACCGTTTATATGGTGAACAAGCTAATGATACTTTGATTGGTGGACTTGGCAACGACACCCTAAACGGCGGTGAAGGCAATGACACTTTAATTGATGAAAGTGGCAATGAAACGTACGATTTTATCGGCGATTTTGGACACGACACGATTTACGACCAAGACGGTAGTGGTGTAATCAAGATTAACTATTTAACTTTAAAAGCGACTAAAAAAGTTACAGATGGTAGTTGGGAAACATCACATCAAGACTATGTGATTACGGTTTCAAAAACACAAGAAAATACGGAAGGCTATTATAGTAGACTTCTTTCCAAACCCCGATTTTTGTGGATTTTTAAAAACTTCAACCCCAATACTTATAAGGGTTTATTTTTAGTTTGGAAAGAGATTTAATGATGACAGTCCTTACCGCCCACGCCCAGACGAATCCCCCACCCAAGGCTACATAAAAAAATACTACGACCCCATCATCCTAGACCTAGATGGTAATGGTGTGGGTACAGTATCTAAGTTTGGTTATCATGGAGCGATGTTTGATCATGATGGGGATGGTATCGCTACACAGGCAGGGTGGGTGGCGGTCAATGATGAGTTATGGGAGATGGTGGTGTAGGGACGGTATTTTTGAGATTTATGTTGGGTGTTTATTGCAAAGTAAGTATTTATTGTGATACTATTTTAATAGATTTCCTGTAAAACTAGACTTCCGTTCGCCCTTGTATCAACCCAACACCAAACCTAGATTATCTGCTAGAATGTTGTTGGGTTATACAAGCAAAGAGAACACGGGTTCGCCCTTAGTGTCTTAACACTGGTGCTCAGATGGTGTCCTTTGCTTGTCATCTTAACTCTGAATGGTATCTAAGTGCGTTTATTAAAACAGACACTGCATAAACAAGGCAAGAGACAGATGATACACTATATTGGCATAGACATCAGCAAAGCAAAGTTTGATGTTGCATTTATAAACCCAAGCACAAATAAAGTAAAAACCAAGGTTTTTAACAACAACAAAGCAGGCTTTGATTTACTGCTTGCTTGGTTAAAAACCAATGTCAGCAATCATCTTGATGAGCTACACATCATCCTAGAAGCAACAGGGGTTTATCATGAACACCTAAGTGAGTTTCTTGATGATAATAATATCAAGCAAAGCATTGTCAATCCTAACTATGTCCGCAAATTTGCAGACAGTTTGGGGGTAATCCATAAAACTGATAAAAAAGACAGCATTATTTTATCAAGGTATGGTTATAGCCACAAGCCTGAGGTTTGGGTAGCACCTAGCATTGAAGCCAAACAGCTAAAAGCTCTATTGGCTCGCTTAGAAGCACTCAAAGAAGATTTGCAACGAGAGCAAAACCGACAAGAGTTGCTCTTATCACCCAATCTGCCCGATTTGGTTAAAGCATCCATGCAAACAGTCATCAATGTCCTTCAAGAGGAAATTGCCAAACTCACCAAAGACATTGATGACTTTGTTGACAAACAACCAAGTTTAAAGCAAGACAAAACCTTACTTGAAACCATTGACGGCATTGGTTCTGTTATTGCCAAAGAAGTGGTATGCTTAATACATACCAAACAATTTAAAAAAGCCTCACAGATGGCTTCGTTTTTAGGCTTAATACCCAAACAAAGACAGTCAGGTGTCTTTAAGGGAGCAACCAAACTGTCCAAACAAGGGCAAGTCTCTTTGCGTGCTAAGCTGTATATGTCTGCAATGAGTGCCATTCGTTATAATAGCACCATTAAGGCATTTTATGAACGATTACAACAAAACGGTAAAACCAAAATGCAAGCCTTATGTGCTTGTATGCGTAAATTGGTACATATCTGTTTTGGTGTTATCAAAACCCAAACATCCTTTGAGCAACAAGTATCTTTAAGTTAGTTTGTAAGATACTAGATACCAGATACTTAAAAAACCATTGACTTAGGTGGGGTATCATGGTATCTGAGCTATGCCTGCGGGTGGCGGAAAACCGTTATGGGCAGGCATAGCTCACCACGAACGGTTTTTTCTAATTTAGGGTTTTGAAGGAAGCCTAATATATCCCAATTTAATTGCAAAAGGCTGGCATAGTATGGAAACCAACCATGTAATATCTCATCAAACTCTCATAAATATATTAAATGATTTACTTCCCTTTAAGTATTTTCATATTTTATTATTATCATTTTTGTATATAATTTTTAATTATAATAACACTTTATTTTATGAAGGGTATAATGGTTTTTTTCCTTCAACTATTTCTATAGGTTTTAATTCAGAAAACAAGAAAATATTTTATGATTTTTATTTGATGTATTTTTTGTCAATATATATCTTTATGGTTTTTAGATATATTTTAAAAGGTTTGAGCAAAAATGTTCAAAATGAATTCTTATCAGCTCATCTGTCGGGTCTGAAATCAAGACGAAAAAAAATAACACCAAATCCTAACGCAAATAAAATCATTAACACTGGAATTATTTTATCTCTTTTTGTACCACTATTTTGTTTTTTTGTTTTTGGTATGATGGATGTTGGTCAAACTAAATTTTTTATGAGTTTAACAAATAGTTCCGATTTATTTTTTTATATATTTTTAACCCAACTAAGCATTGGTAATATTTATGCTATTCTTTTCTCAGTCACTCTAATGGAGATGAAAAAATATGTCTTGTTCAATTAGCAATCCTACGCACACATGGATGGCAGGTAGTGCAGATTTAGCAGCAGATGGAATTTCCAATAAATTCAGCTTCCATCCTGATAACACCCAATTTTTAAAGTTTGGCTCTATGTATACTGCTTGGGGTATTGGTCAATCTTTAGGAAAGGGGCAATATTATGATGCCATGCAAGGAATTGCCTCAGCTTCTATTGGTTATGCAGCTGGTGCCACTACCACATTAGTGTTGGAAGCAGCTATTTTGACGGCTATGGGTTCAACAGCAATTGTGGCAACTGGCGTACTTGCAGCTGGAGTACCCTTAGTGATAGGAGCTGTAGTTGGTACCGCTGTGACAGTTGCCATTGATAGTTATATGGATTCATTTCAAACCTGCGACAAAGACCCCACCGAACCCTATCGCCCACGCCCCGACGAATCCCCCACCCAAGGCTACACAAAACAATACTACGATCCCATCATCCTAGACCTAGATGGTAATGGTGTGGGTACAGTATCTAAGTTTGACGTGCTATTTATGATGAGTGGGGGAGCGATGTTTGACCATGATGGTGATGGTATCGCTACACAGGCAGGGTGGGTAGCGGTCAATGATGAATGGTGGGAGAGGGTTGGGTAAGTAGTGGTATTTTGAGATTTATGGTGGGTATTTTGTCATAGATTATAGAATTTTATATTTATATGATATGACCCATGATAGTTTTTTATTTATTAATAATAAGGCAAATGAACCATGAATGACAGCCCATCTATTTTTTGGAGATTATCGGAAGAATTATTTATATATCCAAAAACAATAATTTTCTCAACTTATATAATAGCTTTTTTTTCTCTATTATTTATTGTTTCAGATGGTTATCAACCATTCTTTCTTGTAAATGAGAGCTTATCCATACCAAATAAAAATAAATGGGTTGCAGATGCTAGCATTATTTACACTATTACTCTAATAATAATTTTTATTTTTAGAGCTACTTTTTTATTTATTAGTAACGATACAAAAGAAATAAACCACGAACAGTTTTCTTTAATCTTTAATTCGGGCTTTGCAAGAAGTCCATTGAACTTCTTGTGAAATTACGATTTTATTGGTTTGTTATAATTTTAAGTTTAATAAAATTAAGGCTTACACATTGAGATTTTTAAATTTCACAAGAACCCTATTATAGGCTGGATAATATGCACGATATATTTAATAAATTAAATAGAAAAAGAAAATACCAAAAACACCCAAATTCAAAATATTTCTTTTTTGGTATTTTAAACATGTATTCTCCAATAAAATATTTTTATTGGTGGGGAAATATTGCTTTTATTATTATATACTATTTTATCTTACAAATAGATAACAATATTAAGATTACAAATGTTTCAAAAACAGTTGATTTGGGATTATTTTATAATTCTGTTAATGATGCCATGTCAATATTTACAATACTAACAATAATCTTACTTGGTATTATGACTTTATTTTTTAAAAGAAAAAATGATGATTTGAATATTGGAATAAAAAATTCTATAAATTGGATTAATAAAACTGAAAAACCTGAAGATGAAATAACAACAAATGATTTGAATGTTATGAAAAGATTATTGTCATTATTTGTTTTAATGTGTTATATACTAATACCATTTCTATATTTTAGAGATATTTCGGATGGTTCTAAACTTTCTTATATATCTCAATCAACTCTTGGTAATTTTATTTTTTTAGAATCTTTACATATTTTCGTCCTTTATGTTTTTAGTTCCCACATATTTTTAAGAGAAGTATAGGAGTTCATTATGAGCTGTAAAACTAATTCCAATCCAACTGGTAGAGATGTATTTGCTAGTGGCGTTGATTCTTACTTGGATACAATTACGAAATACGCTGGTAAAGATTTACCGCTTGATTCACAACCTAAGTTGGCTGGTTGGGCTAAACTTGGGACTGCCAACACTGTCCTATCTATGGCACAAGCCGCTGGAAAACAGGATTATTCAGGTATGGCTAAAGCATATTCTGCTGGCGTGGCTGGCTATGTCGTGGGAGATGTTGCTTTTACTGCCCTAGCTGGGGTTGCAATCACGCTCGGAGGAGGTTTTGTTGCAATCGGTGCGGCTGCCGTTGGCGCGGCCGCACTAGGAATGCTAGCTACTTGGGGTGTTGGCACCACGATCGATTTAATTAACTGTCATATTTACGATAATGATGACAGTCCTTACCGCCCACGCCCCGACGAATCCCCCACCCAAGGCTACACAAAACAATACTACGACCCCATCATCCTAGACTTAGATGGTAATGGTGTGGGTACAGCCTCTAAATTCGGTTATCATGGAGCGATGTTTGACCATGATGGGGATAGTATTGCCACAGCGACAGGATGGGTAGCGGTCAATGATGAATGGTGGGAGATGGTGGTGTAGGGGTGGTTTTTTGAAATTTATGTTGGGCATTTGTTTGTGGAATTGGAAAATGAAGGGTTGTTGTAGTATATTATTTTGAAAAAACTCAAATCTTGGAGTTATTGTGAATAAAGAAATTAATGTTGACGATTTAATGTTGTGTATATTAAAAGAAACATCTCCTTTTAATAGATACTACCAATTAACTTTTTTTACGATATTTATACTTGTTGCTTATTCATTTTTTTTTGATATTAGTCATATGGGAATTTTACCATCAACAAAATCAATGTACTATTTAAGTGAAAAACACAAATTAATCTATGATGTTTTTGTTATTGGATATATACAAATATATTTTTTTATACTTTCTAAATATTTTATTTTTGGAATATCCAAAAAAGGTAAAATTATTTTTAAGAAATATGAAGATAATTTAATAAAAAATTTACCAGAATTTTCTTACGCCAACAAAAAAATAAAAATATTACTTTGTAATATTTTCTTATTTTTTATATCATTTTCTGTGCTTTATTGCATATCTTTTGGTGAGTTTAACTCGGCAAACCCAATATTAGTTTTATCGTTTGTTTTTTTATTACTTTCATCTATATTTGCTATCATGATTGCAAATATAATGGCTATAGAGAGGCTAAAATATGTCTTGTAAATTCGATTGGCTTGGTGCAACCAACACAGCAGTTGGTAATTTTGCAAATGGTCTGGCTGATTCAGTGGATAAAATGACTGGCGAAAGGCATTTATTGCCTTATTTTGCAAAATTAGGCAATATTGTCTCCATAGGCAATATTGTTAATTATAGTCTTCAGGGAGAGACAGCAGAAGCTAAGCAAGCCACCGCTTCTTTTGTTGGCGGTATGATTGCAGGAAGAATTGGTGGGGCTCTTGGCGGGGCGTTAGTAGGTGGTAGTGCTCTCACTTTAAGTGGAATTTTAATTCCCATTGCAGTTGGCTTTGTTGCTGGTACATTAGCAAGTTGGTATATTGACTACCACTATGATCAACAACAATGCAATGACGATAACCCTTATCAATCCAAACCAGACGAATCCCCCACCCAAGGCTACACAAAACAATACTACGATCCCATCATCCTAGACCTAGATGGTAATGGTGTGGGTACAGTATCTAAGTTTGACGTGCTATTTATGATGAGTGGGGGAGCGATGTTTGACCATGATGGTGATGGTATCGCTACACAGGCAGGGTGGGTAGCGGTCAATGATGAATGGTGGGAGATGGTTGGGTAAGTAGTGGTATTTTGAAATTTATGTTGAGTATTTGTTTGTGGATTGTTAGGGTTTGGCGTGATATGATGATATAGTCTTACAAAAAGAGGCTTTGTAACACCATAAGCAGTTATGATAGGCTTTTAACTTTGTTAAAGGTTAGTATTGGAAACATTGATTTACAGAGGTTTAAAAATGAATGACAAATACAAGCGATGAGATGTATTATTTATGGAATAATGCAAATAAATATTTGTTATTAATTCCTAGAGTTTTTTTCTTAATTTTACCAATCATTATTTTGTTTTTCTCTTTTTTTGTATCGGAAAACTATGATGGTTTTTTTGGAAATAATATTGCTTCTGTTATGCCTGGTAAAAGCAAGTGGATCGCTGATATGATTCAGTGTTTAACCATCATAATTGCAATAACATCCACATGTAGGTTTTTTTATATTCTTAAATCTGGTAAACTCCGAGAATACGTCAATATTTTTATAAAAAATGAAAACAAAAGAGAATACCCTATAAAGAGTTACAAGATGCTTTTAATGACCTTTATAGTGATATATGCTTTTCTTTTTCATAATTTATTTGACGTAGCTTCCTACTCTCCAGTTCATAAGAATATTTTTGATGCCATGCACCAATTTCCGTTTATTTATTGCATTGTAAGAATAATCGGTCTTTATTTTTTTTGGCTTATTCAAATTTCAATTTTTCTCTTTGTTGGAGTAAATATTTATGAGCATGAAATGTAATACTAATGGTACTTTTGATTCATTGTATAGTTACCTTGCCACGTTTGCTGATACAAGTAAAAATTTATTTGAATCTGCATTTAGTAATCATGCAGATGACTTGAAGTACGCCAAACTCGGTAATACCTTAACTGTGATTCAAATAGGAAATCACTTATATCATGGAGAGGTGGGTAATGCATTCCAAGATGTCATTACATGGGGAGCATCAGAAGCTGGTCAAAGAATCTTATGGGGTGCAGCAACGAGACTGCCTTTTTTATTTACACCAGCTACCGCTGTTGTCGGTGCAGGTCTTATAGCTGGAATGGCTATTTACTTCGCTGGAGAGTACTTTGATGGCAAACATAAGTGCGATCCAAAAGACCCCACCGAAGATTTTAAACCCAACAAAGACGAATCCCCCACTCAAAACTACACCAAAAAATACTACGACCCCATCATCCTAGACTTAGATGGCAATGGTGTGGGTACGGTGTCTAAGTTTGGCGTGCTATTTATGATGAATGGGGGAGCGATGTTTGACCATGATGGGGATGGTATCGTTACGGCGACAGAGCGTATGGCGGTCAATGATGAATGGTGGGAGATGGTGGTGTAGGGGTGGTTTTTTGAAATTTATGTTGGGCATTTGTTTGTGGATTGTTAGAGATTGGTGTGGTATTATTAAGCTTATTCATAATTGATTGGTTTTGAGTGTCTAATGATGGATTCTAAGAGTTTGGATATAAAAATTCTACTGATTGTTTTTTGGGAAATGGTGATTTTTCCAAAATTTGTTTATATTATTGTTCCTTGCATTTTGTTTTCAAGCTTATTTTTTATCCCTGATAATTATGATGGTTTTATTGCATACGCTAAAACTATGGATGGAACAATTCAAAATAAATGGATTTATGACACTGTATTCTTTTACCAGATATTCATTTTATTTTTGGTTTTTTGCAAGAGTCTTATTTTAGGTTTGACAGATAGAAATCGGCAAATTATATCAACTTATGTAAGAAAAGTTATTAGAGAAAATCATGGTGGTTATCCGAACACAAACCCATTGCATTCTGCATTTTATTTTCTATTTCTAGCTTGCATATTTATTTTTTTTAATGTTTTTGATGAATATTCCGAATTTGAAAGAACAGACGTTGCAAGAAATGGCAACTATATCTTTAACTTTATCATACAGTTTTTTGTCAAAACACAACTTTTTATAGCATTTTTTTTAGCGGTCTTTGTCCGAAAAATAGAGGAGAATAAATATGTCTTGTAAAGACTTAAATAAAGGCAACTTTGATGATGGCGTAACCTATTTGGGTGCGACTTATGATGGTGCATGGAATACATTTAAATCTCATATGAATCCGCCAGATAGGTTGTCTGATGTTGGAAAATATAGCTTTTCCAAATTCGGCAATGGATTGACATTGCTACAAATGGGCAACCATGCTTTGCATGGTGAGTGGTCTAATGTTGCACAAGATGTTGTTGTTTGGAAAGCTAGCTCTTTGGTATATGCTGGTATTGTCGGTGCGTTTGTGCCAACCATACCAGTTATTATCGGAGCAACCATTGCCGCAACAGCCACAAGTATATACCTAAATCGTCTGATTGATGGGCTTGAATGTGATAGCCACGAAAAATTCAAACCACGCCCCGACGAATCCCCCACCCAAGGCTACAAAAAACAATACTACGACCCCATCATCCTAGACCTAGATGGTAATGGTGTGGGTATGGTGTCTAAGTTTGGCGTGCTATTTATGATGAATGGGGGAGCGATGTTTGACCATGATGGTGATGGTATCGCTACACAGGCAGGGTGGGTGGCGGTCAATGATGAGTTATGGGAGATGGTGGTGTAGGGACGGTATTTTTGAAATTTATGTTGATTGCCTATTGCGAGTCCAAACAGCCTTTGATAAAATAGGTGTGCTATATTTGATATTGGAGTTGTTAAGAAATAACATTTCCAAAGTATTTTGAAATTAAATATCAGAGTCTGTAAGATCTATTTTTTATAGACTTCCTGCAAAACTAGCCTTCAGTTCGCCCTGAGCTATGCCTTCTGGTTGGTTTCCGTCATGGTTCGACAAGTTTACCACCAACGGTTTTCCTTGTTTTTGGGGTTTTGTGGGAAGTCTTATCTCACGTTATGTCTATTACATCCATTTATCTCTGCCATTAGGTGTACTCATGAATTCTTTTTTATTATGGCTAACTATGAATATTTTTTATGGTTGGATTATATTTGGTAATGGTTCAAGAGTTTTTGAGTATTTTGAAGATTTGCCCATTATTTCTTTTTTAACTTCCAATCGAAGCCAAGAAGTGATTCGCCGTACTGCTATTATGGCATGTATCGTCTGTAATATTATGATGTTTTATGACGTATTTATTAAGGAACAGCAGGCAGAAATCCCACTTCATCATGGGTATTTTAAGATGTTTTGGCGAACTTTTGAGAGAATATTTTTATGAAACTTTGTATATATTTAATGAGTATTTTATTAATAGGTTGTTCTAACCCTAGCTCCAAAGAGAGTCATGGCAAAAATAATAGGGTAAAATCTCAAAAATATGAGAAGTATTGCACGAATGATAAACCCAGAGTAGAAATTTTAAATCTAGCAAGCCAAGGAGATGTTAAACAACAATTACTACTTGCCATGATTTATGATGCAGGTTACTGCCAAGTTGCAGATTTGAAACTTGCGGAATCGTGGTATACGAAGTCAGCCAATCAAGATTATGTTCCTGCTCAAGCAAGCTTGGGAGCATTTTATTTATCACCCACTTATCATCAACACTACAAATCTTTCAATATTGAAAAAGCCAACTACTGGCTTGATAGAGCTATTGATCAAAACAGTAGTCAAGCCATGCTTTATAAATCAGCACTGTATTGTGACAATACATACAATCTTGAGAATACCTCAGAGTGTAGATACTGGCTACAAAAATCGTCAGAAGCTGGCAATAAACAAGCTATTGAAATTTTATCCAATCTAAACAAATAGGAATTTTTATGTTAAAAATCATTAAAAATCTTGCGGATGCTTATAAAGCAGCAAATGAAAGTGTCGAAAATTGGGCGAGAGATAAAGTTCCCGATCCTATCGATGGGGCAAAAGAATCTGCCGAAACAGGTTATGGTATTTATGAAAAACTCTCTGAAGCAGAAAAACACAGAGAAAATGGAGAGCATGAAAAGGAGGGGGAAGCTGCTGGGGAAGCTGCTGCTGATATGCTTGATTATCATCCATTAAATTGGTTCGATCCCACAGGAAAAGTAATGGATCCCTTAAAAGAAAAAATTGCAGAAACAGGAAAGATTATTGGTGGTCGCCATGACTACATAGAAGATATAGTTGATGGTGCTACAGGGAATTCCGATCCTGATAAGAGCTCGAAGAAGGGAGACCCCACCGAACCCTACCGCCCACGCCCCGACGAATCCCCCACCCAAGGTTACAAAAAACAATACTACGACCCCATCATCCTAGACCTAGATGGCAATGGTGTGGGTACAGCCTCTAAATTCGGTTATCATGGAGCGATGTTTGACCATGACGGTGATGGGGTAGCGACAGCGACAGGGTGGGTGGATAAGTCCGATGGGCTGCTTGTCCGTGATGTCAATGGCGATGGCAAGATTAATGATGGCTCAGAGCTGTTTGGGGATAATACACGCCTTGATAATGGCGAGCTTGCCACAAGTGGCATGGAGGCACTTGCCGACCTTGATGATAATGGTGATGGCGTGATTGATGCCAATGACAAGGCATTTGCCCAATTAAAAGTATGGCAAGATAAAAACGGCGATGGCATTAGTAGTGATGATGAACTTATGAGTCTGGCAGAGCTTGGCATTGAAAAGATTGACCTAAACAATAAAGAGACTGTTAATAAAGAGGTTGATGGCGGCATTATCAAAGAGCAAGCAACATTTATAAAAACAGATGGCTCCATCCATACCTTAGCTGATGTCAACTTTGATGCGGACAGCATTCATACTCGCCATCTAAATAAAGTAGAGCTAAGCGATGAAGTCAAAGCTCTACCGGGTGTCTATGGCATGGGCAGACTGGCTGACATACAGCAATCCGCCATGAAATCATCTGCCTTGTCCAGTCTTTTAAAACAATACAGCAACAGCAATCGCACGGCACAAAAAGAGCTGCTTGATAAACTCATGCTAGAATGGGCAAAGACCGACCCATCATATCAAGATTCAGACATTTTAATCATGAAACAGCAAAACATCAGATGGACACAAAGCAGTCAAGACGACAAGAATGCTGTTGAAGTTTTGTTAAGACCAAACGAAGCATTGCCCGCCCACATCACTCATTACACCCCACCAACAACAGCGAATGATGAACTAAAAGCCAAAGTTAAATTTATTGATGCCATTATGGGCATATCGCCTACCAAACATTTGTATGAAATTAATCGCAGTCAAACCAAAATCTTTGAAGATAAGTACAACGAAGTCAAGGACAGACTCTATCACAATCTACTTAATCAAACCATCTTAAAACCCTACCTAGAAGCCATCGATGTATATACCAATGGCAAAGAAATGGTGATGGATTTTGGCAAATTTGAATCCATGCTATTATCCAAATATCAAACTCGTCCATTAGAAGCCTTGGAGGACTTAAAAGATTTGATTAAGTTAAATGGCGGTGTTATTGAAGTTGGTGGTTATGAAAAAGCGTTTGCACTGCTCCAAGAGTGGCGAGTTGAGTTATCTGACAAATACAGTCTCAAAGAGCATGTTGATAGGATGTTTGCAGACTTTGATGTTGTCAATGCAGATAAATCAAAATTCAATAATATCATCAGCCTAGATGATAAAAATGATGAAACCTACAATGCCAATGCCGGCAATGACATTATCATGATCAACGCCAAGACTGGCAAAACCGTTCATGGCGGTCATGGCGATGATGTGATTGTGTCTGGCGTAGGAGATGATTATCTGTCAGGTGGCGATGGTCGCAACACTTACATATTCACCAAAAACTGGGGCAAAGATTTTGTAAATTATGATAATGTGGGCGATGGCTATGACAAACTTGTCTTTGCAGGTGGCAACCATGCAGACTTTGATTTTTATCGCCAAAACAGCAATCTTATTGTCAAGTCAGGCGATAATCAGCTAACTTTGTTGGGTGTAATGGATGCACATTCCACCAAAGAAGTTTATTTTAAATTTGATGATAAAATAATTTTACTCACAGAGATTTTGAAAGAGCCGATACAAAACCTACCAGTATCACAAAGCGATATTTACATCAACGGATGGCGTGGCTCTGACATTCTAAACGGCAACGCAAACAATAATCAGCTCTTCGGCTTTGATGGTCATGATGTGCTTATCGGCGGTACTGGCAATGACATTCTAACAGGCGGTGCTGGCATAGACAGTTACCATTTCTCTTTGGGAGATGGTATTGATACGATTATTGAAGAAGATTATTCAAAAGAAGCAAGTCATATTGTCTTTGATGACGTTGTTTCTGATAAGATTGGACAGGTGATTTTTAATGGTAATGACTTGGTTATTCACTATGGCGATGATGACAAAATTATCCTAAAAAGCTATCTAAATAATAGCAATAACGCTAAGTTAAGTATCGGCTTTGCTGATGATAGCGTTTGGTATCATGAGGATTTGATGTCTAAGGTGGTTTTTGTGGGCGGTGATACCCATGATGTTATCACAGGGACACTAGACAACCATCTTAACATCATCAAAGGTTTATCTGGCAATGATACTCTGCGTGGCAATCTCCATGCCATCAATCACATCTATGGTGGGCATGGGTCTGATACCATTTATGGCGGTAGCAACCATGACATTATTCATGGAGGTGATGATAACGACACTTTGCATGGCAATGGTGGCAATGATATGCTGCATGGCAATTTGGGCAATGATTTTCTTTATGGTGGTGAAGGTAACGACATCTTGGAGGGCGATGCAGGGCATGACACCTTATATGGTGATGAAGGTGATGACATACTGATTGGTGGTGATGGCAACGACTGGCTAGAAGGCGGAGCAGGTGCCGACACTCTCATCGGCGGTCTTGGCGATGATACTTACATTGTTGATGAATTTGACACCTATTTGGAAGAAGGCAAAGACTTAGAGGGTGGGTATGACACCATTCACATCGCCTCTGATTTTGATTTGTCCAGCAACAACTTTGAGGCGGCAACCTTGCTAGGTGATGGTGATTTTAGTGTGATTGGTGATGAGTTTGATAACATCATCACGGCGAATGGTGGTAATAATCATTTGACTGGTGGTTTGGGTAATGATACCATTCATGGCAATGCAGGTGATGACATGATTTATGGTAATGAAGGCAATGACACCCTTGATGGCGGTGATGGGGATGATTATTTGGATGGTGGCACAGGCATTGATGAAATGATTGGTGGCAATGGCAACGACTACTACATTCTTGACAACGAATTTGATACTGTCATTGAGCATTTTGCTGCTGATAGTGGCACAGATACCCTAGAACAACACATTGACCGTTCTTTCTATAACTTTGACGAGTTTGGTAATCCCATTAAAACAGGTTCTTATCATCAGCTCTTTGACAATGTAGAAAACCTTATCTTAAAAAGCACAGCCAAAACCGCCTTTGGTAATGACCTAGATAACATCATCACACTAAACAACAAAGACAACTTTGTTAATGCCCTAGCAGGTAATGACACCATCATCTATCAAAAAGGCGGTGGGCGTGATACCATCCTAAGCAATGACAGCTTAGAGAGTAAAGACACTTTGGCGATTCATGGCTATGATTTGTCAGAGGCGATGTTTGTGCGTGTGACCAACACAGCAAGCAATCATGACATGCTCCAAATTCGCTTTAAGGGCACAAGCGACCAAATCACGCTCATAGACTACTTTGCAGAGCAGGTAGACGGCTTTGACAATCGCATGGATGAAATTACCTTTACAAAAGGCGGTAATACTACCACGCTATCTCAAAGCGAATTTGAGGCAAAAATATTTGCCCAGACTAATAACCACACCCCTTGGGTGAACAAACATCCAAGACCCATTAAAGGTGAAATTGGCAAAGCCCTATCCATTACCTTTGATAAAGACACCATCAAAGACGTGGATGTTTATGACAGCGAGCTGTCTTATCGTCTCACACTTGCCAGCATGGGGGCTGATGGACAGTACGAGCCACTACCTGATTGGCTAAACTTTGACCCCAGCACACTCACCTTAACAGGCACGCCACGTAAAGGGACGGCAGGCAATCTTCAATTCATCTTATGGGGTGAAGACAGCTTTAATCACAGTGCAGGGACGTATATCAACCTTAGCATTGCTAGTGCCACAGTGGATAAGCCAGCAAAGACACCTCCATTGGCCCCTGTTGCCGTCGGTGATACCATAAAAGACACCCAAGGCAATGACACCCTAAGAGGCACGACCGCCGATAATACTTTTGTCTACACAAAAGGTGCTGACACCATCATTGATAAAGGCGGTAATGACACGTTGGTGTTTGGCAATGGCATTACCTTTAATCAGGTAGGTTCTGGTCTTTTGATGTCAGGCAATGATTTGATACTGCGAGTAAACGGCAGCACCACCAATCAAGTAACGCTAAAAGACTTCTTTGGCAGTGCCGACAGCGTTATCGAGACCATCAAGTTTGAGACAGGCGGTCAGATTGATTACAAGAGAATCTATGAGCTTTTTGGCAAAGAAGTACCAACAAAGTCCGATGAATCAGCTCTGCCACCTGCCGTAAGTCCAGATGTTCATGATGATGCACCACTAACCATCTCAAAAGACAATCACATCATCGCAGATGCTCGTGACAACAAGCTTTATGGTGCAGACGGTCACGACCAATTACAGGGCTTAGCAGGGGCAGACACCTTAGATGGTAAAGCAGGGCATGATATTCTCATCGGTGGCAGTGGCAATGATATTCTCATTGGTGGCAGTGGCAATGACCTATACTACTTCACCAAAGACTTTGGCAAAGATACCATCGTTAATACAGGCGGTGGCTATGACAACATCTACTTTGATGGCATAAGCTTTAACCAAGTTGGCAGGGCTCTTACCAAGATGAATGATGACCTCATTCTAAAAGTATCTGGAAGTACCGATGAGCTGACCATCAAAGACTTCTTTACAGGAGGCGATAATGCTGATATTAATATCAGCTTTGCTGATGGCGGTAGCATTAGTGCCACAGAGCTGCTCGGTCTGTTCAAGTCAAGTAAAACCGCCACTCATACAGACATTGACGGCTTTCACAAAGCACTTGATGTGTCTTTGGCACTCATGGAGGAGTTTAAGACTCTTACCACAGAGGGTGGTACGACAATTATTTAAGCTTGGCTTTATTTGTGTTTTATCTTACGTCCTCAAATTTAGGTTTGGGGGCGTTTTATTTGGGTTGTCTGGGGTGGTGTTTTGCAGTTGGTTAATGCACCCAACCCAAATCCATGAATTTTTTATGGAAAAAACATAGAAAACACAAAAACCAATTTAAAAATGGTAAAATTTGTGTATAATCTAATCCACTTATCATTTAGATTAAAAGTATCAATAACTCACCCAAGGATACGTTATGCCCAAAATACCCAAAATATCTAAGCCATTCCCCAAAGCACTAAGCCTAGCCATGGCAGGTGTATTACTCTCTGCTTGCCAGTCTGCCCCCAGCACGCACAGCACCACACCCACGCCTGCCCATAACATCACGCACATTGACAAAAGCCTGTCACCATCCAAACTGGCACAGCACGACCTAGTCACGGCACTACGTCAGCACATGAATGCCGAGCGTTATGCGGTGTCCACTTATCATTATGCCGTCAAGCCCCTAGCGGTCAGCGAGATTGACAAAGACTCAGACAGTGCCTTTACCATCTTTATCAAGGTCATGGATTATAAGGACAAGGCTCACAAGACTGACGATGACACAAGCGAACCTTATATGACCATCAGCGACTATTTGGGGGATGATGGCGAGCTTGGCGACTTACCTTATCTACGCTATGATGACGAACAACATGGACTCACCCCCGATACCGTAACCCGTGTAGTCGGCATGAGCGAAGAATATCAAGCGGTGTCAGATGAGATTAGAATGTTGGCATATGAGCTAGAAAGCCATGCATTTACGTCTGCCTACATAAACATGGGTGATTTTGTCAAAGATACTGGGCGTTTTGACCAACAAGCCTTTAAAAAGTACATCAATGACTTTGACCGCTCTTTTCAAGCAAAAGCCAATGCCTTGCTTGCCACCGCCCAAGGCTACCAAAAACAAGACATCCGCCAACTACAAGCCTGTGCCACCACTTTTAAACAGGGTGCCATAAACACCGCCAAGCACATCAAAACAGCTGATGATATTACAAATCATGTCGATGAGTTATATTCATTGATAACTTCTGTAAATGCTTGCACTCATGCTGTTACTGGCGAAACACAAGCACTTCATCCTTATCATTACATCTCCAACCAAACAACCCAGCAAGAGTTACAACAACAGGCAAGTGCCAAAGAATGTGCCACTCATGCCACCACTCAAAATCAGGCTTTGATTCAGTCGGGAAAAGACTACATCAAGCATGCCGATGAATTTAATGCAGTTCATGAAGAATATATATCATGCTATGAACCGTTAGTAGAGTCTGCCATGGATGACGATGATTATTATGAAAGCCATGACCCCTACTCGGGTGTGTTCGGCTCACTTCGTGCCTATCGTGAGATGAAAGAACAAGAGCGTGAGCAGGGCAAAACAGACGTACAAAGCCGTGATTATGGGCTGTCGTCCTTGCTTGGGGGGATATTTAAAATGAACCAAACCCCTGAACAGGTCACCGCCCAAAACCTATATCAATATCAGCACCTAAGCGTCCAAGGTCTCTCCCACCATGAACCGAGTGCCAAACGCAGTCAGCATTTGTGGTCGATTGACTATGACAGTCCCACCGCCACTTATTCCATGCAACTGCCTGTGCGTGCCGACCACGCCAAAGGCGAGCTGACCGCCGATGTCTCAGCCGTCCTGCCATTGGTCGCACTCATCAGTCCCAAGCACGCCCCCCTACCCAAAGACGTGCCAGACGGCCTGATGTCCTTTGCCCTGCCTGATGAACTACAAAAACAGATACCTACTGACATAATTTATACGGCAATCACTGACGGCATCATCGCAGGCATGGACGGACTAAATGGCGAGAAGTTTACGCCCATGGACATCAGCCAAGACGTCTTTGCCAAAGAAGTCGGGGCAAGTCGTGCCATCAAGGTTGAGTTTGGTGCCAAAGAAATGGGCAAAGCCTACGCCATCATCGCCAAGCACGTCGGGCGTGATTTGCATGCTTATGTGGACAAGCACCCCGAACATTATGCCGACAAAGTCAGCGACCACACCGACGCTGACGGCAACCCCATCAGCACGCCAAACACCATCAAATCCATCATTGATAACTTTACCATGCTAAACAGCAGTTATCGCACGGATGACGTGGGCGGACTGTTCGGGGCGGTTGAAGGCATACTGCCTTTTGCCTTGAACACGACCAGCTATATCTATCTTGACCGCCAAGGCAACATCATCGCCACCCAGACCCTAAGCAGTCTGGACGAACACATCAGTGGCATGACCACCCAAAGCCTAAACCAAGTCCGCTATGACAAGGGGTTGTTTGACAAACACGCTTTGGCACGCCAATTTAAAGACACCTTTACCAAAACGACCGCCGTGGACGGCGTGGCACTCATCAAGCAAGCCAAAAAAGAAAACGAACAGCAATATGAAGCACTCATGGCACGCTATGGTTATGATTATGAGTCAAGCCCATCAGATGACCACGAATGCGAAGGCGATACAGCCTGCGCAGCAGCCGAAGCGGCAACGGCAGCAGCAATGGCGGCAGAAGAAGCAAGATAACCATTTACAAGGCTTGTCCCCATTCTTGGCTTGATTTGGTTAAATTAATTGGTAAAATTGATAAAATCGGTAAAATCGGTAAAATTAGCAAAATTGCTAAAAACCAGCATTGCCATACTGAAAATTTATCTCTGACAATTTAACTTTACAAATCAATACCTTATCATCAGCCAAGATTGGGACTTATCCCGATTAATACACTCATTAAGGAAAACCATGAAAACACTACCTTATCGCACACTAAGTCTGGCTGTCGTTAGCTGTCTGATGACCGCCTGTGCCACCACACAAGCCCCACAGTCTACCACCACAAGCCACGACCATCACGCCAAAGAAGTTCTAGCCAAAGCGGTCAAATCACAACTTCGCTCATCATTTAGCTACGAGACAAATGCCTACGTCTCTAACGACATCCGCCGTCACGCCCTAAAAGACGTCACCGACAGCACGCCAGCTGATGACTGCGAAGCGGTGCATGACCATGCTTATGTTCGCCTACTTCGAACTGCCGAGACGGACAATCTGCCCATCAGCGATGACAAATACCAAGCCCATCGCACCAAAATCAAAGACGACTTTTTGGCATGCCGTGATGAACAAGAACAAGCGTCTGCCTATCAGCCTTTTGACTTTGAAAATTTTTATGAACAAAGCGGACAGCTGACCCCTGATGAGCAAGAGCAGGCATTCATCCATGCCGTCAGCACTCACCTAGACACTCAGACCAGCGAGCCATCTGCCCGCCCTGCCACACCCCTAGACGCCAAAAAAGCCGAGCTATTGCACGAATATCTCATCACCCCATCTGGCGTGCGTGTGGTCGGCAGTTATCAGCCCCTACAAGGCAAGTTTACCGCCTTACCCATGCTAGACTACACCGCCAAAAACCTGCACATGTCCATCAATCAGCCCCTATACATCGACCTAAAAGCAGGGGGTATTTATCTGTGGGCAGATAACTTTGCTCTACTAAACAGCGAACTGCTTGATGCCAAACTGGGCGACAGCTGGCAAGGCAAATGGCTGTACATCCCCATCAATGACGGCAGTCTGCCCGAGAGCTTTACCCGTGATTTGGTCAAAGCCTACCTAAACGCCAAAAAAGAGAGCTTTATGGCACTGCCCCAAGACGGCTTTGTCATGGCAGGGGCAGATGAGCTTCGCCAGTTGCCATTTATCACCAATAACCTGCCTGCCGATAAACTAACTCTTATCCAAAACACGCCCACCATCATCAAAAATAACGTCAAAGACTCTGCCAAAGCGTACAGCGACTATGTCTTTGCTGACACACTCTACCAAGAGATGACCGCCAAATATCCAACACTCACTCAGCAAATGCCCGATTTTTATGAGCGTGAGATTATTGACGGTGAGAGCGTGATTCATGTGATAAATGCCGACAGCGACACCGCCCAGACAGAGATAGAAGCAGAGACGGACGCCGCTGACGAGAGCCGTGATGACTTTGTGGTTAATAGCGAGCTACTCATGCGTGGGCTATTTTTGTATCTGCAACGGCAAATCGAGAGCTACTATGGCGAGCTACACAGTACCGATGACACGCCCCAAGAAGACCGCCCTGTCTCCAAATACGCCCCTGCCACGCATTATGGTGTCTCACACGGCAAAATCGCTTGGGTACATCAGCGTCACTATCTCACCGATGACACGGTCGGAGCCAGATACATGGATAAAGCAGGCGTGACGGGCAGTGAACCACTATTTGTAGATGTCTTTACCCAAATCTTTCAAAACGCCAAACACATCAATGAGTTTGCTCGCCTGCCATCTGCCAGTCAAACGCCCAACGCCGACAACAGTATCAATCTCTTTACCTACCAAGACGCCCTACGAGCCAGATTCAAAGAAACAGGCGAGAAGCCACCGTTTATGGAGCATTATTCTCGTTATGCCTTGGGCAGTGCCAGTGATGACGATTATGGTTATGATGACTATGATTATGAAGATTATAGCGATGAGCTTTATGAAGATTATCTTGATGAAGATTATCTTAATGAAGATTATCTTGATGAAGACATGGATAATAACGGCAAACCAAGCGATAAATGAGTAGGGCGATTTTAATCTATATAAAAAGGGGATATAATCTATCCCCTTTTATGTATTACACCCAACCAACTTGATATTACTATACAAGGCGTGCTCAGCACGCCCCTACGTCCAGACATCATTAGACTTCTTTACAAACCCTGATTTTTATGGATTTTTAAAAACTTCAACCCCAATACTTATAAGGGTTTATTTTTAGTTTGGAAAGAGATTTATTGCATTTGTAGTAATTTTAAAGTTTCTTGGGTGTATATGTTTTATAAAGCCTTTTAAAAGGTTTGCTGATATTTAATGCGGAAACGGCCGCTGTTTGTCCGCATCTATCCACGCTTGCACCCATTCATCAGGCGGTAGGCTCACCCCATCATAGCCAAGCGATGACAGCACCTGTGCGGTCGGTATGGGTTTACCCGTCATAAAGTTGGTCACTGCCGTACGAAGCAGTGCATGACAAGTGCATTTACCCTTAACCCACATCGTCTGCTCCATGTAGAACCACTTATCATCAATGGCACATACCCGAGTTTTCATCAGCACTTTATCAAAGAGTCGCACACGTTTGCGATACTGAATGGTACTGCCTGCCACCACCAAGCCCCACCGCTTTTGTACAAGTTTTTTGCCCAGACCTGTGCGAATGGCAAAGTCATTACGCCCTAGGTCAAACAACGTCAAAATCCGCCCATTGTTCATCTCAAAGAAGTTATCAATGTCATTCACATTGGCGGTAAAGCAATACTCGGTCGTGTCAGTCAGACCAAGCACCGTGCCTGACTTTTTGCTTTTGTGGTAAGCGGTTGCACTACTGATGATGTTTTGGGTTAGGCGTAAAAATGGATACATGACATACTCAGATTTTTATAAATAGATTAACGATGGGTAAAATGATAAACGATTAGCCTTTACGTTTGGCGGCAAGCATTGCTTGAATGTTTGCCAAATAGTCTGTGGCAACCTTGTTCGGGTCGGCAGACTTTTGGCGTTTGGCAGGATAATCAATGTGGTCGCTTGGCAATTCGTCCAAAAAGCGTGACGGCGTGGTCTGGCGGTACTCTTTGCCTGCCCTGCGTTTTTGGGCGTACATCAAGGTCAGCTCATGCCTTGCTCGTGTGATACCCACATACATGAGACGGCGTTCTTCTTCGACCGTCTCCGAGACGATAGAGTTACGGTGTGGCAAGATGTCTTCTTCGACCCCAATGATATACACAAAATCAAATTCAAGCCCCTTAGCAGCATGCAAGGTCATGAGATTAACTTTGTTGGTGTTTTCTTCTTCTTGCTGTTGTTCTAGCATGTCTAGTAGCACAAGCTTACGAATCACCGCTTCAATGCTTTTTTCATCATCATCTTCGGCACGGTCTATGAGTGCATGAATGGACGAGTACAAGGATTCGATGTTGTCAAGGCGGTTTTTTTCTTGTTGGGGCGTTTTGCTGTCTTCTTTGATGTAGTCAATATACCCCGTCTCCATAATCATCTGACGCACCAGTGGCATGGGGTCGGGGTTATCATAAAGCTCACGGGTATAATGCTCGATGAACTCCCCAAAACTGGCAAGCGTCGCCCCTGCCTTTGCCCCCACCGCCGATTTTAGCCCTGCATGAGAGCAGGCAGACAGTAGCGATAAGCTGTGTTCTTGGGCGAACAGTCCGAGCTTTTCTAGGGTTGCCGAACCCATGCCACGCTTGGGCGTGTTGATAATCCGCAAAAATGCCGCATCATCATCAGGATTTAGGATAATCCGCAAATAACTCATGACGTCCTTAATCTCCGTGCGAGCAAAAAATGACGTACCCCCCGAGAGCTTATACGGCACTTGTAGTGAACGCAGTTCGGCTTCTAGTACCCGAGCCTGAAAGTTGGAGCGATACAGTACGGCATACTGCTCCCATGAGTTGTTATGTCTTAGGCGGTGCGTTACTATCTCTTTTGCCACACGCTCCGCTTCCACCACATCATCAGGCGAGCTTAGCACCCGAATCAGCTCGCCATGCCCTTTATCCGACCACAGCGATTTTTCAAAAATATGCTCATTATTGGTAATCACAGCATTGGCAGACGCCAGTATGCGGTTGGTTGAGCGGTAGTTTTGTTCTAGCTTGACAACGTGCAAATTGGGGAAATCTTGCTTTAATAACGCCATGTTTTCAGGCTTTGCCCCACGCCACGCATAGATAGATTGGTCATCATCGCCCACCACCGTAAACCTTGCCCGAATACCCACCAGTAGCTTGATAAGCTCATACTGGGCGGTGTTGGTGTCTTGGTACTCGTCCACGAGCAGATAGCGAATGCGGTTTTGCCATTTTTCACGCACTCGCTCATTTTCTTTTAAAATGCGAGCAGGCAGGACAATCAAATCATCAAAATCCACCGCATTATACGCCCGCAAATTCCGCTCATAGAGTCCATACAGATGAGCAAAAATCACATCTTCGGGGTCGGTCAGTGTCCGCTCGGCATCTTCGGGGGCAACTAGGTCATTTTTCCAGTCGCTAATCATCTTAATCGCCTTACCCACCATGTCCGCACGCTCCGCCCCTGATAGGTTATCACGCACCATCAGCTCGGCAAGCAGGCGTTTGCTGTCATCGGCGTCCATGATGCTAAAATTGCCTTTTAGGGGCGTGTTAATGAGTTCATACCGCAAAAACTGCAAGCCAAACTGGTGAAACGTAGACACCGTCAGCCCACGAGTTTTCTCGCTTGGCAGGAGCTTTTTGACACGCTCTTTCATCTCCCTTGCCGCCTTATTGGTAAAGGTCATTGCCGTGATACGTTCGGCAGGTGTGTTGCAGTTTTGGATAAGATGAGCGATTTTTTGGGTGATGACCGATGTCTTGCCCGACCCTGCCCCTGCCAGAACGAGCAAAGGGCCTGAAACATGGGCTAGGGCTTCTTGTTGGCGGGGGTTTAGTTGGCTCATAATCTAAATTCTTTGGGCAAATGGTTGGCTATTATAATGGATTTTGGCAAATTGGGCAAAAGTTTGTGGTAAAATACACCCTAATATTTTTATGGAAAAACTGCCATGACAACACGCCCCACACTTCTTGCCAAATCCTTATTTACCATGATGATTTTGGTCAATTCATCTTATGCCAACACCACGCCACCACAAAACAAAACCCCAAGCCAAACAGAAGCCCGACGCCAAGATGAACTCAAAGCTCAAATGGAAGCTAAAATAAGACTAGAACAACGGGCATTACAACGTGCCAAAGCCCATCATCATGGACTTGTCTCCATACAAGACCCCACCATGCACAAATACGGCTATCAAGACGCACAGGGTAACGTTGTCATCAAGCCCATTTATGATGAGATTGAAAAATTTAATGGCACTGACATGATTGTTGCCAAATCAAGCTTATATGGCGTGATTGATAGAGACGGCAAAGTCATCATTGATACGGTTTATGATGACATAATAAGACAAGATTCGCATTATATCGTCAAAAAACAAGGGCTTTATGGCGTGCTTGACGAAAACGGCGAAGTCGTTATTGACCTGACAAATGATGAATTACATGATGTAAGTGTCATTAAAGCACATAGAAGCAAATCTGCTTATTTTGCCAAAAAACAAGGTAAATATGGCATGTATGATGACAAAGGCGAAGTCATCTTACCTTTTGAATATGATAAACACGGTAAAATAGAGCAAGGCATTTTACCTGTCTCCAAAAATGGCAAATGGGGCATGATAAAATTTACCACCGACCAATATCATGGCATTGATTTTGACAAGCCATATCATGTCATGGTTGATTTTGGTTTAGATTATGATTTTATTTATGGATTTACCGATGAGCTGTCTTTGGTGGTCAAAGATGACAAATACGGCTTTATTGATAAAACGGGCAAATTGGTGAGTGGGCTAGATTATGATTTTGCTTTGCCATTTTATGCACCCATTTTAAAAATCAAAGCCATAACAAACCCCAGCATCAATAACGAACCCATTGCCTTTGTTGGCAAAAAGTCCGGCGATAAAATACAGCTCGGGGCGATTGATAAAACAGGCAAAGCCGTCATTCCCCTTATCTATGATAACATACAATCAGACCTCTTTACTCATCTGATTATCGTCATAAAGGACGGTAAATTTGGTGTTGTTGGACGTACAGGCTCATCTGTATTGCCTTTGGTGTATGACAACGTTAAAATCTCGCCAATGTGCTTTATGCCTTTTGACTTATTTCCAAAAAATAACAATCAACCACGCCAATGCACAATCTACACCCTAAAAGACGGGGTAGAAGGCGAAGTTAGCATTAACTATTAATCCGATAAAAAACGCCAATCGTGATATTGGCGTTTTTTATAAATTCTGATATATATCCACACCTATGTTAAATAAAACAAACACCACACCGCACACACACCCAAAATAATCCCCATGCCGTTGATTTTTGAGATTTTTTCTTTAAAAATAAACAATCCCACAACCGCCCCCAAACATATCACGCCGATATTCATGCCGGCAAATACCAAGGTTGGGTCATCTTTATAGGCTTGATGAGCTTTGATATAAAATAAAATATTAAAAAAGTTTAATGCACCCAGTAAAATCCCACTAATCAAACTTTTACCTTGCCATTTGGTTTTATTAATGATTAAATAAATAAATAACAAGACAAATGCCAATATAAAACTGACAAGCAAGGTATTAGGAAAGGCATTACCCAATTTTGCCATTTGTTTAAATAAAATATCAATCACGCCATAGCCTGCCCATACCCCACCTAATATCAGGGCGGTGTTTTTGATATTTAATGAATTATCCGTTTTGGCATGGTTGGGTTTATAAGTTAGGGCGATTAAAGATGAAAAGGCTAAAATAATACCCATACCTTTGGCAAGTGTTAAACTTTCGCCAAAAATGGTAAATGATGCCAATATCGGCAAAAATAACGCCAAACGCTGTGCCACGTCTGATTTGGCAATGCCAACGAGTTGCACCGCCTTTGCCATGATGATAAACACGCTTGGCAATAGCACGCCCAAGGCGATGACAATAAACGCCCCATTTGCCATAATTTCGCCAATATTAACACTAGGCTTTAATAAAAAAATACATAAAATAATGGCGGTGATATAATTCACCAAAATGGCTTGGGAGATGTCAATACCTTGACGGCGTGCCACTTTTAAAAAAATAGACACCAAAACACTGGCACAAATGGCGGAAATTAGAAAAATCATGATTATCCTATCACGCTTATTAAAATGAGCGGTTAAATTTGAAATATTTTGTTACAAATGACGTGATATTATAATATTGATTTGATTTTTGTCAAGATTTTTAGTGTACATATTTGCACTTTTATACATTCACACATAAATAAGGGCGAATGTGATTCGCCCCTACACGTCCAATCAACCGATTACACCAATCTAGCACTCGCAAGCTCCGTCAATTGATACAACGCATGGCGGTATTTGTTATCAGGCAGTTTCATGAGAGCTGTTTGGGCAAGGCGAGTTTCGTCCAACGCCCGATTTTTGCAGTATTCCAACGCCCCTGATGATTTCACCAAGCCGATGAGCGTCTCGGCATTGTCCGTTTTGCCCGTTTGTACGGCAATTCTTAGTTTGTCATAGTCATCGCTATTGGTCTGTTTTAGGATTTCTAAAGTTTTGATAATCGGCAGGGTCGGCTTACCCTCGGCTAGGTCATCGCCTAGATTTTTGCCCATTGTTTGGCTGTCGCCCATAAAATCCAGCACGTCATCAATCATCTGAAAGGCATTGCCAAAATGTTGCCCAAAATCGGACAAATTGGCAAGCAATTCCTTATCATCATGCTTGCCATGCAGTAGAGCCGAACCCACACACGCCATCATAAAAAGCCGTGAAGTCTTGCCATCAATGATTTGTAGATAGTCGCTTTCGGTCGTTTCAATGTTGTGCTGATGTTGCAGTTGCAAAACTTCGCCTTCGGCAATGTCGCACGTCCCATCCGAGAACAGTTTTAATAGCGTCATATCGCCAAACCCTGTCAAAAGGTTAAACGAGCGAGCGATAAGATAGTCACCCACCAGTACAGCCGTGGCGTTGTTCCAAGTGGCATTGGCGGTCGGTCGCCCCCGTCTCATGCCAGATTCATCAATCACATCATCATGCACGAGCGTGGCGGTGTGGAGCATCTCAGTAATCGCCCCAAGTTCTAGGCTTGGCTGGTACTGCTCGTCCTTTATCATGCGTGAGATGAGCAGGGTCATCAAAGGTCGCATACGCTTACCGCCTGCGTTGATGACGTGGTCGGATACTTTCATGATGAGCTGAACTTTGGAATTTAGCGAACCAAAAACCTGCTTGTCCATGACGGCAAAATCATCAGCAACAACAGATAAAATCTCAGAATAAGTGGGCGTGGTCATTGTCATTCTCAAAACTAAAATGGGGCTATGATAGCACATTTGGGGGCGTTGGGCAAAAGCGTTATTTGGTAGGTTGCGTATCTTGATTGTCCGATTGGCGTTCGGCAAGCCGTTCTTCGGCAGTGTCATAGACGGCATTTTTCTCACGCTTACCCACCGCAATGACAAACACCACCACTTTATCATCTTCAACTTGATACACAAGGCGATAACCTACCGAGCGTAATTTGATTTTGTACAAATTTTGTCCACCGCTTAGGCGATTGGCGATGATGTGTGGATTTTGTAGCACCTTAGCCAGTTTCTTTTTAAACTGCGTTTTTATGGTGTCGCCTAACTTTTGCCATTCTTTTAAAGCCCGCTCGTCAAATTCTAATTCATACATTAAAGTTCGTCCAAACTAACTTTAATGCGTGGGGCAGGATTGTCAAGGCGTTCTTTGGCAAGGGCTAAAAGCTCGCTATCTTCATCAGTCAAAACCACCGTTTTAAAGGGCAATTTTTTGTGATAAGCCACGTATTGCAAGGTTTGGCGGATAAGCTCGGACGGTGTCATACCAAGCTCTTGCAATGCCAAAAAGGATTGGGTTTTTAGGTCATCGTCCACACGAGCCACGATATTTGCCATAATACACCTATTTGTCTATAAATTTGTCAATACAATTATAACACAACTTTTTTATCTTGCAAGAATAACCATAAATTATCAATTTGTCAAAACCCATAAACTATTTTTAAAATTTTTGCCCTTTTTCTCACTTTTTATCTTGTCAAACGGTGTAAAACTGTGCATAATACCCCTTTGACCAAACCCACGAATACAGGCAGGTATTATGTCATTTTTAACCCACCATACAGAAATTGATGATGTGAATATTGAAAAAATCACACCCCTAATCACCCCCGCCGAACTAAAACGCACCTACCCCCTATCTAGCCAAGCATTTAGCACCGTGTTACACGGTCGCAAGGTCATCGAAGACATCTTGGACGGCGTGGACAAGCGTATCTTGGTTGTCGTTGGCCCTTGCTCTATCCACGATGTCGATGCCGCCCATGAGTATGCGGACAAATTAAAAGTATTGGCAGAAGAGCTAAAAGACGAGCTATTTATCGTCATGCGTGTGTATTTTGAAAAGCCACGCACCACCACAGGCTGGAAAGGGCTTATCAATGACCCGAACATGGACGACAGTTTTGACATCGAAAAAGGGCTGGGTATGGCTCGTAAGCTACTGTTGGAGCTTAACGAAAAAGGCTTGCCCTGTGCCACCGAAGCCCTTGACCCCAACACCCCCCAATATATGCAGGATTTGATTAGCTGGTCGGCAATCGGAGCCAGAACCACCGAATCACAAACCCACCGTGAAATGTCAAGCGGTCTGTCCTGCCCTGTCGGTTTCAAAAACGGCACAGACGGCTCCATGACCGTGGCGGTAAATGCCATGCAAGCGGTAAAATCAGGGCATAGCTTTTTGGGACTATCATCAGACGGGCAAGTGTCTATCATCAAATCCAAAGGCAATAAATACGCTCATGTGGTACTGCGTGGCGGTAACGACCAGCCTAACTATGACGAAACTGCCATTGCCGCCGCCGAAAACGAGCTTGCCCGTGGCAAAACCAACGGCAAAATCATGGTGGACGCAAGCCACGCCAACTCTGGCAAAGACCCCTACTTACAGCCCATGGTTATCCAAAATATCGCAGGACAAATCCAAAAAGGCAACAAATCTATCATGGGTCTCATGATTGAAAGCCACCTAAAAGGCGGTCGCCAAAATATCCCTGCCGACCTAAGCCAATTAGAATATGGCAAATCGGTAACGGACGGTTGCTTGGATTGGGACAGCACGGTGAACGTGTTACGTCAATTTGCCAAAGATGTCAAAGAATATTTGCCAAATCGTTGATAAATAAGGTAAATCATTACTTCAATCTCAACTAAAAATTTCAACTTATTGATTTTTAGGAAATTATTTTTTAAAATTGTAAGGGCGAATTATATTCGCCCTTACAATTTTCAATTTTCAATTTTCAATTTTCAATTTTCAATTTTCAATTTTCAATTTTCAATTTTTCAATTTTTCAATTTTTCAATTTTTCAATTTTTCAATTTTTCAATTTTTCAATTTTTCAAAATATTATCATTAAAATCATTTTTTAATCAATTTCTTTTAAAAATAAATTTAATTGTAATTTTGGTGCGTAGTACGCACCTTACCAATTATAAAGGTTCAACACACCCTAATATCAAACAATTTACCGACGATCAAAACTTGTCAATAATCCTTCAAAGCCGATCAGAGCAATCGCACTACCCCTTACCAAACAACAACTGTTCAAGATAAGACTTATTCTGTGAAACTCTCATTTTACTGCGTTTCACAGAGAGTTTAGCATCCCCATTGGCTCGAATTAAGTTTAATGCGGTACGAGTCAGTAATGCTTTATTTGCTTTTTCATGACGTTCAAGACTTTTTTGGTCATCTTCACCAAAGATAACATCTAACACCCAATGCTGACTGTTTTCAATAGACCAATGGTTACAAATGGCATCAGCAATCATATTAACATCTGTCAGGGAGCTTAGGTAATAACGGCGTTCAGTGGTCACCTTATCTTTAACATCACGAATGGATTCTACCATGACCACTGCATGAAGGTTAGTCCAATCATCTTTACCTGATAACCAATCAGGTTGTGTTGATGTCGCATAACGTCTTGTCTTAATACGACCGTGGTCTTTTTCGACAGTCTGTATGCTGGTCATGTTGTTATTATTAAGCTTGCTGTTTAACCACAGTACGATGTCTTCATACAAAGTTTTGTGGTTTTGCTTTAAGGCAAAGATGTACTTGGCTTTTGCTTTAATGATTTGTTTGCTGATGTCTTTTTGACAGTAAATGGCATCGGCTGTCACAATACTCCCGCTGATGTCAATGAGTTTTAACAGTTGGGGTAATGTGCTAATTTCGTTGTTTTTATCAGCAATGTCAACTTGAGCAAGAATGAGTTTGGTTTGACTGGCAAAGGCGGTAACAAGCTGTAATGCGTTGTCATTTTTGTAGCCACCTTGGATGAATTTACCATCAATGGCGATGTGTGGATGATTGGCTTGGGTTTGATTCATCCACTCACTAAAGTATCGACTAAGTTCATCTTTGTTAAGGCGTTTAAAGACATTGCCAAAG